>NZ_JBVJVZ010000009.1:0-183650 GCF_055603245.1 Streptomyces sp. NPDC037290 | reverse complement strand
TACGGCATCGATCCCGTCCCGCTGGGGAAGAGGGGCGACGGGCGGCTTCCTGCGACCCCGCATCCTCGCCCCTCTCCCTGATCGCCCGGTGACGCAAAAGAGCCCCACCGAAGTGGGGCTCCTGCTGGTGTCCGAGGGGGGACTTGAACCCCCACGCCCGATAAAGGGCACTAGCACCTCAAGCTAGCGCGTCTGCCATTCCGCCACCCGGACAAGGTGTCTGTCGTGCGCGGGACCCTTTCGGCGGGGTTTCCCTCGCGGCGACGAAGGAAACATTACCAGGCTTTCGAGGGTGGCTGATCACCCCCCGCCCCCGCGGGGCGGTCGCGCGTGAACGGCGTGTGACGGGCCGGGACCGGTCTTGGGCGGCGGGCGGGGGAGAGGGAGGATGAGGAGGACCACCAGCAGCGACAGCGCGGGAGGAAGCACGTGAGCGAGACGGACACGGCCAGGGGCGTCACCGGCGAGGACGAGGTCGTGGACCTCTGCCGCGAGCTGATCCGGTTCGACACCAGCAACTACGGCGACCACTCCGGCCCGGGCGAGCGGGCGGCCGCCGAGTGGGTCGCCGAGAAGCTCGCCGAGGTCGGGCTCGAGCCGAAGATCTTCGAGTCGCACCCCGGCCGCGCCTCGACGGTGGCCCGCATCGAGGGGGAGGACCCGTCCCGGCCCGCGCTGCTCATCCACGGCCACCTGGACGTCGTACCGGCCAATGCCGGTGACTGGACCCACCACCCGTTCTCCGGTGAGGTCGCCGACGGGTGCGTGTGGGGGCGTGGCGCCGTCGACATGAAGGACATGGACGCCATGACCCTCGCGGTCGTGCGCGACCGGCTCCGGAGCGGGCGGCGGCCCCCGCGGGACGTCGTGGTCGCCTTCCTCGCCGACGAGGAGGCCGGCGGCACGTACGGCGCCCGCCACCTGGTCGACCACCACCCCGAGCTGTTCGAGGGCGTCACCGAGGCGATCAGCGAGGTCGGCGGCTTCTCCTTCACCGTGAACGAGCAGCGCCGGCTCTATCTGATCCAGACGGCCGAGAAGGGCATGCACTGGATGAAGCTGACCGTGGCCGGCACCGCCGGGCACGGCTCGATGATCCACCGGGACAACGCCATCACCGAGCTGTCCGAGGCCGTCGCCCGGGTCGGCCGGCACAGGTTCCCGGTGCGGGTCACCAAGACCACCCGGGCCTTCCTCGACGAACTGGGCGACGCGCTCGGCACCGAGCTGGACCCGGAGGACATGGAGTCCACCCTCGCCAGGCTCGGCGGCATCGCCAAGCTGATCGGCGCGACCCTGAGCAACACCGCCAACCCGACCCAGCTGAACGCCGGCTACAAGGTCAACGTCATCCCCGGCGAGGCCACCGCACACATCGACGGACGGTTCCTGCCCGGTCACGAGGAGGAGTTCCTCGCGGACCTCGACCGGCTGCTCGGACCGAACGTCCGCCGCGAGGACGTGCACGCCGACAAGGCGGTCGAGACCAGCTTCGACGGGGCGCTGGTGGAGGCCATGCAGTCCGCGCTGCTCGCCGAGGACCCGACCGCGAAGGCGATCCCGTACATGCTCTCCGGCGGTACGGACGCCAAGTCCTTCGACGACCTCGGCATCCGCGGCTTCGGCTTCGCCCCGCTGAAGCTGCCGCCGGAGCTGGACTTCGCCGGCATGTTCCACGGCGTCGACGAGCGGGTGCCGGTCGACGGGCTGCAGTTCGGGGTGCGCGTGCTGGACCGCTTCATCGACGCCTCGTGAGGCCCTGGGCCCAGGTATTCGGGCGCCCGTACGAGATCGCCTGGAACGGGTGAATGCGACGATCGGTTCGTAGCTTCATTAGTTCCTCCTCGTTACAGGTGATGTGACTCCGCGCCTTGGAGTCGTATTGCCAACAAGGAGGAATAATGATCAAGAAGGTCGTCGCTGCTGCGGCTGCCACCGGTGGGCTGGTTCTCGCGGGCGCGGGCCTCGCCGTCGCAGACTCCGGAGCTCAGGGTGCCGCCGTGCACTCGCCGGGCGTCGTCTCCGGCAATGTCATTCAGGTGCCCGTGCACGTCCCGGTGAACGTCTGCGGCAACACGGTCAACGTGATCGGGCTCCTGAACCCCGCCTTCGGCAACACCTGCGTCAACAAGTGACGACGACCTCCTGAGGGGGGCGTCATTTTTGAGCCGTCGGCCCCGGAGCGCGCGCCATGCGCTCCGGGGCCGACCGGCCTCTTGCGCGGAGACACGATCCGCGAGGTTCGCAACGCAACCGCGAGGCACAGCAGGATCGAAGGCAGGGGAAAATCAGAATGCGACAGGGCACCCGCAAGGGCCTGATGACGATGGCGGCGGCCACCGGTGTGATCGCCGCAGCGAGCGGCTATGCCCACGCCGACGCGGGCGCGGCCGGCGCCGCCGGCCGCTCACCCGGCGTACTGTCCGGCAACACGGTGCAGGTGCCGGTGCACGCTCCGGTGAACGTCTGCGGCAACACCGTGAACGTCGTCGGACTGCTCAACCCGTCCGCGGGCAACACATGCGCCAATCACGGCGGCGCTTCGGGGGGACACGGCGGTTCCGGCGGCTCGCACGCGGGCGGCCACACCGGCGGCTCGCCGGGCGTCGGTTCCGGCAACACGGTGCAGGTGCCGATCGACGCTCCGGTGAACGTCTGCGGCAACAGCGTGAACGTCATCGGAGTCGGCAACGCCACGCACGGCAACGACTGCACCAACCACCAGGGTTCCGGCGGCTCGCACGCGGGCGGCCACACCGGCGGCTCGCCGGGCGTCGGTTCCGGCAACACGGTGCAGGTGCCGATCGACGCTCCGGTGAACGTCTGCGGCAACAGCGTGAACGTCATCGGAGTCGGCAACGCCACGCACGGCAACGACTGCACCAACTCAGGCGGCGGCAACCACAGCCAGCCGCCGGGCGGCGGCTCCGGCAACCCGCCCGGAAAGCCGGGCAACCCGGGCCAGCCAGGGCACCCGGGTCAGCCGGGACACCCCGGTCAGCCGGGCCATCCCGGTCACCCGGGAAGCCCGTCGACCCCGCCCGGCCGCGGCGGTCACACGCCCCACGGGCCCCATGGGTCCACCCAGGTCACGCAGCACGGCGGCCGCTCCACCCAGCCGCTGACCAACGCCCAGCTCGCGCACACCGGCAGCGAGCTGCCGCTGGACCTCGTGCTGCCGGTCGGCGCGGGCGCGCTGCTCGCGGGCGCGGTGCTCTACCGCAAGGCGCGGGCCACGTCGTAGCCGGAGCCGCCGGGTACGGAGCACAGTGAACGGAGCGGGCCCCGCCAGGTCAGACGGGGCCCGCTCCGGTTCAGTTCGCCGGCCTCACCACGTGGCACGCACCTGGCGGATGATCCGCCGGCGCAACCGCACCCTGCGGCTGCCGTCACGCAGCAGGCTCAGTCGGTCCAACTCCCAGTGTCCGTACTCGGCATGGTCCGTCAGCAGACGTGTGGCCTCCTTGCGGGACACCCCGCGAGGCACGTACACGTCGACAAATTCGTATTCCGGCATCGCATCTATTGTGCGGGCTGGGGCCCGGTACGGATAGCGTCTGCACTATGTCTGATGCTGCGCAGCCCACCGCTGCCGAGGTACGCGCCGCCGCCGAGGCGGTCAAGACCGCGCTCGACCGTCATCTGGCCGCGGTCGAACGCAGGTCGGGGGAGGACGACCCGGCCGTCCTGGAGGCGTTCAACCAGCTGGCCGCGGCCGCCGAGGTGTACGACGAGCTGCTCTACGACCGCTATGACGAGGTCACGCCCTTCGAGATCCCCGGTGCGGAGGAGCTGCCGCCGTACGCGGGCCCCGAGGAACCCCACGCGATCAGCGTGCTGATCCGCCGCGACTACGCCGTGGCCGAACCCCAGCGGCTGCTGGCCCAGGCCCAGCGGGTCGAGGCGGCGGAGTACTCGGCCGCCGGCGGTCTCGCCGAGGACGCGGCCGGTACGGTGCCGGGGGCGCTGGGCATCCTGTTCGGCGAGTTCGAACCGGACGAGATCGCGTCCCGGCACAAGGAGTTCGGCCTGGAGGAGGGCGACTCCACGCTCTGGGTCACCGCGGCGGACGAGACGCCCGAGGCCGGGGAGTGGCTGGAGACACCGTTCGAGCACGTCGATCCGCAGCAGGTCGTGTGCCGGTTCGATGTCAGCGCCGTGTTCGACGAAGAGGCCGACGACGAGGCCGACGACGAGGAAGTGGACGAGGACGAGGATCTCGAGTTCGTCGAGGACGAGGGTCTGGAGCCGCTGGACACCGAGAAGTGAGCGTGCACCGGCGGTGCCGTCGAACCTGAGGCCGGTACGGCACCTCCCCCACTGCCCCATGGGCGTGGGGGACCCCCGGATCCGCCGTCGTGGCTGGTCACAGCTACGACGGAACGAGCCTCACACCCGCAGCAGCGTCTGCAAGCGGGTCGTGCGGGGCTTGGCCGGGATCTCGGCCACCGCCTTCGCCAGGGCCTGCTCCACACCGTGGACCACGGACAGATGCCGCTCCGCCCGGCCGAACGCCGTGTACACCCAGGGCCTGCTGAGTGCCTGCGCCGCATCGCCGGGCAGCACCACGACCACCGCCGGCCAGCGCGCGCCCACCGCCTGATGCGCGGTCAGCGCCCAGCCGTGCCGCACGGCGCCCTCCACCCGCTCGCGCGGTACGACCACGGGGGTGCCCGCGCACGACAGGTGCAGTCCGTCCGCGTCGGCCTTCACCACCACGCCCGGCACCGTACGGCCCGCAGCGGGGGAGTAGGCGACCCGGTCGCCCGGGTCGAAGCCGCCGAAGCGGCCGGGGCCGGGGTTGAGGCGTTCCTTGAGCGCCGCATTGAGGGCACGGGTGCCCGCGGCGCCACCGTGCCCCGGAGTGATCACCACGGTCTGGTCGGCCGGGACACCGATCGCCCGTGGCACCGAGTCCGCGACCAGCTGGACCGTCCGGTGCACGGCCTCTCCCGCGTCCCGCACCGGAACGATGACGATCTCCTTGCCCGGGGCGGCGACCTGGGCCAGCTCGCCGACGCCGATGCCGGAGACCAGCTCGCCGAGCGGGCCCGGGTCGGGAAGGCGGGAGGCGATCTGCGGGCAGGCGCGGGCGGCGAGCAGGTCGGCGAAGACCTCTCCCGGACCGGCCGACCACAGCACCGCCGGGTCGCCGCTGAGCACCAGCCGGGCCCCGTCGGGCAGCGACTCCACCAGCACCGCGGCGCTCTCCACGTCGAGTTGCGGCGCGTCCAGCACGATCAGCAGGTCGAGTTCCAGCGCGCCGCCAGCGTCCCGGCCCGGTCCCTCGGCGCCGGACAGCAGGCCGGCGACCGTGCCCACGCCCTGCTCCGCCGGGCCGGCGCCCGGCAGTGCGGCGAAGCGGTCACGGCCGTCGGGCGTGTGGCAGACGGCGAAGGCCCGCAGGCCCGCGGCGCGCGCGGCCCCGAGCAGCGCGGCCGGTTCGGCGCGGGCCGCCTCCCCGCCGGTGTGCAGCACCAGACCGTGCCCGGCGGCCGCGCGAGCCAGCTCGGCGGCCCCGCCGGAGACCGACTCGGCGGCCGACTGCCAGGGCCGCTCGGTCTCCTTGGACAACGAGTTGACCAGCCGGGCCAGGGCGTCGGCGAGACTCTCCTCGGCCAGCGCGTACCGCTCCAGGCCGACGAGGACGCGCACCGGGCGCTCCCGCTCCTCGTCGGTGTCCTGGGGCGTGGGCGCACCGGTGTCCTCCAGCGCGTCCTGGAACGCCAGGGCCTCGCCCTCCGCGAGCGTGCTCTGCACCGCCGCGTCCGGGTCCGGCACGCTCTGCCGGGCCAGCGCCGCGGTGAGCACGGGCAGTTCCAGCGCGGTGTGCCCGGCCAGGGCCGCCTGCTCCAGCAGCCACGCCGTGACCGCGCGGCCCCGCCGTTCGTCGTCCGGACCGCAGGCGGCGCCGAGCAGCGCGCGTGCGAAGCCGTCGGCCTGGTCGGGCCGTACACCGCTGATCCGCAGCAGCTGCCAGGGGTCCGCGCGCAGCGCCGCGTCGGCGCCCTCGCCGAGAGCCGCGGCCACCTGGGCGGCGAGGGCCTCGGGCGCGCCGCCCTCGGCCAGCACCCGGCGGACGCCCTCCACCGTCTCCGGTGCCGGGCTGGCGGGGGCGGCGGCCGGGGCGGGCGCGGGCCGCGGCCGGCTCACGGGCTCCGGGGCCGGGCGCCGCGGTGCCGGCGCGGGCTCGGTGAACACCGTGGCCGCCGGCTTCTCGCCGCTCTCCACGGCCCGCACCGCCGCGAGCAGGTCGGCGGCCTTGCCGCTGAGCTTGGTGCCGCTCTGGATCGGGCCCGACTTCTCGGCCTTGCGCCGCTCGATCCGCTCCCGCTCGATCCGCTGCGCGGCCAACTCGGCCTCCGCCTCGGACAACTGACCCGCGTCCTTGCCCTCGCCGTCCGCGTCGCCGCCGCTCTCGTCGGTGACCGCGCTGCCTTCGGCCTCGTCCGCGCCGCTGCTGTCGGCGTCGTTCGCACCGCTGTCCCCGGGCGAGGTGTCCCGGGCCGGGGTCCCGGGTGTGTCCGGCGTCCCCGGCCCGGCGTCCTCCGTGGTCTCCGGCTCCGTGCTCACAGCGTGCTCCAGTCGTGATCGGGATAGCGGTGCACGGGCGCCGACACATCGTCCAGCGCCCGGCAGATCTCGTCAGGAAGACTAAGGGCCTCCACTGACAACGCCGCCGTGAGCTGCTGTGCGGTGCGCGCGCCGACGATCGGCGCGGCCACGCCGGGCCGGTCCCGCACCCAGGCGAGGGCGACCTGGAGCGGGGTCACCGCGAGCCCGTCGGCGGCGGTCGTCACCGCGTCCACGATGCGGGTCGCGGTGTCGTCCAGATACGGCTCCACGAACGGGGCCAGGTGCTCGGAGGCGCCGCGCGAGTCCGGGGGAGTGGTGTGCCGGTACTTGCCGGTCAGCACGCCCCGGCCGAGCGGGGAGGAGGGCAGCAGGCCCACGCCGAGGTCGAGCGCGGCGGGCAGCACCTCGCGCTCCGCTCCGCGTTGCAGCAGCGAGTACTCCAGCTGTGTGCCGGCCAGCCGGGTGCGCAGGCCCGGCGCCGCGAGCTGCCAGGTGGCCGCCTTGGCGAGCTGCCAGCCGCAGAAGTTGGAGACGCCGGCGTAGCGGGCACGGCCGCTGCTCACCGCTGTGTCCAGGGCCTGGAGCGTCTCCTCCAGGGGGGTGCCGGGGTCGTAGGCGTGGATGTGCCACAGGTCGACGTAGTCCGTGCCCAGCCGGGCCAGGGACGCGTCGAGGGCGGCGAGCAGATGGCCGCGGGAGCCGTCGACGCGGCGGTCGGGATCGGGCACGCTGCCCGCCTTGGTGGAGATCACCATGTCCCGGCGCGGCACCAGACCGTCCATCAGCCGCCCGAGCAGATACTCCGCCTCCCCGTCGCCGTACACGTCCGCGGTGTCGACGAGGGTGCCGCCGGCCTCCCAGAACGCCTTCAGCATGTCCGCGGCGTCGTGCTCATCGGTGTCCCGGCCCCAGGTGAGGGTGCCGAGTCCGATCCGGGACACGCGCAGGCCGGTACGGCCGAGATGCCTCTGCTCCATGTGCGCGAGATTACTGGCCAGAGGCGGTGCGGTGGGTTGCCTGTGGATAACGGGGGCCGGCTGCGGGATCCCGCGTGGTGGGCAGCCGACGGCGCTGCCGCTCCCTAAGGGGCGCGGGGGACGCTAGGGTCACCACCGACAACGACGTTACTCATGGGTAAGGGGATTCGGCCATGCAGCTCGGGATCAACCTCGGCTACTGGGGTGCCGGTATGGACGGGGACAATCTGGCCGTGGCGCAGGAGGCCGACCGGCTGGGCTTCTCGCTGTGCTGGGCCGCCGAGGCCTACGGCTCCGACGCGGCGACGGTCCTGTCCTGGGTCGCCGCGCAGACCGAGCGCATCGACGTCGGCTCGGCCATCTTCCAGATCCCGGCCCGCCAGCCCGCGATGACCGCGATGACGGCCGCGACGCTCGACTCGCTGTCCGCAGGGCGGTTCCGGCTCGGGCTCGGGGTGTCCGGACCGCAGGTCTCCGAGGGCTGGTACGGCGTCAAGTTCGACAAGCCGCTCGCCCGCACCCGTGAGTACGTGGAGATCGTGCGCAGGGCCATGACGCGCGAGCGGCTGACGTACGAGGGCGAGCACTGGACGCTGCCGCTGCCCGGCGGCCCGGGCAAGCCGATCAAGCTGACCGTGCACCCGCAGCGCGAGCACATCCCGCTGTACATCGCCGCGATCGGCCCGAAGAACCTGGAGCAGACCGGCGAGATCGCCGACGGCGCCCTGCTGATCTTCCCCGCCGCCGACCACCTCGAGGACACCACCCTGAAGTACCTGCGCGCGGGGCGTGAGAAGGCCGGCAGGACCCTCGACGGGTTCGACGTCTGCCCGACCCTGCCCATCGCCGTCGGCGACGACAAGGACGTGGCCCGGCTCGCGGACACCTTCCGGCCGTACACCGCGCTGTACGTCGGCGGCATGGGCAGCGCCAAGCAGAACTTCTACAACCAGCTCGCCCAGCGCATGGGCTACGAGAAGGAAGCCGCCGAGATCCAGCAGAAGTACCTGTCCGGCGACAAGCAGGGCGCCGCGGCCGCGGTCCCGCAGGACCTCATCGACAAGACGACACTGCTGGGCTCCGTGGACCGGATCGCCGACCGGATGAAGGCCTACGCCGAGGCCGGTGTCACCACGCTCAGCCTCTCCCCGGCGGGCTTCACGCTCGAGGAGCGGCTCGCCTCCCTGCGGGCCGGCCACGAGGCCCTGGAGCGCGCCGGTCTGGCCTAGGGGCTTCAGCGGCCGTGGTGGGGGCTCGGGGGTCTTCCCCGCCACGGCCGTCACCGGGAACAACGCGCCGGGCGCCGCACGGTTACGACGGAGGTGTCATCCTTTCGGCGGAGCGGACGAACACAGCTGTTGCACGCCCCGTCCGTGCACCTTTCACTCTTTTTATGCTTTCGGCCAAGAGTCTGTTCCAGGAGATCCTCGACTACGACGAGGCGTTCCGGCTCTTCTGCTCCATCGCCGCCGGCGGGGAGTTCCAGGGCGGCTGGGAGAACGGACGGATCGCCACGCTCGTGCCGCAGAGCGAACGCGCGCTGGCCCCGAAGATCGCCCGCCACGGCGCCGACGAGGACAAGCACGGACGCATTTTCCAGGCGCTGATGAGGAAGCGGGGGCTCACCCCCGTCCCCGTACCGCCCGAGACCCACTACACGATGCTCCTGGAGCGGCGCGGCACCGGCCTCGCCCACGACAGGCTCAGGCGCGACGAGCCGCTCACGGTGCGGGACATCATCGTCTACCTCGCCCACAGCCGCGTCACCGAACAGCGCGCCGCCGACCAGATGCTGACGCTCGGCCGGCACTTCGCCGGCCATCCCGAGATCGGCCGGGCGGTACGCGTGATCTCCCACGACGAGGACAACCACCTCGCCTACACCCACGAGCAACTGCTGCGGTTCGCCGCCCACGGGCACGGCCGGCTGATCCGGCGCAGCCTGCGCGAGTGCGCCCTCGCCGAGATCCGCGTCCACCGGGACGTCAGCCTCGCCGTGATGGCCCGCATGGGACGCATCCTGGGCTGGTCCACGGCCAGGTGCGCGCTGCTCGCGGCCGGCATCCACGCGGTCTACGCCTATGAGCGACTCGGCGGCTGGCGCCGCATGGTCAGCCTCCGCATGCCCCGGCGCCGCGACGCCCTCGGCGGCTCCGCCACCCCCGCCCCCGAGTTCGCCTGAGCCCCGGGCGGAGCGGGCCTCACAGCCAGCCGCGCCGCTTGAACAGCCGGTACAGCAGCACCTCCAGTGCGGCCATGGCCAGGATCACCGCCGGATACGACCACAGCCAGTGCAGCTCCGGCATGTGGTCGAAGTTCATGCCGTAGATCCCCGCGATCATCGTGGGGACCGCCGCCATCGCCGCCCACCCGGAGATCTTCCGCATGTCGTCGTTCTGCCGCACGCTCATCTGCGCCAGATGCGCCGACAGGATGTCCGACACCAGCCGGTCCAGGGCCTCCACGGACTCGTTCACCCGCATGAGGTGGTCGCTCACGTCCCGGAAGAACGGGCGCGCCTTGTCGTGGACGAACGGCACCGAGCCGCCGAACTGTCCCGTGCCCGCCAGCCGGGTCAGCGGCAGCGCCAGCGGGCCGGTGGCCCGGCGGAACTCCAGGACCTGCCGTTTGAAGCCGTAGATCCGCGACGCGGTGTGGCGCGAACCCCCGCCCTCCGGCTGGAACACCTCCGCCTCCAGCTCCTCCAGATCGGTCCCCAGCTCCGTCGCCACCTCCAGGTAGTGGTCGACGACGGCGTCGGCGACCGCGTACAGCACGGCGGTCGGGCCCTTGTCGAGCATCTCCGGCTCCTCCTCCAGCCGCCGCCGTACGGCGGCCAGCGGCGAGCCCTCGCCGTGGCGGACGGTGACCACGAAGCTGTCCCCGACGAAGAGCATGATCTCGCCGGCCGAGACGGTGTCGCTCTGCGGCTCGTACACCACCGGCTTCAGGACCATGAACAGCGAGTCGTCGTACACCTCCAGCTTGGGCCGCTGATGCGCCTTGAGCGCGTCCTCGACCGCCAGCGGATGCAGCCCGAACTCCCGGGTGACCAGGTCGAACTCCCGCTCGGACGGCTCGTACAGGCCGATCCAGACGAAACCGCCCGCCGCCCGCGCCTCCCCGAGCGCGTCGGACAGGTCCTCCGGGCCCTCCGTACGGTGCCCATGCCGGTAAATCGCACAGTCGACGATCACGGAGCGCATTCTCCCTTCGCCCGTTCACCGGTGCAGTTGCTGATACGCCTACCCTGGGCCGCATGCCCACGCTGATCCTCGTCAGGCACGGACGTTCCACCGCCAACACTTCCGGGGTGCTCGCCGGGTGGACGCCAGGCGTCGCCCTGGACGAGCGCGGCGCCGCCCAGGCCGCCGCGCTGCCCGCACGGCTCGCCGCACTGCCGGTCTCCGAGGTCGTCACCAGCCCCCTCCAGCGCTGCCAGGAGACCGTACGGCCGCTCCTCGAGGCCCGCCCCGGCCTGCGTTCCCACACCGACGAGCGGATCGGGGAGTGCCACTACGGCGACTGGTCCGGCCGCAAGCTCGCCGAGCTCAAGGACGAGCCGCTGATGGAGGTCGTCCAGGCCCACCCGTCGGCCGCCGCCTTCCCGGGCGGCGAGTCCATGCGTGCCATGCAGACCCGCGCCGCCGAGGCCGTACGCGAGTGGAACGCGCGCGTGGAGCGCGACCACGGCGCCGACGCCGTCTACCTCATGTGCTCCCACGGTGACATCATCAAGTCCCTGGTCGCCGATGCCCTCGGACTCCACCTCGACCTCTTCCAGCGGATCTCCGTGGAACCGTGTTCCGTCACCGCGATCCGCTACACCCGCCTGCGGCCGTTTCTCGTTCGCCTCGGCGACACCGGCGATTTCGCTTCGCTCGCCCCCCGCGAGGAACCTGGTGAGGGCGACGCACCCGTCGGGGGTGGTGCGGGCGCACCGTGATCGTCGGCCGCAGTAGGGTGAAGCGGTCCGCACACTCGCCCCTCCGCACCGCCCGCACCAGTGAAACTCTCGAACCCCCTCTCCGACTCACTCCCCATGGAGACAGGACGTGTCCCGTCAGGTGTTCCTCTACGACCCGCCGGACCGCTTCGTGGCCGGCACGGTCGGACTGCCCGGGCGCCGTACGTTCTTCCTCCAGGCCACCGCAGGCTCCCGGGTGACCAGCGTGGCTCTGGAGAAGACGCAGGTGGCCGCGCTCGCCGAGCGCATGGACGAACTGCTCGACGAGGTCGTGCGGCGTAGTGGCGGCAGCGCCTCCGTCCCCGCCATGGCGCCCACCGAGATCGCCGACACCGCCCCGCTGGAGACCCCCGTCGAGGAGGAGTTCCGCGTCGGTACCATGGCGCTGGCCTGGGACGGCGAGGAACAGCGCATGATCGTCGAGGCGCAGGCTCTGGTGGAGCTGGACGCCGACACCGAGGAAGACCTCGCCGAGGCCGAGGAGCGGCTGCTCCAGGACGAGGAGAACGGGCCCCCGATGCTGCGGGTCCGGCTGACCGGCGCGCAGGCCCGGGCCTTCGCCAAGCGCGCCCTCGACGTCGTCAACGCCGGGCGGCCGCCGTGCCCGCTGTGCAGCCTCCCGCTCGATCCGGAAGGACATGTATGTCCGCGCCAGAACGGATACCGCCGCGGAGCGTGACGCCCGTCGACGCGGCGGCCGACGCGGCCGCCGCGGAGCTGCTCACGCACGGTGAGCTGACCGTGCGCGGCCGGATCCGCGAGGCGTCCAACGCCGCGCTGTTCTGCACCGTCGCCCTCGACGGCCGGGAAGCGTCCTGCATCTACAAGCCGGTGGCCGGGGAGCGCCCCCTGTGGGACTTCCCCGACGGCACCCTGGCCGGCCGCGAGGTGGCCGCCTACGAGGTCTCCGAGGCCACGGGCTGGGGGCTCGTCCCGCCGACCGTGCTGCGCGACGGGCCGTACGGCGAGGGCATGTGCCAGCTGTGGATCGACGTCCTGACCGACGCCGAGCTGCTCGCCCTGGTCGACGCCGAGGAACCGGAGCCGGGCTGGAAGGCGATCGGCCTCGCCGAGGTCGGCGAGGGCCGCACCGCGCTCCTCGTGCACGCCGACGACGAACGGCTGCGCCGGCTCGCGGTCCTCGACGTGGTGATCAACAACGCCGACCGCAAGGGCGGCCACCTGCTTCCCACCTCCGACGGCCGGCTCTACGGCATCGACCACGGCGTCACCTTCAACACCGAGAACAAGCTGCGCACGCTGCTGTGGGGCTGGGCGGGGGAGCCACTGACCCCGGAGGCCGTCGACGTCCTCACGGCACTGCGGGAGGCCCTCGGCGGTCCCCTGGGCGGGCGGCTGGCCGCACTGGTCACCCCGGCCGAGATCGACGCCACACGCGCGCGTGTCGACGCGCTGCTCACCACGGGGGTGCACCCGGAGCCGAGCGGGGAGTGGCCGGCCATTCCCTGGCCCCCCGTGTGAGCGGCCAGGGCACACCAGGCGCCGATGCGCAAGAGGGCCTATCCGGCCATCCGGTGCGATCCCGTTCGTATACGCAGCTCGTGGCCGGTTAGGCTCATGTACATGCATGCCTGGCCCGCTTCCGAGGTCCCCGCCCTGCCTGGTCAGGGCCGCGACCTGAGGATCCACGACACCGCGACCGGCGGCCTCGTCACCCTCGACCCCGGTCCCGTCGCCCGTATCTATGTCTGCGGCATCACGCCGTACGACGCCACCCACATGGGGCACGCGGCGACCTACAACGCGTTCGACCTCGTTCAGCGCGTGTGGCTCGACACCAAGCGGCAGGTCCACTACGTCCAGAACGTCACCGACGTCGACGACCCGCTGCTGGAGCGCGCGGAGCGGGACGGCGTCGACTGGGTCGCCCTCGCCGAGCAGCAGACGGCCCTCTTCCGCGAGGACATGACCGCCCTGCGGCTGCTCCCGCCCCAGCACTACATAGGCGCCGTCGAGGCGATACCCGGCATCGTCCCGCTCGTCGAGCGGCTGCGTGATCTCGGCGCGGCCTACGAGCTGGAGGGCGACATCTACTTCTCCGTCGAGTCCGACCCGAACTTCGGCAAGGTCTCGAACCTGGACGCGGCCGCCATGCGGCTGCTGTCCGCCGAGCGCGGCGGCGACCCGGACCGCCCGGGCAAGAAGAACCCCGTCGACCCGATGCTGTGGATGGCGGCCCGCGAGGGCGAGCCCAGCTGGGACGGCCGCTCCCTCGGCCCGGGCCGGCCCGGCTGGCACATCGAGTGCGTGGCCATCGCCCTCGACCACTTCGGCATGGGCTTCGACGTCCAGGGCGGCGGCTCCGACCTCGCCTTCCCGCACCACGAGATGGGTGCCTCGCACGCCCAGGTGCTCACCGGCGAGTTCCCCATGGCCAAGGCCTACGTCCACGCCGGGATGGTCGCCCTGCACGGCGAGAAGATGTCCAAGTCCAAGGGCAACCTGGTCTTCGTCTCGAAGCTGCGTCGCGACGGCGTCGACCCGGCCGCCATCCGCCTCGCGCTGCTCGCCCACCACTACCGCGCCGACTGGGAGTGGACCGACGAGGTCCTGCGGGACGCCGTGGCCCGCCTCGGCCGCTGGCGCGCAGCCGTCTCCCGTCCCGACGGCCCGTCCGCCGACGCCCTGGTCGAGGAGGTCCGCGAGGCCCTCGCGAACGACCTCGACGCCCCCGCCGCGCTCGCCGCCGTGGACCGCTGGGCGGCCCGGCAGGAGCAGGAGGGCGGCACGGACACGGGCGCTCCCGGCCTGGTCACGCGGGTGGTGGACGCACTGCTGGGCGTAGCCCTCTAGACGCCCTCCAGCAGGAGCGCCCCGAGGGGCGCGGGAAACTGCGCGACGGCAGCACGGAGAAGGGGCGCTTCCCGAGGGGAGCGCCCCTTCTGCCTGCCTCAGCCTTCCGGGCTGTCCTCGTCGTCGTCCTCCCTGGAGCCACCGCCACCGGCCGGAGGCCTCTGCTTGCCGCCCGGGGGGCCCACGTCCCGGCGCCGCAGGTACCGCTCGAACTCGCGGGCGATCGCCTCACCCGACGCCTCCGGCAGCTCCGCGGTGTCCCGGGCCTCCTCCAGCGTCTGGACGTACTCGGCGACCTCGCTGTCCTCGGCGGCCAGCTGGTCCACACCGACCTGCCAGGCGCGCGCGTCCTCGGGCAGCTCGCCCTGCGGGATGCGCAGGTCCAGCAGGTCCTCGAGGCGGTTGAGCAGCGCCAGCGTGGCCTTCGGGTTGGGCGGCTGCGAGACGTAGTGCGGTACGGCCGCCCACAGCGACACCGCCGGGACGCCGGCGTGCGTGCACGCCTCCTGCAGGACGCCGACGATCCCCGTGGGACCCTCGTACTTGGTCTCCTCCAGATCCATGCGCTGGGCCAGCTCCGGGTCCGACGTCACCCCGCTGACCGGCACCGGACGCGTGTGCGGGGTGTCACCCAGCAGGGCACCCAGGATGACCACCAGCTCCACGCCCAGCTCATGCGCGAAGGCGAGCAGCTCGTTGCAGAACGAGCGCCAGCGCATGGACGGTTCGATCCCGCGGACCAGCACCAGGTCGCGCGGCTTGTCACCGCCGACGCGGAC
Source organism: Streptomyces sp. NPDC037290 (assembly GCF_055603245.1). Lineage (NCBI taxonomy): Bacteria > Bacillati > Actinomycetota > Actinomycetes > Kitasatosporales > Streptomycetaceae > Streptomyces > Streptomyces sp. NPDC037290. Next base: position 168,537 of record NZ_JBVJVZ010000009.1, on the reverse strand, counting down.
CACGGACAGCCGGGTCGTCGGCCAAGTGATCTTGCGCACTCCGCCGTCCATGAACACCGTGGGCCGGTTCACCTGGAAGTCGTAGTAGTCCTCGGCGTCCAGCGCCGCGAACACCTCGCCCTTCCACTCGCGTTCCAGGTGCGCGACCGCCGTGGAGGCGGCGTCGCCGGCATCGTTCCAGCCCTCGAACGCGGCCACCATGACTGGGTCGATCAGCTCGGGAACCCCCTCCAGCTCGATCACCCAGTGCCTCCTTCCGACGTGCCCTCGCTTGACTCACCAACCTTACGGCGTCCGGCGGGGGCGCCCGCAGCCCCCTTGCGTGGGGGAGTGAACGGATCACTGCCCCGTTCGCCACCGTGGAACACCCCATCGGCAGGGAGCCGGGACCGTTGCGTACAGGCGTTTCACAGCGTGCTGCGCAGCCACTGCTCCACGCTCGCGATGTGCACGGTGGCCCAGGAGCGGGCCGCCTCCGCGTCCCGGTCGCGCAGCGCGGCCAGGATCGCGCGGTGCTCGCGCAGGGTGCGGCCGACCGCGTCCTCCTGGGTGAGTCCCCGCCAGATACGGGCCCGCGTGGTCGGGCCCGACAGGCCGTCCAGCAGCGAGCACAGCACCGAGTTGCCGGAGCCGCGCACGATGCCGCGATGGAACTCCAGGTCGGCCGCGACCAGTTCCTCCACCGAGGGTTCCTCGCCCAGCGCGTCCAACTGGGCGGACAGCGCGTCCAGTTGCCGCTCGCCGATCCGGGAGGCCGCCATCGCCGTCGCGGCAGGCTCCAGGATCCGGCGCACCGCGAGGAACTCCAGGACGGTGTCGTCGCGGTGGAAGTCGACGACGAAACTCATCGCCTCCAGCAGCAGTTGCGGATCGAGGCTGGTGACGTACGTGCCGTCGCCCTGGCGCACGTCCAGGATCCGGATCAGCGACAGGGCCCGTACGGCCTCCCGCAGCGAGTTGCGGGACAGGCCCAGTTCGGCGGCCAGCTCGCTCTCCTTGGGCAACCGGTCCCCGGGGCGCAGCGCACCGGAGACGATCATGTTCTTGATCTTCTCGATCGCCTCGTCGGTGACTGCCATGACCGGTCTCCTGTCGCCTGCCGAATGACCCAGACATCGGATGTCTCAGCACATTATGCGGGCGACGGCACGCGGGAGGGGCGGCTCCATCGGCGGGAGCCGGCCCTCGCGCGGGACCGGACCCGGTGCGGCGGGGTCCGGCGCTGCGGCGGCGGCCGGTCCCGGTCAGGGGAGTGGACCGGCCGCCACCGGGGCCTACTTCTTGTCGAGCACGTCCTGCACCTTCGCGCGGACGTCGTCGGTGGCGAGCCCCCGGATGGTCAGCGTCGTACGGCGGCGCAGCACGTCGTCCGCCGTCTCGGCCCACTCGTGGTCACGCGCCCACACGACCTGCGCCCAGATCTCCGGGGCGTCCGGGTGGACGCGCTCGGCCAGCTCGGGGCTCTCGTTGGCGATCCGGGCGATGTCGAACGCCAGCGAGCCGTAGTGGGTGGCCAGGTGCTTGGCCGTGTCGGCGGCCATGCGCGGGCCGGGTGCCGGGTGGTCCACCAGCAGGCGGTGGGCGACCGCGCGCGGGTTGGCGACGCCGGGCAGCGGCAGCTTCTTCGGCAGCGAGGAGATCGGCTCGAAGTCGTCGCCGAGCGGGTGGCCGGGCAGCGCCTCCAGCTTCTGCATGACCGTACGGCCGATGTGCCGGAAGGTGGTCCACTTGCCGCCCGCGACGGACAGCATGCCGCCCCTGCCCTCGGTCACCACGGTCTCGCGCTTGGCCTTGGCGGTGTCGCCGGGACCGCCCGGCAGCACCCGCAGACCGGCGAAGGCGTAGGTGATCAGGTCGCGCTGGAGCTGCTGGTCCCGGACGGAGAACGCGGCCTCGTCCAGGATCTGGGCTATGTCCTTCTCGGTGACGGACACGTCCGCCGGGTCGCCCTGGAACTCCTCGTCGGTGGTGCCGAGCAGCAGCATGTCCTCCCAGGGGAGGGCGAAGGTGATGCGGTACTTGTCGATGGGGGTCGCGAGCGCCGCCTTCCAGGGGGAGGTGCGCTTGAGGACCAGGTGCGCGCCCTTGGACAGGCGGATGGACGGTGCCGCGTTCGGGTCCTCCATCCTGCGCAGGTGGTCGACCCAGGGGCCGGTCGCGTTCAGCACGAGACGGGCGTTGACCCCGAACTCCTCGCCGGACAGGCGGTCCTTGAGCTCGGCGCCCGTGACCCGGCCGTTGGTGAAGCGCAGGCCGGCGACCTCAGCGTGGTTGAGGACGACCGCGCCCGCCTCGACGGCCGCACGGACCGTCATCAGCGCCATGCGCGCGTCGTTCATCTGGTCGTCGCCGTACACGGCCACGGCCTTGAGGTTCTCGGTGCGCAGCTCGGGCACGTCCTGCGCCGCCTTGGCGGGGGAGAGCAGGTGGCCGACGCCGTCACCGAACGCGGAGAGCGCGGAGTAGGCGAAGACGCCCGCGCCGAGCTTCGCCGCGCCGTGCGGCCCGCCCTTGTACACGGGGAGGTAGAAGGTGAGCGGGTTCGCCAGGTGGGGGGCCACCTGGCGGGAGACCGCACGGCGCTCGAAGTGGTTCTCCGCCACCAGCTTCACCGCGCCGGTCTGCAGGTAGCGCAGACCGCCGTGGAGCAGCTTGGAGGAGGCGGAGGAGGTGGCGCCGGCGAAGTCGCCGGCGTCGACCAGAGCCACCCTCAGGCCGGACTGCGCGGCGTGCCAGGCGGTGGAGATGCCCAGGATGCCGCCGCCGATCACCAGAAGGTCGTACGACGCCTTGGAGAGCTGCTCCCTGGTCTCGGCTCGGCTCGGGTTGGAGCCGGAGGCCGGGTGCGTCCCCAGGGCAGGCACGGTCTGCAGGGTGGACTGACTGGTCATGTCGGGTACTTACTCCTCGTCAGAGATGGCTGAGCTGGGGGAGCCGCTCAGCTCTCGTCCTCGATCCAGCCCATGGTCCGCTCGACGGCCTTGAGCCAGTTCTTGTACTCACGGTCGCGGGTGTCCGCGTCCATGCGGGGGGTCCATTCGGCGGCCCGGCGCCAGTTGGCGCGCAGTTCGTCGGTGCTGGACCAGAAGCCGACGGCGAGGCCGGCGGCGTAGGCGGCGCCGAGGCAGGTGGTCTCGGCGACCATGGGGCGCACCACGGGTGCGTCCAGGACGTCGGCGAGGGTCTGCATCAGCAGGTTGTTGGCGGTCATGCCGCCGTCGACCTTGAGGGTCACCAGCTCGTCACCGGAGTCCTTGACCATGGCGTCGGCGATCTCCCGCGTCTGCCAGGCGGTGGCCTCGAGGACGGCGCGCGCGAGGTGCGCCTTGGTGACGTACCGGGTCAGACCGGCGATCACACCGCGGGCGTCGGAGCGCCAGTGCGGGGCGAACAGACCGGAGAAGGCCGGCACGAAGTAGGCACCGCCGTTGTCCTCGACCGACAGTGCGAGGGTCTCGATCTCGGCGGCGGTGGAGATCAGGCCCATCTGGTCGCGCATCCACTGCACCAGCGAGCCGGTGACGGCGATCGAGCCCTCCAGGGCGTAGACCGTCGGCTGGTCGCCGATCTTGTAACCGACCGTGGTCAGCAGACCGGCGTAGGAGTTGATGATCTTGTCACCGGTGTTCATCACCATGAAGGTGCCGGTGCCGTAGGTGGACTTGGTCTCGCCCTCGGAGTAGCAGCACTGGCCGAACAGGGCCGCCTGCTGGTCGCCGAGCGCGGAGGCGACCGGGATGCCGCCGAGCAGCTCGCCGAGCTTGCCGCCGGTGACCTCGCCGTAGACCTCGGCCGAGGACCGGATCTCGGGCAGGATCTGCAGCGGCACGCCGATCGACTCGGCGATCTTGTCGTCCCACTGCATCGTGTGCAGGTTCATGAGGAGGGTGCGGGAGGCATTGGTCACGTCGGTGACGTGCTTGCCGCCGTTGACACCGCCGGTCAGGTTCCAGATGACCCAGGTGTCCATCGTGCCGAAGAGGATGTCGCCCGCCTCGGCGCGCTCCCGCAGGCCCTCGACGTTGTCGAGCAGCCAGCGGGCCTTGGGACCGGAGAAGTACGACGCGAGCGGCAGGCCGGTCTCACGGCGGAAGCGGTCCTGGCCCACGTTGCGGCCGAGCTCCCGGCAGAGCGCGTCGGTGCGGGTGTCCTGCCAGACAAGGGCGTTGTGGACGGGCTCACCGGTGTTCTTGTCCCACAGCACGGTGGTCTCGCGCTGGTTGGTGATGCCGATGGCCTTGATGTCGTCGCGGGTGATGCCCGCCTTGGCGATGGCCCCGGCGACGACTTCCTGGACGTTGGTCCAGATCTCGTTGGCGTTGTGCTCGACCCAGCCCGGCTTCGGGAAGATCTGCTCGTGCTCCTTCTGGTCGACGGAGACGATCCGGCCGTCCTTGTCGAAGACGATGCAGCGCGAGGAGGTCGTGCCCTGGTCGATCGCGGCGATGAACGGGCCTGCGGTGTGGGCGTCGGTCACTGTGTGCTCCTGAAAGATCCGTGGTGAGGGGGCTGTACGTACGGCGCGTGCTTGGAGGTGATGTCTAAGCGAAGGCGACGTTGTATATGCCCGCAGCGATCGCGCCGCCGATCAGCGGACCGACCACCGGGACCCAGGCGTAAGCCCAGTCGGAACCGCCCTTGTTGGGCAGCGGCAGCAGCGCGTGCACGATGCGCGGGCCCAGGTCACGGGCCGGGTTGATCGCGTAGCCCGTCGGGCCGCCGAGGGACAGACCGATCGACACCACCACGAACGAGGTGATCAGACCGCCGAGGATGCCGAGGCCGTTGCCCTTGTCGTTCAGGCCCTGTGTGAGGACCGCCAGGATGAGCACGACCGTGCCGATGATCTCGGTGGCGAGGTTCTGTGCCGCGTTCCGGATCTCCGGGCCGGTGGAGAAGATGCCGAGGACCGGGCCGGCGCCCTTCTCCTGGGCCTCGACCGCCTTGGCCGTGGTGGCCTGTGCCCCCGGACCGCCGACGATCTCCTTGTCGGTCAGGTGGGCGTGGAACTGGCCGTAGTAGGCGACCCACACCAGGGTCGCGCCGATCATCGCGCCGAGCAGCTGCCCGGCGAAGTAGACCGGAACGTTGGTCCAGTCGCTGTTCTTGATGGCGAGTGCGACGGTGACGGCCGGGTTGAGGTGCGCACCGGAGAGCGGTCCGGAGATGTACACGGCCGTCATGACGGCGAAGCCCCACCCGAAGGCGATGGCGAGCCAACCGGCGTTACGGGCCTTGGAGGCCTTCAGTGTGACGGCCGCGCAGACGCCGCCGCCGAGCAGGATGAGTATGGCGGTACCGATGGTCTCGCCGATGAAGATGTCGGAGCTGGACACCCGCGACTCCTTTGTCCTTCGTCCAGGGATAGCCGAACCCCGGGTCCCTCCGGTGGTTCTGCCGCCCTCGGGGGTGAGAGCGAATTGCCGGCCCTTGGCGTTGTCACACTCTAGCGCGTATTGCCGGTAGGTGTTCGACAATGCCGACCGATGGACGGGAGTCTTGCTTCGGCGTTACGCATGCGTCAAGGGTTCTGTTATCGAAAACAGGATCGTTATTGATCGCTGCCGGTTATCACTCTTCGCACGCCGACATATGGGTTTGAGTCGATATGTCCATTTCAGGGTATGGCGGCAACCGGAACGCCGCCCGACGTCCCGGTTCGTCCCCGAGGGAGCCGCGCAGCGGCTCAGAACCGTCCCGCGCCCAGATCCCTGGACACCGCACGGGCGCAGTCGCGCACCGCCGCGATCAGCTCCGGACGCAGCTCACCGTCCCGGCACAGCCGTTCCACGGCGCCGGTGATACCGACCGCGCCCACGGGCATGCGGCGCCGGTCGTGGATGGGTGCGGCGACGGACGCCACCCCCTCCCAGGTCTCCTCGACGTCGGCCGCGTACCCACGCGCGCGTGTCATGTCGAGAAGGTGCTCGAAGTCGTCCATGTCGCACACCGTGCGGTCCGTGAAGGGCTTGCGGTCGGCCTCCAGCGCCTCGCTGTGCGCCACCGGGTCGTACGCCGAGAGCACCTTGCCGAGCGCGGTGGAGTGCAGCGGCTGCATGGCGCCGATCTCCAGCACCTGCCGGCTGTCGTCCGGCCGGAAGACGTGGTGGACGATCAGCACGCCCTGCTGGTGCAGGACACCCAGGTACACGCTCTCCCCGCTGGACCGGGCCAGGTCGTCGGTCCACACCAGGGCCCGCGCCCGCAACTCGTGCACGTCCAGGTACGTGGTGCCCAGCCGCAGCAGTTCCGCGCCCAGCTGATAGCGCCCGGAGGTGTCGTCCTGCTCCACGAACCCCTCCTGCTGGAGGGTGCGCAGAATCCCGTGGGCGGTGCCCTTGGCGAGGCCCAGTGACGAGGCGATGTCCGACAGGCCGAGCCGTCGCTCGCCGCCCGCGAGCAGCCGCAGCATCGCGGCCGCCCGTTCGAGCGACTGGATGTTCCGTGCCATCGCCGTCCTGCCTCCGTCCCCTTCGACTGCCGTCGAACGCCGTCAGTACCGTCCACCGATGCCGACACCTGTCGTACACCGCCGTACGTCTCCCTACCCGGCGTTCGGCAATGTCGAACACTACCGGTCCATGCCGACCTCCCGCTAATGGTCGGACGGCACCTGTTACATCACACGTGGCCTGGCGGTGGCACACGGGCCACCCGCGTCCGCCCCGTGGACGCCGCTGCCCATCCAAGCCCACTCCCGGTTACTCTGACGCCGTGCGGCATCCCCGCCTGCCAGGGAAGCCGTATAGCCGACAGCCGTCGCATCTAGGGAGCCCCTTCATGGCCTCGTTGCCGCCGTCCCCTTCCGCCGACAGCCGGACCCGTGCGTCCGCGCTCCGCCAGGCGCTCGCCACCCGCGTGGTGGTCGCCGACGGAGCCATGGGCACCATGCTCCAGGCCCAGGAACCCACGCTCGAGGACTTCCAGCAGCTAGAGGGCTGCAACGAGATCCTCAACCTCACCCGCCCCGACATCGTCCGCTCCGTCCACGAGGCCTACTTCGCCGTGGGCGTCGACTGCGTCGAGACCAACACCTTCGGGGCCAACCACTCCGCCCTCGGCGAGTACGACATCTCCGACCGCGTCCACGAGCTGTCCGAGGCCGGCGCCCGGGTCGCCCGCGAGGTCGCCGACGAGTTCACCGCGAAGGACGGCCGCCCCCGCTGGGTGCTGGGCTCCATGGGCCCCGGCACCAAGCTGCCCACGCTCGGCCACGCCCCGTACACCACCCTGCGCGACGCCTACCAGCGCAACGCCGAGGGCCTGGTCAGCGGCGGAGCCGACGCCCTGCTCGTGGAGACCACCCAGGACCTGCTGCAGACCAAGGCCGCCGTCCTCGGCGCCCGCCGCGGCCTCGAGGCCCTCGGACTGGACCTGCCGGTCATCGTCTCCGTCACCGTCGAGACCACCGGCACCATGCTGCTCGGCTCCGAGATCGGCGCGGCCCTCACCGCCCTGGAGCCGCTCGGCATCGACATGATCGGCCTGAACTGCGCCACCGGCCCGGCCGAGATGAGCGAGCACCTGCGCTACCTCGCCCGCAACGCCCGCATCCCGCTGTCCTGCATGCCCAACGCGGGCCTGCCCGTCCTCGGCAGGGACGGCGCCCACTACCCGCTGACCGCACCCGAGCTGGCCGACGCCCAGGAGACCTTCGTACGCGAGTACGGCCTCTCCCTCATCGGCGGCTGCTGCGGCACCACCCCCGAGCACCTGCGCCAGGTCGTCGAGCGGGTCCAGGGCCTCACCCCGCCCGCCCGCGACCCGCGCCCGGAGCCCGGCGCCGCCTCCCTCTACCAGACGGTCCCGTTCCGCCAGGACACCTCGTACCTGGCCATCGGCGAGCGCACGAACGCCAACGGCTCCAAGAAATTCCGCGAGGCCATGCTCCAGGGCCGCTGGGACGACTGCGTGGAGATGGCGCGGGAGCAGATCCGCGAGGGCGCGCACATGCTCGACCTGTGCGTCGACTACGTCGGCCGCGACGGCGTCGCCGACATGGAGGAACTCGCCGGCCGCTTCGCCACCGCCTCCACCCTGCCGATCGTGCTGGACTCCACCGAGGTCGACGTCATCCGGGCGGGCCTGGAGAAGCTCGGCGGCCGAGCGGTGATCAACTCCGTGAACTACGAGGACGGCGCCGGCCCCGACTCCCGCTTCGCCAAGGTCACCCGGCTGGCCCGGGAGCACGGCGCCGCCCTGATCGCGCTGACCATCGACGAGGAGGGCCAGGCCCGCACCCCCGAGAAGAAGGTCGAGATCGCCGAACGGCTGATCGCCGACCTGACCGGGAACTGGGGCATCCGCGAGGACGACATCCTCATCGACACCCTGACCTTCACCATCTGCACCGGTCAGGAGGAGTCCCGCAAGGACGGCATCGCCACCATCGAGGCCATCCGGGAGCTGAAGCGGCGCCACCCGGCCGTGCAGACCACCCTCGGCCTGTCCAACATCTCCTTCGGCCTCAACCCGGCCGCCCGCATCCTGCTCAACTCCGTCTTCCTCGACGAGTGCGTGAAGGCGGGCCTGGACTCGGCGATCGTGCACGCCTCCAAGATCCTGCCGATCGCGCGGTTCAGCGAGGAAGAGGTCACCACCGCCCTCGACCTGATCCACGACCGCCGCAGCGAGGGGTACGACCCCCTCCAGAAGCTCATGCAGCTCTTCGAGGGCGCCACGGCGAAGTCCCTGAAGGCGGGCAAGGCCGAGGAACTGGCCGCGCTGCCGCTGGAGGAGCGCCTCAAGCGCCGCATCATCGACGGCGAACGCAACGGCCTGGAAGCCGACCTGGACCTCGCCCTCGCCGAGCGGCCCGCCCTGGACATCGTCAACGACACCCTGCTGGACGGCATGAAGGTCGTCGGTGACCTGTTCGGCTCCGGCCAGATGCAGCTGCCGTTCGTCCTGCAGTCGGCCGAGGTCATGAAGGCGGCCGTCGCCCACCTCGAACCCCACATGGAGAAGTCGGACGCCGAGGGCAAGGGCACGATCGTCCTCGCGACCGTGCGCGGCGACGTGCACGACATCGGCAAGAACCTGGTCGACATCATCCTGTCGAACAACGGCTACAACGTGGTCAACCTGGGCATCAAGCAGCCCGTCTCCGCGATCCTGGAGGCGGCCGAGGAGCACCGGGCCGACGTGATCGGCATGTCCGGGCTGCTGGTGAAGTCCACCGTGATCATGAAGGAGAACCTGGAGGAGCTGAACCAGCGCGGCCTCGCCGCCCGCTTCCCGGTCATCCTGGGCGGAGCGGCCCTGACCCGGGCCTATGTCGAGCAGGACCTGCACGAGATCTACGAGGGCGAGGTCCGCTACGCCCGCGACGCCTTCGAGGGACTGCGCCTGATGGACGCCCTCATCGGCGTCAAGCGGGGCGTACCCGGGGCCAAACTGCCCGAGCTGAGGCAGCGCCGGGTCCGCGCGGCGGCCGCCACCGAGGTCGAGGAACGGCCGGAGGAGGGCCACGTCCGCTCCGACGTGGCCATCGACAACCCCGTGCCGGCCCCGCCGTTCTGGGACACCCGGATCGTCAAGGGCATCCAGCTCAAGGAGTACGCGAGCTGGCTCGACGAGGGCGCGCTGTTCAAGGGCCAGTGGGGGCTGAAGCAGGCCCGCACCGGCGAGGGACCGTCGTACGAGGAACTGGCGGAGACCGAGGGCCGCCCGCGGCTGCGCGGCCTGCTGGACCGGCTCCAGACGGAGAACCTGCTCGAAGCGGCCGTCGTCTACGGCTACTTCCCCTGCGTCTCCAAGGACGACGACCTGATCATCCTGGACGAGCACGGCAACGAGCGCACCCGGTTCACCTTCCCGCGCCAGCGCCGCGGCCGCAGGCTGTGCCTGGCCGACTTCTTCCGCCCGCAGGAGTCCGGCGAGACCGACGTGGTCGGCCTCCAGGTCGTCACCGTCGGCTCCCGCATCGGCGAGGAGACCGCGAAGCTCTTCGAGGCCAACTCCTACCGCGACTACCTCGAACTGCACGGCCTGTCCGTCCAGTTGGCCGAGGCGCTCGCCGAGTACTGGCACGCCCGGGTCCGCGCCGAACTCGGCTTCGGCGGTGAGGACCCGGCCGACATCGAGGACATGTTCGCCCTGAAGTACCGGGGCGCCCGCTTCTCCCTCGGCTACGGCGCCTGCCCCGACCTGGAGGACCGCGCCAAGATCGCGGACCTGCTGCGGCCGGAGCGGATCGGCGTCCACCTGTCCGAGGAGTTCCAGCTGCACCCCGAGCAGTCCACGGACGCGATCGTGATCCACCATCCGGAGGCGAAGTACTTCAACGCCCGCTGAGCCCTCCGGGGGATCGGCCGGGTCGCCCACCCGAGGGGTCGCGTCAGGCCGTGTGCGACCGCGGGTGGGCGCGTGGCTGGTCGCGCAGTTCGCCGCGCCCCTTCGGGGCGCCCCCGCCCCGGCATGCCAAAGGCCCTCTGGGCTGCGCCGGGGGTGTTTCCAGGGATACCCCCGGGCGCGAGTGATAAACGAGGCGCTTCCGGCACGACAGTCGTACACTGGTCGATCCACCACAGGCCGGTTCCCTGTCCGGGAACCGGCCTGCTCGTCCCTCAAGGAGGTGCGCCCGGATGACCAGCACGGTCCCCGCGCTCGGAACCCGTACGGCGGAAGGGTCAGCCCTGCAGGCCGTGCTCCTCGACATGGACGGCACCCTGGTGGACACCGAGGGCTTCTGGTGGGACGTCGAGGTCGAGATCTTCGCCGGCCTCGGCCACAGGCTGGACGACTCCTGGCGGCACGTCGTCGTCGGCGGACCCATGACCCGCAGTGCCTCCTTCCTCATCGAGGTCACCGGCGCCGACATCACCCTCGCCGAACTCACCGTGCTGCTCAACGAGGCCTTCGAGGACCGCATCGACCGTGCCCTGCCGCTGATGCCGGGCGCCGCCCGCCTGCTGGCCGAACTCCACGAGCACGCCATCCCGACGGCCCTGGTCTCGGCCTCCCACCGGCGCATCATCGACCGTGTGCTGAGCGTGCTCGGCCCGCACCACTTCGCCCTGTCCGTCGCGGGCGACGAGGTCACGCGCACCAAGCCCTTCCCCGACCCCTATCTGCTCGCCGCCGCGGGGCTCGGCGCGGACCCGGACCGATGCGCGGTGGTCGAGGACACCGCGACCGGCGTCGCCGCCGCCGAGGCCGCGGGCTGCCGCGTCGTCGCCGTACCCTCCGTCGCCCCCATCACCCCGGCCGAGGGACGCACCGTGGTGACCTCGCTGGAAGAGGTCGACCTGGCATTTCTGCGCGGCCTGATGACGGAAATGCGCTAGCTGTTGACACTGCGTGCCATGTCCATTGGCCCAGGTGGACAAATTTCCAGGGAAGTACACCCGAGTGGAATTCCGGGCGGTGCTCCCGAGTCGAATTCCACTGACTCGCCGTACAGTTGAAAGTGTGACGTTCCCCACTCTCGGTGCGCTCGACAAGTCGGGCCACGTGTGCTGAGTAACCCCACTGGACCCGGATCGGCGGGTCTTTGTGTCCTGATTGGTGGGAAGCTGCACTAATCCTGCCGCTGTCGGGTTTTCGGTGTGTCCGCACCTGGTTTCACTGCGTGATGGGCGGTCAACTCACGGGGCCGTGAACCCTCCTGCGGGCGCGGACTAATCTCGTCGCGAGAACATCGCCGCATCCCCCGTGAACCGCCGCACCACCCATGCATGCCGGATACACGGACCCGAAGAGCTCTGGAGAAACTCCCGCATGAACCGCAAGACTTTGGTGCTGCCGGCGGTGGCCGGCCTGCTCACCCCGGTTCTCGCCGCGTGCGGCGGATCCGACAGCGGGAGCAAGAGCGGCGACGCCATCGTCGTGGGCACCACGGACCGGTTCACCGCCACCAGCGACGCTCCGGCGCCCCTCGACCCGGCCTACGCCTACGACGTCGGCACCTGGAACATCCTGCGCCAGACCGTGCAGACGCTGATGGCACAGCCCAAGGGCGAGGGCGACCCCGTCCCGGACGCCGCCGAGAGCTGCTCCTTCACCGACAGCGGCAGCGAACGCTACGCGTGCAAGCTCCGCGACGGCCTGAAGTTCGCGAGCGGCGACCCGGTGACCGCCCAGGACGTCAAGTTCTCCATCGAGCGCGCCCTGCGCATCAAGTCGAGCAGCGGTGTGTCCTCCCTGCTGAACACCCTCGACACCATCGAGACGCAGGGCGACCGCGAGGTCATCTTCCACCTCAAGACCGCCGACGCCACCTTCCCGTACAAGCTGTCCACCCCGGTCGCGGGCATCATCAACCCGAAGGACTACCAGAAGGGCAAGCTGCGCGACGGCTTCGACGTCGACGGCTCGGGCCCGTACACCTTCCACGCCGACGTCAGCGGCAACGCGATCACCACCGCCACCTTCACCAAGAACCCCAACTACAAGGGTGCCGTGACGGTGAACAACGACAAGGTCGAACTGCGCTCCTTCAGCGACGCCGACGCCATGGGCGCCGCCATCGACAAGGGTGACATCGACGTCATGACCCGCACCATGTCGCCCGCCCAGATCCAGAAGCTGGACGCCGGCACCGACAGCAACGCCGACCTGGTCGACATGCCGGGCCTGGAAATCCGCTACCTGGCCTTCAACACCAACGCGCCGACCGTGAAGTCCAAGGCCGTACGCCAGGCCATGGCCCAGCTCATCGACCGCGCGGCCCTCATCTCCAAGGTCTACGGCACCCAGGCCGAGCCGCTGTACTCGCTGGTCCCGGCCACCATCACCGGCCACTCCAACTCGTTCTTCAACAAGTACGGCAACCCCAGCGTCGCCAAGGCCAAGGACCTGCTGACCAAGGCCGGCATCACCACCCCGGTCAAGCTGACCCTGCACTACACCACCGACCACTACGGCTCCGCCACGAAGAAGGAGTTCGAGGTCCTGCAGCAGCAGCTCAACAACAGCGGCCTGTTCGACGCCTCGATCCAGGGTCACACCTGGGACACCTTCCGCCCGGCCGAGCAGAAGGGCCAGTACGACGTCTACGGCATGGGCTGGTTCCCCGACTTCCCCGACGCCGACAACTTCATCGCGCCCTTCCTCGACAAGGACAACTTCCTCGGCTCGCCTTACTCCAACAGCACCATCCAGCGCACCCTGATCCCCCAGTCCCGCCGCGAGGCCAACCGTCTCAACGCCGGCAAGAGCCTGACGGAGATCCAGGACACCGTCGCCGAGGATGTCCCCGTCCTGCCGCTGTGGCAAGGTAAGCAGTACGTCGCCGCGCGGGACGACATCACTGGTGTCGCCTACGCCCTCAACTCCTCCTCGACGCTTCAGTTGTGGGAGCTCGGTCGCGGTGTGAGCGGCTGACGGCTCTCTCGTCCGGGGGCCAGGGACGGCTGCCCCGGACAACCCGGGCCAGGACGGTGGCTCCGGGGTGACGAACCGACGACAAGGCACATTTCAAGTGAACATGCGCAACCAGTGGCCAGTCCTGCCCATCGTGGCGGGGCTGGCCTCCGGCCTGTTGACCGGCTGCGGCTCGGAGTCCGGTGATTCCGGGGGTACCGGCTCCTCCGTGGTGATGGGGATGTCCGACGACGTCCTCGCCACGGACCCGGCATCCGGCTACGACCCCGGCTCCTGGCTGTTGTTCGACAACGTCTTCCAGTCGCTGCTCAGCTTCCCCAAGGGCGGCACCGAACCACAGCCGGAACTCGCGAAGGTGTGTTCCTTCACCGACTCCCGCGCCACGGTCTACCGGTGCACGCTCAAGGACGGCCTGAAGTTCAGCAACGGTGACGCCCTCACCTCGAAGGACGTGAAGTTCTCCTTCGACCGCATGCTGAAGATCAACGACCCCGCGGGGCCCGCGATCATGTTCCCGATGCTGGGCAGCATCGACACCCCGGACGCGAAGACGGTCGTCTTCCACCTCAAGTCCTCCGACGCCACCTTCCCCAGCAAGATCGCCTCCGGCGCCGGCTCCATCGTCGACCACCGCCAGTACGACGCGGGCGGCCTGCGCACCGACCACCAGGCCGTCGGCTCCGGCCCCTACAAGCTGGACTCGTTCGACAAGGACCAGGCGGTCTTCTCCGTCAACGGCAACTACAAGGGCACCGCCAAGGTCAAGAACTCCGGCGTCACCCTGAAGTTCTTCCACGGCGACCGCACCGCCCTGAAGAAGTCCCTCACCGACGGCACCATCGACATCGCCTACCGAGGCCTGTCCGCCTCCGACATCGCCGGCCTCGACCAGCAGGACGGCAGCAAGGGCATCGACGTCATCGAGGGCACCAGCGCCGAGGTCCAGCACCTGGTCTTCAACATGAAGGACCCGGTCGCCGGGAAGCTCGGCGTCCGCAAGGCCATGGCCTACCTGCTGGACCGCGACGCCCTCATCAAGAACGTCTACCAGGGCACCGCCACCCCGCTGTACTCGATCATCCCGGCGGGCATCGTCGGCCACAACACGGCCTTCTTCGACACCTACGGCGCCCGCCCCTCCCGGGCCAAGGCCGCCGCCGCTCTGCGTGCCGACGGCATCACCGGCAAGGTCAGACTCACCCTGCGGTCCACGCCGTCGCGCTACGGCCCCGCCACCGACGACGAGCTCAGGGCCATCGCCGGCCAGCTCAACGCCAGCGGCCTGTTCGACGCCGACGTCAAGTCCGTCGCCTTCGACCAGTACGAGAAGGACATCGCCGCCGGCAAGTACGGCGTCTACGTGAAGGGCTGGGTGCCGGACTACCCGGACGCCGACAACTTCACGGCTCCGTTCTTCGGCAAGGGCAACGTGCTGGACAACAACTACAGCAACCGCACCATCACCGGCACGCTCATGCCCGGCACCGCCGCGCAGAGCGACCGGGCCGCCACCGACAAGGACTTCGGACAGCTGCAGAACATCGTCGCCGCCGAACTGCCCGTCCTGCCGGTCTGGCAGGCCAAGCAGTACGCGGTCGTCCGCGACGGCGTCTACGGCCTGGAGTACTGCCTGGACGCCTCCACCGTGTTCCGGTTCTGGGAACTCAGCAAGAGCTGACGCCGGTTGACGCCGCCGACACGAAGGGCGCCCTTCTCCACGGGGGAGGGGCGCCCTTCGCCGCCGTACCGCACGGGTCGCACGGCGTGCTGTGCGCTACTGCGCGCCGGGCCGCACCAGTCCGCTCTCGTACGCGTACACCGCCGCCTGCACCCGGTCCCTGAGACCCAGCTTGGTCAGCACATGCCCCACGTGCGTCTTGACGGTGGTCTCACTGACGAACAGGTCAGCGGCGATCTCCGCGTTCGACAGACCGCGCGCCACCAGCTTCAGCACCTCCACCTCACGGTCGGTGAGGGTGTTCAGCGTGTCCGGCACCGGCTCCTCACCGGACGGCAGATGCCCGGCGTACTTGTCCAGCAGCCGGCGCGTGATGCTCGGCGCCAGCATCGCCTCACCGCCCGCGACGACCCGGATCGCCTGCACCAGCTCGTTCGCCGGCGCGTCCTTCAGCAGGAAGCCGCTCGCCCCGGCACGCAGCGCCTCCACCACGTACTCGTCCAGGTCGAACGTGGTCAGCACCAGCACCTTCGCCGGCCCGTCCCGCCCCGGCCCGGTGATCTGCCGGGTCGCCTCCACCCCGTCCATGCGCGGCATACGGATGTCCATCAGCACGACATCCGGCTGCAGGGCCCGTACCTGATCGAGGGCCTGCAGGCCGTCACCGGCCTCGCCCACGACCGCGATGTCCTGCTCGGCCTCCAGGATCATCCGGAAACCCGTACGCAGCAGGGGCTGGTCGTCGACCAGTAGGACACGGATGGCCACGTGACACTCCTTCGCTAGTCCCGGCCCATTCTGCCCTGCCCGGGATCTCCGCTTCACCCGGTCCCGGGCTCGGCCGCCCGCACCGCCAGCGGATACGGCGGGGGAGTGCCGCCGAACTCCGGGCAGTGCGCCTGGTGATCGCACCAGCCGCACAACTTGGTCGGGCGCGGCCGCCACTCCCCGGTCTCCGTCGCCTGCCTGATGGCCTCCCACAGCGCGTGCAGCTTGCGCTCGACCCGCTCCAGATCGGCGGGGACCGGGTCGTACGTCAGCACATCCCCGCTGCCCAGGTACACCAGCTGCAGCCGCCGCGGCACGACCCGCTTCAACCGCCACACCACCAGGGCGTAGAACTTCATCTGGAACAGGGCGCCCTCGGAGTACTCCGGCCGCGGCGCCTTCCCCGTCTTGTAGTCGACGATCCGCACCTCACCGGTCGGCGCCACGTCCACCCGGTCGATGATCCCGCGCAGCCGCAGCCCCGAATCCAGCTCGGCCTCCACGAACAGCTCACGCTCGGCCGGCTCCAGCCGCGTCGGGTCCTCCAGCGTGAACCAGCGCTCGACGAGCCGCTCGGCCTCCGCCAGCCAACCGGCCAGCCGCTCGCCCTCCGGGTCGTCCGCGAACAGCTCCGTGACCTCCGGCCTGCTCTCCCGCAGCCGGTCCCACTGACCCGGGATCAACGCCTTGGCCCGCGGAGCGGTCCGCTCCGCCGCCGGCGCGTCGAACAGCCGCTCCAGCACGGCGTGCACCAACGTGCCCCGCGTCGCCGCCGCGCTCGGCTTCTCCGGGAGCCGGTCGATCACCCGGAACCGGTACAGCAGCGGACACTGCATGAAATCACCGGCCCGGGACGGCGACAACGACGTGGGCGCCATGGCAACACGCTCGCCACCACCCGCCTCGGCGGTGGGGGCCGTGGGCGCCGCCGCCGGATCCGTCTGCTCGGCGCGGCCCGGCAGGGCTCCCGCGTCCTCGATGCTGCTGTCCATGTCCACAGACCTTACGGCCCACCACTGACAGTGACCCGGTCCCCGCCCGCCCGGGCCACCCGACCGTGCGGCAAACACAAGGGGTGCCGGGGCGAAACGCGTCACCACCGCCGCATACCATCGACCGGAGACCCTTCCGTCCGGCAGGTACGGAAGACGCTTCGAACGAGGGGACACCGTGGACGTGAGCGGCGGGAGCGGGCAGCCGCGGTCCGGCAACGACGAGCCGGCCGAGCACCCCGCGGGTCCTACGGCCCCGACGACCGACCCCACCCATCACGCCGGCCCGGAGCCCCAGGAACCCCCGGCGCCCCGAGCCGCTGCGGCCGGCCCCGCGGACACCGCCGGTACGACCGCCCCCGGCGACGCCGACGCCGACGCCGACGCGGAGGAGACGAGCGACGCCACGGAGGCCGCGGGCACCGCCGACGGTCCGGTGGCCGACGGCGCGAGCCCCGCTACCGGCACCGCGCGCGACACGCACCCCGACCACCGGGCGCTCGCCCACTCCGGTATCGCCAAGGGGGAGCCGCCGCAGGCGCGGCCCAAGGAGCCCGGCGGCGGCATCCTCATGGGACGGCCGTTCGGCGTGCCGGTGTACGTCGCGCCGAGCTGGTTCCTCGTCGCCGCCCTGATCACCTGGGTCTTCGGCGGCCAGCTCGACCGTGTGCTGCCCGAGCTCGGCGCCGCCCGCTACCTGGTCTCCCTGTTCTTCGCCGTCGCCTTCTACGCCTCCGTCCTGGTCCACGAGCTGGCCCACACGGTCGCCGCGATCCGCTTCCAGCTCCCCGTCCGCCGCATCCAGCTGCAGTTCTTCGGCGGCGTCTCCGAAATCGAGAAGGAAGCCGAGACCCCGGGCCGGGAATTCATCCTCGCCTTCGTCGGACCGCTGCTCTCCCTCGTCCTCGCCGGGCTGTTCTACCTCGCCATGAAGCCCGTCCAACCCGGCACCGTCCCCGGCGTCCTGCTGGCCGGCCTGATGGTCTCCAACCTCATCGTGGCGATCTTCAACTTCCTCCCCGGCCTGCCCCTCGACGGCGGCCGCATGCTCCGCGCCGTCGTCTGGAAGATCACCGGCAAACCCATGAGCGGCACGGTCGCCGCGGCCTGGGTCGGCCGCGCCCTCGCCGTCGCCGTCCTGATCGGCCTGCCCCTGCTCAACCAGTCCGGCGCCCTCGGCGGCGACACCACGGACACGGGCGGCATGAACACCGTCACCGACGCCCTGCTCGCCGCCATCCTCGCCGCGATCATCTGGACCGGCGCCGGCAACAGCCTGCGCATGGCCCGCCTGCGCGAACACCTCCCCGACCTGCGCGCCCGCACCCTCACCCGCCGCGCCGTACCCGTCCAGACCGACACCCCGCTCTCGGAGGCCCTGCGCCGCGCCAACGCCGCCGGCGCCCGCGCCCTGGTCGTCGTCGACGCCCACGGCAACCCCCTCTCCCTGGTCCGCGAGTCCGCCATCGTCGGCGTACCCGAACACCGCCGCCCCTGGGTCCCCGTCAGCGGCCTCGCCCAGGACCTGACCGAGGGCATGCGCGTCTCCGCCGAGCTCGCCGGAGAAGAGCTCCTCGACGTCCTGCGCGCCACCCCCGCCACCGAATACCTCGTCGTCGAGGAGACCGGCGAGATCTACGGCGTCCTGTCCGCGGCGGACGTGGAACGAGCCTTCGTCAGGGCGATGGCAAGGCCCGCCTCATGACCCCGTGTGGAACGGACCGCCGCCCCCCGCCTCGCCGTCGGCCAAACCCCCGGACGGGAACCGGTACGCTGGTCACATGTCCGAACCGACCGGTGCCGCCCGCAGGCGCGGGCCCTTCAAGGTCGGGGACCAGGTACAGCTGACCGACCCCAAGGGCCGCCACTACACGTTCACGCTCGAAGCCGGGAAGAACTTCCACACCCACAAGGGTTCCTTCCCGCACGACGAACTGATCGGCGCTCCCGAGGGCAGCGTTGTCCGCACCACCGGCAACGTCGCCTACCTCGCGCTGCGCCCCCTGCTCCCCGACTACGTCCTGTCCATGCCCCGAGGGGCAGCCGTCGTCTACCCGAAGGACGCGGGGCAGATCCTCGCCTTCGCCGACATCTTCCCCGGCGCACGCGTCGTCGAGGCCGGCGTCGGCTCCGGCTCGCTCAGCAGCTTCCTGCTGCGCGCCATCGGCGACCAGGGCATGCTGCACTCCTACGAGCGCCGCGAGGACTTCGCCGAGATCGCCCAGCAGAACGTGGAGCGCTACTTCGGCGGCCCGCACCCCGCCTGGCAGCTCACCGTCGGCGATCTCCAGGACAACCTGTCCGACACCGACGTCGACCGCGTCATCCTCGACATGCTCGCCCCCTGGGAATGCCTGGAGGCCGTCTCCAAGGCACTCGTCCCCGGCGGCATCCTGTGCTGCTACGTGGCCACCACCACCCAGCTCGCCCGGACCGTGGAGTCCATCCGGGAGATCGGCTGCTTCAACGAGCCGACCGCCTGGGAGACGATGATCCGCAACTGGCACATCGAGGGCCTGGCCGTCCGCCCCGACCACCGCATGATCGGCCACACCGGCTTCCTGCTCACCGCCCGCCGCCTCGCCGACGGAGTCGAGCCGCCCATGCGCCGCCGCCGCCCCGCCAAGGGCGCCTACGGCGAGGACTACGCCGGACCCAACGCCGACGGCGGCGCCGGCCGCTGACCCACCCGCCACCGAGCACACCGCGCTGAGCACCACGCACAGAGCACAACACAAGGGCGCCGTGCCCGAGTTTCCCCGCACACACGGGAACTCGGCCACGGCGCTCGCGCGTTGACACCACACCAGGACTCCCCGCGCGCCCACGGCTCCCACACCCGCACCCCACGCGGGCTCCCCGCCTGCGGGAATCCCGGACCCCGCCGTTCCCCCGCACTGTGACGTGTGGCACCATGCTGGCCACCCACCCCACCGGCACAGCCCTCACAGGAGACACTCCTAGTGCAGCAATCCGCCGTTCCGGAGCTCGCCCACGCCCAGACCCGGCCCATCCACTGGGTCGCCACCGCCACAGCCGTCGCCGGCGTCGTGGCCCTCTCCTCCGTCGTACAGCCCGGATCGGCCACGGCCGCCCAGTCCACCACCGGCACACACGCCAAGTCCGCCCCCGCCGCCGTCGCACCACCCGGCACCACCGGCGTGGACTTCCCGCTCCAGTGCGGACCCGTCAAAGCGGTGGTCGCCAAGAAGGCCGCCGGAGACCTGGACGGCGACGGAAAACCGGAGACCGTCGCGGTCGTGCACTGCGACTCCGCCATGGGCACCCCGCCCGACGCCGTCTACGTCCTCACCCGCTCCAGCGACAGCGGCACACCACGCGTCGTCGCCACCCTCGTCGACCCCAAGGACCGGCTCACCGTCACCGGCTTCTCCGTGCACGCGCGGACCGTCGGCGCCACCCTGCTCGGCTACTCCTCCGACGCCGTCCCCAACTGCTGCCCCGACCTGAAGACCCCGGTCACATGGCAGTGGAACGGCAGCGCGTTCGTCCGCTCCACCCCCGCCGACGCCCACAGCGTCTGACACCGGGCCCGGCCGGACTCACTCCGCGTCGGGCCCGTACACCTCGACCCTGTCCGAAACCCGGCGCACATGAATGCACTCACCGGGGCACTCCCTCGCCGAATCCACCACATCCGTGAGCAACGGCAACGGCACCGGCACCGTCGCCCCCACGGCCTGCAGCAGCTCCTCGTCCGCGCCCTTCACATAGGCCAGCCCGTCGATGTCCAGCTCGAACACCTCAGGGGCGTACTGGGCGCAGATCCCGTCGCCGGTACACAGATCCTGATCGATCCAGACCTCCAGCGCCTCCCCGCCCGGGGCCTCCTGCTGCACGGTCACCTCTCCTGCCGTCGGTACGCCGGGCGGAAGCCGGCACCCGAGGGGCCAGCCGGGTCCGCACCAGCGGCTGTTGAACACCCTCGACCCTACCCCCGCCCGCATTCCACCCACGCTCCACCGCCACGGGTTTCCCCCCTGGCACCATCGGGTAGCAGCGCCGGACCACAACAACGGTGCCACCGCCCCGGCACCAACCACTTCCAGCCGGGCCGACCGTGACACCGCCCGCCCGGCCCGTCGCTCTGCGTGATGAACGCGCGAGCGCCCCGAGTGCTGCCCACTCACCGGACCACCGGCCCGACCGGACAACTCCGGCCAGTACGGAAGGGTTTTGACCACGCAATGCCTGGAACAAGCTGCTTCCACATCACGTTGAGTGGGTATCCCCTCCGTGCGAGGGAGAGCGCACCGGGTGACCGACGACACACCTTGACAGTCTTGGTGATCTAGGGGTTTCAATCGACACCCACCCAGGTAGGGTCTGGAAGCGTCCAGCTCCCCTTGGAGGAGGTGAGGACCGTGGCAGCCCACGACGACGACATGAACCGCGGCATCCGCCCGGGACGAGGGTCCGACGACCCGGCCGGGCAGATCGCTTACCTTGAGCAGGAGATCGCCGTCCTGCGACGCAAGCTCGCCGACTCTCCGCGACACACGAGGATTCTCGAAGAGCGGATCGTCGAGCTGCAGACCAACCTGGCCGGCGTGTCCGCCCAGAACGAACGGCTGGCCAACACCCTCCGCGAGGCCCGCGACCAGATCGTGGCCCTCAAGGAAGAGGTCGACCGGCTCGCCCAGCCGCCGGCCGGCTTCGGCTGCTTCCTGCAGGCCAACGAGGACGGCACCGCCGACATCTTCACCGGCGGCCGCAAACTGCGGGTGAACGTCAGCCCCAGCGTCGACCTCGACGACCTGCGGCGCGGCCAGGAAGTCATGCTCAACGAAGCGCTCAACGTGGTCGAGGCCATGGAGTTCGAGAGCGTCGGCGACATCGTCACCCTCAAGGAAATCCTCGAGGACGGCGAACGCGCCCTCGTACTGGGGCACACCGACGAGGAACGGGTGGTACGGCTCGCCGAGCCGCTGCTGGACGTCACCATCCGCCCCGGCGACGCCCTGCTGCTCGAACCCCGCTCCGGCTACGTCTACGAGGTCGTCCCCAAGAGCGAGGTCGAAGAACTCGTCCTCGAAGAGGTCCCCGACATCGGTTACGAGCAGATCGGCGGCCTCGGCAACCAGATCGAAGCCATCCGCGACGCGGTCGAGCTGCCCTACCTCTACCCCGACCTGTTCAGAGAGCACGAGCTGCGCCCGCCCAAGGGCGTCCTGCTCTACGGCCCCCCCGGCTGCGGAAAGACACTCATCGCCAAGGCCGTCGCGAACTCACTCGCCAAGAAGGTCGCCGAGGTGACCGGCCAGGCCGCCGGCAAGAGCTTCTTCCTCAACATCAAGGGCCCCGAGCTCCTCAACAAGTACGTCGGCGAGACCGAGCGGCAGATCCGCCTCGTCTTCCAGCGTGCCCGTGAGAAGGCCAGCGAGGGCACCCCCGTCATCGTCTTCTTCGACGAGATGGAGTCCCTCTTCCGCACCCGCGGCTCCGGCGTCAGCTCCGACGTGGAGAACACCATCGTCCCGCAGCTGCTCGCCGAGATCGACGGCGTCGAAGGCCTGCAGAACGTGGTCGTCATCGGCGCCTCCAACCGCGAGGACATGATCGACCCCGCCATCCTGCGCCCCGGCCGGCTCGACGTGAAGATCAAGATCGAGCGTCCCGACGCCGAGGCCGCCAAGGACATCTTCGGCAAGTACCTCACCGAACGCCTCCCGCTGCACGCCGACGACCTCGGCGAACACGGCGGCGACAAGGCCACCACCGTCCAGAGCATGATCCAGACGGCCGTCGAACAGATGTACGCCGAATCCGAGGAGAACCGCTTCCTGGAAGTCACCTACGCCAACGGCGACAAGGAAGTCCTCTACTTCAAGGACTTCAACTCCGGCGCCATGATCGAGAACATCGTCGGACGCGCCAAGAAGATGGCGATCAAGGACTTCCTCGAAAAGAGCCAGAAGGGCCTCCGCGTCTCCCACCTCCTCCAGGCCTGCGTGGACGAGTTCAAGGAGAACGAAGACCTGCCCAACACCACCAACCCCGACGACTGGGCCCGCATCTCCGGAAAGAAGGGCGAACGGATCGTCTACATCCGTACCCTCATCACAGGAAAGCAGGGCGCGGACACCGGACGCTCCATCGACACGGTGGCGAACACCGGTCAGTACCTGTAACGAGCAGGGCGGCTGCGGGTGCCCTCACCGGGTACCCGCAGCCCTTGCGTTTTTCAGGCCACGACCGGAGCAGGCAATGACGCAAATGATCTCCCCACCAGCGCAAAGGCGTTCTAGGCTCGTTCCTACCGCCGAGTCGCGCAGTGCGGGGACGGGCACCGCACACGCACCGGAGCGCCAGCGGTACGTGAGCGGCGCCCACGACCGAGGGTGCCGCCGGGCAAGGAGGGCCGCATGACCGTACGGCGAGTAATGGGCATCGAGACGGAGTACGGCATCTCCGTCCCCGGCCACCCCAACGCCAATGCCATGCTCACCTCATCCCAGATCGTCAACGCCTACGCGGCGGCGATGCACCGGGCCCGCCGGGCCCGCTGGGACTTCGAGGAGGAGAACCCGCTACGGGACGCGCGAGGCTTCGACCTCGCCCGGGAGGCCGCCGACGCCAGCCAGCTCACCGACGAGGACATCGGCCTCGCCAACGTGATCCTCACCAACGGCGCACGGCTCTACGTCGACCACGCCCACCCCGAATACAGCGCCCCCGAAGTCACCAACCCCCGCGACGCCGTCCTCTGGGACAAGGCCGGCGAACGGATCATGGCCGAAGCCGCCGAACGAGCCGCCCAGCTCCCCGGCGCCCAGCCCATCCACCTCTACAAGAACAACACCGACAACAAGGGCGCCAGCTACGGCACGCACGAGAACTACCTGATGAAGCGGGAAACCCCCTTCTCGGACATCGTGCGGCACCTCACCCCCTTCTTCGTCTCCCGCCAGGTCTTCGCCGGCGCCGGCCGCGTCGGCATCGGCCAGGACGGCCACGAACACGGCTTCCAGCTCAGCCAGCGCGCCGACTACTTCGAAGTCGAGGTCGGCCTGGAGACCACGCTCAAACGCCCCATCATCAACACCCGGGACGAACCCCACGCCGACGCCGAGAAGTACCGCCGCCTCCACGTGATCATCGGCGACGCGAACCTCTCGGAGATCTCGACGTACCTCAAGCTCGGCACCACTGCCCTGGTGCTGTCCATGATCGAGGACGGCTTCATCGCGGTGGACCTGGCGGTCGACCAGCCCGTGCGGACCCTGCACCAGGTCTCCCACGACCCCTCACTCAAGCGCCTCGTCACCCTCCGCAGCGGCCGCACGCTCACCGCCGTCCAGCTCCAGATGGAGTACTACGAACTGGCACGGAAGTACGTCGAGGAACGCTACGGGGCGGACGCCGACGACCAGACCAAGGACGTCCTCTCCCGCTGGGAGGACACCCTCGGCAGGCTGGAGAACGACCCCATGAGCCTCGCCGGCGAACTGGACTGGGTCGCCAAACGCGAACTGATGGAGGGCTACCGGCGCCGCGACAGCCTCGACTGGGACGCCGCCCGCCTCCACCTCGTCGACCTCCAGTACGCCGACGTACGCGCCGAGAAAGGCCTCTACAACCGCCTCGCGGCCCGCGGCCGCATCAAGCGCCTGCTGGGCGAGTCCGAGGTCGACAGGGCCCGCACGAAGCCGCCGGAGGACACACGCGCGTACTTCCGCGGCCGCTGCCTGGAGCAGTACGCCGACGACGTGGCGGCGGCGAGCTGGGACTCGGTCATCTTCGACCTCCCCGGCCGGGACTCGCTCCAGCGCGTCCCAACCCTGGAACCGCTACGCGGAACGCGAAATCACGTCAAGGAGCTGTTGGACCGCTGCCGCACGGCGGAAGACCTGGTCAGGGTCCTGTCGGGCGGCTGAGCGCGATCAACGGCGGGATCAGCGGGTACTCGTACCGCCCCGGGCGGGCAGGGTGGAAATCCTCCCGCCCGGGAATCATCGAGGTGGCCCCCGCACGTTGTGGAAACTGCGGGGCCGATGTCGGACCCGGCTTGTAGGGTCTGATCATCACCGATCGGCAGGCGAACTGAGCGGGGTGAGGGTTATGGCGACCAAGGACACCGGCGGCGGCCAGCAGAAGGCGACGCGGTCCACCGAAGAGGTCGAGGAGCAGGCGCAGGACGCGCAGGCTTCGGAGGACCTCAAGGAACGGCACGAGAAGTTGTCGGACGACGTGGACTCGGTCCTGGACGAAATCGATGACGTACTCGAGGAGAACGCCGAGGATTTCGTGAGGTCCTTCGTGCAAAAAGGTGGGGAGTAAAGGAAAATCGGTCGCACTGCCTTCGAAGTGAAGGTGGCGGGGGAGTCGGGTGGCAGAAGAACCGAACGCGAAGGAGTGCGGGAAATGCGGGCGGGAGCTGCCTATTGCCGCCTTCGCGCGCGACAGGAATCGACGTGACGGCCTCCAGGTGTACTGCCGGGATTGCGTGGCGGAGTACAGCGCCGCGCACTACCGGCGCCGCCGGGAGGCCGTCGGGAAGCCGGTCCGGGAGAAGGTCGATGTCCCGGTCGGGCACAAGCTGTGCCGGATGTGCGGCGAGGTCAAGCCGCACAGCGAATGGCACCGGAACTCGACCGCTCGGACGGGCTCGCAACGCGCTGCAAGGCGTGCCGCGCAGCCGAGGGGGAGCGCATCACCTGAAACGCAACTACGGCCTCACCGAAGCCGAGCGTGACGCGATGATCGCTTCTCAGCGGGGCCTGTGCGCGATCTGCCTGCAAGCCCCGCCCGTGCATGTGGATCACTGCCACAAGACGGGTAGGGTCCGAGGCGTACTGTGCTTCAACTGCAACTCGGCCATCGGCAAGTTGGGTGACAACCCGGACGCCGTGCGCCGGGCCGCTGCCTATCTGGAAGGAAACTCGTGGAAGCCAATACTCGTGGCACCGGGCGTCTACCAGCTGCCTTCCTGACGCCTGGGTCCTCCTCCTTCATGGACTTCCTGTCCGAGCACCAGCCCGAGCTGCTGCCCGGCAACCGGCAGCTGCCGCCCACACAGGGGGTGATCGAGGCGCCGCACGGCACGACCATCGTCGCCGTGACCTTCCCCGGCGGCGTGGTGCTCGCCGGTGACCGCCGGGCCACGATGGGCAACGTCATCGCTCAGCGGGACATCGAGAAGGTGTTCCCGGCGGACGAGTACTCCGCCGTCGGTATCGCCGGCACCGCCGGTCTCGCCGTGGAGATGGTGAAGCTCTTCCAGCTGGAGCTGGAGCACTTCGAGAAGGTCGAGGGTGCGCAGCTGTCGCTGGAGGGCAAGGCGAACCGGCTGTCGACCATGATCCGGTCGAACCTGGGCATGGCCATGCAGGGGCTGGCCGTGGTGCCGCTCTTCGCCGGCTATGACGTCGACCGCGAGAGGGGCCGCATCTTCTCCTACGACGTCACGGGTGGCCGCAGCGAGGAGCACAACTTCGCGGCGACGGGTTCCGGCTCGATCTTCGCGCGTGGTGCGATGAAGAAGCTGTTCCGTGGCGACCTGACCGAGGAGCAGGCGACCACCCTGGTGGTGCAGGCCCTCTATGACGCGGCTGACGACGACTCGGCGACCGGTGGTCCCGATGTCGCCCGCCGGATCTACCCGATCATCACCGTGATCACCGAGGACGGTTTCCGTCGGCTCACGGAGGACGAGTCCTCCGAGCTTGCGCGGGCGGTGCTGCAGCGGCGCCTGGAGGAGCCCGACGGCCCCAAGGCCGCCCTGCTCTGAGCGCGGGCCCCGGTTCTTATCAAGGTGATCCAGTGACCATGACAGAAAGGGACGGATAACCGGTGTCGACGCCGTTCTATGTCTCACCTCAGCAGGCCATGGCCGACCGGGCGGAGTACGCCCGGAAGGGCATCGCCCGTGGCCGCAGTCTGGTGGTCATGCAGTATGCCGACGGCATCGTGTTCGTCGGTGAGAACCCGTCCCGGGCGCTGCACAAGTTCAGCGAGATCTACGACCGGATCGGTTTCGCGGCCGCCGGTAAGTACAACGAGTACGAGAACCTGCGGATCGGCGGTGTGCGCTATGCCGATCTGCGTGGCTACACCTACGACCGGGACGACGTGACGGCGCGTGGTCTCGCCAACGTCTACGCCCAGACGCTCGGCACGATCTTCTCCTCGGCGGCCGAGAAGCCGTACGAGGTGGAGCTGGTCGTGGCGGAGGTGGGGGAGACACCGGAGGGTGACCAGATCTATCGGCTGCCGCATGACGGTTCGATCGTGGACGAGCACGGTTCGGTCGCGGTGGGCGGTAACGCGGAGCAGATCAGCAGCTTCCTGGATCAGCGTCACCGTGACGGTATGAGCCTCGCGGAGGCGCTGAAGCTGGCGGTGCAGGCGTTGTCCCGTGACACGAACGGCAGCGAGCGGGAGATTCCCGCGGAGCGTCTGGAGGTCGCGGTGCTGGATCGTACGCGTCCGCAGAAGCGGAAGTTCAGGCGCATCGTGGGCCGTCAGTTGTCGCGTCTGCTGGCGGCGGACGGTGCGGGGACTGGGGCGGAGAGTGCCGAGGAGGACAGCTCCGAGGAGGAGTGACGCGTCTCGCCTGCCTGTCGTGTGTGCCCCGGCCGTTGTTCCGGCCGGGGCGCACGGCGTTCCGGCGGGGTGGCCCAGGGCCTGTCTAGGTGGCGCGTGGTGGGGCCGTGGAGCCGCGGACGACGAGGTGGACCGGGATGTCCCCGCTTTCGGGTTCCCGGTCGTCCAGGACGGCGAGGAGGGCTCGCATGCCGCGTTCGCCGAAGAGCTCGGCGTCGAGTCGTACCGTCGTCAGTTCGGGGTCGATGGCGGTGGCGAGGCCGAGGTCGTCGACGCCGGTGACGGACACGTCGTCGGGTACGCGCAGGCCGAGGCGGCGCAGGGCCTTGTAGGCGCCGGCGGCGAGTTTGTCGTCGTCGCAGACGATGGCGGTGGGCCGGAGTCCCGGGGCGGTGAGTGCGGTCTCGGTGGCGGCCAGGGCGCCTTCGATGGAGATCGGGGCCCGGGCCGTACGCATCTGTGTGCCCGGTGTGGCGGCCATGCACTGCGCCAGTTCGCGTGCGCGGATCTCGAAGGTCCAGGAGGGGACGTCGGCGGCCAGGTGCAGGATGTGGCGGTGGCCGAGGCCGAGCAGGTGTCGGGCGACCTGGCGGATGCCGTCGGTGATGTCGAGGTTGACGGTGGCGGCGCCGAGGTTGCCTGTGGGGTCGCTGTCGAGCATGACGAGGGGGAGCTGGTCGCCGCGGATGGCGGTGAGGGCGTCGGCGGCCATGGAGGAGGCGATGACGCCGTCGAGGGCGGCCTGTGCGGAGGCGAAGGGGTCGCGGGCGGGGCCGATGCCTTCGGGAGAGGGGTAGAGGACGACGCCGAAGCCGTTTTCGGCGGCGACGCGTGCGGCGCCGGTGTAGACGCCGGCGAAGAACTCCGTGGTGAGGGCGGGGACAACGAGCAGGACGGTCCGGGTGTGGCCGAGGCGGAGGTTGCGGGCGGCGAGGTTGGGCCGGTAGCCGAGGTCGCGTGCGGCTTCGCGGACGCGTTCGGCGGTGGTCGCGGAGACGCGGCCGCGCCATTTGTCGCCGAGGACGAGGGAGACCGCGGCCTGGGAGACCCCGGCTGCCTGGGCGACGTCCCGGCTGGTCGGGCGCGTGCTGCTGCGTGCCACTGTGGGGCTGACCCTTCGTCTGGACGTCCGAACAGCGCACATGGTACGTATGAGGAGGGACGTTATACGTAAAACCTGAGGCTGGAGGGCCGCACATGGCCACGGGATATCTGGAGATACTCCGGGCGCGGTACGCGCTGCGGCTGCTCACCGGCACGCTGGTGGGCCGGCTGCCCAACGCGACCGCCGCGATTGCCCTGGTGCTCTTCGTCCGGGCCGAGGGTGGCACGTACAGCCTCGCGGGTGCTCTCGCGGCCGTGTACGGCGTGGCCAACGCCGTCGGCCAGCCGGTGCTGGGGCGGCTGGTCGACCTGTACGGCCAGCCGCGGGTGCAGTTGCCCGCGGCCGTTCTCGCGGCGGCTTCGATGACGCTCTTCGCGTTTTCCGGCACCGATCCGCTGCCGCTCGCGTACGCCGCGGTGGCGGCGGCCGGTCTGTTCACTCCGCCGCTGGAAGGGGGGCTGCGGGCGCTGTGGCCGTCGGTGCTGCGCCGCGAGGAGCAGGTGCACACGGCGTACGCGATGGACGCGATCGCGCAGGAGGTCATGTTCACCGTCGGGCCGCTGCTGGTCACGTTGTGCGTGTCCGTGTGGGACGAGCGTGCCGCCCTGCTGGTGCTCAATCTGCTCGGGGTGCTGGGGGCCCTGTCGGTGGTGGTGTCGCCGCCTTCGCGCGCGTGGCGGTCGGCTCCGCGTGAGGCGCACTGGCTGGGTGCCCTGCGTTCGCCGGGTCTGCTGGTGCTGCTCGGTGCGTTCCTGTTCATCGGCATCGCGCTGGGTTCGATCACGGTCGCGTCGGTGTCGTACGCGGACGGTCACGGTGGGGACGCGGTCTACGGCTGGATGATGGCGGGGCTCGGTCTGGGTGCGCTGGCCGGTGGCACGGTGTACGGGGCTCGTCGGTGGGCCGGGGTGCCCGAGCGGCGACTGCGGGTGCTGGTGGCGCTTCTGGCGGTGTGTTATCTGCCGTTGACGATGACGCCGGGTGCGGTGGCGATGGTGTTGCTGGCGGTGGTCTCGGGGGTGTTCCTGGCGCCGTGTATCGCCTGTGCGTTCATCATCGTGGACCGGCATGCGCCGAGCGGGACGGTCACCGAGGCTTTCTCCTGGCTTGTGACGACGTTCACGGTGGGTGCCTCGGTGGGGACGGGGGTGGCGGGGCCCGTGGTCCAGGCCGGTGGCACGGTGTGGGGTTTCGCGGTTCCGGGTGCGGCGGGGGCGGTGTCGCTGCTGGTGCTGCTCGCCACCGGGCGGGTCCTCGCAGCTCCCGCGCGGGGCGGGGTCGTTGCGTCTTCATCGGAAAATGATCCAAATCGTGCTGTCGAACCCCGTTTCAGCTCAGGGGATCGGGCGTAATGTTCAGTCATGGACCGCCGCATTTTCGGGCTGGAGAACGAGTACGGCGTCACGTGCACGTTCAGGGGACAGCGGCGCCTGTCTCCTGACGAGGTGGCGCGGTACCTCTTCCGCCGTGTCGTGTCATGGGGCCGCAGCAGCAATGTCTTTCTGCGAAACGGCGCCCGGCTCTATCTCGACGTGGGCTCACATCCGGAATACGCGACACCCGAATGTGACAACGTGATCGAACTGGTCACCCACGACAAGGCCGGCGAGCGCATTCTCGAGGGACTCCTGGTGGACGCGGAGCGACGCCTGCACGAGGAGGGAATCGCGGGCGACGTCTACCTGTTCAAGAACAACACCGACTCGGCGGGCAACTCCTACGGCTGCCACGAGAACTATCTGGTGGCCCGGCACGGGGAGTTCTCCCGGCTCGCGGACATCCTCATCCCCTTCCTGGTGACGCGGCAGCTGCTGTGCGGGGCGGGGAAGGTGCTGCAGACGCCGCGTGGCGCGGTGTACTGCGTCAGCCAGCGCGCGGAGCACATCTGGGAGGGTGTGTCGTCGGCGACGACCCGCTCGAGGCCCATCATCAACACCCGTGACGAGCCGCACGCGGACGCGGAGCGTTACCGCCGGCTGCACGTCATCGTCGGTGACTCGAACATGTCCGAGACGACGATGCTGCTCAAGGTCGGTGCCACGGACCTGGTGCTGCGCATGATCGAGGCCGGCACGGTGATGCGTGACCTGACCCTGGAGAACCCGATCCGGGCGATCCGTGAGGTCAGCCATGACATCACCGGCCGCCGCAAGGTGCGTCTCGCCAGCGGGCGGGAGGCGTCGGCCCTGGAAGTGCAGCGCGAGTACTTCGACAAGGCCGTGGACTTCTGCGACCGTCGCGGTATCCGCACGGGCACGGTCGCGCAGGTGCTGGAGCTGTGGGGCCGCACGCTGGACGCGATCGAGGCGGAGGAACTCGACCGGATCGCCACCGAGATCGACTGGGTGATGAAGTACAAGCTCATCGAGCGGTACCGGGCCAAGAACAACATGACCATGTCGCATCCGCGGGTCGCGCAGATAGACCTCGCCTACCACGACATCCACCGCCGTCGTGGCCTGTACTACCTGCTGGAGAAGAAGGGTCAGGCGGCCCGGGTCTGCAACGACTTGAAGATCTTCGAGGGCAAGTCGGTTCCGCCGCAGACCACTCGTGCGCGGCTGCGCGGTGACTTCATCCGGCGGGCACAGGAACAGCGCAGGGACTTCACGGTCGACTGGGTGCATCTGAAGCTCAACGACCAGGCGCAGCGCACGGTGTTGTGCAAGGACCCGTTCCGTTCTGTGGACGACCGGGTGGAGAAGCTGATCGCCGGAATGTAGGGGAAAGCGGGTGAGTCAAGCGTTTCGGGTGTGAAGTGCCGGAACGCCACACGGGCGTCGTACGTTTCCCGTACGGCGCCCTTCTCACGCCGTAGAGTTGCGCGCACGCCATCACAGGATCGACCGATTACGAGGCTCTTCCGTGCGCCGACGCTCCCTCCTCCTTGCCGCCGTACCCGCAGGACTGGTCACTGTCGCCGGTTGTGGTGACGGCAAGTCCGCCTCCAGCAAGCCGAGTGCCTCGCCGTCGCCGTCGGTGTCCGCGCCGCCTCCGCCGAAGATCGTGGAGGGGCCGCTGCCGGCGATCACGGCGGGCACGAAGTTCGGTGAGAAGCCGACCGTGGCCAAGGGGGCGGGTGAGCCGTCGAAGAACCTGGCGGTGAAGACGCTGATCGCGGGCAGTGGTCGTACGATCGCGGAGAACGACTTCGTCCAGGCGAACTACCTGGGTCAGATCTGGGACACCGGCAAGGTCTTCGACAACTCCTACGACAAGAAGCGGCCGCTGGTGCTGCAGTTGGCCCAGGGCAGCGTCATCGACGGCTGGCGGTATGCGCTGGCGGGCAGGAAGGTCGGCAGCCGTGTCGCGATCGCGGTGCCGCCCACCTGGGGCTACGGCAAGTCGGGTGACTCGCGGGCGGGCATCAAGGGCACGGACACGCTGGTGTTCGTCATCGATGTGATCGATTCGTTCAACTCGAAGAGTTCGGTCAAGGGCAAGCCGGTCGCGCAGAGCGACGCCGCGCTGCCCAAGGTGGCCACCAACACGGACGGCAACGTGCCCACCGTGACCGTTCCGAAGACGGCCCCGCCGAAGAAGCTGGTCTCGACCTATGTCCTGGAGGGTGACGGCCCGGAGCTGAGGGCGGACCAGGCGGTGCTGTGCCAGTTCCAGGGGCTGGTGTGGGACGGCGGCAAGACGTTCCAGCGGACGTACGGTTCGGGCCGGCTCGCCGAGTTCTCGCTGGAGCAGATGCAGCAGGCGGTCAAGGGTCTGGCGCAGGGGCTGACCGGGAAGAAGGTCGGCAGCCGGGTGCTGGTCGTGGTGCCGCCGGAGCTGGGCTACGGCAACACCCCGCCGAGCGGTGGTGTGGTCAAGAAGGGTGCGACGCTGGTGTTCACGGTGGACATCCTCGCGGCGATGTAGCGGGCGGTGTCCGTGGCGGGCGGCGGGCGGCGGGCCTGCGGAGATGAAAGACTGTCCGCGTTTCGTGTCGTACACAAGCAGGAGCTTTTGACGTGAGCATCGAGAAGCCCGAGATCGACTTCCCGGGCGGCCAGCCCCCGGCGGACCTCGAGATCAAGGACATCTGGGAGGGCGACGGGCCGGTGGCGCAGGCGGGCCAGACCGTCACCGTCCACTATGTGGGTGTCTCCTTCAGCACCGGCGAGGAGTTCGACGCCAGCTGGAACCGGGGCGCCCCGTTCCGCTTCCCGCTGGGTGCCGGCCGTGTCATCGCCGGCTGGGACCGGGGTGTGCAGGGCATGAAGGTCGGCGGCCGCCGCCAGCTGACCATCCCCGCCCACCTCGCCTACGGCGACCAGAGCCCGACCCCGGCGATCAAGCCGGGCGAGACGCTGATCTTCGTGGTGGACCTGCTCGGCGTCTGATCCCGGCCGGTCCGCACCGGATCGGGCCGGCCTGGTCCACCTCTCACGGACCGGCCGGGTCCGACCGGATCCGATCACCTGGGGCCCATGCCTGCTCGGGCATGGGCCCTCGGCTTTGCCACCGCACTGCGGAGCGGTACGGTCATCGCTCGTAAGCACCAGAGGAAAGGCGAAGGGCGTCGATGGCCATTGCCAAGGCTGAGCGGCTGATGAACCTCGCGCTGTGTCTGCTCGGCACACGGCGGCCGCTCAGCAAGCGCGAGCTGCGCGATTCCATCGAGGCCTACGTGGAGGCCGCCAGGCCCGAACGGGGCGCGGCCGGCTCCGACGACTCCTTCAACCGGATGTTCGAGCGGGACAAGGACGACCTGCGCGAGCTGGGCCTGGTCATCGAGACCGTCGAGAACCTGGACGGCGAGACCGGCTATCTCGCGCGCCGCGACAGCAACCGCCTGCCGCCCATCACCCTGGACGCCGAGGAGGCCGCGGCGCTCGGCCTGGCCGCGAAGGTGTGGCAGCAGGCCCGGCTCGCCGGTGCCGCCAGCGGAGCCCTGCAGAAGCTGCGCGCCGCGGGACTCCCCGAGGACGTCGACCCCTATGAGGCGCACGGTGCGCTGGAACCCCGGATCCCGGTGCACGAGGCCGCCTTCGAGCCCCTGATGCTGGCCTGCCGGGACCGCCGCCCGGTCGTCTTCGACTACCGCAAGGCCTCCGCCGTCCACCCCGAACCCCGGCATGTGGAGCCGTGGGCGCTGGAGTGCTGGCGCGGCCACTGGTACCTGGCCGGATTCGACCGGGACCGGGGCGCCGAGCGGGTCTTCCGGCTGTCCCGGATCACCGGCCGGGTGCGCTCGCGCGGTACGGGCTTCACCGCTCCGGTGCCCGACGTCGTCACGGTGCGCGAGACCGTGGCGAGCTGGGCGGGCGAGATCGCCGACGGTACGGCCCTGATCCGGCTGCGCTCCGGAGCCGGTTACCCCCTTCGGGCGAAGGCCACCCAGGTCCGGGAACTCGGCGACGGCTGGGACGAGTTGGAGATTCCGTATGGGCACGGCCTGGACGCCTGGCTGGTGGAGTTCGGGCCGGACGTGGTGGTCCTGGAGCCGGCCGAGCTGCGCGCGGACGTGGTGGACCGGCTGCGTGCCGTGGCCAAGGGCTGAGAGGGGGAGCAGGACTGTGGCAGGAAAACCGGTCAGGCCCGTGAACGCCATCGACCAGACCCGGCGGATGCTCTCCCTGGTGACCTATCTCAGGGAGCGTCCCGGCGCGCGGATCGCGGACGTGGCGCGCGCCTTCGGCATCACCGAGGACGAGCTGGTCGCCGACCTCGATCTGCTGCCGATGTGCGGCACCAGCTTCCGCGGCGGCGATCTGCTGGACATCGACACCGACGGCGAGCGCATCTGGTGGCACAATCCGGCCGCGCTCGGCGAGGAGGCGGCCGAGCCGCTGCGGCTCGCCGCCGACGAGGCCACGGCCCTGCTGGTGGCCGCCCGCGCGGTGGCGACCCTGCCGGGCCTGCGCGAGGGCGACCGGCAGGCACTGCTGCGGGCCACCGCCAAGGTGGAGGCCGCCGCGGGTGAGGCCGCCGGCGCCAGCGCGCGGCTGTCGGTGACCTTCGAGTCCGAGGGCGGCGTCTTCGCCGACGTGGACCGGGCGATCTCCGAGCGCCGCCGGCTGTGGATCCGCTACTACTCCCCGGCCCGTGACGAGGTCACCGAGCGGGAGATCGATCCCATCCGCCTGGTCAGCGTCGGTCACACCTATGTGGAGGCCTGGTGCCGCCGCTCCGAGGCCCGGCGTACCTTCCGGCTCGACCGGGTCGCGGAGATCAGGATCCTGGACGAGCCGTCCGCACCGCCCGAGATAGAGCTGCGGGACCTCTCCGAGGCCCTGGTGCAGCCGGCCGCCGAGGACCCTGAGGTCGTCGTGGAGGTCGGCCCGGGCGGTCGCTGGGTGGCCGAGTACTACCCCCACGACAGCGCCGATGAGCTTCCCGAGGGCGGGCTGCGTATCACTCTGCGCACCCCCGATCCGGCCTCTCTGCGCCGGCTGGCGCTGCGGCTCGGCCGCGACGGCCGGATCGTCTCCCCGCCGGAGCTGGCCGACAGCGCCCGCAGGGCGGCCCGGGAGGCCCTGGCGGCGTATGACGTGGCGCAGCCGGCCGGCTCCGGGCAGTGAGGCCGTGCCCAGGGGGCGCGGGGCTGCGTCC
This sequence comes from Streptomyces sp. NPDC037290, assembly GCF_055603245.1. Classification (NCBI taxonomy): domain Bacteria; kingdom Bacillati; phylum Actinomycetota; class Actinomycetes; order Kitasatosporales; family Streptomycetaceae; genus Streptomyces; species Streptomyces sp. NPDC037290. The sequence goes on along the minus strand of NZ_JBVJVZ010000009.1, from coordinate 133,556 downwards.
GGCTGCGCCGTGAGACGCGGGACGGCAGACCGTGTGGCACTTCCAGCGGCGCCTTGGCGAACGACAGGAGAGGGAGCGAGGCCTGTGAGCGAGCGTGCGGGTGAGATGACGGTGGCGGCCGCCTTCGCCGGGATGAGAAGAGTGGCCCCCGTGGTGTTCAAGGCGGGCTGCCCGGACTGCCGGGGCCGCTTCGAGCTCGCCGCGAGCGCGCTGCGCCTCGCCATCGGCGCCACCAGCCGGACGACGTTCTACTCCTTCACCTGCCCCGACTGCGGCGCCGCCGTTCGCAAGCCCGCCGGGGAACGCATCGTCGCGCTGCTCACCGGCGGCGGGGTCAGCACGCTCCGGCTGCACTCCACCGTCTAGGCTCGACGTCATGTTCTGGCCGATGTTCGCGGTAGCGCTGGGTTTCCTGGGTCTCGCAGTGCTGGGGGTGCTCGCCGTCCGGGTCTTTGTGCAGGCGCGGCGCCTCGGCCAGCAGGTCACGGACTCGGCGCGCCGGATCAACAGGGCGGCGGAGGACCTGGAGCGGGCGGCCGTCAGCGCGGCCGGGGCCGTGGACGCCCGGTGAGAGCAGGCGGACGCCTGTGAGCCCCGCGACGCACGCGCTTTGTGGCACTTCGCCCTGTCACGCCGACCATTGCGCCAGGTACGCTGCTTGTCGCGGTGTGGAGAACGAGGCCCGCACCGTGGACCGGGAGTACGCACGGGGATTGCCTCACGTTTACCCCTGAGCGTTACGATCGCTGGCAGCACGACCATCGGACACATGTCCGACTGGTCGGACAGCATCCCACCCCAGCCGCCTCGGTGAGAAGGTAAAGACTTATGTTCGGAAGGCTCGGAGCCCCCGAGATCATTCTCATCCTCGTCGTCATCGTCCTGCTGTTCGGCGCGAAGAAGCTTCCGGACATGGCCCGCTCGCTCGGCAAGTCCGCGCGGATCCTCAAGAGCGAGGCCAAGGCGATGAAGGAGGAGTCCAACGCCTCCGCCCAGGCGCCCGCCTCCAACGAGCAGCCTCCGGCCCAGCGCACCATCCAGGCGGCCCCCGGCGACGTGACCAGCTCGCGCCCGGTCAACGAGCCGACGGACACCACCCAGCGCTGACGCGGGCCCGGAAGTTCCCGGCCCGCCGCACGAGATGAGGACGTGGGTTGCTCAAGTCTGCCCGCAAGAAGGAGAAGGATCCCGAGGGGCGGATGCCTCTTGCGGATCACCTTCGTGAGCTCCGCAACCGGCTCGCCAAGGCGCTGCTGGCCATCGTCGTCGTGACGATCGTCGCCGCCTTCTTCTACAACGACATCATCAACTTCCTGACCAAGCCGATCCTCGACTCGGTCGGTTGCGCAGAGACCTTCGAACAACTGGCGAAGTCCTCGGGCAAGCACCAGTGTGCGGAGATCACCATCAACGGGCTCCTCGCCCCGTTCACGCTGGCCCTGCAGGTCTCGCTGATGGCGGGCGTCGTGACCGCGTCGCCGATCTGGCTCTACCAGCTGTGGGCGTTCGTCGCGCCGGGCCTGCACCGGCACGAGAAGAAGTACGCCTACGCCTTCGTCTTCACCGGCGCCCCGCTGTTCTTCGCGGGCGCCTTCTTCGCGTACAAGGTGCTGCCGACCACCGCGAAGGTGCTGATCGACTTCACGCCGAACGGCAACATCAAGAACCTGCTGCCACTGGACGACCTGCTCCAGCTGGTCACGCGCATGGTGATCGTCTTCGGTCTCTCCTTCGAGCTGCCGCTGCTGCTGATCATGCTCAATCTCACCGGGGTACTGAGCGGCCAGCGCATGCTCGGCTGGTGGCGCGGGATGATCCTCGGCATCACGGTCTTCGCGGCCGTGGCCACGCCGAGCACCGACCCGCTGTCCATGCTGGCCCTCGCCGGGCCGATCTGGGTGCTGTACTTCGGCGCGGTGCTGTTCTCGCTGGCGAACGACAAGCGCAAGCGCCGCCGCGAGGCGGAGGGTCCCGACGACGACGAGGCCTCCGAGCTTGACCTCACCCCCGAGGACATCGGCGATATCGAGCCCGTCCCCGCGAGCCGGGCCCTGCCCGAGCAGGCGAGCCCGGACCGGGTCAACGGCTACGACGACGTGACCTGAGCCGGTCTCGTCCCCAGCGCACACGATGCCCCCGCCCGGCTGGGCGGGGGCATCGGCGTGTGCCGGTCCGTCCTGGTCGATCAGCCCACGTTCCGGATAATGATCGTCCTGTTGTCAGTGGGGCCCGGTACGCTCGAAAGCACGATGACAGAGGACCTCTCACCGGCCGAGCGGTACGCGGCAGCCCGCAGGCGGGCAGCCGAGCAGGCCACCGCGCTCGCGTCCTTCCGCGAGATGTACGACTTCGGCCTCGACCCCTTCCAGATCGAGGCCTGCCAGGCACTCGAGGCGGGGAAGGGCGTACTGGTGGCCGCCCCCACCGGCTCGGGCAAGACGATCGTGGGCGAGTTCGCCGTCCACCTCGCCCTCGAACAGGGCAAGAAGTGTTTCTACACGACACCCATCAAGGCGCTGTCCAACCAGAAGTACGCCGACCTGTGCCGCCGCTACGGCACCCAGAAGGTCGGCCTGCTGACCGGCGACAACAGCGTGAACTCCGAGGCTCCGGTGGTCGTGATGACCACCGAGGTCCTGCGGAACATGCTCTATGCCGGCTCTCAGACCCTCCTCGGCCTCGGCTACGTGGTCATGGACGAGGTGCACTACCTCTCCGACCGCTTCCGCGGCGCCGTCTGGGAAGAGGTGATCATCCACCTGCCCGAGTCGGTGACCCTGGTGTCGCTGTCGGCGACCGTGTCCAACGCCGAGGAGTTCGGTGACTGGCTCGACACCGTCCGCGGCGACACCGAGGTGATCGTCTCCGAGCACCGGCCCGTGCCGCTGTTCCAGCACGTGCTCGCGGGGCGGAGGATGTACGACCTGTTCGAGGAGGGCGAGGGCCACAAGAAGGCCGTCAACCCCGACCTCACCCGCCTGGCCCGGATGGAGGCGACGAGACCGTCGTACCAGGACCGCAGGCGCGGCCGGGCGATGCGCGAGGCCGACCGGGAGCGCGAGCGCAGACAGCGTTCGCGGGTGTGGACTCCGGGCCGGCCCGAGGTCATCGAGCGCCTGGACTCCGAGGGCCTGCTGCCGGCCATCACCTTCATCTTCAGCCGCGCCGCCTGCGAGGCCGCCGTCCAGCAGTGCCTGTACGCGGGCCTGAGGCTCAACGACGAGGAGGCGCGGGACCGGGTCCGCGCCCTCGTCGAGGAGCGCACGGCCCACATCGCGACCGAGGACCTGCACGTCCTCGGCTACTACGAATGGCTGGAGGGCCTGGAGCGGGGCATCGCCGCCCACCACGCGGGCATGCTGCCGACCTTCAAGGAGGTCGTCGAGGAACTGTTCGTACGCGGCCTGGTCAAGGCGGTGTTCGCGACCGAGACCCTCGCCCTCGGCATCAACATGCCCGCCCGCTCGGTGGTGTTGGAGAAGCTCGTCAAGTGGAACGGCGAGCAGCACGCCGACATCACGCCGGGCGAGTACACCCAGTTGACGGGCCGTGCGGGACGCCGGGGCATCGACATCGAGGGCCACGCCGTCGTGCTGTGGCAGCGCGGGATGAGCCCCGAGCACCTCGCCGGTCTCGCGGGCACCCGCACGTACCCGCTGCGCTCCAGCTTCAAGCCGTCGTACAACATGGCGGTCAACCTGGTCGAGCAGTTCGGCCGGCACCGCTCGCGGGAGCTGCTGGAGACCTCCTTCGCGCAGTTCCAGGCCGACAAGTCGGTCGTCGGGATCTCCCGCCAGGTCCAGCGCAACGAGGAGGGCCTGTCCGGCTACAAGGCCTCCATGACGTGCCACCTCGGCGACTTCGAGGAGTACGCGCGGCTGCGCCGCGAGCTGAAGGACCGGGAGACCGAACTGGCCCGGCAGGGCGCGAACCAGCGGCGCGCCGAGGCCGCCGTCGCCCTGGAGAAGCTCAAGCCGGGCGACGTCATCCACGTGCCCACCGGCAAGTACGCCGGTCTGGCGCTGGTACTCGATCCCGGTCTGCCCGCCGGCCGTTCCAACGGCCACCGCGGCTTCGACCACCACGACGGCCCGCGCCCGCTGGTGCTGACCGCCGAGCGGCAGGTCAAGCGGCTGGCGTCGATGGACTTCCCGGTGCCGGTCGAACCGCTGGACCGGATGCGGATCCCGAAGTCCTTCAACCCGCGCTCGCCGCAGTCCCGCCGCGACCTCGCCTCCGCGCTGCGCACCAAAGCCGGGCACATCCCTCCGGAGCGGGCCCGCAAGAAGCGCTCGCAGGCCGCCGACGACCGCGAGATCGCCCGGCTGCGGACCGCGATCCGGGCGCACCCCTGCCACGGTTGCGACGACCGTGAGGACCACGCCCGTTGGGCCGAGCGCTACCACCGGCTGCTCAGGGACACCTCGCAGCTGGAGCGCCGCATCGAGGGCCGTACGAACACCATCGCGCGCACCTTCGACCGGATCGTGGCCCTGCTGACCGAGCTGGACTATCTGCGCGCCGACGAGGTCACCGAGCACGGCAAGCGCCTCGCCCGGCTCTACGGCGAACTCGACCTGCTGGCCAGCGAGTGCCTGCGCGAGCGGGTCTGGGAGGGACTCAGCCCGGCCGAACTCGCCGCGTGCGTATCGGCGTTGGTGTACGAGGCACGCGTCGGCGACGACGCGATGGCACCCAAGCTGCCCTCGGGCAAGGCGAAGGCCGCGCTCGGTGAGATGGTCCGGATCTGGGGCCGGCTCGACGGCCTGGAGGAGGATTTCCGGATCAACCAGACCGAGGGCGTCGGACAGCGGGAACCGGATCTCGGCTTCGCCTGGGCCGCCTACATGTGGGCCTCCGGCACGGCGCTCGACGAGGTGCTGCGCGAGGCGGACATGCCCGCGGGGGACTTCGTGCGGTGGTGCAAGCAGGTCATCGACGTGCTGGGCCAGATCTCCGCGGCGGCTCCCGCGGAGGGCTCGACCGTGGCCAAGGCCGCGCGCAAGGCCGTGGACCAGTTGCTGCGGGGTGTGGTCGCCTACTCGTCGGTGGGGTGACCTGCACCTGCCGGGTGCCGGAGGGGGGCCGTTTTCGGCCCCCCCTTTCACTTATTACGGTGAGTCACTTTCGTATGCCCGTACATCGTGACCGAACGTGTTCGAATGGCAGCCCAGCGTGTAAATAAGCCGAGAGTACTCCTGCTGTCGGGGTGATTTCAGGTGCTTGCCGAATATGACACGGCGATGATCCGGTCGGACTAAGCTCGCCCGCGGCGCACCGAGTTGAGGCAATTCGTGCGCTTGTTCCCAAACGTGCGACAGATCCCGACAGTTCCATGAACCTTCCCCCCAAAAGCTCCCCCGACACCCAGCCGATTCGTCTCAGAAGGCATCCATGGTGAGTGTTCAGAAGCCTCCCGGCGGCCGTGAACGTCCCTATGCGCGCGTGCTGTTGCCGCCCGCCATATTGATGGCCGCCGCGACCGGCGCCGCCGTCGCCCTGGCGCCCGCCTCGGCCCGGATCGCCGTCGGCGTGCTCGGGGCACTGGCCCTGCTGCTGGTCCTCGCCACGGGCGCGGAGGCCGCCCGCCGAGGGCGCAGGCTGCGCGAGCATCAGGCCGAGTACGCCCGTCACACCGCGTATCTGGAGCACCGGCTCGCCGCCCATGACCAGCTGATCGCGCGCTTCGCCACCGACGTCATCCCGTACGGCCTGCAGCTGCTGCGCGCCGGACTGCCGCTGCGCGACGTGCTGGTCCAGGCCTACGACGCGGACCCCGAACTGCGCGTCCTGCCCGAGATCTACCGCGAGATGTTCCGTGTCGCGCTGCGCGGCGCCGACCACGAGATCAACATGCGCGACGCCACCGAGCGCTCCTTCGTGAGCATCGCCCGCCGTGTCCAGGCCATCGTCCACCAGCAGTCCAACGAACTGCGGGAGATGGAGGAGGACCACGGCCGCAATCCCGAGGTCTTCGACGACCTGCTGCGCATCGACCACGGCACCTCGCTGATCGGCCGCCTCGCCGACACCATCGCCGTCCTCGGCGGCGGCCGCCCCGGCCGCCAGTGGCCCCTGCCGGTCTCCCTCTACAGCACCCTGCGCGGCGCCATGTCGCGCATCCTCGAGTACCGCCGTATCGAGCTGAACTCGATCGTCAACATCAACATCAAGGGCACCGCGGTCGAGCCGGTCATCCACGCCGCCGCCGAACTCCTCGACAACGCCACCCGCTACTCGCCGCCCTCGACCAAGGTGCACGTCACCGCCGCCGAGGTGCAGGCCGGCATCGCCATCGAGATCGAGGACGCGGGTGTCAGCCTCAGCGAGGAGTCCCGCGCCCGCATCGAGCAGATGATCGAGGACGCCAAGAACGGCGACGACGCCCACAACCTGGGCGAGAACCCGCGTCTGGGCCTCGCCGTCGTCGGCCGGCTGTGCAAGTTCTTCGACATGGAGGTCTCGCTGCGCGCCTCCGCCTACGGCGGCGTCCGCGCGATCCTCATCGTGCCGCGCGTCATGACCACCACCGAACCCGGTGTCGGGGCCGCCCACGGCATCGGCGCCACCGGCGCGCCCGTGCCCGCGCTCGGCGCCGTGGAGGGTCCCAAGCGCCCGCCGAAGAGGCGCCGTCCCACCAGCCCGAAGATCCCCGCCGGGATCACCATGGAGGACGACGTACCCGAGGTCACCGAGTGGACGGCGGGCGGACTGCCACAGCGCCGCAGCCGGATGAAGACCCCGCTGAGCCAGCGCCTCGCCGAAGCGGCGGAGGTCGAGCGGGCCGAGCGCGAGGGCAGGCCCACCATCTGGTCGCAGACCAGGTCCGAACCGAAGCGCGAGCCCGAGCTGGACCCCGAGATCAAGAAGCTCAGGGAGCGGCCGATCGGCCAGGGCATCGAGGACTTCTGGAACGGCCTGCGCAAGGGCATGCCCGAGGACGCCACCGGGCCCGAACTGACCGACTTCACGCGGCACCCGGAAAAGTACGTACACCTACTCCACGACTACGCGGACGAGCCCGTCGAGGGCGCCCCCGAGGCCGACGACGAGAGGGACCTCACGTGATCCAGCAGCGAGGCAACATCGACTGGATGCTCAAGCAGCTCAATGACGGCGTGCCGGGCATCGAGATGATCGTGGTCCTCTCCGCAGACGGACTGCGCATCGCCCGCTACGGCGGCGACCCCGACGCCGCCGACCGGGTGGCCGCCGCCTGCGCGGGCGTGCAGAGCCTCGCCGGCGCCATCATCAAGGAGCTCCCCGGCGCCGGTGACATGAAGGTCGTCGTCTTCGAGATCGAGGGCGGCTACTTCTACCTGATGAACGCCGGCGACAACGCCTACCTCGCCGTACTCGCCGACGTGACCTGCGAACCGGGCCGGATGAGCGGCATGATGCGCGACCTCGTCGTACGGATCGGCGCCCACCTCACCAGTCCGCCCCGGCGGAACGGGCAGACCGTATGACTCCTCCACGACGCAAACGGCGTGAGCCGAAGCCCCCACCGCCTCCCAAGCCGCCCGCACCCCCACCGGAGGACGGCGAGGCCGAGCCCAAGAACCCCGAGCGGCTGTACACCGTCGCCGGATCCGAGGACGGCGCACGCGCCGAACTCGACCTGGTGACCTTGATCGTGGCGCGCGACGCGCCCCAGCCGGCCGCCTCCCCGGAGCAGGCCGCCGTCCTGCGGCTCTGTGCCAACCCCCTGTCCGTGGCCGAGCTGTCGGCCTACCTGAACCTGCCGTTCAGCGCGATGACCGTCCTGATCACCGAGCTGATCACGGCCGAACTGGTGCAGGTGCGCGCCCCGGTCGTCCGTCGGGCCGTACCCGACCGTTCACTCCTCGAAGCGGTGATGCATGGACTTCAACGGCTCTGACACCATCCCCGGCCCACGCACCGAGGACCATCTGCCGCACACGGCCCAGGCCGCGGTGAAGATCGTGATCGTGGGCGGCTTCGGTGTCGGCAAGACCACCATGGTCGGCTCCGTCAGCGACATCAGACCGCTGACCACCGAAGAGACCATGACCCAGGCCGGTATCGGCGTGGACGACAACTACGGCTCCGAATCCAAGACCGCCACCACCGTGGCCATGGACTTCGGCCGCATCAGCATCACCGACAAGCTGGTGCTCTACCTCTTCGGCACCCCCGGCCAGGAGCGCTTCTGGTTCCTGTGGAACGGCCTGTTCGAGGGCGCCCTCGGCGCGGTGGTCCTCGTCGACACCCGTCGTCTGGAGGTCAGCTTCGACGTCATGGGCCGGCTGGAGGAACGCGGCGTGCCCTTCGTCGTCGCCGTCAACACCTTCCCCGACGCGCCCCGCTACCCGATCGAGGAACTGCGCACCGCGCTCGACCTGACCCCGGAGATCCCGATCATCGAGTGCGACGTACGCCGCCGGGCCTCCAGCAAGGACGTCCTGATGACCCTGACGCGCTTCCTGCACTCGATCGCCCTGACCGGCGCCCTCACCTGACCCGCAGCCGACCGACCCCCACACCCTTTCCGTTCCGGAGCGACACCGTGACGTCTGAACCCACCTCCCTGACCGACACCGACCCCACCCCCCTCCCGCCGCCGGGCTGCCCCGCGCACGGCCTCGGTCCCGGCGGCCTGCGGCGGCTCTACGGCCCCGACGCGCAGGACCTGGGCGACCTCTACGAGCGGCTGCGGGAGCAGTACGGCTCCGTGGCGCCCGTACTGCTCCACGACGACGTCCCCATGTGGGTGGTCCTCGGACACGCCGAGAACCTGCACCTGGTGCGCAGTCCCTCCCTCTACACCCGTGACAGCCGGATCTGGAGCCCGCTGGCCGACGGCATGGTCAAGCCCGACCACCCGCTCATGCCGCACATCGCCTGGCAGCCGATCTGCTCGCACGCCGAGGGCGACGAGCACCAGCGGCTGCGCGCGGCGGTCACCGCGGCCATGGGGACCATCGACCACCGCAGCATGCGCCGCCACATCGGCCGCTACACCCAGGGCCTGGTCAACAGCTTCTGCGAACGCGGCCGGGCCGACCTGGTCTCCCAGTTCGCCGAGCATCTGCCGATGGCCGTCATGTGCGAGATCCTCGGCATGGCCGAGGAGTACAACGACCGGATGGTGCAGGCCGCGCGGGACGCCCTGAAGGGCACCGAGACCGCCATCCAGAGCCACGCCTACGTCATGGACGCGCTCAGCCGGCTCACCACCCGGCGCCGCGCCCGGCCCGAGGACGACTTCACCAGCCATCTCGTCACCCACCCGGCCGGACTCAGCGACGACGAGGTCCGCGAGCACCTGCGGCTCGTCCTCTTCGCGGCCTACGAGGCCACCGCGAACCTCCTCGCCAACGCGCTGCGCATGGTCCTCACCGAGCCGGGCTTCCGCGCCCAGCTCAGCGGCGGCCAGATGACCGTGCCGGAGGCGATCGAGCAGTCCCTGTGGGACGAGCCGCCGTTCAGCACCGTCCTCGGCTACTACGCCAAGCAGGACACCGAGCTGGGCGGACAGCGCATCCGCAAGGGCGACGGCCTGCTCTTCGCGCCCGCGCCGGGCAACCTCGACCCGCGCATCCGCCCGGACCTGTCCGCGAGCATGCAGGGCAACCGCTCCCACCTCGCGTTCGGCGGCGGACCGCACGAGTGCCCCGGTCAGGACATCGGCCGTGCCATCGCCGACGTCGGCGTCGACGCGCTGCTGATGCGGCTGCCCGACATCCAGCTCGACTGTGCGGAGGAGGAGTTGCGCTGGCGTTCGTCCATCGCCTCCCGGCACCTGGTGTCGCTGCCCGTGCGCTTCGAGCCGAAGCCGCAGCAGGACGTCGACGGCCCGCCCCGGCCCCTGGCCGTCCCGTCGCAGTTCTCCACCCGGCAGGACGGGCCGCCGCGCACCGCCCAGCGGGCCCCGGCCGCCGAGCCGGCGCCCGCCGTGCCCCAGCCCTACCAGCCGGCACCGGAACCGGCCCGGCCGCGTGGCCTCTGGCGGCGGCTGCTGCACTGGTGGCGGGGCGAGTGACGAACCGCTCCGCTCAGCTTCCGCCGGCCCAGGCCTCGTAGGACGACCAGGCGCGGAGCGCACGTCTGCTGACGAACGTGTGCTCCGTGCCGGTGACCGGGTCGGTGAACTCCAGTCTCCGGGCGAGCAGTTGCAGCGGGCGCCGGAAGTCACCGGCCGGCACCGGGGCGGTCACCTCCGGATACAGCGGATCGCCGAGGATGGGCACGCCGAGCGCGTTCAGATGCACCCGCAGCTGATGGGTCTGCCCGGTCGCCGGGACGAGCCGGTACCGGGCGAGCGCGCCCCGGTGCCCGGCCGGCTCCACCCAGGTCTCGGCGTTCGGCTCGCCCTCGACTTCCCGGGCCGCCGGCACCCCGCGCTCCTTCACGATCCGGCTGCGCACGGTCCGGGGAAGCACCAGCGTGGGGTCGTAGGGGGCGACCGCCTCGTACTCCTTGCGCACCCGCCGGGCCGCGAAGAGGGACTGGTACGCGCCGCGCTCCTCGGGGCGCACGGTGAACAGCACCAGCCCCGCCGTCAGCCGGTCCAGCCGGTGGGCGGCGGTCAGCGTCGGTATGCCCAGCTCGCGGCGCAGCCGGGCCAGCACGGTCTCGGCCACGTGCGTGCCGCGCGGGGTCGTGGCGAGGAAGTGCGGCTTGTCGGCCACGACGACGTGGTCGTCCCGGTACACCACCTCCACCGGGAACGGCACCGGCACCTCCGCGGGCAGCTCGCGGTGGAACCAGACGAACATCCCCGGCACGTACGGCGCATCCGGTGCCACCGCACGCCCGTCGGCGCCGACGACCCGCCCCGCGCCGAACATCGACTCGACCATCCCGGGCGGGGCCCCCGTCAGCCGCGCCACCAGGTGCTCCCGCACGGTGGCCCACGTCCCGTCGTGCGGCAGCCGCACCCGCACCGGGTCGACACCGTCGATCTGGGGGAGCGGGGCGGGCGGGGCAGGGGTACGGCGTCTCATCGGGGTCAAGGGTACGAGGCGGAAAGCGGGTGCGCCGCCGCCCCCGCGGCCGACAGGATGAGGGTCATGCCGTATCTCACCAGCCCGGTCGTGCCCGCCGGGACCCTCGCCCGCACGCCCCAGCCCGCCCTTCCCGGCGACGGTCTGCTGCTGCGCCCGTGGCGGGCCGAGGATGCGCCCGCCGTACACGCCGCCTTCCAGGATCCGTTGATGCACCAGTGGCACATCAGGTCGGCCGACTCCGAGGAGGAGGTCGCCGAGTGGATCACACGGTGGCAGAGCGACTGGGAGGGCGAGCGCCAGGCCCAGTGGGCGGTGGTGGACGCGGACACCGGGGAACTGCTGGGGCGGGTCGCGCTGCGTGAGATCGTGCTGGGCGACGGCTGTGCCGAGGTCGCGTACTGGACGGTGGCCCGGGCCCGCGGGCGGGGTGTCGCGCTGCGGGCCACCACCGCCCTGTCCCGCTGGGCGTTCGAGGAGATCGGCTTCCACCGCCTCGAACTCCTGCACGCCGTCGCCAACGCGGCATCCTGCCGCGTCGCCGTGAAGGCCGGCTTCGCCCTGGAGGGCACCAAGCGCAGCGCCCTGCTCCACCCCGACGGCTGGCACGACATGCACCTCCACGCACGCGTACGGGCCGATGTGAGGATGTAGGGCATGCCGGCCTACGATCTCGCGAACCGACTCGTCGTCGGTGTCGCCTCCAGCGCCCTGTTCGACCTGCGGGAGTCGGACGCGGTCTTCCGTGAGCAGGGCGAGGAGACCTACCGGGCGCACCAGGAGGAGCACCTGGACGACACGCTGCGGCCCGGGGTCGCCTTCGCGTTCATCCGCAGGCTGCTGTCGCTGAACGACCTCGGCGCGCCGGGAGATCCGCTCGTCGAGGTCATCATCCTGTCCCGCAACGACCCGGACACCGGTCTGCGGGTCATGCGGTCGATCCAGGCACACGGGCTCGCGATCAGCCGGGCCGTCTTCACGCAGGGCCGGTCCCCGTACAAGTTCATGCCCGCGCTGAACATGTCGCTGTTCCTTTCCGCGGACGGTGACGACGTGCGGGAGGCCGTCGCCGCCGGACTGCCCGCGGGACACGTCCTGGGGGCGGCGTACCCGGACGACCTCGCCGACCGCGAGCTGCGGATCGCGTTCGACTTCGACGGGGTGCTCGCCAGTGACGCCGCCGAGCGGGTGTACCAGGCCGACGGGCTGGAGGAGTTCCGCGCACACGAGGCCCGTAACGCGGCGACCCCGCACGACCCCGGTCCGCTGCGGGACTTCCTCGCCGGGGTGAACCGGATACAGCGGCGTGAGGAGGAGCGGCGGAAGGGCGATCCGGACTACGCGGTCCGGGTCCGTGTCTCCATCGTGACCGCGCGCAACGCCCCCGCCCACGAGCGCGCCGTCAACAGCCTCAAGCAGTGGGGCGTCCGGGTCAACGACGCCTTCTTCCTCGGTGGCATCGACAAGGGCGCGGTCATGAGGGTGCTGGACCCGCACATCTTCTTCGACGACCAGGTGACGCACCTGCAGAGCACGTCACGGACCACGCCCAGCGTGCACATCCCGTTCGGCAAGATCAACGAGACGGCGCCCTGACGAACGCTCAGGCCGCCGCCGCGCCGCTCTCCTGCTCGGCCTCGACACGGGCGTTCCAGTCCCGCTTGGAGGCCTGCCAGCCGTCCTCGTTGTGCCCGAGGCGCCAGTAGCCGGAGATCGACAGGTCCTCGCGCGGGACGTCCAGCTCGACCCGCAGCAGCCGGCGCAGTTCCTTCACGAACCCCGCCTCGCCGTGCACGAACGCGTGCACCCGGCCCTGCGGGAACTCCAGGGCGCGCACGGCCTCCACGAGTGCCTCGCCGACCGGCCGGTCCCCGCGGTGCAGCCAGACGACCTCCACCTCGGAGTCGATCTTCTGCTCCTCGCCCGGGCCGGACACCTCCACGAAGGCGTGGGCGCGGGCGCCGGCGGGCAGCGCCTCCAGGGATCGCGCGATCGCGGGCAGCGCGCTCTCGTCACCGGCGAACAGATGCCAGTCGGCGGCCGGGTCGGGGGCGTAGGCGCCGCCGGGGCCCATGAAGCGCACGGTCTCGCCCGGCTGCACCCGGGTGGCCCACGGTCCGGCCAGGCCCTCGTCGCCGTGGACGACGAAGTCCAAGGTCAGCTCCCGGTGTTCGGGATCCCAGGCGCGCACGGTGTACGTCCGGGTCACCGGCCACTGCTCCCGCGGGAACTCGGCACGGATCCGCTCCAGGTCGAAGGGCTCGGGGTAGGTCACGCCCTCGGGGCCGAAGAGCAGCTTCACATAGTGGTCGGTGCAGGTGTCCGCCGCGAAGTCGGCCAGGCCCTCGCCGCCGAGCACCACCCGCTGCATGTACGGGGTCAGGCGCTCGGTACGGATCACATGGGCGATACGGGCCTTGCGCGGCTTTCGTCCCGGACGCTCTGCCATCACGACCTCCTGGGGAATGGTTAGGTTTACCTAAGTTAGCACCTCGCTCCGAGTCAACACCTCTTTCCTGAGCGCCGGATGAGAGACCTTTGCCGGAACATTCCCAACCGGATCACTCGGCGAGCGTGGTCAGCAGCCGCTGCAGGGAGCCGCCGAGCCCCCACCGCGCGGCCAGCTGCTCCAGCGCCGCCGGGTCGCGCGGCACGTGCGGCAGGGTGGTGTCGACGTCCGGCAGCGGCACGTCACCGGCCACCCGCACCACCTTCGGCGCGACCGCGACGTACGGCCGGGCCTCGGTGAGCCGCTTGCGCTGCGACGGCGTGAGCTTCGCCCGCGGGTCGTCCACGGCCGCCATGATCCCGGCCAGGTCGCCGAACTCGGCGAGCAGCTTCGCGGCCGTCTTCTCGCCGATCCCGGCCACACCCGGCAGGCCGTCGCTCGGGTCGCCGCGCAGCAGCGCCAGATCCGCGTACCCGCGCCCGTCGACGCCATACTTCTCGCGCAGCACCGCCTCGTCGGTCAGCTGCAGCGTGCCCACGCCCTTCAGCGGGTACAGCACCCGGATCCCGCGCGCGTCGTCCACCAGCTGGTACAGGTCGCGGTCGCCGGTGACGATGTCCACCGGGCCCTTGGCGTGCGCCGTGAACGTGCCGATCACGTCGTCCGCCTCGTACTCCGCGACGCCGACCCGGGCGATGCCGAGCGCGTCCAGTACCTCCTCGATGACCGGCACCTGCGGGGAGAGGGTGTCCGGCACCTCCTCCTCGTCCGGCGCGCCCTCGTGTTCCTCGGCGACCCGGTGCGCCTTGTAGGTGGGGATGAGGGCCACCCGCCAGCGCGGCCGCCAGTCGGCGTCCATGCAGGCCACCAGGTGCTCCGGCCGGTGGTCCCTGACCAGCCGGTCGATGAAGTCCAGCAGCCCGCGCACGGCGTTCACGGGCGTGCCGTCCGGGGCCTTCACGGAGTCCGGGACGCCGAAGTAGGCGCGGAAGTACAGCGATGCGGTGTCGAGCAGCATGAGTCGTCCGGTCACGCTCGCATCATGCCGCACGCCACCGACAGCCACCCTCCGCGCCGGAACGCGTTGCGTGGTGCGCATCGCCGTGAGCCCGGCCACGTGCGGGTTTGCCTCCCCTTGACCTGGGCAGGCGCGGCCTCTGTTCTGACCGCCGAGACGAGAGGTACGCGTGCAATCGAGGCTTGAGGCCGAGCACCTGTTCAAGGTGTTCGGCAGACGACCGGACGACGCGGTGGAGCGCCTGCGGCAGGGCGCCGACAGGGAGGAGCTGCGCGCCGACGGCACCACCGCCGCCGTGATCGACGCCTCGTTCCGCGTCGAGGCCGGTGAGATCTTCGTCGTCATGGGCCTGTCGGGCTCCGGCAAGTCCACCCTGCTGCGCATGCTCAACGGCCTGCTGGAACCGACCGCGGGCAGCGTCCGCTTCGACGGACAGGACCTGACCGCGCTCACCGGCCGCGCACTGCGCGAGCTGCGGTCGAAAAAGATCAGCATGGTCTTCCAGCACTTCGCGCTGTTCCCGCACCGCAGCGTCCGCGACAACGCCGCCTACGGCCTGGAAGTGCAGGGCGTGCCCCGCGCCGAGCGCGAGCGTCGCGCCGACGAGGCGCTCGCCCTGTGCGGCCTGGCCGGCTGGGAGAAGTCCTGGCCCGACGAGCTGTCCGGCGGCATGCAGCAGCGCGTCGGTCTCGCCCGCGCCCTCGCCACCGACGCCGACCTGCTCCTGATGGACGAGTCCTTCAGCGCCCTGGATCCGCTGATCCGCCGCGACATGCAGGACCAGCTGCTGGAGCTGCAGAAGACCCTGAAGAAGACCATCGTCTTCATCACCCACGACCTCAACGAGGCCATGCGCCTGGGCGACCGCGTCGCTGTCATGCGCGACGGCCGCATCGTGCAGACCGGCACCGCCGAGGACATCCTGCTGCGCCCGGCGAACGACTACGTCGCCTCCTTCATCCAGGACGTCGACCGCTCCCGTGTGCTGACGGCGGGCGCCCTCATGGACACCTCGGTCACGGCCGACGCCCCCCTGTGCGCCTGCGAGACCGCGACCCGCGAGACACCGTTCACGCAGCTGTGCGCGATCAGCGCCCGGCTGTCGCACCGCGTCTCGGTCGTGGACGAGGCGAACCGCGTCATCGGTGTCGTTCCGCGGCAGCGGCTGGTCGGCTTCCTCGGCGACGAGACGGGCGGCCCCGTCCCCTGTGACAATCCGGACGGGAAGGTGATCAGCCGTGCCTAGGATCCACCTCGGCGACTGGGTCGACTCCGGCGTCAACTGGCTGGTCGACCACCTCTCCTGGCTCTTCGACGCCGTCAAGGCCGTCATGGAGGGCATGTACAACGGCATCGACGCCGTACTCGGCGCTCCCCAGCCGCTGCTGATGGCGGGCATCCTCGCCGTCATCGCCTGGTGGCTGCGCGGCCTCACCGCCGGTGTCCTCGCCTTCGCCGGATTCGCGCTGGTCGACTCGCTCGACCTGTGGGACCGGGCCATGTCCACGCTCGCCCTGGTCCTCGTGGCCACCGTGATCGCCCTGGTGATCTCCCTCCCGCTGGGCATCTGGGCGGCCCGTTCCAAGACCGTCAGCGCGGCCGTACGGCCCGTCCTGGACCTGCTCCAGACGATGCCGTCGATGGTCCTGCTGATCCCGGCCATGCTGTTCTTCGGCCTGGGCACCGCCGCCGGTGTCGTCGCCACCCTGATCTTCGCCCTCGCCCCGGGCGTGCGCATGACCGAACTGGGCATCCGCCAGGTCGACGCCGAACTGGTCGAGGCCGCCGAGGCGTTCGGCACCACGCCGCGCGACATCCTGTGGCGGGTCCAGCTGCCGCTCGCGCTGCCGACCATCATGGCCGGCGTCAATCAGGTGATCATGCTGGGCCTGTCCATGGTCGTCATCGCCGGCATGGTCGGCACCGGCGGCCTCGGCGGCGCCGTGAACGAGGCCATCGGCCAGCTCGACATCGGCTACGGCTTCGAGGCGGGCGTCGGCATCGTCGTCCTCGCCATCTACCTGGACCGGATCACCGGAGCGCTCGGCACGCAGCTCTCCCCGCTGGGCCGCAGGGCGGCGGCGAAGGCCCCCACGCGCGTGTGGTCGTACCGCCCGCGTCCGGCCGTCGCCGTCGTCGGCGTGGTCGTCCTCGCCCTGGTCGCGGGCGGCACGGGCGTCTTCGGACCCTCCGCCGGCACCTCCGAGGCCTCCGGCACGGACATCGGCAAGGGCAAGGAGATCAAGATCGGCTACATCCCCTGGGACGAGGGCGTCGCCTCCACCTTCCTCTGGAAGGAGATCCTTCAGGAGCGCGGCTTCAAGGTCAGCACCACCCAGTACGCGGCCGGCCCCCTCTACACCGGCCTCGCCACCGGCCAGCTGGACTTCGAGACCGACTCCTGGCTGCCCACGACCCACGCCGAGTACTGGAGGAAGTACGGCAAGCAGCTCGACGACCTCGGAAAGTGGTACGGGCCCACCTCCCTGGAGCTGACCGTCCCCTCGTATGTCAAGGACGTGAACTCCCTGGCGGACCTGAAGCACCACGCCTCCGAGTTCGGCGGGAAGATCGTCGGCATCGAACCCAGCGCGGGCATGATGGGCCTGCTCAAGAGCAAGGTCCTCAAGGAGTACGGCCTGCAGGGCGCGTACGACGTCATCGACGGCTCCACACCGGCCATGCTCGCCGAGCTCAAGCGGGCCTTTGCCAGGAAGCAGCCGGTCGTCGTCACCCTCTGGTCCCCGCACTGGGCCTACAGCGACTACGACCTGAAGAAGCTCAAGGACCCCCGGGGCGCCTGGGGCAGGGGCGACGGCGTGCACACCCTGGCCCGCAAGGGCTTCGCCGAGGACAACCCGCAGGTCGGCCGGTGGCTGAAGGACTTCTCCATGACCGAGAAGCAGCTCACGGGTCTGGAGTCGCAGATCCAGAAGGCGGGGAAGGGCAAGGAGCAGGACGCCGTCCGCGCGTGGCTGCGGAAGAACCCCGGCCTGGTCGACAAGTGGGCGCCGGTCGCCAGGAAGAACGCACAGAGCCAGGCGGCCGGGTGACCTGACCGGCCCGGACCGCCACCCGGGGGGCGGGCGCCGCCGTGCGCCGCAGAGCGTTCGGCGGGCCCGCCCCTCGCGGCCCCTTCGAGCACGGTAGGAATTCAGCCAATCACTGTGCGTGACGGGCGTGGGCCCATGCGGAGCCGCCAGGCCCAGCTGGTCGGCATATTCACCCCCGGTGGGTACTCCGTCCCCAGGGATCCCGAGCCCCCGCCACCCTGGCGCGAACCGTGAGGGTGGGGCTTCACTGCATGTCGGGGATGTGACAGCGGCGTGAAACGGTTTGCCGAACATGCGTAGGGTGCAGAGAAGTCATCAGAAGGGGCCGGCCCCGACCCGGGCACCCGGACAGCGGCACGACGAGCGAGGGAGGGAGCCGGAGCGATGGGCGACCACAAAGAGCAGCCCGTGCGGGTGGGCGCGGCTGTCCGGCGGCGCCGCCGGGCCCTGGAGCTGACCCTCGCGGTCGTGGCGGAGCGCACCGGCCTGTCGGTGCCCTTCCTCAGCCAGGTCGAGAACGACCGGGCCCGCCCCAGCCGCACCTCGCTGGAGAAACTGGCCGACGCCCTGCGTACCACGGCCGTCGAACTCCTGGCCGCCGCCGACCCCGCGGCCAGCGTGGACGTTGTCCGCGCCGACCCCGTCGACCCGGACGACTTCAAGCCCCGCACCCGCACCCTGGTGCGCGGCCACCACCAGCTGCACGCCTCCGAGTACACCGGCGACCACGACGCCGGCCGTGAGTTCCAGCACCGCAACGACGAGCTGATGTACGTCGCCGACGGCGCGGTGGAGATCGAGGCCGAGGGTCGCGCGTACCGCCTCGGCCGCGGCGACACGCTGTACCTGACGGGCGGGGTCCGGCACCGGTGGCGGGCGACGGTGCCGGACACGCGGGTCGTCGTGGTGGCGGTCGCCGAACACATCGAGGCCGTTCAGGACAGGACGCGCTGAGAGTGCTACGGGAGGCCGTGAGGGGCGTGACGGGCCGCCGGCCGTCTCGCCGGTCGTCCGGAGTCGCATAGTGCGGCTCGTCTCCCTGGTCCCCTCCCTCACCGAGGCCGTGGCCGTGACGCTTCCCGGAGCCCTCGTCGCAGTCACGGACTGGTGCACCCACCCGGCGGACCTCGACGTCCCCCGGATCGGCGGCACGAAGAACCCCGCGATCGACCGCATCCTCGCCCTCGCGCCCGACCTGGTGATCGCCAACGAGGAGGAGAACCGCGCCCCGGACCTCGACGCGCTGCGTGCGGCGGGTCTAGACGTGCTGGTCACCGAGGTGCGGACCGTGCCGCAGGCCTTCGCTGAGCTGGCCCGGGTGCTCGCCGCCTGCGGCGCCCCGGACCGGCCCGACTGGCTGGCCGAGGCGGAGGCGGCCTGGGCGTCCCTGCCGCGGCCGGGTGAGCGCAGGACGGCGGTCGTACCGGTCTGGCGCCGGCCCTGGATGGTCCTCGGCCGGGACACCTTCGCGGGCGACGTCCTGGCCCGGCTGGGCGTCGACCACCTCTACGCGGGCCACCCCGAGCGCTACCCCCGCGTGCCGCTGGAGGAACTGCGCGCGAGGGCACCGGACCTGGTGGTCCTCCCCGACGAGCCCTACCGCTTCACCGCCGGCGACGGCCCGGAGTGCTTCCCCGGGCTGCCCTGCGCCCTGGTCAGCGGACGGCACCTGACCTGGTACGGCCCGTCCCTGAGCGAGGCGCCGCGGGTGCTGGCGGGGGCGCTGCGAGCAGCTCGCCGCTGAGCAGCCCGCGCACGGTGCCGGCGGCGGCCGCCGACCAGGCGACGGCGAGAACGGCGTACAGCCCGAGGGCCAGCCCGTCGTAGACCGCGAGGCCGGTGTGCCGGGCGAGGGCCGCGGCGCCGGTGACACAGGTGCCCAGCGGGAAGGTGAACGCCCACCAGGTCATCGCGAAGCCCATGCCCCGGCGGCGGGCCCGCACCACGTGCGCGGTCGCCAGCGCCAGCCACAGCAGCGCGAACCCCATGACGGGCACTCCGTACAGCACGGCGAGGACGCCGAGGCCACGGTCGTACGGCGCCGGTACGACCCCGGGAGCCGTGTCCGCGATCCTCGCGACCGCGGTGGTGGACTGCCCGAGCGGGCCCAGCACCAGGAACAGGGTCGGGGTGAGCGCGAGCGGCAGCGGGCCGGAGGTGACCAGCCGGGCGAAGACCGGCGACAGCATCAGCAGCGTCGCGAGCAGGCTCAGCCCGAACAGTGCGAAGCAGGCCAGCAGCAGGATCTCGCGGGGCTCACCCGGTGGCAGATGGGGCACCAGCAGCGGGCCGAGCGCGGCCGACACCATGGGTGCGACCAGCGGCAACAGCCAGACGGGGGTGGCCTGCGAGAGCTCTGCGCGCTGCCGTACGGCCATGAGGTACGGCACCGTCACGGCGGCCGTGAGCCCCACCGCCGTCCCGGTGGTGAACAGCACGGTGTCCAGGGCGACGGCCGTTTCGGTGCCGATCAGCGCCCGCCCGGCCGTCAGGGCGCCGCCGCCGACCGACAGCAGCGCCATGGACAGGCAGCCGTAGAAGGGGGCCTTGGCGGGGTTGAGGAGATCGGCGCGGGCCTGGTCGCGGTGGTGGGTCCAGTGCAGGGTCCGGGCCGCCAGCAGGGCCACGAGCATGATCAGGGACAGGGCCCAGGCCGCCTCGAAGAGGTCGCGCCACCCCGGCCCCCGCACGGGCAGCGCCACACCGGCTGAGCCGAGGATGGCGGTGCCCATGACGGAGGCGTACCAGTTGGGGCCGAGATGGCGAACCCTGGGCGCGCGGTGGACGGGGGTGACGGAGAGGGGCTGGGCTACGGTGACCACGCCTCTACGGTCCCGTCATCGCCCGGCCCTGACCAGGAGGTTCCCGTCTATGGGGACATAAGCTGGTCTTATGAGCGAGGTGCAGGGGCAGCGGGACCGCACGGAATCACTGGCACACCGGGTGCCGGACCTGGCCGCACTGGAACTGCTGCTGGCGGTGGCGCGGCTGGGCAGTCTCGGCGCGGCGGCGCGCGAGGTCGGCATCACCCAGCCCGCCGCGAGCAGCCGGATCCGCTCCATGGAACGGCAGCTCGGCGTGGCCCTGGTCGACCGCTCACCGCGCGGTTCCCGGCTCACCGACGCCGGCGCCCTGGTCACGGACTGGGCCCGCCGGGTCGTGGAGGCGGCGGCGGCCTTCGACGTGGGGGCGCGGGCGCTGCGGGACCGGCGGGACTCGCGCCTCAGGGTCGCGGCGAGCATGACCATCGCCGAGTATCTGCTGCCCGGCTGGCTCCTCGCGCTGCACGCCGAGCGCCCCGACACGGCGGTGTCCCTGCTCGCCGGCAACTCGGCGAAGGTCGCCGAGCTGTTGCTCGGCGGCGAGGCGGACCTCGGCTTCGTGGAGGGGCTGACGGTCCCTACGGGCCTGGACTGCGCCGTCATCGCCCACGACCGGCTGGTCGTCGTCACGGCGCCCGGACACCCGTGGGCCCGCCGCCGGCGTCCCCTGACGGCGGACGAACTGGCGGCCACCCCGCTGATCCTCCGTGAGCGCGGCTCCGGCACCCGCCAGGTCCTGGACGCGGCGCTCGGCGGCCTCGCGCGCCCTCTGATCGAGCTGTCCTCCACCACGGCCGTCAAGGCGTCGGCCGTCAGCGGCGCGGGACCCTCGGTCCTCAGCGAGCTGGCGGTCGGGGAGGAACTGTCGATGCGGCGCCTGGTCAGCATCCCGGTGCAGGGCGTCACGCTGCGCCGCGAACTGCGGGCGGTCTGGCCGACGGGACACCGCCCGACGGGACCGGCCCGGGAGTTGCTGTCGCTGACCCGGGGCTGAGCGGGCACGCCATCGCCTGCCGGCGCTTGCGGGCACCCACCACGGCCACCTGTGCCGCCCGGGGCCCGAGGACCTGAAGGCCCGGGGGACCGCCCGCGGTGACGGCCGGCGGCGCCGTGCCGTTCAGCCCGCGGCAGCCCCGGCCGGCGGTGTCGCGCCGTTGAGTGATGCGGGCGTTCGTCGCCGCCGCGGTGCTCGTCCGGCACCCGGTCCTGTTCGGCCCGTGGGTCGACCACCTGCCATCCGTGCGCCGTCCGGTGGGGCAGCTGCGGCCGGCGGTGTGGTGCCGTTCAGCTCGCGGCGGCGACGAGTGCCCGCATCACGCGCAGGTCCTCGCCCATCTCGGGGTGCCACTGCACGCCCAGCACCCAGCCCCGGTCGGCCGGCAGCTCGACCGCCTCCACCGTGCCGTCCGCCGCGTGGGCCGACGGCACCAGTCCCGCGCCGAGCCGGTCCACGGCCTGGTGGTGGTAGGTGGGCACCGTTGTCTCCTCCGGGACGATCGCGGCGTACAGGCTCCCCGGCACCGGCTTCACCGGGTGACCGCCGAACACGCCGACCACCTCCGCGTGTCCCTCCAGGTGCTGCACCAGCGTTCCGCCGAGCGCCACGTTCAGCAGCTGCATGCCCCGGCAGACGCCCAGCACGGGCGTCCCCGCCTCCAAGGCGGCCTCGATCAGGGCCAGTTCCCAGGCGTCGCGGGCCGTGGCGGGCGGGCCCGTACGGGGGTCGCGCTCGGCGCCGTACCGGGCGGGGTCCACGTCCGGGCCGCCCGCGATCACCAGCCCGTCGAGCCGGGCCACGGTCGCCGCGGCCCGCTCGGGCGTGTCCGGGGGCAGCAGGGCGGTCAGCCCGCCGGCCCGCTGCACCAGCCGCGGGTAGGCGGCGGGCAGCAGGGCCGCCTCCAGTTCCCACACGCCCCAGCGGGCCCCGGTCTCCAGATACGTGCTCACACCGATCAACGGCCGTCCGGTCACGCCGCCCTCCCAGTCACCCAAAGGTTCACATCCACACCTTTGCAGAACCGGTCACGTCAGGAAACCCCGCAACAGCGCCGCCGTACCCGCGCAGTGCTCGCGCATCATCTCCCGCGCGCCGTCCGCGTCCCCGTCCAGCACCGCCTCCACCAGCGCGGTGTGCTGGCGCTGTGAGTGCTCCAGGTTGCGCACGAGCAGCGGGATGCAGTCGAGCAGATCGTTCACCGTGGCCCGCACCGCCGCGTACTGCGCGGTCAGGGAGGGGGATCCGCACAGCTCGGCCAGTGTCAGGTGCAGCAGCGTGTCCGCCCGCCGGTAGTCCGCGAGCGGGGCCTCGTGCGTGCGGTCCAGGGCCTCGCGCAGCCGGTCCGACTGCTCCCCGGTCAGGCCGTGCGCCGCGCACAGCCCCGCCGCGCCCACCTCGAGGACCTCACGGAAGCGGAGTACGTCCTCGATGTCGACCTCGGCGATACGGCGCCGCAACTCGTCCTCGCCGCCGGCGTCCGTGCGCGGCAGCACGTACGTTCCGCCGTAGCGCCCGCGCCGCGCCTCCACCAGCCCCTGGTCCTGGAGCACCTTCAGCACCTCGCGCAGCGTCACCCGGCTGATCCCGAGCCGCTCCGCCAACTCCCGTTCGGCCGGCAGCCGCTCGCCGCCCGGCACCAGGCCGAGCCGCACGACCTGCAGTATCTGCTCCAGCGCCTCCTCGAAGCCGTTGCCCGCCCGCACCGGCCGCAGCACCGGAGCGAGCCGGTCACCCACCCCCTGAGTCCCGCTCTCCCAGGACATCCGGCCGTACCCCCTTCCCAAGCAATGGTTCTGAGCAATACCTTATGGCTCCCGGCCCGGCCGAAAAAGCGCGAAGGCGCCGAAGGAGGCTCTCCCGTGGCAGACCGCACACCCCCGCTCAGCGTCGAGGAACTGCACGCCCTCGTCGCGAGCGGTGAGATCGACACTGTCGTCCTGGCCTTCCCCGATATGCAAGGGCGTCTCCAGGGCAAGCGGTTCGCCGCCCGCTTCTTCCTCGACGAGGTCCTGCACCACGGCACCGAGGGCTGCAACTACCTCCTCGCCGTCGACACCGAGATGAACACCGTCGACGGCTATGCGATGTCGTCCTGGGAGCGCGGCTACGGCGACTTCGCCATGCACCCGGACCTCACCACCCTGCGCCGCATCCCCTGGCACCCGGGCACCGCCCTGCTCGTCGCGGACCTCGCGTGGAACGACGGCTCCCCGGTCGTCGCCGCTCCCCGCCAGATCCTGCGCCGCCAGCTGGAGCGACTCGCCGATCTCGGCTACACCGCCCAGGTGGGCACCGAGCTGGAGTTCATCGTCTTCAAGGACAGCTACGAACAGGCCTGGGACGCGGGCTACCGGGGCCTGACCCCCGCCAACCAGTACAACATCGACTACTCCATCCTCGGCACCGGCCGCATCGAGCCCCTGCTGCGCCGGCTGCGCAACGACATGGCCGGCGCCGGCCTCACCGTCGAGTCCGCCAAGGGCGAGTGCAACCCCGGCCAGCACGAGATCGCCTTCCGCTACGACGAGGCCCTCGTCACCTGCGACCAGCACGCCCTCTACAAGACCGGCGCCAAGGAGATCGCGGCCCAGGACGGCGTCTCGATCACCTTCATGGCCAAGTACAACGAGCGCGAGGGCAACTCCTGTCACATCCACCTCTCGCTCGCCGACAGCGACGGCAACAACGCCATGGCGGGGGACGGCGAAGGCGGCATGTCGGACGTCATGCGGCACTTCCTCGCCGGACAGCTCGCCGCCCTGCGTGACTTCTCGCTCCTCTACGCCCCCAACATCAACTCCTACAAGCGGTTCCAGCCGGGCTCCTTCGCCCCCACCGCCGTCGCCTGGGGCCACGACAACCGCACCTGCGCCCTGCGCGTGGTCGGCCACGGCCGCTCCCTGCGCTTCGAGAACCGCCTGCCCGGCGGGGACGTCAACCCGTACCTGGCCGTCGCCGGACTCGTCGCGGCCGGCCTGTACGGCATCGAGCAGAAGCTGGAGCTGCCCGAGCCCTGCCCCGGCAACGCCTACACCGCGGGCTTCGAGCACGTGCCGACGACTCTGCGCGAGGCCGCAGAGCTGTGGGAGAACAGCCCCATCGCCAAGGCTGCCTTCGGTGACGAGGTCGTCGCGCACTACCGCAACATGGCGCGCGTCGAGCTGGAGGCCTTCGACGCCGCGGTCACCGACTGGGAGCTGCGCCGCTCCTTCGAACGCCTGTGAAAGGTCAATCCGTGTCCGACTCAGCAGAGTTGAAGGTCCTCAACCCCGCCACGGAAGAGGTCGTCGCCACGGTCCCCGCCGCGAGCGCGGAGGACGTGGCCGCCGCCGTCGCACGGGCCGCGCGCGCCCAGACCGGGTGGGCCGCCCTCGCCCCCGCCGACCGGGCCCGGCTGCTGCGCCGCTTCGCCGACACCGTCGACGCGCACCTCGAGGAACTCGCCCAGCTGGAGGTCCGCGAGGCCGGCCACACCGTCGGCAACGCCCGCTGGGAGGCCGGCAACGCCCGTGACCTGCTGCTGTACGCGGCCGGTGGGGCGGAGCGCCTGCTCGGCAAGCAGATCCCGGTGCCCGGCGGCTGGAACGTCACCTTCCAGGAACCCCTGGGCGTGGTGGGCGTGATCGCGCCCTGGAACTTCCCCATGCCGATCGCCGCCTGGGGCTCCTTCCCGGCGCTCGCGGCCGGCAACGCGGTCGTCCTCAAGCCCGCCGAGACCACCCCGCTCACCGCGCTCCGCCTCGCCGAGCTCGCCCTCCAGGCGGGCCTGCCCGAGCACGTCTTCCAGGTGCTGCCCGGGTACGGCCACACCGCCGGACGCGCCCTGGTCGACCACCCGGACGTCGCGAAGATCGTGTTCACGGGCTCCACCCGCACCGGCCGCGAGGTCATGGAGCGCTGCGCCCGCCTGGTCAAGCCGGTCACCCTCGAACTCGGCGGCAAGAGCCCCAACATCGTCTTCGCCGACGCCGACCTCACCACCGCCCTCGACCCCTTCTCCTTCCTGGACAACTCCGGCCAGGACTGCTGCGCCCGCACCCGCATCCTCGTCCAGGAGACGGTGCTGGATGAGGCCCGCGCGTTCCTCGCCGACGCCCTCGCCGCCGTCGTCGTGGGCGACCCGGCCGACGAGAAGACGCAGATGGGCCCCCTGATCTCCGGTCAACAGCTGGACCGCGTACGGTCGTACGTTCCCGAGGGCGCCCCCGCGCTGCGCGGCAACGCCCCCGACGGCCCCGGCTTCTGGTTCCCGCCGACGGTCCTCACCGGCGAGCGGCACGACAGCCCGGCAGCCCGCGAGGAGATCTTCGGACCCGTCGCCGTCCTGCTCCCCTTCACCGACGAGGAGGACGCGATCCGCCTCGCCAACGACACCCCCTACGGCCTCTCCGGCTCCCTGTGGACCCGGGACCTCGGCCGCGCCCTGCGCGTCTCCCAGGCCGTGCGCGCCGGCAACTTGTCCGTCAACTCCCACTCCAGCGTCCGCTACTGGACCCCGTTCGGCGGCTACAAGCAGTCCGGCCTCGGCCGTGAACTCGGCCCCGACGCCCTGACCGCCTTCACCGAGACCAAGAACGTCTTCATCAGCAACGTCTCCCCCAGCACGGAGGGCCCCGCACAGTGACCGCAGAATCTGTTTGCCGCCGCCTGGTCGGCCGTACCGCCGTCGTCACCGGAGCCGGCAGCGGCATCGGCCTCGCCACCGCCCGCCGGCTCGCCTCCGAAGGCGCCCACGTGGTCTGCGCCGACGTGGACGAGGCCCGCGGCAAGGCCGTCGCCGACGAGGTCGGCGGGCTCTTCGTGAAGGTCGACGTCACCGACCCCGAGCAGGTCGAGGCGCTGTTCAGGACGGCGTACGACACCTACGGCAGTGTCGACGTCGCCTTCAACAACGCCGGCATCTCGCCGCCCGACGACGACTCCATCCTGGAGACCGGCCTGGAGGCCTGGAAGCGGGTCCAGGAGGTCAACCTCACCTCCGTCTACCTGTGCTGCAAGGCCGCCATCCCCTACATGCGCCGCCAGGGCAAGGGCTCCATCATCAACACGGCGTCCTTCGTGGCGAGGATGGGAGCGGCGACGTCACAGATCTCGTACACCGCCTCCAAGGGTGGCGTCCTCGCCATGTCCCGGGAGCTGGGCGTGCAGTTCGCGCGGGAGGGCATCCGGGTCAACGCCCTGTGCCCGGGCCCGGTCAACACCCCGCTGCTGCAGGAGCTGTTCGCCAAGGACCCGGAGCGGGCGGCGCGCCGCCTGGTGCACATCCCGGTCGGCCGGTTCGCCGAGGCCGAGGAGATCGCCGCCGCCGTCGCCTTCCTGGCCAGCGACGACTCCTCCTTCGTCAACGCCACCGACTTCCTGGTGGACGGCGGCATCGCGGGCGCGTACGTCACGCCGCTGTAGGACGCACCCCGTCAGAGGAACGTGCGCCCCTCACCGCGGTAGGTGGGCACGGTCGCGGTGACCGTGTCCCCCTCGATCAGGTGGAGGGCGTCGAACCGCTCGCACAGCTCGCCCGCCTTGGCGTGCCGGAACCACACCTTGTCGCCGATGAGGAGGTCGTCGGCGGGCGAGCCGAGCAGCGGCGTCTGCACCTCGCCGGGACCTTCCTGGGGGTCGTACCTCAGCCCCTGCGGCAGGTACGGCACCGGCAGCCGGTCCGGGCCGGCGGCGCCGGAGGCCGGATAGCCACCGCCCAGCACGGTGACGACCCCGACCCCCGGCCGCCGTACGACGGGCTGGGCGAACAGGGCCGCCGGACGGCCGCTGAACGACGTGTAGTTGTCGAAGAGCCGGGGCACGTACAGCCCCGAACCGGCCGCTACCTCCGTCACGGCGTCCTCGGCGGCGGTGTGCTGCACACTGCCCGTGCCGCCGCCGTTGACGAACTCCAGGCCGGGGACGACGGCCCGTACCGCGCGCACGACCGCCGCCCGCCGTTCGGCCAGTTCCCGTCGGGCGGCCGCCTGCATCAGCCGGATGGCCCGGGACCGCAGCGGCCGTGCGGCCACCGCGTCCCCGACGCCCGCGATGTGCCCTTCGTACGCCATGACGCCGACCAGCCGGAAGCCCGGCCGCCGGGCCACCGAGCGGGCCAGCTCGGCGAGTTGGCCGGGGGAGTGCAGCGGAGAACGGCGCGCCCCGACCCGGACCCGCCCTCCGAGCAGCTTCAGCGAGGTGTCCAACTCCAGGCAGACACGCACCTCTTCGCGTCCGCCGTCACGTGCGGCGTCGATCACGTCGAGGTGCGCCGGATCGTCCACCATCACGGTCACCGCACCGGCGAGCTTGGGATCGGCGGTCAGCTCCGCGAAACCGGCCCGGTCGGCGGACGGATAGGCGAGCAGGACGTCGTCGAACCCGGAACGCGCGAGCCACAGCGACTCGGCGAGGGTGAACGACATGATGCCCCGGAAGCCGTCCCTGGCCAGGACCCGCTCCAGCAGGGCACGGCAGCGCACGGACTTGCTGGCGACCCGGACCGGCTTGCCGGCGGCACGGCGGACGAGATCGGCCGCGTTGGCGTCGAAGGCGTCCAGGTCCACGATCGCGTAAGGGGCGTCGAGATGGGCGGTGGCCCGGTCGTAACGGGCCCGATCAGCGGCACGCGCAGTCATGACGGAAGCCTGCCAGACAGGATTACCGCAGGGTAGGGGGACGTTCCGGGCAGATACCCCGGCGGCCCGGACTGGTTCTGATTCCGGCCCGGACAACCCGTAGAGTGACGCGCACGTACGACGGAACGCCTCCGGCCGCTTCACCTGAACCGGGATGCCGGTCCGGCCGTACGGGTATGCGTGCCCGGAACGGAGCTTCCGCACCGGGTGCGGCCGAGCAGCGCAGCGGCCCGCGTACGTGAGGACGGCCCGGGCACG
The DNA here is from genome assembly GCF_055603245.1 of Streptomyces sp. NPDC037290. Classification (NCBI taxonomy): domain Bacteria; kingdom Bacillati; phylum Actinomycetota; class Actinomycetes; order Kitasatosporales; family Streptomycetaceae; genus Streptomyces; species Streptomyces sp. NPDC037290. The sequence continues at coordinate 105,372 of NZ_JBVJVZ010000009.1, read as the reverse complement.
AGGAAACGGGGGGTGCATGAGCACGGAAGCGCGCCACGCCCCGGTCCCTCCGCGCCCCTCGACTCCGCCCGGCCGCCCGGCCGGCACCAGCGCCCAGCCGCCCGCGCAGGACACACCCCCGCGGCCGACGGCGCCGCCCCACCTGCCTCCGCCCCGCGCGCCCCACACGGCACACCCCGAGGACTCCGACGACGAGCCGTCGGTCTTCACCCCCCGGCCGCCCCGCCCGCCCGCCGGGACCGCGGCGCGGCAGAACCGGTCCACGGCCCCCGATGCCACGCGCGACGGCTCGGGGGAGAGCTCCGCTTCTGCCCGGGCGTCCGCGGGTGACGGTGTGTCCCCGGCCGGTGGCCCGGGGCGTGCGAGTGGCTCGGCCAGGGCTGGTTCTGCGGGGGAGGGTTCGGTTTCCGCTGGGCGGTCCGGGGGCAGCGGCTCGTCCTCCGCCGGTGGCGGCGCGCCCGAGGACCGGCCGTCCGGCCCGGGGGGTGCCGGTCGGCCGTCCGCCGGGCGGTCCGTGCGCGCGGGGCGGCCCTCGGACGAGACCTTCGGGGGCGCTGCCGGTGCGGGCAGGCGGTCCCCCGTCGTGCCCGAGGGCACCGAGCCCGTGAGCCCGCCTCCGCCGCCGGCCTCGGCCCGGTTCCCCGACGCGCCACCGAGTACGGCGCGTGCGGCCCGCCGCCTGGGACGGGAGCCGGCGGAGTCCTCCACCGAGACGACGACCCGGCTGCGGCCGATCACCGCTTCGGAGACCACGACCCGGCTCCGGCCGGTCACCGACTCCGCGGAACCCAGGGGTTCGGGCGCCGCGCCCTTGCCCGCCGCGCGCCGTGGTGAGCGCCGTGGCGCCGCCGCGACCTCTCCCCGTGGCTCCACGGGGACGGGTGCCTGGAGTCCCCTGGCGCCCGCCCACCCCGTCGACCCGGCACGGTCCACGGGACCGGCGGGGCCGGACCCGGCGCTGTCCTGGAATTCCGGTGCGGCCGCGCGGCCCTTCGTGTCGTTCGCCGAGCCCGAGGCGTTCACCGAGCCGGCCCGGCATCCGGTGGGGCGCCGCACCGCCGTGGCCGCCGCCTGTCTCGTGCTGGGCCTCGGTCTCATCGGCGGTGCCGTGACCGGGAGTTGGCTCACCGGCGAGGACGGGGACGACGCGTCCGGCGACCACTTCGCCACCGCCGGGACGCTCTGGCGCAACGTGCCCGTCGACCAGCTGTTCCCGACCGTGGTCCAGGGCACCGGTGCCGGACCCGGCGGCGCCGACCGCACCTGGACCAGGATCGCCGTGGCCCCGGACAGCGGCTGCGCCCACGCCTTCGACCCGCTGCTGCGGAAGGTCCTCGCCCCCGTCGGCTGCCAGCGGCTGCTGCGCGTCACCTACACCGACGCCACCCAGAGCTACGTCACCACCGTCGGCCTGCTGTTCACGAAAGCCGACCCCGCCGCGATGTCCGCGCTCGCCCACCGCTTCCGCACCGAGCGCCTGGACCGGCGCACCGATCTGATGCCCCGCCCGTACGCGGCCAAGGGCACCGCCGCGGCCGGCTTCGGCGACCGGCAGCGCGCCTCCTGGACCATCTCCGTCCTCACCGACGCGCCCGTCGTCGCCTACGCCGTCTCCGGCTGGGCCGACGGCCGCGGCGTCGACGCGCCCCAGCCCGCCGCCGACGCGGTCGGCGCGGGTGCCACCACCGCACCGGCCCAGGCCGGTCTCGGCAACGAGGCCCAGGGCCTGGCCGACCGCATCGAGCGGCGCCTGCGCCAGAGCATCGGCACGGCCACGGAGCAACCTTCATGAGGCGATCGATATGCGGCCACCGCCGCGTGGACCGCACCAGGGCGGCGGCCGGCCTGCTGCTCGCCGGTGCCCTCGCCCTGCTGCCGTCCACCGCGGCCCACGCCGACGGCATCCGCGCCCAGCAGTGGGCCCTGTCGGCACTGAACCTGGACGAGGCGTGGCAGACCACCAAGGGCCGCGGTGTCACCGTCGCCGTCCTGGACACCGGCGTCGAGGCCGACCACCCCGACCTCGCCGGCAACGTCCTGCCCGCCAAGGACATGATCGGCTTCGGCGCGGGGCCCGGCGACCGCACCTGGGCCCGGCACGGCACGGCCATGGCCGGCATCATCGCCGGGCACGGCCACGGCCCGGGCGACACCGCCGGAGTGATGGGCGTCGCTCCCGAGGCAAAGATCCTGCCGGTGCGCGTGATCCTGGAGGACGGCGACCCCGCCCGCGCCAAGGCCCGTACCAGCCGTGGCAGCGCCCTTGCCGACGGCATCCGCTGGGCCGCCGACCACGGCGCCGACGTCATCAACCTCTCCCTCGGTGACGACTCGAACTCCGCGCACCCCGAGCCGAGCGAGGACGAGGCCGTGCAGTACGCCCTGAAGAAGGGCGTGGTGGTCGTGGCCTCCGCGGGCAACGGCGGCGACAAGGGCGACCACGTCTCCTACCCGGCCGCCTACCCCGGTGTCATCGCCGCGACCGCCGTCGACCGCTTCGGCACCCGCGCCTCCTTCTCGACCCGCCGCTGGTACGCGGCGGTCAGCGCGCCCGGCGTGGGCGTGGTCATCGCCGATCCCGACCACAAGTACTACGAGGGCTGGGGCACCTCGGCCGCGTCCGCCTTCGTCTCCGGCGCGGCCGCGCTGATCAAGGCCGCCCACCCGGACCTGAGCCCGGCCCAGATCAAGACGCTCCTGGAGGACACGGCCCGGGACGCACCGGTCGGCGGCCGGGACGACTCCCGCGGCTTCGGCATGATCGACCCGGCGGCGGCGCTGAAGGCGGCCGGCCGCCTGAGGCCGCAGAGCCTGCGTGCGACGTCGTACGGCGAGAAGTACTTCGGTGCCGGTCCGGACGGCCTCAGAGCCACCTCCTCCACCTCCGACTGGGCGGGCCCGCTGGCCGGCGGCGCCGGCGGGGTCCTCCTGGTGGCGGGCGTCGTTCTGTGGCGGGGCCGCAGGGCGACGGCCTGAGGGCGTCCGGGGAGTGCCCGGCTGTATCTCCCGCTGCGCGGCCGTCCCGACCCGGGCAGCTGCTGCGGGGTGCCTCGCGGCGCTACCCGGAGATCCGGTACATCGCCGGACCTGCGGGGTGCGCCCCGTTGGACGCACATGGGACGGGGCTCAGGGAACGCTGAGACTTCTGTGAAGGCTCCCGTCCTCAGGGCCGATGACGTGCCTATAGGGTCGGTGACCGTGGCGAACAAGAACATTCCCGACCCCGGCTTCTCCGACGACGACGGCTCCGTCGACCCCCGGCTGAGCGCCGCGCTGGCCGCCTGGGCCGAGGACCGCAGCGCCCTCGGGCCCGTCCTCGAGGCGCTGAAGGGCGCCCGCCTGCTCGTTCCCGTCGTCGCCGTGCTCGGTGAGGTGGAGGAGGACGAGAACGGGCTGCGTCGCGAGAAGACCAGCGACATGGCCGTACCCACCCTGAAGGCCGGCCGGCGCACCGCCCTGCCCGCCTTCACCTCCACCGACTCCCTCGCCCGCTGGGACCCGGAGGCCCGCCCGGTCGCCGTACCCCTGCACCAGGCGCTCCAGGCCGCCGCCCACGAGAAGGCCGACACGGTCGTGCTGGACCTCGCGGGACCGGTGCCCTTCGAGCTGACCGGCCCGGCGCTGCTCGCCCTCGCCGAGGGCCGCACCAGCACCGACCCGCTCGCCGACCCGGCGGTGATCGAGGCGGTGCGTACGGCCGTGGCGGCGGAGCCCGCCGTGCTGCGTGCCCACCTCGGGCCCGGACAGGCCGACGGCACCCTCGCCCTCGTCCTGGACCCGGCCGCGGCGCCCGCCGAGGCCGCCCGTGCGGTCGCCGGACGGCTCGCCGCCGACGAAACACTGAGGGCCCGCCTGGTGCGCGGCCTCGACCTGGCACTGCTGCCGGCCGGGACCACGCCTCCGGGCGAGCCCCTGTACGTGAAGGGATAGCTTCCGCGGGACGGCTCAGCCGTAGACCGCGCCGGTGTACTTCTCGCCCGGCCCCTGGCCCGGCTCGTCTGGGACGATCGACGCCTCGCGGAACGCCAGCTGCAGCGACTTCAGGCCGTCGCGCAGCGGGGCGGCGTGGAAGGAGCTGATCTCGGTCACGCTCGCGTCCAGCAGACCGGCGAGCGCGGTGATCAGCTTGCGGGCCTCGTCCAGGTCCTTGTACTTCTCGCCCTCCTCGCTCAGCCCGAGCTTGACGGCGGCGGCGCTCATCAGGTTGACGGCGACCGTCACGATCACCTCGACGGCGGGGACCTCGGCGATGTCCCGGGTCATCGCGTCGAAGTCGGGGTTCTCAGGAGGGGTCTCACTCATGCCCCACACGATAAGCGGTGGACGCTCACGCCCTTCGATTAGCCCTTCCCCAGCGGTCCTGCTAACCTTGTGTGACGACCGGCTGGACAGCCCTGTGAACAACAGAGCGGGCCAGCCCACAAGTGGAGGCTCCGATCTCCCACCTGACCGTCCTTGGGGACGGCGGGTCACCCGGTCAGGCGGCCACCATCGTTCCGTACGGACGATGGAGTCGCCCGAACTGCGCCCCGCGGTCACCGCGGCGGTGCTCCGGTAGCCATTGGAGCCCCGCCTGTGATCGTCCGGGGCATTTTTTGTGCGTCGGCGCGGTTAGGTCTTACGAACAAAGACGTTACGCGGCTGTCCGCCAGACCGCCGTGTGGTGCTACCGAGGAGGATCCATCAGCGCCGAGCCCCGCATCAACGACCGGATTCGCGTTCCCGAGGTGCGACTTGTCGGTCCCAGTGGCGAGCAGGTCGGCATCGTGCCGCTCGCGAAGGCACTGGAGCTTGCGCAGGAGTACGACCTGGACCTGGTCGAGGTCGCGGCGAACGCCCGTCCGCCCGTGTGCAAGCTCATGGACTACGGGAAGTTCAAGTACGAGTCGGCCATGAAGGCCCGTGAGGCGCGCAAGAACCAGGCGCACACGGTCATCAAGGAGATGAAGCTCCGGCCGAAGATCGACCCGCACGACTATGACACCAAGAAGGGTCACGTCGTCCGGTTCCTCAAGCAGGGCGACAAGGTCAAGATCACGATCATGTTCCGTGGTCGCGAGCAGTCCCGGCCCGAGCTGGGCTACCGACTGCTGCAGCGTCTCGCGGAGGACGTCCAGGACCTCGGTTTCGTCGAGTCGAACCCGAAGCAGGACGGCCGGAACATGATCATGGTTCTCGGTCCGCACAAGAAGAAGACCGAGGCGATGGCCGAGGCCCGTCAGGCGCAGGAGGCCCGCAAGGCCGACGCGAAGGCGAACCCCGGCAAGTCGCAGAACCCTGCCGAGGCTGAGGCGCCCGCCGAGGAGCCTGCCGAGGCGTGATCCCGGGGGACTCACGTCCCCGAGGATGTAACCGAAAGAAGAACGACGCTCCACCGTGCCCGGTTTCACGACCGGGCACCGGAGCGCCACCGACGAGGAGAGAACGGCGCTATGCCGAAGAACAAGTCGCACAGCGGTGCCAGCAAGCGCTTCAAGGTCACCGGCTCCGGCAAGGTGCTCCGCGAGCGCGCCGGCAAGCGCCACCTGCTCGAGCACAAGTCGTCCCGCGTCACGCGTCGCCTCACCGGCAACGCCGAGATGGCCCCGGGCGACGCCGCGAAGATCAAGAAGCTTCTCGGCAAGTGACGCGGCGGCGCCTGAGCGCCGTGCGTCTGGACCGGGACCGAATCGATTCCGGGTCGTGTGAGTACCCCCACGACCCCGCTACAAGGAGTTAACAAGTGGCACGCGTCAAGCGGGCAGTCAACGCCCACAAGAAGCGCCGGGCGATCCTCGAGCAGGCTTCCGGCTACCGCGGTCAGCGCTCGCGCCTGTACCGCAAGGCCAAGGAGCAGGTCACCCACTCGCTGGTCTACAACTACAACGACCGCAAGAAGCGCAAGGGCGACTTCCGTCAGCTGTGGATCCAGCGCATCAACGCCGCTGCCCGCGCCAACGGCATCACCTACAACCGCTTCATCCAGGGTCTGAAGGCCGCGAACGTCGAGGTCGACCGCAAGATCCTGGCCGAGCTGGCCGTGAACGACGCCAACGCGTTCGCCGCGCTCGTCGAGGTCGCGCAGAAGGCGCTGCCGTCGGACGTCAACGCGCCCAAGGCTGCGTGACGCCGCGCCGGCTTTCGGCCGACGCTCACTGAAGGACCCGCAGGCTGTATGGCTTGCGGGTCCTGCTGTTGGGGGGCCATCGGCGGTCGTCGCCTGCGGGTGCGTCGTGGCCGGTCGCGCAGTTCCCCGCGCCCCTGGGGGCGCTCACCCTGCCGGCACCACAAAGTGAAGACTTCCTCGAAGGTGAAGAACAGGATGCCCAGCCCCGAGCTGATCTCCCCCCGCTCCGCACGCGTCGCCGCCGCCCGGCGGCTGGCCAAGCGGAACTTCCGGGGCAAGGACCGGCTGTTCCTCGCGGAGGGGCCGCAGGCCGTCCGGGAGGCGGCCGGGCATCGGGTCGACGGCACGCCCACCCTCGTCGAGCTGTTCGCCACCGTCGAGGCCGCGGAGCGGTACGCCGACATCGTCGGGGCCGCGCGGGACGCGGGCGCCCGGGTGCATCTCGCGTCCGAGGAGGTGATCGCCGACATCTCCACCACCGTCACGCCGCAGGGGCTCGTCGGTGTGTGCCGCTTCCTCGACACGCCCTTCGAGCAGATCCTCGCCGCCCGGCCCAGGCTCGTCGCCGTGCTCGCCCACGTGCGCGACCCCGGGAACGCCGGGACCGTCCTGCGGTGTGCCGACGCCGCGGGCGCCGAGGCCGTGATCCTCACCGACGCCTCCGTCGACCTGTACAACCCCAAGGCCGTACGCGCCTCGGTGGGCTCCCACTTCCATCTGCCGGTCGCCGTGGGCGTCCCCGTCGAGCGGGCCGTCGAGGGGCTGAAGGACGCCGGGGTGCGGATCCTTGCCGCCGACGGCGCGGGGACCGACGACCTCGACGGCGAACTCGACAAGGGGACCATGGGGGGACCCACCGCCTGGGTGTTCGGCAACGAGGCCTGGGGGCTCCCCGAGGAGACCCGTGCGCTCGCCGACGCCGTGGTCCGCGTGCCCATCCACGGCAGGGCGGAGAGCCTGAACCTCGCCACGGCCGCCGCCGTATGTCTCTACGCATCGGCCCGTGCACAGCGCGCCTCCGGAGGGTGCCGCTCCGTCACCGAGAGCTAGTAGGGTGACCAGCTCGGGGCCCTGCGCCGTCTGAGAGGTGGGGTACGGGGATGAGTGTGGCCGGCACGAGCGCCGCGCCGGAGGGCCGGGACGCGCGGCGCACGCCCGTGCCCCGGCAGGGCGATCACACGGGCCTGAACCCCGACCAGCTGCCCGACGGCCTCGTCGTCGCCGACGAGCACGGCCGCGTGGTCTGCTTCAACGCCGCCGCCGCCCGCATCACCACGCAACGCGCCGCCGACGCCCTCGGGCAGCCCCTGGAGAAGGCGCTGCCGTTGGAGGATCTGGAGGGCCGCCGCTGGTGGCAGCTCACCGACCCCTACGGCGGGCTCGCGATCCGGACGCGGCAGCCGGAGCGCAACCTGCTGCTGCCCGGCGGCCGGGAGATCCTCGTCTCGGCCAGGTACGTGCGGGCCGAACCCCTCGGGCCGGTGCGGCAGGTCCTCGTCTCACTGCGGGACACCGAGGCCCGCCGCCGCACCGAGCGCAGCCATGCCGAACTGATCGCGACGGTCGCCCATGAACTGCGCTCGCCGCTCACCTCCGTGAAGGGCTTCACGGCCACGCTCCTCGCCAAGTGGGAACGCTTCACCGACGACCAGAAGCGGCTGATGCTGGAGACCGTCGACGCCGACGCCGACCGCGTGACCCGGCTCATCGCCGAGCTGCTCGACATCTCGCGGATCGACTCCGGGCGCTTGGAGGTGCGCCGCCAGCCGGTCGACATCGGGGCCGCCGTCTCCCGGCACATCCAGGCCTACGTCGCCGCCGGCCAGTCCGCGGGCCGCTTCCTGCTGCGCATCGAACAGCCGCTGCCCGCCCTGTGGGCCGACCCCGACAAGATCGACCAGGTGCTCAGCAACCTGATCGAAAATGCCGTGCGGCACGGCGACGGAACCGTCACCATTGACGTCACGCCCTGCGCATCCCCGCGCGAGGGCGAGGAAACCGGCACCTCGGTCACCGTGAGCGACGAGGGGCCCGGCATCCCGGAGGAATCCATGAACCGCGTCTTCACCCGCTTCTGGCGGGGCAGCAAGCGCGGTGGCACGGGACTTGGGCTGTACATCGTCAAGGGCATCGTCGAGGCCCACGGCGGCACCATCACGGTCGGCCGCGCCCCCGGCGGCGGCGCCGAGTTCCGATTTACGTTGCCCGTGGCGGTCCCGGCGTATCTCGCCTGACGGCCCACGGGCTCTTCGTCTACCTCAGCCCCGTTAGACTCGACCTTTGGCACCTTTGTGTCCCGAAGACCATGACGCACTGTCCACGAGCCGGTGACGGGGACCATCCGCCAGCCAATCGGAAGCACGGGAAGAGATGTCGGCACCCAATAAGTCGTACGACCCAGTCGAGGTCGAGGCGTTGAAACCGGAAGAGATCGAGCGCATGCGGGACGAGGCGCTCGCCGCCTTCGCCGCCGCGAGCTCCCTCGACGCGCTCCACGAGGCCAAGATCGCGCAGACCGGCCCGGCCTCCCCGCTGGCCCTCGCCAACCGCGAGATCGGCGCCCTGCCCCCGCACGCCAAGGCCGAGGCCGGCAAACGCGTCGGCATGGCCCGCGGCGCCGTGAACAAGGCCCTCGCCGCCCGCCAGGCCGAGCTGGAGGCCGAGCGCGACGCCCGCGTGCTGGTGGAGGAGGACGTCGACGTCACGCTGCCCTACGACCGCGTCCCGGCCGGTGCCCGGCATCCGCTGACCACGCTCTCGGACCGCATCGAGGACATCTTCGTGGCCATGGGCTACGAGGTGGCCGAGGGCCCGCAGGCCGAGGCGGAGTGGTTCAACTTCGACGCCCTGAACATCGGCCCGGACCACCCGGCCCGCGGCGAGGCCGACACCTTCTTCGTGCAGGGCCCGGACGGTGGCACCGAGTCCGGCGTCGTGCTGCGCACACACACCTCGCCGGTGCAGGTCCGCTCGCTGCTGGAGCGCGAGCTGCCGGTCTACGTGATCTGCCCCGGCGTCGTCTACCGCACCGACGAGCTGGACGCCACGCACACCCCGGTCTTCCGCCAGGTCGAGCTGCTCGCCGTGGACGAGGGCCTGACCATGGCCGACCTCAAGGGCACCCTGGACCACATGGTCCAGTCCCTGTTCGGCGAGGGCATGAAGACCCGGCTGCGGCCGAACTTCTTCCCCTTCACCGAGCCGAGCGCCGAGATGGACATGCTCTGCTACGTCTGCAAGGGCGAGTCCGTCGGCAACCCCGACCGGCCCTGCCGCACCTGCTCCAGCGAGGGCTGGATCGAGCTGGGCGGCTGCGGCATGGTCAACCCGCGGGTGCTCACCGCCTGCGGCGTCGACCCGGAGAAGTACAGCGGCTTCGCGTTCGGGTTCGGCATCGAGCGGATGCTGATGTTCCGCCACAACGTCGAGGACATGCGAGACATGGTCGAGGGTGACGTCCGGTTCACCCGGCCGTTCGGGATGGAGATCTGATGCGGGTCCCGCTTTCTTGGCTGCGGGAGTACGTCGACCTGCCGGCGACGGAAACCGGCCGTGACGTCCAGGAGAAGCTCGTCTCGGCCGGCCTGGAGGTCGAGACCGTCGAACAGCTCGGCGCCGACCTCAAGGGCCCGCTGGTCGTCGGCCAGGTGCTGACCATCGAGGAGCTGGAGGGCTTCAAGAAGCCGATCCGCTTCTGCACCGTCGACGTCGGCCAGGCCAACGGCACCGGTGAGCCCCAGGAGATCGTCTGCGGCGCCCGCAACTTCCAGGTCGGCGACAAGGTCGTCGTGGTCCTGCCCGGCGCCACGCTGCCCGGCGGCTTCTCCATCGCCGCCCGCAAGACCTACGGCAAGACGTCCCACGGCATGATCTGCTCCACCGACGAGCTGGGCATGGGCGACGACGGCACCCACGGCATCATCGTGCTGCCGCCGGAGACCGAGGTCGGCAAGGACGCCATCGAGCTGCTGGAGCTCGTGGACGAGGTCCTGGACATCGCCGTCACCGCCAACCGCGGTGACTGCCTGTCCATCCGCGGCGTCGCACGCGAGACCGCCATCGCCTACGGACTGCCGCTGCGCGACCCGGCCCTGATCGACGTACCGGCCCCGAACGCCTTCGGCTACCCGGTGCAGGTCTCCGAGCCGTTCGGCTGCGACCGCTTCACCGCCCGGACGGTCACCGGCCTGCGCCCCGAGGCCCGTTCCCCGATCTGGCTGCAGCGCCGGCTGCAGAAGGTCGGCATGCGCCCGATCTCGCTCGCCGTCGACGTCACGAACTACGTGATGATGGAGCTGGGCCAGCCGCTGCACGCCTACGACCGGTCCCTGGTCCAGGGCACCATCGGGGTGCGCCGCGCCCGGGAGGGCGAGAAGCTCGTCACCCTCGACGGCGTGGAGCGGAGGCTGCACGCCGAGGACCTGGTCATCACCGACGACCGCGGCCCGATCGGCCTCGCCGGCGTGATGGGCGGCGCCAACACGGAGATCGCCGACCACGAGGTCACCGAGGACGGGGTCAACGGCACGACCGACGTGGTGATCGAGGCGGCCCACTTCGACGCCGTCTCCATCGCCCGCACGGCGCGCCGGCACAAGCTGCTGTCCGAGGCGTCCCGCCGCTTCGAGCGCGGCGTCGACCCGCAGGCCGCCGCGGCCGCCGCGCAGCGCACCGTGGACCTGCTGGTGCTGCTCGCGGGCGGCACGGCCGAGGCCGGTGTCACCGAGGTCGTCGCACCCTCGGCCCCGCACACCATCACCCTGCCGGCCAACCACCCGGACAAGGTGGCGGGCGTCGACTACGGCCGTGAGACGGTCGTCCGCCGCCTCCAGGAGGTCGGCTGCGACGTGTACGGGCAGGACGAACTGATCGTCACCGTCCCGTCCTGGCGCCCCGACCTGGCCGACCCGAACGACGTGGCCGAAGAGGTCATCCGCCTCGAGGGCTACGAGAACCTGCCCTCCACGCTGCCCAAGCTCCCCTCGGGCCGTGGCCTGACCCACCGCCAGCGGCTGCACCGCCGGGTCGGCCGCGCGCTGGCCGGAGCGGGGTACGTCGAGGCGCCGAACTACCCCTTCGTCAGCGAGCAGGTCTTCGACCAGCTCGGTCTGGAGCCCGACGACCCGGCCCGCCGTGTCGTCAAGCTGGTCAACCCGCTCAGCGACGAGGAGCCCGCGCTGCGTACGACGCTGCTGCCGGGTCTGCTCGGTGCCCTGCGGCGCAACGACGGGCGGGGCTCGCACGACCTGGCGCTGTTCGAGACCGGGCTGGTGTTCCACCCCCGCGAGGCGCAGGGTGTCGCCGGGCACCTGCCCGTCGACCGGCGTCCCACCGATGACGAGCTCGCCGGGCTGAACGCCGTGCTGCCCGAGCAGCCGCGGCACGTGGCCGTCGTCCTCACCGGCGCCCGCGAGCGGGCCGGCTGGTGGGGCAAGGGCCGTCCGGCCGGGTGGGCCGACGCCGTCGAGGCGGCGCGTGCCGTCGCACGCGAGGCCGGTGCCGAGCTGGTCGTGCGCAAGGGACAGTACGGTCCCTGGCACCCCGGCCGCTGCGCCGAGCTGGTGGTTCTCGCCGACGGCGCGGAGACGGTCGTGGGCCACGCGGGAGAACTGCACCCGCGTGTCGTGAAGTCCCTGGGGCTGCCCGAGCGCACCTGTGCGGCGGAGCTGAACCTGGACGCGGTGGAGGCGGCGGGCGACGGTGCTCCGCAGGCGCCGCGGATCTCCACGTTCCCGGTCGCGACGCAGGATGTCGCCCTCGTGGTCGACCTGCCCGTTCCGGCCGCCGAGGTCGAGGCGGCGCTGCGGGAAGGCGCCGGTGAGCTTCTGGAGTCCATCCGGCTGTTCGACGTGTACGAGAACGCGGAGCAGCTGGGGGACGGGAAGAAGTCGCTGGCGTATGCGTTGCGCTTCCGCGCGGGTGACCGGACGCTGACGGTGGACGAGGCGTCGGCTGCTCGGGATGCGGCAGTCGCCCTCGCGGGCGAGCGGACGGGAGCGGTGCTTCGCGGCTAGTCGCCCCGTCGGGGCGCTCGTCCTCGCCGTCAGCCGCATAAATGCAGGTTGGCCTCGGTGTTCTCACTCGTTCGGGTGGGAATGGGGGGCGATCTGGTCCTTCCGTGCCATGGCGTCGACAGAATCGGACCGGCCTTTCGGGGCCGGTCCGTCTGCTCTGTCAGGGCCCACATGGGGGACCAGAGTCATGATCCGCATCAAGGCGCGGGCACCCACCGCGCGGGGAGCCGTACTGAGCCTGGCCTGGGGAGCCCTGGCGGTCGGCTACAAGTACGGCTGTCCGCTCGCGCAGCAGAACGGGCTCGGCGCGCGCATCGTCACCAGCGCCGTGTTCTTTGCCGTCGGTGTCGGGCTGATACTCCACGTCCGCCGCGCGCTGCTGCGGGAGCTGCGGCAGGCCCGCCGGGTGGCGCGGGTCGCGCAGAGCGTCGTCCTGCGTCCGCTGCCGCCACGCCTCGACGGACTGCTCCTCGCCGCCGCCCAGCTGTCCGCGGAGCGGGGCGCGTGCGTCGGCGGCGACCTGTACGAGGCGATCGCCACCGAGCACGGGGTGCGGGTGGTGATGGGGGACGTACGCGGGCACGGTCTCGCGGCTCTCGGTACGGTCGCCGCCGTACTCGGCAGCTTCCGCGAGGCGGCCCACGACGAGGCCGAACTCGGCGACGTCCTGCGCCGGCTGGAGCGCGCCCTCGCCCGGCACCTGCGTGACCGCGCCCGCGCCGAACACCCCGCGCACGGCGGCCCGGACCCCGACCACCCGGTCGCCGAGGAGTTCGTCACCGTCCTGCTCCTGGAGATCGACAGGGAGGGCGGCCTGCGGGCCCTGAACTGTGGTCATCCCTGGCCGTACCGGATCAGCGGCGCGCGGGTCGAGCCGTTGACGCGTGCCGATCCGCTCCCGCCGCTGGGCCCGTTCCCGCTCCCGGCCGAGCTGGAGGTCCAGGCCTGCGGTCGTCTGTCGAGGAGTGAGTCCCTGGTCCTCTTCACGGACGGCGTGGAGGACGCGAGGGACAGCCAGGGGCGGTTCTTCTCGCTGCCGGCGACGCTGAGCGAGTCCGTACGGGACCAGCCGGCCTCCCCTCAGGCGGTCCTGCGCACCCTGTTCACGGCGCTCCTGCACCACACGTCCGGCAGACCCGCGGATGACATCGCACTGCTGGTCCTGCGGAACGACCGGGCCAAGGCGCGGCCGAACCCACCGGGGGCGCGGGGCACCGCGCGACGGGCCCCCACGGACCCGCAGCCGACGACGCACCGCTAGCAGCACACCCGGGGTCGCCCTCCGCCCGGCCAAGCCGCCGCATTTCGAGGGGGAGCCGGCGGCTTGGCCAACCTCTTGCGAGGACCCTCAGTCAACCGGCTGAACACGCTGAGCGACACCGCGTGTACAGCGCGGATGCGAGCACTCCGTTCACACCCCGTGTGAAGGCGGAGCCACTACGCTGAACCGCACCAGGCCACTCGGGGGGCATCCCATGCAGCCCAACACTCTGCTCGACGCGATCCTGGACGAGGCGGGGATCTCGCACGCCGGCCTCGCCGCCCACGTCAACCAGGCGGGCCGCAGACGGGGCCTGGCGCTCCGGTACGAACACACCGCCGTGGCGCGCTGGTTGAAGGGCCAGCGGCCGCGCGGCCAGGTGCCCGACCTGATCTGCGAGGTGCTGGCCGCCCGTCTCCACCGTCCGGTCACCCTCGACGACATCGGACTGGGCGTGCCCGGCGAGCCCAGCACCCCGCACGCCGGTTCACTGAACGGCTTCGTGGAGCGGGCCACCGCCCTGTGGCGCTCCGACGAACAGCAGCGGCCGCATGTGCTGGGCGCCCCCGCCGTCACCGGGACCCCGGCCGTCATGCCGGTGTGGGAGTGGGAGAACCCGCCCGAGGACGTGGACGTCTCGCGTGGCGGCCGGCACCGGGTCACCGCGGCGGACATCGAGATGCTGCGGGCCGCGCGGGCGCACTACGAGCAGATGTACCGCAAGGCCGGCGGCATCGCGACCCGCACCCGCATCGTCGGTTTCCTCAACGCCGAGGCGGCGCCACTGCTGCGCGGCAGCTACACCGACGCCACCGGACGCCAACTGCACCGTGCGACCGGTGGACTGGTGGCGATCGCGGGCATCTGCGCGTACGACTCCGACGCGCACGGTCTCGCGCAGCGCTACTTCCACCAGGCGCTCAGGCTGGCAAAGGCCAGCGGCGACCGGGGACTTGGCGCCTATGTGATAGCCCTGCTGGTCAACCAGGCGCTGTTCATGCGGGAGTACCGGCAGGCCGTCGCCTTCGCCGAGGCCGCCCTGCGGGCCGCCGGCCGGCACATCACCCCGGCGCTCGCCTCGGACCTGTACGCCATGCAGGCCAAGGCGTACGCACACCTCGGCGACTCGAGCAGCGCCCTGTCATGCATCCGGCGTGCGGAGACCGCCGCCGAACACATCCGGCGCGGGTACGAGCCGGACGAGACCGGCTATGTCCAGCCGGGGCTCGTCAATGTGCAGGTGGCCGAGGCCCTGTTGAGCCTCGGCGAGCTGGCCGCCGCCCGGGAGCACGCCGCGGCGGCGGTCGACAACCCCGCGCACGACCGGGGGCGGGTGCACCGGCTGGCCATGCTGAGCACCATCGAGCTGCGCCAGGGAAACGCCGACAAGGCGGTGGCCACCGCCGTGCAGATGGCCGAGCAGGCCCGCGGGATGGAGTCCCAGCGGCTGCGCGACAGACTCCGCGCGGTACGCGAGCACCTGGTGCGCTGTGGCTCGGCCGGGACAGCCGAGGCCGCCGAACTCATCGACGGGGCACTGCGCGTACCGCTGTAGGCCCACTGTAGGTGCACAGTCCCTGCTGCGATATTGCCACTTACTCGGTGGAAGGTGGCAGAACCGTGCAGTGGACGAAACAGAACGA
Organism: Streptomyces sp. NPDC037290; assembly: GCF_055603245.1. NCBI lineage: Bacteria > Bacillati > Actinomycetota > Actinomycetes > Kitasatosporales > Streptomycetaceae > Streptomyces > Streptomyces sp. NPDC037290. Next base: position 90,348 of record NZ_JBVJVZ010000009.1, on the reverse strand, counting down.
ACAAACTGTGTATGCGAACCGCTGGTTCAGCGTCAATCTCGCGGATGTCGAGCTGCCGGACGGCCGGCACCTCGACCACTTCCTGATCCGGCTGCGGCCCGTGGCCGTGGCCACGGTCGTCAACGAGGCCAACGAGGTGCTGCTGCTGTGGCGGCACCGGTTCATCACCGACAGCTGGGGATGGGAACTGGCCGCGGGCGTCGTGGAGGACGGCGAGGACATCGCGAGCGCGGCCGCCAGGGAACTGGAGGAGGAGACCGGCTGGCGGCCGGGGCCCCTGCACCACCTCATGAGCGTGGAGCCGTCCAACGGCCTCACCGACGCCCGGCACCACATCTACTGGTCCGACCGGGGCGAGTACGTCGGGCATCCCGTGGACGACTTCGAGTCGGACCGCCGGGAATGGGTTTCCCTCAAACTCGTCCCCGACCTGATCGCCCGTGGGGAGGTCCCGGCCGCCAACATGGCGGCCGCGTTACTCCTGCTGCACCACCTCAGGCTCGCCGAGGGCTAGGGCCCTTGTCTAGTGGGCGGCCAGCGCCTGCCAGACCGTCACGACGAGCGCTCCGAGGGCGGTGAGCGCGGCGAGGGAGGGCAGCGGCCAGCGTGCGTGTTCCAGCGAGACCATGCGGGAGTTCAGCTCGTCCAGGTCCTTGGCGGTCTCCTCGGTGCGGTGGCTGAGCAACGCGAGCCCGCCCTCGACCCTGGCGTAGGCGACGTCGAGGCGGCGTCGTAACTCTGCGAGTTCTCCCTGGACCACGGGATGCTCCGGATCGGCGGTCACGGGTCCGCTCCTTTCGGTGGTCGAAATGGGTGGTTCCGCATCCCTTGCATGCGCATGATGAGTCAACTCGCCTGGTGGGCGCGTGGGGAGCGTGTGCGAGGGGCATATGCGTGCCCGGAGCGCACACGGTGTGTGAAACGGACAGGCCCGGCACCGCGTGCGGTGCCGGGCCCGTAAGGCGTAGCTCTGTGTGATCAGCCGTAGGTGTAGAAGCCCGAGCCGGTCTTCCGGCCCAGCCGGCCCGCCTCGACCATGCGCTGGAGCAGCGGGGGAGCGGCGTACAGCGGCTCCTTGTACTCGGCGTACATCGAGCCCGCGATGGAGACGATGGTGTCCAGGCCGATCAGGTCGGACAGCTTCAGCGGGCCCATCGGGTGGGCGCAGCCCATCTCCATGCCGTTGTCGATGTCCTCGCGGCTGGCGATGCCCGACTCGAACATCCGGATCGCGGAGAGCAGGTACGGCACGAGCAGCGCGTTGACCACGAAGCCGGAGCGGTCCTGGGCCCGGATGGCGTGCTTGCCGAGCAGCTTCTCGGCGAAGACCTGGGCGCGGCTGAGGGTGCCCTCGGAGGTGGTGAGCGCCGGGATCAGCTCGACCAGCTTCTGCACGGGGGCCGGGTTGAAGAAGTGGATGCCGACGACGTGGTCCGGGCGGGAGGTGGCGACCGCCAGCTTCACCAGCGGGATCGAGGAGGTGTTGGAGGCGAGGATCGCGTCCGGGCGGGTGACCACCTGGTCGAGCACCTGGAAGATCTCCGTCTTCACCGGCTCGCTCTCCACGACGGCCTCGATCACCAGGTCGCGGTCGGCGAACTCGCCGAGGTCCGTGGTGAAGCTCAGCCGTGCCAGCGTGGCGTCCCGCTCCTCCTCGCTGATCTTGCCGCGCTCGGCGGCCTTGGCCAGGGAGTTGAACAGCCGGGTACGGCCGATCTCCAGGGCCTCGCCGGTGGTCTCGGCCACCTTCACGTCCAGTCCGGCGCGGGCGCACACCTCGGCGATGCCGGCGCCCATCTGGCCGCAGCCCACGACTCCGACGCGTTCGATGTCGGTCACATCGTCCCCTTCGCTTCTCCGGCTCGCTCGGCAGGACCTCCGGGTTCGGCGCCTGCTCCGATCGTGCACGTTACCGCCAAGTATCGATGATCGATCGCCCGGGTGGGGGCATCCTGGGGCGCGGAACGATCCGTGACGGAGCGGATCCGGAGTGTACGGGGATGTGCGATGGGACGGCTCTCACGGCGGGCCTTCACCCTGGCGGCGCTGTCGCCGCTGGTCATGGCGCCGGGCGCGGCGGCGGCAGCCGATCGCGGGCCGCGCGCGTCCGCCGGGCTGCGCGGCGTGTGGATCGCCACGGTGTCCAACCGGGACTGGCCGTCCCGGCCCGGTCTCACCGCGGCGGACCAGCGCAAGGAACTGCTCGCCCACCTCGACAGGGCGGCCCGCGACCGGCTCAACACGGTGATCCTGCAGGTGCGGCCCACCGCCGACGCCCTGTGGCCGTCACCGTACGAGCCCTGGTCCGCGTACCTCACGGGCACCCAGGGCCGCGACCCCGGCTGGGACCCGCTGGGCACCGCGGTGCACGAGGCCCATCTGCGCGGTCTGGAGCTGCACGCCTGGTTCAATCCGTACCGGGTCGCGAACCACGCCGATCCCGGCCGGCTCGCCGCCTCGCATCCCGCCCGCGCACACCCCGACTGGGTGGTGGTGTACGGCGGGAAGCTCTACTACGACCCGGGCCTGCCGGAGGTCCGCGCCTTCGTCCAGCAGGCGATGCTCGACGCCCTCGCCAGGTACCCCGTCGACGCCGTCCACTTCGACGACTACTTCTACCCCTACCCGGTCGCCGGGCAGACCTTCGACGACGACGACGCCTACGACCGGTACGGCGGCGACTTCTCCAGCCGGGCCGCCTGGCGGCGGGACAACGTCGACAAGCTGGTGAAGGAGATGTCCGCCGGTATCGCCCGGGTCCGGCCCGGTACCCGGTTCGGGATCAGCCCCTTCGGGGTGTGGCGCAACGCCTCGGCCGACCCGCGCGGCTCGGACACCCGGGCGGGCGTGCAGACGTACGACGACCTGTACGCGGACACCCGCAGCTGGGTGCGCGGGGGCTGGATCGACTACGTCGTGCCGCAGCTGTACTGGAACATCGGCTTCGCGGACGCCGACTACGCGAAGCTGGTCGACTGGTGGGCGTCGGTGGCCGAGGGCACCAGGACGCACCTGTACCTCGGCGAGGCCCTGTACAAGGCGGGTGCCGCCGGGCAGCCCTCGGCCTGGCAGGACCCGGTCGAGCTGTCCCGGCACCTCACCCTCGCCGCCCGCTACCCGCAGGTGCGCGGGCATGTGTTCTTCGCCGCCAGGGACGTGGCGGCCGACCCGGTCGGGGCGATGTCACGCGTGATCGCCGATCACTACGGCCGGTCGGCGAAGCCTCCCCGTTGATCCATCGCCGGCTCGTCCCGGTGCTTGACCTGGCAGTCGGGTCCGGGGGACATGATCGCTTCGTGCCCGTCCTTGAACTTGACGCGGTAGGGCGGGCTGCCCTCGGCACCCAGTACTTCGACTACTTCGGATTCCTGGTCGTGTTGGCCGACCACCCTGCCGTGCTGGATGAGGTGGTCGCCCTTCGTTGCACGCATCTGCAGGCCCTCCTCGGGATCACGACCGCTGTGTGACGGCGATGCACACGAGCACGGCTACGGCGGTCACCGGAGCGGCCGCGGTGAAGTGCTCGCCCAGGAGCAGCGCCGACCACACCAGTGTGAGCAGGGGCTGGGCCAACTGCAACTGGCTGGCCCGCGGGATGCCGATGGCCGCCATTCCGCGATACCAGACGACCAGGCCGGCGAACTGCGAGCCGAGCGCCACCCACAGCACACCCGCGATGCCGTGCGCGGTGAGCCGCACGGGCTCGTACGCCAGCGCCACCGCGGCGGCGGGCACGCTCAGCGGCAGGCACAGCACCAGCGCCCAGCCGATGACCTGCCAGCCCGGCATGACCCGGGCCAGCCGGCCGCCCTCGGTGTACCCGGCCGCGCACACCAGCAGGGCCGCGAACAGAAAGCCGTCGGCGACGGTGAGCGCGCCGCCGCTCTGGAGCACGGTGAAGGCGACCACGGCGGCGGCCCCCGCCAGCGCGGCCAGCCAGAACCGGCGCGAGGGACGGCTGCCGGTGCGCAGGGCCGAGAACACGGCGGTGGTCAGCGGCAGCAGACCCACCACGACCGCGGCGTGCGCGGTGGTGGAGGTCTGCAGCGCGAGCGTGGTCAGCATCGGGAAGCCGAGCACCACACCGGCGGCGACCACGGCGAGGCCCGGCAGATGCCGGCGACCGGGCAGCGGAACCCGGAGGGCGAGGAGACAGCCGCCCGCGACGAGCGCGGCGAGGACGCAGCGCACGGCCACCAGCGACCAGGGTCCGAATCCCTCCAGGCCCCAGGCGGTGGCCGGGAAGGTCAGGGAGAAGGAGGCGACGCCGAGGGCGGCGAGGCCGGTGCCGAGGCCCCGGCGCTCGCGGGGAGCGGTGACCGCTATCCGACTCGGGGCAGTAGCGCTACTCTGTGTTCTCATGCACCAGCGTAGCAGCGTCACTGAACTGGCGGAACGCCTTCGGCGGGACCTCGACCGCTACTCTCCCGGTGGAAAGCTCCCGTCGAGCAGGGCACTGGTCGAGCAGTTCCACGTGAGTCCGGTGACCGTCTCGCGTGCCCTCGCCCAACTGGCCGCGGAGGGGCTGGTGGTCACCCGCCCCGGAGCCGGTGCGTTCCGGGCCGGACCGCGCGCCCCGCAGGCCGCGGCCGGGGACACCTCCTGGCAGGAGGTCGCGCTGAGCGCCGACGGCACGGCCGAACTCGTACCGCGCACGGTCGACGCGTCGGGGGTCACCGTGTCGCTGGCCGCACCGCCGCCCGGTGTGCTGGAGTTCAACGGCGGCTATCCGCATCCCTCGCTCCAGCCCGAGCGGGCCATGGCGGCGGCCCTGGCCCGGGCCGGACGGCGGCCGGGCGCCTGGGGGAGGCCGCCGCTGGAGGGGCTGCCGGAGCTGCGGGACTGGTTCGCGCGCGAGATCGGCGGGTCCGTCACGGCCGCCGAGGTGCTGATCGCGGCGGGCGGCCAGTCCGCGCTGGCCACCGCCCTGCGCGCGCTCGCCCAGCCCGGCGCCCCGGTCCTCGTCGAGTCGCCCACCTACCCCGGGATGCTGGCCCTCGCCCGCGCCGCCGGACTGCGCCCCGTACCGGTGCCCGTCGACCCCGACGGCGTACGCCCCGACCTGCTCGCGGACGCCTTCCGGGCCAGCGGTGCCCGGGTGTTCGTCTGCCAGCCGCTGTTCCAGAACCCGACCGGTGCCGTACTGGCCCCCGGCCGGCGCGCCGAGGTGCTGCGCATCGCCCGCGAAGCCGGCGCGTTCGTCATCGAGGACGACTTCGTGCGGCGTCTCGTGCACGCCGACGCGGGCCCGTTGCCCCGGCCACTGGCCGCCGACGACCCGGACGGCGTCGTCGTGCACGTCGGTTCGCTCACCAAGGCGACCTCCCCCAGCTTCCGCGTGAGCGCCCTGGCCGCGCGCGGTCCGGTGCTGGAACGCCTGCGCGCCATCCAGGTCGTGGACAGCTTCTTCGTCCCACGGCCGCTGCAGGAGGCGGCCCTGGAACTGGTCGGCTCCCCGGCCTGGCCCCGCCATCTGCGGAACCTGTCGGCCGAGTTGAAGACCCGCCGCGACGCCATGACGGCCGCGCTCACCGCGCACCTGCCCGAACTCACCCTGTCGCACATCCCGTCCGGCGGGTACCACCTCTGGCTCCGCCTGCCCGACGGCACCGACGACTCCGCGCTGACCCCGGCCGCCCTGCGCACGGGCGTCGCCCTCACCCCCGGCCGCCCCTACTTCAGCGCCGAACCGCCCGCCGCCCACCTCCGCCTGAGCTTCGCGTCCGTCGCCGGCACCGGGGAGATCACGGAAGGGGTACGTCGGCTGCGGACGGCCTGTGACGAGGTGTTCCAGGGCGCGGCGCCGGGTAATCCGGTCGACGCCCGTGCCCTGGGCCTGTGAGGATCCGGCCCATGAGCGACACACCCGCCCTCCCCGACGGCTACGAGTTCTCCGCCGACACCGCCCGCGTCGACGTCGAGCGTGTCCACGGCTGGCTGTCGGCCGACGCCTACTGGGCGCTCGGCCGGCCCCGCGAGCAGCACGAACGCGCGATGGCGGCCTCACTGAACTTCGGGGTGTACGACCGGGCCTCGGGGGACCAGGTGGCGTACGCCCGCGTGGTGACCGACCAGGCGCTGTTCGCCTGGCTCGCCGATGTGTACGTCGACCCCTCGGTGCGCGGCAAGGGCGTCGGCACGGCCTTCGTCGGCCGAATCCGCGACCACCTGGCGCCGTACGGCCTGCGCCGCGTGCTGCTGGCCACCCAGGACGCCCAGGGGGTGTACGCGAAGGTGGGCTTCCGGCCGCTGGACCGCCCCGAGCAATGGATGATCCACTTCTTCGGGTAGGCGGCCCGCTGCGGTGAGCGGCTGCGCACCGGCCGTAACTCACAGGCTGCAGCCCTTGACCTGCACTCACCCACGGCTCACCATCACCGCATGCCACTGAGGGTGACGTTCGTCGCCGCCGCGCGCAGCGCCCCCCTGCTCGCGGAGCGCTTCGACGACGACCGGCCGCTGGACCAGGCCGGCTGGGACGAGGTGCAGCGTGCCGCCGGGGACCTGCTGCCGCTGGCGGCGGCGGAGCTGCGCTACTGCTCGCCGACCCCGCGCAGCCGGGCCACCGGCGACGCGCTGGGCTACGCCCCGCTGGTCCAACTGGCCCTGCGGGACTGCGACATGGGCCGCTGGCGCGGGATGACCCTGGGCGAGGCGATGGCCCGGGAGCCGGAGGCGGTGGACGCCTGGCTCGCCGACCCGCGCGCCACCCCGCACGGCGGCGAGCCCCTGCTGGCCTTCATCTCCCGGGTCGGCGGCTGGCTGGACACCCGCCCCGCGGACGACGCCGGCCGGATCGTCGCCGTCGCCGAGCCCGCCGTGATCCGCGCGGCCCTGGTCTACGCCCTGAAGGCGCCGCCCGCGACCTACTGGAACATCGACGTGCGCCCGCTGTCCACGTCCACCGTCACCGGCCGCGCGGGCCGCTGGAACCTCCGCCTCGACGGTGTCTGCGCTCAGCCCTCGCGTACGTAGTCCGTGGTCAGCACCAGATCCTTCGCCGGGCCGCCGACCCGCCACACCGTGCGCCAGTGGTCGGCGTCCCGGACGGTGAACTCGCCCCGGTAGAGGTCCGCCGCGCACGGGTGATCGGCGACGTACCGCCCCGAGGTCAGGTCCAGCCGGTGGAAGGGCCGCCCGTCCGCGAACCGCACGTCGGCCGTGCCCAAAGTGGGTCCCGGCAGGAAGCGCAGGGTGCGGGTCGCCGGGCGCGCCACGCCCTGCCAGGTGAAGGTGCCGGACTCGTCGTGCAGCAGGCCGCCGTCGTCCAGCGGCGTGAAGACGGTCACCCCTGAGAAGGTCCCCACGTCCCCCCTCGCCAGATCCCGCACGGCCCGCTCCACGCGCCAGCGGCCGGCGAGATGGGCCAGTACGTCGGCCACCGGCCAGAAGCCCATCACGGTGCCTTTCGTCGTCGCCCGCCATCGAGCTTAGAGCGTGCCCCCGTCCGCCCCGTCCGCTCCTCACGATCAGGCAGAAGTAGCCGGAACCTCGTCCGCGGGCTGCTGTCCGAGCGGCAGCAGCCCGCGCTCGGCGAAGACCTTCTTCGCGGCGAAGGTGGCGTTCAGCGCCTTGGGTATGCCGCAGTAGACGGCGGAGTGCAGCAGTGCCTCCGTGATCTGCTCGGGTGTGAGCCCCACGTTGAGCGCGGCGTTGACGTGCACGTCCAGCTGGGCCTCGCAGCCGCCGAGCGCGGTGAGCATGCCCAGGGTGACCAGCTGACGGTCGCGCGGGGCGAGCGCGGGCCGGTCGTAGATCTCCCCGAAGGCCCAGGTGACGATCTGGTGGCCCAGCTCGGGGCTGATGTCGGCGAGCGAGTCCACGACCCGCTGCCCGGCCTCGCCGTCGACCCTGTTCAGGACCTCCAGGCCGTGCGCGAAACGCTCTTCACGGATGGTGCTCTCGCTCATGCCGACTCGTCCGTTCCCGGCCGCCCGTCGTGGAGCAGCCCTTCGTAGTGTGTGATCTTGTCGTCCAGCGCGGACGCGTTGCGCCGGAGCGCCCGGATGCGGTCGGCCAGTTCGGCGCGGTGCTCACGGAGCATCGCCAGCCGGTCGGCGACCGTCGCGTCCCCCTGTGCCCGAAGCCCCGCGAAGCGCTGCATGTCGGCGATCGACATGCCGGTCTCGCGCAGCCGCAGCAGGAACTCCAGCCAGGCCAGGTCGGCCGTGTCGTACCGCCGCTGGTTGCCGGTGGTCCGGCCGACCCGCTCGATCAGGCCGGCCTTCTCGTAGTAGCGCAGCGTGTCGTGGCTGAGGCCCGTGCGCTGGGCGACCTGGGCGATGGTCAACGACGGTTCCCGGTCCTGCGGGAGAGGCTGTCCGCTGGTCATGACAAGAACGGTAGAACCTGGAGCGCGCTCCAGGTCAAGGCCGGTCCGCGATCAGCCCCCGAAGTACGTCTGAGCTGCCCGTACGCCCTCCACCAGCGCGTCCACCTCGGCCGGCGTGTTGTAGACGTAGAAGCTCGCCCGGGTCGTCGCCGGGACGCCGTACCGCTTCGCGAGCGGCCGGGCGCAGTGGTGGCCCACACGGACGGCCACGCCCCGCTCGTCCAGTACCTGGCCCACGTCGTGCGGGTGGATCCCGTCGACCGTGAAGGAGACGGCCGAGCCGCGGTCGGTGAGCTCGGTGGGGCCGACGATCCGGACGCCCGGGACCTCGGTGAGCAGTTCGAGGGCGCGGGCGGTGAGCGCGTCCTCGTGCGCCGCCACCTCCGCCATGCCGAGCCGCTCCAGGTACCGCACCGCCGCGGCGAGCCCCACCGCCTGCGAGGTCATCGGCACGCCCGCCTCGAACCGCTGCGGCGGCGGCAGGAAGGTGGTGCGGTCCATCTCCACGATCTCGATCATCGAACCACCGGTGAGGAACGGCGGCAGGCCGGCGAGGAGGTCCGCTCGGCCCCACAGGACGCCGACGCCGTTCGGGCCGAGCATCTTGTGCCCGGAGAAGGCGAGGAAGTCCGCGCCGAGCTCCGTCACGTCGAGTGGGCGGTGCGGCACGGACTGGGCGGCGTCCACGACCACCACGGTGCCGAAGGCGTGGGCGCGGTCGGCGAGTTCGCGGACCGGGTTGATCGTGCCGAGCACGTTGGACTGGTGGCTGAGCGCGAGCACCTTGGTGTCCTCGTCCAGCAGCTCATCGGCCCGGGACAGGTCGAGCCGGCCCTCGTCGGTGAGCCCGAACCAGTCGAGCCGGGCCCCGGTCCGCTCGGCGAGCTGCTGCCAGGGGACCAGGTTCGCGTGGTGCTCCATCTCCGTCACCACTATCCGGTCACCGGGGCCGAGCCGGCCGGCGTTGCCCAGCGCGTAGGCGACGAGGTTGATGCCCTCGGTGGTGTTGCGGGTGAAGACCACCTCGTCGTCGGCGGCGCCGATGAACCGGGCGATGGTGTGCCGGGCCTGCTCGTACGCCTCCGTCGCCTCGCCCGCGAGCTGGTGCGCGCCGCGGTGCACGGCGGCGTTGTGGTGCAGGTAGAAGTCCCGCTCGGCGTCGAGGACCTGGAGCGGCTTCTGGGTGGTGGCCCCGGAGTCCAGGTAGACGAGCGGGGTGCCGCCGTCCAGGGTCCGCTCCAGGATCGGGAAGTCCTTGCGCAGCGCGTGCACGTCGAAGGCCACGACGGCTCACCTCTCACGATTCATCTCACGGTTTTTCCAGATGTTCTCCGTGAGGAACGGTATGCCCTCCTCACGGAGAACCGCAAGGATTACCATGAGGGCCGTGGCTCATGAGACCCCCGTCCACCTGCACCAGCTCCCGGTCCCGGGCGAGGACCGGTATGTCTCGCTGGCGCTGGTCAACACGCGCTTCACGGTCAGTCACGGGCAGATCGACCTGCTGGACGACACCGAGGCCGCGCACCTGTGGCTCGTCCGGCGCGAGCTGCTGCCCGACCGGGTGGAGCTGAACGGCAGGCAGTCCGGACGGCTGCGCGCCCTCCGCGAGGCACTGCGCGTCCTTTTCGAGGCCCGCGCCGCGGGGGCGCACCCGCCCGCCGGCGCCCTGGACGCCCTCAACGCCGCCCTCGCCGCCGCGCCCGCCACCCCGCGGCTCGCCTGGGCCGACGACGGCCCCCGGCGCGCCGACCTCCCCGACACCGGAAACCCGGCCGCCGCCGCCCTCTCGCTGCTCGCCGAGGACGCCACCGACCTGCTCACCGGCGCGGACGCCGGCCAGCTCACCGAGTGCGCCGCCCAGGGCTGCGCCCGCTGGTTCCTGCGCTCCCACGGCGCCCGCCGCTGGTGCACGACCAAGTGCGGCAACCGGGTCCGGGCCGCCCGCGCCTACGCGGCCCGCAAGAGCGGATAGCCGTTGCATAAAACTGCAGCGCTACGTATAGTCATGCCATCACGAGGAGGATGGACATGGCGGTACGTGCGGCGGTGGCCGGGGCGAGCGGATACGCGGGCGGAGAGGTGCTGCGCCTGCTCCTCGCGCATCCCGAGGTCGAGATCGGTGCCCTGACCGGAAACTCCAACGCCGGCCAGCGGCTCGGCGCGCTCCAGCCGCACCTGCTGCCGCTGGCCGACCGCGTGCTGACCGAGACCACGGCCGACGCGCTCGCCGGGCACGACGTCGTCTTCCTCGCACTGCCGCACGGGCAGTCCGCCGCCGTCGCCGAGCAGCTCGGCCCGGACGTCCTCGTGGTCGACATGGGCGCCGACTTCCGGCTGAAGGACCCGGCCGACTGGGAGACGTTCTACGGCTCCGAGCACGCCGGTACCTGGCCCTACGGCCTGCCCGAACTTCCCGGTGCCCGCGCCCTGCTCACGGGGTCCAGGCGCATCGCGGTGCCCGGTTGCTACCCCACCGCCGTCACCCTCGCCCTCTTCCCGGCCTACGCCGCCGCACTCGCCGAGCCCGAGGCCGTGATCGTCGCCGCCTCCGGCACCTCCGGCGCCGGCAAGGCACCCAAGCCGAACCTGCTCGGCAGCGAGGTCATGGGCTCCATGTCGCCGTACGGCGTCGGCGGCGGCCACCGGCACACCCCCGAGATGATCCAGAACCTCAGCGGGGTCGCCGGGGAGTCCGTGAAGGTCTCCTTCACGCCGACGCTCGCGCCGATGCCGCGCGGGATCCTCGCCACGTGCAGCGCGTCCGCCGTCGAGGGGGTCACGGCGGACTCCGTGCGCGCCGCCTACGAGAAGGCCTACGCCGACGAGCCCTTCGTCCGGCTCCTGCCCGAGGGCCAGTGGCCCGCGACGGCGTCCGTCTACGGTTCCAACGCCGTTCAGGTGCAGGTCGCGTACGACGAGTCCGTGGGCCGCATCATCGCGATCAGCGCCATCGACAACCTGACCAAGGGCACCGCGGGCGGTGCCGTCCAGAGCATGAACATCGCCCTGGGTCTTCCCGAGACCACCGGGCTTTCCACGATCGGAGTCGCACCGTGAGCGTCACGGCAGCCAAGGGATTCACGGCGGCGGGCATCGCCGCCGGGATCAAGGAGAACGGCAACCCCGACCTGGCCCTCGTGGTCAACAACGGGCCGCGCCGTGCCGCCGCGGGCGTCTTCACCTCCAACCGTGTGAAGGCCGCGCCGGTCCTGTGGTCCGAGCAGGTCCTCAAGAGCGGCCAGGTCTCCGCGGTCGTCCTCAACTCCGGGGGCGCCAACGCCTGTACGGGCCCCAAGGGCTTCCAGGACACCCACGCCACCGCCGAGAAGGTGGCCGAGGTGCTCGGGCGGGGCGCCATCGAGGTCGCCGTCTGCTCCACCGGGCTCATCGGCGTCCTGCTGCCCATGGACAAGCTGCTCCCCGGCGTCGAGACGGCCGCCGCACAGCTGTCCGAGCACGGCGGTGAGAAGGCCGCCATCGCCATCAAGACCACCGACACCGTCCACAAGACGTCCGTCGTCAGCAAGGACGGCTGGACCGTCGGCGGCATGGCGAAGGGCGCGGGCATGCTCGCCCCGGGTCTCGCCACCATGCTGGTCGTGCTCACCACCGACGCCGACCTGGACGGCGAGGTGCTCGACAAGGCCCTGCGCGCCGCCACCAAGGTCACCTTCGACCGGGTCGACTCCGACGGCTGCATGTCCACCAACGACACCGTGCTGCTGCTGGCCTCCGGTTCCTCCGGTGTCACCCCGCGGTACGCCGAGTTCGCCGAGGCCGTGACGCAGGTCTGCGGCGACCTCGGCCGGCAGCTCATCGGGGACGCCGAGGGCGCCAGCAAGGACATCAAGGTCGAGGTGGTGGGCGCGGCGAGCGAGGAGGACGCCGTCGAGGTGGGCCGCTCCATCGCCCGCAACAACCTCCTCAAGTGCGCGATCCACGGCGAGGACCCCAACTGGGGCCGCGTGCTCTCCGCCATCGGCACCACCAGGGCCGCCTTCGAGCCGGACCGGCTCAACGTCGCCATCAACGGCGTGTGGGTGTGCAAGAACGGCAGCGTCGGCGAGGACCGCGAGAAGGTCGACATGCGCTACCGCGAGGTGCACATCGTCGCCGACCTCGCCGCCGGCTCCGAGACAGCCACCATCTGGACCAACGACCTCACCGCCGACTACGTCCACGAGAACAGCGCCTACTCGTCATGAGCACCCGCAAGCACACGGCCCTGCCGAAAGCCCAGATCCTCATCGAGGCGCTGCCCTGGCTGACCCGGCACCACGGCAAGATCGTCGTCATCAAGTTCGGCGGCAACGCCATGGTGAACGAGGAGCTGAAGGCGGCCTTCGCCCAGGACGTCGTCTTCCTCAGGCACGCCGGCCTCAGGCCGGTCGTGGTCCACGGCGGCGGTCCGCAGATCAGCGCGGCACTCGACCGGCACGGCATCGTCAGCGAGTTCAAGGCGGGCCTGCGCGTCACCACCGAGGACGCCATGGACGTCGTACGGATGGTGCTCGCCGGGCAGGTGCAGCGGGAGCTGGTCGGTCTGCTCAACCAGCACGGGCCGCTCGCCGTCGGCCTGACCGGCGAGGACGCGCACACCATCACGGCCACCAGGCACCAGCCCGAGATCGACGGCGAACTGGTCGACATCGGCCGGGTCGGCGAGATCACCGCGATCGACACGGGCGCCATCGAGGCGCTGCTCGCCGACGGCCGTATCCCGGTCGTCTCCTCGATCGCCCGCTCCCAGGACGACGGACATGTCTACAACGTCAATGCTGATACGGCAGCTGCGGCACTCGCTGCGGCACTGGGCGCCGAGACCCTCATGGTCCTCACCGACGTCGAGGGCCTCTACGAGGACTGGCCGAACTCCGACGAGGTGATCAGCCGTCTCACCGCTTCACAACTGGAGAAGCTGCTGCCGGAGCTGAGCTCCGGCATGGTGCCGAAGATGGAGGGCTGCCTGCACGCCGTGCGCAACGGTGTCACCACCGCCCGGGTCATCGACGGCAGGGTCCAGCACTCGATCCTGCTGGAGATCTTCACCGACGAAGGCATCGGAACCATGGTCGTGCCCGACGAACAGGGGGAGTCATGAGCAACCAGGAGCTGACCGAGCGCTGGCAGGGCGCGCTCATGAACAACTACGGCACCCCGCGCCTGCCTCTCGTGCGCGGCCAGGGCGTGAAGGTGTGGGACGCCGAGGGCCGGGAGTACCACGACTTCGTCGGCGGTATCGCGACCAACGCCCTCGGTCACGCCCACCCGGCGATCGTGGCGGCCGTCAGCGAGCAGATCGCGTCCCTCGGCCACATCTCCAACTTCTTCATGGCCGAACCCACGGTCGCCCTCGCCGAGCGGCTGCTCCAGCTCTTCGGACGGGAGGGCCGCGTCTTCTTCTGCAACTCCGGCGCCGAGGCGAACGAGGCCGCCTTCAAGATCGGCCGGCTCACCGGGCGCACCCACCTGGTCGCCACCACCGGTGGCTTCCACGGCCGCACCATGGGCGCCCTCGCGCTCACCGGCCAGCCCGCCAAGCAGGACCCGTTCCGGCCGCTGCCCGGCGACGTCACCCACGTGCCCTACGGCGACGCCCAGGCACTGGCGGCGGCGGTCACCGAGGAGACCACCCTGGTGATCATCGAGCCGGTCCAGGGCGAGAACGGCGTCGTCGTGCCGCCGGCCGGCTATCTGAAGGCCGCCCGCGCCATCACCGCCGCCACCGGCGCCCTGCTGGTGCTGGACGAGGTGCAGACCGGTGTCGGCCGCACCGGCACCTGGTTCGAGTACCAGGCCCACGAGGGCGTCCTGCCCGATGTCGTCACGCTCGCCAAGCAGCTCGGCGGCGGACTGCCGCTCGGCGCCACCGTGGCCTTCGGCCGGGCCGCCGAACTGCTCCAGCCCGGTCAGCACGGCACCACCTTCGGCGGCAACCCGGTCGCCTGCGCCGCCGGACTCGCCGTCCTCGACACCATCGCGAACGAGGGACTGCTCGAGAACGTCAAGCGGCAGAGCGAGAAGCTGCGGGAGGGAATCGAGGGCCTTGGCCACCCGTTGATCGATTATGTGCGGGGCGCCGGGCTGCTCCTGGGTATCGTGCTCACCGGGCCGCGCGCGCAGCAGGTGCAGCAGGCGGCCCAGGAGGCCGGGTTCCTGGTGAACGCGCCCGCCCCCGACGTCGTACGGCTCATGCCGCCGTTGAACCTCCGCGACGACGAGGCGGGTGCCTTCCTCCAGGCGCTGCCCGGAATCCTCGACGCAGCGAACCCAGTGGATGGGGTCGGACGATCCGGAGAATGAGACGACGATGAGCCAGGCGCAGGACCACGAGCAGGCGGGTGCCGGACCGGCCGTGCCGCAGACCCGTACCGCTCGGCACCGCCGGATCGTGGACATCCTCAACCGGCAGGCGGTGCGCTCGCAGAGCCAGCTGGCCAAGCTGCTCGCCGACGACGGGCTGAGCGTCACCCAGGCGACGCTCTCCCGCGACCTCGACGAGCTGAACGCGGTGAAGATCCGCAACACCGACGGCGAGCTGATCTACGCGGTGCCGAGCGAGGGCGGTTTCCGCACCCCGCGCGCTCCGCTGGGCGAGTCGGCGAAGGAGGAGCGGATGCGGCGCCTGTCCCAGGAACTGCTGATCTCCGCCGAGGCCTCCGCCAACCTGGTGGTCCTGCGCACCCCGCCGGGTGCCGCCCAGTTCCTGGCCTCCGCCATCGACCAGGCCGAGCTGCACGACATCCTGGGCACCATCGCCGGCGATGACACGCTGCTGCTGATCAGCCGGGACCCGGCCGGGGGACAGGCCCTGGCGGACCATCTGCTGCGGCTGGCGCAGAACGGTCACTGACCCCGCATGCGGCGGCCTGCCGGTCGGCGCAGAATGGGAATGTGATCTTCCGCGGCGGGCGGGAAGGCGGGCGGGAAAGCGGGCGGGCAATCCCGTGGCGGCCCTCGACCGTATACAGAGGTGTGTCGGGATTCCGGTTCCCCGTGAGCCGCCTCCCGGACGAGGCTCTGCTGTCCGGGCTGGCCACCGGTGATCCGGAACTCGCGGTGGTTTTCGTGCGGAGGTTCCAGCACCGGGTCTTCGGAGTCGCCATGGCGGTCACGCGTGATCAGCAACTCGCCGAGGACGTCGCCCAGCTGACGTTCGAGCGGGCGTGGCGGCATGCCCAGATCTACGACTCGCGCCGGGGCTCGGTCGCCACCTGGCTGACGACCATCGCGCACAACCTGGCCGTCGACGCCGTCCGCGCCCGGCGCACCGAGCCGATGGCGTCCGAGGACCTCGACGCCCTCCTCGACGTCGTCACCGAGACCCCCGAGCGGTGGGCCCTGGCCGACGAGGCCTCCTCCCAGCTGCGCACTGCCGTGGCACAGCTGCCACGGGAACAGGCTCGGGCACTGGTGATGGCGGGTATCTACGGACTGACGGCCCATCAGATCGCCGAGCGGGAGGGGATCCCGCTGGGCACCGCCAAGACCCGGGTCAGGGCCGCGATGGCGAAACTGCGCACCACCCTCGCGTCTCCGCAGCGAGGCGACCATGTCCAGTGACCCGAACTGCGAGAAGCTGCGGGAGATCGGCGCCGAGCTCGCGCTGGGTGTGCTGTGCGGCAGCGAGCGGGCCGAGGCGGTCGCCCATCTGGACCGGTGCGCGGACTGCCGGGAGTACGTCCGGCAACTCACCCTCGTCGGCGACCGGCTGATCGGCCTGCTGCCGGGCAGCGACCCGCCTCCCGGCTTCGAGGCGCGGGTGGCGCGCAGGCTGGCCCAGCAGGCGACGGCGCAGGAGGGCCCCGGACCCGTACGCGCGTCCGGCCGTTCGCCCCGGAACTTCCGTGGCCGTGCCCGCCGCGCCCGGCTGCGGCTCGCGGCGGTCGCCACCACGCTCGCGGTCGCCGTCGGATTCGCCGGCTGGGCGGTCGGCACCGCCGTCCAGGAGGTCACGGCGACCGCGCCCGCCATCACGTCCGAGCCCATGCTGATGGGTGACATGATCGCGGCCAGCGGCCGGTCGGTCGGCGAGATCTACGCCCACCCCGGAAGCCCCGGCTGGATCTTCATGTCCGTCGATCTCGCCGGGCGCCGCAGCTCCTACACCGGAACGGTCGCCTGTCTTCTGGAGCGTTCGGACGGCAGCATGGTCCACATCGGGAACTTCTCCGTGCGCGCCGGCCGCGGCGACTGGGGCGTGGGGGCTCCCGGCGACCTCTCGGCCGTCCTGCGCGCCCGGCTGACGTCTCCCGACGGCACCGTCCTCGCCACGGCCGATCTGGAGAAGGGCCAGGTGGTCGAGCCGCAGGGCACCTGAGACACGGCCCGCCCGGTTCACGGACGGCGTGCCGGGGGCAGCGTCGCCGCCAGGGAGGCGGCGAGTTCGGCGAGCGCGGGCCGGGACGCCGGGTCGGTCCGCAGGCAGGCGTCGACGGCGGCGGCGAGGGCCGGCGGCAGCCGGCGCCGGGAGCCGACCGGCGGGGCCGTCCGCTCGGTCTGCGGATACCGGTCGTCCGGGCCGCCGGGGGCGCCGTCCTCCGCCCCGCCCTCGTTCCCGGACCCGGTCCCGCCGCGGCCGAACGGCACATCGCCGCACGCGACCTCGAACAACGTGACGCCGATGCCCCACACGTCGGCGGCGGCCGTGAGCGGACCGCCACGGCCCTGCTCCGGGGCCAGATAGCGGCGCGTGCCCAGTCCCGGGGGCGCCGGGCCGGGCGGTCGCGCGAGGCTCAGGTCGAGCACCTTCGCATGGCCGCGCTCCACCACCACGTTGGACGGCTTGAGGTCCAGGTGCAGCAGGCCCCGGCGGTGCAGGTAGTGGGTCGCGGAACACAGCTGCACACCGAGCAGCGCCACGTCCGCCGCGGCCGGGCGGCGCCGCAACCGGTCCATGAGGTGGGACAGCGTCTCACCGGTCAGCGTCTCCAGCACGACGAGCGGCTCCGGTGACACGAAGACGTCGTAGCCCCGGACCAGATGGGGATGGCTGAACTCCCGCAGCCACCGGCCCTCGCGCAGCAGGCGCTCGCCCAGCCACGCCTCGTCCCGCCGGTCCGGCCGCACCACCTTGATCACACAGCGGCAGGCCCGTTCCTCGCTCCAGGCGTCGTAGACGTCCTGCCAGCCGGTGCGGGCCAGGTGCGCGAGGATCTCGTACCCCGGCGCCGGCTGCGTGCCCGGCACCAGGGCGGGACCGCTCATGACAGCACCGCGCCCGCACTGAGCCGGTGCAGCCGGGCGTACGTCCCCTCGACGCGCAGCAGATCGGCATGGGCGCCGTGCTCCACGACCCGCCCGTGGTCGAGCACCACGATGCGCGTGGCGTCGCGGACGGTCAGCAGGTTGTGCGAGATGACGACGGTGGTCCGCCCGGCCATGAGCCGGCGCAGCGGATCCATGATCCGCAGACCGGACCGGGCGTCGAGCCCCGTGGTCGGCTCGTCCAGCAGCAGCACGGGCGCGTCCCTGATCATCGCGCGGGCGATCGCCAGACGCTGGCACTGGCCGCCGGACAGCGTCCTGCCGCGCTGGCCGACCAGCGTGTCGTAGCCCTCCGGGAGCCGCTCGATGAACTCGTGGGCGTCGGCGGCCCGCGCCGCCGCGACGATGTCCGCCTCGCTCGCCTCCGGCCGGCCGTAGGCGATGTTCTCCCGCACGGTGCCGTGGAAGACGAGCGTCTCCTGGAGCACCACGGCGGTGTTCTCCCGCACGTCGGTCGGACGCAGCTCCCGCAGGTCGGTTCCGTCGAGCAGGACGGCGCCCCGGTCGGGGTCGTAGAAGCGCAACTGGAGTTTGGCGACCGTGGACTTGCCTGCCCCGCTCGCCCCGACCAGCGCCAGGGTCTCGCCGGGCGCCACGTGGAAGGAGACGTCCGACAGCGCCCACGAGGCGGTGCCGGGATAGCGGAACGAGACGCCGTCGAACCGCACCTCGCCCCGCGCCCGGCCGATCCGCGGGGCGCCCGGTGGATCAGCCACCTGCGGCCGCTGGTCCAGCAGCTCGATGATCCGTTCGGCCGACGCGGAGGCCGCGTAGAGGCTGGTGCCGAGGCCGGACAGGCCGTGGACGGGGCCGTAGAGCTTGCCGATCAGCGCCAGGAAGACCAGCAGTCCGCCCAGCGTCAGCTGACCCTGGGCCAGCTTCCAGGTGCCGAGCCCCATCACCGCGAGGCCGCCGGTCACCTCGATGATCTCGACGACGGGCGCGTACACGGCCCGGATCCGCGCCGAGGCCATCGCCGCCCGGAACCTGCCGACGCCCTCCCGCTCGAACCGGCGCGCCTCCCAGCCCTGCCGGTTGTACGCCTGCACCAGGGCGACGTTGCCGAGCGCCTCCTCGGCGACCGCGCTGAGCGAGCCGCTGCGGCGCCTGCGCTCCCGCGACGCCGCCTTGATCAGCCGCGAGAAGTGCCGGGCGGCGGCCCAGAACAGCGGCACGATGGCGAGGGCGAGCAGGGTCAGGTCCCAGCGCAGATAGAACAGCAGGCCCAGATAGACCCCGAGGCAGATGACGTAGTAGAGGACGTCCGCCACCCCGGAGAGCAGGAACGTCTCGACCGCGTCGACGTCCCCCGTCACGCGGGACAGCACGTCCCCGAGCCGCCGGCGCTCGAAGAAGCCGAGCGACAGCCCCTGGACGTGCCGGAACACATCGCAGCGCAGCGACAGCAGGAAGCGCTCGCCGACCCAGGTGGACGTCACGTCGTCGGCGAACCCCAGCACCCCGGAGCAGAGGATGAGCCCCAGGTAGGCCGGTGCGATCCACTCCAGCGGCCGCAGGTCGCGGGGGACGAGCACGCCGTCCACGACGGACTTGAACAGCCAGATCTCGGCGGCGTCGACGGCCGGGCCGAACAGGCTGAAGAGCAGGAGGGGTACGAGCCAGCGGCGGCCGCCGCGTGTGTAGGGCCAGAACCGCCGGAACACCTCACGCGGCGAGAGAGCGGGTGCGGCCGCGACGACGGCGTCGGAGCCCTCGCCCACCGCCAGCAGACGCCGCAGCACGTGCGCCATGGGATGCGTTCCTCGGGGTTCGGCTGAGCGGACCGGGTCCTCCGGTTCCCGGTCCGCTCAGCCTCTGGTTGCGATCAGTAGCCGCCGTGTCCGCCGTGTCCGCCGTGGTCGTGGCCGCCGTGGTCGTGGCCGTGGTCATGTCCGTGGTCGTGGTCGTGACCGTGTCCGTGATCGTGGTCGTCCCCATGCCCCGACGAGTCGTCGTCATGGCCGTGGCCGCGGCGCATGGCCGGCATGAGACTGCTGAAGATAGCCATTACGTTCCTCCCGGAAATCTGCTGCACATGGGATACGTGCCAGAGCGGACACGGGATGGCCGTTTCGGGAAAAAAGTTCGTTCTTCAACCCAGGCGTGCGGCCAGCCCCCCGGTGCACCGCACCTCGTCCCCGGCCGTGATCAGCAGGGCCTCGACGTCCGGCAGCGACTCCAGCCACGCCAGGCCCGCCCGCGAACCCATCGCGAACGCCGCCGTGGCCCAGCAGTCCACCCAGGTCAGCCGCGGTCCCACCACCGTCACGGACACCAGGTCCGTGACCGCCGGCCGGCCCGTGCGCGGGTCCACGATGTGCGCGCCGCGCTCGGCCGTGCCGGACGTCGCCACCGACAGTTCGTCCGTTCCCGCGGCCGAGATCACCGCCGCGAGACCGCCCGGGCGCAACGGATCGGACACGCCCACACGCCACGGCCGGTGCGGCTCCGGCGCGCCCAGAAGCTGCACGTCCCCGCCCCCGTTCACGCTGACCCCGCGCACCCCCGCCACCGCCGCCAGCAGCCGCGCGGCCCGCTCCGCCGCCCAGCCCTTGACGATGCCGGTGGGATCCAGCGCGCCCCGGTAGCGCGGGCTGAACCAGCCGTCGCTCGTCCGTTCCGCCTCCGCCGCGAGGTCCAGCACCTCGGCCACCTCGGGCGCGCACCGCGCCACGGTCAGCTCACCGCGGGCCAGCCGCGAGATCTCGCTGTCCTCCCGGTAGGTGCTGAAGACCGCGTCCGCCCGGTGCAGTGAGGCGACCGCCGCGGCGAGCGCCTCCCGTACCGCACGCGGATCCCCGCCGCGGACGTCGAAGGAGAAGACGGTCCCCATGACCTCCTCCGCATGACGCACCGCGGCGGGAGCCTCGGCCGGCCCGGTCATCGTGTCAGCCACCGGCCTGGTCCAGCGCGGACTGCAGCGACTGCTTGTAACCGGTGCTGGTGTAGGTGGCGCCGGAGACGGCGTCGATGTCCGCGTTCCCGGCCGCCACGGCCTCCTGGTTGAGCTTCGGGACCGCCATGGCCGTCTTCTGGTCGCTGAGGCCGCCCTTGGGCGCCTGTACCGCCGCCGCCTGGGTGACCTTGCCGCCGGCGACGGTGACGCGCACCTGGACGGGACCGTACTGGGTCTGCGCGACCTTCCCGGTGACGGTGCGCGCCTGCGCGGCCCCCGAGGATCCGGTGTGCGACGACGGCGCCGACTTCACCTTGTCCAGCGCGGACTGCAGCGACTTCTTGTACCCCGCGCTCGTGTACGTCGCCCCCGACACCGAGTCGATCTGCGCGCTCTGCGCCGCGACGGCCTCCTGGTTGAGCTTGGGCACGGCCAGGGCGGTCTTCTGGTCGCTGAGGCCGCCCTTGGGCGCCTGGACCGCCTCCGCCCGGGTGACCTTGCCGCCGGCGACGGTCAGCCGTACCTGCACGGTCCCGTACTGCGTCTGCGTCGCGTCGCCGGTCACCGTGCCGGAGCCGGTGGAGGCCTGTGCGCCGCCCTGGGTGCCGCCCTGCGGTGACTGCTGTGCCGCCGCGCCCTGCGACGGCGCCGCGCCCACCGCCGACGCCGAGGCCGGATCGGAGGCCAGCTTCAGCGACAGCAGCAGTACGACACCGGACACGGTGGCGGCCGTGGCCAGGACGACCCGCCGGATCGGGTGACTCTTCCTCATCGCTTCGCAGCTCCTGCTCACATCTCGAACGACTCGTGGTGGATGCGGCGGGCGGGGACCCCCGCGCCGCGCAGTGCCTCGTACACCGACTGCGCGAACCCGGCCGGGCCGCACATGAACACGTCGTGCCGGTCGATGTCCGGGATCTTGCGCTGGAGGTTCTCCGCGGAGATGTCCGGCCGCTCGCCCTCCGGGCTGTTCACCGCGTACATCAGCCGGGCGCCCCGCTCGTCGGCGATCTTCGCCAGCTCGTCCCACAGCGCCAGGTCCTGGGTGCTGTTGGCGCGGTAGAGCAGGGTGATGTCACCGGCCGCGCCTGGCAGCGTCTCGAACAGGGCGCGCATCGGCGTGATGCCGACCCCGCCCGCGACGAGCAGCACCTTGCCCCGGCTGCGGCGCTGCGCGGTCATCGCCCCGTACGGGCCCTCCGCCCACACCCGGGTGCCCGGCGACAGCTCCCGCAGCCGGGCGCTGTGGTCACCGATCGCCTTCACCGTGATCCGCAGCATGTCCGGGCGGGGTGCCGCCGACAGCGAGTACGGGTGCGAGCTGAAGCGCATCCCGGGGGCGAGGAACCGCCAGCGGAAGAACTGCCCCGCCTCCGCGCCCATCCGGTGCAGCCTCCGCCCGCCGATCAGCACCGACACGATGCCCGGCGTCTCCTCGATGACCGCCTCCACGCGCATCCGGTGCCGCAGGTTCAGCCGGACCGGGGTGATGATCCGGTACCAGAGGACCAGCGCGGTGACCGCGCCGTACAGGCCGTACCAGAAGGTCTTGGCGGCGGGCTCGACCGCGAAGTCGTTGCCGGTGGTGATCTGGTGCCAGAACGTCAGGAACACCGCCGCGTACGTCATCAGATGGACGTGGTACCAGGTGTCGTACGGCATCCGGCGGCGGATCCCGCCGATGGACGACAGCCCGATGAGCACGAACAGGCCGGTGCCGATGGCCGCCTTGCCCATGTCGGGCAGCTGGTTGATGGAGTCGATGGTCTGCTGCACGATGTCGCCGAGCGACTTGCCCGCCTGGAGCGCGTACCCCCACATGGTGAGGAACACGTGCGCCACGATCAGGCACAGCGTGTAGCGGCCGCTCATCGCGTGCCAGCGGGCCACCCGGTCGGAGCCGACCCGCCGCTCCAGCGCCGGTACGCGCGCCATCTGCAGCACGACCAGCGCCATCAGATAGCCGGCCAGCAGGCCTGTGATACGGCCCGCGTTGAGGATCCTGCTGTTGTCGTCGGCGATGGACGGCGTGTTGTGCCACCAGAGCCACAGCACGGCCGCCGCACCCGCCCAGACGGCGAGCAGCAGCGGAACGGCCGGGCTGCGGCGCGGGCGGATGCGGCGCATCGTCTGTCGGCGGGCGGCACGTCCGCCTGCGAGCGTGGTGGTCACGGTTCCTCCGTCGGGACTTGACCGTTGGCCCACAGATACGTGCCGCATGCGCTGAGTGTTCAGAGGCCCGCCTCACCGTCCTGCGGAGTCGAGCGCCGACTGGAGGGACTGCTTGTACCCGGTGCTGGTGTACGTGGCGCCCGACACCGTGTCGATGTCCGCGCTCTGCGCGGCGAGCGCCTCGCGCCGCAGCTGGGGCAGGGCGTAGCTGTTGATCTCCTGGTCGCGCGGGTTGTCCTGCGGGTACTGCAGCGCCGTCACGTCCGTCAGCTTCCCGCTCTCGATCGTCGCGCGCACCTGGACCGGGCCCCAGCGGGTCTGGACGGTGCCGCCGGTGACGGTCTTGCCGACGCTCTTCTCCGGGGCCGCGGCGGAGCCGTTCGGGGCGGCCGAACCGCTCGACGCCACAGGCGAGTTGGTGTCGGCGGAGGCCAGCCCCGGGCTCGTGTGCGGCTTCAGCGACAGCAGCAGCACCATCGTGGAGACGGTCGCGGCGCTCGCCAGCACCACGCGACGGAGCGGGCGGTTCTTCTTCAGTGCGTGCACGTGTACTGCCTCACAGTTCGAACGACTCGTGGTGGATACGGCGGTCCGGCACCCCGGCCGCCCGGAGCGCCTCGTACACGTCCCGCGCGAACCCGTGCGGCCCGCACAGGTAGACATCGTGGTCCCGCAGCCCCGGGAAGGTCGCGCGCAGCGACTGAGCGGTGAGCGACGGGCGCTCGCCCCGGGGACCGTTCAGCGCGTACAGCACCTGCGCGCCACGCCGGCGGGCGATCGCCTCCAGCTCGCCGCCCAGGGCCAGGTCCTCGACGCCGCGCGCCCGGTACAGCAGGGCGACCTCGCCGGGCAGCGTCTCGAACAGCGCGCGCAGCGGGGTGACCCCGACGCCGGCCGCGATCAGCAGGGAGCGCCGGCCGGTGGCCCGGTCGGCGGTCAGCGCGCCGTACGGGCCCTCCGCCCACACCCGGGTGCCCGGCCGCAGCCGGGCGACGGCCGCGCTGTGGTCGCCGAGCGCCTTGACCGTGATGCGCAGGCGGTCCGGGCGCGGCGGTGCCGACAGGGAGTACGGCGTCGACGTCCGGCCCAGGCCCTCGCCGAGGAACCGCCAGCGGAAGAACTGGCCCGGCAGCGCGCCGAGTTCGTCGAGGTGCCGGCCGTGCACGACGACCGAGTGCACACCGGGTGCCTCCTTGTGCACCGAGTCCACACGCAACTGGTGGCGTCGGTTGAGCCGCACGGGGGCGAGGATCCGGTACCACAGCACCAGGGCCGCGACCCCCAGGTACAGGGCGTACCAGACGCCGGTCGCGACCGGCTTGCCGTGGAACTCGTTCCCCAGCGTCAGCTGGTGGAAGAAGGCCAGGAAGACGGCCGCGTACGTCAGCAGGTGGACGTAGTACCAGAACTCGTGGCTGGTCCGGCGGCGCACGGCCCGGGCCGAGGTGATGCCGACCGCGAAGAGGACCACCGTGCCGGCGGTGGCCTTGAGCATGTCCGGGTAGTCCAGGACGACCGTCACCGTCTCGTGCCACAGCGGGGCCCGGTCCTGGGCCGCGTACCCGGCGAGGATCAGCACGACGTGGGCGACGAGCAGGCAGACCGTGTACCGGCCCGCCATCGCGTGCCAGCGGGCCACCCGGTCCGAGCCGATCCGCCTCTCCAGCAGCGGCACCCGCGCCATCAGGCCGACGAGCACCGCGCAGGTGTACCCGCACAGCAGCCCGGCGATCCGCCCGGCTCCGGTCAGCCAGCCCGCCGCAGCGACCACGGAGCCGGTGTCCGCCCACCAGAGCGCGACCACGGCCGCCGCCCCGGCCCACAGCACGGCCAGCACGGGCCCCGCGGGGGAGCGCCGTGCGGTCACGGGCACGGGCGAGGCCGCCCGCCGCGCATCCACAGTGGTCATCACTCGCTGTCCCTTCGTCGGCCGTACCGGGCCACTGTGCGGGGCGAAGCTCTGAGCGACCTCTGAGCGACCTTCTGACCAGGCACTTTCAGAGCGGACTCAGAGGTGGTCCTCAGCCGGCGTTCAGCGGACGGGAGAGCGCACTCAGAGAAAACTCAGAGGGCGGGCGGTACGTCCCACCCCGCCACCTGGGTGATGCTGGTAGGCGCGATGAACACCACCCGTTCCGGCCGCCCGGCCCTCACCCGACCCGACGGCACCCCGCTGCGCGTCCTCGTCGTCGACGACGACCCCGACCTCGCGGAGGTGCTCACCGGCGCCCTGCGCTACGAGGGCTGGCAGGTGCGCGCGGCCGGCGACGGCGCCTCGGCCCTGACCACCGCGCGGGGGCTGCTGCCCGACGCCGTCGTCCTGGACGTGATGCTCCCGGACACCGACGGCTTCGCCGTGCTGCGCCGCCTGCGCGAGGTGAGTCCGGACGTCTGTGTGCTCTTCCTCACGGCCCGGGACGCGGTCGAGGACCGGATCGCGGGCATCACGGCGGGCGGCGACGACTACGTCACCAAGCCCTTCAGCCTGGAAGAGGTCGTGGCCCGGCTGCGCGGCCTGCTGCGCCGCGCCGGCATGGCCCGGCAGCAGGAGGAGGGCCCACGCCTGACGGTGGGCGACCTGGTGATGGACGAGGAGGCCCGCGAGGTCACCCGGGCCGGCGAACTGATCGAACTCTCCCCGACGGAGTTCGAACTCCTCCGCTTCCTCATGCGCAACCCCCGCCGCGTGCTCAGCAAGGCGCAGATTCTCGACCGGGTGTGGTCGTACGACTTCGGCGGCCGGGCCCATGTCGTGGAGCTGTACATCTCCTATCTGCGCAAGAAGGTCGACGCGGGCCGTGAGCCCATGATCCACACGGTGCGCGGAGCCGGCTACATCCTGAAACCGGTGACCAGGTGACCCGCCCTAACCTCCGTGCCCGCCTGTCCCGGCTGCCCCGCCCCCGCACCCTGCGCGCCCGCCTCACCGCCGGTCTGGTGGTGCTGCTGGCGGTCAGCTGCGCGGCGGTGGGCCTGGCGGCGGTCGTCGAGCTGAACGGCTTCCTCACCCAGCGCCTGGACGAGCAGCTCGCCCAGGTCGGCACCCGGTTCCCGGAGAGCCTGGAACACAACGGCACACTGCCCGACGACCACGACGGCGACGAGCACGGCGACACCCGCCGGATGGCCACCGGCACCTTCGGCGCGCGCCTGCTGAACGGCACGGTCACCAACAAGGGCCTCATCCGGGGCGGCGACCCGTCCGCCGACCTGGGCGTCGACCTGACGGCACGGGACGGCGAACGCCTGGCCCGGGTACCGGTCGACGGCCGGCCCCACACCGTCGAACTCTCCGCCCTGGACGACTACCGCGTCATCGCCTCCGCCGGCCGGGACGGGGACGTGCTGATCGTCGGCCTGCCGCTGGAGCCGGTCCAGGCGACCGTCCACCGGCTGGAGCTGGTCGCCGCGAGCGTCTTCGGCCTGGCGCTGGTGGTGACCGGCGTGGCCGGGGCCTTCTGGGTGCGCTGGTCGCTGCGGCCGCTCAGCCGGGTCGCCGCCACCGCCGGCCGGGTCAGCGAGCTCCCGCTGGCCAGCGGCGAGGTGGCGCTGCCGCCCCGGGCCCCGGAACCCGACCCGCACGGCGAGGTCGGCCAGATGGCCGCCGCCTTCAACCGCATGCTCGGCCATGTCGAGGGCGCGCTGACCAAGCGGCACGCGAGCGAGGAGCGGCTGCGCCGCTTCGCCGCCGACGCCAGCCACGAGCTGCGCACCCCGGTCGCCTCCGTGCGCGGCCACGCCGAACTGGCCCTGCTGCATCCGGGTCCGGTACCACCGGAGGTGACCCGCGCGCTGCAGCGCATCACGGCCGAGTCCGCCCGTATGGGCGAGATGGTCGACGACCTCCTGCTGCTGGCCCGGCTCGACGCGGGCCGCCCGCTGGAGCGGCAGCCGGTCGACCTGACCCACCTGGTCCTGGACGCAGTCACCGACGCCCGCGCCACCGGCACCGACCACCACTGGGCCCTGGACCTGCCCGAGGACCCGGTGACGGTCCCGGGCGACGCCCACCGCCTCCACCAGGTGCTGGCCAACCTGCTGGCCAACGCGCGTGTGCACACACCCGTGGGCACCAAGGTCACGGTCACCCTGGAGACCGGCCCCGACTCGGCCCTCCTCTCCGTCCACGACGACGGCCCCGGCGTCCCCGAGGCCGTCCGGCCCGACGTCTTCGAACGCTTCACCCGGGCGGAACACCGCCGCCGAGCGGACGCCCCCGGGGGCGGGGCGGGCCTGGGCCTGTCGATCGTGGCGGCGGTGGTGGAGGCACACGGGGGGAGCGTGGACATGGCGAGCAGACCGGGTTCCACGCGGTTCACGGTCCGCCTGCCGACCTGAAGGCGCGCAGGGCCGGGCCTGCGGGCGGCTGCGCCGCGCGGGCGTCAGTACCGGGTGAGCGCGGTGACTCCGTCCACGGTCCCCATGGCCATGTGCGGCCGCTTCCCCGGCTCCACCCACCGCAGGATCCGCTCCATCGCGTCCTCTGGCACCGAGACACAACCGGCGGTGGCCGCACTCCCGTTGACATGCAGGAAGATGCCGGCGCCGCGCCCCCGCACGGGCTGGTCGTAGTTGAACCCGATCACGAGCGCGTACGCGTACTGCGTGGAGTAGGAGACGAGGTGCTCGGACTCCGACGCCCGGCAGTCGGCCGGCAACGGATCCACCCAGCGGTTGTACGACGTGGAGTCGTTGTCCTGGCACCACCACGAGCTGTCCTTCACCGGGCGGTACTCGACGCTCGTCCCGCTCGGCGCCGCCTTGGTGCCGAAGCCGAACGGAAGGCCGTACAACCCGGTCGGCGTCGTATCCGTCCCCTGGGTGCGGGCGGTGCCCTCCACCAGCCCGTTCGCCCCGAACCGTGCCGGTGCGGAGCCCGCCTCGACCCACTGTCCGTCCTTCAGGTCCCACCAGGTCAGCGTCCCCGACGTCGAGCCGGTGTCCGGTGCCTGAGCCGTGATCAGCTGGCTGCCACCACCGGTGTCCGCCATCCGCGCGGGCAGCGGCTCGGACCCGGTGCCCGGCGTGAGGCCGAGCAGGGCGAACGCGGACGCGGACACGAGGGCGAGCACGGCACTGGGGCGCATGGCTCAGACGGTAGACGGAGGGAGCGGCAACGGCAGCCCGGGTAGTCCGTCCAGGCTCGTCGCGATGTGCTCCTTCTTCTCGAAGTACGCGCTCAGCGAGGCGTCGTCCTCCCGCGCGAAACGCCTTCCGTGCAGATCACGTTCGTCCTCGTACGCCATGTAGGGGACGGCGTACCCGCAGGTGTCCCGGACCCGTTCCGCGTGCACGACGATGACCGCGCGCAGCCCGTGCGGGCGCGGGTCGATTTCCGGGAAGTGGATGAGCAGCTCCTTGAAGCGCGGGTCGTCGCGAAAGACAGGCTCGCCCCGGCCGTGCACGCGCACGATGTTCGGCGGCCCCTGGAAGGCGCACCACATCAGGGTGATCCGGCCGTTCTCCCTGAGGTGCGCGACCGTCTCGGCATTGGACCCGGCGAAGTCCAGGTATGCCACGGTCAGTTCGTCGATGACGGCGAAGGAGCCCTTGAGGCCTTTGGGGGAGAGGTTGACCGTGCCGTCGCCGGACAGCGGGGCGGTCGCGGTGAAGAAGAGGGGCTGCTCCTCGATGAACGTCCGGAGCCTGCCGTCGATGCGTTCATAGGTCTTTCCCATGGCCAGCGATTATCGACGCAACTCGTTCGCCTGTCCGAGGAACTGCCGTGGCCGCCCCGCCGGTGCTCGTCGGGGCGGCCACGGCCACGTGTCACGTCACTTGGTGAGGGTGCAGGCGGCCAGGGAGGCGAGTCCGGTGGGCTTGGTGGTGGTGCGGCCGATGGCGAGGGCGATGCGGTCGAGGGTGGAGGCGCGTTTGTCCTTGAGGGGTCCGAGGATGGCGTTGTTGACGAAGTTGGGTCCGCCCTGGCCGACGGTGTTTCGCAGACGCTTGTCGGCTTCCTGGATCTGGGTCTGGAGGAGGGTGAGGTTGCGGTCGACCTCGGCCCTGGCGGAGGCGGGGACGGCGGGCAGCCTGGAGGCGACGTCCGGGCAGCTGATCGTGCCCACGCCGGTGTGCCCGCCGGTGCTGCCGGCCCCCGCCGTCGGGGCGGTGCCCGACTGCTGGGCCGCGGCCGTGCTCGGTGTGCCGGCACCGCCGCCCGCCACGCCGGCACCGCTCGTGTTCAGGGTGCAGGCGGCCAGGGAGGCGAGTCCGGTGGGCTTGGTGGTGGTTCGGCCGATGGCGAGGGCGATGCGGTCGAGGGTGGAGGCGCGTTTGTCCTTGAGGGGTCCGAGGATGGCGTTGTTGACGAAGTTGGGTCCGCCCTGGCCGACGGTGTTTCGCAGACGCTTGTCGGCTTCCTGGATCTGGGTCTGGAGGAGGGTGAGGTTGCGGTCGACCTCGGCCCTGGCGGAGGCGGGGACGGCGGGCAGCCTGGAGGCGACGTCCGGGCAGCTGATCCTGCCCACGCCGGTGTGCCCGCCGGTGCTGCCGGCCCCCGCCGTCGGGGCGGTGCCCGACTGCTGGGCCGCGGCCGTGCTCGGTGTGCCGGCACCGCCGCCCGCCACGCCGGCACCGCTCGTGTTCAGGGTGCAGGCGGCCAGGGAGCCGAGTCCGGTGGGCTTGGTGGTGGTTCGGCCGATGGCGAGGGCGATGCGGTCGAGGGTGGAGGCGCGTTTGTCCTTGAGGGGTCCGAGGATGGCGTTGTTGACGAAGTTGGGTCCGCCCTGGCCGACGGTGTTTCGCAGACGCTTGTCGGCTTCCTGGATCTGGGTCTGGAGGAGGGTGAGGTTGCGGTCGACCTCGGCCCTGGCGGAGGCGGGGACGGCGGGCAGCCTGGAGGCGACGTCCGGGCAGCTGATCGTGCCGGGGCTCGCCAGGGTGCGGGCCTGAGCGACGCCGTCGCTCTTGGCCGGTGTCCCGGCGAGGGCCGTGCCGGCGATC
Organism: Streptomyces sp. NPDC037290; assembly: GCF_055603245.1. Classification (NCBI taxonomy): domain Bacteria; kingdom Bacillati; phylum Actinomycetota; class Actinomycetes; order Kitasatosporales; family Streptomycetaceae; genus Streptomyces; species Streptomyces sp. NPDC037290. The sequence continues at coordinate 60,733 of NZ_JBVJVZ010000009.1, read as the reverse complement.
ACCGCGCCGGACAGCAGCACGGCGGCGGCACCGCCGATGAGCGCCACGCGACGCTTGTCGTACTTCGGAAGAGCCCTGGACATACGGATGCCTCACTCGGATCGGGTCGACGTCTGGACAACGCGGCGCCTGCGTTCGGAGATGAGTACGGGAAAGCGGTTTCATCCGTTCACCTCCCCCTTCATTGACGAATCATGCAGAGTTCTGCATACTCATGCATGACAGCACGTGCAGTGTGAGGAGAAACCCGTGACCGAGCGCGTCGCACTCGCCTATTCGGGCGGTCTGGACACCTCCGTCGCCATCGGCTGGATCGCGGAGGAGACGGGCGCCGAGGTCATCGCCGTCGCGGTGGACGTCGGCCAGGGCGGCGAGGACCTGGACGTCATCCGCAAGCGCGCCCTCGCCTGCGGTGCCGTCGACGCCGAGGTGGCCGACGCCAGGGACGAGTTCGCCGAGGAGTACTGCCTCCCGGCGATCAAGGCCAACGCCCTCTACATGGACCGCTACCCGCTGGTTTCGGCCCTGTCCCGGCCCGTGATCGTCAAGCACCTGGCCGCCGCCGCGAAGAGGCACGGCGCCACCACCGTCGCCCACGGCTGCACCGGCAAGGGCAACGACCAGGTCCGCTTCGAGGCCGGTATCGCCGCTCTCGCCCCCCACCTGCGGTGCATCGCCCCCGTCCGGGACTACGCGATGACCCGGGACAAGGCGATCGCCTTCTGCGAGGCCAGGCAGCTCCCGATCGCCACCACCAGGAAGTCCCCGTACTCCATCGACCAGAACGTCTTCGGACGCGCCGTCGAGACGGGCTTCCTGGAGGACATCTGGAACGCCCCGATCGAGGACGTCTACGAGTACACCGCCGACCCGGCCGCGCCGCACGAGCCCGACGAGGTGGTCATCACCTTCGAGGAGGGCGTCCCGGTCGCGATCGACGGCAGGCCCGTCACCGTCCTGCAGGCCATCGAGCAGCTCAACGACCGCGCCGGCGCCCAGGGCATCGGCCGGATCGACATGGTCGAGGACCGCCTCGTCGGCATCAAGTCCCGCGAGGTGTACGAGGCCCCGGGCGCGATCGCACTGATCACCGCCCACCAGGAGCTGGAGAACGTCACCGTCGAGCGCGAACTCGCCCGCTACAAGCGGCAGGTCGAGCAGCGCTGGGGCGAACTCGTCTACGACGGCCAGTGGTTCTCCCCGCTCAAGCGCGCCCTCGACGGCTTCGTCGACGAGGCCAGTCGGCATGTGTCCGGCGACATCCGGATGACCCTGCACGCCGGTCGCGCGGTCGTCACCGGCCGCCGCTCGCAGGAGTCGCTCTACGACTTCGACCTCGCCACGTACGACACCGGCGACACCTTCGACCAGTCCGCCGCCAAGGGCTTCATCGACATCTACAGCCTGTCGTCGAAGATCGCCGCCAGGCGCGACCTCGCGTGAGTACGGTGCGTACGGTTCCCACACCCACACCCTCCCTAGGAGCAGCGCAAGTGAGCAGCAACAGCGGTGACGTACGGCTCTGGGGCGCCCGTTTCGCCGACGGTCCCGCCGAGGCCCTGGCCAAGCTGTCCGCGTCCGTCCACTTCGACTGGCGGCTCGCGCCCTACGACATCGCCGGCTCGCGTGCCCACGCGCGCGTCCTGCACAAGGCGGGGCTGCTCACCGAGGACGAGCTGACCCGCATGATCGCCGGGCTCGACCAGCTCGAGGCCGACGTCGCGTCCGGCGCCTTCGTCGGAACCATCGCCGACGAGGACGTGCACACCGCCCTGGAGCGTGGCCTGCTGGAGCGCCTCGGCCCCGACCTCGGCGGCAAGCTGCGTGCCGGCCGGTCCAGGAACGACCAGGTGGCGACCCTCTTCCGGATGTACCTCAGGGACCACGCCCGGACGATCGGCGGCCTGATCGCCGGGCTCCAGGATGCCCTGATCGGCCTCGCCGAGGCCCACCCGGACGTCGCGATGCCCGGCCGCACCCACCTCCAGCACGCGCAGCCGGTCCTCTTCGCCCACCACGTCCTCGCCCATGTGCAGGCCCTGTCCCGGGACGCGGAGCGCCTGCGCCAGTGGGACGAGCGGACGGCCGTGTCGCCGTACGGCTCCGGGGCCCTCGCCGGCTCCTCCCTGGGCCTGGACCCGGAGGCCGTCGCGCAGGACCTCGGCTTCGAGCACGGCAGCGTCGGCAACTCCATCGACGGCACGGCCTCCCGTGACTTCGTCGCCGAGTTCACCTTCATCACCGCCATGATCGGCGTGAACATCTCCCGGATCGCCGAGGAGATCATCATCTGGAACACGAAGGAGTTCTCCTTCGTGACCCTGCACGACGCGTTCTCCACGGGTTCGTCGATCATGCCGCAGAAGAAGAACCCGGACATCGCCGAGCTGGCCCGCGGCAAGTCCGGCCGTCTGATCGGCAACCTGACGGGTCTGATGGCGACGCTGAAGGCCCTGCCCCTCGCCTACAACCGCGACCTCCAGGAGGACAAGGAGCCGGTCTTCGACTCCTGCGACCAGCTGGAGATCCTGCTCCCGGCGTTCACTGGCATGATCGCGACGCTCACGGTCCACCGCGAGCGCATGGAGGAGCTGGCCCCGGCCGGCTTCTCGCTCGCCACCGACATCGCCGAGTGGCTGGTCAAGCAGGGCGTGCCGTTCCGCGTGGCGCACGAGGTCGCGGGGGAGTGCGTGAAGGTCGCCGAGGCCGAGGGCAAGGAACTGGACGACCTCACGGACGAGCAGTTCGCGAAGATCTCCGCCCACCTCACGCCCGAGGTACGCACGGTCCTCAACGTCCCGGGCGCCCTCGCCTCCCGCAACGGCCGCGGCGGCACGGCCCCGAGCGCGGTCGCCGTCCAGCTCGCGGAGGTCAAGGCGGACGTCGCGGCACAGCACGCCTGGGCGACGGCCAAGCAGGGCTAGGGCCTGTCCGGCGGATCATGCCGGAGTCGCGGGGCATGGCACGCCCATCTGCGGCGTTGTCGTCGGCCCCGACGCTCCGCGTCGGCGCCCTCCTCCGCCTTGCAGATGGACGCACCACGCCCCGCTCGCCTGCGCCGACCCGGCGCCGTTGCCCGGAGCCGGCCTGATCCGCCGGACAGGCCTCAGACCGCGGGCGGCGCGACAGGCCGAAGGGCCCGGACACCTCGTCCGGGCCCTTCTCGCTGTCCGGACCGTTCGATAACAGATGGGATTCGGTCAGTGGCCGAAACCTTGACCTGTCCCTACTCGGAGGTAACCATTCCGGTTACCCGGTCGGCATTGCCGAACGTCGGTCGATCACCGCCGAGCATGAAAGGGACGTCATGCGCCGAGGACGAACCAGACGAACCGCCCGCCTTCTCGCCGTCACCGCGGTGGCCGCACTCTGCGCCCTCGGGATCACGGCCCCCGCCGGCGCGGCCGACACCCCGCCACCGGGTGCCGGCAACTGGTCGTGCAAGGCGGACTCGGCCCACCCGCAGCCCGTCGTTCTCGTGAACGGCACGTTCAAGACCTCGTACGAGAACTGGCTGACCCTGTCACCCGCGCTCGCCGACGCCGGCTACTGCGTCTTCTCGTTCGAGTACGGCGACCTGGAGACCGCCCCGGTCGCCGACTCGGCGGCGGAGCTGCGTGACTTCGTGAACGCGGTGCTCGGTGCGACCGGCGCCAGGAAGGTCGACATCGTCGGCCACAGCCAGGGCGGCACGATGCCCCGCTACTACGTCAAGTTCCTCGGTGGCGCGACCAAGGTCGACGACCTCGTCGGCATCGTCCCCTCCAACCACGGCACCTCCAACCCCTTGGCGCTGGCGGCCGGCGCCACGGTCTGCCCCTCCTGCGTCGACCAGACCGCCGGGTCCGACTTCCTGAAGAAGCTCAACTCCGATCCGGAGGCCCCGGCCGGCCCCGACTACACGGTGATCGCCACCACGCACGACGAGGTCGTGCTCCCGTACACCAGCGCCTTCCTGGACGGCCCCGCCTCCTATGTGACCAACGTGCTGCTCCAGGACCGCTGCCCGCTCGACACCACCGAGCACGACCAGGCGCCGAAGTCACCGCTGGTCGAACAGTGGGTGCTCAACGCCCTGAACAGGAAGGGACCTGCCGACCCCTCCTTCGTGCCGCGCTGCGTCAGCACGGGCTGAATCCAGGGGGCGCCGGTAGATTGGTGCGGGTTCCCGGTCCGCCGATCGTGCAGGGAGTCCGCATGCCGTTCAGCCGTCTGGCCACCGCGACCACGCCCACCGCGCACATCGGACTCGGACTGGCCGCGGTGGGCCGGCCGGGCTACATCAACCTCGGCCGCGAGGACGACCTCCCGGCCGAGCGCACCGTCGGCTCCCTCCGGGAGCGCACACACGAACTCCTCGACGCCGCCTACGCCCAGGGTGTGCGGTACTTCGACGTGGCCCGCTCCTACGGGCGTTCGGAGGAGTTCCTCGCCGACTGGCTGAACGCCCGCCCCGACGTCGACGACGTGGTCGTCGGCAGCAAATGGGGCTACACCTACACCGCCGGCTGGACCACCGACGCCGAACAGCACGAGGTCAAGGACCACAGCCTCGCCACGTACGAGCGGCAGCGCGCCGAGACCGACGCGCTGCTCGGCGACCGGCTCGACCTCTACCAGATCCACTCGGTGACCCCGGACAGTCCGGCGCTCACCGACAAGGACCTGCACGCACGGCTCGCCGAGGCCGCCGCCCAGGGCCTGACCATCGGCTTCTCCACCAGCGGCCCCGCCCAGGCCGACGCCGTACGCGCCGCGCTCGCCGTGACCGTCGACGGCGAGCCGCTGTTCCGTACCGTCCAGTCGACGTACAACGTGCTGGAGACCTCGGCGGCACCCGCACTCGCCGAGGCGCACGACGCCGGGCTCACGGTGATCGTGAAGGAGGGCATGGCCAACGGCCGGCTGGCCGCGCCGCACGCACCGGAGGCGCTGCGGGCCGTCGCCGAGCAGACCTCCCTCGGCTGCGACGCCGTGGCCCTCGCCTGGATCCTGCGCCGGCCCTGGGTCACCGTCGTCCTCTCCGGCGCCGCGACCGTCACCCAGCTGGTCTCCAACCTCCACGCTCCCGCCGTCGACTTCGACGCCGACCAGCTGACCCGTCTCGCCGCGCTGGCGGAGGAGCCGCGGGCCTACTGGGAGCGGCGCGGGCAGCTGCCCTGGCACTGACGCGCATCGCGCTGGGCAGCGACGATGAGTCACTCATGCCCCTTGTGAGACATAAGTGTCTCACTTGGGTTACCCTTGTCTCATGGCTCTCGACCGTGACCAGGTGCTGCGCAGCGCCGCCGCCCTGCTGACCCGCCGTTCCACCGCGACCATGGACGAGGTCGCCAAGGCCGCCGGGATCAGCCGGGCCACGCTGCACCGCCACTTCGCCGGCCGGGACGCGCTCGTACGGGCCCTGGAGTCGCTCGGCATCGCCGAGTGCGACGCCGCGCTGGACCGGGCCCGGCCGGAGGAGGGGGCGGCGGCCGACGCCGTACGCCGGCTCCTCCGGGAGATCCAGCCGGCCGCCGGGCTGCTCGCCTTCCTCTACGGCGAGAACCAGCTGTGGGAGGGCGAGCGGCAGCACGACGGCTGGCAGCGGCTCGACGCCCGGATCGGCGCCCTGTTCCAGCGCGGACAACAGACCGGCGAGTTCCGTATCGACCTCACCCCGGTCTGGCTCACCGAGGCGCTGTACGGCCTGATCGCCTCGGGCGCCTGGGCCACCCTGGACGGCCGCGTGGCCGCCCGCGACTTCCCGACCATGATCGCCGAGCTGTTGCTCGGCGGTGCTCTGCGAAGAGAGGAATCATGACCAGCACCCTGCAGCCGGCCGCGACGACGGAGGCGGTGACGCGCCCGGGCCGCTGGCTCGCGCTCTCCGTCCTCGTCCTGGCCGTGCTGCTGGTGGCCGTCGATGCCACCGTCCTCGGTCTGGCCACCCCGTACATCAGCGAAGACCTGGACCCCTCCGGCACCCAGCTCCTGTGGATCGGTGACGTCTACTCCTTCGTCATCGCCGGTCTGCTGGTCTCCATGGGCAGCCTCGGCGACCGCATCGGCCGCAAGCGGATCCTGCTCGGTGGCGCCACGGCGTTCGGCGCGCTGTCCGTCCTGAACGCCTACGCGACGACTCCCGAACTGATGATCCTGGCGCGGGCCCTGCTCGGTGTCGCGGGCGCGACCCTGATGCCCGCGACCCTCGCCCTGATCCGCAACATCTTCCACGACGCGCGCGAGCGCAGCCTCGCCGTCGGCATCTGGGGCGCGACGGCCTCCGCCGGCACGGCCGTCGGCCCGATCACCGGCGGCTTCCTCCTCGAACACTTCTGGTGGGGCTCGGTCTTCCTGATCAACCTGCCCGTGATGGCGGTGCTGGTCCTGGTCGGCATCCGCACCCTGCCCGAGTCCCGCAACCCGAATCCCGGCCCCTGGGACCTGATCAGCGTCGTCCTGTCGCTGGTCGGCATGATCGCCGTCGTCTACGCGGTCAAGGAGGTCGCCACCCACGGCCTCACCCCGGCCACGCTCGCCGCGGGTCTGCTGGGCGCCGCCGCGCTCTACGGCTTCGTCCACCGTCAGCTCACCATGCCGGCCCCGCTGCTGGACATGCGGCTGTTCAGGCGCCGCGGCTTCAGCGGGGCGGTCCTCGCCGACCTGCTGACCGTGCTCGGCATGTCCGGCCTGGTGTTCTTCCTCTCCCAGTACCTGCAACTCGTCCAGGGCAGGCGCCCGTTCGAGGCGGGCCTCGCCGAACTGCCCGCCGCCGTCGGCGCGGTGGCGGCCGGCCTCGTCGCGGGCCGCGCGCCCCGCCGCTTCTCGGTACGGGCGGTGGTGTCGGGCGGTCTGGCGGCCGTCGGCCTGGCGCTGGCCGCGCTGACGACGCTCGGCCGGTCCACCGGTTACCCGGCCCTCGGCGCCGCTCTCCTGGTCGTGGGCATCGGCGCGGGCTTCTCCTTCACGGTCACCGCGGACGTCATCCTCTCCAGCGTCCCCAAGGACCAGGCGGGCGCCGCCTCGGCGGTCTCCGAGACGGCGTACGAACTCGGCGCGGCTCTCGGCATCGCCCTGCTGGGCTCCATCGTGACGGGTGTCTACCGCGACTTCGCCGGCCCGGCCGGCACCCCTGCCGCGGCCCACGAGTCACTGGGCGCGGCGACGGAGGCGTCGGCGCACATGCCGCCGCACGCCGCGGAACAGATGCTCGACGCGGCCCGCGCCTCGTTCGTCCACGGCCTCCAACTGGCCTCGGGCGCGGGAGCAGCGGTCCTGCTGGTGACGGCAGCGGCGGCGTGGTTCCTGCTGAGGGGCCAGCGACTGGAAAGCGCCGGGTGAGCCGACCGCCCAGGGGCGGCCCCGGACATCACCGCTTGTAGCCGAGCACCGTCATCATCCCGCTCTCCGAGTGGTACTGGTTGTGACAGTGCAGCATCCACAGGCCGGGATTGTCGGCGTCGAAATCGACGACCAGCTTCCGGTGCGGCAGCACGATGGCGGTGTCCTTGCGCGCGCCCACGGAGCCCAGACCGGCCAGCGCGAAGGTGTGCCCGTGCAGATGCATCGGATGCCACATGTCGGTGGCGTTGATGAGGGTGAGCCGCACCCGTTCACCGGCGTGGACGGGGTGGCGCTGCCGCTCGGAGTAGGCCTGGTGGTCGAAGCCCCAGTCGAACTTCGCCATGCTGCCCGTGATCCTGATGCGCATCTCGCGGTCGGGATCACGGTCGTCCAGGGCCACGGAGCCGTGCGGCACGAGGCGGTGCGCGGGGACGGTCACCCCGTCCAGTTCGTCCGGGCTGACGTCGGCCGGGGGAAGGGCCTTGCTCCCCTTGTCGGTGCGCAGGACGGCGAGGGCCCTGCCCTTCTTGCCTTCGGGGACCGCGACCAGGGGAAAGACGCCGTCCCGGGCGGTGACCAGCACGTCGTACCGTTCCGCCATGCCGATGAGCAGGGCGTCCGTCTTCTTGTGCTCCACGGGGTAGCCGTCGGTGTGTGTGACGGTCATCCTGTGGTCCCCCAGCGCGACCCGGAAGGCGGTCTCGGAACCGGCGTTGATCAGGCGCAGCCGGATCCGGTCACCCGGGCGGCAGCGGAACACCGAGGGACTGGTGGGCAGGCGTCCGTTCGCCAGGTAGTAGGGGTACGCGACGCTGCCGCCCTCGCCGTGGAGGATGCGGCTGTGGGAGTTGCGCAGCACCCGGGAGGGCCCCGTGGACTTCCTGGACGGCGACGGGTGCACCCCGGCCGGCAGGCCCGGGCCCGGACTGCCGTGGCCGGGACCCATGGGCATGTTTCCCTTGTCCATGGTGCTCTTGTCCATGCTTCCCATGGCCATGCCCCCCATGTCCATGGAGCCGCCGGGCTTGAGCTGGCTCAGGACCTGTTCGGGGGTGGAGCCGTCCACGCCGTCGAGCCAGTCGTCCAGGACCACGACCCACTCCTTGTCGTAGGAGAGGGACTCCTTCGGGTCGTCGACGATGAGCGGCGCGTACAGAGCGCGGTCGGGCTGCAGTCCGACGTGTGAGTGCAGCAGGTACGTGCCCGGATGCTTGGCGGTGAAGCGGTAGCCGAAGTCGGCCCCGGGGCTGATGGCCTGCTGGGTCAGGTCGGGAACGCCGTCCATGTCGCAGCGCAGCCGCACCCCGTGGGAGTGCAGTGTGGTCGTGACGGGCAGCCGGTTGGCGAGCGTCAGGTCGAGCACGTCGCCGGCGGCGACACGCACCAGCGGGCCCGGTACCCCCTCGTTGTAGGCCCAGGTCCGGACGGACCGCCCGCCCAGCTCCAGTTTCACCTCCTCAGCGGTGAACCTGAAGCTGCGCACGGGACCTGACCCGCGTTCGCGCTCGGCCGCGAGGACCTCCGGATCCGACGGGTTGACGTACCCCTTGGGCCCGGCCGGGACGAACTTCCCTGTGCCGCTCGCGCGTTGCGGGCCGGAGCTGGGCTCGTCACCGGATTCGGTGCAGGCTGCCAGGATTCCCGCGCCGGCCGCGGCGATCGAAGTGCGGAGCAGAGTACGCCGAGAAGGTTTGTACATGTCTGAATCAGACATGTTGTGTGCTCATATAACCAACGCATACGGCCGAATGTCCGCTGTGTCGGCCACAGATTCCATCTGGCGGACGGACGTCTACGCCGAGCCGGCCGAACGGGAGGGTGTCAGGCGGCCTTCGCCTTCGTGGCGTACATGTCCACGTACTCCTGCCCGGACAGCCGCATGACCTCCGCCATCACGGAGTCGGTCACGGCCCGCAGCACATACCGGTCCCGGTCCATCCCCTCGTACCGCGAGAACTCCATGGCCTCGCCGAACCGGACGGTGACCCGGCCGGGCCGCGGGATGCCCCGGCCGCCCGGCTGCAGCTTGTCCGTGCCGATCATCGCGAAGGGAACCACCGGCGCACCGGTCATCAGCGTCAGTCGTGCGATCCCGGTGCGCCCCCGGTACAGCCGGCCGTCGGGCGAGCGGGTGCCCTCGGGGTAGATCCCGAAGATCTTCCCCTCCTCCAGGATGCGCCGCCCGGTCATCAGCGCGGCCACACCGCCGCTCGCGCCGTCCCGGTCCACCGGGATCATGCCGACGCCCGTGAAGAACCAGGCCATCAGCCGTCCCTTGACGCCCTTGCCGGTGACGTACTCGTCCTTGCCGATGAAGAACACCTGACGCTTGGTGACCACCGGCAGCACGATCGAGTCGATGAACGTGAGGTGATTGCCGGCCAGAATGACCGGGCCGTCCCCCGGGATGTGCTCCACGCCTTCCACCTGTGGGCGGAACATCAGGCGCATGATCGGTCCGAGCACTGCCTTGATGAGCGCGAAGCGGGACAACGGGTCCTCCGATGCCGAGGGGTCGATATGAGTCTGTGCAGGTGAGGACATTACTCGCGGCCCCGGGGCGAGCGCACATCGGGGACGCCCGGTTCACCGAGGTCTTACGAAGAGTTGACGCGGGTTTACCTGCGGTGACGTACCGGGGACGGGCCGTAACCTCCCGGAGACGATGTGACGGAGATCGCGTGGGACGCCTGTCCCCTGGCGTCCCACCGCGACGGCCCGTCACGAGCCGTCCCCCGCCGGACATCGCGCATCACCCACCCGTTCCGGCTCAGGACTCCCTTCGGTCATGTCCACGCCCCTACGATCGGCTCGCACTCACGAACGGACGGCAGGAGGGCGCTGATGGGCAGCGACCAGGCGAACGAGACGACGCAGGGCACCGGACGGCGGGCGATCCTCGGCGCGGCGGTGTTCGGGGCGGGCGGGGCGGCCCTCGGGCTGCCGGGCGTGGCCGAGGCCGCCGGGACGCGGACGGCCGGGCAGGGGGCCCGGGGGCTGAAGGGCCTGCCGGTGCCCACGATCATCGGCCACCGGGGTGCGAGCGGCTACCGCCCCGAGCACACCTTCGGCTCGTACGAACTGGCCCTGGACCTGGGCGCCGACGTGGTCGAGGCCGGGGACCTGGTGCCGACCAGGGACGGCCATCTCGTCTGCCGGCACGAACCGGAGATCGGCGGCACCACGGACGTCGCCTCGCACCCCGAGTTCGCCGGCCGCAAGACCACCAAGGTCGTCGACGGCGTCTCCACCACCGGCTGGTTCACCGAGGACTTCACGCTCGCCGAGCTGAAGACGCTGCGCGCGATCGAACGCATCCCGGCCAACCGGCCGCACAACACCCTCTACAACGGGCGCTGGGAGATCCCCACGTTCGAAGAGGTCCTGAAGTGGCAGGACGAGCAGACCCGCAAGCGGGGCAAGCAGGTCTTCGTCTACCCCGAGACCAAGCACCCGACGTACTTCCGGCGGCTCGGCCTCGGCCTGGAGGAACGGGTCGCGAAGCTGCTGCGCAAGTACGGCAAGGACGGCCGGAACTCGCCTGTCATCCTGCAGTCCTTCGAACCCACCAGCATCCAGAAGCTGAACCAGCTGGTCGACAACCCGCTCGTCGTGCTGCTGTCCACGGCCGACAGCCGCCCCTACGACTTCGTCGCCTCGGGCGACCCCCGCACGGTCGCCGACCTGATCACGCCCAAGGGCCTGCGGGAGATCGCCGGCTACGCGCAGGGCATCGGCCCGACCCTGGACCTGGTCATCCCCAAGAACGCGGACGGCACCCTCGGCAAGCCGAGCACCCTGGTAGCCGACGCGCACCGGGTGGGCCTGATCCTGCACCCCTACACCATGCGCAACGAGAACCCCTTCCTCCCGGCCGAGTACCGCAGGGGCAGCGCGCCGGACGCCTACGGCGACTCCTTCGGCGCCTTCAAGACGTACTTCACGACCGGCATCGACGGCGTCTTCACCGACAACGCCGATACCGCGCTGCTCGCCCGCGCCGACTTCCTCGCGGGCTGACCCGGTCAACGACCGGTCCTTCCCGCACCCGTTCGGGTGTCTGTGTGCCGCCCCGGAAACCTGCTCCCGGGGCGGTACGTCGTTCCGCATATGACGTACGACTTGGTGGCCGCCCTGCACCCGCTGCTCACCGCCGAGGCCTCGGCCGAGGCATATGCCGCCGGGAGCGAGCCCGGCGACCTGGAACAGGCCGTCTGGCTCCGCCTGCTGGAACGCCTGGAGACCGACGGGCCGCCGCCGGACCCGCAGGGCTGGCTGCGCAAGGCCGTCCGTGCCGAGGCCCGCCGCAGCCGCCGCACCAGCCGCCGGGAACGGCCGTACGGCACCGAGCCGGCCGACGACGCCCGCACCGACCCCGAGCAGTACGTCCTCACGGCCGCCCGGTACCACGCCCTGCGCGACGCGGTGCGCCGGCTGCCCGGCCGCTGCCCCCGGCTCATCGAGGCCCTGCTCTCGCCGAAGGACCTGACATACCGGGAAATCGCGGGGGAGTTGGGTATCTCACAGGGCAGCCTTGGCCCGGAACGCTCCAGATGTCTTGGTTGTCTGCGCCGATTGCTCACGCCGGAGGTTGCTTCCCGTGAAGCGCGGGGATAGGAGTGGGGGACGACAGGTGATCAGGTGAGCGGGAGGCATGCGCACATGGGCATGAGCGTGACCATCTCGGTGGCGACCGAGCAGGACGCGGAGCAGATCTTCAGGCTCCAGTACCTGTGCTTCCAGAGCGAGGCGGCGCTGTACGGCAACTACCGCATCGACCCGCTGGTCCAAACCCTGGACTCCGTCCGCGAGGAGGTCGTCTCCGACTGCGTCTTCGTCGCCCGGCTCGGCGACGAGGTGGTCGGCTCGGTGCGCGGCAAGATCACCGAGGACGGCACGGCAGCCATCGGCAAGCTCTGCGTCCACCCGCGCCTCCAGGGCCACGGCATAGGAGCACGTCTGCTGCGCGCCGCCGAAGCGGCGTTGGCCGAGGAGCGGGGCGCCACCAGGTTCCGTCTCTTCACCGGCCACCGCAGCGAGGGCAACCTCCGCCTGTACCGCCGCTCCGGCTACGAAACGGTGGGCCGCTCCAGGGGCGACGACGGAGTGGAGCTGATCATCCTGGAGAAGCAGACGGGGACGTACGCGGCTACGGCCTGACGGTGTTGCGCGCCTTCCGCAGCCAGTACATCGCGGACACCGGCAGCAGCACCGGAATGAAGACGTACCCCGCGCCGTAGTACGACCACACGGTTGCGTCGGGGAAGGCCGAGCGGTCGACCAGGGTCCACGTACCGACGATCAGCACGCCCGCGAGCTCGGCGGCGCAGCACACCAGTGCGGCCCGCCGGGCGGCCTCCCCGCCCCGGATCAGCGTGTACGTGATGAACCCGTACACCACGCCCGCCACCGCCGACAGCGCATAGGCGAGCGGCGCCCGGCCGAACTCCGTCGAGATCTGGTACGCCGACCTCGACACCGCCCCGACCACCATCACGCCGTAGAACCAGACGAGCAGCATGCCCGGCCCGCTGATCAACCGGGCCGGCTTCTCCTCCACCGCCGTCACCTCAGCCTCCCCAGATGTCATAGAGCCGCACCTCCAGCACGGCCAGCACCACACCGCCGGCCGCCACCGTCACCGAGCCCCAGCGGGTCCGCTCGGCCAGTGACATGAACCCCGCCGCCGGAACGCACGCGAACGCGCCCAGCAGATACGCCACGAAGATCGTCGTGCCCTGCTCCGGCTTCTCGCCCCGCGCCAGCTGCACGATCCCGACCACCAGCTGGACCACGGCCAGCAGCGACACCACGGCCATGCCGATGAAGTGCCAGTCCTTGGTCGGCTGGTCGCGATAGGCGGCCCAGCCGCACCAGGCGGCGAGCAACAGCGCGGCGACCCCGGTCGCCAGCGTCAGGGCATTGAGCATGCGGTGACCTTATTACGGCGGAATCGGGCCCCGGCCGCCGACCCCGCCCGTGGACCGGAGGGTCTAGACCACGTCGTAGGGTCGGGGTATGACGATCCACGCGCACGCCCTCCTGTTCGACAACGACGGCACCCTCGTCTCCTCCCTCGACTCCGTCGAGCGCTGCTGGACCCGCTGGGCCCGGGAGTACGGGATCACCGCCGAGGAGTTCGGGCGCGTGGCGCTGCACGGCCGGCCCGCCGTCGAGATAGTCGCCGACCTGCTGCCCGCCGGCCTGGTGCCGGAGGCGGTCGCCCGGGTCGAGCAGCTGGAGGTGGACGACGTGCCCCATGGCGGTGTGCGGCTGCTGCCCGGCACGCGGGACTTCCTGGACTCGCTGCCCGCCGACCTCTGGGCCGTCGTCACCTCCGCCACCCGGCGGCTCGCCGAGGCCCGGCTGGACGCCGTCGGCATCCTGCCCAAGACGCTGATCGCCGCCGACGACATCACGCGCGGCAAGCCCGACCCCGAGCCCTACCTGCTCGCCGCCCGGCAGCTCGGCGTCGACCCGGCCCACTGTGTCGTCTTCGAGGACGCCCCGGCCGGGCTCCAGGCGGGCCGCGCCGCCGGAATGACCACGGTGGTGTTGGCCACAACCCACCGCGCCGAGGAGCTGGACGCCGACCTGGTGGTGAGGGACCTGTCGGCCTTGTCGGCACTGGTCACCGACGGGGGCGTGGAGATCTCCGTCCGCCGCTGAGGCACCGCCCGGCACTGTCCGCCGCTGTCCACCATCCGGACAGCGGCGGCCGGTCAGGACCGTACGTCTGGTTTACTGATCGCATGACCACGACGAGCTGCCGCACCCTTGCGACCGAGGCGACCATGACGCCCGGTGCTCGTTGTATGTGTCGCCTGATGTGTCGAATGTGCGCCTGCTAGAGGGCCCCCGCATCAGCTGAGCCTCGCGCCCCGAAGCGAGAGCCGTGGCATGTCCGTGCGCCGCATCCCGTACGAGACGTAACTCCACTCCCCATGCCTGAACCGCATGCACCCGTGCCCGGGCACACCCACGCCCGCGCACTCGACAGTGACGGAAATCCTGTGATCACCACCTCGGGCCTGACCAAGGTCTACCGCTCCCGCGGCCGTGAGGTAACAGCCCTCGACGGCGTCGATCTCCACGTACGCGAAGGCGAGGTCTACGGCGTCATCGGCCAGTCCGGCGCCGGAAAGTCCTCCCTCATCCGCTGCGTCAACCTGCTGGAGCGCCCCACCTCCGGCACCGTGACCGTCGCCGGACAGGACCTCACCGCCCTCGCCGGCCGCGGCCCCCGCGCCGGCAGGGAACTGCGCCGGGCGCGCAGCCGCATCGGCATGGTCTTCCAGCACTTCAACCTGCTGTCCTCGCGGACCGTGCAGGACAACGTCGAACTGCCGCTGGAGATCCTCGGCACGTCCGGCAAGGAGCGCTCCCGCAAGGCGGCCGAGCTGCTCGACCTGGTCGGCCTCGCCGACAAGGCCAAGGCCTACCCCGCCCAGCTCTCCGGCGGACAGAAGCAGCGCGTCGGCATCGCCCGCGCCCTCGCCGGCGACCCCAAGGTCCTGCTCTCCGACGAGGCCACCAGCGCCCTCGACCCCGAGACGACCCGGTCCATCCTCCAGCTGCTGCGCGACCTGAACCGGCAGCTCGGCCTGACCGTCCTGCTCATCACGCACGAGATGGACGTCGTGAAGGCGGTCTGCGACTCCGCCGCCCTCATGGACAGGGGCCGGATCGTGGAGTCCGGCACGGTCAGCGAGCTGCTGGCCACCCCGGGCTCCGAGCTGGCCGCCGCGCTGTTCCCGGTGAGCGGTGAGCGCACGGACGCCGACCGCACCGTCCTCGACGTCACCTTCCACGGCGAGGCCGCCACCCAGCCGGTCATCTCGCAGCTCGCGCGCACCTACAACGTCGACATCTCGATCCTCGGCGCCGCCATCGACACCGTCGGCGGCCTCCAGATCGGCCGCATGCGCATCGAACTGCCCGGCCGCTACGAGGACAACGTGGTGCCGATCGGTTTCCTGCGTGAACGGGGACTGCAGATCGACGTGGTGGGCCAGGAGGCCCTGCTGGTGAAGGAAGGTGCCAAGTGACCTGGTCCGAGATGCAGCCGCTGCTGTCGCAGGCGTGTACCGAGACCTTCCAGATGGTGCTCTGGTCCACCCTGATCGCCGTCGCCGCCGGCCTTCCGCTCGGCCTCCTCCTCGTCCTCACGGACCGGGGCGGTCTGCTGCAGAACCTCCTCGCCAACAAGGTGACCGGCCAGATCGTGAACGTCGGCCGGTCCATGCCGTTCATCATCCTGATGGTCGCGCTGATGAGCTTCACGCGCTGGGTCACCGGGACGACGATCGGTACGACCGCCGCGATCGTGCCGCTCGCCATCGGCGGCATCCCGTTCTTCGCCCGGCTGGTCGAGACGGCCGTCCGCGAAGTGGACAACGGTCTCGTCGAGGCCGTGCAGTCCATGGGCGGCAACACCTGGACGATCGTCCGCAAGGTCCTCGTCCCCGAGGCCCTGCCCTCCCTGATCGCCAGCACCACCACCACGATCATCGCGCTCATCGGCTACTCCGCCATGGCCGGCACGGTCGGCGGCGGCGGCCTCGGCGACCTCGCCGTCCGCTACGGCTACCAGCGCTTCGAGACCGAGCTCATGTGGATCACCGTCGCGATCCTCGCCGTCGTGATCTCCCTGATCCAGTTCGCCGGCGACCTCGCGGCCCGCTCCCTGCACAGCCGCGGCGGCCGCTCCGGCCCGGCGCCGAAGCTCCGCCTGCTGAAGGCCACGGAGCCCGCCGCCGCCGACGTCGGCAAGGTCGCGTAACACCGTTCCGTACGGCACCCCCGAACTCCCCGTTCACCCATACACGGGGTCGCACCACCCTTAAGGAAAGGCACTTTTCGTGCGTAACACCGCCAAGCTCACCACCGCCGTCCTCGCCGCCGGAGCCCTCACCTTCGGGCTGACCGCCTGCGGCTCCGGCAAGGACTCCTCCTCCGCCGACTACAGCGGCCCGCTGGTCGTCGCCGCGAGCCCGACCCCGCACGCCGAGATCCTGGACTTCGTCAAGAAGAACCTGGCGAAGAAGGCGGGGCTCGACCTGGAGGTCAAGGAGTTCACCGACTACATCACGCCGAACACGGCGACCGAGGACGGCTCGGTGGACGCCAACTACTTCCAGAACCAGCCGTACCTGGACGACTTCAACAAGAAGCGCGGCACCCACATCGTGCCCGTCGTCACGGTGCACCTGGAGCCGCTCGGCCTGTACTCCCACAAGGTCAAGAAGGCCGACGCCCTGAAGAGCGGTGCGACCATCGCCGTCCCGAACGACGCCGTCAACGAGGCCCGCGCGCTGAAGCTGCTCGCCGCACGCGGGCTCATCACCCTCAAGGCCGGCGCCGGCAACGAAGCCACCCCGCAGGACATCGCCAAGAACCCCAGGAACCTCAGGTTCAAGGAGGTCGAGGCGGCCCAGACCCCGCGCTCCCTGGACGACGTGGACGCCGCCGTCGTGAACGGCAACTACGCCATCTCCGCCGGTCTCAAGCCCGCCAAGCAGGCGCTCGTCCTGGAGTCCGCCAAGGACAACCCGTACGCCAACTTCCTCGCCGTGAAGAAGGGCAACGAGAAGGACCCGCGGGTCAAGAAGCTCGCCAAGCTGCTCGTCTCGCCCGAGGTCAAGAAGTTCATCGAGGACAAGTACCAGGGCTCTGTCATCGCGTCCTTCTGACACCCACCGCGATTCGCGACGCACGGGGTCCACTCCATCACCCGGGGTGGACCCCCTCGTGCGGCTGGGTGGTTTCATGCTGCATGCTGGGCAGTTCAGCAGGCCCTGAAGGTTTTTCCGAAGTTACGGAGCGGCGCATGACTGGCACCTTTCCCAACGTCTCCATCAGCACGGAGCGGTTGGTCCTGCGCCCCTTCGAGGAGTCCGACATCGAGGCCTTCGCCGACATGATGAACGACGAACTGGTCACCACCTGGACCTCCGCCCCCCAGCCCTACACCGAGGCCGACGCCCGGCAGTGGATCACCGAGCTCGCCCCCGCCGAGCGGGCCGAGGGCCGCGGCATCGTCTTCGCGGTCGACGAGTTCCTCACCCAGCGCCTGGTCGGCATCGTGCACCTGCAGAACACCAACTGGCGCGTCCGTTCCAGTGAGATCGCCTACGTCATCGCTCCCTGGGCCCGCGGCGAGGGCTATGCCTCCGAGGCGGCGCTCGCCACCGCCCAGTGGCTCTTCCGCGACCAGAGGTTCGAGCGCCTCGAACTGCGCACCGCCGCCGACAACACCGCCTCCCAGCAGGTCGCCCAGAAGATCGGCTGCATCAGCGAGGGCGTCCTGCGCGGCGCCTGGATAGCGCGCAGCAGGACGGGCGAGGGCACGTGGGCGGACGTCCGCACCGATGTCATCGTCTGGAGCCTGCTGCCGGAGGACCTGGCCGGGGCCGGCGAGCAGCTGGCCGACACGCAAGGTTTCACGTCGTACCCGGACTGGAACTGAGCCCTCCCGCGTCACCAGGTACCCTCACGGAGTCCGCACAAGGGCCCATCCGCCTGACGACCTGCGAAGACCTGGAGAGACGACGATGGCCGACCGGGTCACGGTGATCGGTTGGGACGGCTCGCCGCTGACCGCGGCGGCACGCGCCGCCCTCGGCGCCGCCACGCTCGTGGCGGGCGCCGCCCACCACCTGGCGTTGCCCGAGGTCCCGCCCGCCGCCGAACGCGTCCGTCTGGGCAGCGTCGCGCTCGCCGCCCGCCGGATCGCCGCCCACCGCGGCACCGCGGTGGTGTTCGCCGACGGCGACCCCGGATTCTTCGGCGTCGTACGCACCCTGCGCGCACCGGAGTTCGGCCTGGAGGTCGAGGTCGTCCCGGCCGTCTCCTCCGTGGCCGCCGCCTTCGCCCGCGCCGGCATGCCCTGGGACGACGCCCAGGTGGTCGTCGCCCACCCGCGCACCCTGCGCCGGGCCGTGAACGTCTGCCGCGCCCACACGAAGGTCGCCGTGCTCACGGCACCGGGCGCGGGCCCCGCCGAGCTGGGGCTGCTGCTGGAGGGTGTGCACCGGACGTTCGTCATCTGCGAGGAGCTGGGCACCGAACGCGAGCAGGTCACCGTCGTCACCTCCGACAAGGCCGCCGACCACACCTGGCGCGACCCCAACGTCGTCATCGTCATCGGCGGCCCGGCCGGCCCGGCCGGCGCGGGGGAGGGCGGAGGCTGGACAGCCGGACGCGACCCGGGCGCCGGACCGCGCGGCTGGGTGCAACCCGACGAGACCTACGGCGACGGGCGCGGCGGCGGCCTCGGCGAGGGCGAGACGGAACTGCTGCGCGCCGCCCAACTGGCCCGCCTCGGCCCCCGTGTCGGCGACCTCGTCTGGGACATCGGCTGCGGATCCGGCGCGTTCGCCGCCGAGGCCGCGCGCGCCGGGGCGGCCGTCATCGCCGTCGACCGGGACCCGCGGGCCTGCGCCCGGACCGAGACGGCCGCGCGCCGGTTCGGCGTCCAGCTCCAAGTGGTCCAGGGCACCGCCCCGCACATCCTGGAGAACCTCCCCGAGCCGGACGTCGTCCGGGTCGGCGGCGGGGGAGCGGCCGTCGTCTCGGCGGTCGCCGACCGGCGTCCGCAGCGCATCGTCACGCACGCGGCGACCCGCGACGCGGCCGAACTGGTCGGCCGCGACCTGACCGAGCACGGCTACCGCGTCGAGTGCGCCCTGGTGCAGTCCGTCGAACTCGACACCCGCGCCTGGACCGAGACCGAGCGGAACGTCGCGTTCCTGCTCAGCGGCATCCTCCCCGACCGCGCCCCGTGATCCCTTTGTCGTACCGCGCGCGGTAGGCTGGCCGATCGTTGTGCCACACCGGGCGGCCCGGAACTTCGTTCGTCAATGTCCGGAAAGCGCGCCCGTTTTGGGCTGGGTGTGGTACTGCGGAACCGGAGGACGCGCAACGTGGCGCAGTCCACAGCGGGCTGTCGCGGATCATGCTGTCGCGACGGCGGAACGGCCGGGACAATGCCACTGAATGGCTTTGTCGCCTTTTCCGGCGGGTCGTTCGTGCCGCTGGGCACGGACGCTCGTTCTTCACTACGGGCGGTCGGTGCGCCGTTCCGGGTGAGCTGGTCGTAGGAGCACTAACCGATGGGCGAGGGGTACGCATGACCGACACCGGCCAGGTCCCGGCCGAGGGGCAGCCGGAGAGCGCAGGCATGGTGGAGCAGCCGGGCGTTGCCGCGCACGGTGCGTACACCTACCTCTCCGAGGACGAAGACCTGCTGCTGCCGGGTGCCCAGGGCGCGTGGGGCAACGAGGTGCCGCCACCCGCCCCGGAACCGGTCCTCGAGGCCGTCCACGAGCCGGGTCCGCACGAGACGGCCGGCCGGGACAGCGGCTCCGTCGACCTCAGCGGCGTCCGCCTGCCGAACCCGGCCCCGGCCTCCGTGCCGCCGTCGCCCATCCTCTCGGCCCCGCAGGAGCAGTCGGCCGCGCAGCAGACGCCGCGCCGCCCGCTGCACCTCGGCCCGCCGATCCCCAACGCCGCCGCCAGCCCGGTCCGCTCCCTCGCCGACCGCGGCCCGGCCGGCGCGCCGGTACGGCAGCCGGGTCCCCCCGCGCCCGGCCCCGAGTACCTCGACGCGCAGCCGCTGCACGACATGGCCCCGCAGAGCGCGGCCCCCTGGGGCGCCGCACCCGCCGCCCCCGCCGTGGCCCAGGACGGCACGGAGGCCCCGGCTGCCGAAACGGTTGACCCTGCCGCCGCTGCCTCGGACACCACCGCCCAGGCCGAACCGGCCGGCGCCGCCCAGGCCGCCGTCGCCCGCCTCGCCGACCAGGCGGCCGCCCAGGCACCGGACACCGCGCCGGTGGTGTACGGCCACGACGGCGTACAGCCCGTGCACGGCCACGACGGGGTGTACACGGCTCCCGGGCCGGAGGGTGCTCACCAGGTCTCTGCCGAGGACGGACAGGGTGCGCAGCCCGTCGACGGTACGGCCGCCGTGGACAGCGGTCATGCCGCCGGGACCGGCGTCGCCGGTGACGGGGTGCCCGTGGCCGAGGTTCCCGTGGCGGAGCCCGGACCGGCCGTTGCCGAGCCCACGCCGGCCCCCGCCGAGGAGGCGGACGTGGCCGCGGCTCGGACCGCTCCCGTGCAGGAGGCGCCCGCGCATCCCGCCGAACAGGGTGCCGTCCCCGTCCAGGAGGCAGAGGTCCAGGCCCCTGAGGTGGCTCACGTGGCCGAGGGGGAGCAGCCGGGCGAGGCGGTACCGCCGTCCGGGGCCGCTCAGCCGCCGGGGGCCGTACAGCCGTCGGAGGCCGTGCAGCCGACTGAGGTCGCTCAGCCGTCGGAGGCCCTACAGCCGTCCGAGGTCGCTCAGCTGCCGGAGGCCGTGCAGCCGACTGAGGTCGCTCAGCTGCCGGAGGCCGTACAGCCGGGCGAGGGCGGGGGTGTGCCGCAGGTGCAGGAGGCGCCGGCCGCCGACGGTGCCGCTGAGAGTGTGAACACCCTTCCTGCGGCGGAGGCGTCGGACATGGCGCAGGTCGCTCCGCAGGCCGTTCCGGCCCAGTCCCCGGCTCCCGCGCAGCCCGACTCGAACGGTCCCGTCGCCGGGGAGCCCCGGTCCGGCCCGACGGAGGCTCAGCCCGCCGCGGCGGAGCCGCAGTTCGGTCCGGTGGAGGCCCAGCCCCCTGCCGTCGCACAGCCCGCGCCCGCCGCCGCGGCCGAACCGGCCCCCGCTCCCGCGGTCGTCGCGAACCCCGAGCCGACGCCCGAGACCGGTATCCCGGCCCCCGCGGCGCAGGCGCCGGCTGCCGAGGCTCCCGCTGCCTCTCCCGGCGAGGACGCCGTACCGGCGCCGGCCGGCGCGGACGCACCCGAGCCGCAGACCTACCCGGCCCAGGGCCCCCAGCTGACCGAGCCCGCCACGCCCGGCGCAGCGGCCGTGCCCGGCACCCCGCAGGCCCCGGCCGCTGTCGTGCCGCAGGCCGAGGGCGCCGTCGCCGCGCAGGCCCAGCCCGGGCCGGCCGGCCAGGACGCCGCCCCCCAGGCCGCCGCCGCGGTGGCCCCCGCCACCGGGCCCGGCGCACCCGCCGGCCCGCAGACCCAGCCCGCCGAGGCCGCCTCCGCGCCGGCCGACCCCGTCGACGGTTCCGTCGTGCAGCCGGTGGCGCCCGGGCCGACGGCCCCCACCGAGCAGGCCGGGCAGGGCGGACCGCTGCCGTCCGACGCCCTGCCGGAGGCGCACCCGGAGCAGCCGCTCGGGCAGTTCGTGCCGGTCGAGGGCCAGGTGCCCACCACCCCGCACCTGGCGCCGACCCCGCCGCAGCCCCTGGTCCTTCCCCTGGGGGGCGCACCGGAGCCGGTGGCCATGGTGCCGGCGCCGCGCGAGGGCGAGCCGGCCCAGGTACCGGCGTCGGACGCGGAGCCGGCCCGCGATGTCGCACAGAGCGCGGCGGACCTGCCGACCGCTGCAGACGACCAGGAAGAAGAGGGCACGGCCGAGATGGCCGAAGCAGCACGTTCCACCGGCCCCGCCGCGCCCGGCTACGCCGACGCCGAGCGTGACGCCGTCCTGAAGGTCATGCGCGAGCGCCGCGACATCCGCAACGGCTTCCGCAGCGACCCCATCCCGCACGAGGTGCTGCTGCGCGTCCTGGAGGCCGCCCACACGGCGCCCTCCGTGGGCCACTCGCAGCCCTGGGACTTCGTCGTCATCCGCTCCGCCGACACCCGGCGGACGATGCACGAACTGGCGATGCGCCAGCGCGAGGCCTACGCCAAGTCGCTGCCGAAGGGCCGGGCCAAGCAGTTCAAGGAACTGAAGATCGAGGCCATCCTCGACACCCCGGTCAACATCGTCGTCACCGCAGACCCCACCCGCGGCGGCCGGCACACCCTCGGCCGTCACACCCAGCCGCAGATGGCGCCCTACTCCTCGGCGCTCGCGGTGGAGAACCTCTGGCTCGCCGCCCGCGCCGAAGGCCTCGGCGTCGGCTGGGTCAGCTTCTTCGACGAGCGGGAGATGGTCCGCGCGCTCGGTCTGCCCGAGCACCTGGAGGTCGTCGCCTACCTGTGTGTCGGGTACGTCGACGAGTTCCCGGACGAGCCGGAGCTGATGCAGGCCGGCTGGTCCAAGCGACGCCCCCTGTCCTGGGTGGTGCACGAGGAGACGTACGGCCGCCGCGCCCTGCCCGGAGAGGAACCCCACGACCTGCTTGCCGAGACCGTCGCACAGATCCGCCCGCTCGACGCCAAGGCCCTCGGTGAGGCCTGGGAGCGCCAGAAGCGCATGACCAAGCCGGCCGGCGCGCTCGGCATGCTGGAGATCATCTCCGCGCAGCTGTCCGGGCTGTCCCGGCAGTGCCCGCCGCCGATCCCGGAGCCCGCAGCCGTCGCCATCTTCGCCGGCGACCACGGCGTGCACGCCCAGGGCGTCACCCCCTGGCCGCAGGAGGTCACCGCCCAGATGGTGGCCAACTTCCTCGGCGGGGGAGCGGTCTGCAACGCCTTCGCGAACCAGGTCGGTGCCGAGGTGTGCGTCGTGGACGTGGGCGTGGCCGCCGACCTGCCCGCCACCCCCGGCCTGCTGCCCCGCAAGATCCGCGGCGGTACGTCCGACATGACCACCGGCCCCGCGATGACCCGCGAGGAGTGCAAGGCGGCCATCGAGGTGGGCATCGAGACCGCCCGCGACCTGGTGGCGGCCGGTAACAAGGCCCTGCTCACCGGTGAGATGGGCATCGCCAACACCACCGCGTCCGCCGCGCTGATCTCCGTCTTCACCGGCGCCGACCCGGCGGAGGTGACCGGCCGCGGCACGGGCATCAACGACGAGACCCTGGCCCGCAAGACCGAGGTCGTCCGCCGCGCCCTCGACCTCCACCAGCCGGACCCGGCCGACCCCATCGGCGTTCTCGCCGCGATCGGCGGTTTCGAGCACGCGGCCATGGTCGGCCTGCTCCTGGGCGGTGCGTCGCTGCGTACGCCGGTGATCCTGGACGGCGTCAGCGCCGGAGCCGCGGCCCTCGTGGCCCGCGCCATCGCCCCCGAGGTCCTCGCGGCCTGCATCGCCGGTCACCGCAGCGCCGAGCCGGGGCACGTGGCCGCCCTCAACAAGCTGGGCCTGCGCCCGCTGGTCGACCTCGACCTGCGCCTGGGCGAGGGCACCGGCGCGCTGCTGGCGCTTCCGCTGGTGCAGAGCACGGCGCGGGCGATGCACGAGGTGGCGACGTTCGACTCGGCGGGGGTGACCGAGAAGTAGCCGCCGGGAGAGGGGGTTCCGGGACGACAGTGCCGGGCCCCCTCGCCGGTGTGCCGCGTTTGCGGGCGGGCGTTCCGCCCCCAGTGCCTCAAGGGCCTGGGAGGTGCCCCCAGGCGGAACGGGTGGGCACAACCGCCCGCGGCCCGCACCCGGCCACGACGCCCATCCACTGGACACCTGCTCCGCCAACACCCCGCGCCGCCTAAAATCCGCACGTCAGGGCTATCGCACCGCCGCCCACACAGGAGCCGCCCCTCATGGCCGAACACCCCGCCTACCCCGTAGGCCTCCGCCTCTCCGGCCGCCGCGTGGTCGTCCTCGGCGGCGGGCAGGTGGCCCAGCGCCGCCTCCCGGCCCTGATCGCGGCGGGCGCGGACGTCGTTCTCGTGTCCCCGGAGGCCACCCCCTCCGTGGAGGCCATGGCGGACGCGGGCGAGATCACGTGGGAGCGGCGGCCGTACGCCGAAGGCGACCTCGCCGAGGCCTGGTACGCCCTGATCGCCACCAGTGACCCCGGCGCCAACACCGCCGCCTCCGCCGAAGCGGAGCGGAACCGCGTCTGGTGCGTCCGCTCGGACGACGCCGACCGGGCCACGGCCTGGACCCCCGCGACCGGTCACAGCGAGGGCGTCACCGTCGCCGTACTCACCACGGACGCGCGCGGTCGCGACCCCCGGCACACCGCCGCCATCCGCGACGCGGTGGTCGAGGGCCTGCGCGACGGCACTCTGGTCGCGCGCCACCATCGCACCCGCACCCCCGGCGTCGCCCTGGTCGGCGGCGGCCCCGGCGACCCCGACCTGATCACCGTCCGCGGCCGTCGGCTGCTCGCCGAGGCGGACGTCGTCATCGCCGACCGGCTCGGCCCGCGCGACCTGCTCGCCGAACTCCCGCCGCACGTCGAGGTGATCGACGCGGCGAAGATCCCGTACGGCCGTTTCATGGCCCAGGAGGCCATCAACAACGCGCTCATCGAGCACGCCAAGCAGGGCAAGTCGGTCGTCCGGCTCAAGGGCGGCGACCCCTACGTCTTCGGCCGTGGCATGGAGGAGCTGCAGGCCCTCGCCGAGGCGGGCATCGCCTGCACGGTGGTGCCCGGCATCTCCAGCTCGATCTCGGTTCCGGGCGCGGCCGGCATCCCGGTCACCCACCGCGGGGTCGCCCATGAGTTCACCGTCGTCAGCGGCCATGTGGCCCCTGACGACGAGCGTTCCCTGGTGGACTGGCCGTCCCTCGCCAAGCTGACCGGCACGCTCGTGGTCCTCATGGGCGTCGACAAGATCGGGAAGATCGCCGAGACGCTCGTCGCGCACGGCAGGTCGCCGCAGACCCCCGTCGCGCTGGTCCAGGAGGGTACGACGGCCGCGCAGCGGCGTGTCGACGCCACGCTCGCCACGGTCGCCGAGACGGTACGCGCCGAGGACGTGAAGCCCCCGGCGGTCATCGTCATCGGCGAGGTCGTGAAGGTCGGCCCGGCGCCCACGGAGTGATGGCCGGCTCTTGATCACGCGTAACCCGGGGTAACACAACCCCTTCCGAGCCGTTGGCAGCACACCCAGGAGAAGGCAGTATCACCCTGTGGCCGATCTCATCACCGTTGAGGATCCCGACGACCCGCGCCTGCGCGACTACACGGGCCTGACCGACGTCGAACTGCGCCGCAAGCGCGAGCCGGCCGAGGGCCTGTTCATCGCCGAGGGCGAGAAGGTCATCCGCAGGGCCAAGGACGCGGGCTACGAGATGCGCTCCATGCTGCTCTCGGCCAAGTGGATCGACGTCATGCGCGACGTCATCGACGAACTCCCCGCGCCGGTCTACGCCGTGAGCCCCGAACTCGCCGAGCAGGTCACCGGGTACCACGTGCACCGCGGCGCGCTCGCCTCCATGCAGCGCAAGCCGCTGCCGACGGCCGCCGAGCTGCTCCGCTCGGCCCGCCGGGTCGTGGTCATGGAGTCGGTCAACGACCACACCAACATCGGTGCGATCTTCCGCTCGGCGGCCGCGCTCGGCATGGACGCGGTCCTGTTGTCGCCCGACTGCGCCGACCCGCTGTACCGGCGCAGCGTCAAGGTGTCCATGGGCGCGGTGTTCTCGGTGCCGTACGCCCGTCTGGAGACCTGGCCGAAGGGCCTGGACCAGGTGCGCGAGGCCGGCTTCACCCTGCTCGCGCTCACCCCGGACGACAAGGCCCGCTCCCTCGACGAGGCCGCCCCGCACACGATGGACCGGGTGGCCCTGATGCTCGGTGCCGAGGGCGACGGACTGTCCACCCAGGCCCTGGTCGCCGCCGACGAGTGGGTTCGCATCCCGATGTCCCACGGCGTCGACTCCCTCAACGTGGGCGCGGCCGCGGCGGTCGCCTTCTACGCGGTGGCCGGCGGCCGCCCCCAGCCCTGATCTCCCGCCTCCCGAGAGCCAGGCCGCGTTCCGACGCAGCGACAGCTGCAGCGTGCCGGCCGGAGTCCCCGCCGCCTCCTGAAGGGCGGGCCGTTTCCTGGTGGGCGGACCGCCGGTCCCGTCAGTTTCCGAAGTCGTGGCTCAGCGTCGACTCGGGCTGGTCGGGCGTCGGCCGGTCGGCGCCCGTCGGCCGGTAGTCCGGCTGCGCGTGCTGCTGCCGGCCGCTGTCGTCGCCGAGCCCGCGTGCCGGACCCTGGCAGCCCTGCGCCACCGCGATGCCGAGCGCCACGAGCAGCGTCACCACCACGAACACGAACAGCCGCTGGCGCAGCAGCCGGGGGTTGGCCAGCCGCCGCCCGCCGCCCGTCGTCCGCTGCGCGGGCCGCCCGGAACCGTTGCGCGGAGCGGGACGGCTTCCGCCGCCCGAGCGCCGGCCGCCGCGCGGCGGCGGGGTCGGGCGCGCCGAGCCCGCCCGGGCGGGGGCACCCGCAGCGCTGCCGGGTCGCGGGGCCGCCCCGCCCCGCGCCGGTGCACCGGCCCGGGAGGGGGCGCCGCCGCGCGGCACCGGCGTGCCGGGCGACGTGCGCCGCTGGGTGCGCTGCTGCTCGGGGTAGGTGTCGACGAGCCGCCCGGTGGGCCGGTCCGCCTCCGCGGCGCGTGGCGCGGGCGGCCGTACCTCGGCCACACCCTGTGCCTCACGCGCGGCGATTTCCTTCAGCCGCAGCGACAGCTGCAGCGTGCTGGGCCGCTCGTCGGGGTCCTTCGCCAGGCAGGCCCGGACCAGTGGGGCGAGCGCGTCCGGTACGCCGTGCAGGTGCGGTTCCTCGTGCACGACCCGGTACAGCATCACCTCGGAACTTCCCTGCCCGAAGGGCGAGTCTCCGGTGGAGGCGTAGGCGAGGGTCGCGCCCAGCGAGAACACGTCCGTCGCCGGGGTGACGGCCGCACCGCGCACCTGCTCGGGCGCGAGGAAGCCGGGGGAGCCGACCGCCGTACCGACGTGCGTGAGGGTGGAGGCCCCGGTGGCCCAGGCGATGCCGAAGTCGATGATCCGCGGCCCCTTGGGGGACAGCAGGATGTTGGAGGGCTTGAGGTCACGGTGGACGACACCGGCCTCGTGCACGGCGACCAGCCCCTCGGACAGCGCCGCGCCGATCGCCGCGGCGTCGGCCGCGCCGAGCGGGCCCTCGTCGGCGACCTTGTCGTGCAGGGAGGGACCGGGGACGTACTGCGTGGCGAACCAGGGCCGCTCCGCCTCAAGGTCCGCGGCGACCAGCCGGGCCGTGCAGCCACCCCTGATCCGCCGGGCCGCCGAGACCTCACGGGCGAACCGCGACCGGAACTCCTGATCCTCCGCGAGATCGGGCCGGATCACCTTCAGGGCGACCCGCTGCCCCTTCTTGTCGGAGCCGAGGTAGACCACGCCCATCCCGCCCGCGCCGAGCCGTCGGTGAAGCCTGAACGAGCCGACGACGCGCGGGTCCTCGCGCCTCAGGCGCATCATCGCCATGTTCATCCCCGCTGCCCGGTCCCTGTGACGTGGCACAGCTTACGTTTCCACGGCCGCCTGCGCGCAGAGGCCGCGCCCTCCGGCGCCGACGGATTGTGCCGGCCGCCGGCGCGAGGTGATACGCGGTCAGGAAGTCGGCGCATGCGGGGGCCTTGAGCAGTACCCGTCCTCAACCGGGCTCGGACGCACGGGCGTTGAGGGTCCCGGTGGGCAGGAGATGCCGAGCCGCGCCCCCGCCCGACGGACACGTGGGGTCCACACGGGGCCCGGCCGCGGGACGGAACGCGCCCCGCAGCCACCACACCTCCCACGCCCGGCCAAAGTGATCGAAGTCACTCCTTTCGCCCGCTGGACGCGTCGGAAATGACCGGACACAGTGGACGCCCCCTCCGGGAAGACCCCGAGACCCGGACCCGCGTCTCCACCCAGGGGAGTACTTCCCCGGTCATGGCTCATCCTCCGGGAGGCCCGGCAATCGGTACGAGGGCATGACGCCCGGCGCACGCCCCACGCCTAGATTTGAGGTCAAGCGGCGGGTGCAGCACTCGTCCCCCGAGGTCAGACACCCGCCGCTGCCGACGACAACCACAGGTCAGGAGAGGGACCATGGCCCACACGGCACCGCGACGCCCGGCGTTCGCAGCACGCCGGACGGGCCGCCGCCACCCCTTGGTGGCGACGCTCATGGCCCTTCCCCTGGCGGCCCTGCTCCTGCTCGTCTTCGACGGCTGGGAGACGGTGGCCACACAGGCGTCGTCCGTGGGTGCGATGCTGGGGCGCTGAGCGGCGACCCCAGGCCCGGAAGAGCGGTCCGGGCGGGGACATCCATCCAGGAAACCCCGTGGGGACGGGGGTGCGGCGGACGGCACAAATGCCGGCGCAGCTGGGGAGCTGCGCCGGCATGCGCCGTTTGTACGGCGGGAACGCGGATCTGCGGCATGTCCCGGAGCGCGGGGTGCGGGCGTGGCTGGTCGCGCGATCCCGGCGCGCCCGGGGAGCTGCGGTGCCGTCGGCTGACGGGTCTCGCCCACCTGAGGCGGCGCCCGCCCGGCATCGGCCCCCGGCACGGCACACCGTACCCGGGAAGCGCCCCACCCGACCCGCGTACGCTCACCCGGACACCCCGACCACCGAGGCCCCCGTGACCCTCCTCCCCGCGCTCACCGCGAAGGCCGCAGCCGCCGCCCACCCGGACGCCGGTGGAGCCCCGTGTGCCTGCGGCCGCCCCGCCGCCCCCCTCGCCGAGCGCCCCGACGCCACCGTCGTACGGCACGCCGACGTCGTCGCGAAGGCCCACGCCCCCGGTACCGATCCCACCGAGCTGGCCCTCCGCCTCGCCGTGGCCGCCCGGCTCCCGGACGTCCTCCTCGCCCCGCTCACCCCGGCCCCGGCCCCCTTGCAGGACCGCCTGGTGACCTTCTGGCCGTACGGCGCCCCCGTGGACCCCGAGGACCCGGACGCCGCCCCCTGGGAGGCCACCGCCACGCTCCTCGCCCGCCTGCACCGCACGGCCCCGCCCGACGGGCTGCCTCCGATGCGCGGCCCCGTCAAAGCGGCCCGCGCCGTCGCCCGGCTGCACACGGCCCTGCGGGCCGAGCCCCACCCCGCGGCCGGTCCGGTCCTCGCCGCCTGGGCCGCCCTCCCCGCCTGGGCCCGCGCCGAGGCACCCATGCCCGGCACCCCCGCCCTCTGCCACGGCGACCTGCATCTCGGCCAGCTCGTCCGCCACCCGGCCCCGGACGGCCGCTGGCGGCTGATCGACGTCGACGACCTGGGGACGGGCGTCCCCGCCTGGGACCTCGCCCGCCCGGCCGCCTGGTACGCCTGCGGCCTCCTCCCGCCCGACGCCTGGGCCCGCTTCCTCGGCGCGTACCGGCGCTCCGGCGGGCCGGCCGTACCCGCGGCCGGCGACCCCTGGGCCGCCCTGGACGTCCCGGCCCGCGCGCTGACCGTGCAGACGGCCGCCCTCGCCCTCGCCAAGGCGCTCGCGGCCGGCCGTCCGCTGGACGAGGTGGAAGAGGCGGTCGTCGACGCATGTGCCCGAATGGCCCCGATTCCACACCAGTTGACGCCCGCAGACACGGACACGGACACGGACTAGGCTGCAACCGACCGGGGCCGGACGGAGTCTGTCCTGGGGAACCACGAAGCAGGACCGACCGGCGAGGAGTTGAGCCGACCATGCACTGTCCGAAGTGCCACGCCCCGATGAACACCTACAACCGCAGCGGCGTACAGATCGAGCAGTGCAGCGGCTGCCGGGGCATCTTCCTGGACTACGGCGAGCTGGAGGCACTGACCCAGCTGGAGTCCCAGTGGTCCAAGCCCGTCCCGCCGGCCCCGCCCGCCGCCCCGCAGGCGTACCCGGCCCCGTCCGCGCCCGCCTGGGGCGCCCCGCACGGCGGCCACCACGGTGGCCATCACGGTGGCCACGGGTACTACGGCCACCACGGCCACAAGAGCTGGGCCCACATGCTCTTCTCCAGCTGAGCCCACCGGGGCACGAAGAAGCCCCCGGCCGTACGAGACGGCCGGGGGCTCCCTGCTGTGTGGACGATACTGGGATTGAACCAGTGACCTCTTCCGTGTCAGGGAAGCGCTCTCCCGCTGAGCTAATCGTCCGCGGACCGTGAACCGAGGGTCACAGTCGGTGCGCGATACTGGGATTGAACCAGTGACCTCTTCCGTGTCAGGGAAGCGCTCTCCCGCTGAGCTAATCGCGCGGGTGGGGATCTTCGAGAAGACCCGTGGATCTTGCGAGAAGATCCAGTGGACGATACTGGGATTGAACCAGTGACCTCTTCCGTGTCAGGGAAGCGCTCTCCCGCTGAGCTAATCGTCCTTGGAGGTGGAGACGGGATTTGAACCCGTGTAGACGGCTTTGCAGGCCGTTGCCTCGCCTCTCGGCCACTCCACCAGGAGTGTAGGGGATCGGGAGGACCCCTTCTTCCTTCGAGCGGACGACGAGGCTCGAACTCGCGACCTCAACCTTGGCAAGGTTGCGCTCTACCAACTGAGCTACGTCCGCTTGTCGTTTCGGTCCGCTTCCGCGTCCCGGCGACGTGTTGAACTCTAGCGGATTCCCGGGCCAGTACAAAAACGCGTTTGCGCAGCGTGCTGCGGTGGCTCCGGCGGACGACGTGGTCAGGCCCCCTCAGGGTCATCCCCGGGCCACCTCCCGGACACCCGCCCTAGACTCGACCACGTGCTCCACCACGCTTCCCGGCTCCCTGCTCTGGCCCGCTTCGGCGACCGCGTCGCCACCGGCCTCCTCGACGTCACCAGCGATCCCGCCGCCCTGGACGCCACCGGCTTCTGGGCCGTCTGCGCGGACTTCGAGGGCCGGCTGACCTGCGCCCGCTTCGCGGACGTACGCGAGCGGCCCGTTCCCGCGCCGGCGCCGGGCGGCTGGCGGGGCCCGGCGGTGGAGGACTGGACCTCGTCCCTGGACCGGGCCGCGTACACGGCGGCCGTCCGCCGGATCCGCGCGCACATAGCGGCCGGCGAGGTCTACCAGGCCAATCTCTGCCGGGTGCTCAGCGCGCCGGTGGCCCGGGACGCCGACGTCGACGCCCTGACCGCCCTGCTGGCTCGCGGCAACCCGGCGCCGTACGCCGGGACGGTCCGGCTGCCGGAACACGGCGTGGAGATCGCCACCGCCTCACCCGAGCTGTTCCTGCGCCGGGACGGCCGGGTCGTGGAGTCGGGGCCCATCAAGGGCACCGGCCGCACGGAGGCGGACCTCCTGGAGAAGGACTACGCCGAGAACGTGATGATCGTGGACCTGGTCCGCAACGACCTCGGGCGGGTCTGTACGACCGGGAGCGTGACCGTCCCGGACCTGTGCGCCGTCGAGAAGCACCCGGGCCTGGTCCACCTGGTCTCCACCGTCCGCGGCGAGCTGCGGGACGCGGCCGGCTGGCCGGACCTCCTCACGGCGGCCTTCCCGCCCGGCTCGGTGACCGGCGCACCGAAGTCGAGCGCCCTGCGGATCATCGAGGCCCTGGAGACCGCCCCGCGCGGGCCGTACTGCGGCGGCATCGGCTGGGTCGACGCCGACCGGGGCGTGGGCGAGCTGGCCGTGGGCATCCGCACCTTCTGGATCGACCGCCCCGACGACGGTACGGCGGTGCTGCGGTTCGGCACCGGCGCCGGCATCACCTGGGGATCGGACCCCGAGGGCGAGTGGCGGGAGACCGAGCTGAAGGCGTCCCGGCTGCTCGCGGTGGCGTCGGGGGCGTACGAGGCAAGTGGAGGCGTGTACTCATGAGGATCTGGCTGGACGGCGGGCTGCGGGACGTCGAGTCCGCCCGCGTTTCGGTCTTCGACCACGGGCTCACGGTCGGAGACGGCGTCTTCGAGACGGTGAAGGCGGTCCACGGGAAGCCGTTCGCGCTCACCCGGCACGTGGACCGGCTGACCCGCTCGGCCCGGGGCCTCGGTCTGCCCGACCCCGACGAGGACGAGGTGCGGGAGGCCTGCGCGGCCGTCCTGGAGGCGAACCCGATGCCGCTCGGCCGGCTGCGGATCACCTACACCGGGGGCCACGGCCCGCTCGGTTCCGACCGCGGCGAGCACGGCCCGACCCTGGTCGTCGCCCTCGGCGAGACCACCCGCCGCCCGGACACCACCGCCGTGATCACCGTCCCGTGGAGCCGCAACGAGCGCGGCGCGCTGACCGGCCTGAAGACCACCTCGTACGCCGAGAACGTCGTCGCGCTCGCCCGCGCCCATGAACGCGGTGCCTCGGAAGCGCTGTTCGGCAACACGGTCGGACAGCTCTGCGAGGGCACCGGGTCGAACGTCTTCGTCGTCCTGGACGGCGAGATCCACACCCCGCCGGTCGCCTCCGGCTGCCTCGCCGGCATCACCCGCGCACTGGCCGTCGAGTGGACGGCCGCCAAGGAGACCGACCTGCCGCTGGACGTGCTGCAGCGCGCGGACGAGGTCTTCCTCACCTCGACCCTGCGGGACGTCCAGGCCGTGCACCGGGTCGACGAGCGCGAGCTGCCCCGCACCCCCGGCCCGGTCACCGCCAAGGCCATGCGGATCTTCGACGAGCGGTCCGGACAGGACCTGGACCCCTGAGCGAGGTCCGAGCCCGGGACTGAGGCGGGGCGCGCCGTAAAACGGGCTGACTGGGTGGTCGGCTGCGGGTAGAACACCTGTGATGACCACGACCCTGCGGCCGGTCGAGCCGCTCCAGCGCAACGCCGACGGCACCCGTTCCCGCCGCTACCAGGTGTGCGTGAACAGCCGCCCCGTGGGCGAGATCCACCTCGGCACCTCGCCGTCCCTCGGCGACTCGGCGGCCCGCGTCATCGATCTGTGGATCGCCGAGCCCGACCGGCGGCGCGGCCGGGGCACGGTGGCCGCGCTCGCCGCCGAGGAGGTGGCGCGCGGCTGGGGCTGCGCCCAGATCGAGATCCGCGTCCCCGCCTCCGCCGACATCGCCCTGCGGCTCTTCGGCGCCCTGGGCTACACCCTGCGCAACCGCAACATGGAGAAACGCCTCGGTACCGCCCCGCCCGAGCTGCCGCCGGGCAGCAGCGCGCGACCCATGACCCAGGCGGATTTCGACGCCTGGCAGGAGTACGAGCGCGAGCAGTACGCACGCATGTGGATCGAGCGCGGCCTCCCCGAGGACGCGGCCCACGCCAAGTCCCGCAGCGACCACGAACGACTGCTGCCGCACGGGCTCAGCACCGACGGCATGCGCTTCAGCGTCCTGGAGCACGAAGGGGTCCGGGTGGGCACCCTGTGGGTGGCCCTGCGGGACGGCGAGGCCTTCGTCTTCGACGTCGCGGCCGACCCGGCCCACCGCGGCCGGGGCCACGGTCGCGCGCTCATGCTGCTCGCCGAGCGCCAGGCGATCGAGGCCGGCCGGCCGGTCCTCGGTCTCAATGTGTTCGCGGGCAACACCCCGGCCGAGCGGCTGTACGAGTCGCTCGGTTACGAGACCACGGAACGCTCCCTCGCCAAGTCCCTGCTGTAGGGCCAGGGGCCCCGGGGGCTCAGGCGTCCTGCTCGCCCAGAAGCCGGTCGGCGATCTCCTCGACGCGCCCGCGCAGCCCCTCCTGGCTCTTGCCGCCGTCGAGGCGTTCGCCGCCGATGACGTACGTCGGGGTGCCGGTCACACCGATGGCCTTGCCCTCGGCCTGGTCGGCGTCCACGATCAGGATGTGCCGGCCGTCGATCAGCGCGGTGTCGAACTCCTCGGCGTCGAGCCCGAGTTCACGGGCGACCTCGACCAGGAAGGATTCGCCCTTGCGGTCCAGCTCCTCGACCCGCGCCAGCACCGCCTCCACGTACGGCCACCCCTTGCCCTGCTCCCACGCCTCCTCGGCGGCCTGTGCGGCGGCGAAGGCGTGCTTGTGCTTCTCCAGCGGGAAGTGCCGCAGCCGCAGCTCCAGCCGGTCGCCGTAGCGGGCGCGCAGGGCGCGGACGTCGTCCAGGGCGGTGCGGCAGTCGGGGCACTGCAGTTCGCACCAGACGTCCAGAACGAGGGCGTCGGTGCCTGCGGGGGAGGAGTCGCTCATGACGACCAGTCTTCCAGGCCGGACGCGGGTGACCCAATCGGGACGGTACGGCCGTCCTGGCCCGGGTGGCAGGTGCGGGGGCCGCACCGGCACCCCAGGAGGAGGCGACCCGGAGATGTCCCTGATGTCCCGCGCGAGCGTGGCGTCGCGAGGACGAGGCGGTGCAGGATGGAGGGGACGTGGGCGGCGTGCCGTGCCGGCGTGCCGCATCCGAGAACTGCGCCTTCCACCCGACCCAGCCGCCAGGAGGACCGGATGATTGCCGAGACCGTCTGCTCCGCCGTGTCCGCGGCGGGCCTGGGCATCGCGGTGGTCACGGCCTACCGCAAGCGCTTCCTCACGGCGGCCCGCATCGCGGCCTGTTCGCTGGTGCCGGTCGGCCTGGTGATGACCGGGGTCGTCGGCTGGCTCGCCGACACCGCCTTCAGCCCCACCGCCTGGGCGGGCTTCGGTGTGCTGGGCGCGGCCTGGCTCCTGTTCGCGGGCAGCCGGGCGGTCGAACGCCGCCGCGGCGGCACCCGCGCCGAGCGCAGAGCGGCCCGGGGCGACGGGGTCGAGGTGGTGGCTCCGGGGGCCTCCGTGCCCTCGTTGGGCGCGGGCACCCGGCCCGCGACCGGGTCCGCCACCGCCCCGCGCGCCACCAGCTCCGCCGACGACCTCAGCGACATCGAGGCCATCCTCAAGAAGCACGGCATATGACGACGGGACCCGGCTGCGGGGTGGCTACGACCCCGCAGCTGCCCTCGCGCTGAAACGACACAGAGTGTCGCATGGAGGTCCGGAACCGTTCACAAGCCGAATCAAGTCGGACGAGACGGCGCGGAATGCGGCAACTCCCGCATACGACGAGCGTGTTGATCGCACAGGGGATCTGTTCTGCGCCATCATCGGCGCGAGATGCTGGACACAGAGAGCGAGGCCGCGCCGCCGAAGGACGAGCCGCGCGGGTGCCTCTTCGCCCTATCCCAGCCACCGCTGATGATCTTCCTTGCGGTGATCGGGTGTCTGCTCCTCATGGCTGCGCTGCACGACCTGCTGTTGCTGTGAGCCGTACGCGTCCGTCCCGGCGCCACCCGCCGGGACCGACGTCGCCCCGAGCCCAGGGGCGGACCCGCACCCGGCCCACGGCAGGAACCGCCACGGCGTCTCCCGGGCGATCACCCCGTCGCTTCCTTGCGCCGGGCGCGGTAGGCGGCCACGTGCAGCCGGTTGCCGCAGGTGCGGCTGTCGCAGTAGCGGCGTGAGCGGTTGCGGGAGAGGTCGACGAAGGCGCGCCGGCAGTCCGGTGCCTCGCAGCGTCGCAGCCGCTCCTGCTCGCCGGCCACCACGAAGAAGGCGAGCGCCATCCCGCAGTCGGCGGCGAGATGGTCGGCCACGGAGGCGCCGGGGGCGAAGTAGTGCACATGCCAGTCGTAGCCGTCGTGGTCCGTCAGGCGCGGAGTGGTCCCCGCAGCCGCGACCAGCTCGTTGATCAGCCCCGCGGCGGAGCGGGCGTCCGGGGCGGCGAAGATCGCCGCGAAGCGCCCCCGGACCCTGCGCACCGCCGAGAGGTCGAACTCCGACAGCACGCCGACATCGCTGATCTCGTGGTTTCGTACGAAATCCGCGAGAGCCGGGACATTGGGCAGTCCGTCGGCCGCCGCGTCGTCCTCCGGCACGGTGTTCACCAGATCGACCACGGTGTCGAGGGCGCACCGGGTGTCGTGGGTGATCAGCACGTTTTGCTCCCTGGCCTGGGGGTCGGGCGGACGCCCGCCGATGCTGGCCGATGGTAGCGACAACCCGTGCCGCCGCACCGTCCCGCGCCCGAGTCGCTTGCCCGTGGAACGCCGCCGTGCCCGCGCCGGTTCCCGCGGCGTGGCGCACGCGCACAGGCCGACGCCGTCCCGTGTGTCGCTCACGGTGACGGCGCCGGCCTGTGCCGTATGCGGTTGTCTTGGCCCGAGCCGTCTCCCCGAGTGGACGGCGCCGGGCTGCTTTCGAGGGCCGCGACCTAGCTCTCCGCCAGGATGTGCGAGAGCTCCTGATCCAGATCGAAGTGCCGGTGTTCCGTGCCGGGCGGCACGGCGGCGTCGGTTCGCTTCAGGAAGGACTCCAGGGCCCGCGCCGGGGCCTCGAGCAGGGCCTCCCCCTCCGGGGAGCTCAGGGCGATGCACACGACGCCCTGGCCATGACTGCGGGAGGGCCAGACGCGGACGTCGCCGGTGCCGGTGGGCCGGTGAAGCCCCTCGGCGAGGAGGTCGCGGGCGAACACCCACTCGACGGTCTCCTCGGCTCCGGTGTGGAAGGTGGCGTGCACGGCGTAGGGGTCGGCCGTGTCGTACCGCAGGCCTGCGGGGACAGGCAGGGAGGACTCGCTCGACACAACGAGGCGCAGGTGCAGCTCGCAGCTGACCGTGGTGTTCATAAGCGCCAGGGCCTTTCGCTCAGTGTGCGCTCGGGGATTCGCACGTCGGCGAAATCGACATGCCACCTACGGTGCCGTTGTAAACCCCTCTGAGGGTTTTGCGTGCCTTTACGTAACTCTTCCGGCCGAGAACTCGTACGAGACCTACGTCCATTCCGGTGACTGGATTCACTCCGGTAGGGTTTGTCTGTATGAATACGGGGAGTGACGAGCCGGGCGAGGTCGCCGTGGCAGGGGACAAGGCGAAGGCGGATCATCGGGAAGCCGGGCAGGAACCCGGGCGTGAGGACGGCGGGCTCGGCTCCCGGGCGCCGGAATTCGTCAAGGCCCGCCGGTTGCTGCACCTGAGCTGGCAGGTGGGCGTCTTCGTGATCGGCCTGGCGGTCGTCGTCGCCGGGATCGTCATGCTGCCGCTGCCGGGCCCCGGCTGGGTGGTGATCTTCGGCGGCATGGCGATCTGGGCGACCGAGTTCGTCTGGGCGCAGCTCGTGCTCCGCTGGACCAAACGCAAGGTCACCGAGGCGGCCCAACGGGCCCTCGACCCCAGGGTGCGCCGCCGCAACATCACGCTGACCGCGATCGGCCTGGTGGTCGTGGCCGCGCTGGTGGGGTCCTACGTGTGGAGGTTCGGCCTCGTCATGCCGTGGAAGATCGAGGATCAGTGATCCGGCTCCGCCGCCGGGCCTGGTCGGAAGCACGCCCTGACATGGGGTAATGTTCTTCCTGCGCCCGGGCGATTAGCTCAGTGGGAGAGCGCTTCGTTCACACCGAAGAGGTCACTGGTTCGAACCCAGTATCGCCCACCCGGCCCAACGGCCCACCTGCAGACCAGCAGGTGGGCCGTCGGCGTATGCGGGGTCGGGGGCGGGGGTTCTGGCCCTGTGGTCCCGATGCGAGGCGATCCCGCTGTGCGGGTCTCAGGCGCCCCCGGTGTCCGAAGCGGCTCGGGGCTACCGCCCGGCTCCGAGTCTGTGGCGCGGGCGTCCGCTCAGGCGCGCTTCGCGGCACCGGCGACAAGCCTCGTGGGCAGCGGACCGGACGCACGAACATCGCCGCGGCGACCGTCATGCCATGGCACGCAGCCGGGCGGAGCAAGCCCGGGGCCGCCGGATACCGCGCCGTGCCCCTCCGGGGGGAGTCCGCGGGGGTCGTCGGCCACGACCGGGGCGCCGCGATCGCCGCCGCCCCCGCTCTGCAGGCCCGACGTGTTCGGAGCCGTGGGTCTGCCGGGTGTGTACAGCCCGCCCCCGGTCCCGCCGTAACTGGTGCCAGCAAGCGCTTACTTGAAACGACTCCGGGGACGGGACCGTGACGATCCGTTACTCATGGTGGGATGTCGAGGAGCGGGCCAAGAGGATCAACCAGACCATCGCCCTCTTCGGGAAGAAGTACCCGAAGATCAAGGTGAAGACGGACTTCCAGACCCGGGCCGCCGGCGGAAATCCCCCGGATGTTTTCCAAAATGCCGTCACCTTTCTCCGGAAGTACGACAAGCGAGGAATTCATCTCGACCTCAAGTCCCAGGTGCGAGCAGGCAATCTGACCCCGGATCACTTCCGGGACGGCGTGACGAAGGGCCGGCGAGGTCGACGGAAAACAGCTCGGAATTCCCGTCGGTTCCCACACCATGGCGCTCGTCGTCGACAAGAAGGTGTTCCGGAAGGCCGGCGTCGAGCCGCACGGGGCTGGACCTGGGACGACCACGACCTCTACCTCCGCCAGAACGGCAGGGCCTTCTTCACCAGGGACGGACTCGGCTTCGACCGGGCCGACCTGACGGGGTGGTGGGCCGACGGCTACCGCCGTGTGGACGACTTCACCGTCCGACGCCTACGCCGCCGTGCAGGCCGAGCTGGGGGAGCGCCGTCGCACGGGCGGCGGCGCTCGCCCCCCCGAGTCTGCCCGGGCGCGCGGCACGGCACATGAGTACGCGTACTCAGATGTATGCACGTGTGGGTGCCCCCGCACGGCAGACTCGCACCATGGACTGGACCCACTACCGCTTCCGCAGCCTGTGGTCCCTGCCCGCGCCGCCCACCGCCGTGTACGCGGTCCTGGAACGGCCCGAGGACTATCCCCGCTGGTGGCCGCAGGTGCGGTCGGTGAGCCGGCTGGACGAGACGACCGGCGTCCTCACCATCCGGTCCGTCCTGCCGTACGACATGACCTTCACCGCACGCCGGACCCGCCACGACCCCGGGGCGGGTGTGCTGGAGGTCACCCTGTCCGGTGACATCGAGGGCCGGGCGCGCTGGACGGTCACGGCCGCCGGTTCCGGCACCCTGGCCCGCTACGACCAGGAAGTGGACGTGCGCAAGCCGCTGCTCCGCCGGCTCGCCCTGCCCGGCCGCCCGCTCTTCCGCGCCAACCACCGGCTGATGATGCGGTCCGGACGGCGCGGACTGCTGCGGTACCTGGAAGCGGTTTGAACGAAGGGCGCCGGGACCTGTATTGTTCAGTGCGTTCCCGGGCGATTAGCTCAGTGGGAGAGCGCTTCGTTCACACCGAAGAGGTCACTGGTTCGAACCCAGTATCGCCCACCGGGAAAGGGCCGGTCCGCACCAGCGGACCGGCTCTTTTGACGTCGCACCCCGCCCCGCCCTTACGCCGCGGCCGGCAGCTCCGGCCTGAGTGGCCAGTCCGTGCTGACGATCTCCTCCGAGCCGCTGCGCGCGAACCACGCCTGAAGACCGCGTGCCTGCGCCGCGTGCCAGTTGGCCTGGAGCGTGTGCAGTTCGGCGGGGGTCAGGCGCTCGAGCCGGGTCGCGAAACGGCGGCCCAGCGCCCGTACGACGTCCAGGGCGGCCAGCGCGTCCGCCGCCGCGTCGTGCGCGCCCTGCAGCGTCACCTCGTAGTGCGCGCACAGGTCGGTCAGCGTGCGACGGCCCTTGCGGTACCGGTCCAGGTGCTTGTCCAGCACCCGCGGGTCCAGCACCCGCAGCGGCGTCGCCTCGAACCAGCGGTCCAGTGAGGACGCCCGGTGCCGGCGCAACTCCCGGTCCAGCAGCGTCAGATCGAACGGCGCGTTCATCACCACCAGCGGGCGGCCCATCGCCGCGTGCTCCGCCAGCTGCTCGGCTATCTCGTACATCACCGGCGCCGGCCAGCGGCCGTTGCGCTGCAGGTGCTCCTCCGTCAGCCCGTGCACCGCCGTGGCCTCCTCGGGCACCGGGACACCCGGGTTCACCAGCCAGCGGGTGACCCGGGGCCGGGTGCCCGGCGCGTCCTGGACGACGACGGCGGCCGACACGATCCGGTCGGTCTCGACGTCCACGCCCGTCGTCTCCGTGTCGAAGGCGGCCAGCGGCCCCTCGTACCAGTACGTCATCCCAACCCAACTCCTCGTTCACCTGCGGCAGGTGACGTTCCGTCTTCTGCCCGTTTGGTGATACCCGGGCCGTTTGCGCCGTACGCCGCAAGGAGACAACAGGAGTACGGGTCTTTGCAGTTCAGCGGCCCTCAACGGGGAAACTCTTGGCTTGGAAGGCTGTTGGTCATGGCCATTGCGCAGCCCGAGCGGAGCGGGCTGCTGCCCGATCGCACGGGCCCCCTCCGCGGCACGCTCGCCACCACCGCCTGCATGGAGACACTGCAGGTCGGCTATCTGCACGTGGTCGCCGCCGCGGCCGGCTGCTCGCTGTCCCAGCCCTTCCCGGACAACGGCATCGACTGGCACGTCAGCCACAGCGCGCCCGGACACACCGTCGACGACGAGGTCACGATCAAGGTGCAGCTGAAGGCCACGTACCAGGTCGCACCCAACCCCCCGGGGCGTTCGTTCTCCTTCACCCTCGACAACGACCACCTGCGCAAGCTCGCCCGCACACCCGTCTCGGTGCACAAGATCCTGGTCGTCATGCTCGTCCCGCGCTCGCAGGACGACTGGCTGCGCGCCAGTCACGACCGGCTCGACCTCAGGCACTGCTGCTACTGGGTCAACCTGGCCGGCCACTCCATCACCGGCCGGCACCGGACCACCGTGCGGATCCCGACCTCGCGCATCTTCGACGACCGGGCGCTCTGCGAGATCATGACGCGGGTCGGGACGGGAGGCAGGCCATGAGGAGCCGTCCGTACGAGGAACTGCCGCGCCAGGCCCGGCCGCATCCCGACGACCTGCCCTGGAACCGGCCCCCGGAGCCCGCCGAGGTCGATCCCGCGGTGCTCGGCGCCCTGCTGCACCGGCACGGCTGGCAGCGCCGCGGGGGAGCGGCGGGCCGGTACGGCCGCTGGACCCCGCCCGGCCCGGGCGGCGGCGGGACCAGCCTCCTCGTGCCGGAGAACCGGGCCTTCCCGGACAGCGACGACCTGCTCGGCGAGGCCCTCGACGCCCTCGCCCGCAGCGACACCCCCACCGCGCGCGAGGTGCTGATCTCCCTCGCCGTGCCCAGCGACGAGATCCGCTGGTGGCGGGACACCCCGAGCGGACCCGTCGGCGCCGCGCCCTGGACGGCCGACGAGCAACTGCGCGGCGCCGCCCGGCAGATGCTCCTCGCCGCCGCGCTCGCCACACGCGCGCGTGCCGGTTACTACGGCGCCCGCCACCGGCGCGCCGCCGGCGCACTGCTGGAGGAGGTCCTCGTCGGCCCCGCGGCCGAGGACCGCCACCTCACCGCGTTCGTGCCCGTGCCCACCGGCCGCCCCCTCGCCGTCCGCCTGCACCAGGCCCTGTACGCCGCCCGCGAGGCCATCGACTACCAGCGGGCCACCGGCGGCATGGACGCCTTCGACGGCGCGGTCGAGGCCGGGGTCAGCCGCGAACTGACCGAGGCGCTGGCCGCGCTGGTGAGGGGCACCGAGGGCGCCCGGATCGCCGTCGCCTGGGCACCCGGCGCGGGCGTCCCCGAGGGCTGCGCCCCCTCCGCTGAACCCGTCGAGTTCTCGCCCGGAGACCTGCCCGTCCTGCGCGAGGCCGCCGCCCGCTATGTGCGCGAGGAGCCCTCCGTCCCCGTCCGTATCACCGGAGCCGTCGTCCGTATGCGCCGCTCCGGGCCCGGCGGCGAGGGCACGGTACGGCTGCGCGTCCTCGCGGGCGCCGAGGTGCCGCACGTCCGCGTCACCCTGGACGAGGAGGACTACCACATCGCCGGCCACGCCCACCTTGTCGGACTGCCGGTGCGCGTGCACGGCAGG
Source organism: Streptomyces sp. NPDC037290 (assembly GCF_055603245.1). Lineage (NCBI taxonomy): Bacteria > Bacillati > Actinomycetota > Actinomycetes > Kitasatosporales > Streptomycetaceae > Streptomyces > Streptomyces sp. NPDC037290. The sequence goes on along the minus strand of NZ_JBVJVZ010000009.1, from coordinate 19,190 downwards.
CTGGAACGCCGGGGCGGCTTCCGCCGGCTCACCGGCGCCTCCGGGATCGTACCCGTGCAGGTGGACGACGCCGAGCGCGACCGGCTGATGAAGGCCCTCCAGGAGAACCTCGACTTCTTCGAGGAGGCCTGCGGGGAGTCCTACGGGGAGGGCGACTGAGGGAGCGGGAGGAAGGGGACGGGGGAGTAAGGGGAAGCGGACTGAGGGTGACCGTTTCGCGGTCGGTGCCGTCGGGTCGGTACGATCGCCTGTGCGCGCGCTCCTGGTATGGCGCCGCACCCCACCTTCAGTCAGGAGAGACCGGTGTCAGACGTCCGTGTGATCATCCAACGCGATTCCGAGCGGGAAGAACGCGTGGTGACGACGGGCACTACGGCCGCCGACCTCTTCGCGGGCGAGCGCTCGATCATCGCGGCGCGCGTGGGCGGCGAGCTGAAGGACCTCGCGTACGAACCGGCCGACGGTGACGAGGTCGAGGGCGTCGAGATCTCGTCCGAGGACGGCCTCAACATCCTGCGCCACTCCACCGCGCACGTCATGGCGCAGGCCGTGCAGGAGCTGTTCCCCGAGGCCAAGCTGGGCATCGGCCCGCCCGTCAAGGACGGCTTCTACTACGACTTCGACGTCGAGAAGCCGTTCACGCCCGAGGATCTCAAGGCCATCGAGAAGAAGATGCAGGAGATCCAGAAGCGGGGCCAGCGCTTCTCCCGCCGTGTCGTCACCGACGAGGCCGCCCGCGAGGAGCTGGCCGCCGAGCCGTACAAGCTGGAGCTGATCGGCCTCAAGGGCTCGGCCTCCCACGACGACGGCGCGGACGTCGAGGTCGGCGCCGGCGAGCTGACGATCTACGACAACCTGGACGCCAAGACCGGCGAGCTGTGCTGGAAGGACCTCTGCCGCGGTCCGCACCTGCCCTCCACCCGCCTCATCCCGGCGTTCAAGCTGATGCGCAACGCGGCCGCCTACTGGCGCGGCAGCGAGAAGAACCCGATGCTGCAGCGCATCTACGGCACCGCCTGGCCCTCCAAGGACGAGCTGAAGGCGTACCTGGACTTCCTCGCCGAGGCCGAGAAGCGCGACCACCGCAAGCTCGGCAGCGAGCTGGACCTCTTCTCCATCCCGGAGCAGATCGGCTCCGGCCTCGCCGTGTTCCACCCCAAGGGCGGCATCGTCCGCCGGGTCATGGAGGACTACTCGCGCCGCCGCCACGAGGAAGAGGGCTACGAGTTCGTCTACACCCCGCACGCCACGAAGGGGAAGCTCTTCGAGACGTCCGGGCACCTGGACTGGTACGCCGAGGGCATGTACCCGCCCATGCAGCTCGACGAGGGCGTGGACTACTACCTCAAGCCCATGAACTGCCCGATGCACAACCTGATCTTCGACGCGCGTGGCCGCTCCTACCGCGAACTGCCGCTGCGCCTCTTCGAGTTCGGGACCGTGTACCGGTACGAGAAGTCGGGCGTCGTGCACGGCCTGACCCGCGCCCGAGGCTTCACGCAGGACGACGCGCACATCTACTGCACCCGTGAGCAGATGTCCGAGGAACTGGACAAGACGCTCACCTTCGTCCTCGGCCTGCTGCGCGACTACGGCCTGACCGACTTCTACCTGGAGCTGTCCACCAAGGACCCGGAGAAGTTCGTCGGCTCCGACGAGGTCTGGGAGGAGGCGACCGAGACCCTGCGTCAGGTCGCCGAGAAGCAGGGCCTGCCCCTCGTGCCCGACCCGGGCGGCGCCGCCTTCTACGGCCCGAAGATCTCCGTCCAGGCCAAGGACGCGATCGGCCGGACCTGGCAGATGTCGACCATCCAGCTCGACTTCAACCTGCCCGAGCGCTTCAACCTGGAGTACACCGGCCCGGACGGCTCCAAGCAGCGCCCGGTCATGATCCACCGCGCGCTGTTCGGCTCCATCGAGCGCTTCTTCGCGGTGCTGCTCGAGCACTACGCGGGTGCCTTCCCGGCGTGGCTGGCCCCCGTGCAGGCGCTCGGCATCCCGATCGGCGACGCGCACGTGGAGTACCTGGAGAAGTTCGCGGCGGCGGCCCGGAAGAAGGGCCTGCGCGTCGAGGTGGACTCCTCCTCGGACCGTATGCAGAAGAAGATCCGCAACGCCCAGAAGCAGAAGGTGCCCTTCATGGTCATCGCGGGCGACGAGGACATGTCGAACGGCTCGGTCTCCTTCCGCTACCGCGACGGCTCCCAGGAGAACGGCATTCCGGTCGACGAGGCCATCGCGAAGATCGCCAAGGTGGTGGAGGAGCGGACCCAGGTCTGACCCGCACCAGCCCGAAGGGCCCCCGGGCATCAGCCCTCCGGGGGCCCTTCCTCGTCCGTGCCCCGGGCGAACCGCTGCAGCAGCAGCGAGGAGAACGAGCCGGTGATCACGCCGAGCAGCGCGAGACCGCAGGCCATCATCCCCACCGCGATGACCCGGCCCAGGGCTGTCACCGGGGTCACGTCGCCGTAGCCGACCGTCGTCAGGGTGGCGCAGGTCCACCAGACCGAGTCACCGAACGTCCGGATCGTGGCGTGGGGCGCGCCACGCTCCGCCTGGTACACCGCGAGGGCGCCGGAGAAACCGAGCAGCGCCGTGGACAGGCCGGCGTAGAGCATCACGCGCGCGTGCAACGCGAGGCGGGGCCCGCCGCGCCGCCGCCGGAGCACGTCGTACAGCCGCACGATGCGCACCGGCCACAGCAACGGCAGCAGCATGACGAGTGTGTCCAGCCAGTGCCGGGTCACGAAGCCGAGCCCACGGCCGCTCAGCCGCCAGTGCACCGCGTAGTCGACGACGAACACCGCCCAGGCGGCCCCGATGATCGCGCGCAGGACGTCGTCCACGGCCAGGGGCAGCCCCCGCACCAGCACATGCGTCGCGTAGCCGGCGAGGTAGACCAGCGACGCGATGCCGAGCGGCAGCGCGGCGCGTCCCTCCCAGCGTTTCCAGCGCCGCGTACGGCTGTCGTCGTCCACCGCCCAAGCTTGGCCGGTGCTCCCTTTCCCGCTGCCCCGGCGACACGTCGCGAACGGGCGAAGCCATATGCTGCCTAGCATGACGAGTGAGCCGGAGCAGCAGATCGGAGTGGGGACGCAGGACGCGTTCCAGCGCCTGTGGACGCCCCACCGGATGGCGTACATCCAGGGCGAGAACAAGCCCACCGGTCCGGGGGCCGACGACGGCTGTCCCTTCTGCTCGATACCGGCCAAGTCCGACGAGGACGGACTGATCGTCCGGCGCGGTGAGCACGTGTACGCCGTCCTCAACCTCTACCCGTACAACGGCGGCCACCTGATGACCGTGCCCTACCGGCACGTCGCCGACTACACCGGGCTGACCGGACCGGAGACCGCCGAGCTGGCGGAGCTGACCAAGCAGGCGATGACCGCCCTGCGCACCGCCTCCGGCGCGCACGGCTTCAACATCGGCATGAACCAGGGCACGGTCGCGGGCGCCGGTATCGCCGCCCACCTCCACCAGCACATCGTCCCGCGCTGGGGCGGCGACACGAACTTCATGCCGGTCGTGGGCCACACGAAGGTGCTGCCGCAGCTCCTGGCCGACACCAGGAAGATGCTGGCGGAGGCGTGGCCGGCGTAGGTCCTCCGGGGGTGCCCTCCGCCGAGGGCACCGCTCACGCGTCGTAGAGGTCGGCCTTCCTCGGCGTCGGGTCCTGCACCAGACCGCTGAGGATGCCCGACCGCGTGCCGAACTTCTCCGTGTTCACGCCGTTCTCCTCCAGCACCCTGAGCGCCGCCGAGTGCACCACCCGCAGCACCGGCGTGGCCGCGCGCAGCGCGTCGTCGGCCATGAAGCGGTGCCGCCACGGCTGGTCGGCCCAGGCGTGCCGCAGACCGAACGGCTCCGGCAGGACCAGCGAGCCGCCGAGCCAGTTGAGCAGCGGCGGGTACCAGGTCAGCGGGGCCCGCGCGGCGAGCCGCACCACCTCGTCCGTGGTGACCAGCGGCAGCATCACCTTCCGGGTCTCCCAGGGCTTGAGGGACTTGGCGACCTCCTTGCTCGGCGGCTCCGGCTTGGAGGTGAACAGCGGGTTCACCGGGCCCAGCGCGTGCCCGGTGACCTCGATCCGCAGCGTCTCGTGCAGCACCGTCACCGTGATCAGCATGGTGAGGACCAGCTGCCCGTCCCACAGCGTCCACTGCACGCCCAGGTAGTGCCGGTCGCCGCTGCCGAACTGCTGCTTGTTGCAGATCTCCTGTATCGCGTGCGGCTTCACCTGGAAGGCCTCGACGTCGGTGCCGCCGGGCCGGGCGACCTCCGCGGCCTTCTCGCCGATCGGGGTGACGATCCAGTGCCGTATCGACGGCTTCGGGAAGCCGCCGGTGTTCAGCGGGCCGCGCTCCAGCAGGGCGAGCTGGTCGTGGATCGCGCGTATGACGTCCCAGCTGCGGAAGGGGTGGATCTCCCGGGTCGGGTCGGCGGCCACCAGATCCTCGGCGAGCTGCCAGGAACCCCAGCGGGTGCCCATGCCGAGTATGCCCTTGGGACCGGCGTAGAAGACCGAGTTGGACTGCTGCTCGGCGCTGAGCCGGGCCAGCGACTGACGCAGCTCCTCCGCCGCCGTCTGGTTCGGTCCCCGGGGCACGGCCTCGGGGACCTTGGCACCGACGCTGGTACCCGACAGCAGCCCGCCCCAGCGGTCCCGCAGGTCCCTCGCCGTGCGGTCGCAGATCCGCTTGGCCCAGACCCAGCCGAGCACGGGAAGGACCACGCAGGCCCGTGCGTACCACGCCCAGAATCCGCTGAACGGCATCTTGAGCAGGAACAGCGCGGCCAGCACACCCACACCGAGGAGCAGCACGGTGGCGAGCGTCCCGGCCCGCCTGTCGTCACGCTTGGCCACGAACGTGCGCAGCTGGAAGACGAGCAGCCAGACGAGCAGCCCGGGCAGGAAGAGCACCCCGCACAGAACTGTCACGGCGGTCAGGCGGTTGTCGCGCTCCCGGCGGATGTTGTTGGCCGCGAGGCAGTGCTCGACCACGAACTGGGGCTCGGAGCCGAAGGACTGGATGAGCGGCTTGCGGCCGGGAGCGAGCATCCGGGCGACCACGGCCCGGGAGAAGGCCTCACCGAGATTGGGCCTGAGCAGCCCGATCCTGCCGGCCTTGACGGTCGACTGGTGCCATTCGTTGTCGGCTTTCTTGATCTCCTCGATCGGGCTGTCCCGGTATGCCGCGGAGGCCAGCGCGGAGGTCGCCGCCTGACTCCCGTCGCCCGAGACGGGCACCTGGGGCCCGTCCCACTCCGTTCCCAACGACATTCCCGCCCCCATCGCCGCCGGCGTCTTCTGCGGACTTCCCGACTTCCTCGCTCCGCACACCTGTTGAACAGGCCCTCGTTGTGATCAGCGTATCCGCCGGCACCGACAGTGCGCGGGCGGACGGCCGAAGCCGCCCGCCCGTGCGCCGGGTTGTGCGCCCGGTGACCCTCCGTCAGCTACGGGTTGTCGCCCGCCTGTTCACGGATCCGCTCGGCGATCTGCGGCGGCATCGGCTCGTGCCGGGCGTAGGAGCGGTCGAAACGGGCCGTGCCGTGCGACAGCGAGCGCAGGTCGACCGCGTACCGGCCGATCTCGAACTCGGGTACCTCCGCCTTGATCAGGGTGCGCCCGGAGCCCACCTGCTCGGTGCCCAGCACCCGGCCGCGCCGGCTGGACAGATCACTCATGACGGCGCCCACGTAGTCGTCGCCGACCAGGACGGACACCTCGGCCACCGGCTCCAGCAGATGGATCCTCGTGTCCGCCGCGGCCTCGCGCAGCGCCAGCGCGCCCGCGGTCTGGAAGGCGGCGTCGGAGGAGTCCACCGAGTGCGCCTTGCCGTCCAGCAGCGTGACCCGTACGTCCACGAGCGGATACCCGGCGGCGACGCCCTTGGCGGCCTGCGCCCGCACGCCCTTCTCCACGGACGGGATGAACTGGCGCGGTACGGCGCCGCCGACCACCTTGTCCACGAACTCGATGCCCGAGCCGCCCGGCAGGGGCTCCACCTCGATCTCGCAGATGGCGTACTGCCCGTGCCCGCCGGACTGCTTCACGTGCCGCCCGCGCCCGGTGGCCCTGTGCGCGAACGTCTCCCGCAGGGATACCTTGTGCGGGACGACGTCGACCTGGACGCCGTAGCGGCTGCGCAGCCGTTCCAGGGCGACGTCCGCGTGCGCCTCGCCCAGGCACCACAGGACCACCTGGTGGGTGTCCTGGTTCTGCTCCAGGCGCATCGTGGGGTCCTCGGCCACCAGCCGGGATAGGCCCTGCGAGAGCTTGTCCTCGTCGGCCTTGCTGTGTGCCTGGATGGCGAGCGGCAGCAGCGGGTCGGGCATCCGCCAGGGCTCCATCAGCAGCGGATCGTCCTTCGCGGAGAGCGTGTCCCCGGTCTCGGCCCGCCCGAGCTTGGCCACGCACACCAGGTCACCGGCGACGGCGTGCGTCACCGGACGCTGCTGTTTGCCGAACGGCATGGACAGGGCGCCGACCTTCTCGTCGACGTCGTGGTCCTCGTGGCCGCGGTCGGCCAGCCCGTGCCCCGAGACGTGCACCGTCTGGTCGGGGCGCAGGGTGCCGGAGAAGACCCGGACCAGGGAGACCCGGCCGACATAGGGGTCCGAGGACGTCTTGACGACCTCGGCGACGAGCGGACCTGCGGTGTCGCACGGTTTCAGCTCGCGCGGCTTTCCGCCGATGGTCGTGACGTCGGGCAGCGGGTGTTCGAACGGGGTCGGGAACCCGCCGGTGACCAGCTCCAGCAGTTCCACCGTGCCGAGCCCGTGTCTGGCGCCCTCGGCGGCGGGGGCGGCGGCCAGGACGGGGAAGAAGGAGCCGCGGGCGACGGCCCGCTCCAGGTCCTGGATCAGCGTCTTGACGTCGACCTGCTCGCCGCCGAGATAGCGGTCCATGAGGGTCTCGTCCTCGCTCTCGGCGATGATCCCCTCGATGAGCCGGTTGCGGGCCTCCTCGATGTCCGGCAGCTGGTCCTCGCCGGGCTCGGACTCCTTGCGCTCCCCGGTCGAGTAGTCGAACAGCTTCTGCGACAGCAGCCCGACCAGTCCGGTCACGGGCGCGTGCCCGTCGGGGCCCTCGGGGCCGCGCAGTGGCAGGTACAGCGGCAGCACGGCGTCGGGGTCGTCGCCGCCGAAGGCCTCCGCGCAGATCCGGGTCATCTCCTCGAAGTCCGCGCGCGCGGCCTCCAGGTGCGTGATCACGATCGCGCGCGGCATGCCGACGGCCGCGCACTCCTCCCAGACCATGCGGGTCGATCCGTCGACGCCGTCCGAGGCGGAGACGACGAACAGGGCCGCGTCCGCGGCGCGCAGACCGGCCCTGAGCTCTCCGACGAAGTCGGCGTACCCGGGGGTGTCGAGCAGGTTGATCTTGATGCTGTCCCATTCGACCGGCACCAGGGAGAGCTGTACGGAGCGCTGCTGCCGGTGCTCGATCTCGTCGTAGTCCGAGACGGTGCCGCCGTCCTCCTTGCGGCCCGCCCGGTTCACCGCCCCCGCGGTCAGCGCGAGGGCCTCCACCAGAGTCGTCTTGCCCGAACCGGAGTGGCCGACCAGCACCACGTTCCGTACGGACGCGGGCTGGTCGGCCTCCAGAGCCCTGCCGGCGGCCCCGGGGTGGTGTGTCTGAGTCTTGTCGCCCATGATCCTGCCTCCCGTGCACGGTGAGGTCACTGTGGGCGCGGACACGCGGGACCCGCGTGCACTGGCGGCTCCGGCGACGCCCGCGGTTATTCGAGCTTTCCACTCCCGTCACGTTGCGTCCATACGAACGACAGCCGGGAACGCCGATCACGTCCCGCGCGCCCGCGCGTGGCGGCGTGCGCCGGTTCGCTTCACGGGCTGCGGGTGCCCGCCCGTCACGCACGCGCACGCGTGGCTACGATGGGCCAGCCGGAGGCCACCAGGGCCGCGGCGACACCGACCGTCGGGAAGGCCATGCTGAACAAGTACGCGCGTGCATTCTTCACGCGTGTCCTCACGCCGTTCGCCGCGTTTCTCATCCGCCGGGGCGTGAGCCCCGACACGGTCACGCTCATCGGCACGGCCGGTGTGGTCGCGGGAGCGCTGGTCTTCTACCCCCGGGGCGAGTTCTTCTGGGGCACGGTCGTGATCACCCTGTTCGTCTTCTCCGACCTGGTCGACGGCAACATGGCCCGCCAGCTGGGCCGCACCAGCCGCTGGGGCGCCTTCCTGGACTCCACGCTCGACCGGGTCGCCGACGGCGCGATCTTCGGCGGCTTCGCGCTCTGGTACGCGGGCAACGGGCACAACAACGTCCTGTGCGCGGTCTCGATCTTCTGCCTGGCCAGCGGCCAGGTGGTGTCGTACACCAAGGCGCGCGGCGAGTCCATCGGCCTGCCGGTCGCCGTCAACGGCCTCGTCGAACGCGCCGAGCGGCTGGTGATCTCGCTGGTCGCGGCCGGTTTCTCCGGCCTGCACACGTTCGGTGTGCCGGGCATCCAGTGGCTGCTGCCGATCGCCTTGTGGATCGTCGCCGTCGGTAGCCTCGTCACGCTGATCCAGCGGGTCGTCACGGTCCGCCGCGAGTCCGCCGAGGCCGAGGCGGCGGCCCAGCAGAACGCCGAGGCCGCGCAGTGAGCGCCGCCGAACGGCTCACCGACGCCCTCTACGGCGCCGGCTGGAGCACCGTCAAGAAGCTGCCCGAGCCCGTCGCGGTCCGCCTCGGGCAGAGCATCGCCGACCTCGCCTGGAAGCGGCGCGGCAAGGGGGTGCGGCGCCTGGAGTCGAACTACGCGCGCGTGCTGCCCGACGCCACCGCGGAGCGCCTCGCCGAACTCTCCCGCGCGGGCATGCGCTCGTACCTGCGCTACTGGATGGAGTCCTTCCGGCTCCCGGCCTGGAGCGCCGAACGCGTGAAGTCCGGGTTCGACCCCAAGGACATCCACTTCCTGACCGACGGCCTCGCCGCGGGCAACGGCGTGATCCTCGCCCTGCCGCACCTCGCCAACTGGGACCTGGCCGGCGCCTGGGTCACCACCAAGCTGGAGACACCGTTCACCACGGTCGCCGAGCGGCTGAAGCCCGAGACGCTGTACGACCGTTTCGTCGCCTACCGCGAGGGCCTGGGCATGGAGGTCCTGCCGCACAGCGGCGGCTCCGCCTTCGGCACCCTGGCCCGGCGGCTGCGCGACGGCGGCCTGGTCTGCCTGGTCGCCGACCGGGACCTGTCCGCCTCCGGCGTCGAGGTCGACTTCTTCGGCGAGACCGCCCGGATGCCCGCGGGGCCGGCCCTGCTCGCCCAGCAGACGGGCGCGCTGCTGCTCCCGGTCACGCTCTGGTACGACGCCTCGCCCGTCATGCAGGGCCGTGTGCACCCCCCGATCGAGGTACCAGAGTCAGGTACCCGGGCCGAGAAGACGTCTGTCATGACACAGGCGCTGGCCGACGCCTTCGCCACCGGGATCGCCGACCATCCGGAGGACTGGCACATGCTCCAGCGGCTGTGGCTCGCCGACCTCGACCCCGCGAAGGGACCCTCGTGAGAATCGGGATCGTCTGCCCGTACTCCTGGGACGTGCCCGGCGGCGTCCAGTTCCACATCCGCGACCTCGCCGAGTACTTCCTCCGCCTCGGCCACGACGTCTCGGTCCTCGCCCCCGCCGACGACGACACCCCGCTGCCGCCGTACGTCGTCTCGGCGGGCCGCGCCGTGCCGGTGCCGTACAACGGCTCGGTGGCCCGGCTGAACTTCGGCTTCCTGTCGGCGGCGCGGGTACGGCGCTGGCTGCACGACGGCGCCTTCGACGTGGTCCACATCCACGAGCCGACCTCGCCCTCGCTGGGCCTGCTGACCTGCTGGGCGGCCTCCGGCCCGATCGTGGCCACCTTCCACACGTCCAACCCGCGTTCGCGCGCGATGATCGCCGCGTACTCCATCCTGCAGGCGGCCCTGGAGAAGATCAGCGCCCGGATCGCGGTCAGCGAGTACGCCCGCCGCACCCTGGTCGAGCACCTCGGCGGGGACGCGGTGGTCATCCCCAACGGCGTCGATGTCGACTTCTTCGCCAAGGCCGAGCCCAGGCCGCAGTGGCAGGGCGACACCGTCGGGTTCATCGGCCGTATCGACGAGCCCCGCAAGGGCCTGCCGGTGCTGATGAAGGCCCTGCCGAAGATCCTCGCCGCCCGTCCGCAGGCCCGCCTGCTGGTCGCGGGCCGCGGTGACGAGGAGGCGGCCGTCGAGGACCTGCCCCGGGAGCTCCGCTCCCGGGTCGAGTTCCTCGGCATGATCAGCGACGAGGACAAGGCGCGCTTCCTGCGCAGCGTCGACCTGTACGTCGCGCCCAACACCGGCGGCGAGAGCTTCGGCATCATCCTGGTCGAGGCGATGTCGGCGGGGGCGCCCGTGCTCGCCTCCGACCTGGACGCCTTCGTCCAGGTCCTGGACCAGGGCGAGGCCGGCGAGGTCTTCGCCAACGAGGACGCCGACGCGCTCGCCGAGGCGGCCGTACGGCTGCTGGAGGACCCGGAGCGGCGCGCCGAACTGCGCGAGCGGGGGAGCACGCACGTGCGGCGGTTCGACTGGTCGACGGTCGGCGCGGACATCCTGTCCGTCTACGAGACGGTGACGGCCGGCGCGGCGGCCGTCGCGGAGGACGAGCGGACGACGGGGCTGCGGGCGCGGTTCGGGCTGGCGCGGGACTGAGGCCGGACACGCGCGGTCGGGTCGGCGCCGCAGGGCTGTGGGCGCCGGCCGTGCCACGCTCGCGGGACCGGCGCACGCGGGTTCTGACCGGCGGCCGGGTCGACAGCGGACCGACCCACGCGCAGGGCGACCGACGTCGCGCCGGTGCCGTGGCGCCCGCACAGGGGTGCCCGGGGCCGGAGCCCGGGCCGAGGTGCGCGCGGCCGAGGTGCGCGCGGAGTGCTCGGCCGGGGGGAATCGCGTAAGCGGTGCGTTCCGCCGGAGTGGGCCGTCCCGGGAGCACCCGCGCGGAAGACCGGCCGCGGCGCGGGCCCTGGCAGCGGACACCACGCGGAGCCATCGAGGGGCGCCGGACCGGGCGGGAGGCCGCGGAGCCCCACGGGATCGCCGTGCGGGACGCCTTCGCCCAGCCGATAGCCTTCCGGCGTGACCGCAACCCTCATCTGGATCCTCGTCGCACTCGTCGCGATCGGCGTCTACCTGAGCTGGACGGCCGGGCGGCTGGACCGGCTGCACGTGCGGATGGACGCCGCACGGGCCGCGCTCGACGCGCAGCTGCTGCGCCGGGCCTCCGTCGCACAGGAACTCGCCACCTCGGGAGTGCTGGACCCGGCCGCCTCGATCGTGCTGTACGAGGCCGCACACGCGGCCCGGCAGGCCGAGGAGGAGCAGCGGGAGGTCGCCGAGAGCGAGCTGAGCCAGGCGCTGCGCGCGGTCTTCGCGGACCCGGCCCAGGTGGAGGCCGTGCGCGAGGCCCCGGGCGGTGAGGAGGCGGCCCATGAGCTGGCCGAGGCCGTCCGCCGGGTCCCGATGGCCCGCCGTTTCCACAACGACGCCGTGGGAGCGGCCCGCAGGCTCCGCGAACACCGCAAGGTCCGCTGGTTCCGGCTGGCCGGTCACGCCCCCTTCCCGCTGGCCTTCGAGATGGACGACGAGCCGCCCGCGGCCCTCGTGGAGCGGGCCGCCTGACTCGCCTCCCGACGCGCCTCCTGACTCCCGGAGGACCCTTCCCCGGCGAAAAGGATCCACCGGCTTGCCATTGGCCCTTGCTGTGGCCTGGTCCACTCGCGTTTCCTCGGCGGAGCAGAAACCCTCTTTCACTTCAGTGAGGTCACCCGTGTCCACCATTGAGAACCAGGCTCCCGAGACCGGCACCGCCCGCGTGAAGCGCGGCATGGCCGAGCAGCTCAAGGGCGGCGTGATCATGGACGTCGTCACGCCGGAGCAGGCGAAGATCGCCGAGGACGCGGGCGCCGTCGCCGTCATGGCCCTGGAGCGGGTCCCGGCCGACATCCGCAAGGACGGCGGCGTGGCCCGTATGTCGGACCCGGACATGATCGAGGGCATCATCGATGCCGTCTCCATCCCGGTCATGGCCAAGTCCCGCATCGGCCACTTCGTCGAGGCCCAGGTCCTGCAGTCCCTCGGCGTCGACTACATCGACGAGTCCGAGGTCCTCACCCCCGCCGACGAGGTCAACCACTCCGACAAGTGGGCCTTCACCACCCCGTTCGTGTGTGGTGCCACCAACCTGGGCGAGGCCCTGCGCCGCATCGCCGAGGGCGCCGCGATGATCCGCTCCAAGGGCGAGGCCGGCACCGGCAACGTCGTGGAGGCCGTCCGCCACCTGCGCCAGATCAAGAACGAGATCGCCAGGCTGCGCGGCTTCGACAACCACGAGCTGTACGCCGCCGCCAAGGAGCTGCGCGCCCCGTACGAGCTGGTCAAGGAGGTCGCCGAGCTGGGCAAGCTCCCGGTGGTCCTCTTCTCCGCCGGCGGCGTGGCCACCCCGGCCGACGCGGCCCTGATGCGCCAGCTCGGCGCCGAGGGCGTGTTCGTCGGCTCCGGCATCTTCAAGTCCGGCGACCCGGCCAAGCGCGCCGCCGCCATCGTGAAGGCCACCACCTTCTACGACGACCCGAAGATCATCGCGGACGCGTCGCGCAACCTCGGCGAGGCCATGGTCGGCATCAACTGCGACACCCTGCCCGAGGCCGAGCGCTACGCGAACCGCGGCTGGTAACCACAGGCTCACAGGTACACCACCCCATGAACACTCCTGTCATAGGCGTCCTGGCCCTCCAGGGCGACGTACGGGAGCACCTCATCGCCCTGGCCGCGGCCGACGCCGTGGCCAGGCCGGTGCGGCGCCCCGAGGAACTCGCCGAGGTCGACGGCCTCGTGCTGCCCGGCGGCGAGTCCACCACCATCTCCAAGCTGGCGGTCCTCTTCGGCGTGATGGAGCCCCTCCGCGCGCGCGTGCGCGAGGGCATGCCCGTCTACGGCACCTGCGCCGGCATGATCATGCTCGCCGACAAGATCCTCGACCCGCGCTCGGGCCAGGAGACGATCGGCGGCATCGACATGATCGTGCGCCGCAACGCCTTCGGCCGCCAGAACGAGTCCTTCGAGGCCGCGGTCGACGTGCAGGGCGTCCCGGGCGATCCTGTGGAGGGCGTCTTCATCCGCGCCCCCTGGGTGGAGTCCGTCGGCGCCGGGGCCGAGGTGCTCGCCGAGCACGACGGCCACATCGTCGCCGTCCGCCAGGGCAACGCGCTCGCCACGTCGTTCCACCCGGAACTGACCGGCGACCACCGCGTGCACTCCCTGTTCGTCGACATGGTGCGCGCCAACCGGACACCGGAGTCCTTGTAGGATCTCTGGAGTTCGTTGCAGAGATGGGTTACGCGAAGGAGACAGGCAGATGTCCGGCCACTCTAAATGGGCCACGACGAAGCACAAGAAGGCCGTGATCGACGCCAAGCGCGGCAAGCTCTTCGCGAAGCTCATCAAGAACATCGAGGTCGCGGCGCGCATGGGCGGCGTGGACCTCGACGGCAACCCGACGCTCTACGACGCCGTCCAGAAGGCCAAGAAGCAGTCGGTCCCGAACAAGAACATCGACTCCGCGATCAAGCGCGGCGGCGGCCTCGAGGCCGGCGGCGCCGACTACGAGACGATCATGTACGAGGGCTACGGCCCCAACGGCGTCGCGGTGCTCATCGAGTGCCTCACCGACAACCGCAACCGCGCCGCCTCCGACGTCCGCGTCGCCATGACGCGCAACGGCGGCAACATGGCCGACCCGGGCTCGGTGTCGTACATGTTCAGCCGCAAGGGCGTCGTCATCGTCCCCAAGGGCGAGCTGTCCGAGGACGACGTCCTGGGTGCCGTCCTGGACGCGGGCGCCGAGGAGGTCAACGACCTCGGCGAGACCTTCGAGGTGATCAGCGAGGCCACCGACCTGGTCGCGGTCCGCACCGCCCTCCAGGAGGCCGGCATCGACTACGACTCCGCCGAGTCCAGCTTCGTGCCGTCCGTCCAGGTCGAGCTGGACGAGGAGGGCGCGAAGAAGATCTTCAAGCTGATCGACGCGCTCGAGGACAGCGACGACGTGCAGAACGTCTTCGCCAACTTCGACGTGAGCGACGAGATCATGGAGAAGGTCGACGCGTAACGCCGCGGGCTTCGCAGGTTCTCACGGGCCGACGGGACACCCCCGTCGGCCCGTCGCCGTCCCGGGCGCCGGTGCACGGCGTTGTCAGTGGCAACCGATAGCCTGCACAAACAGCTGAGCGAGTCGGCGGAGGGAGGGGCGCGGTGCGTGTACTGGGGGTGGACCCGGGGCTGACCCGGTGTGGCGTCGGCGTGGTCGAGGGGGTCGCGGGCCGGCCGCTCACCATGCTCGGGGTCGGTGTCGTCCGCACACCCGTGGACGCCGATCTCAGCCACCGCCTCCTCGCCGTCGAGCAGGGCCTCGAACAGTGGCTGGACGAGCACCGGCCCGAGATCGTGGCCGTGGAGCGCGTCTTCAGCCAGCACAACGTGCGCACGGTGATGGGCACCGCCCAGGCCAGCGCCGTCGCCATGCTGTGCGCCGCCCGGCGCGGCATCCCGGTCGCCCTGCACACCCCGAGCGAGGTCAAGGCGGCCGTCACCGGCAGCGGCCGTGCCGACAAGGCGCAGGTCGGCGCCATGGTCACCCGGCTGCTCAGGCTCTCCGCGCCGCCCAGGCCGGCCGACGCCGCCGACGCCCTCGCGCTCGCCATCTGCCACATCTGGCGCGCCCCCGCCCAGAACCGGCTCCAGCAGGCGGTCGCCCGCCACACCGTCAACGCAACGAAAGGCCGTACGGCATGATCGCCTTCGTCAGCGGCACGGTCGCCGCGCTCGCCCCCGACGCCGCGGTCGTCGAGGTCGGCGGTGTCGGCATGGCCGTCCAGTGCACGCCGAACACACTGTCCACGCTCCGCACGGGCCGGCCCGCCAAGCTGCACACCTCCCTCGTCGTCCGCGAGGACTCCCTCACCCTGTACGGCTTCGCCGACGACGACGAGCGCCAGGTCTTCGAGCTGCTGCAGACCGCGAGCGGCGTCGGCCCCCGCCTGGCCCAGGCCATGCTCGCCGTGCACACCCCGGACGCGCTGCGCCGCGCCGTCGCCACCAGTGACGAGAAGGCCCTCACCGCCGTGCCCGGCATCGGCAAGAAGGGCGCCCAGAAGCTGCTCCTGGAGCTGAAGGACCGGCTCGGCGAACCCGTCGGCGCCCCCGCGGCCGGCGCCCCGGTCACCCAGGGCTGGCGCGACCAGCTGCACGCCGCCCTCATCGGCCTCGGCTACGCCACCCGCGAGGCCGACGAGGCCGTCGCCGCCGTGACGCCGCAGGCCGAGGCTGCGGGCGGCACCCCGCAGGTGGGACAGCTGCTGAAGGCCGCCCTGCAGACCCTGAACCGCGCCCGCTGACCCCACGACGATCGAGGCACACCACATGAACTGGGACGACGACACGACCGGCACCCCCGCCTCCGAGCGGCTGGTGGGATCTGTCGCCGACCGTGAGGATCAGGCCGTCGAGGCCGCCCTGCGCCCCAAGGACCTGGGTGAGTTCATCGGCCAGGAGAAGGTCCGCGAACAGCTCGACCTCGTCCTGCGGGCCGCACGCGCGCGTGGCGCCACCGCCGACCATGTGCTGCTCTCCGGCGCGCCCGGCCTCGGCAAGACGACCCTGTCGATGATCATCGCGGCCGAGATGGGCGCCCCCATCCGCATCACCTCCGGCCCCGCCATCCAGCACGCCGGCGACCTCGCCGCGATCCTCTCCTCGCTGCAGGAGGGCGAGGTGCTGTTCCTCGACGAGATCCACCGCATGTCCCGGCCCGCCGAGGAGATGCTGTACATGGCGATGGAGGACTTCCGCGTCGACGTCATCGTCGGCAAGGGGCCCGGCGCCACCGCCATCCCGCTGGAGCTGCCCCCCTTCACCCTGGTCGGCGCGACCACACGCGCGGGCCTGCTGCCGCCCCCGCTGCGCGACCGCTTCGGCTTCACCGCGCACATGGAGTTCTACGAACCGCACGAACTGGAGCGGGTCGTCCACCGCTCGGCGAACCTGCTGGACGTCGAGATCGACCCGGACGGCGCCGCCGAGATCGCCGGCCGCTCCCGGGGCACGCCCCGCATCGCCAACCGCCTGCTGCGCCGCGTCCGCGACTACGCCCAAGTCAAGGCGGACGGCCTGATCACCCGCGAGATCGCCGCGGCGGCCCTCGCCGTCTACGAGGTCGACGCGCGCGGCCTCGACCGCCTCGACCGCGCCGTCCTGCAGGCCCTGCTGAAGCTCTTCGGCGGCGGTCCGGTCGGCCTGTCCACGCTCGCCGTCGCGGTGGGGGAGGAGCGGGAGACCGTCGAGGAGGTCGCCGAACCCTTCCTCGTCCGGGAGGGCCTGCTCGCCCGCACCCCGCGCGGCCGGGTCGCCACGCCGGCCGCCTGGGCGCACCTCGGCCTGACCCCGCCCCGCTCGGCGACCGGGGGGAACGGACAACAGGACCTGTTCGGGACCTGACGGCGCCATGATGGGGACGGGACGGCCAAGGCATTGGCACCAGCAGGAACCCAGGTGCCATGCTGAGCGTTGTTCCATGCACGCGGACTCGCTTAGACTCCGCCGATGCCGCCCTTGCGGGCGGCGCCGACCACACCCCCGTCAACAGGCCGCTCTCCGTCGCGGTCGCGCGAAGGAAATTCCGTCCCGTGAATGCCTTTACCCTTCTCCCCTTCATCGTGCTCATCGCGGCCATGTTCCTGATGACGCGCTCGGCCAAGAAGAAGCAGCAGCAGGCTGCCAACATGCGGAACGAGATGCAGCCCGGCTCCGGTGTCCGCACGATCGGGGGGATGTACGCGACGGTCAAGGAGGTCAACGAGGACACGGTCCTCCTCGACGCCGGCCCGGGCGTCGACCTCCTCTTCGCCAAGAACGCGATCGGCGCCGTCCTCACCGACGACGAGTACAACCGCATCGTCCACGGCATCGAGCACGACCTGAAGTCCGACGCCGACATCGTCCCGGACGACGCCTCCTCCCTCACCGAGACCGACGAGTCCGACTCGCCCGCTGCCGCCGCCTCCGACGACAAGGCCGTCGACCTCGGTAAGAAGGACGCTGCCGAGGACGACACCGACGCGGCCGAGGCCGCCGAGGCCAAGGCGGAGGACGAGCCTAAGAAGACCGAAGGCGACTCCGACGCGAAGTAGTCGCGCCCCGGTGGTGCGCTGGGCGGCATAATCACGCCCCGCGCACCACCGGGCGTCTGTTTCCCGCACGGAACAGCCCGACACATGTCATGGCCGACCGCGCCCGACCGGCGTGGGGCGGCCCGAGAGGGAGTACGAGAAGGTGGCAGCACCTAAGAGGGGCCGGAGCGCGAGCGCCCAGAGCAAGCCAGGGCGCTCGCTGGCCCTCATCCTGATCGCCATCGTGGCGCTCACCGGAGGCATGTTCCTCTCCGGGAACAAGACTCCGCGTCTCGGCATCGACCTCGCCGGTGGCACGAGCATCACGCTCAAGGCGAAGGCCGACCAGGGGTCCGCGATCAATCCGGCCAACATGGCCACCGCGGTCGACATCATGAACCGCCGTGTCAACGGCCTCGGTGTCTCCGAGGCGGAGGTGCAGACCCAGGGGAACGACAACATCATCGTCAACATCCCCAAGGGCACCAACTCCAAGGAGGCCCAGCAGCAGGTCGGCACCACCGCCAAGCTGTACTTCCGCCCGGTCCTGGCCAGCGAGCCCAGCGTCCCCGCAGGGAAGAGCCCGTCGCCGAGCGCCTCCTCCAGCGGCAGCTCCTCGCCGAACCCGAGCACGAGCCCCTCCTCCAGCGCCTCCTCCAAGGAGAAGGCGTCCTCCACCTCCTCGGGATCCCCGTCCCCCACGGGCTCGGCGACCTCCCGGGGCCGCGCCTTCAGCGACGCGCTGAAGGCCGGCTCCACTCCCTCGCCGAGCGCGTCCTCCAGCGGCAGCCCCAAGCCGTCGGCCACGCCGTCCGGGTCCGCCGCCGGCAACGCCGCGGCCGCCAAGATCCAGGCCCAGTACGCGGCCCTGGACTGCACCAGCCCCGCCGCGCGGGCCAAGGTCGGAGGCGCCGCCAAGCCCGGCGACGCCACGGTCGCCTGCGGCCAGATCAAGAAGGTCTGGTACAAGTACGTGCTCGGCCCGGCCGCCGTCGACGGCACCGAGGTGAAGAAGGCGCAGGCCGTCTTCGACACCCAGAACGGCTCCGGCTGGCAGGTCCAGATGACCTTCACCTCCAGCGGCGCCAAGAAGTTCGCGGACGTCACCGGCGAGCTGGCGAAGAACCAGAGCCCGCAGAACGAGTTCGGCATCGTCCTCGACGGCGAGGTCGTCTCCAGCCCGTTCGTACAGAACGCGATCACCGGCGGCCAGGCCGAGATCTCCGGCAGCTTCACCCAGCAGGACGCCCAGAACCTGGCCAACATGCTGTCGTACGGCGCCCTGCCGCTGTCCTTCCAGGAGCAGTCCGTCACCACCGTCACCGCCGCGCTCGGCGGTGAGCAGCTGCACGCCGGTCTGCTCGCGGGCGCGATCGGCCTGGCCCTGGTCGTGATCTACCTGGTCGTCTACTACCGCGGTCTGTCGGTCGTCGCGATGGCCTCGCTGCTGGTCTCGGCGATCCTCACCTACGTGATCATGTCGCTGCTCGGCCCGGCCATCCACTTCGCGCTGAACCTGCCGGCCGTCTGCGGTGCCATCGTGGCCATCGGTATCACCGCGGACTCGTTCATCGTGTACTTCGAACGCATCCGGGACGAGATCCGCGAGGGCCGCTCGCTGCGCCCCGCCGTGGAGCGGGCCTGGCCGCGCGCCCGGCGCACCATCCTGGTCTCCGACTTCGTGTCGTTCCTCGCCGCAGCCGTGCTGTTCATCGTGACGGTCGGCAAGGTCCAGGGCTTCGCGTTCACGCTCGGCCTGACCACCGTGCTCGACGTGGTCGTCGTCTTCTTCTTCACCAAGCCGCTGATGACGCTGCTCGCCCGCCGCCCGTTCTTCGCGAACGGCCACAAGTGGTCCGGCCTCGACCCCAAGAGCCTGGGTGCCAAGCCGCCGCTGCGGCGCACCCGCCGTCCCGCCGGTCCCGCCGGCTCTGTCGACCCGAAGGAGGCCTGAGCCATGTCGAAACTCGGCAACCTCGGCGCTCGACTGCACC
>NZ_JBVJVZ010000008.1:262714-395670 GCF_055603245.1 Streptomyces sp. NPDC037290 | reverse complement strand
GCGCTACGACAAACTCGCGGTCCGCTACGAGGCGACCGTCCTCGTCGCGGCCATCAACGAGTGGCTGTGACCAGCACATTCGATACACGCCCTAGTACGTGGGTAGACGAAGATCGTCCGGTGGCCGCAGGCCATGGCGTAGATCCTGCACATGGCGGGCGATGTTCGACCAGATCGCCCCGCAGGGGCGCCGACGGTACAGCAGTTACAGGGGGTACTGCCGCACCACAAGCGCACCAGATCGAGCGGGAAACGGCGGGGAATAACGGGGAAAGCAGCCCAGCCCGAAGAGGTTGCCTTCCAAACGTTCGCCCAGGTCAGTGCCCGAACCGGCGGTATCTGATCGCAGCTTCCCAAGCTGATGGCTCAGGCAGTGTGCACGGGCCGGCCGCATTGGCTTCCTCTGGTCGACGACACCTAGACAGCGTGGCTGAGGCCAGTGGGAGTGCATCGAGGCACACACACGCGCCCCCACCCCGCACACGTTGATCAGGGCTCACTCAGCGGTGGGTGGTGTTCGAGGGATAGGGGCTCTTCGGCGGCGGGGCGTGTCTGCAGGTGAGGCGATTGGTCATACGCCGAAGGTCTGCGGGCCGCTGGGGGTGGCGCCGGCGCTGTAGCTGCCAGTCGAGGCTGCCACGGATCCAGTGGGCGATGCCGGTGAAGTACCGGTCGACGCGCGGGTCGCAGCCGTGTCGCCTCTCCTGCTCGACCAGGTCCAGGAAGATGCGGGTCTCCTCGCCGTGCATCGTGGCGGCGAGGTCGAGGGCTGTCCTTCTCCTCTGAGACGGCGGCAATGAGGTCGTAGTGCCGCGATGACCACGACCGCGTCGGCGGCCGGCGCGGGCAGGAACTCGTCCCGTATTCAGTCGTCGATCGGGGCGAGCAGCTCGCACGTGTCGAGGGACAGCACCGCCCGGCCGCCGACGGAGTGCGCTTCGAGGGAACTTGAGACCGGCGGCACGTGGCGGCCGTCGATCGTGTTCGGATCGGCGCCCACGGTCACGGCGACATCGGCCAGAACGTCCGGCAATGCGCTCTTGCGGATGCCGCCGGGACCGTGAAGAAAGAGCACGCCGCCTGCGCCCAGCATCGACCCGAACAGCTCGACTTCACCGGGGCGCCCCGCAAGGGCACGCTGGCGTAGCTCACCCAGCCCCTGTCTGATGACCGTCACAACGGTGGGCGGGTCAGTCGTTGAACGCCGTGGCCACGGCATCTGCGAGCTGATTCAGGACGTCCCGTGACAGCTGTACCGACCCGGTGAACGAGAGGAAGGCGTGGGTGGCCCCCTTGATCGGCAGGTGCATGACCGGCACGTCGGCGTCGGCGAGCTTCTGCGCGTAGCGGTCACCCTGGTCCCGCAGCGGATCGTGTTCGGCGGTGACGATGACGGCGGGAGGAAGCCCGGCCAGCTCGTCGGAGCGCGCCGGCGAGACGCGCAGGTCGGCACCTTCGTCGGGCGTGTTGAGGTAAAGGCCCCAGAACCATTCGAGCCAGCTGCGGCTCAGCACCGGTCCGGCCATGTTCTCGTACATGGAGGGGCTGTCGTCGAACCGGTCGACCGCCGGGTACGCCAGTACCTGCAGTGCGATGCGAGGTCCCCCGCGCCGCTGCGCTTCCTGCACGAGGGCCGCGGCCAGGTTGCCGCCGGCGCTCTCGCCGAACACCGCGATGTTGTGCCCGTCGCCGCCGAAACCCCCGGCGTTGGCCGCAACCCATGTCAGGGCGGCGTAGGCGTCTTCGATCCCCGCCGGAAAGCGGTGTTCGGGCGCGAGCCGGTAGGCGACGGAGACCACGATCGTGCCGGAGCGGTTGGCCACGATGCGCGCGATGTGGTCCTGGCTGTCCAGATCTCCGAGGACCCATCCGCCACCGTGGAGGAAGACCGTCACGGGCCGCGGCCCGGAGCCCGGCGGGGTGGCGGGGGCGTAGATGCGGACGGGGACCTCGAGGCCTGCGGCGGCGGCCACTGCGTCGTACACGCTGCCGACGGGCTCGACGTCGCCCGCAAGGGTGGAGAGGCTGCTTGCGAGATCGCGGTTCTCCTCAACCGTTCGACTCTCCGGTGCCGGTTCGTCTCCTTCGGCCAACTTCTCGAGCAGCGCACCGATCTGGGGATCGAGGGACATGATGAGGACCTTCCTGGAGCCGGCGAAACGCCACGGATGGGAATGACTGATCCAAGCACTGCAGGTCGCAGGAGTGGAGCAACGGCAGCGTGCTGCCGTCGGGCGCTGTGCGGCCCCTGTCACGACCGGGCCCGCGCTCCGCACGCACGCACAGACGCACTTGGAACGGCGTGTGTGAGGCCCTTGCCGGCGGCCACCACGGGCATCGGCGGGCAGACTCGCGACCGGCTCCGCAAGCGGGTCCGCCGTGGGATGAGCCGATTCCTCGGTGCCGGGCCGACGGCCCGGGTAAGGGTGGCCGCGGGTCGCCGCCGGGCGCTGAATCGCTGGCCCTGGCTGTGTTGTCGTATCCGTTCTGGATGTGGGCCTGCCGGGGGCGGTGCGCTGGGTGCGGGTCAGCGGGCGATCGAGATCGCGAAGGGTGTGAATCCGGTGGACCGGATGACGTGCGGGACGAAGAGGATCGCGGCCTCCGTGGCGCGGGCGGTCCGGATCCCGCCGAGGTCGGTGATCCATTCCTTTTGCCAGCCGAGGTCGGTGAGCAGTTCGCGGACGGTCTGCTTGGCCTGGGGGTCGTCGCCGGAGAGGAACGCGGTGGGCGCCTGGGTGAGCGTGGTCGGCGCGGTCATCACCGGGAAGAGCATGGTGTTGAGGGTCTTGACGACGCGGGTTTCGGGGAGCGCGTCCTGGAGTTGCTCGGCGAGGCTTGAGCCGGGGTGGATCAGGTCGGCGGGCAGTCCGTCGGGTCCGTCGGTGGTGGCGTTGGAGACGTCGACGAGGATCGTGTCGCGCAGTTCCTCGCGCAGGGCGGCGAGCCGTTCCAGCGAGCCGGCGCCCGGGGTGGCGTTGATGACGATCCGGGCTGTGCGGGCGGCGCCGGCGGCGGCGCCCGGCGTGCGGTCCGCGACGGTCACCTGATGCCCTGCGCGGGTGAGGGCTGTGGCCAGGTTGCCGCCGACGCGGCCGTTTCCGAGAACGGCGATCGTGTTCATGATGATGTGGTCCTTTACGTGGGTGCGGGTTGTGATGCGCGGTCAGCGTGAGAGCGTGGCGACGGCCTGTGCGTGGACGCCGGGCGCGGTGGCCAGGAAGCTTTCGCTCTGCGGGGTCCAGGGGCGGCCCTGGGCGTCGGAGACCTGTCCGCCGGCCTCGGTGACGAGCAGCGCGCCGGGCAGCAGGTCCGCGCGGGCGCCGGCGAACTGCCAGAAGGCGTCGATCCGGCCGGCGGCCACGTTGGTCAGGTGCAGGGTTGCGGGCACGGCGGTGCGCACGACGAGCGCGTCGAAGAGCATCGCGGTGATCGAGGAGCCGACGCGCCGCACGACGTGGTCGTCCTCGTCCGGCCGGGCCTGGCTGGTGGCCACGATGCTCAGGCCGAGGTCCGCGGTCTGGGAGACGTGCAGCGGCCGGCCGTCGAGGTGGGCGCCCGCGCCGGTGAGCGCGGTGTAGGTCTCGCCGGTCAACGGGAGGTGGACCGCGGTGAGCACCGGCTGGTTCTCCCGCACGAGGGTGGCGGTCACCGCCCACTCCGGCAGGGCGTGCAGGTGGTTGACGTTGCCTTCGGCCGGATCCACGACCCACCATTCGCCGGGCGGCAGCGCCCCGCCGTCCAGCTCTTCCTCCACCCACCCGGCGTCCGGGCGCAGGCCCGTGAGGCGGGGGCGCAGGATGCCGAGGGCCGTGTCGTCGTTGGCGGCGAGCGCGCGCATCAGCTCTTCGCGGCTCTGGTACCGGATCACCTCGCCGAAGCGCTCGCGCAGCGCCGAACCCGCCTCACGCACAGCGATCGCGGTCTGGTCGAGGAGGTCGGCGTCGGAGGCGGCGGCGTCAGTGGTCTGAAGCGTTTCGGACATGGTGAACTCCCTTGTGCGTAAGAGGTGATGGGGCCGTTCGGGCCGAACTGTGCGCTCTGTTCAGCGCTCTGGACTCGACGGTATACAGCCCTTTGATTAACTTCAAATGCATGTAAAGCACGGCTAGGATTACTCACATGCAATTGGATTTGAACCTGCTGGCCGCGCTTGACGCGCTGCTGGAGGAGGGCAATGTGGCCGGGGCGGCCGCACGCCTGCATGTCACCGCCCCCGCGATGAGCCGGAGTCTGGGCCGAATCCGGCGCACGACCGGGGATCAGATCTTGGTGCGCACCGGCCGCACGATGACCCCGACGCCGTATGCGATCGCTGTGCGGGAACAGGTGCACGAGCTGCTGCACCAGGTCCGGGGGGTGCTGGCACCGAGCCGTGAACTCGATCTGGCCACACTGGAGCGCACGTTCACACTCCGCTGGCACGATTCCCTCGTCGCCCTGAGCGGCCCGGCACTGCTCTCGGCCGTGCGCGAAGAGGCGCCGGGCGTGCGATTGCGGTTCGTCGCGGAACCGAGCATCGACACCCCCGAGTTGCGGCGCGGGGAGGTCGACCTGGAGGCGAACGCCAACCGCCCGAGCGCACCGGACATCCGAGCCGAGAAAGTAGGCGAGACCCGCCTCGTCATCGTCGTGAGGCAGGGACACCCCCTCACCCGCGTCAGGACCGTCACCGCAAAGCGGTACGCCGCCGCTGAGCACGTCACCGTCTCGCGGCGTGGAAACCTCGGCAACGCCCTCGATGACGCCCTCGCGCGGCTCGGCCTCACCCGCCGCGTGGTGGCGAGCGCGCCCACGGAAGCGGCCGCACTGGAGTTCGCGCGCGGCTCCGATCTCCTGGTCTGCGTCCCCGAAGCCACCACGAGGTCAGCGGTCGCCGACCTCGGCCTGGTCGTGCTCCCCCTCCCGCTGGAACTGCCGTCGGCACCGGTATACCTGTCGTGGCATCAGCGCTACGACACCGACCACGCCCACGCCTGGCTGCGCGGGCTGGCGCGAACCGCGCTGGCCATGTGTGGAGCGTCGCCGTAGCCGGCGCCGTTCGGCCGCGGTTCAGGAGGCCGTCGGTGGGAACGAGATTGTCGAGTCCCTTCGCACTGCCCGTCGCGGCCTCGATCGAGCGCGGCGGCATGATGCGGGCATCAGGTGCGCGGCATCGCCGAGCAGCGTGACGCCGGGAACGTGTTCCCAGGTGTGCGGGGCGGGCAGGACGGACAGGGACCGGTGGATGAACCCGTGGTCGCTGTTGCGCAGGATGTAGCGCAGGCTCTCGTCCCAGTCGTCGAACATCCCCAACAGGTGTGTCCGCACGGCCCGCTGGCCGCCGGGGTCGATACCGGCGGCCTCATGCCAGTCCTTGGGCGCGCTGAGCGCGATGTAGGCGCGGATGTGGCCGTTGCTGTTGCGCTGGGCGATGTTCAAACACTTCTCGGCAAGGAAGCCCTGGTCGTCGGCCGGGACCACGACCTGGTGGCAGCAGTCGTCGCCGTCGTGCGCGAACGCGCCCCGGGCCGATCGATCCCGCAGGCGCTGCACGCGCACGTCCTGCTGAAGCGGACCCAGCTCGCCGCCCGTGCCACCGGACCCGCGGTTCGCCGGCTTCACCCGCCTGGTACAGGAGACCCTCGCGCTGCGCGACTACGCCCACCACATGTGGACGCGCCATGAAGCGGCCCTGGCGAAGGCCATCGCCAAGGCCGTGGGTGCGCCCGACGACGACGTCAGCTGCCCGTTTCGCCCTTGAGGCCACAGCCTCATCCTGCGGCACGCCGAACCGTGCCGAGCCGCCGACGAGGCCTTCGCGCTACTCGAACCCGGCTGGGCTGCCTCCCATCCGAGCAACTGCCCCGTCCTGCGAGGAGCTCCGATGTGCGCGGAGGCGGTGCAACACGTGTGGTGCACGGAGCCAGTACCCCTGATCGCTCGCTGATGCCAGCTCGTGGAATCGCGCCGTGTCGAGTGCTCAGTGTGCGCAGGCTGGCGCGGGTGTGGAGTTTCCCCGTTGTCCCCCAGTTGGCGCTGTCGCATCGTCAGGGCCGGGCTGGGAGGTTGGCCTCCCAGCCGTCGAGGAGCCGTTCGAGTCCCAGTGCGAACCCGCGCTCGGCCCTGTCGGCCGCGTGGGGAAGTTCGGCATCACGAATGACCCGGGCGAGGAGTGGATGGCGCCCGGCACGGACGACTTGGTCGAGGTAGGACGCGTGCGCGTCCATCCATTCCTGGATGCCGACTCCGGACCGTCGGACGGCTTCCTGCTGGGCGAGCTCGCCGATGGCGTAGCCGCGCACGAATGCCTGCAGCGTATCGACGACGGTGATCATGACGTCGATGTCGAAGCCCAGAGGCTCGAGGGCTGCGAGTGCGCGCTCGATGGCATCGAGGGAGTTCGGCCCAAGTGACGGGCGCCCTGCGGCGAGCGAGGTCATCCAGGGGTGCCGGTGGAAGGCGGCCCGGGAGCGATGGGCCAGTGTCCGCAGGTCGCCGCGCCAGTCGCCGGTGGGGGCGGGCGGGCCGCCGTCTTCGGCCGCTACGGCGTCGAGCATGAGGTCGAGCAGGTCATCCTTGGACGCCAGGTAGCGGTAGAGCGAGGCTGTGCCCGTCCCCAGGTCCTTGGCGACGCGCCGCATGGACAGCGCCTCGATGCCCTCGGCGTCGGCGATCGCGATGGCGGCGGCGGTGATCTCCGCCCGGGTGCGCGAGGGGGCGGGGCCTTTCGCGGCCCGCTCCGGCCGGTTCCAGACCACCGTGTGAGCGTCGTCCATCAAGCTTCCCTCCGCACTACTGCGCTCACTGTTCGCAGTAGTGCTATCGTGGCGCCATTACTGCGAACACTGTACCCGAGTAGAGCCTGTCCAGCCGAAAGGGAAACCACAATGACCACTCCCGTCACGATCATCGGCGCCGGGCTCGGTGGCCTGACCCTCGCCCGGGTCCTGCACCTGCACGGCATCCCCGCGACCATCTACGAAGCCGAGACATCGGCGGACGCACGCACCCAGGGCGGCCAGCTCGACATCCACGAGTACAACGGGCAGCTCGCCCTCGAAGCGGCCGGCCTCACCGACGAGTTCCGCCCGATCATCCATGAAGGCGGCGAGGCCGTGCGCGTGCTCGACCAGCACGGCACGGTCCTGCTCGACCAGCCCGACGACGGCATGGGCGGGCGCCCCGAGGTGCTCCGCGGAGACCTGCGTCGGATCCTGATCAACTCGCTGCCCGGCGAGATGATCCAGTGGGGACACAAGGTCACCCGTGTCCGCCCCCTCGGACACGGGAGGCACGAGCTGACGTTCGCCGACGGGCCGACCGTGACGACCAGCCTCCTCGTCGGCGCGGACGGTGCCTGGTCGAGGGTCCGGCCGCTGCTCTCCGACGCGACGCCCGAGTACGTCGGCACGTCGTTCATCGAGACCTACCTGTACGACGCCGACCGACGCCACCCCGCAGCGGCCAAAGCCACCGGCGACGGTTCCCTGTTCGCCGTCACGGCCGGCAAGGGCATCCTCGGCCACCGGGAGGCCAACGCCGTTCTCCACACCTATGTCGCGCTCAACAAGCCGCAGGAATGGATCGCCGCCATCCTCGCCAGTCCCGAAACGGCCGCGGCCCAGGTCGCGGCCGAATTCACCGGATGGGCGCCTGAACTCACCGCACTCATCGCTGACGGGGAAACCGCCCTCGCCCCGCGCCCGATCAGCGCCCTGCCGATCGGCCACCGGTGGGACCGCGTTCCGGGAGTGACGTTGCTGGGCGACGCCGCCCACCTCATGTCACCGTTCGCCGGGGAGGGCGCCAACCTCGCCATGTTCGACGGCGCCGAACTCGGGAAGGCCATCGCCGCACACCCCGACGACATCGAAGCGGCCCTCGCGGAGTACGAGCAGGCGCTCTTTTGCCGCAGCGCGCGGTTCGCCGCCGAATCCGACAGGAACCACCAGCTCATCTTCGGCGACGACGCCCCCGCCGGCCTGCTTGACCTGCTCACCGGCCACGAGCCGACCGAGTGAGCACAGACAGATCGCGATCGTGAGCCCCAGGCGTCGCTCTGGCCGCCGCCACGGTCGGCGTTCGCAGCGTCAAGCCGCGGCTGACGTAGAAGGGGTGAAGCGGCCGGACGGCGCCGACCACGACGATGGCTTCGCCCACGGCCAGCGCGGTTCGCGTCAGCCCGCGCAGCCAGGCGTGGGCTGGCGCGTAGGTCTGATCAGCCTGATCGTGGAACCATGCCGGTATGAACCGACTCGCGAACGCGATGTCGCTGGTTTCGTTCACTTCAACCGGTTCTGGCTCGCTTACCGTGATGCGCGCACGCTGAGTGACGCTCCGACTAGGCTCCGGGAAGTTGCCTGCCCCCCTCTGGAGGGCCTGCCGTTACCGTCCTCGCGGACGTGTCGGTGCTGTCGCTGGACGTGAGCCACGAGGCGATACGCATCGACCTCTGCAGTACAGCGGCCGGGGCGGTACGCCCGGACTGCGGGAGCGAGTCGACCCGGGTGCACAGCTCTTACCTGCGGTTTGCTGCGGACGTGCTGAGTGGAGGCCTTCGCGCGTCGGCGAGACTCGCACTGGACCGGGTTCTCCAGGGCGGATCACAAATGGCAACCGGCTGGGCGGACAGTGCCGACGCCGGCCAGTGGCGCCAGGAAGTGCGAATCGAACAGTTCATAAGGCAGGCAGAACGAGCCCCCGCCGAGAGTTCAGCGGGGGCCCACGGTGTGGACGGTTACACCGGGCCGGGACCTGCCTTCGATAAGCGGTATGCCGCCGGCATCAGCTACTGTCCGCTGCCGGTCTGACGGCCCGGCCTGACTTCAGGTGCCGTGTGAAGAACTGGGCCGCGGCGTCCCCCGCGAACTGCGGGACGCCGGTGTGACCACCCATATTGGCGTGCAGGGTCTTCTCCTTGGAGCCGAAGGCATCAAACAGGTCCAGGGCCGCCTGCCGGTCGTTACCTTCGTCGTCCCACTGCAGCAGGACATGCAGCGGAATGGTGACCTGCCGGGCTTCCTCGAACATGACGCGCGGCACAAGACTCCCCGCGAACAGACCGGCGGCGATGATGCGCGGCTCAACCACCGCCAGTCGGATGCCGATAGAGATCACTCCCCCCGAGTACCCGACCGGACCGCCGATCTCGGGCAGCGACAGGAAGGCCTCCAGCGCGGCCTGCCATTCCGGGACCGCCTTGTCGACCAGCGGGAGAATGAGGGCGTCAACCATCTCGTCGCTGACCGGCTCGCCGGCCTGCATCGCCCGGCGCAGGTCGGCCCGGGCCTGGTCGAGGGCGGGCCACCTGGGTCGGTCGCCGCATCCGGGGAGCTCGATGGTGGCCGTGGCGAAGCCCTCCGCCGCCGAGTGCCGGGCCCGGGCCACCAGTCGGGGGTACATCTTGCGCAGCCCGAGCGTGGGGTGGCCGAGCAGGATCAGTGGCACGGGTGCGGAAGCGGATGCGGCTTCGGGCGTCCACAGGATGCCGGGGATCTCACCGAGGGTGAATTCGCGTTCGAGGACACCGTCGTCGAGACGCTGCTCGGAAGTGACATGCATGGTCGTGCCTTTCGGGAGTGCACCGGAACGGCGCTCCCGGACGACCTGTCTATCGTCCGACCGTGACCCCGGAGGGGAGCACCCATGTCAAAACTGTGTTCACGGGTACCACCTCCTCGCTCTCTCGCACGGCCTCCGAAAATGTAGCAGTGGGCGGCCCTCGTCCGCCAAACGGTTATTGCGGAGCTTCCGCGGCCGGGCGCCACGAGCCTTCCGATCGAAGGATATGAGCCCATCTTGCCCACGCTCCGCTGAAGTTGATGTGAAGTTGATGCCTCTCGTCGTCGGTCCTCGACGCAGCGACCTCGGTCACGCAGCGTCCACCGCCACCCCGTCGGCAGCCGGATACCTGATCGCCGCTCTCTGGTGAGCAGCGTGCAGTTCGCCCAGGCGCTCACGGAGGAGGAGCCCGGCGGTCGGGCGGCCCTCCGCGTCCGCAGCCTCCTCGGCACCGCGACCTCGACGCCGAAGGCACGCGTCATACGTGGTGTTAGCGGGCCATCATGGCCGTGGACGAGCGGGACAGGACCGCGGGGCTACGCTCCGTGATCACTTCGGCACGCCGTGGCGCCGGTCAGAGGGTCGAAGGTTGCTCGGCGGGATTTCGCGGACTCTTGTAGGGAATCCACGAAGGCACCGGTCGGACCGGGACGGCCAGACCTGCGCGGTGGTGGCCCGCCATCCGGTGGCCGCCGGCCCGCGGACCGCTCGTTGCCGGCCGCCGATGGCCTGCCGGTGGACGACATCGACCGACCCACCGGTACCCAGCTCGGCGAACGCCTGAGTCGGCTGGGCGATTGAGCGCGATGACCTTGCCCGCCCCCGGACAGCGCGTCGGCGCCCGGCCGGTTTCGGCGCGCCATCCGGTGGCCGAGCAGCCGATTGCTCGACGAACGCGTCGAAGCAGCGGCCAGGGTCCGCCCGCCGGAGGTGATCACCCGCACCACTCGTGTTCGCCGACGCCGTCGCCCCGGCGGACCCTGCCCTGTCCGGTGCTGCGGCTGCCTCTGGGCGCGCCCCGGTTCACCGTGGCGGTGCCGCTTGCCCTCGGCCGCGGCCGACTGTTCGACTTTCCGGTCCGGGGTCGCCTGCGCAACCGGGCTCGCAGTGAGACGCCAGCCTGGATGTCGCCCCCGTACCCCCCAGGCCTCCTTCTCCTCGCCGCGGTGCACGGCGCTGTCCGGGCGTTGAGCGGAACGAACCAGTGGACCGCCCTGCCGCTCCTGACCCGGCCCATCGCCGCCGCTTCGCGGTCGACCACCCAGAAACGATAAAAAGGGACTATGCGTGGAGATTCAGGTCAATCCGGGCACGATGTCTCCGGTGCGTCCATGAGATCTCATCGGCCGGGCCGGCCCCGTCAGGAGGCAACGGAGCGGCGGTCGGTCTCGTTGCTGAGCGTGCACAGTCTCGCCGGTCAGGTCTTCCTGCTGCAGCTGGCGGTCGTGATGGTGCTCGTCGCCGCCACCCTGGTGGCGCTCGTGGTGCAGGCTCGACACGACGTCATGGCGGACGCCCGGCACCGGACGCTCGACACGGCACAGACGTTCGCGAACTCCCCGGGGATCGTGGCGGCGCTGAACAGCGCCAACCCGACCGCGATCCTGCAGCCGCACGCCGAGGCGGCCCGGAAAGCCGCAGGTGTCGACGCCATCATCGTGTACGGGCTGAACGGAATCGCCTTCACCCACAGCGACCCTCGTCAGATCGGGAAACACACCATCGGGCCCTATGCGGAGGCGGCGAACGGCAAGCCGTTCACGAGTACCTTCAAGGGGGCACTGGGGCTCTCCGTGATCTCGGCGGTCCCCGTCAGGGGTCCTGACGGCTCGGTCGTCGCCATCGTCTCCGTGCCCGTCACGGTCGGGACGGTGCAGCACAGGCTGGACCGGCAGCTGCCGGTCCTCTTGGGCGGCGCCGCCGCTGCCCTGGTCATCGCCGCAGGCGGGTCGGGCCTGGTGAGCCGGCGGTTGCTGCGGCAGACCCATGGCCTGGGGCCGACCGAGATGACCCGGATGTACGAGCACCACGACGCGGTCCTGCACTCCGTGCGGGAAGGGGTGCTGATCGTCGGCGGTGACGGCCGGGTGCTGCTGGCCAACGACGAGGCACGGCGGCTGCTCGACCTGCCGACGGACACGGAGGGGCGGCACGTCACCGATGTGGGCCTGGAGGACGACCTCGCCGAGCTGCTGGCCTCCGACCGCCGCGCCACCGACCAGGTGTACCTGGCGGCCGACCGGCTGCTCGCCGTCAACAAGCGGCTCACCGCACCTCACGGACCTGTCGGCAGCGTGGTGACGCTCCGGGACACCACCGAGCTGCGGGCCCTCTCCGGCCGGGCGGAGGCGGCGCGCGAACGGTTGAAGTCGCTCCACGACGCCGGACTGCGGATCGGCACCACCCTGGATGTGAAGCGCACAGCCGAGGAACTGGCGGACGTGGCGGTGCCCCGGTTCGCCGACATCGTCACCGTCGAACTGCTGGACCCGGTCCTGCGCGGCGAGGAGTCCTCCGGTACGACCGCCGTGATCACCGAATTGCGCCGCAGCGCCGCCGCCGGCCTGGACGCGAACGATCTCCTGCACTCCGTCGGCGAGCTGCTCCGGTTCGTCCCGGCCCACCCCGTCTCCAAGGCGATGGCCGACGGCCGACCGGTCCTGGTCGAGGACCTGAGCGCCTGCGACGACTGGCGGGCGCAGCACCCCGAATGTGCCCGGCTGATCCTCGACCACCGCATCCACTCACTGCTCGTGGTTCCGTTGCGCGCCCGCGGCGTGGTGCTGGGTGTGGTGGACTTCTGGCGCGCGGAGAGCTCCCCGTCGTTCGAGGAGGAGGACGTGTCCTTCGCCGAGGAGCTGGCCGCCCGGGCAGCGCTGTGCATCGACAACGCCCGCCGGTACACCCGCGAACACACCATGGCCGTCACTCTGCAGCACAGCCTGCTGCCTCGTGGGCTGCCCGAACAGCCCGCCCTCGATGTCGCCTACCGCTACCTGCCGGCCCAGGCTGGGGTGGGCGGGGACTGGTTCGACGTCGTCCCGCTGTCCGGCACCCGGGTGGCGCTCGTAGTAGGCGATGTCGTCGGCCATGGTGTGCACGCCGCGGCGACCATGGGCCGGCTGCGCACCGCCGTGCACAACTTCGCCAGCCTGGACATGCCCGCGGAAGAGCTGCTGAGCCGGCTGGACGAGCTGGTGACCCAGATCGACTCCGAAGAGGTCCCCACGGACGACGGGCAGGGGACGATCACCGGGGCGACCTGCCAGTACGCCGTCTACGACCCCACCTCCGGGCGGCTGGTACTCGCCACAGCCGGCCATCCGGGACCGGCGGTGGTCCGGCCTGACGGAACCGTCGACTTCCCCCAGCTGCCCGTCTCCCCTCCACTGGGGCTCGGCGCCGGCCTGCCTGTCGAAACCGCTGAGCTCACCGTGCCAGAGGGTTCCCGGCTGGTGCTCTACACCGACGGACTGATCGAGGACCGCACCCAGGACCTGGACGTCGGCCTGGAGGCTCTGCGCGATGCTCTGACCGGGCCCGACCGCACGCCGGAGGCCACCTGCGAGACGGTGATGGCGGCCATGCTCTCCGACCGGCCCGGCGATGACATCGTGCTGCTGGTTGCCCGTACGTGCCGGCTCGGGCCAGCGCAGGTCGCCGAGTGGGACGTACCCCGTGACCCGGCCGCGGTGGCCCCCGTGCGCACCGCCTGCGCCCGCCGGCTGACGGAGTGGGGCCTGGAGCGGGCCGCGTTCACCGCCGAACTCATCCTCAGCGAGCTGATCACCAACGCCATCCGCTACGGCGCCGAGCCCATCACCGTCCGGCTGCTCCGCACCGAGCCGGTCAGCGGACGCGCCGCGGGCACGCTGATCTTCGAGGTCGCTGATGGCAGCAGCACTTCGCCCCGGCTACGCCGGGCGAAAGTCACCGATGAAGGTGGGCGCGGACTTTTCCTCGTCGCCCAGTTCGCCGAACGCTGGGGGACCCGCTACACAACCACCGGGAAAGTCATCTGGGCCGAACAATCTCTCCATGACGGCGCCACGCCGGAGGCGGAAGGACTCGGCGACATCCTGCTGGGCCAATGGGACGACACCGCGCTGTGAGGAGATCGTCCGCGTCCCTCTACCGGCACGCACGCAGCGTGCCGACACGGGCTGCGCCGGGGACGCGGGCACACGGAGCCCGCCGGGGAAACACGCTGATCGCAGGCTTACCGGGCGGAATTCCGCCATCGTGGCGGCCGGGTACCCTGGCCTCGATGACCCTTTCGTCGGCGCAGTGGATCCTGCTCCTGTGAAAGTTTCCGGGACTCCACGACCGGCCACGATGTCAGCGG
Organism: Streptomyces sp. NPDC037290; assembly: GCF_055603245.1. Classification (NCBI taxonomy): domain Bacteria; kingdom Bacillati; phylum Actinomycetota; class Actinomycetes; order Kitasatosporales; family Streptomycetaceae; genus Streptomyces; species Streptomyces sp. NPDC037290. Next base: position 381,782 of record NZ_JBVJVZ010000008.1, on the reverse strand, counting down.
ATATTCCTCCGGCGGCTCGACGACCCTGCAAGGAGCAGACCTCCCCTCGGTGACAGCCCCGTCCCCACGCCCTGGAGCAGTTGTGACCACATCCCGTGCCCGAGCAGCGGCCGCCCTCGGCTGCTCCGCTCTTGTGGCACTGGGCCTCAGCGCATGCGGCACTGCACCGCCCGCCAGACTCGTGAAGCCGTCGGTGGCCACGTCCGCCGAGAACGCGGGCGGCATGCGCGCGCTGATCACCGCAGCGAGACAGGAGGGAATGCTCAGAACGATCGCGCTACCGCGTGACTGGGCCGGCTACGACAGCCTGATCGAAGGCTTCGAGAAGAAGTACGGGATCAAGGTCACGGTCGACGATCCGCTGGGCCACAGCGAAGACGAGATCGACGCCCTGAGGACGAGGGGGAACCGGCCGACAGCGCCCGACGTGATCGACGTCGGCGACGCGTTCGCGCGGAACGCATCGGCGCAGGGTCTGCTCGCACCGTACAAGGTCGCCGCCTACGACGCGATCCCCGACAACCAGAAGGACTCGAAGGCCCGCTGGTCCAACAACTACGGGGGCTACGTCTCCATCGGCTGCGATGCCAACCGGGTCAAGCCCTGTCCGGAGACCTTCGCTGATCTGCTGAAACCTGCTTACCGGGGCAAGGTCGCACTCGAAGGCGACCCGCCCCGATCGGCTACCGCCTTCGCCAGCGTTTTCGCGGCCGCGCTGGCGAACAACGGCTCGTTCGATGACATCCAGCCCGGCCTCGACTTCTTCGCCAAGCTCAAGAAGAACGGCAACCTCAACCCGCTCAAATCCAACTTGGCGACGGTCCAGGACGGCCGGACCCCCATCAGCATCAACTGGGACTACATCAACCTCCACTACGCCGACCAGCTCCGCGACAAGGGCGTCAACTGGCAGGTCGCGATCCCCTTCGACGGCAGCTTCGCCCAGTACTTCGCAATGGCGATCAACAAAAACGCCCCGCACCCGGCGGCCGCCCGACTGTGGCAGGAGTATCTCTTCAGCCCCGAGGGCCAAAACCTCCGGCTGCGCGGCTACGCCCGCCCGGTGCTCATCGACGCCATGCGGCAGGACGGAACCCTCGACGAGAAAGCCGCCGCTCGATTGCCGACGGTCGAGGGAACGCCGCGGTTCCCCACAGACGCGCAACTGGAGAAGGCGAAGGAGACGGTCAACCGCGGCTGGGCAAGGACCGTCTCCGGCTAGTAGGACCCTCTCGGGTCTGTCTTGATCTCGGCTTCGGTGCTGCGATGGGAGCGGGCCGTCGCACGCTGCGAGCGGATCACCGTCGCCGTGGACCTGCGTGAGGACTGGCCGGCCGCGCTGGCCGCCGCAGGGCACGACCCGGCGGTGCCGACCGTGTGGATCGCCGAGGGACTGCTGATCTATCTGCCCGAGGACGCGGTGGAACTGCTGCTGGCCCGGATCAGCGCGCAGTCGGCGGCCGGCAGTCGGATGGGGCTGACGCTGGGCTCGCGCGGCGTGATCGAACGCTTCGCCGCGGACGCCGTACCGGGATCGGCGGCGTCCATGTGGGTCTCGGAGATGCCCGACGACCCGGTGGGCTGGCTGGCCGGGCACGGCTGGGAGGCCGCCGGCCACACCCTGCGCGAGCGCGCGGCCGCCTACGGCCGCCCGATCAACACCCCGCCACAGCGCGAGGCTACGGAACCGTGCTCGTCGACGTCGAGACACGTCGCCCCGATGTCCTTCTTCCCGATCGGGAGGCGGACACGCTCGCGACGTGGCTCGCCGAGCGGCCCGGTATCGAGATCGTCTGCCGTGACCGGGCGCCCTTCTTGGCCGTCGGTGGACAAGTCTGACTCCCCGACGACGTAATCCCCCTGCACGCCGGTCGCCTGGCTGGAGTCCCCCAGCGTGCCGAGATCTGTCATGGTGTGCCCGCGCAGGTCGTACACGAAGGCGTGTTCGGCGGCGTCGCCGCTCGTCAGTGAGCTGCCGACAACCGTGTTGCCGTCGATGGCGGTCGCCGTGCTGCGGGTGCCGCCCAGCGTGCCGAGGTCCTGCACGGTGTACCGCACGGACCCCGCCGCCGACTCGGCCCACGACGTGTCAGCCCCGTACGCCGGACCGGCGCCCACGGCCAACAGGGCCGCGCCCACCGGAATCCAGGCACGTAAACGTATCCGCATGCTCCCCCCTGAAACGATCGATCGAAGCGAGAACGGTTCGGCAGACCGCTGTGCCCTCCCCTGCACGGGCCGACAGGGTGTTGCACAGCCCTCACTTCTACATCCGTTCTCATCGGCCAGAAAGTGGGCAGTCGGCCACACATATGACGTTCGTGACTGGCGCATCAGCTCCCGCGGCCGGTCGCGGCTGCCGCCCCCGCGCGGCGCCTCAACGCAGCGCGGGCCACGACAACCACCAGGACGCCCCGTGCCGGCACAGCTGCGCTGAGCGTCATCAAAGGCGGCCTCAACCGGCGAGTACCAGTGCCAACACAACGGTCACAGCAGCGAAGGAAGTCCACAAAGCGTGCAAGACAGGTGAGGTGGTGCGCATAAGACCGTGTTCTCCATGGCGGCGCGCTGGCCGGACATTCCCCGGTAGCTGTAGCGCGCAGCGCATTGTAACCACGTGCCGCCCCCAGCCTTGGCCGTGTCCACACGCGACCGATCAGGCGAAGACCAGAACCACCGGCGAAGGGAGCCTCAGCTGTTGCCCAGTGTGCGGTCCCAGAAGGTGAAGCCGCCAGGGTGGCCCCAGGGGTCATGGGCGGGTGGCGGTGGCGGAAGGGGTCGCGGAGTGCACCGGCTCCGTCGTCGGCACCACCCTGCGCGAGCTCGCTGTGGGGGTCGGGGGCCGGCGTTCCGGCGGGGTTGCCGAGGAAGTGGCGGAGGGCGAGGCGGTGGTGGCGGGGGGGCGGGTGGGAATGGTCGTACCCGTCGAAGGGCGGGCGCTGGGGCGAGGGGTGACGCTCACGGGAGCCGACTCGGCCGGGGTCGGTGGGGCCGGAGTGCTGGTCGCGGGGGGCGGGGCGAGGGGGACCGTCGGCGAGGGCGGGTCCTGGTGGGCGGTACGCAGCAACGGTATGGCGAGGAGGGCAGCGACCGTGCAGGTCGCACCGGCTCCGATGGCAGCGCGCAGGATGCGGCGGCGGGCCGCGCCCCGGCGGATCTCCTCGTACCGGCCGGGGGGAGGGGCGAGGCGCTCGGAGGCCGGCCGCATGATGACGGCGAGGGGGTCGTCCGGTTCGAAGTCCGGACCGTCGTCACTGTACGTGATCAAGGCTTCTCCTCAGGTGGGCGCGGAGCAGTTCGCGGGCCGCGTGCAGGTCGGCCTTGACGGTTCCTTCCTTGCGCCCGGTCAGTACGGCCACCTCCCGGATCGGCAAGTCAGCGTAGTAGTGCAGGAGGGTCGGTATGCGCAGTCGTTCGGGAAGCGCCTGGACGAGCAGGCGGACCGAGGGGTCGGTCTGCTCGGTGGGCGGCCGGACGGACGCCTCCACGGTGGCGCGACGCATGGCCTTGCGCTCGCGCTCCAGGCGGCGCCAGTGGTCGCGGACGATGTTGGCGGCCGTGACGTAGAGGAAGCCCCGGGGCTCTGACACGGACGTCCATCGGGCCCAGAGGCGGGTGAACGCCTCCGAGGCGATCTCGTGGGCGGTCTCGTCGTCGTCGACCAGACGGCGGCACCAGCCGGCCAGGCGCGGGTAGAGAGCGGCGAACAGCTCTGCTGCCGCCTTCTCACGGGACCGTTTCAACGCACTCCATGGGGGGATGGGGGCACTCTTCGCGCCCTGGGGCACGGGGCACCCGCGGGTAAGACCCCGGGCCGACGGCGTACGTTCCATCGGCCCGGGATCGGGGCGGGCGGCGACCGGATTCGGCGGCCACCGCGGCACCCCGAAGCCGGCCGCGGCGACGGTCAGTGGCTCGCGGTCCTCAGCGTGGCGAAGACGATCACGTTGTCGCGATAGCCGTCGCCGGTACGGGGTCCGCCGCACGTGATGAGCCGCAGCTCGGGCCGGCCGACGTCGCCGTAGACCGCCTTCGTCGGAAAGTCGGTCTTGGCGACGGTCCGGACGGAGGTGACGGTGAACTCGGCCGATCTGCCGTTCTCCAGGCGCACCGTGACCCCGTCGCCCCGGCGCAGCCGGTCGAGGTGGCGGAAGACGCCGTCCCCGTAGGTGCCGACCGTGACATGGCCGAGGATCACCGACGGGCCCGTCTGGCCCGGCGTCGGGGAGTTCTGGTACCAGCCCGCCTGGTCGTGCGCGGTGATCGGGGGCACCTGCACGCTGCCGTCCTGTGCCAGCCCGAGTCGCATGACCGGGGTGTCGACGCCGATCTCGGGGATCCGCAGCCGCGCCGGGACCGAACGGCCCAGCGGGTGCGCCGCGTTCACCGGGTCCGTGGAGGACCGGGCGGTCGCGTGCGCGCCGCTGGGGCGGCTGGCAGACGCCCCGTCGCCGCCGTGGCCGGCGCAGCTCACGAGCAGCGAGGCCAGCGCCACGGTGACGAACGCGCGCCTGGAGAGGCGAGTCATGCCCCGGTCGCCCGTCGGCGGCGCACGAGGAAGACCGCCGCGCCGCCCACCGCGAGGGCGCCGGCGGCACTGCCGCCGATCAGCGTGCCGTCCGAGCCGGAGCCGTTGGAGCCGGTGGTCACGCCGGTGTTGGGAGCGCCGCTCGGTACGACGCCGACCTGGCCGCGTCCCTCGCTCGGCGTGGCGGTCGGCACGGGAGTGGCCGCCCGGCTCGGCTGCCGGGTGGGGACCGCGCTCGGCTCCGCGCTGGCCGACACGCTTGGCCGGGGCGACGGTGCGGAGGTGGCGGAGGGGCGGGGGGTCGGGGACGCGCTCGCCCCGTGGGCGAACGCGGGTCCCGTGCTCGCCAGCACGGCGACGCACGCGGCTGCCGTGGCGCTGAGGACTGTTCGGCGCATGAACGCTCTCTTTCGTCGGCCGACCCGGCGAGCGGCCGGGTCGGCTGAGGGATGGATCGAGCGGAGAGACGAGACAGGATCAGCGCAGGTTGTAAAGGATCGGCAAAGTCGCGGGGGGGCGGGCCGTGGTGCGCGGTCGGTTCCCGGTCAGGCGCACCCCGGGTGGAGTCGGCCTCCCCAAGGCAGTGGCATGTCAGGCGCGGCGACCCGCTCGGCCCCAGGGTCGGAGGGGTGCGCGCGGTGGCCGGCCCGATCTGCTCGACGCCCTGGCGCCGGGCGCGGCTTCACCGCCTTGCTCAGCGCGATGGCGGTGGGGCGGGACGGCCGGCTGCACGCGCCGGTGGCCCATGTCCATGCCGTGGACGGTGGCGCGGGGCAGGGCGCCGGCCTGGCCTCTTCGCCGATCAGCTCCCGCAGCGCGACGTAGTGCCACTGTCTGGCGGCGGGCCGCTGCGGATGCCCGTGCTCCTCGACCGCTTCCGGCGCGGTCTTCCAGGCCGGGCGGTCGTCGAGGGCGCCAGGTCGGCCTGGAGGCTCACCACGGGACGGTCTCGCCTTGACGATCCAGGAACTGCAGGCCGGGCGCGCCGACCCGCGCTTCGAGGACGTCGACGACGGCCGGGATGCTCTCCTGCGGGCTCAGGGGGGCGTCGGGGCCGCCGAGTCGGGTGCGGTTGTGGCCAGGGTCGATGAGCAGCTTGGTGCGGAGAGCATCCGTGACTACCCGCACAGCTTCGTGAACTTCCTCGCCGCCGACCCTGCAGGCAGGGTGCTGCTCGCGCTCATCGGCGAGTCGCAGCACGATCCCGGCACGGCCGAACGCTTCCACGAGCGCTATCCCGGCCCGCGCCGGGACCAGGAACGCGACTTGCCCGAGCGCTCCATCAGCGCCGGCGAGGTATCACCCGCCCTCGGTCCCGACGCCACGGTGGACGCCCTTGTCGGCCCGAGCGTCTATCGCGCCCTGACATGGTCGCCCATCCCCTGCGATCTGGTGGACACCCTCGTCAGGGACCTGCTGCGGCGCAGGTCTCTCAGCTGCTTGCCGCCGCAGGGCCGGCCGGGCCCGCGCGCTCAGTCCTGCAGACCGGGGGCCGTCGCTGTGCCCGTGCGATGAGCAGGGCGACGTCGTCGTGGCCGCCTGGGTGCCGGAGTTGTTGCAGCAGCCTGTCGCAGGTGTCTTCCGTCGAGTGCTCCAGCCGTGCCAGTAGACGCACGAGGTCGTCCAGGCGTTCGTCGATGGGGTCGCTGCGGGTTTCGACCAATCCGTCGGTGTAGAGGACCAGTTGGTCGCCGGGTCCCATGTCGAGCGTGGTGGTCTCGAAGAGTACGCCACCGACGCCGAGCGGGGCGCCGGTGGGCAGATCGAGAAGTTCCGGAGATCTGCCGGGCCGGGTCAGGACCGGGGGCAGGTGACCGGCGGAGGCCACCTGCAGGCGGGCGTGGTGGGGGTCGTACACCGCGTACACGCAGGTGGCGATGTACGGGTCCAGGCCGAGGATGATCTCGTCGAGGTGCGTGAGGATGCGGGCGGGGTCGAGGTCGAGGCCGGCGAGGGTCGAGGTGGCGGTGCGCAGCCGGCCCATCGTGGTGGCGGCCTCGACGCCACTGCCCATGACGTCGCCGACCGTGAGGGCGGTGCGGTCGTGCCCGAGTGGGATGACGTCGTACCAGTCGCCGCCGACCTCGCTGAACGCTTGGGCCGGCAGATAGCGGGCGGCGACCTCCAGGCCAGGGTGCCGGGGCGAGAGCTGCGGCAGCAGGCTGCGCTGGAGGGTTTCGGCAGCGCTGCGGATGTGATGGTGAAGGACGGCGTTGTCGATGCTCAGCGCCGCGGTGGAGGCGAGTTCGCAGGCGAGGGCGACGTCGTCCTCGTCAAAGGGCAGGGGGTTGCGGGCGCGGGCCAGGCCCATGACGCCGATGACCTTTCCCCGGGCGATGAGGGGGATCGTCAGGTCGGTGTGCACACCTGCCTCAGCCAACAGCCGGGCCGCCTCGGAGTCGGCGGCGATCCGACCGTGGTCGCCGCTGTTCACGTGGCTGATCAGGTGGGGCTGGCGGGTCCGGACGACATGGGCCGCCGGGTGGTCGGCGTGGTACGTGGCGAGCCGGCCGGGCGGCACGATCGCCCGGGCAGCGTCGGTGGGGTACGCGGTCTTCACGGCCAGGGCACGGAACAGGGCCGGACCCTCGTCCAGATCGGTGCGGCCCGTCTGCAGGATCGAGTCCAGGAGGTCCACAGCGACCATGTCGGCCATGGCGGGCACGACGACGTCGGCCAGTTCCTGCGCGGTCCGCTCCACCTCCAGAGTCGTGCCGATATGGGCCGAGCCGTTGGCTACCAGGCGCAGCCGCTGCTGGGCCCGGTCGGCTCTTCTGGCTGCCTCGTACCGGTCGGTGACGTCCACCACCACGTTGGCGATGCCCAGCACGCTGCCGTGCTGGTCCTCCAGCCGGTACAACGACACCGCCCACGCATGATCGCTCTCCTGGTCGGCGGCCGTACGGCCCACCACCTGCTCGTCCACCACGGGGATTCCCGACGCCAGCACCTGCCGCATCTGTGCCTCCACGGCCTGGAAGGACGAACCGGGCAGGATCTCGGTGAAGCCGCGTCCGACGTGGTCGGCCTCAGGGAAGCCGTGCATCGCTGCCAGAGCCGGGTTGACCGCCAGGTACCGCAGGTCGGAGTCCAGGATCGCCAGCCCGATCGGGGCCTGGGTGACCAGCCGGGTGGACAGGGCCACGCTGCGCTCCACCTGCCGCAACGTGGACCGGTCGGTCGCCAGCCCCAGAGCGTAATGATCGCCGGCGTTGTCCGTCAGCCGCATGTTGCGGAACTCGACCATCCGGGTACTGCCGTCCTTGTGCCGCACGGGGAAGGCGCCGGCCCAGCCCCGGCCGGTCTCCATCACCTGGGCGAACAGCATGATCGCCGCATCCTGGTGTTCCGGGTGCAGGAGGAGCGGGGCCGCGTATTGCCCGAGCGCCTCGGTGCCGGTGTAGCCGAAGAGGTGCTCGGCCTGCGGGCTCCACATGTCGATCCGGCCGTCGGCCTCCAGGAGCACCGCGGCGACGCCCAGCAGATCCATCAAGCCGCTCGGGCCCGAGGCGGCGTCCTCCGGATGGCCCGGGCGGTCTGGACGCTGTTCCGCTGAAGTCATCGCACTGCCTCCTTTCAGCTGCTGATCTCACCGGCGGGCCGGCTTGGCCGCGACCCTCGGGCGGAGCGGCCTTCCTGCAGGTCAGCGACCCTGTTCAAGATGAGGCACGGAAGCCGGGAGAGCCAGTGGGACGCACCGCCGGCCTCACCGTCCGAGGCTTCGTCCGGGCATGTCGGTGACCGGTACGACCTCGCTCCCGCTCCGGCCGTCACTCCACTCCTACCCCTCCTCACACAGACGGCTCGCGACGGACGCCGACGACCTCCGACCAGCGCGGAGCGACGCCTGCCCCGGAAACCGGAGCGGCGGGGTCACGCCGGTGTTCGGCACACGGTCGTCGGCGGGCCCGGCCGGCTGGTTCAGCACGAAGGAGACGAGAGCCGGCCAGGTCAGGTCCTGTCCTCCGGCACGGGGGGACGGCACGAAGGTGCTGGTGTTCCGGTCGATGCGCAGCGGATGGCCGAGGGGTGGCGCGGCACGGTGGGGGCAGTCGAGGCATGCGCAGACACGGCAGCCCATGCCGAGGGGGTGGCGACGGAGGCGTTGGTGAGGTCGCGGCCGTCGGAGTGGACGCGTCGGGGGGGGCGTCGCGGATCTCGCAGCCGAGGCCGACGGCGGAGGTCTTCCGGGTTCGCCCCAACCGCCGTGGTGCCGTGTGACGGCTCGCTCGGTCCACAACCAGCGCCGGCCGTCGGGTATTTCGGCGCCCTGCGCGGGCCGGCCGGGTGGACGTGTTGCACCCCGAAGGGTGGTCAGGTCCTCATCGCGCCAGGTTGCCACGCAGATTCCGGTGAATCCGCTCGCGCCGGCGGGCGGTGAGGCGGTGGGCCCGCAGGACGGTCAGCCGGGTGAGGGGAAGCGCGGTCATCCACGCGCTGGCGGCTTCCCGGTCGGGCTGACGGCCGGCAGGGGAAGCGGCCCGGGAGCAGGGGCCCGGGGCGGCGAGAAGGTCGTGCGCGAGGCCGGTGGTTCAGAGCGGTCACGCAGACGTATTTACGGACAAAACGTCGGTAAGTGTCTTCTCGTTTGAAGACCCACGCGTTAACGTCCCGCCCTCTTCGCAGAAAGGGACACCGTATGCGTTCCCTGACACGTGCCATCAGCGCGCGCTGTCACCCCACTCCCCCAGGCCGCCGCGCACGCCACGACGACCGTCCTCGAACGGCCGGAGCGCCTCACGCCCGTCAATCAGCGTGTTCTCGCTGTCCCAGGCACCCTCAACGCCCGCGACGTCGGCGGCTACAGCACCTACGACGGCAAGAGCACCCGTTGGAGAGTGCTGTACCGGTCGGAGACCTTGTCCGCTCTCCCGCCGGACGGTGTCACCGCGCTCGGTAATCTGGGGCTCAGCAAGGTCATCGACCTGCGCACCGCCACAGAAATCCAGTACGACGGCGCCGATCGTCTCCCCACCGGGGTCGCCGGGGATCCGCATGCCGTGGACGACACCGGTCTGTACTTCTTCATGCGTCAGGTCATCGGCTCCAAGGACCCCTCCCACCAGCAAGCTCAGCTGGGTGACGGCAAGGCTGAGGAGCGCATGCGGGGCCTGTACCAGGGCTTCGTCACCAGACCACCGCCGAGAGTGACTACCTGCTCTCCAACGACCTGCGGGCCGCGTCGGACAAGGCGCTGCGCGATCAGCTGAGGGCGGCCGGCTACATGCAGGAACCCGGTCTCCTCATCCCCCTCCAGGAGGTTCGCAGCGACTACCTCGACGCGTTCCGGGACCAGGCCGTGCACGACTACGGCAGCTTCGGCGGCTTTCTCACCAGTGGCCTGGGCCTCGACGCGGACACACTCCTGCGGCTGCGCGCCCGTCTCGTCAGGTGATCGACGCTCTTGGGGCCGTGGGCAATGCCCAGTCGCGATGCCCGCCTGACGTTCTGGTGGCGAGCAGGTGGCATTCAGCTGGAGTACACGCCGTTTCAAGATCGTATCGCCAGAGTTCCGCCTCGTGCCTACTTCACACTCGCGTGCCGGCGTCGCCTCTGTGTGCGCCGCGGCTTTGACGCTTTCAGGACTGCTCGTGACAGGGTTGGCTGCCGCTCAGCCCGCGGCTGCCGCGGACCCGGCCGGCTACCAGAACGTTCGGATCAACGAGGTCACCTCGTCGAACAGCGACACGGTGGAGCTGTACAACACCGGCTCGACCCCGGTGAGCATCAGTGGCTGGAAGATGTCCGACGACAGCTTCTCGCCGCAGGCGTTCGGTCCGTCCTCCAGCACCATCCCGGCAGGCGGTTTCGTCACCTTCGACTCGCCCAAGGGGCTCGGTGATTCGGACAAGCTGGTGGTCTACACGGCCGACGGCACAGTGGTCGACCGCGTGGAGTGGGCAGGCAACGGGGCGAAGCCGGCGATGGCGCGTTGCGGCGGCGACGGCACCGGGGGGTGGGTGACCACGACCACGGCGTCCACGTTCGGCGCCTCGAACGCCTCGGGCTGCCCGTCGTCGACACCGGCGGCGAGCCGGGTGCGGATCAACGAGGTCACCTCGGACGGCGCGGACACCGTGGAGCTGTACAACGGCGGAACGAGCGCGGTCAGCATCGGGTCGTGGAAGTACGTCGACAATGACACCGCCCACTCCCCGGTCTCGATCTCGTCCTCCTCGCCGAGCGCGACCAGCATCCCCGCGGGAGGCTACGTCACGTTCAACTCCACCCTCGGTCTGGGCGACAACGACTCGGTCTTCCTCCTCGACAGCAACGGCAACACCGTGGACTCGGTGACCTGGGCCGCCGCCGGCGCCAAGCCGTCGGTGCAGCGCTGCGCCGACGGCACCGGCTGGTTCCAGACCTCCACGACCGCGACGCTCGGCAGTGCGAACTCCTGCTCGGGCAGCGGCGGTGGCGGTGGCACCGGCGGTGGCGGCGGTCAGCTGCGGGGGGGGCGGCGGCTCGCTCACCAGCGGCTGCACCCCCGAGGCGCCTTCCGGTACGGGTTCCACCCCGGCGGGCACCCTGGCGTGGCCGGGCGGGCTGGACGTCACGATCGCCGACAACGTCTGTGCCTTCACCACGTCCACCGGCCCTGAAGGCCGGGACCTGAGCGGCCTGGCGTTCGACCCGGCGAACCCGTCCGTGCTGTGGGCCGCCAAGAACAAGAACTGGCTGTACAAGCTGGTCAAGAGCAACGGCAAGTGGATCCCGGACGCCTCATGGAGCGCGACCGGCAAGCAGATCCGGTTCGCCGGCGGCACAGGCCAGCCGGACTCCGAGGGTTTGACCGTCGGCGCCAACGGCCACGTCTACGTGACCTCCGAGCGTGACAACGCCGACAACACGGTCCCCAAGGACACGATCATGGAGTTCGACCCGGGCGCGACCGGCTCAACACTGACGCCGATCCACCAGTGGGACATGACCTCGCAGTTCCCGCAGCTCAACACCGGCAGCAAGGACGACGCCAACCTCGGCTTCGAGGGCGTCGGCTACGTACCGGACAGCTGGCTGACCGCGAACGGCTGGGTCGACCCTCTCACCGGCGCTGCCTACAACCCCGCGAACTACCCGCTGCACGGGTCGGGCCTGTTCTTCGCCGGCCTGGAGTGGGACGGCACGCTGCATGTCTACGGCCTGAACTCCGACGGTACCTTCACCACGTTCGGCACGATCGCGACCGGCAAGGTCTCCGTGATGGATGTGACGTTCGACGCCGGAACCCAGCGCATCGTCGCGACCTGCGACAACACCTGCGGCGAGACGCACACCTTCATGAAGGTCAACGCCGGCGGCGCGATCGTTCCGGACGTGACCTACACGAACCCGGCCGTCATGCCGACGGACAACCTGGAGGGCTTCGCGATCGCGCCGGCGTCGACCTGCGTCAACGGCTCCCGCGAGGCGGTCTGGAGCGACGACGGCATCTACGGCTTCGGTTCCGGAAGCTCTTCCTACGGTCACGCCCTCTACAGCGGTACCTTCCCCTGCTGAGCCTGCCGACCAGGGGAGACAGCTCATGCACGGGACCGCCTCCAAGGTGAGGCGCCCAAGCAGTGCGCAGCGAAGAAGCTCCTGGCGGACGGGGTGACGACCAAGATCACCTGCGGCCTGCCATGAGCACAGTACGGCCGTACGCCGGCCGGGTTCCTGCTGGTGCTGGCGGAGGCTGCCGGACGACGGGCCGGGCCGGACACCGGATGCCCGGCCCGAGCGTCGAGTCGCTGAAGGATCCCGGCGGGCACGCCCTGCACCTGGCCTGGGCTCGCGACACCCGCGACCGGCTCGCCCCGGCCCGGGTCCGGCTCCCTCTGCTGTCCGCGCTGGTGCCTGTCCCGGCCGCATCGTGCCGGACTTCCTCACACCGGTCCCGGAGCGGTCCGAGCCGGCCCCGTAGGTAGCGGAGCGTACGAGGCACCGGCACGCGGTCCGGCCCGGCTCGCGGACGGGATGAGGGCCCATCGGGACACAGCGCTGGCGCCGCACCGGCCACGGATGGTGCGTCACCTGGCCGGAGATCCTGCGCCGCGCCCGGCTGATCGCCCGCGGCCGCACCGAAGCCCTGTTCGCCGATCTGCGTCCGGCGGTCGGCTGGGACGACGGCGTACTGCGGGTCGCCCATCCCGGACACGACGCCAGCCGAGCCCTCGACCGCGGGCAGGGACTGGTCCTGGCCCCCTCTGTCTTGGTGTGGCCCGGAGTCTTCTCCCAGAGCACCCCACCCGGTCAGCCCGGTCTGGTCTATCCGGCGGGGGGCATCGGAGCCCTGTGGGAGCGCGGCGGCACCCCGGTGCCCGAGGCGGTGGCGGGCGTCCTGGGACGCTCCCGAGCCATGCTGCTGACCGAGCTGGCCACCCCGGCCTCCACCACGGAGATCGCCGCGCGCACGGGCATGCCGATACCGACCGTCTCCCACAAGCTCACCGCGTTGCGCGCGGCCGGCCTGCCCGTCTCGCACCGTACCGGTCGCAGGGTCGGCAGCCCGGCGCCCGCTGAGCGCGGACACGACGCGGGACACCCGCGCCGCCGTACCAGAGCCCGCAGCAGCTCCTCGAAGCAGTCCAGAGGGCCCGTGGCCGGCGCGCCCACGCCCACCAGCGGCAGGAAACACATAGATCATCCACGGTGGATTCCGGCCACATCCGCGCGATGAAGGGCTGGTCGGCCACCGGGCCGTCCCCTGCGGACCGGGGCAGGGCCGGCAGCAGGCGGCACCTGATCGTCGAGGCGCACGGCCTGGCACGGCCTGGGGCTGCCATAGCCCCGCTCACTCCTCTTGAACCTCCTCCTGCCCGGGCGCGTCGCCGATGGCAACGCGCAGGTCATGCATGCCCTGCATGATGTCGATGAGGGCTTCCTCCGCCCCGCCCAGGGCCCGCCGGGTGCCCTCCACATCACCTCGGTCGGCGTGCAGCTGGGCGCTGAGGGTGTACAGGGCCGTCATCGCCGCGGCGAAGGACGCCTCCCGTCCCGGGGGCGGTTCTTCCTCATCGGATTCCGAGACCTGCATGGCGGTGCGCTGCAGTCTGTTCGTCAGGACGTTGACCGCAAGGCCGGGGTCAGGACCCAGCTGGTCCGCCCAGCCGAGGAGCGTGGTGAGGACGTCCTCGATCTCCCCTTCGTCGGTCAGGCGGGTGGCGGCGGTGATCTCCAACTCCGCCTTGGCCAGAAGATGGCCCAGCAGGCGCAGACGATCCTCTTCCGGTGGTCCCGGTGGCTGCACCTGCGGCTCAGCCACCGGTTCAACCCCTAGAGCCACCAATGCCGCATGGATCTGTTCCGCACTCGCCGGATGTTCGCTTTTGATAGTCACGCCCTCAGCTTCGCTCCACGAAGGCGTCATGGCCCGCCCACACTCCGAGCCGAGACACACCGTGTCACCAGCAAGGGGGCCTCGACGACAACCCCGACTGTGTCCCCGGCGGCGTGCACTCGGGGGCCAGGTACGAGGGAACGCAGAAGCCTCGTCACCGTCGCTGTGCCGACAGCGCCCCACCGGACGCCGCCCCCGGCCGCTCCCACCACCTGCACGTCCCCGTCCGCATCGGCGAGCGCCCTGGTGGCCGGCACAGACGCCAGTCCGACCGCCACCGCCCGTGCGTTGCCCCGCCGACCATCGCGTCCCGTACGACCAGCACTCCCTACACCCTGCGGAGTAGTCGCGATCGCTCCCCCCGCAGGATGACCGCCGGTGTGCCATGGGCAATGCTGTGGGCTGTGAGAGCTGATCTTCACCGACCTGGAGCCGAACCCGGGGACGACGACGGAGATGAGGTCGCCCAACCGGCGCCCGCTCCCCCGTCGCTCCCTGCCGAGCACGCGTACCGGCCGCGCCGCTCCCGGCTGCGACGGTGGCTGCGGCGCGCCGCGCTGGGCTGTGCGGTCGTACTACTGGTCGTCACGGCGGCCTCGTTCGTCTACAACGGCGTCACGGCCGGGCGTGCCGCGCCGCCACGGGGGCTCAGGTACGTGCAGGCCGCCGACATCCGCACGCGGTACCAGACCTGGGGCACGGCGGGCCCACCGGTCGTCCTGGTGCACGGTGCCTTCGAATCCGTGGACACCTGGTCGCGCCTTGCCCCGCTGCTCGCCCAGCACCACCGGGTGTACGCGCTCGACCTGACGGGCGACGGATACAGCGAGCGCCACGGCCCGTACACCGTCGACCATTTCACCAGGCAGCTCCTGGGCTTCCTGGACGCCATGCACCTCGGCGGTCGGGGCGAGCGCCCGCTGCTGGTGGGACACTCCAGCGGAGCCGCCGTGGTCACCGAGGCCGCATTGCGGGCTCCTGACCGGCTGGGGGGTGTGATGCTCCTCGACGGCGACGCCCTCGACACCGGTGCCGGGCCGCCGCCGGCCTTCAGGTACGTCCTGATCGACCCGTACCGCACCAGCCTGCTCCGGCTCGGGCTCGGCATCGACGCCGTGATCCGCAGCGTGTACGACGCACAGTGCGGGCCTGCCTGTCCGCACCTGGACGCCGCCGGCCTGGATCAGTGGCGGCGCCCACTGCGGGTGCCGGGCGCGGAGGACGCGCTCTGGAGCATGCTGGCCGCCGGGGTGCCAGGTCTGCCCGCCGACCAGGTGGCGCGGCTCGCCGGGGTACGCCTGCCCAAGTCGGTGGTGTTCGGGGCCGAGGACGACGTGTTCAGCCGGCGGACTCCGCAGGAAACCGCCCGGCGCATCGGCGCACCACCCGCGACGCTCATCCCGGGCGCCCGGCACCTGACGATGATCTCCAGCCCCGAGGCGGTCGCGACGGCCGTGGACAGACTCACGACGGCATCGATCGCGGCATCGCGGTGACTCCAGCCGGACGCCCCTGTGGGAGCTCCGGACCGGGCATCCGCCAGAAGCCGGAACAAACCCCTGGACCAGCTCGGCTGACGGTGAGCGAGCTGATGACCAATGCCCGCACGTACACCTGTTTTCGAGGCGGGTGGCTCAGCCTGTCGACCGAGGCAGGACGGGCGGCACACACGACCTGATCACCGACGCCACCGGTCTCCCGCCTGCCGCCCTCTACGGTCGGCCGGGTGCCCGCCGCGTTGCGCCTTCCGGGGCGCGGGTCGGTCACTCGCTCTCGCCGTAGCTCATGAACCAGTGGGTGTCGAAATAGCGGGCCAGCGAGAACCGGTGGTCCTGGTCGACGAGGATGCGGCAGACGAACTCTGCGGCCTGACAGTCGAAGGGAACGTCCTCGCCGTCGAAGGACCGGACCACGACCGGCCAGCGGTCGGCGTCGTCGCCCTCGGCCCTCCAGCAGTACAGGTCCTCGTGCTCCGTGCCCGCCCAGATGAGCAGCCCGTCCTCCCTGAGATCCGTCCACGGCTCCTGGATCAGGTCCAGGTCTCCATCGAAAGCGCCCTCGCCGAACGTCTCGACCATGCGCTTGTAGTCGTTCGGCAGCGCGGTGCCCAGACGCGACTCCACCTCCGCCCAGTTCACGTCCGGCCGCTGGGCGGGCTGCGTCCAGGCGGTGATCCGTATGAGGCGCTCCATCCAGTCGACGTCCTCGTCCTCGTCCGGAGCAACCGCCAAAGGTTCTGGCACCTGCCTGCGAGCGACCACCAGGACCGGCCGCTCGACCCCTTCGGCGTCTCGCGCCGTGCCCGTGCCGACCCACTGGTCCGCGTCCGCCCATGCCCGCATCTTCACAGCCCGGTCCGCGAAGGGGACGAGGAGAGCCGCGCCCCTGGACTCGTCGACCGTCGGATCGGTGAAGCCGTCCAGGACGAGGGTGCGCGGGACGCCGTACCTGCTGGCGAGCAGGTCGGTCAGGTTCTGCGGGTCCAAGTCGCCGGGCAGGTATGTATGGCCGTCCGCCGGGCCGAGTTGAGCCAGCAGGTCGTTGACGGTCGCTTGCGTGAGCTCCATGACGGACAGTGAAGCGCACACCACTGACAACGGATGTGTTCCCGTGGACGGGTGACGGCCGCTCGGGAGTCAAGTCCGGTTCGTCTTGCACCAGGTCGGCGATCCACTCCCCGCAGTGGACCAGGACGGCGTCCGCGAGAGCGGCATACGGGTGAAGGCGCAATGCGGAGGGGTCAGTTCTGGTTCACCGGCCACACCGCCGCCGGGTCGCAGTGGGCCGGGCACGCCAGCAGGTAGACCTCGTTGCCAAGGAACAGCCAGTACGTGTCGGCGCTGATGCAGTAGGGCTGCTCCGGCTGGCCGGGGTGGACGGAGAAACGCATGCCCTCCGGCACCTGGCAGAGGTACACCAGGTCGGCGCCGCACGCGCACCTGTAGCTCTCGGGGTCCTGTGCCCAGGACGGCGTACCGCCCACCTTGAAGGTCTGGGATCCGAACCCTTGCGAGTCGGGGGTGTCCGTGAAGGGGCGTAGCGTCAACGGCAGGGCGCGGAGAGACGGTTCGGGCTGCGTCGCCGGCAGCGCCGCGTGGCGCTGGAGCAGCACACGCCAGAACGGGCGCGGGTACGGCGGCTGCGGAGCGTCCCAGTACCGGGGTACGAGCCGGCCGTTCACCAACTCGGCCTCGGATGCGTCGTTGTGCGCACGGCAATGGAAGACCAGAAGGTGGTCTCCACCGAAAACCTCCACGTCCTGGGGTATGTCGAGCTGGAAGAACAGAGCCAACCGCTCGCCGCAGAAACACTCGGGCCATTCCTGGGCGTCGTCGAGGAAGGGCCAGCCGCCCACTGAGTTCCGCGCCGGCCGGTCCAGCGGGTCGGACCCGACGTCCACCGCGTGGGCGGGCAGCACCGCACGCACCTTCGTCACATCACGTTCGACCACCCGCTCACTCTAGCTGCGGCGTTAGGGCTCGGACCGCCAGCTCGTCTGGAGGCGCGCGGCGGCTCCTGGTGCTTCGCGCAGAGGCACCTCGTCTGGAGCGGCTTCGATCGCCGCGTGCCGGCTCCTGATGCGGGCCGCCGGGAATGCCCTGGTTCGGCAGGCGAGTTGGGTGCCGCCGCTCGACTTCGGTTAGTCTTCGGCGCTCAGCACAGAGCACCACCATGTTTGAGGGGGAACTCCTTGACCACCCTGCCGCCGCTCGGCGCGCCCCAGCCGGACCGCCGCAAAGTCATCCGCAACAGGATCATCCTCGGACTGTTCATCGCGGCCGTCGCCGCGTCCATCGCGGTCAACGGTTTCAGCAGCGGCTCGGATGACGCCGACAGCGTGCAGGCAGGTGACTGCTTCGAGAACACCGGCACCGAGAAGGACCCCCACATCAAGAAGCACGACTGCGGTGACGCCCACGCCGACTACAAAGTGCTGAAGCGGTTCAAGGACGCCGTCACCGACATGTCCTGCTGGGACGTGAAGGGAGCCACGGGCTCCCTGACCCAGGTCGGCTCGACGAGTTACGTCGTGTGCTTCAAGAAGAACACGCACTGAGCGGAGCAGTGCCGCGCGCCTTGGGCATGCGCAGGTCCGTCCGGCAGTGACGGTTCTTGATCGTTGCGGTACGACGTCGTCATGCTGTACGCGCATGAGTTCCAGGGCTGGACGCTGAAGCGGGTCAAGCTGCTGATCGGGCGGACGTTCCGCGTCGGCTGCACCATCCAGGGCGAGTGGAAGCTGCTGCGCCGGCACGGACGCGATCGAGGGGTGGAAGGCCGAGGTGTGGCCGCAGGTAAAAGGCACCGACCGCGATGGCGACATCCGCCATCAGCTCCTGACCGGCCTCGACTGTCCGGCAGGGCGTTTGGTCGTCCGCCGCCGCATCGGTGATCACGTCGCCCATCTCGACGAACTGACCATGAAGCTCCTGAGCGACTGGCTTCGCGCACGGGCTGAGCGCTGGCCCCGCAGACCAATTCGCACCTGATCGTCACGCAGGTCACCGCGGTCGCCCCCAACGGCCCTCCGGCTGCTCGATGAGGCACACGAAACTGCCGACCCCGTGCGCCTGATGCGCGTCTTCCGGATCTCCGACACGACCGCACTGAAGTACGTCAGAGCAGCCCACCCCCACCGATTCGGGCCAGAGCCCACCCAAGCCTGATCGGCAGTCCCGGACCCGGGGTACAGCACTGGCGACCACGGGTAATTGGTAGTCGCTTATTCCTCAACGAGTGAGGGTCTGGGGTCACTGTGTGGCCGCCGGGGTAGGGAGGCGCCGGCTCTTCCGGATTCTCTGTAGTGAGGCGAGCGGTCAGGCCACTGGCCGGATCCGGTCACTGGTTGACTGGCGTCAGTGCGGCCTGGAGGCGGTCCCGGACTGCGGTCTGGGCGGCGATGCGTTCGTTGAGGACTGCCAGTCGCTCCACTGCGACCTGGATGCCCTTGTCAGACGGTGGCGCCGTGGTCATGTCTCCGTCCAGACACGGTAGGAAGACCTGCACGTCGTCCAGGGTCAGCCCGGCGGCCAAGAGGTAGCGGATGTTGTGGACCCGCACCACCGCCCGCTCGTCATAGAGGCGGTAACCATTGAGGGCACGCTCCGAGGAGATCAACCCCGCCTGCTCGTAATGCCGCAGCGCACGGGCGGTCGCCCCAGTCGCCTTGGCCAGCTCACCGATCTGCACCCGCTCCCCCCTCTGGGGTGCAATTCCTATCACGCCACGACCGCCCCGCCGTCGACCGGGAGTACGACCCCGGTGACAAACGACGCGGCCGGTGCGGCAAGCCGGGTAATCGCCCAGGCCACCTCCTCCGGTTGGCCGATCCGGCCCAACGGGGTGTGTGCCAGCTGCCACTCCCGGACTGCGGCCATTCGTTCAGGCGTCAGCCCCTGGTGCTCGCCGATGGGGGTGTCGATCGCGCCTGGCGCGACCGCCGCCACTCGGATCCCGCGAGGTGCCAGCTCGACCGCCCAACTGCGGGTCAGCGTCTCCAGCGCGGTCTTGGTCGCCGCGTAGACAGAGCTGCCCGGCCAGGCCCGCTGCCCGACCGATGTACTCACGTTGATGATCACTCCGCCGGATGCCTCCAGGGACAGCAGCGCGGCCTGGGCCAGCAGGATAGGTGCGATCAGGTTGGTGGCGATCTGCGGAGCGATCATCTCCGGCGTGAGCGCGCCGAGGGCACCGCTGTGCACGATGCCGGCATTGTTGACCAGCACGTCCAACCGGCCGTGCATCTCCAACGCGGTCTGGACGATCAGCTCGGGGCCACCGGCGGCGGTGATGTCGACCGCCAGCGGGGTGATTCGGTCGTGCCCGGCGGCGGTCTCGTTGAGTGGTTCGGCCCGTCGGCCGACGGCGAGGACGTGGGCGCCCTCGGCGGCGAAAGCGCGGGCTGTGGCCCGGCCGATCCCGGTGCCGGCCCCGGTGACGGCGACGATCCTGCTGATCTGGGGTGCGGTGCTGCTGTCCATGCCGGTCATCGTTCAACCTTGCCGCCAGCGGTAAGGTCAAGCGGCGCCTGGTGGGCTTGTGATCAGCGGGTGTGGTCACCGGGGGCATTGTGACGCCAGGTTCCTCCGGCCTCTTCGGCGAGACGGGTGGTGTGGTCGTCGTTGTGGCCGAGCATTCGGGCGATCACCGGAGCTGGGGCCTGGAGGACGAGTTGGCGGATCGCCGCTGTGCGTCCTGGCCGGGTCGGGGAGCCCAGTTGGCGGAGGCGAGGTGCCATGGCTTCCGGGGTCATGGGTTGTCCGGCCCGGCGGCCGGGGAAGAGCCATCGGGCATTGGGGTTGGTCGCGGTCTTGGTGTTGGGTCGCTGCCCCAGGTAGTTGAGCAGCATTCCGTCGAACAGGGCGGGAACGGGCGACGGTGGGTCGCCGAGCCGCACGAGGACATTGCCGTCCCCGTGCTGGACGTCGTCGCTGCTGAGCCTGGTGATCCGGGTAAGCGGCTGAGCTTAGAGGTGGACAAGGACGGCGGCCACTCGGTCCTGGAGGGGGATGTCGTCGCGGTTCGCGAGCTGTCGCAGTAGCGCGAGCCGTTGGCGCTGGGTGGCCGGCGCGGGATTCGCCGTCGAGCGGTGCGGGATGGTGACCATCGGCACGTGCTTGGACTGCATGGCCCAGCGGAGGAAGGAGTGGGTGAGGCGCCGGGCGGTGTTGCCGCCTGCGTACCAGGTGTCGCCATCGTCCTGGGTGCAGTCGGCCAGGGCGCGTCCGCGCTGGGCGAGGTGGTCGAGGAAGTTGATTGCCAGGTAGAGCTTGTTGCGGGCCTGCTGGGTCTGGCTGTTGGTGAGCGGTCACGGCCGGCCAGGGTGCGGAGACGGCGTTGGATGTGCCGGGTGGTGAAGAGATCCAAGAGCTTGCAGCATGCTTACCTGGGTCATGCCCCCAGGCCCTCCGTCACGGGCAGGCACTCGGCGAGCAGGTCGACGACGTCGCGCCAGGCTCGCTGCGCGTGCTGTGGGTGGTAGCCGACGCCGGGGCGCACGGTGTGGTCGACCGGCGGGTGGTGGAAGGCGTGCAAGGCGCCGCCGTAGACCGTGAGGCGCCAGTCGACGCCCGCGGCCTGCATCTCGGCTGTGAATGCGTCCCGTTGCGCGGGCGGCATGATCGGGTCTTCCGACCCGACCCCGGCCCACACCGGGCAGCGAATGCGCGCCGCCTCGCCCGGTCGGCCCGTGGTCAGTGCGTTGACTGTCCCGATCGCGCGCAGGCTGACGCCAGCACGCCCGAGTTCCAGCCCGATGGCGCCCCCGGTGCCGTAACCGACGGCGGCGATCCGGTCGGGGTCGGTCCGCGGTTCGGTGCGCAACACGTCGAGCGCCGCATGGCCGATGCCCCGCATCCGGTCGGGATCAGCGAGCAGTGGCATGCAACGGGCAAGCATCTCCTCCGGGTCACCCAAATAGCGCCCGCCGTGAAGGTCGAAGGCCAGCGCTACGTATCCCAGCTCGGCGAGGGCATCGGCCCGGCGGCGCTCGACGTCGCTGAGCCCCGTGCCCTCTGGTCCGAGCAGCACCGCGGGACGGCGGTCGACACCGGCCGGGAGCGCGAGGTGCCCGATCATCGTCAAACCGTCGGCCGGGTACTCGACCGTACGCGTCGTAATCGTCGTCATGAGACTGGACTGTAGTGATCGTCGAGCCCGGCCCGGCCGCTGTTCTGCCGCTGGCAGAACAGCGCGCGTGTCCCTCTGAAATGCGGGGGCCGAGCCATCAGGGCTTCAAGATCATCCAGGGTCTGTCCCAAAAGTGGATCTTGCTTGTGGTGATCATGTGCTGTGGTGCGTGGAGATCTGACGGATGCGCAGTGGTCACGGCTGGAGCCGCTGCTGCCGCGCGGGAAAAAGCCGGGGCGGCCGCCGATGTGGACCGGGCGGCAGCTGATCGACGGCATTCGGTGGCGTGCCCGCGCCGGAACGCCCTGGCGGGACGTGCCCGAGCGATACGGTCCGTGGGATCGGGTCTACGACCTGTTCCGGCGGTGGCAGCGCAACGGGACATGGAAGTGGATCCTGGAACAGCTCCAGACCGAGACCGGCGCGAGGGACCTGATCATCTGGGATGTCAGCGTGGACTCCACCGTCTACCGTGCCCATCGGCACGCCGCGGGCGCCCGCGCGGTTCCGCGGCGGGCTGACCACGAAGATTCACCTCGCTGCGGCCATCAACGAGTGGCTGTGACCAGCACGTTCACAACAGAACCTAGCCTCTCTTCTCCTCTAGCCCTCGAGTGGTCGGCCGCTCGCGTCCCCAGGCGGCCAGCGGCTGGAGTGCGACGTTGAGGCGCACCCCGTCCGCGGTCAGTGAGTACTCGACGCGGGGCGGCACCTCGTCGTAGGAGACGCGGTGCACGACGCCGTCCGCTTCCAGCTCACGTAGGTGAGAGGCCAGCACCTTCTCGGTGATCCCGGGAAGCAGTCGACGCAGCTCGCCGAAGCGACGGTAGGGGTGCTCGTGGAGCGCCCAGAGGATCAGCACCTTCCACTTGCCGCCGATCACCTCCATCGCGGCATCGATCCCGCAGACGTGTCCGTCTGGTGCGCCCGGCCGGTTCAGCGTCGTCATGCCCCCCACCCTTCTGACGTGCTCGCTCACCCCGGGGTAACCACCCACAACCAAGTG
The DNA here is from genome assembly GCF_055603245.1 of Streptomyces sp. NPDC037290. Lineage (NCBI taxonomy): Bacteria > Bacillati > Actinomycetota > Actinomycetes > Kitasatosporales > Streptomycetaceae > Streptomyces > Streptomyces sp. NPDC037290. The sequence goes on along the minus strand of NZ_JBVJVZ010000008.1, from coordinate 359,300 downwards.
CGTACTTGATCACCTCCGGCCCTGCGACCAGCCTAATCGGCATGACACGCAACACTGTTGAGAAAACTCCCGTCACGCTGCTGGGCCTCGGCGCGATGGGCACCGCGCTGGCCCGCACCTGGCTTGCCGCCGGCCACCCACTCACCGTCTGGAACCGCACCCCAGCCCGCGCCGCGGCACTCGCCGCCGAGGGTGCACGGGTCGCGGACAACGTCGCTGAGGCGGTCGCAGCGAACACCCTGATCGTCGTTTGTCTCTTGGACGACACCTCGGTCGACGAGGTGCTGGTCGACACCGACCTGGCCGACAAGGACGTGGTCAACCTGACCACCAGCACCCCTGCCCAGGCCCGCGCCCGCGCCGAGTGGGCCCGCGAACGCGGCGCCCGCTACCTGGACGGCGGAATCATGGCTGTTCCTCCGATGATCGGCGTCCCCGAAGCCGGCGGCTACGTCTTCTACAGCGGCTCGCGGGAGCTGTTCGAGCGACACCAGGAGACCCTGGTCGTCCCAGTCGGCACCACCTACGTCGGCGAGGACGCGGGCTTCGCGGCCCTGCACGACGTGGCCCTGCTCAGCGCCATGTACGGGATGTTCGCCGGGGCCGCGCACGCCTTCGCCCTGATCCGCAAGGAGGACATCGACCCAGCAGCGCTCGCCCCGCTGCTGGCCGACTGGCTCGTCGCGATGGCCCCGGCAGTTCACCAGACCGCCGACCATCTGCGGAGCGGCGACTACACCAAGGGCGTCGTCTCCAACCTCGCCATGCAGGTAGCCGGCACACCGACCTTCCTGAGAACCGCCGAGGAGCAGGGTGTCAGCCCGCAACTGCTCAGCCCCTACTTCGAGCTGCTGCGCCGCCGCCTGGCCGAAGGCAGCGGCGAGGAGGATCTGACGGGTGTGATCGACCTGCTGGTGTACTGACCGGCCACTTGCTGTCACAGAAGCGACCGTGCTGGTCACAGTCCTCAACGAGACGCTGTTGACCAGCACTTTCACAACACGCCCTAGTCGCCCCCTTGGCGCGTACCTCGGTCACGCCCCAACCCGTCGGCTACTCCGCCAGCGGGCGCCACGTCCCCCTCCGGTTCCCCGCGATCCACCCCGAGAATCCGCGAACCCATCGGCTTGGCGGTGGGAAGAGGTCTTCCGGGCCCGGCACGCCATCTGGCACGAGATCGCCAACTGGATCAAGGCGGCCGCACTGATCGCCGGGGTCAGCCTCATCGTCATGATGATGGACACCGCCGGTGACATCGCCGGCGCCACCCTCAAGGGCCTGTCCGCCGTCTCGGCCTCCAACGCCGGTGACGGCAGCGGACTGTGGGGCACGGTCGACCACCCCATCCGGGTGTTCCTCGCCGGCCAGGCCGCCCACCTTGCCGTCGCCCCCGCCGCCCTGTACGCGTTTGGCAGCCAGCCGGACTGCTCGGAGTCATCGGCGGTTTCCTCGGCAGCGCCGGCGCCCGCAACGCCTGGATGCTGTTCGGCATCGGCAGCCTCGCCATGGTCTGGTCCGCCTCCCCGGCCGGAGGCCGCGCTGCCGCCACCGGGTTGGCCGCCCTCATGTGGGCGCCGGCCAGCATCTTCGACCTTCGCGGCCTGACCCTGCGGCCCATCGTTCACAACCACCCGCCGCGGTTCCAGTCCCAGTTCAACCCCGCCCGCCACCTCCACGCCACCCCCTCCCCCACCCCGTCGAGTGACCACTTTGGCGACGAAGCCGACACATCCACCCGCTCAAGCGCTGACCTTCAGCCGCTCCGCCCGTTCCAGCACCGCCCGCCTGATGGCGCGCCCGACCGGGGCGCATAACCGGACCCGAACGGAACCCCATGAAGCTGCAGCAGAGCGAGGTCTGGGTCGGCGCCTACCACGGACTCCACGACGGCCGCCCCGTCAAGGTCACCGCCACCCGTGAGGACTCCCTTCCCTAGCCCTATGCCTGGACGTGCACCTGCGGCGCCGCGCGCAGGTGCACCACGGTGCACTGTGACCGCAGCGCTCTGCGGCACGCGTACTCCACGTGCCTGGACCAGCTGCGGCAGTGCCACAAGGCTGTTCCGCACCCGCAGCATTCGCTGAGACCTGACGCCCTGCCTGGCCCTCGCCCCCCGCCCTGCGGGTCCGGCGAGGACCTGACAGATCGCCTGGCTGCACGCGCACCACCCACTGCGCCCCGCCGACACCAGCACGACGTCAGCGGGGCGTAGCGCTGTCCATCGACGGCTGGAGGAACTGCTCGTGCTCATTCCCCGCCCGCGCCACCGCAAGAAGCGCCGCCGCGAGATCACCCGAGTGCCGCGCAGTCGCGGCCGCCGGGTGGCTGCTGCGAAACCCTGACTTGGTTGGCCTGGACGGCGAAGAGGGCGTGGAGGAGTGAGCCGGGCCGGACGACCCGGCTCGTCGGCCGTTCCCCGGAGGACTGACGAATCACGTGAGCCCAGAGCTGCTGGGCAGTACCAATGCCGAGTCCGTGTGGAGGGTGATGCGCACCGGTGTGAAGGTGGTGGCGTCTACCGGCGACTCACCGGTGCCGGGATTGCGGGCGTAGCGTGGGTGAGCGCCTCCGCTGATCTGCCAGCGAATGCGATGGCCGACGGGGAAGCGGTGGGCGGTGGAGCTCATCGGCACGGTGACCTGCGAGGGCGCCTGTCCGGCCGTCCGGAGTCGGCTGAACCCGTCACAGATGTTGACGGAGCGGCCTTGTGGGTCCACGTCGCACAGGCGGGTGAAGACATCGGCGTGTCCGGTGTCCGTGGAGATGCTCAGCCGTGCGGAGACCGGTCCCAGGATGTCCATGGGCTCGGTCAGTGGTGGGCCGGTGAAAGTCAGGACGTCGTCTCGTGCCTCCAGGGTGGCGTTGTTCCGGGGACCGGCGGTGCGGGAGAGCAGTGGGCCGCCGAGGGAGGGGGTGGGATCGGCCGGGTCGTAGCGGAACGCCGTCACGGGTGCGGAGTCTGCGGGGGCCTGCTGGGTGAGATGTCCGCCAGGGACGGGGTACCACGAGGTGGCAGCTGCGGCTGGCGGCCAGTCCTCGAGGTCCCGCCAGGCGTTTTCGCCGCCGATGTGCACACGCACCGCGGTGGGACGCAGGCCGGAGGGATCGGCGTCCAGGTGGGCGCGCAGCCACGCGAGGCTCTCGGCGAATACCTCGGGCCATCCTTGCTGCAGGGCGGAAGTATGGGTCCAGGGACCGACGAGCAGGGCGGTCTCACATCCGGCCTGGCGCAGCCGGTCGTACTGCTCGAAGCTCTGGTCGACCAGTGCGTCGTGCCATCCGGTGATCAGAGCCGTGGGCACGCGGAGCCGCTCCGCCGACTCCGCCAACGATGCGCCGTGCCAGTAGGCGTCCTTGGCATCCGGGTGTGCCATCACGTCGTCCAGCCAAGGCAGTTCGCTGCCGAAGGCTGACACGTACGCCCCACGCAGGGGCTGGGCGGTGGTGACGTCGCGCAGGCGGCGCTGCAGGCGCAGCGTCGCTTTGAGGAACGGTGCCATGCCCTGGTGCTGGTAGTTCATGCCCACGCCCACGGCGAGGGCGTTCTCCAGGCGAAGCGCACCGTCTGCGTGGAACAGGGCGTAGGGATCGTGCAGCCCTACTTGCACCACCATTGCCTTCAGTTCTGGCGGCGGGTCCAAAGCGAGGGCCCATTGCACGTAGCCCAGGTAACTGGGGCCGACGGTCCCCAGTGTTCCGTTGAACCAGGGTTGCTCGCGCAGCCAGGACACCGTGGCCTGGCCGTCGGCGGCCTCGTTGCGCCACAGATCGAACATGCCGCCCGAACCTCCGGTGCCGCGGCAGCTCTGCAGGATCACGTGGAAGCCCTGTTCGGCGAAGAGCAGGCCGTACTGGGGCGACCACGGCAGGCCTCGGCCATAGGGCGAGCGGACCAGGAGGGTGGGAAAGTCGCCCTGGGCGCGCGGGAAGTAGTGGTCAGTGATCAACGGGCTGCCGTCGGCGGCCGGCACCAACAGTCCCGGCTCCCATCCGGCCTCGTGCCGTTTCGCCGGCAGACCTCGCCAGGTCGCCCTCATCATGCGGGAGGACAGCGGCGGTTTTCCGGCGGGTGGCACCCAGGCGGGTCTGGCTACGGCGTCGGGCGTGCGTGATGGCATCGTTCCCCTCCTCTATTCTCGTACGACGTACGAGAATAGAGGATGCTTGGATGACCTTGGCAAGAGCCGCCTCAACAACCAGGGGAAGGAGTGCGAGGCCGTGTCCAGTGACGGAAAGTCCGGTGCCGGGAGCGTCGATCCCGAACAGCTCTGGCTGCGTCCCGCCGAGCCCCGCAGGGGCCGCAGACCCTCCTTCAGCCGGGAGACGATCACCGCGGCAGCCGTCGCTCTGGCGGACGCGGAAGGACTCGACGCGGTCACCATGCGGCGGGTGGCCGCCGAGGTGGGAGCGGGCGTCATGTCGCTCTACAGCTACGCCCCTGACAAGGAGACGCTGCTGGAACTGATGGTCGACCACGTCAGCGGCGAACTCACCGCCACGGACCCACCCAGCGGCGACTGGCGTGCCGATCTGAAGACCGTGGCCCGGCTGCAGCGCGCCCACATGCTGCGCCACCCTTGGCTGCCCGTCGCCTTGTCTACCCGTCGCATTCCGGGCCCCAACACGCTGGCCTTCCTGGAACACGTGCTCGCCGTCCTGCGGCCCACCGGGCTGGACGGTGCGGCGAAGCTAGAGGTCTTCGCCCAGATCACCGCATTCGTGGCCGGACACGTCGCCCATGAGATCGCGCAGGCCGCAGCTTCACGATCACCGGACCGGGCCGCAGCCGAGGGCCGCTACCTCGCCGCTGTCGCCGCCGACGGCTGCCACCCGGAACTCGCCGAAGCCCTTTCGGCCCCCGGCCGTCCCCTCACTCCCGACGCCACCTTCACCCGGTTCCTCAACCGTCTGATCGATGGCCTCGATACTGACTGATGCCACGCAGCTGTGCCTGCCGTCCCAGGACACCGGCTTCGACGGCGAGGGCGACGATCGTCAGGGCGCCGTTGGAGCGTTCGGGTGTGCCGCGCAGGATGCGGTCCATCGCGGCACGGATGCGGTCGGGCTTGCGACGGGGCTCATGGGGTCGGCTCCTGGGAGTGGACGCGATCGTTGTTGTGGCGGTCTGCCGGACCACGTAGATGGTCGGCAAATCGGGTGAACCGGTCGGCGAGCGGTGCGGGCATGGCCTCCGAGGCGGCCTGCTTCTCCAACGTCTGTACGTGCTGCGCGAGTTCGTCGGCGTGGCGGTCGGTGCGTGCGATGTTCGCGCACGACGGCCGGCAGCGGTCGAGGCTCGGGGCGCCGGCGACATCGAAAGTCGGTACCTGCACGACCGCTTCGGCCCGGAGATCCTTCCGCTGTGGCCCATTGGAGAACGTTCTCGTCTGCCAGTCCGGCTCCACTGTCTCCCCCCAGCTCAGGAGTGCCGGGCTCCCGCGGAGGCGCAAGCCGGGCCGTAGGTCTGCGGCACCCGACATCGATGCCCAGGGGCGGACCGCCCCGGGTTCACTCACCGGCTTCGAAGACGAGCGAGAAGGCGATGAAGCCGAGATCGATTCGGTTCGGGAACCGGCTCCAGCTCGACGGCGGCGGGAACTACCGGCGCCGGGCTGATGGTCTGCTCCGGCACCGTCCTCGAAACCCCCTGCTCCTGCGCGCCGCTTCCTGCGTTCTCCTCATTCACGCGCTGGTCACGGAGCGTTTCAAGGAGACGGACGATCTCGTCAGCGCTCAGTCCTTCGACGCCCAGGACTTCACCGTCTTGACCGAAGGTGACCTTCTTGCCGTTGTTGCGCTCAAAGAACGTCTTGAGAACAGCCGCAACCCCACCAATGCCCCCAGCAGCCCCAAGGATCGTGACCGTCGCCCCGATGAGGGTCGAGTAGTCGGCGCCAGGCGCGGCGTAGAGGAAGCGGTCGACACTTGCTTGCAAGCCTTCTTGGCTGGCATGGCTCGCTAGTTGGCCCGCCAGCTCACCATGTCCATTCCGGAAGGCAACTTCGGCGACCATGACACGCTCGCCGTTTCCGGTCGGCGGCCGCCAGTCCCTGAACTCTCCGTCCGGATGCCTCCACACGAACTTGATGTCGACGTGCAACGGCATCCTGGCCCCAGCGCTCACTTTTCCCCCTTGCCCCGGCTCTGCTTGCCCGCGTCGTACGGCATGTTCCCCGCCACATGCAGATTCCGCAGCCAAACTCGTCAGCTCCTGTCGCTGGTTGGCGCAGTGGCACGATGGTCAGCACATCCCCGCTTCTCTGCGCCAGCCCGCGCTGCTGGTCTCCGCCTCCTGATCACTGTCCTGTGAGCCGACGGTCCCCAGAGCGAGCGGACCACCGGAGTGAGTGCAGTCAACGGACCCCGCCTGGACCGGGGCCTGCCTCGCTCGGCATCGCCCAGCTCGCCCTCCAGCAAGTTCAGGACGCCCTGAACGCCGACGACGTCGACGCCCCGAGCTCGCCGCGATCCTGCACACGGTCAAGACGCTCACATGGCTGCTGCTCAACCACACCAGCGCCGGCGTCTCCACCTTCTACTTCCGCCCGCGCACACTGGCGGTCACCACCATCACCTCCACCTTCCGCAACCTCCGGCCGTTCACCGATGGGCTCCACGGCCGCGGCCGGACCTGCTTCGGCGAGGTCTCCCTGGCCGACCTCGATGATTGCGCCGCGCACGTCAAAGCAACCGAGACCAGCCACGCCCAGCGCAAAGACCGGCTCTCGATCGTGAACCGGGTGTGGTCCTACCGGGACCTGCTGCCCGAGGCCGACCGGCTGCCGCAAACACCGCCCTGGCGCGGCGAGCGCATCCAGGACATCCTCCAGCAGCGGCGCGCCATCCGCGAAGAGAACCGGACACCCCGCATCCATCCCGAGACGATGTCGGCGCTGCTGGTCCGGGCCCTGCGGTTCATCGAGACCTTCGCCGAGGACATCACCGCCGCCTTCGACGAATACCTCGTGCTCAGCGAGCGCAGCGGCCGCAGCCGCATGGGCCGGGCCATTCCCCCACCGCGGCGCCCGGAGGGCGCGCTGACCGACGAGCTGCGCGTCCTGCTGAGCGACTACCGCGAGCAGGGTCGTCCGCTTCCCGGCCTCCGGGACAACGACGGCACGCTCCGGGTCAGCCTCTCGCATCTGGGCGAGGTGCTCGACACGGCCCGCGGCGCGCTGAACGCCCCCAGCAACCGCACCGTCTTCGCCGAGATGGCACTGCCCGTCATCGACGGCGCGCCGCTGGACGCGCCGGTCACCGGGCGGCTGGACGGCCGGCCCTGGCACGCCGGGGCCATCGACTACACCGAGGCCGGTTTCCTGGCCCGGCACCTGAGCACGGCCTGCTTCACCGTGATCAGCTACCTGTCGGGATGCGGGCAGGGGAAGTCCTCAGTCTGGAACGCGGCTGCGTCGGACGAGACCACGCCCACGGCCTGGTCCTCCTGCGCGGCAGGCACTGGAAAGGTGTCCGCGACGATGCCGACGACAAGATGCCCGAGGGCGAGATCCGGGCCGATCCGTGGGTCGTCACCGAGGTCGTCGCCACCGCCGTCGCCGTCTATGCCCAGGTCATCCACGAACTCCGCACCGAGCTGAACCGGCGCACCGACAACAGCACCCAGCGCAGCCCCTCCGGAGTCTCCCTGCCAGCATCCCCTGATGCGCGAGGCGGTCGCGGCATGCCTAGGACGTCAAAGGGACTGGTGACCGGTGACGTCCCCGCCAGGGTTGTCGGCGAGTACGACGGACGGTGATCCGCCGAGCAACCGCGCGGTCCGGCCAGGGACTGAGAGTCCGGTGTTTATACCTTGCTCGCGACCACCATGTAGTTCTCGGCCTCAAGATCGAACGTGCTCAGTTCCGTTTGGAGTCCGACCCGGTGCAGCTCGACTTCGAGTTCCTCGTACCGGTAGGGCCAGCAGGACAGCAGTTCCGAGCGGACAAGAACCAAGCCGGTCGCATCAACTTGCGCGATCGCGATTTCGATGTGGTGCTCCTCCTCCCAATGCGGCGCAATCTCCCAGCGGTAGACCACGACGGCATCGCGACCGTGCCGGCGGACGAGTCGGTCACTGATCTCCAGCCGGGAACCTCTGGCCCTCACGAGTTCCCAAGTGCGGGATGTGAGTACCAAGCGCCCGCCGGGGCGCAGAAGCCGTGACATCGACTCCAGAGCAGCACCCCTGCCTGTCGCGCCCACGGCATGGTGAAGCGAGTTGCCAACGCAGAACACCATGTCGAACGTGTTGTCCTGGAAATGGTCGGGCAACTCGTCCCAGTTCGCCCGTACGGCCCGGACGGATGCCCCGAACTCCTCAGACAACTCTCCGGTCCGACGAACCATCGCCTCGCTGGCGTCAGTTGCGACAACCTGCATGCCACGACCGGCGAGGCCAACCGCCAACTGTCCGGTTCCGCACGAACAGTCGAGGACGTGAGCGTTCGACGGCAGGAGATTGAGGACGTCGTCGAACGACGCAGCGAACTCGGCTGGAGGCAACTTTGCATCCGAGATGAGCCATTCGTACACCTCGGCAAGCACGTCATAGCCTGTCACAACCACTACCTCCGTCACGCGGCAGACTCACCGTAGGACGTCAGTCCATCAGCGGAGCAAGCCGGGCACCAATGGTTTTCGCAAGGATGCTCTGACGGTGTTTGCAGAGGTGAAGGGACGGAGCCGTGAGCGAGCAGGCTGGGCGGTGGCTCTTCCTCACCAACCACGCCCGCGTACTGGTCGCCATGGCACGCGACCCTGCCACCCGGCTCCGCGACATCGCCGCGGTCTGCCGCATCACCGAACGCACGGCGCTGAGCACCGTCACCGACCTCGAACAGGCCGGCTACGGCAGACGCGCCCGTCCGGGAACTGATGGAAGTATTCACCTCACACGAGAGCCCGCACTGACCGACAGCCCTGCTCCCCCTCGGAGCCAGGGCCTAGTGCTGCCCCTGCGTGTTGATCAGCCGCTTGAACCGCGGCTACGCGGTCCGCTGGAGCAGCAACAGCTCGCAATGGGCGAGAGAACAGGAGGCCGGCACCGGGCTGTTGACCGGACTACCGGAGGACACGCCGGGAGGAAGCGCATCCCTCGCCTGGCCAAGTCGGCAGACCTTGCGCATCCGAACGACGAAGGAGCGCAACGGAGTTGGAGGAGCGATCCCGTAATGTCCGGACCATCCAGCCACCGCGGTGGGACGGGTGGCCGCGGACGAAGGTGTCGTGCTCTGGCTGGTCTTCGATGAGGAGGGGAGAGTCGTGCAGCCGGTCCGCAGATTCTTGATCGACTTCATCGCCCGGGATAACCGGACCGGCGGCGTTCGCAGCTACGCCTATGACCTGCTGCGCTGGTGGCGGTGGTTGCAGGTCGTCGATGTCCGGTGGAACCACGCGACCTCAGCGGAAGTCAGGGACTTCGTGCTGTGGCTGGGGGCCACGGTCGCGATCACGAAGAAGACGTATCCGGACGACCGCTACACCCAACACGGCGGGGCAGCTCCCTCAACCTGCCGCTCATGCCGCACCAGTCTCTGCCGCGGCCCCCGAGACGGACGGCTGGTGCGTACCGGCCATTGGCCGCACTGCCACACCGAGCTCGACCCGCCGGGCCAGGCCGGAAAAGCGCACTGCTGCTGGCAGGCGTGCACGGTCCCTTGCGCACAGCGCTCATTCCGGCCAGTCGTGAGCGGACGTGTCGTGGGGCCGGAGGCCGTTCGCCTGGCTCCACGGACGCTCGCGGAAGGCGGCCACGTGATCCTCGACGACCGCCCCCATGCGGGGTTGCGGCCGCACGATCGGGCGCCTCCTGCGGCCACAGCGAGAGGGCGCCTTCCGCCGGGGCTGATCCCGGCTCCTGGCGCCCTCTTCGTAGGGCAAGGACAGCAGCGTGATGTCGTTGTGGAGCACTTGACCGGCTGCCAGTCGCTTCCGGCTACCCGATGGTGGTCCTCGGGCTCTGGACGTCACCGTAGTAGTGGCCTTGGTACCAGACCCCCGTGGAGATCACGTACGTGCCGGCTGGCGCGGTCCAGTCCGACCATGACGGACCGTACGGGGGGTCCTCACCCGCCCACACCCATCCGCCCAGCTCGGAGGAGGAGGTGCAGCCGAAGTCGTGGGCCCAAGGGCCGGAGATGTTGTTCACGTTGAGTGCATGCGCGCAGTACGTCAGTCCGCCGCCGGTGGCTTGTTGGAAGGGGATCTTGGCTTCGATCGTGCGGCCGTCTGACAGGACGTTGTAGCAGGAGTCGAGGTCGACCAGGTCGTAGCGGCCGACCACGGACACGTATCGCCCGGGGTGGTTCGGGTCCCCGGAGCGGCACGCATACGCACCGGCGGCATGGGCGCTGCCTGCACCGGTGGTCAGCCCGCTGACAGCGATGAGCCCGGTGACGACGGCCTTGGCGAGGCCTCCGCTCCAGTCTGGCATGTTCCCCCCTGAGGTCGGCCCCGGAGCCATGGTCCTGGCAACCGGAAGCTGTGCGGCGCCGTCCCGCTGACGGGCGCTCGCGATGTGTGTGAAGCTACCGGTGCGGATCCTGCGTCCGTCCTAGATCCGTCCTTCCGCCAGGTCAGCGCGCGGCGGTAAGGCCGACCCCTCACAGGGGCATCAACCCGGGCACTGCCCATCTGGAGAACCCCGGCGTGCGAGACCCTGCCCGACACCGCGGCGGAGGCCCTCGCCCTGGCAGCTGCCCACAGGCGCCTCGGTGGTCCGGAAAAGCGCGAGCGGACTCACAGAGCCAATGCCAACCCCTCGCACGCCGCAACGACGCTCTGACCAGCAACACCGAAGCCTGGCAGTCAGAACTCGACCGCATCGACCGACGCCTGGCCGCGCGGCCGCCGCTGCCGCCCCTCATGCGGCACCGCCTCGCGTCACGACGGGCCGAGATCACCGCGTTCCTCAGTCTCAGCACCAGCAGGAGACCGCATGACCCGCCGCGTTGACGCACCCCATGAACCCCGGGTCCTGGCAGCACTGGACGAACTCCGCCAGCGAGCGGGTGACAACGGCACTCAGCCGAGCGTCCTGGCCCTGGCCGGCAAGTCCGGCATGAGCAACACCGGCTTCCGCCGCCACTTCCCCGGCATCGCGCAGGAGATCGCTGCCCTCCGATCAGCACCGCCGACGCTCGAAGGGTCCGGATGCTGCGCACCCCGGTTGTTCTGGACGACGGCCGTTCCGTCGCCGTTGCCGCCTCGGTCGGTGCCGTAACACCGGCCGCGGTCGGCTCCCGCGACCTGAGCCTGTTGCAGGCGGCCGCCGACGCCACGCTGTACGACGGCAAGCACTCCGGGTAGGCCCACCTCGCCACTGCCGCGCACGTCACAGACCCGTCCCTCAACGGCCGCCGGGCCCGGCGGTGTGGGGGCGCGCGGCATGAGGCGTGTCTGATCTGGTAGCACACCACCCGCCGATCCGACGATAGGCAAGCCGTACCGGGAGCGTGCGGGCGTCGCCGACCGGATCGGCCTGCGCATCACCCCTGCTCTGGAGACGCTGCGTGCGCTCGACGCGGAGCCGGTCATCGACATCGCGTTCATCGACGCCGACAAGGAGAGCCGCCCGGCGCACTACGAGGAGATCGTGGCCGGTTGCGACCCGGCGGGCCGGTGGGTCTGGACAACGTCCTCCTCGGCGGCCGTGTGCTGGACCCCGCCTACCAGGAGGAGCGTCACTCGGTGATGCGGCACCTGAACGACCTGATCACGGCCGACGAGCGGGTGGACTCGGTGATGCTGCCGGTGCGTGACGGAGTGACCGTCGCCCGGCGCCGCTGAGGCGCTGCGACCGGGTGCCGTCGGTCCCGGTGGTTCCTGGGCCGGCCCGCCTGGGCCGGTACGTGGCCCACGACAGTCGCTCCGAGCAGTTGAGGGGGCCTGAGTACGCGTACTCAGGCCCCAGCGATCACCAGCCCTCTACTCTTCGGCTGATCGAGAATCCACGGAGCAAGAGCCAAGGCGATCAAGGACCAAGGCGGGGGAAGACACATGACATACCGGCGCGCGGTGATACCGGCACTGGTGGGGGGCGTGCTGATCACGCTGTTGCTGTGGTGGGCGGGAGCGAGCACACACGCACTCCAACTGCGCGGCACCCCCAGCGTGTTCGACGTTCAGTCCGTCAGCGAACTGCGACGATGGCTCACACCCTGGTCGTACGATCCCCCGACCGCGCTGCTCTCCGACGGGCCGGCGAACGCGGGCACGGGTGAGCAGACGGCCCTGACCGCGGGCACGCCGTACGCGCATCTGCACCACACCGCCATGCAGATCAGATTCGTGGCGCTCTTCGTCTTCTTCCTGGCCGGCGCTCTGCTCCTCATCCGCAGGATTCCGCCACGACAGGGCCGCACCCCCGCCACGGTGCTCGCGCTGTGGGCCTGGGGCCCGGTCGCCGCCACACTGGCCGTGACCCTCTCCGCGCCGTGGCTGATCGCATCCCGGGAGCGCGGCAGCTACCGGATCCTGCCGCAGCTGGCCGGCGTGATCGCCTCGAGCGGGCCCCTCGTGGTGTTCGTGTCGCTTGCGACCGCTCTGCCCACCGTGCTGGTGGCACACCTGACCGCCAAGGGTGCGCAGCCACTGCCCCGGCACAGTGTCCCGCCGCGCGCCGCCCGCCTGGCCGCGAGCGCCGGGACCGCCGTGGTCGCGGTGTCACTGGTGGTCCTCTCCTACACACCGGTGGCGGCCCGGATCCAGACCTCGTTCAGCGGCACAGGACTGCTGTCCGAACCGGGCGACCTGCTACGCCAGTGGCTGCTGCTCGGCGGCTGGTCGGGGCCGGCGGGCACACCAGTGGGCCACTGGCTGCTGTACCGGACCGCCGACGTCGTCACGCTGGCGGTCGTGTGGTGGGCACTGCGGCTGCTGCCCGGTCTGCTCACCCGCGCCACGGTCCCGGCCATGGCGGCAGGCGCGGTCTGCGCCACCGTACTGGGGCTCCTGGCCGGCCAAGCACTGCACATGGCGATCGACGACACCGCCACCGTATGGGGCCCCGTGTACCTGTTCTCGTCACTCGGCAACGGCGTTCCGGCCGCCCTCACCTTCGGTACCGCGGCCGGGATCGCGGCCCTTGCCACACTGCGGCCGGCCCGAGCCCGCCTCCGCACCGGAAACTGACCAGCACGGCTTCAGCCCACCGGCGCGTGCTCGGGTGAGGACGACGGCGCACCGGCCCACCGGTGCAGGGCCGCTTCGAGGCCGGTGACGGCGGCGATGCCGGTGGTGTCGGCGGCCCAGGCGACCACCCCGTCCGGGCGCACCAACACCCCGGTCGGTGTCGCCTGTTCATCGGTCACCCCGCTCACCCGCCCGCCCCAGGCCGTGGCGAGGCGGGCGAACGCGCCGTCCGGAGTGCGGTCGAGCAGCAGGAACCCGCCGCCGTGACCGTGGTCGACCAGACGGGAGCCGTCGCCCAGCCACAGGTCGGGGACGTACCGCCCGACCAGCGGATGGTCGCCGGGCAGGTCGACGCGCTGTGTCACACCGGAGATCTGCTTGACCGCGTAGGTCGTGCCCGCCCGAGTGCTCAGCAGATCGGCGAAGACGTCCCGCAGCGCGGCCGACTTGGCGTCCCCGCGCAGCACGGCGATCTGGGCCCGCGTCCAGTCCAGCACCCAGGCACCGAGCGGCCGGCGCTCGGCGTCGTAGGTGTCGAGCAGCTCTTCCGGTGCCCACCCGGCGAGCACGGCAGCGAGCTTCCAGCCGAGGTTCATCGCGTCGCCGACCCCGAGATTGAGCCCCTGACCGCCGAACGGCGAGTGCACGTGCGCGGCGTCGCCGGCCAGAAACACCCGGCCCGACCGGTAGGTCGCGGCCTGGCGGGCGTTGTCGCTCCAGCGGGTCGCGGCGCCGCGCAGCGCGGTGAGCGTGACGTCGGTGCCCGAGACCCGCAGCAGACTGCTCTGCAACTCGTCGAGGGTCACCGGCGCCGTGCGGTCGGCGGGGCCGCCGCCGAACTCCACGGTGACCACCCGCCCGGGCTGCGGACCGTAGCGGTACGCCCCTCGGGACGACCACGCCCATCCGTTCGTGAGTTTCTCCGGGTCGGCGATGCCGGCGACCGCCAGGTATCCGGTGAGTTCGGGGTCGGTGCCGGGGAAGTCGATGCCCGCGAGGCGGCGGACGGTGCTGCGCCCGCCGTCGCAGCCGACCAGCCACTCGGTGCGCAGCGTGCCGGCGGTGGTGCCGACGAGCACGCCGTCGCCGGTGTCTTCGAGGGCGGTGACCTCCACGCCGCGACGCACCGGTACGCCGAGTCGCGCCACATGGCCGGCCAGCAGTTCCTCCAGCTCACGCTGCGGCACCATCCTCGCTCCGGCGACCGAGGCGTGCGCGGCGAGGTCGGCATCGGACCAGTCAACGAGGTCGGCGTCGAGGACGATTCCCGCGAAGTGCCCGGTGAACCGCGGCTCGGACGCTTGCCGCCCGTCACCGGCCTGTTGGTCGTCGGCCCCGCGGGCGAAGGACCCCACCCGCTCGAGGATCTGTCGCTGCACCTTTTCGGCGGCGGGCAGCAGACCGCGGCGGTCCAGTGCCTCGGCCGTCGGCACGTTGATCGACCCCGCCTTCATCGCCGCACTCGGCTCGGCCAGTCGCTCGAGCACCTGCACGGTCGCCCCGGAGAGCGCCAGCTCCGCGGCGAGCACGAGGCCTACGGGCCCGGCTCCGACCACGGTCACGTCCACATCCTGGTTCGCATTCAGCTTCACGAGCAGTGTTCTATGTACGAACAGTGTTCGTGTCAAGTTATAGTGGTCGGGTGAACCCGAGAGAGCGACGCGCGGCCCGTCACATGCCGCCGACCCCCGAGGCCGAAGCCGCCCCCAGGCCGCGGCGCCGCAAGGCCCCGATCACCGTGGACCAGGTCGTCGACACCGCGTTGGCCGTCATCGCCACGGAGGGCTACGAGGCTCTGACCATGCGCCGGCTGGCCGGCGTGCTCGACACCGGACCCGCCTCGCTGTACGCCCACGTGGTCAACAAGGCCGACCTCGACGAGCTGCTCATCGGGCGGCTGTGCGCCGAGCTCGTACTGCCCGCGCCCGACCCCGCTTCATGGCGGGAGCAGATCCGCGGCGTGTGCACCCAGATACGTGACCAGTACCTGAAGTACCCGGGAATCTCCCGTGCCGCGCTCGCCATGGCCCCCACCGACGTCGAGACCCTGCGCGTCAGCGAGGGGATGCTGGCGATCCTGCTCGCCGGCGGTGTCACCCCGCAGGCCGCCGCCTGGGCCGTCGACGCCCTCCTGCTGTATGTGGCCGCCTACTGCCTCGAGGTATCGATCGTGCGCCAGCGATCGGCACATGACGACGCTGCCTGGGTCCTGGACCGCGACGAGCTGCGGCGCCGGTTCACCGCCCTGCCGGCCGGCACCTTCCCCCACACCACTCGCTACGCGGCCGAGCTCACCGCAGGCGAGGGCCACGACCGGTTCGACTTCACGCTCGCCCTGATGATCGACGGCCTCGCCCACCGCTAGGGCCTGGGCGGCGGGCCATGCCGGCTCCCGAACGGCGTCGCGTCGGCCCCGCGACTCCGGCATGATCCGGCGGACAGGCCTCGCCCGCCGTCGGCCGGCCTCGTGCACCGCGGCACCGTTGCGGTCAGGGGTGGGCGCCACTCGGCCCTCGCCGCCTCCGCAGCCATTGGCGCGGTCGGTGCCGAGCCGCTGCTGCTCCGACCCGCACGGTCTCTTCGGACGGGGCGGCGCGCCCGGCGGGCACCACGGACGGAGTCATCTCGTGGCACGGGATGTGCGGAGCGTCCGGGCCATCCCGTGTTCTTCGGGGAGGTGCCGCAGGACTGGGTCAGGCCGTACGACTCCGGCATCACCGCACCCTCGTGGACCGCCGTCCGGCCGTGGGCCATCCGATCCGGGACCCGGCCGGTGTGTCGCGGCGGCGCTCGGACGATGCCACGGTATTCCCAGGGGTCTCTGGTAAGCCGGACGGAGAAGGCGGTGGCGGAGATGGAACTCCCGCTGGTCGTGGGTGTCGACGGATCGGAGTCCAGTCTGCTGGCCGTCGACTGGGCGGTGGACGAGGCGGCACGGCACGGGCTGCCGCTGCGTCTGATCCACGCCTCGCTGTGGGAGCGCTACGAGGACACGCAACCGTCGTTCGGCACCGACCGCCCTGCCGAGACGGTCATGGCGCAGCACATCATCGCGTGCAGCGTGGAGCGTGCCCAGCTGCGCAACCCCGAGGTGAAGGTGTCGGGCGAGGTACTGCCCGATGATGCCGCGTCCGCGTTGCTGCAGGCAGGGCCGGAGGCGTTCGCCCTGATCACGGGCTCCCGTGGGCGGGGCGAGGTCGCGGGGCTGCTGCTGGGGTCGGTCAGCCTCGCGGTGGCGGCTCGCGCCGTCTGCCCGGTCATCGTGGTCCGTGGCGCGGTCCCGAACCGTCAGGGAGCCTTCGGCCGGGTCGTGGTGGGGACGGGAGACTCGAACGGCGGCGCGGGCGCCGTACGGTTCGCCGTCGGCGAGGCGGAGGTGCGGGGCAGCGCCCTGACGGCCGTACGGGCCTGGCGGAACCCGGCCCCGCAGACCGTGGACCACATGCCCGTCGCTGACGACGACGCCCGCCGGTGCGAGGAACGGGCCTCGGCCGGCCTCGACGACTCCCTGCGTGAGGCCACACGGGAACACCCGGCCGTCGACATCCGTCGCCGGCCGGTCGAAGGTCCCGCCCACCGGATCCTCCTGAAGGCATCGGCCGAGGCCGATCTGATCGTCGTCGGCGCCCTGCGCCGGCACGGACATGCCGGTCTGCAGCTCGGCAGGATCGCCCACGCCCTGCTGCACCGGTCGGACTGCCCGGTCGCCGTCGTCCCCGAGCCGGTCTGAGGCACCGCAGCCCGCTTCTGTAGGTCAGGGTGGGTCGGGCTCGGTCAGGGCGTCCGTTTGACCGGGAGTTCCAGGCGGAGTGTGTAGCCGCCGTCGGCGGTGGGGCCGGAGGTGACGACGCCGCCGAGGAGGGCGGCCCGCTGCCGCAGGGCGACCAGGCCGTAGTGCGCGCTGGGCAGGGGCAGCGCGGGCCGGGTCGGAGCGGTGTTGCTGACCGTGACGCGGACGGTGTCACCCGCGTAGCAGGCGCGCACGTCGGCCGTGGCCCCTGGTGCGTGTTTGCGTACGTTGGTCAGCGCTTCCTGGATGGTGCGGTAGACGGCGCGCTGGAGGGTCGGCGGAAGGTCGCCGGGCAGGTCCGTGGTCAGGTCGGCGTCGATGCCGCTGGTGTCGATCAGTCGCCGCAGGTCGGTCAGGGAGGGCTGGGGGGTGAGTTCCGTGGGGCGGTCGTGCGAGCCGCGCAGCACGTTGACCATGTGCCGGAGTTCGTTGAGTGTCTGCACGCTCAGCCGGCGAATGGTGGCCGCGGCCTGTCTGACCTCGGCGTCCTGGGTGGCGACCTGCAGGGCTCCGACCCGCACGGCGATAAGGCTCACCTGGTGGGAGACCACGTCGTGCATCTCGCGGGCCAGCTGTGCGCGTTCCTCGGCGAGGACGGCCTGCGCGCTCAGCTGCCGTTCGTGGTCGCGTGCCTGCGAGATCTCGGTGAGTCGCAGCGACAGGTCACGGCGGGCCTGGACGAGCTGGCCGAGGAAGACCGGAGCCGCGGCCGTCGCCGCGGTGTAGCCCAGAGTGATCAGGGCCGACGGATTCCACAGATCGAGGTGCGGTGACGGTGTCCACCGGGTCATGTCGCAGAGGGTGTACGCCATGGCACACACCGCCAGGAGCACCCGGCGCCGGGTGACCGTGGCCAGCGTGTACAGCGCCGCCAGGGAGGCGAAGATCGCATCGGAGAGCAGGACGGAGGGGAGGGTGAGCAGGAAGATGAGCGGCGGAAGGCGCCGGCGCAGCAGGAGCAGGCAGGCGGCGGCCAGGGCGACCGCCAAGCGCAGCGGCTCGTCCAGGGTGACGTGCACGAAGACGTCGAGGAGTGCCGCGCCGATGAGGACGGCGTCGCGCAAAACGGTGGCTGCCAGGGAGCGGGACTTCATCCCGGCTCCAGGCTTCGGGGCGGTCTGAGGAGGCCGGCGCGTTCGGCGACCAGCGCCGCCTGGACGCGGCTCGAGACCTCGAGCTTGGTGAGAATGGCGCTCACGTGGTCCTTGACCGTGCCGGTGCTCAGGTGCATCCGGGTGGCGATGTCCGCGTTGGACAGTCCCTCGGCGATCAGGACGAGCACGGCGCGTTCACGTTCGGTCAGCCGGTCCAGGCTGCGGGTGGCGGTCCCCTGGCCGCCCGCCTCCAGGAATCCGTCCACGACGGCCCGCGTGACCCTGGACGACAGCACGGCGCCACCGTCGGCCAGGGCGCGCACGAGGAACGGCAGCTCCTCCGGGTCGGTGTCCTTGAGCAGGAATCCCGCCGCTCCGCAGCGCAGGGCGGTGGCCACGTAGTCGTCCATGTCGAACGTCGTGAGCATGGCCACCACGGGGGGCTGCTGCAGCCGGCGCAGATCGGCGAGGACGGAGAGTCCGTCCACGTCCGGCATGCGGATGTCCAGCAGTACGACGTCCGGGTGGGTCTCCTGCGCCGTGCGGACCGCCTCGGCGCCGGGAACCGCCGCCACGACCTCGATGTCGTCCGCGGCGTCCAGGATGCATTTGAAGCCCGTACGAATGAGTGCCTCGTCGTCGACCACCAGTACCCGGACCACGTGTGCTCCCATCGGCCTTCCGATCACTGTCCGTCGTACCACGCCGACAGGCGCCCCGCTTCCGCTGGCACACGGACACTCCAGGTGGCGGGTCGGCACCAGCCGGTCGGCGGGGACGTTCCCGACTCCTGCCGGATGGCCACGGCGGGGCTGTTCGGCCGAACCTGGGAGGCATGGCGCCCGACGCCTACCGTCCATGGCCTGCGACGTCGATCAGGTGGGCAGGGCAACCGCCCACCGCCGCCGGAAGACCACCACCGGCGGGAGGACGTCCCTGCCGGCCGGCGGTCCGGAAAGGAGCGCAGCAGCATGACGATCCGCCTGACACTTCTGTGTGCGCACCCCGCGGACACCTCCGCGCACGCCGTCTTCGGTCACGCCCCCGGCAGCGGGTACGACCCCCCTACGGCGGGCGCCGCCCTGGCAGCGCTGCGTCCCCACTCCTGGGCCATGTGCTCGCCTGCGGCCGGCTCCGCGCAGACCGCCGCGGCCCTCGGACTGACGCCCACCGCGGAGCCCGCGCTGCGCGACATCGACTACGGCGCATGGCGCGGCCGCGCGGTGGCCGACGTCGTCGCCGCCGACCCGCACGGATACACCGCCTGGCTCACCGACCCGGATGCCTCGCCCCACGGTGGCGAGACCGTACGCCGGCTCTGTCACCGGACGGCGAACTGGCTCGACAGCGTGTCCGCCGAGACGGGCAGCGGCCTGGTCATCGCCGAACCAGCCGTGATCCGGGCGTTGCTCGTGCACGCCCTGTCCGCGCCGGCCCGGGCATTCTGGAGACTCCAGGTGTCGCCTCCGTACACCGTCTGCCTCACCTGGCACGCCGACGGCTGGAGCGTGCAGCCGGCCTACGCCTCCCCCGCGCACGGTGTGGTGCGGCGTCCGCCTCTCCCCCGAGGCCCGCTCCCCGAGCACCGGCGACCGGTCGGTCATCGCGGGACGTACGTCTGCAGCGACAAGGCCGCGTCGTTCCAGGGCGGTGGCTCTCGCAGGAAGGGCACCGCGGCCTGAACTCGTTCACCGCCTCGCCGCGTGCCAGGTACCAGCGCGTAGGTCCCGCGCGCTTGGGTTGCCCGAACAGCCTTCCGCCTCGCCGCAGACACCCCAGGCGTACCCGTTGATCGGTCCCAGTCAGCGTGTACCGCGTTCGCCCGTGAGGGTCCTCGTCCCCGGGGTCACACGTGGGCCCCGGTGGTGTTCGAGGCTTCGGGCGATCCGCTGTTCGAGACGGGCCCGGCAGTCCGGCCACTCCGCTGCGGTGATCGAGAAGATCGCCGAGTCACGGAGCCGGCCGTCCTCGCCCGGTACCCAGGACCGGGACCAGTTCCGCAGTACTCCCTCGAACCGGGCGCCCACCCGTTCGATCGCGGCACGCGAGCGGCTGTTGCGCGCGTCGGTCTTCAGGTCGAGGCGTGCCACCTTCCAGTGCTCGAAAGCGTGTCGGAACAACAGGTACTTCGCCTCGGTGTTCACCCCGGAGCCCTGGGCCGACGCCGCGAGCCAGGTGAACCCGACCTCGACCGCGCACAGGGCGTCCCCTTCCGGCCACAACCGCGGATCCCAGTAGGCCGTGGCGCCGACCGCTCGACCTGACGCCCGGTCGATCTGCGCGTACGGAGCCAGTTTCCCGGCGGCGGCACGCGCGAGCTGGGCGTCGATGTACCCGGGGATCCCGGCCGCCGTGGGCACCCACGTGAACCGGTACGAGCTGCGGTCCTCCTCCGCCGCCACCGCCAGGTCCGCCGCGTGGCGGTGGTCCAGGGGCTCGAGGCGCACGAATGTGCCGTCCAGAACCGGTCCCTCCAACGTGAAACCCATCAGCAACCCCCGGTGTTCGCACGGCCGTTCGCACATGGACCGTAGATCCAGGCCCGTCGGCAGCGTTCCAGAGGCATCGCGCCGTGTCGCGCGATTTTCCGAGCCAGGTGAACCGCTCGGAGCCTGACGGCAGCTCACTTTCCCCACATCACGCGCCCTTTACCCACGTGAACACACTGCCCATCCCCTGCCCCTCGCCTGCCGCCGACGCACAGGACGACCGCTGGTGCATGGCGGTACGACTGCTGGGCCGGGTGGAAAAACACCCGGACGGCACGCTTCAGCGGCGGCACGGGCCGCCGCCCCCGACGACGGGCGAGCGGTGGCCGCAAGCATCACCGGGGCCGGCCGGCGGCGCTACGCCGAGGCGGCACCGACCTACCGCGCCGCGCTCGGCGCCGCACTCACCCACCTCTACCTCGCCGCCTGGGTCCTGTCCGGACAGTCGGTGGCCACCGGCGACCGCGTCGAAGGGACACCGCCGTGACCACCGCCGCCGAGCACTACGAACGTCTGCTCGCGGAGCACTACACCTGGATGATGGGCGGTGACCTGGAGGCGGCGGCCTCGGACAGGCCGCGGTGCTGCGGGAGGTGGGCCTGACGGCCGAGGCCGGCGAGGACGGCGGGGGCATCGCGGTCGACCTCGGCTGCGGCCCGGCCCGCAGACGCTGGCGCCGGCCCGCCTCGGCCCCGTCCCGGTGATCGCCGTGGACACCAGTGCCCGACTGCTCGACGAGTTCGCCGCGTACGCCGCCGGCGCGGGCCTGGCCGGAGCGATCCGGCCGGTGCACGACGACATCCGCCGGGCGCTCCCCCACGTGGTGGAGGCCGCTACGGCCTCCGTGGTCGTGTGCATGGGCGACACCCTCCCCCACCTCCCCTCCCCAGCGAACGTCCCCCGGCTCCTGCACCACGTCACCACCGCCCTCCGCCACGCTCGTCCCCGGCGCCACCCTCGTCGTCATCGACGACGCCGCCCATCCGCCGAACCTCGAACAGCCGCAGCGATTCAACGCCGTGCTGCTGGATTTCCTGCGCTCGCACCGGTCTTCGCCGGAGTGTCCCGGGACGACCCGGAGTAGCTGCCGCGCGCCGTCCTCGCCGCTGCTTCGCGGGGTCGGCAGGGCTGTTCCAGCGACCGGACAATGGCCGGAGACGATCTACATGAGCGGCGGCGACGCTGCGTAGCGTGGCCTGGCACGGGAACGGCTCAACGGGGTGAAGCGGTGGCGGGACGTCGTGAGGTGCCGGTGGATCCCGGGGCGGGCCCGGTGCAGCGGTTCGCGTTCGAGTTACGCAAACTGCGCGCAGAGGCGGGCGGGATCACCTACCGCGTGCTCGCGCAGCGGGCCGGGTACGCGGTCACGACGCTGTCCCAGGCAGCGGCCGGTGAGCAACTGCCCACCCTGCCCGTGGCGTTGGCGTACGTGCGGGCCTGCGGAGGCGATCCCGTGGAGTGGGAGGCCCGGTGGAAGCACGCCGTGGAAGAGGTCGCCGCTTCGGGTCCGGAGGAAGACGGAGAGCGTACGGAGCCTCCGTACAAGGGACTGGCACGGTTCGAGGCCGGCGACGGCGGTCTGTTCTTCGGCCGCGAACGACTCACCACCGATCTGCTGGAACTGCTGCGCCGACGGCGGTTCGCGGCCGTGTTCGGACCGTCCGGAAGCGGCAAGTCCTCCCTCCTTCGCGCCGGTCTCATCCCCAGGCTCCAGCACACCCAGGACCCAGCTCTGCGCCCGGCCGCGATCCGCATACTCGCTCCCGGCGACCGCCCGGCCCACAGCCACGCCCGCCTCTTCGAGCCCGGCGGCACCAACCCCGGCACCGGCACGGCCGAGGCGGACACGCTCATCGTGGTCGACCAGTTCGAGGAGGTCTTCACCCTCTGCCAGGATCCCGCGGAGCGTGCCCGTTTCATCGACCAGCTGCTGGCCGCCCGTCGGCCCGAGAGCCGGTTACGGGTCCTCATCGCCGTGCGCGCCGACTTCTACGGCCACTGCGCCGAACACCGCGATCTCACCGACGCCCTGCGCGACGCCCACCTGCTGGCCGGGCCCATGAGCCCGGCGGAGTTGCGGGAGGTCATCGTCAGACCGGCTGCCGCGGCCGGGCTGACCGTGGAACGGGCCCTGACCTCCCGGCTGGTCCAGGAGGTCGCCGACGCCCCGGGCGGTCTACCGCTGTTGTCGCACGTGCTGCTGGAGACCTGGCGCCGCCGCCGCGGCAAGACACTCACCATGGCCGGCTACGAGGCCGCTGGCGGCCTCGCCGGTGCCATCGCCAGGACCGCCGAGGATGTGTACGGCCACTTCGACCAGGACCAGGCCGGCGCGGCACGGCGCGTACTGCTGCGCCTGGTGACGCCCGGCGAGGGCACCCCCGACACCCGCAGACCCGCCGAACGCGGAGAACTGCAGGACATTGGCGGACCCGAGACCGCTCAGGTCCTGGAGGCCCTCACCCGGGCGCGACTGCTCACCCAGGACGACGACACCGTGGACCTGGCTCACGAGGCCCTGCTGACCGCCTGGCCACGGCTGCGCGGCTGGATCGAAGCCGACCGCGAACGCCTGCGCGCACACCGGAGGCTGACCGAGGCCGCCCGGGCCTGGGAGGAACTCGGGCGCGATCCGGGTGCTCTGTACCGCGGCAGCCGCCTGACCACCGCACAGGAACACTTCGGCGAAGAACACCGCCCGGACCTGACTGTCCTGGAGCACACCTTCCTTGCCACCAGCCTGCAGGCGCGCGAGCGGGAGGAACACGCCGCCAGCCGCACCACCCGGCGCCTGCGCGCCCTCACCGCGTCCCTGTCCGTCCTGCTGGTCCTGGCAGCCGTCGCGGTGCTGGTCGCATGGCAGCAGAGCCGTGTCAGTGACCAGCACAGGCACGACGCGGATGCCGCACGGCAGGTGGCCCTCTCGCGTCAACTGGCCGCACAGTCCGCCGGTCTCATCGGCACGGACTCCGACCTCGCTTCCCTGCTGGCCATCCGCGCCTACCGAACCAGCCCCACGCCTCAAGCCGTCGAAAGCCTCTACGCCGCCGCCGCCATACCTCTGCGGTACAGGATCCCGGGCCGGCACGGGGCTGTGACATCGGCGGCTTTCAGCCCGGACGGGCGCACCCTGGCCACCAGTGTCGAGGGCCGCGACGGCGCGGTGCGGCTGTGGGACGCCAGGACCGGACGTCTTGAAAGGAGTCTGACCGGACACCCCGCATGGGTGTGGTCCATGGCGTTCAGCCCGGACGGACGGACCCTCGCCACCGCCGCACTCGACCACGGGGTGCAACTGTGGAGTCCGGCCACCGGCCGCCTCCGCACCGGCCTGCCCGGCCCCACCGATGCGTTTTCGCTGGCTTTCAGCCCTGACGGCCGTACCCTTGCCACCGCTGGTGAAGGCCGTGCGGTGGAGCTGTGGGACACGGCGTCCGCTCGCCTGAGAAGGAGCCTCGGCGCACGGACCCGCGGCATGATGGCCGTGGCGTTCAGTCCCGACGGCCGCACGCTCGCCGCCGGCGGCAAAGGACACGCGTTGACACTGTGGGATCCGGTGACGGGGCGGCTCCGGAAAAGCCTGCCCGCACAGCCCTCCGACGTGTTCTCCGTAACGTTCAGCCCCGACGGGCACACCCTCGCCACCACCGGGTACGACAACACGGTGCGGCTGTGGAACACGGCCGTCGGCCGCCTCCGCGCAAGCCTGCCCGAACCCACCGATGGCCCGGCACGACTGGCCTTCAGCCCCGACGGGCGCACCTTGGCCGTCACCGGAGCCGACGACACGGTACGGCTGTGGGACACGGCCACCAGCACCACCCTGGTGACGCTCACCGGCCACACGGACACCGTGCTCGCAGTGGCGTTCAGCCCGGACGGCCACACCCTCGCCACCGGCGGCCGCGACCAGAGCGTGCGCCTGTGGGACACGGCGGCTGGCCCCAGCCGTGCCGTCCTCTCCGGGCCACGGAGACAAGTGGTCTCGGTGGCGTTCAGCCCGGACGGGCACACCCTCGCCACCGCAGGCGCCGGCCATGGGGTGGACCTGTGGAACACGGACGACAGACGCCTTCGCAGAACACTGTCCAGCGGCCTGGGAGACGTGTCGTCGGTGGCGTTCACTCCCGACGGACGCACCCTCGCCACCCTCGGTCGCGACCGTGGAGTACGGCTGTGGAACACAGCCACCGGACGCCTGCGCGGCGGCCTTTCCGGCGACACGGGCGATGTGTTCCGGATGGCGTTCAGTCCGGACGGCCGTACGCTCGCCACCCGTGGCGTGGAGCAGGGGGTGGAGCTGTGGGACGCCGGCACGGGCCGCCTGCGCCAGACGCTCCCCGAATTCGTGGACGGCACGGGCTCGTTGGCGTTCGGTCCGGACGGCCGGACCCTTGCCACGGGCGGTGCCGACGGTCTGGTGCGACTGTGGGACACGGCTACCGGCCGCCTGCTGACACAGCTGCCCGGCCACTCCGACAGCGTCGAGTCGTTGGCGTTCAGTCCCGACGGGCGCACCCTCGCCACCGCCGGCAGCGACGGCACCGTACGGCTGTGGGACACGAAGACCAGGCGCATGCGCACGACCCTGCCCGGACGCGCCGCCCCCGCGTTCGCGATCGTGTTCAACCCTGACGGCCGGACCCTGGCCACGCCCGGCAGCGCCGCCAGTTCCGTACGGCTGTGGGACACCGCCACCGGAAACCCGCTCGCCACCCTCACCGGGCACACCGACGCCGTGTCGTCGGTGGCGTTCAGCCCCGACGGACACACCCTCGCCACCGCCGCCGGCGACCGGACCGTACGACTGTGGAACATCGCCCTGCCCACCCCCGCCACAGCCATCAGCAGGCTCTGCCGAGCCCTCCACCGCGACCTCACCGCGCAGGAACGCTCGACGTATCTGCCGGACCAGCCCTCACACACCGCCTGCTCGGGGTGAGACCGGAACCCGGCGGGTGAGCGGCCATTGTTCGGCAGCCGGGAGCGCGCTGCCGAACAATGCACCGATCCGCTGGGATCAGTCATGCGAGCCCCGAGGGGACACGTCCGGCGATGGACGACGGACGCCTGCGGGGCCCGATGGAGGGACAGTTGTGGTCGCGATCGATGACCCGCCGGTCCGCTCCAGTCGTTTCCGCTCTCGTCGAGCAGACACTGAAGGGAACCTCACATGCTGAACTCCAGCCGACGGGCGTCCGTGCGGCGCCTTCTCGTGGCCGCCGGGGCACTCGCCGCCGTAGCGCTGTCCACGGCGCCGTCGAACGCCGCGCAGCCCGCGTTGCGGTCCGCGCCGGCCGACTGCCCCAAGTACTACTTCTGCGGCTACAAGAAGGCCAACTTCCAGGAGCTCGGATTCAAGTACAAGGACTGCAAGAGGCACCTGATCCCCGACGGCATGGGCACGGGCGGCTCCTGGTACAACAACCAGAGCCGCTACACCGTGACGGACATGCTCGACAAGCGACAGAACTGGATCTTCACCACCGACGGGCCCCGTCCTCGGACCCCCACGGAAGCTGGAAGCCGGTCTGGTACGTCCAGAACATCTGCTGAACCCGCGGAACCCGTCGAAATCCGCCTGAGGCGGGTTCCTTCCCACAAGCTGCTCCTGCGCGGGGGGCAGGAGCAGCCCACCCCTGCCGGAACTGGTGCCGCGCACTGCCCGGCAGCCCTTGTCCACCACCGCTGACCGGCGGCAAACCGGTGTCCTACTTGCCGATGCGGATCTTCTCGCTGTCGAGCAGAGCGGTATGCGTCGCCGACACCAGCATGAGCAGGACGAGCAGGAGACCGGTCCAGTTCTTCGGGTCGTTGCCGGACACAGCAGTGGAGAACACGAAGATGGCGACTTCGGCAATCACGTACGTCAAGGCGAGCCAGGGCTTGACGACGCCTTTCACGGCGGCCACGACGAAGGGTACGGCGGCGAGCAGGGTCATGCTGACCACGGGCACGAGGGTCCAGATCACGCGGGCGGCGGTCGAGCCGAACATGCGCGGCCGTGTCGGGGTGATCGGTGTGTTGAAGTAAGGGTTCGGACTGTAGGCCATAACTGCCCCCTCAAGTGCCTGGCATCGAAGAGCCGTTGTGGAGATCTCGAGTGCCCCCTCGGGAGCCGGGCTACCTCCCCGCCTTCGGTGAATCAGCGGCAGGCGGGCGGGGTGCGCCGGGAGCAGCGGCGAGAGCTGAGGGTGAGCAGGTCGTCGTGCAGTCCTCGGCTTGACGAGCTGACGCCGTTCGAAGGTCGCAGCACTAGGTGATGTTCACCTTGAAGCTGGAGACGCTGCCGTCTGCAGCTGTCAGGGTGACCGGCCCGAAGGTGATGATCACGGTGGAGCGGGCTCCTGGGCCCTTGTAATAGCCGGTTGCCCCTGTGACCCGGACGGCCAAGGCCACAAGCGTCGAAGCTGCCTGCTCATCGGCGCTGATCTCTGCCTGGGCCAGAGCGGGATGCCCGTTGGTCTCTGCCCAGTCCCGGAACCTGCGGGCGTCGCGGCTCATGTCGGGGAGGATGCTCTTGTTGGCCCACGCCCACAGCCAGGAACGCGAGCCGGGGCTGAAGCTGCCGAGGATCTGGGCAGGTGCCGTCGCCGTCTTGTCGGGGAAGGTCCAGGTGATGATGCCGGTCGTCTGGTCCAGATCCCAGCGGTCTGCCGAACCCAGCCCCCAGGACTTGTGCGCACGGGCCAGCTGCTCGATCATGTCTTCGCCCTGCAGCAGAAGTACGCTCAGGTCGGCTCGTTCCTCGGCCTGGCCGGCCCTCTCCGTCTCGTCGGCCCGCTTGGATATTCCCATGTCACCGAGTGTGCCAGAGACCACCGACGAGTCGACGATGCGCCTGCACCGTGGCCGACGCGGCGGCCGGCGAGCGCGAGCTCGCCGAACGCTCGCCGATGCCGTCCCTCACGGGCGGGGACGTCCTCCACCCGGGCGGCCGGGTCCGGCCTGCCGCAGTGATCACGGCTGTCGGACAGGCTGAGGCCGCCCGGTCCAGCCGTGCAGCCAGACCCGCAGTGGCCCGACCGGCTCGAAGCCGTGGCGGGCGGCGGCCGCCAGCTCATCGCCGTGCTCGTATCCGACCACCGGCAGCGTGGGGAAAAGCGCGTGCACCGCAGCCAGTACGACCGGCCAGGCCGCATCAGGTCCGCCGTCCCGTGCGAAGACGTTGGAGATTCCGACCACTTGGTCGCTGCGGCTCGCCACAGCTCCGGCGGTCACCCGGCCGTCGACGGACCGTCCGGCGAGCACGAACGTGGCCGGGTCGTCGAGCAGTCCGGGCCGGAAGAGGTCCGCGTCGCCGTTCCCGTCGTCCCAGGCCAGCGCCCAGGCGCGCAGCGCCTCTGGGTGGTCCACGACGTCCCAGGCGAGGTCCGACGCGATGGCGGGCGCACTCGCCGGCCGGTGGATCCACTGTGCTTCGAACAGGACGTGGAAGCCTGCCTCGGTCAGGTCGAGGTCGGCGAAGCTGTCCTTGACGGAGGCGCCGGGGGCGGTGGTGTCGATCCGGGCCGCGAGGGCGTTCGGGTCGGCGTCCGGTACGAGGGTCACCGCGTCGGGGTAGTAGAGCGGAGTGCGGGTCGGGGCGGCCCAAGCCTGCGGCCCGAACTCGCTCGTCAAGCCGTGCGCCCGGCCCATGACGGCGCACCACTCGGCGTTGTTGCGGGCGGCGGCCCGGACCATGACCTGCTTCGACGTCGTCACGAATGTGGATCATGCCCTTTCCGGACCCGACGGTCGAACGCTTTTCCGTTGCTTGTGGGAGGGCCCCTCGGCCCCGTGGTGCGGACGGCCGACGGGCGGCCCGGATGGCGAGGAGAACCCGAGAGCCGGGCGGGCCCAGCGCCCCAGCGAGCTGTTCCAGCGACAGCGCGCGGCAAGATCAGCTCCCTCAACACCCGGGTGAGTCCTCAATCCGGTGGTGCGAAATGGCGTTTTATGGCCTGCACCAGGGGTCGGTACGGTCCGGTTCATGGAATGGATTTTTCAGACGGCCGAAGAACTCGTGGCTGCTTTGCGTGCCGGTGCGGTGACCTCGGCGGAACTGACCGATGAGGCGATCACCCGAATCGAGCGGCACGACAAGGCCGTCAACTCGATCTGTGTGCCGGACTTCGACCGCGCACGGGCCGCGGCGCGCGATGCCGACCAGGCGCGCGCCCGCGGTGAGGACCGGCCGCTGCTGGGCGTTCCGGTGACGGTCAAGGAGTCCTACAACATCGCCGGGCTGCCCACGACCTGGGGCATGCCGCCGCACCGCGACTACGTACCGGCCGAGGACGCGGTGCAGGTGTCGCGGCTCAAGGCCGCGGGCGCGGTGGTGCTGGGCAAGACCAATGTGCCGTTGGGGCTGCAGGATGTGCAGAGTTTCAACGACATCTACGGCACCACCAACAACCCGTGGGATCACGGTCGCACGCCGGGCGGTTCCTCCGGCGGATCAGCGGCGGCCCTGGCGTCCGGTTTCGGCGCGCTGTCCATCGGCTCCGACATCGGGGGGTCGTTGCGCACCCCCGCTCATTTCTGCGGTGTCTACGCACACAAGCCGACACTCGGGCTGGTGGCGGCCCGCGGTATGGTCCCGCCGCCCGCGCCGGCGCTGCCGGCCGATCTTGACCTCGCCGTCGTCGGTCCGATGGCGCGCACGGCCCGCGACCTCGCGCTCCTGCTCGACGTGATGGCCGGACCGGACCCGCTGACGCTCGGCGTCGCGTACGACCTGACGCTGCCGCCCCCGCGCCACGAGCGGCTGTGCGACTTCCGGGTCCTGGTCCTCGACGAGCATCCGCTCATTCCGACCGGGTCCGCTGTGCGGGAGGGCGTGAACCGGGTGGCCGACGCGCTCGTCGAGGGTGGCGCCCGCGTCGAACGGCACAGTCCGCTGCTGCCCGACCTGACCGAAGCCGCGGTGCTCTACACGCAGTTGCTGTTCTCGAACTCCGCGGCGCGTATTCCCGTCGAAGCGCTCGAGCAGTTGCGGACCCTGGCCGCCGGCCTGAGGCCGGACGACCGGAGTCTCGATGCGGCGCGGCTGCGCGGCATGGTGTTCAGCCACCTCGACTGGATCGAGGCGAACGGCCGTCGGGAGCTCCACCGCCACGGCTGGCGGCAGCTCTTCGCCGAGTTCGACGCCGTGGTGTGTCCCGTCACGCCCACGCCGGCGTTCCCGCACGACCACAACCCCGATCTGAGGCAACGCCGGATCGACATCGACGGCGTCGAGTACCCCTACCTCGACCAGCTCGTCTGGGCCGGTGTGGCCACCATGCCCGGCCTGCCCGCCACCGCCGTACCAGCGGGCCGGTCCCCCGAGGGTCTGCCGGTGGGAGTGCAGCTCATCGGCCCGACGTTCGAGGACCGCACCCCGCTGCGGCTGGCCGAACTGCTCGAGCAGAAGATCGGCGGCTTCCAGATCCCGCAGTAGGGCGCCCGCTCATCGGGGGATCCTGCCGGGAGCGAGGGTGAGGAACGAGCAGCACCCGCCCTCGCTCCCGGCCGGGTCGCGCACCTGAGCGGTCACGCCCGGACGGTCTTCCCACTTCAGCCTCGGCGTCGGCCGGTACCACCGGGCCGCGCCGGTCAGCCACGAGGCGAACAGCGCGTCCCGGCATGCCCGTTCGGCTTCACCCAGGGCAGAACGCCGTTCCCTTCCCCCGGCGTGGCGGATCCCTAGGCTGAGGGGGTGACCACTCATGCGCCGAACGAAGCCCACGTCGTCCCCCTGCGCCCGCAGACCTCGTCTCCCGGATCCGGGGGGACCACCCGCACCCCGCGACGACCGGCGGGAGCCCCACAGACACCCGCGCCGAGGGAACCCCTGTTGCGCGACCTCGTCGGCGATGTGCTGCGGCGCGAACGGCTCGCCCAGGAGCGCACGCTGAAGGACGTCGCGGAGGCGGCCCGGATCTCGATGCCGTACCTCTCGGAGCTGGAGCGCGGACGC
Organism: Streptomyces sp. NPDC037290; assembly: GCF_055603245.1. NCBI lineage: Bacteria > Bacillati > Actinomycetota > Actinomycetes > Kitasatosporales > Streptomycetaceae > Streptomyces > Streptomyces sp. NPDC037290. The sequence goes on along the minus strand of NZ_JBVJVZ010000008.1, from coordinate 328,853 downwards.
AAGGAGGCCTCCTCCGAAGTGCTCGCGGCCGCCGCCCAGGCCCTCGGGCTCGGCCTCGCCGACCTGCTCTCGCTCGCCCAGGACGAGCTGGGCCGGTACGCACGGAGCCGGGTGGGCCGGGGCCGCACGGCGCCCACGGCGCAGTACCAGGGCCTCTGCCTCGCCGCCTGACCGAGCCGACGGCCGGTACGACGGCGCCCATCACCGCCGTACCGGCCGGCTCGCCGGGCCTCGGCCACGGCCGCGCGGGGTCAGACGAACGCGAGCCGTCGGCTCAGCACCTCGTCGGCGAGCCCATAGGCGACAGCCTCCTCGGCGCTGAGCACCTTGTCCCGGTCCATGTCCGCGCGCAGCGTCGCGACGTCGTGATGCGTGTGCCGGGACAGGACCTCCTCCACCTGCGAACGGATGCGGACCATCTCCTTCGCCGCGAGGCTGAGGTCGGAGACCGTCCCCTGCCGGCCGCCGCTGGCCGGCTGGCCGAGCAGCACGCGCGCGTGCTGGAGGACGAACCGTCGCCCTGGGTCGCCGCCGGCCAGCAGCACCGCCGCCGTCGACGCCGCCTGACCGACGCAGAACGTGGAGATCGGCGCCTGCACGAACGTCATCGTGTCGTAGATCGCCATCAGTGAAGTGAACGATCCACCGGGCGAGTTGAGATAGATCGAGATCTCGTGCTCCGGGTTCGCCGACTCCAGATGGAGGAGTTGCGCGATGACCACATTGGCGACCCCGTCGTCGATCTCGGTGCCGAGGAAGATGATCCGTTCGTTCAGCAGCCGGCTGAAGACGTCGTAGGACCGCTCACCCTGCGCGGTCCGCTCGATGACGTAAGGAACCGTGTACGAGCCCATGTCACAACCCCATCCGTCGGCGCGACGCGGCCGGGCGGACGTCGGCGAGCGACTCCACCACCCGGTCCACGATCCCGTACTCCCTGGCCTGCTCGGCCGTGAACCAGCGGTCCCGGTCGCCGTCGCGCGCGATCGTCTCCTCGCTCTGCCCGGTGTGCTCGGCGGTGATCCGTTCGATGGCCTTCTTGGTGAACTCGAGGTTCTCCGCCTGGATCTCGATGTCCGCGGTGGTGCCACCGATGCCCGCCGAGGGCTGGTGCATCATGATCCGCGCGTTCGGCAGCGCCAGACGCTTGCCGGACGCCCCCACCGTGAGCAGGAACTGGCCCATGCTGGCGGCGAACCCCATCGCCAGCGTCGAGACGTCGTTCGGGATGAGCCGCATGGTGTCGTAGATGGCGAGACCCGCGGTGACCGATCCGCCGGGGCTGTTGATGTACAGGCTGATGTCGGTGCGCGGGTCCTCCGCCGACAGCAGCAGGAGTTGCGCGCACACCCGGTTGGCCGACACGTCGTCGACCTGTGTGCCGAGGAGGACGATCCGCTGGGCGAGCAGTTGGGCCGCGAGATGGTCGTCGAAGCGGCTGGGCGGTGTGTCGCCCTCCTCCGCGCGGGGCGGGGGCGTGGTGAGTGGAGTCATCTGGTCTCCTTGTCGAGGCAGGGATGCCGTCGACTCCACTCTTGACCTCGGGGGATCCCCGGATGCGGTTTCTCTGCCCGCCGCAGATTCGCCACGGGCAGAGAGGTCGGCTCGCCCCTTCTCGTGCGGCTGCCGGAGAACGCCCGTACCGGTCCGCGGAATCCACTCGCTCCCACCCAGCGGCGGACGCCCGGGCCGCTCTGGAGGCTGTGGCGGCCGGCGCGGTCGTCGCATCACGGACCGCGAGCTCGTCGTACCTCGTGGCGACCGGTGCGCTGTGTCACCACGGGCCGGCCGGGGGGCGGGGTCCTCCCCGGTTGAAGTCGTCGTCCGGCTGACTGACAGTGGAAGGCATGAGCCGTCACCGGCGCCCGCGCAGGAGGGCCCCGTGGATCGCGGCCGGTGCTGCCGTGCTCGTCCTCGGCGGCCTCGGCGTCTGGCTGGCGGTGCCGGACGGCGGCACACCCCGACCGCACCCGTCGGCCTCGGGGAACCTGACCCTGCCCACGCCGAAACCGCCACCGTCCCGGACCCCCGCGCCAAAGACGTCCGGCACCTCACGCTCGACACAGCCGGGCACGCCCCCTCCCAGCCCGACACCGACACCGACGGCGACGAAGCGGAACCCGACGGAACCGACCAGCCGGCCGTCCCACCGCCTGACGACGACTGCGCCGCCCTCCGCACCCCCGCCGACCGCCCGGACGTCGCAGGCGCCATCGCGACCCGCCCGGTCCACCTCGCTCCCGCCCCTGGTACGGCCCACACGGACCGCGACGTCACCGGCGCCGACGCCGTCGAGGCCGTCGGTCTCCCCGTCCTCCCCCACTCCCGTGCCCACGGCCGGCGGTACCGGCGCGGCGACCACCACCTGGTACACCTCGCCCGCCGCGGTCGCCGCCGCTCGGCGCATGGCCGCCAAAGGAGCGGTCGGTGACGCCGCCTGCTCGTTGGCCGCCGTGGGCCGGCCCGACCCGGGCCTCGTCCCGCAGGGCATCCGTGTCGGCATCGGGAACTACGGCAGCTACTGGTGTCTGATCTGGTAGCACACCACCCGCCGATCCGACGTGCCTCAGATAAGGGCCGGCTGCGGTTCGGGTTGGTGGGCAGGTGCGGCGTCCGATTCCCACAGTCTGGTGGTCCGTACGAATCCGTAGACCACCGAGGTCATCGCCAGGAGGAGAAGTGGTCCGCATATCCAGGCGTGTTCGGCCATCTTCACCGGGAGATAGCGATAGGACACCAAGAGCACCGCGAAAACCGTTGCCCCGTAAGCGACCAGCAGGACTCCTGACCGGTCCCAGCCGCGGTCCAGCGAGCGCAGCGCTGCCTCGATCGTGAAAGCGAAAACACCGCCGGCGATGAGATCCACGCCGTAGTGGTAGCCGAATCCCAGCGTTGCGCCGAGCGTGGCCATCAGCCAGAACGTACCCGCGGCACGCAGAACTCGTGGGCCCTTGCGCGTGTGAATGAAGATCGCGGTGGCCCATGCCGTGTGCAGACTGGGCATGCAGTTGCGGGGGGTTATCTCGTCGAACGGCACCGGGTGCGGGGTGTGGAGCGGCGGGGGCGTGTGGGGCCACAGGTTGGCCAGCGCCCAGTGCCCGCCGCCGGTGCCGAAGGCGCCGCTACCGTAGGCGAAGACCGGTCCGACCACCGGGAAGACCATGTAGACGGCCGGCCCGATGAGGCCGATGACAAGAAACGTGCGCACCAGGTGGTGGGTCGGGAAGCGGCGCTCGACCGCCACGTTGCGCAGTTGGTACAGCGCGACGACGACCGCGGCTACCGGGAGCTGAACGTAGACGTAGTCGAGAAGATGGGTGCCGATCGGGCCGGTGGCCGCGACGAACCGGCCTACCAGCCACGATGGGTTTCCCAGCGCGTGATCGGCCGTTGCCGCGTACTGGTCGAGCACCGTCGGGCGGGTCTTGGAGGTGATGAGCAGCCAGGCGTCGCCCGTCTTGCGGCCGGTCACCAGCAGCAGGCCCAGCCCGACGCCCTTCAGCAGCAGGAGACGTTCGGCGCCCCTGCGGCGTGTGACAGCGATCACCGCGCAGGCCAGAATCACCCACAACGCGCCGTTGCCGAAGGGGTGGCCGTCGGTCGCCTTGACATCGGCCGCCCACCGGACGAGCCAGAAGATTACGTCGATGCCGATCGCGGCAGCAGCCGCGATGAATCGTTGCCGCCAGGTGAGCACCACCATCGTCAACGCCATACCGGCGTACAACAGCGGCCCCGATTTGGGGGCGAACACCACCTCTCGCGCCTGGTTGGTGAGCGGCCCCGGCAGACCGTAGCCACGCGCGGCGATCTCGAGCGCGATGAGGAAGCCGAGGGCCGCCACACCCGCCGTGGCCCACAGCATCGCCCGTGGCCGGGGCCACCCGGTGAGCCTGATTCTGTTGTTTTTTCGCGAGAACATGCGCGACGCTCTAGATATCAATTTTTCAGCCGATTTGTCAGATTTCAGGGCGACCATTCATAAGTTCGATCATGCTAGCGGAACGGGGCGAACGGGTTCCGGGGTTCCCGACGCCGGCCGGAGAGAGAGAGAGGGGGGTTTGATGGTGCGGCAGGCCCGTCGGGGGCGCGACCACCGATCGCCTGACGCGCGTTCGCTCCGCGGTCGGTGACGAGCTCGTTTCTCGGGCACCGTTCGTTCATGATAACTTCACAGAAACTCGAAGCTTCCCCGACGTAAAACAAGGCTTCCATAGGAGATATCGGAACACTCCATGGGTTGGGGTGGCCCGGTACTTGGGAGCGCATAGTCATGCCCGGCGCCAGCGTTTCGGTGATCATCGCCGCTTACAACGCGATGCCCTATCTGACGCGTTGCATCACTTCGGTCGCCGAGCAGAGCATCGGTCGTGACCGGCTCGAGGTCATCGTCGTCGACGACGGTTCGACGGACGGCACCGCCGCCGAGCTGGACCGGCTGCAGGGCGTCCACCCAGGACTGCTGCGCGTCCTGCACCAGGAGAACTCCGGTGGCCCCTCCGGGCCGCGCAACGCCGGGCTCGACCACGCCACGGGGACGTTCGTGTTCTTCCTGGACGCCGACGACCACCTCGGTCCCGAGGCGCTGGAGCGCATGGTGCGGATGGCCGAGGAGAACGGCACCGACGTCGTGCTCGGCAAGATGGTCGGCGTCGGCGGACGCGGCGCGCCCACGTCGATGTTCCAGCGCAACCAGCCGCGCACCGACGTCTTCTCCTCCCGTGTGTACTGGACGCTCAACCCGATGAAGCTGTTCCGCCGGGAACTGCTCGTGCGGCACGGGCTGCGGTTCCCGACCGACCTGGCCATCGGCGAGGACCAGTTGTTCGTCGGCGCGGCCTATTTGCATGCCTCGGGCATCTCCGTGGTCGCCGACTACGACTGCCTGTACTGGGTGCTGCGTGAGGACGAGGGCAACATCACCCGTCGGCTGAAGGGCTCCGAACGCCGGCTGCGGTTCCTGCCGCGCGTGGTCGATCTGATCCTGGCCAACGTGCCGCCCGGGCCCGGCCGCGACCACCTGGCGCACCGGCACCTGACCGTCGAGGTCCAGCAGATGCTCGCCGACCAGCTCGTCTTCGAGGCCCGCGAGACCCAGGAGAAGATGCTGGACCAACTGGCCGAGACCATCGAGCCGTTGTGGCACGAAGGGATGAACGAGCGGCTCTCGGCCATGGCCCGGCTGCGGCTGCACCTCGTACGCCACCGCATGCTCGACGAACTGCTGGAACTCCTCGACTTCGAGAAGCAGCTCGCGCGGTCGAAGGTGGCCACCCCCGTCCTCGTCGACGGCGGCCGAGCCCTCGCCCGCTACCCGTTCCTGCGGGACCCGGAGCGCGCCGTCCCCGATCTCTGTTACGACGTCACGGCCCAACTCGGCGTCCGCCACCACGTCACCCGCGCCGAACTGCGCGGCACCACCCTGCACCTGGCCGGCCACGGTTACCTCCACCGTGTGGAGACCCAGGACGTCACCACGGAGCTGGTCCTGCGTGAGCGTGACGGCGGCGTCGAGTACCGCCTGCCGGTCACTCACACGGGCACACCGGGACTCGGGGCGGACCAGGACCAGGGCCGCTACACCTACGACCGCGCCGGATTCGAGGCCACCGTCGACATCACCTCCGCAGCCGGCGGCGAACCGCTCGCCGACGGGCTGTGGGACATCTCCCTCGCGGTCGGTGCGCAGGGCCTGTCGAAGGAAGTCAGGATCGGCAGCAAGCGGGCCGCCGAGGTCCCCTCCGCTGCCAGCACGCGCGTGGTCGCGACGGGCCAGGGCCTGCGCGCCGTCACCCTCTACACGACCAGACCGCACGGCAACTTCACCCTCGACCTCGGCGAGAGAAAACACAAGGTGCGGTCCTTGCTGCACCTCGACGACATCCACTGGGCCGTGGACGCACCCACCCGGCTGCAGTTCAGCGGACGATGCGCACTGGCCGAGTACCCGGCCGACGCCCTGGTCCTGGCACTGGGCAACCACGACGGTGACACCGCGGAATTCCCCGCCCACCAGATCACCGGCACCGGAGACTTCCGCGTCACCGTGCCGGTCGACGCCCTTTCCGCGGGAACCTGGACGGGCGAGCTGCGGCTCGGCACGTGGGCCGTCCCGCTGCCCGCGCTCCCCGCGGACCTGACCCCCGCCAAATGGCGGCGCCGAGCACTGCCCTGGTACGCCCGCCGCGCCCCCGGATCCACCCACCGCTTCGCACTGCAGGTCGCAAAGACCGACCTCGTCAAGGCGCTCGTCCAGCGCATCAAGTAGACGGGCTCGCGCCCGGGTGCACCGCGGCCACACGAGTGACAAACTGAAACTCAGCGAACGCACGGACGCACCCGGACCGAGCATGGGCGGCGGTGACACGCTGTGAGTGGGACCGAAGGACGGGCCGGTGGAGCGCGCGGAGAACTGGCCGGGCAGACGGTCGTGGTGGTGGGGGGCAGCGCGGGAATCGGTCTGGAGACCGCACGGCAGGTGCGGGCCGCAGGGGGTGAGCTGGTGCTCGCGGCGCGGAACCCCGAACGGTTGGAGCGGGCGGCGGACGAGCTGAACCCGCTGAGCACGGCCACGTTCGACGCCCAGGACACCCACCGTCTGGAGCGCTTCCTCCGGGAGCTCCCCGGGCAGATCGACCATGTGATGGTCACGGCGGGGAGTCCGTCGTACACGCCCCTCGCCGAGATCGACCTGTCCGAGGCCGCGCAGGACTTCGGTGGGCGTGTCGCGATGGTGCTCGCGGTGGCGCGGGCCGGCCGGGAGAAGGTCAGGGCCGGGGGAACGCTGCTGTTCATCGGCGGCACCGGGGGCAGGCGGCCCGCCGTCGGGATGGCCGTGACGGGTGCCCTCACCGCCGCGTTGCCGGCGCTGACCGCCAGCCTGGCGCTGGAGATCGCCCCGGTCCGGGTCAACCTCATCGCGGCAGGGTTTGTGGACACACCTCTGTCGGCTTCCCTTCTCGGTGACCAACTCGAGGCGCGCCGCGAGCAGTTGAGGAAGTCGCTGCCCATCGGCCGGGTGGTCGGTCCGGGGGACGTCGCCGCCCTCGCGCTGCACATCATGGCCAACGGCGCTCTCACCGGCGCCACCTACGACATCGACGGCGGCCAACAGCTCGTCCCGGTCTGATCACCCGCCGACGGATGGGAAACACACCGGTAGGGTGGCCTGTTGTGGATACGGGGGCAGGACACGACATGGTGGCCGTTCCGCCGGGACGGGTGACGCTGGCGGACCGGCGGACGCAGAGCAGTTGGCCGGTCGAGGTCGCGCCATTTGGGATGTCGGCATGTCCTGTCACTCAGTCGTGGTACGCACAGGTCACCGGTCGGCGGCCGAGCAGCACCCGGGGCGACCGGCTGCCCGTGGAGGGCGTTTCGTGGTGGGACGCGGTCCAGTTCTGCAACGCGCTCTCACGGCGCGAGGGGCTGACACCTGCGTACCTTCTCCGCGCTGACGCCGAGACAGCCGAATGGAACACGTCCGCAGACGGGTACCGGCTGCCGACCGAGGCCGAATGGGAGCACGCCTGCCGTGCCGGTACCACCGGCCCGCGGTACGGCCGGCTCGACGAGGTCGCCTGGTACCAGGGCAACTCGGAGGGGCGGACCCACCCTGTCGGCGGCAAGCAGCCCAACGCGTGGGGCCTGTACGACATGCTCGGCAATGTGTGGGACTGGTGCTGGGACGTCTACGACGCCGAGGTGTACGGCACCTACCGGGTGCTGCGTGGCGGTGGATGGGCCGACGAGCACTGGAGTTGCCGGGCTTCGGTGCGGCGGCGCAGCCATCCGACCTTCCGGATCGACGACGTGGGATTCCGCGTCGCGCGCTCCACACCGCGGTGACAGCGCTTTCACAGACGGTGACCGACAGGCCACGGCCATGCGGCTGGTGTGGGGGTCGGAGCTCCGGGGGTACTCGGCTCCAGCAGCAGACCGACACAACGGAGGCACACGGATGAGCACAGTCAAGGAAACGGTGGAAGTCGACGTGCCGGTCCACACCGCCTACAACCAGTGGACGCAGTTCGAGAGGTTCCCGGACTTCATGGAAGGCGTGGAGGAGGTCAGGCAACTGGACGATCGCCACAACCACTGGACCACCAAGATCGGTGGAGTCCGGCGCGAGTTCGACACCGAGATCGTCGATCAGCTTCCCGACGAACGCATCACCTGGCGCACCACCACCGGCGACACGACCCAGAAGGGCACGGTCCGCTTCCAGCGCGTGGACGACATGCACACCAGGGTGGAACTCGTCATGGATGTCGAACCCAGCGGCGCCGCGGAGAAGGTCGCGGACCTGGTCGGGACGCTCGACCGGCGCGTCAAGGGCGACATGAAGCGCTTCAAGCAGTACATCGAACAGCGCGGAGAAGAGTCCGGAGGGTGGCGCGGCCGCATCAGGCCCGGCGGCTAGCGGGCAGGCGGGTCATCTCACGCGCGAGAGCGGCTGACTTCCGGTCAAACGCTGGCCGACGCGCCGAGATGGTCTTCCCCTCGCCGGTCACGTCAGGTGATGCTCTGCTTACCGGGGGAGATCAGTAGCCGCCAACCCACGGAGGAAGAGACGATGCCTCTCGGAACAATCGCCGTGTACAACAGGGCGGACGGCCTGGGCATCATCACCGATGAGGACGGCGAGAAGCGCCCGTTCTCCGGCATGGAGACGCAGACCACCCGCGAGGGTCAGCGAGTGGTCTTCGATGTGGTCGGGCACAAGGCCACAAACGTGATCGCCGTCCGGTGACCGACCCGCTCACCTGCGCCCCGCCCCGGCAATCGGGAGCGGGGCGCGCTGCTGTTCCCACGCCTCCTCGCATCCGGCTTCCCTGCTCCTTGCGGGAATGTGCGGAGGCTCGTGAGGTGGCGACGAGCAAGGCGTACACCTCGGGCAGTTCGGCGTCCCCCCTGACGGCACCGGCGCGTTGGGCACGCTGGAGCAGGGCGCCCACGGCGCGCTGCGGCCGTCCGCCGCCCGAGTGCGCGGACAACTCGACGCACTTGTCACAGCCGTGCACGACACAGACCGGCCAACCCGGACAACTGGGCATGACCATCCCATGCATTGATATGTCATATGATCACTGGGTGCGCCTCGGGGTGTGCCCGAGGCGTGGGAAGCCTCGACGGCGGGCTCCTCCAAGCTGCCCTCCCCCGCGGTGTCACACCGACCGAACCACCACGGGGAGCAATGAAGCACCGCCTCATTCTCAGACTGGCCGCCCTGACCACGGCGCTCACGGTCCTCCTGACCGCCGGAGCGACCACCGCCTCGGCGGCGACCGCGGCAATCACGGCAGCCGCGAAGAAACCGAAGACCACCTGCGACAACACGCCGTTGGACAAACGGCTGACCTGCCTCGCGGAACTCGGCCGCGTCTCCATCTACGGAATCCCGGTACTGCTCATCGTGGCCCACGGCACGCACGCCGCCGTGGACGAGCACCGGGACGACGCGTTCTTGCAGGCGGACGTCGAAAAGCACGTCAACCAGTACGTGAACCTCCTGGAGGCCAAGGCGCTCCTCCTGCAGAGCGACAAGCTGTCACCTGAGGCCAAGGCCAAGATCAAGAACCTGGAGGATCAGGCCGAGAAGAAGCTGCGCGAGATCAGCCTGGACCTCGGTCACGGCATCGAGACGGCGGTCGCTCTCGGCCGCGCGGTCTATTACGGCACTCTGGCAGTCAACGCCATCGCGGACTTCATCACGGATCCGGAACTGAAGAAATCCCTTGACGACATCAACAAGGGTTTCGACCGGATGAACCGCGGCCTCAACACGATGAACTCCGGGGCGGCGGAGGTCAACAAGGCCCTGCAGGAGATGAACAAGGGCATCGACAAGGCCAATGCCGGCATGAAGAAGGCGAACGAGGGAATCGCCGAGGCGAACCGGGGAATGACGGAGCTCAACAAGGCGGTTCCGCAGATCGCGGAGGCCGCCCAGAAGCTCCGCGAGCTTCCCGCGCTCGGCAAGTTCGACTTCTCCAAGGCCCTGAAGGACTTCGGCAAGGGCGGCTCTCCGCTCGACGACCCGGCCTCGCAGGCCGTCACCTCCGCGCTGCTGGACCTGTTGCCGGGCATCGGTGACGGCAAGGGCATCGTCGAGGCGATCACCGGTAAGGGCACCGTCACCGGCGAGAAGCTGGGCGTGACCGACCGCCTGCTCGGCTCGGTGATCCTGCTGCGCTGGATGAAGGCGGGCAAGGGAATCATCAAGGCCGAGGAACTCACCAAGGCCATGAAGGCCGAGAAGGCCACCGGTAAGATCGACGGCTGGCTCTCACGCAAGGCCTACGACAAGGTTCCGCCGTCGCTGAAGGAATTCGAGACGGTCAACAACAAGGGCATCGGCTACCGCTGGAACGACGGAAAGGGCAACGGCGTCCGCATCGACCAGGGCGACAAGAACAACTCGCAGGTCTACCAGCAGGTCGACCACGTCGTCATCAACTCGGGCGGCAAGGTCATCGGCCGCGACGGAAAGCCGATCAGCGGCTCCATCAAGCAGAATGCGCGGGCCGCCCACATTCCTCTGGACGAATGGCTGAAGTGGAAGGCATGGAACAAGCCGTGACCGCACGACGTGACATCACGCTTCCCGAGATGCGCTCCGAGATCCTCGAATCCGTACGCGCCCTCGCGGACCCGGAGTACCAGCGGCGCGTGTGGATCGAGCGCCAGTACCCGTCGCCGGACTACTACGACGACCTGACCCTCACCGTCAACATCCTCTACGACGACACCACCGTCCTCGCCGACCCACAGGCCGCGCTCGGCCGGACCCTGTCCAGCCAGGCGGAAGTGGAGGTCATGAGCAGCCTGGCGGACGTGCTGACCCGCGCACTGGACGAGGTGGGCCGCGACCAGCCGGACGAGCGGTTTGTGGCCTCCGCCGCCTGGCCGTCCGTCGTCGAGGCCGCATCGGCCGCCTTGGAGGTGCTGATGGCCGGCGACCAGCCACCGCCCTCACCGGCCGGACGATGATGAGCCGGCCGGTCCCGACGTCCGGGGAGACGTGCTGCGCGGTCCGGGCACCGGCGGCGTGCTGCTGGGCCCGGCAGGCCGGTTCAGGTCAGCATCTCCAGCAGTAGCGCAGCCACGACCGTGAGCACCGCGACCGGCAGTATGACCACGCGCAGCCGGACCAGCCGGCCGGTGAGGTCGTGGCCCGCACCGGCCGACGCGTACCGCTGGTCGCCGTACCCGAACAGGGCCCGGCACCAGCGGCAGTCCCCTCCCCTGTCGTCCGGACTGGAGGCATCGCCCGGCCGAGCGAAGACCACACTGTCTCCGTTCTCCATCGCAGCGCTCATGCCGGATCAACGACGCACCCCGGCGCCGGGCCACCGTCAGGAGTCGGCTCGTGATCCCTCCGCCGCAGGATCGTGACCCGGACAGGGAGATGAGTCGGCCGCGGGAGGGACAGCACGTACGCGGTGTGTCACAGCTTGGCGCCGAAGTCCTGCGTCCACCAGGGGCCGCCCGTGCCCTTGTGCACGCCCACGCCGATGTCCTTGAAGGAGCAGTTGAGGATGTTCGCCCGGTGGCCCGGGCTGTTCATCCACGACTGCATGACCGATGCGGCGGTCTGCTGGCCCTGAGCGATGTTCTCGCCGTATGTGGACCACCGGTAGCCGGCGGCGGTGATGCGCTGGCCGGGGTCGGCACCGTCCGGGTTGGTGTGGTCGAAGAAGTGGCGGGCGGCCATGTCGTCGGAGTGTCCCTGGGCGGCCTTTTGCAGTTGCGGATCCTCGGCGAGCGGACTGCACCCTGCCTTCGCCCGCTCTTTGTTCACCAGAGCAACCACCTGATCGACCGTGCCGGCCGGCGCCGCGGAACCCTGCGGTGTGTTCGCTGGGACCGGAGCCGGACGCACGGACTGCCGGGGAGTGGGCCTGGGTTTCCTGGCGGGGCTCGGTGTCCTGGCGGGACGCGGCTTCTTCGTCTCCGCCGCGGACGGCGAGGGAGAGGGCGACGGTGACGCCGTTCCGGGGCCGGGCGTGGAGAGGTCCAGGGCGGGGGCGGCTGCCCTTCGTTCGGCGTCCCCCCGGTCGGCGCCGGTGCCGGAGTCCGTACCGAAGTACCACAGGCCCCCTCCGGCGACGCAGGCCGCGATGACCGCGCCGCCGACGGCGCGGCGCCGGATGCGCCGGCGCCGGCGGGACCGGCTGCGCGCGCCCGCGGCCCTGCCCGGTGCACCGCGTCGTCCGGTGTCCGGAAGCGATCCGGTGCCACCAGCGGCGGCATCCAGCGGTCCGGCAGAACCGGTCGGTACGAGCCTGCCCGCGGCGGAGAACACTCTGGCCGACAGCGCGGACGACACCGCGACCAGCGCCAGACCGGCCAGCAGGCCCTCCGCCGGCATCAGTCCGCTCCACAGTCCGCTGCAGCGGGTGCAGGCGCGCGCGTGCCGGGCTATTCGCTTGCGCCACAGAGCCGAGGGTCTGCCGTCCCAGGAGGCCAGCACGACACGCAGTTCCTCGCACAGCGGCCGTGCGTCGAGTGCGCGTACCACCACCCGGGCCGCCTCGAGTTGCGCCTTCATCCGCTGTACCCGGACCGCTGTGTGCTGCGGCGACAGGTCGAGAGCCGCGGCGACCTCGGCCCGGGTGAGCTCGCCGGCGCACTCCAGCCACCACAGTGACAGCAGGCCCCGGTCGTCCGGCTCCAGCCAGCGCGTCGCCTGCGCGGTCTCCTGGCGCTGTCCGGTGAGCTGCATCTGGACCACGGTCAGGTCGACGAAGTCGGCACCGGGATCGGCCAGGTCCTCGGCCTCCTCCACGGCGCCGGGGGCGGAGCGCCGATTCTCCCAGTGCACCCTGACCTGGTTCATCGCGATGGCCACCAGCCAGGACCGGAAGCGCTCGGGACTACGCAGCCCGCCCAGCCCGTCCAGGGCGCGCAGCATGGTCTCCTGCACCACGTCGTCGACATCCACGGAACCGTTCAGAGCCCGGCCCACGATGTTGTAGACCAGCGGGAGGTACGCGTTGACCAGAGCGTCCTGAGCCCGCGTGTCGCCCTCTCGGGCGGCCGTGACCAGTACCGCCGTCTCCGCCGCGTCCTGCGTGCTCATCAATGTCTTCCCATCTTCGATGCCGAACGATTGTGTCCGATACCTGGGAGACCGCTTGACGCGCCTCGGATAACAGTTCTTCGGAAGTGAGTTCTGGTCGGTCGACCTTCGTCGATCAGTCGTATCCGGCGCCGTGCCCGTGATCGGGGAGTTTGCGCTCGTCAGCGGTGTCTCGATGGTGCACTGTGGAAGACGTGGATGTCCGCCGGGCCGGTGCCGGTGTGCGACAGCCGTGGCAGTCGAGCCAGGCGCTGTTGGTGATCCCCATCGTGCTCATCCTCGTCATCACTGCGGCGGACCAGCTGGTCCCGGCCGACGTCCATCTCGGTCCGCTGCTGGTCATCGCCCCGGCGATCACCGTCTCGTTCGCCGGCCCCTGGCTGACCGGACTGATCGGGTTCCTGAGCGTGGGGGCGCAGGCGTACATCGGCTGGCACTTCGGCGTGCTGTTCTCGCGCAACGTACTGGTGCAGATCCTCGCCCTGGCCGTTCTCTCGGCCCTGACCGTGTTCTACTGCGTGATGCGCGAGCGTCGCACGCGCCAGCTGGCGCAGGTGCGCATGGTCGCCGAGGCCGCGCAGCACGTTCTGCTGTGGCCGCTTCCGGAGCAGATCGGTTCGATGAGGATCGCCTGTCTGTACCTGGCCGCCGAGGCTGAGGCGCAGATCGGCGGTGACCTGTACGCCGCGACGCCCACCGACAGCGGCGTACGCGTCATGATCGGCGACGTGCGCGGAAAGGGCCTGTCCGCCATCGGTGAGGCAGCGCTCCTCATCGGAGCCTTCCGCGAAGCCGCCCATCACCACACCTCCCTGCCCGCGCTGGCCACCGCTCTGGAGCGCAGTGTGGCCCGCAACCTGCCCGAGCTCGAACCCGACGAGGAACTCGGTGAGCGGTTCGCCACCGTGATGCTGGTCGAGATCCCTGACGAGGGTCCTGTCATCCGCATACTCAGCTGCGGCCATCCCCCGCCCCTTCTGCTCAGTCCCGGCAGCGCTCTCGCCGTACCGGTGCATCCGGCCCCTCCGCTCGGGATCCACGGGGCGGTGCCCGGGGACTACACCGTCGATGTGTTCTCCTTCGAACCCGGTGACACCCTGCTGCTCTACACGGACGGCGTCATCGAGGCCCGGGATGCCGGCGGCGTCTTCTACCCGCTCACGGCGCGGGCCGGCCAGTGGGCCGGGGCCAGCCCGGAGAAGCTGGTGCACCACATCCGCCGCGATCTGCTCGACCATGCCGGGGGACGCCTCGACGACGACGCCGCGCTCATCGCGCTGTCCCGCACGCCCAGCCCGCACCGGACCCATCGCCATGGGCCGGGCCTCCATGTCGGCGGCTTCGGTCATGGCGCCAGATCGGTCCCCGGCTGAGCAGCGAGCCCATATGTGCAGGAGGGAACGCGATGCGAGAGGCGTACCACGAGGAACTGGCCGCGCTCAGTGACGGGCTGGTGGAGATGGCCCGGCTGGCGGGGTCGGCGATCGGCCGTGCCACCGCCGCGCTGCTCGACGCCGATCTGCAGCTTGCCGAGGGTGTCATCGAGACCGACGTGAGGGTCGACGACCTGCAGAGGGATCTGGAGGACCGGGCGATCGCCCTGCTGGCCCGGCAGCAGCCCGTCGCCACGGACCTGCGCACGGTGGTCACCTCGTTGCGGATGAGCGCGGATCTGGAGCGGTCCGGGGACCTGGCCCGGCATGTGGCGCAGCTGGCCAGGCTGCGGTACCCGCGGCCCGCCGTACCGGACGACCTGCACCGGACGATTCTGGAAATGGGCCAGCTCGCGCAGCGCCTGATGGCGCAGGCCGCCGAAGTTCTCCTCACCAGGGACGTCGATGCGGCGCTGCAGCTGGAGCAGGACGACGACCGCATGGACGAGCTGCACCGTATGATCTTCCGGCACCTGATGGACGACCGGTGGCAGCACGGGGTGGAGACCGCCGTCGACGTCACGCTGGTGGGCCGCTATTACGAACGCTTCGCCGACCACGCCGTCTCGGTCGCCCGGCGCATGGTGTTCCTGGTCACCGGCGAACGCGCGGACGAGTACGCCACCGACCCGTACCGCGCTCCCTAGTCGGGCCGTCCCAGGGACGAGCCGGGCGCCCTCCGCGGGGTCGATGTCCCCCTGCCGGGCCCGCCTCCGGCGTGCGGTGGGCGGCGGCCGGGCGGACAATGGCTGACGGCGGGGTGCCGCTTCCTGCCCACCGCAGGTGCGCATCCTGCCGGTTCTCATCACCGGCGCGTACGGATCCGCGTCTCACGCCCCCCGCAGCCCGCCCGGACGTCGCGCTCGCCTCCGTCCGCGCGTGACGCGCGTGAGCAGGGGTGTTCGACCATGGGCGGTATCAACGGACCAGCTCTGGAAAGTCTGCGCAGGGCACTGCGTGCCCCCGTCCTCGCTCCGGGAGATCCCGGCTACGACCGGGCCCGCGGCATCTACAACGCCATGATCGACCGGCGTCCGGCGGCGATCGCCGGGTGCGTCGACGTGGCGGACGTACGGACCGTGCTCTCCTTCGCCCGGGACACCGGGGTGGACCTGGCGGTACGGGGAGGCGGCCACAGTGGTCCGGGGCTCTGCCTGGTCGACGACGCCCTGACGCTCGACCTGTCGCCGATGCGCTGGGTGCACGTCGACCCGGCGACCGGGACCGCACGGGTGGGCGGCGGAAGTCAGCTGGGCGACCTCGACCACGCGGCGCACACCTTCGGTCTCGCCACGCCGGCCGGGATCGTGTCGACCACCGGCGTAGGCGGTCTCACCCTCGGCGGCGGACACGGGCACCTGACCCGCAGATACGGCCTGACCATCGACAACCTGCTGGCAGCCGACGTCGTGCTCGCCGACGGCACGTTCGTCACCGCGTCGGAGAACGACCACCCCGACCTGTTCTGGGCCCTGCGGGGCGGCGGCGGCAACTTCGGTGTGGTCACCTCCTTCACCTTCCGGATGCACCCCGTGGACGTCGTGGGCGTCGCGCTGACCCTCTGGCCCGTGGACCGTACCCGCGAAGTACTCCGGTGGTACCGGGAGTTCCTGCCCGCCGCGCCCGAGGACCTCAGCGGCTTCTTCGCCCTGCTGACCGTTCCGCCCGGGCCGCCCTTCCCCGAGCCGGTCCACGGGCGGAAGGTGTGCGGCGTGGTGTGGTGCTACACCGGGGACCTGGAAGGGGACCGCCTGGAGAAGGTGCTCTCCGTGGTGGACGCGCCGGGGCCGCCCGCCTTCCACTTCACCACCCCCATGCCCTACCCCGCCCTGCAGAGCATGTTCGACGAGCTGCTCCCGACGGGGCTGCAGTGGTACTGGCGCGGCGACTTCTTCGACGCCATCTCCGACGACGCCGTCGCGGTCCATGAGAAGTACGGCCAGAACCTCCCCACCGCCCTGTCCACGATGCACCTGTACCCGGTCGACGGAGCCACCCGGCGTACCGACGCCGACGACACCGCGTGGGCCTACCGGCACGCCGTGTGGTCGGGTGTCGTCGCCGGCATCGACCCCGAACCGGCCAACGCCGGGCTGGTCCGCCAGTGGTGCGTCGACTACTGGACCGACCTGCACCCGCATTCCATGGGCGGCGCCTACATCAACTTCCTGGGTGAGCAGGAGAGCACCGATCGCGTCCACGGCACGTACCGCGGCCACTACGACCGACTTGCCGCGATCAAGCACACCTACGACCCCGGCAACTTCTTCCGCGCCAACCAGAACATCCCGCCCGCCACAGCGTGAGCAGGGCGGTGGCGAGCGGCCGAAAGCCGACGGCGCGTGGCTGACACCGTCGGCGACGGTGCGTCAGCATGAGCTGCATGTCCGAGAAGCTGAGCACCCCGCGCCGGATCGCCGACGAGCACGTCGCGCAGGTCGCCGCCCTCGACCCGATGATCGCGACTCGACTCGGCCTGCATCCCGAGGACGACCGGCAGCCGGATCTGTCTCCGCAGGGCTTCGAGGCGCTCGCCGAGCTGGCCCGGCGGACGCTGTCCACGCTCGACGCCACCGAGCGGAACGCCGAGAAGCACGGCGTGGTGTTCGAGGACGCCGAGCGGAACTGCGCCCGGCTGATGCGGGAGCGGCTGACCACGGAACTCGCCCTGCACGAGGCGGGTGACCACTTCCGTGAGCTGCGCAACGTCAACTCGCCGCTGCACAAGGTGCGCAGCATCTTCACCCTCATGCCCACCGACACCGACGAGCACTGGGCGGCGGTCGCCGGGCGGCTGCGGAACCTGCCCGGCGCGCTGGACGGCTACCGGGCGACCCTGACCGAAGGCATCGCCCGCGGGCTGCTGTGCGCGCCCCGCCAGGCCCGGGCCGTCGCCGGGCAGCTCGATGCCTGGACCGGCCGGGACGCCGGTGGCGCGAGCTGGTTCGCCACGTTCGTGGCCGGTGGCCCGGATCGGCTCAGGACCGAACTGGACGCCGCCGCCGAGCGGGCGACGACCGCGGTGGACGGCTTCCGCGACTGGCTGCGCGACACCTACCTGCCCGCCGCCGACGGCACCCCGGACGCCGTCGGCCGCGAGCGCTACCTGCGCTCGGCCCGCTGGGCCAACGGCGCCGGTGTGGATCCGGCCGAGGCGTACGCCTGGGGCTGGGAGGAGTTCCACCGGGCGGTCGCGGAGATGCGGGCCGAGGCGGCCCGGATCCTTCCGGGTGCGGGAGTCCGGGAGACCATGGACCACCTGAACCGGCAGGGGCATGCCGTCGTGGGCGAGGACAACATCCGCGCCTGGCTCCAGGAGATCATGGACGAGGCGATCGACGCCCTCGACGGCACCCACTTCGACATCTCAGGCCCGCTGCGCCGGGTCGAGACGAGGATCGCGCCTCCGGGCAGTTCCGGCGCCCCCTACTACACCGGTCCCAGCCTTGACTTCAGTCGCCCCGGCCGCGCCTACCTGCCCACCTTGGGCCAACAGACCTTTCCCACGTGGGAGATCGTCAGCACCTGGTACCACGAGGGCGTCCCCGGGCACCACTTGCAGACGGCCTGGTGGACCGCGGCCGCGGACCGCCTCAGCCCCTACCAGATCACCCTGGGCGCGGTCAGTGCCAACAAGGAAGGCTGGGCCCTGTACGCCGAGCGGCTGATGGACGAACTGGGCTTCTTCGCCGACCCCGCCCGGCGCCTCGGCTATCTCGACAAGCAGATGCTCCGTATCATCCGCGTGATCATCGACATCGGCATGCACCTGGAACTGGTCATCCCCGACGACTCCGGCTTCCATCCCGGCGAACGCTGGACCCCGGGCCTCGCCACCGCGTTCATGGCCGCCCACCACGGCAGCGACACCGCCCGCCGGGCCAGCGAGATCGACCGATACCTCGGCTGGCCCGGCCAGGCCATCGGCTACAAGCTGGGCGAGCGCGCCTGGCTGCAGGGCCGGGAGGCCGCGCGCCGCCGCCTCGGCACCGGTTTCGACCTGCGGACCTGGCACATGAACGCGCTCACCCAGGGCTCACTCGGCCTCGCCGACCTGGCCGACGGCCTCGCGCTGCTGTAGCGGCCTCTCCCGGAGGCTGCCGAGCGCCGCAGGCCCGTGCCGTCGGCGGGGTGCCGGTCGCCGCGTGCGCCGGGCACGTCACCCGTTCGGCCGGCTGGAGTAGGATCATGCGGTCGACCTCGACGGAGCCTCCATGCCCGACACCGCCCCGCTGCGGCACGCCTTCGCCCGCGCCCAGGACGGCACCGCACTGGCCTACCAGCAGCAGGGCCACGGGCCGCCGCTGGTACTCCTCGCCGGACAGGCCAACAACCACCACTGGTGGGACGCCGTCCGCACGGACTTCCATGCCACGCACAGCACGATCACCCTGGACTACCGGGGCACCGGAGCCAGCGACAAGCCCCACGGCGACTACTCCACCCGGCAGTTCTCGGACGACGTGATCGCCGTTCTCGACGAGCTGGGCCTGGAACGGGCCGACGTCTACGGCACGTCCATGGGCGGCCGGGTCGCGCAATGGGTGGCCGCCGGCCATCCGCACCGGGTGCGGCGGCTCGTCCTCGGCTGCACCTCCCCCGGCGGGACGCACGCCGTCGAACGGGACGCCTCGGTGCGGCGGGCGCTGGCCCAGCCGGATCCGGACGCCGTACGCCAGGCCCTGCTCGACCTGATGTACTCCCCCGCCTGGCGCGCCGGCCACCCCGGCCCCTACACCACCCTCGGCGACGCCGGCATGCCCCCGCACGCCCGACGCGGCCACCTGCTGGCCAGCGACCAGCACGACGCATGGGACGCGTTGCCCGCCGTCACGGCCCCCACGCTGGTCCTCCACGGCGACCACGACCGCCTCGCCCCGGTGGACAACCTCCGCCTGCTCGCCGCCCGCATCCCCGACGCGCGCACACATGTCTTCGCGGGGGCACGCCACGCCTACTTCGAGGAGTTCCGTACGGCGGCGAGCGCGATCGTCACGGCATTCCTCGAGGGCCGGGTACCACCCGAGGCGCCCGAGGTGTAGGCGCTGCCGGCCCCGGCGGCCTCCGCCGGACACGCCCGGCGACGCGTACATCGGGACGAGTCGGGACATGATGGACGTACTGACGCATTCCCCGAAAGGGTGAGGAGGAGTACGGCATGGCCGGGTCGGGCTCTGGCGGTACCCAGGATGCCGCGGGCGGCAAGGCGCGGTTCGACGACATCTACGACCGGCCGGATCCCCGCGCCTACTTCAGGCGGCTGGCGCCGCTGGAGTACGAGATCCCCCATCACGCCCAGCCGGTCTTCCGGCAGGTCGCTGCCGAGCGGGCCGCGTACGACGACGGCCGGTCCTCCAGGCCCGCGGTCCTGGACGTGTGCTGTTCGTACGGGATCAACGCCGCGCTGCTCAACCACGACGTGACGCTCGCGGACATGTATGAGCGGTACACCTCACCCGCCTGCCAGGCGATGTCGACGGCGGAACTGGAAGCGCGGGACAAGGAGTTCTACGCCGAACGGCGCCGGCCCGACGCCGTTCCCGCCTTCGGGCTGGACGTCGCGGCACCCGCCGTGCGCTACGCGCTCGAGGTGGGGCTCCTGGACGCCGCGTTCAGCGACGACCTCGAACACGGTGCACCGAGCCCTCGGCTCACCCGCGCGCTCGCCGAGGTCGGCCTGATCACGCTGACCGGCGGCGGCAGCTACATCACCGCCCGAACGTTCACGGCCCTGCTGGACGCCGCCCGCAGACCGGTGTGGGTCAGCGCATTCGTGCTGCGGACGGTGTCGTACCGCCCGGTGATCCGGACCTTGGCCGCACACGGTCTCAGCACCACCGCCGACGGGAGCCGCACCTATCCGCAGCGCCGCTTCACCGACGAGCGGGAACGGCGGTACGCGATCGAGGCGGTACGGGCGCTGGGCGGCGACCCCGCGGGCCGCGAGGAGGACGGTCGTTTCCACAGCCAGTACTACGAGTCCCGGCCCGGCTGACGATCCGAGGACGCCCCCGGCGTCGAGCCGGCGCGCCGGTCACGGCGGCTGTGGCCCGGTGACCTCGACGCGGGCCGGACGCAGCAGCTGGTCACCCAGCCGGTAGCCGGACCGCAGGATCTGCGTGCAGATCAGCTGGTCGGCGGCCGGGAGGACGTGGTGGGCCATGGCCTCGTGCACCGTGGGGTCGAAGGGTTCACCCTCCCGGCCGAACGCTTCGAGCCCCAGAGATCCCAGTTGGTTCCGGAGGGTGTCGGTGATGTCCTGCAGGCCCCGGGTCATGGGTTCGTGGGCACAGGTGCGGTCGACGGCGTCCAGGGCGGGCAGGAGGGCGCGCACGACGTTCGCCACGGCGATCTCGCGCATGGCCATGCGGTCCCGGCGTACGCGCTTGCGGTAGTTGTCGTACTCGGCCTTCACCCGCTGCAGGTCGTCCGTGCGCTCCTGAAGAAGACGCTGCAGCCGGGTGGGGTCCATGTCCTGCAGCCGGCCCTCCTCCATCGTCAGCCCGCCTTCCCCTGCTCGTCGTCGACGATCTCGGCGTCCACCACCTCGTCGGCCTCGTCGCCCGATCCGGATCCGGCCGCGCCGCCTCCCGTGGGGGTGCCGCTGTCCGCCCGCGACTGCTCGTACAGCGCCGTGCCGATCTTCTGGGCCGCCTGTGCCGCACGGTCCATGGCCTGGCGGACCGCCGCGGTGTCGTCGCCCTTGAGCTGTTCCTTCAGGTCGGCCAGGGCCGCCTCGGTCTCGTTCCTCGCGTCGGCCGGGACCCTGTCGGGGTTGTCGCTGATGAGCTTCTCCGTCGAGTAGACCAGTTGCTCGGCCTGGTTCCGGGTCTCCGCGGCCTCCCGGCGCCTGCGGTCGTCCTCGGCGTGCTGCTCGGCCTCGCGGACCATCCGGTCGATGTCGTCCCTCGGAAGCGCGGAACCGCCGGTGACGGTCATCTTCTGCTCCTTGCCGGTGCCCAGGTCCTTCGCCGAGACATGCATGATGCCGTTGGCGTCGATGTCGAAGGAGACCTCGATCTGCGGCACACCGCGCGGCGCCGGCGGCAGCCCCGCGAGCTCGAACATGCCGAGCTTCTTGTTGTACGCCGCGATCTCGCGCTCGCCCTGGTAGACCTGGATCTGCACGGACGGCTGGTTGTCCTCGGCCGTCGTGAAGATCTCGGAGCGCTTGGTCGGGATCGTGGTGTTGCGCTCGATCAGCTTGGTCATGATGCCGCCCTTGGTCTCGATACCGAGGGACAGCGGGGTGACGTCGAGCAGCAGGACGTCCTTGACCTCGCCCTTGAGGACACCGGCCTGGAGCGAGGCGCCCACAGCGACGACCTCGTCCGGGTTCACGCCCTTGTGCGGGTCCTTGCCGGTGAGCTCCCTGACCAGGTCGGTGACCGCCGGCATCCGGGTCGAACCGCCCACCAGGATCACGTGGTCGATGTCGGACAGCTTGATCCCGGCGTCCTTGACCGCCTGGTGGAACGGCCCCTTGCACCGCTCCAGCAGGTCGGCGGTCAGCTGCTGGAACTGGGCTCGCGTGAGCTTGTCGTCCAGGTGCAACGGGCCTTCCGCGGAGGCGGTGATGTAGGGAAGGTTGATGGTGGTCTCGCTGGACGCCGACAGCTCGATCTTCGCCTTTTCCGCCGCCTCGCGCAGCCGCTGCACGGCCATCTTGTCCTTGGACAGGTCGACGCCGTGGTGGTTCTTGAACTGTGTGACCAGGTGGTCGACGATCCGCTGGTCCCAGTCGTCGCCGCCGAGGTGTGTGTCGCCGTTGGTGGCCTTCACCTCGATGACGCCCTCCCCCATCTCGAGGAGGGACACGTCGAAGGTGCCGCCGCCCAGGTCGAAGACGAGTACGGTCTGATCGTTCTCCTTGTCCAGACCGTAGGCCAGGGCTGCGGCCGTCGGCTCGTTGATGATCCGGAGGACGTTCAGTCCCGCGATCTCACCGGCCTCCTTCGTGGCCTGCCGCTGCGTGTCGTCGAAGTACGCCGGTACGGTGATGACGGCGTCGGTGACGTCCTCGCCCAGGTACGCCTCCGCGTCCCGCTTCAGTTTCTGCAGCACGCGCGCGGAGATCTCCTGGGCGGTGTACCGCCTGCCGTCGATCTCGCCGTGCTCCGGGAACCGCCACGCGTGGTCGTCCATGTGCCGCTTGACCGAGCGCGCGGTGCGTTCCACGTTCGTGACAGCCTGCCGCTTGGCGACCTCCCCGACGAGCACCTCGCCGTTCTTGGCGAAGGCGACGACCGACGGGGTGGTCCGTGTTCCCTCGGTGTTGGTGATGACCGTGGGCTCGCCGCCCTCGAGGACCGAGACCACCGAGTTCGTCGTACCGAGGTCGATACCGACTGGACGCGCCATCTGGGCTCTCCCTCCTCGTCTCTCCCCTCCCCTGTGAGCTGCGGTTTCTGACTTGCTCACCTCTATCGATGAGTAAAACTTGAGCGGCCCCGTGTCAAGTCTGAGCGGGATCCCACGTCACCTTCGGCGAAGCAGCTCTCAGCGGACCGTCACATCGAAGACCGGTGAGGCGGTGGTGCCGCTGACGGTGCGCAGGTCGTTCCGGCCCTTCAGGCCGAGCTTGACGCCCAGCGAGTAGGTGCCGTTGCGCGCGACGGGCGCGGACGCGGGCAGGCCGACCCACGTGCCGTGCTGCTTCTGCTGCAGGGTGACCTTGCTGCCGGCCTTGAGGCCGGTCGTCCTGCCCGTGACCCGGAACAGCTGCCAGGCGCGGACGGAGGACACCGACGGTGTGGCGGTGATGCCGGCCTTGGGGGCCGGGGCCTTGGGCGCAACGGCGACGGGAGACGCGGTGTGCGTGGCCGGCGTGGCAGGGGTGGCCGCCATGGCGGTGCCTGCGAGGGCGAGGGAGGCCGCACCGAGGGCACCGACGACAACTGCGCGCAGGGAACGCCGCTTCGAGGTCATCACAGATATATCCCTTTCCATGACTGGAGGAGCTTTTCGCGCCAAAGACGCACTACATGCCGATTGGCGTGGTCACTAGAACTGACGTCACTGCGGATGCAGGGGTTCACCGACGTTGTGTCGCTGTCTTGTAACAGCCACCCTGACCGCCACCGGGAGCTCCGCCGGGCCCTGGCAGGCAGGTCGACTGTCGGTGCCCGGTCCCATACTGACGCCCATGCGGATATCGGAGAACGCGCTCAAGAGCGCATGGCACCAGCTGGCCGCAGGTTCCGACCTGCTCGACGACGCGATGCTCCCGCCCATGGGCACCTCGCCCGAACAGTACCCCCGGCGTGCAGGCGATCACGGTGCCCTCTTCCTCGTCCTGGACGACGACGGCACCGTGCGCGGCTTCCACGGTCCCTACAAGGCGTCCTTCGCCACCCGGGACCTCGACCAGGTGCTGTACTTCGCGGCGGAGGACACGGTCCACCGACTCGCCGAACACATCGTGGCTCACTCTCCGGGCCAGGGCCCGGTCGCCAAACTCGTCACCGGTCAGGCCGAGATGATGGACCGGATCGATCCCGTATGGGGAAGCAGATTCCGCGGCGGCGGCGTGGACGGTGCGCAGGCGGCGCAGCCCTGCGGGCGGGACCCGCTGGAGCGCCTCGCCTGGATCGCCGGCTCTTGGCGCGACCAGGACCCGTACACCAACCTCGCCTTCTTCCGCGGCGAGGGCGTCAGCGCCGAGGAGATCGCCCTGCTCCACGGAGCCGATCCCCGGCAGACGGCGGCCGGGACACGCCTGTCGGAGCTGCGCGCCATGGACGGCACCGGCCTCGCGTCCTGGGACCTCGCCTGGCAGACCTGCTGCTTCGGACGGGCAGGCGAGTGGGTGTTCCTGATGTACCACGAGACACCCCCCGGCGCCCGGGCCGACAGCGCGGCACTCTCCCGGCTCGGGGTCACGGAGACCGTGGAGCTGAGCGCCTGCTCCGCGAAGGCCATCTACACCTTCAGCTACCTGCGCGACGGCCGCCGCATCGACGACGGGGGTGTGGTGGAACTGATCTGGTACGACCGCGGCCGCGCCCCCTACGTCCGGGGCGGCCAACTCGACTTCCTCAACCGGGCCCTACGCCGCGCCGAACTGGACCACCCGGACGTGACCGAGGAGTTCGAGCTCTACTTCCACGCGCTGGAGACCTCCCTCGGCCTCGAACTCCCCCAGCGGGCCATCCAGGAGGGGACGGTCCGGGCCGCCCGCTGGGCGCGCAGCGGCGCTTGACACGCCCTCTCGCCGAACCGGCGCCTGTGGCCGACGCCGCCCCCTCCGCTCCTCGCTGTGCGTACGGCGACCGGGGCGCGGTTTCCAGGACGTCGGCCACCACGCAGCCGATGTTGGCCGGGCCGTCTGAGCCATGGGCGAGGGCGACGAGTTCCCGCACCGTCTGCTCCGGCTCGGTGCGTCCGTCGGCTCCGTGGCCGAGCGCCCGTATCAGCAGCGATCGGTGGGGGTGCGAGCCGGCCTGCTCGGCCTGTTCGACGACGGCCGTGCTCGCGGGCGCTCCGCCATGGAAGGGTCCTTCCGGAACCGGTGGCCGATGAGGAAGGCGGCCGGGTGCCGGCGTGCGGCGGTCTCCGTCTCGGCCTGCGCCCGGTACGCGCGGATCTCCTGGGCCGCCGGGCCGGGTTGCAGCGCGCAGACGTGCTGGATCCGGGCCAGGGGCATTCCCGGGCGCCGTAGCCAGGCGACCCTCGTGCCTGGCCGAGTTGTTCCGGTGCGTAGAGGCGGTATCCGGTCACCGGGTCGACCCGAGCGGGCGTGAGAAGGCCGAGGTCGTCGTAGCGACGCAGCGCCTTCGGCGACAGCCGGGACGCTTTCGCGAACGCCCCGATGGTCAGCAACTCCATGCTCGCTCCTCCTCGTGCCGGGCACGACGCCCCAGGTCACCGATGCTGTGGCCGGCCCCAAGGCGAAGGTCAACCGAGGGCCCGGCCGTGCCGAGCCCGGGCCGGGCGAACCGTGTTCCGAAAAGCAACCCCCGTCGGGGGAGGCCCCCGGACTTCGGGCCGCTGCCCGAACGGGCAGGGGAAGCGCTTGTGCGTGACCGAAGTCATGACTGGCCGCGCCCGGTTCCTTTCTTTAACCGTCCAGTAATTCAAGGGACCGCAAAAGGACGCCCCGCCGGACCATCCTGAGCGTAGGGAGGAGGCGTGAGAGGAGGGCGGTTGACAACGTTGGCCTGGACAGATAGCGTTCTTTTCTGCTATGAGCGTCTATTCTTGATTTGCACTCGACCAGCAAAGCCGCGGACTGTCGAAACAAAGTCGGCCATAAATTGACCGAAAACATTCGGCGCATGGTTTTCGGACCACCCGCCGGCGTCCGCGGTGCGCGACGCAACGGGGGATCACAGGATGCGACACCTCTTACGAGGTGCAGGCAGTGGCGCCGCCAGCCCTTCTGCGGGTTGCGTTCGGCCGGGAATCGTGACCGGTCGGTTACCTCGTTCTACTTTCTGTCAGGAGCCGTTCGCCGGGGTTCGGGGAATGTTCCGGCGCGCCGCCTTTGCGACAGGGTCGCCACCCTCACAAAATCTCTTTCGCACCGTCGCTCATCGCCGCCTCGTCACACGGGGAAACGAGGCGTGACCTCACTCGCGGAAAAAGAATCAAGGGGGAACCCACCATGCAGCTTTTCGGCCGTTCGAGAGAACTTCAGGTCCTGCGTGAGACGTTCACCGACAGCGCGCGGGGACACGGCCGGCTCGTGATCATCACGGGCGGCCCCGGATCCGGCAAGACCCAGCTGGTCCATGAATTCCTCGCCACGCTGAACAGCACCGATGCCCGCATACTGACCGGTACGACCTGCTCGACCGAACGACATCGGCCGATGAGCCTCGTGGGGCAGTTACTGCACAACGCCGAGGCGGAGTGCGCGGTGTCGCGCCACGCCGCCGCCGTGGACGAGACGGACGAGCGCCTCCTGCGCCTCGCCCGTGACGGGCGTCCCCTCGTCATCGCGGTGGACGACGCCCACGCCATGGACCGCGCCTCCTTGCACACGATCGTCCGGCTGCTGCGCCGAAGCCGCTCCCGGCCGGTGCTCGTCGTGTGCGCGACATCAGGGCACTTCGGCGAGACGCGCTCGCCCGCGCACACGGAGCTGCTGCGCCAGCCGCACCGCCGGGTACGCCTGGCCCCGCTGTCGGAGACGAGCGTCGGCCAGCTGCTCGCCGCCCAGGCCGGACGGACCGTGCCGGGCAACGTCAGCGGCGCCTACCACCGGGCCACCGCCGGCAGCCCCCTGCTGTTGCATGCCCTGCTGGACGACAGCACGCGCTTCGGCCCCGAGATCGGCAGGCCCGTCGCCGGCGCCGCCTACCGCCAGGCGGTGCTGTCCCTGCTGCACCGCGGCCAGGCGGGCCACATCCCGGTGGCCCGGGCACTGGCCGCGCTCGGCACCCTGGCGGGAACCGTCCCGGTCGGAGAGCTGACCGGCACCACACCGGCGGGCACCCAGGAGGCCGTCGACGCCCTCAACTCCTCGGGGCTGCTGGAGGGGTACGCCTTCCGGCACCCGACCGCGGCCGCGGCGGTCCTGGAGGACATGGACGCCGCCGCACGCACCGAGCTGCACGGGCGGACGGCGCAGATGCTGTATCGTTCCGGCGCACCCGCCGTGGAGGTGGCGCGTCACCTCCACACCGCGAACCTCGTCCCGGAGGGCTGGGGCGCGGGCATCCTGCGTGCCGCCGCGGAACAGGCGCTGGCGGCGGACGATGTGGAGCGCTGCACCGACTACCTCGGCCTGGTGCTGCGCGACTGCACCGACGACCGCGAACGCCACGCCCTGTCGGTGGCTCTCGCGCGTGCCGAGTGGCGCACCAACCCGGCAGCCGCCGGCCCTCACCTGGAACCCCTGCGCGAGGCCGCGCTCAACGGCGACCTGAGCATGCGCGACACCGCCACCGTCCTGCGCTACATGCTGTGGCGGGGCGACACCGAACTGGCCGCCCAGGCCGTTGCCAGCCTCGTCCACGCGCAGTCGCCCGCCGACGCCCAGATCGTCGCCGAGGTGGAATTCGTACGCCAGTGGTTCTACGGCGTGGCCCTCCCCGGCAGGGGCGCGCCGGTGGCCGGCCTCGACCCGCGCCGCCCCGTGCGTGCCGACACCGGCGGACTGGGCGCCCGGGTGGCGGCGCTCATCGGCGGCGAGGCCACCGACGAGTCGGCGGCGGCCGTCGCCCAGGCGCTCCAGGGGCACCAACTGGACCACCTGAACCTGGAGTTGGTCGCGATGTCGCTCCTCGCGATCGCGCACGCGGACCGGCCCGCGCTCGCCGCCGAGGCCTGCGAGGCACTGCTGGAGTGCGCCGTGGAACGCCGGGCGACGACCTGGCAGGCCGTACTCGGCAGCATCCGGGCCGAGATCGCCCTGCTCCAGGGAGACGTGACCACCGCCTCGCACGGCGCGCTCGCCGCGCTCGGCATCCTGCGCGCCCCGAGCTGGGGGGTGCTCATCGGCCTGCCGCTGGCGACGGCGATCACCGCGCACACCGCCAGGGGGTCCTACGCCGAGGCCGAGGAACTGCTCGGTCACGACGTCCCCGAGCCGATGTTCCGCACCGTGTTCGGCATCCAGTACCTGCGGGCCCGCGGTCACCACTATCTGGCCACCGACCGGCCCTTCGCGGCGCTCAACGACTTCGAGACCTGCGGACGGCTGCTGCGGGAAGGCAACCCCAGTCTGCAGAAGGGCATCCCCTGGCGGTCCGACCTGGCCCTGGCCAACCTGCGGATCGGCAAGGCCCGTACGGCCCGGGAGTGGGCCGAGGAGCAGCTGCGGCTGCCCGGGGGCCACAGTTCCCGGGCCCGGGCCATGGCGCTGCGCCTGCTCGCCGCGACCTGCAAGCCGCACCGCCGGGCCTCCCTGCTGCACGAGTCCATCGACCTGCTCAAGGCCTGCGGTGACCGGTACGCGCTGGCCCAGGCGTACGCCGATCTGTCCGCGGCGCACTATGAGCTGGGCGAGTACGCCCGGGCCAGGCTGGTGGCGCGGCAGGCGGCAGGGGAGGCCGAGGCCTGCCAGATCGAGTCGCCGGTCGACGCCCACCTGCTGGAGGATCCGGTACGGCCGGAGAGCTCCGAGTCCGACGCCGGCCCCGCCATCCTGAGCGACGCGGAGTGCCGGGTCGCCGGGCTGGCCGCGCTCGGGTACACCAACCGGGAGATCAGCGCCCGCCTCCACGTCACCATCAGCACGGTGGAGCAGCACCTCACCCGGGTCTACCGCAAGCTGAACGTGGCCAGCCGTTCGGAGCTGCCGTCGAAGATGCTGGAGCACCGCATCCCGAAGCTGTCGGACCGCTGGGCAAGTACGCATTCGTCCACGGGCTGAGAGCGCTCCCTGTCTTCGTGCCCGTTCTGAGAGCGCTCCATCCGCTCGTCCGTGAAGCGGGGCGCGGCCCCACCGGTGAGACCATCCGGTGGGGCCGCGCCCTGTCGTCCGCCTGCGCACGACTCAGCCGATGCTGCCGAGCTCGTCGTCCAGAATGCTGAACAGCTCGTCCGCCGTGGCGCTCTCCAGGCCCGTGGCGCCGCTGTGCCCGCTGCCGTTCTCCCGCGCCTGCCCGGTCCCGTCCCATCGTGCGCTGAGGGCACGCAGCCGGGCGGCCACCCGGGCCCGCTGCTCCTCGTCGTACGCGGAGGAGTCCAGCGCGGCCCCCAAGGTCGCCTCCAGACGGACCACTTCGGCCTCGATGTCGACGACGCCGTCGGATGCCGCCAGGCCCAGTTCCTCGAAGAGGTACCGGGCGAGGGCGTCGGAGGTCGGGTGGTCGAAGGTGAGCGTGGTGGACAGCCGCAGGCCGGTGTCGGCGCTGAGCCGGTTGCGCAGCTCCAGGGCGGCCAGCGAGTCCACGCCCAGCTCGCCCAGGGGGCGCTCGGGGTCGACGGCGCCGGACGAGCCGTGCCCGAGGACGTCGGCGACGTGTCCGCACACCGTCTCCACCAGCGCCTTGCGGGCATCGGCGGCCCCGAGCCGGGCCAGCCGCTGCGCCAGCGACTCGGCGGACGCCGGGGCCACGGCGGCCGCGTGTGCGGTGCGGCGCACGGCCGCCGGGGCAAGTGCCCGTACGAGGGCCGGGGCGTCCTCGGTGACCTGGACGCGCACCGGCAGCAGCAGCGCCCGGTCGGCGGCGCGGGCGTCGTCGTCCGCGGTCAGCGCCCGGTCGAACAGCGCCAGCGCCCGGTCGGCGGGCAGCGGAAGGATGCCGTCGCGGGCCAGCCGGCGCAGCTCGGTCTCGCCGAGCCCCGCCGCCATGCCCTCCCCCGTGTCCCACAGGCCCCAGCCCAGCGAGAGGGCCGGGAGTCCCTCGGCGCGGCGCCGCCCGGCCAGGGCGTCCAGGAAGGCGTTCGCTGCGGCGTAGTTGGCCTGCCCCGCCGCGCCCAGGGTGCCGGCGGCGGAGGAGAACAGCACGAACGCGGCCGGGCCGAGGTCGCGGGTCAGCTCGTGCAGGTGCCAGGCGGCATCGGTCTTGGGCCGCATGACCGCCTCCAGCCTCTCGGGGGTGAGGTCGCAGAGCAGCCCGTCGTCCAGGACGCCCGCGGCGTGCACCACGGCGGTCAGCGGGTGCTCGGCCGGAACGGACCGCACCAGTGCGGCGAGCGCCGCCCGGTCGGTGACGTCGCAGGCCGCGACGGTCACCGTCGCGCCCAGGGCGGCCAGGTCGTCCAGGGCGCCGGGTTCGCGCAGGCGCCCGTCGCGGCCGGCCAGCAGCAGATGGCGTACGCCGTGCCGGGTGACCAGGTGCCGGGCCAGCAGCCGGCCGAGGCTGCCGGTGCCGCCGGTGACGAGGACGGTGCCGTCCGGGTCCAGGGCCGGGGCCCCGCCCTGCCCGGCGTCGGCGGTCCTGGCCAGTTCCGGCACGTACACCGTGCCCGCCCGCAGGGCGAGTTCGGGCGCACCGGTGGCGACGGCGGCCGGCAGCGCGGCGGCCGAGGCGGGGTCGTCGTCGGTGTCGACGAGCACGAGCCGGCCGGGATGCTCGACGGCGGCCGCCCGCACCATGCCCCAGATCACGGCCTGCGCCGGGTCGGGCGCGGTACCGGCGTGGACGGCGACGGCGGACCGGGTCAGGACGACCAGCGGCTCGGCGTCCGGCTCCGGGGTGCCGGTGAGGTGCTGTTGCAGCGCGGTCAGGGCCCGTACGGCGGTCCGGCGGGCCGTTGTCGGCAGGTCGGCGCCAGGGTCGTCGTCCGCGGTGAGGGCGAGGGTGTCGGGCGCGGGCATGGAGCCGTCCGCGGTGACCGGCAGCGCGGTCCACCGCACCCGGAACAGGTCGCCGGGTGCGGGTGTGGCCGCGGTCAGCTGCTCGGCGGTCACCTGGCGGATGCGCAGCGACGTCACCTGGGCCACGGGCGTCCCCGTACCGTCGTACAGGCGCAGGGTCATGTGGTCGGTGCCGTGCGGGGTGAGGCGCAGCCGCACCGCCGTGGCGCCGGTCGCGTACAGCGTGACGCCCTCCCAGGAGAAGGGCAGGGTCATGACGGCCGGGTCCTGGCCGTCGAGCAGGTCGATGGCGTGCAGCGTGGAGTCGAGCAGTGCCGGGTGCAGTCCGAAGCCGTCGGCCGCGTCGGCGTCGGGCAGGGCGAGTTCGGCCCATACCTCCTCGCCGAGCCGCCATGCCCCGCGCAGGCAGCGGAACGAGGGGCCGTAGTGGTAGCCCTGTTCGGCCAGGTGGTCGTAGGTGCCGGTGACGTCCACGGGTACGGCTCCCGCCGGCGGCCACTCGGCCACGGCGGCCGGTTCGGGTGTGGTGTGCGGGGCGAGGACACCGGTGGCATGCCGGGTCCACTCGCCGTCCGCGCCCTCCGGGCGGGCGTGCACCGTCAGCCGGCGGCGCCCGTCGGCGTCGGGGGCCGTGGTGACCACCTGGAGGTGGACGGCGCCGTGCCCGGGCAGGACCAGGGGCCGTTCCAGGGTGAGTTCCTCCACCTGCGGGCAGTGGGTGCGGTCGCCGGCCCGGACGGCCAGTTCGACGAAGGCGCTGCCGGGGACGAGGACGACGTCCGCGACCGCGTGGTCGGCGAGCCAGGGGTGGGTGGCCAGGGACAGCCGGCCGGTCAGGGCCACCCGGTCGTCGTCGGCCAGCTCCAGGGCGGCGCCGAGCATCGGGTGCCCGGCCGGCGCCTGGCCCAGCCCGCCCGCGTCGGTGGCGGCTCCGGGCGCGTCGTCCAGCCACAGCCGCCGGCGCTGGAAGGCGTAGGTCGGCAGGTCGGTGCGGCGGGCGCCGGTGCCGGCGAACACCCGCTGCCAGTCGATGGCGAGACCGCGCACATGGATGGTACCGAGCAGGCTCGCGAAGGCCCGCTCCTCGTCGCGGTCACGGCGCAGGGCCGGGACGAACGCCGACTGCTCCGCATCGGCGACGGCGTGCGTACCCATGGCCGACAGGACGGCGTCGGGGCCGAGTTCGAGGAAGGAGCGCACTCCGTCCGCCTCCAGTGTGCGGACCCCGTCGCCGACGCGAACCGCCTCACGGACGTGCCGGACCCAGTACTCGGGTGCGCACAGCTCGTCCTCGGTGGCGCGCGTTCCGGTCACGTTGGAGACGACGGGGATCGCGGGCGGCGCGTAGCGCAGCTCTCGGGCGGTCTTCTCGAACTCCGCCAGCATCGGGTCCATCAGCGGGGAGTGGAAGGCGTGGCTGACCCGCAGCCGCTTGGTGCGGCGGCCGCCGAGGGCCTCGGCGACGGCGTCCACGGCGGCCTCGGTACCGGAGACGACGACGGCGCGCGGGCCGTTGACGGCCGCGACGGACACCTCGGGACCGAGGTGGGGCAGCACCTCGTCCTCGGCGGCGTCGACGGCGAGCATCGCGCCCCCGGCGGGCAGCGCCTGCATCAGCCGGCCCCGCGCGGCGACGAGCCGGGCGGCGTCCGCCAGGTCCCACACGCCGGCGACGTGCGCGGCGGTCAGTTCACCGATGGAGTGGCCGGCCAGCCAGTCCGGGCGGACGCCGTAGGCCTGAAGGAGCCGGTACAGGGCGGTCTCCACGGCGAACAGGGCGCACTGTGTGTAGAGGGTCTGGTCGAGCAGGCCGGCCTCCTCGGTGCCGGGTTCGGCCCACATCACGTCCCGCAGCGGGCGGTCGAGGTGGGCGTCGAGTGCCCGGCAGACCTCGTCCAGGGGCTGCCGGAAGGCGGGGTGGGCGGCGTACAGACCGCGGCCCATGCCCGTGCGCTGGGCGCCCTGGCCGGTGAAGAGGAAGGCGGCCTTGCCTCCGGCGGGCCGGCCACGCACCACCGTGTCGGTGGCGGCGGAGTCGGCCAACGCGGCGAGTCCTGCGAGGAGTTCGGCTCGGTCGCGGGCGACGACCGCTGCCCGGTGGGTGAGGGCGGCGCGGCCCGTGGCCAGGGAGTGGGCGAGGTCGGGCAGGGGCCGGTCGGCGACCGCGCGCAGGCGTGCGGCCTGGGCGGCCAGCGCCTCGGGGGAGGCTCCGGAGATCACGAGCGGCACGAGCGGAGCCGACGCCGGTTCCGTGTCGGGCGCGGGCTGTTCGGCGGGGGCCTCTTCGAGGATCGTGTGTACGTTGGTGCCGCTGATGCCGAAGGAGGACACACCGGCCCGACGTGGGCGGTCCGTCGCCGGCCAGGCCCGTTCCTCGGTCAGCAGACGCACGTTGCCGGTGTCCCAGTCGACCTTCGTGGACGGCGTGTCCACGTGGAGCGTCTTCGGCAGGACGCCGTGGCGCATCGCCATCACCATCTTGATGACCCCCGCCACACCGGCCGCGGCCTGCGTGTGCCCGATGTTCGACTTCACCGACCCCAGCCACAACGGCTCACCGGAAGACCGGTCCTGCCCGTACGTGGCCAGCAACGCCTGCGCCTCGATCGGGTCACCCAGCGTCGTACCCGTCCCGTGCGCCTCCACCACATCCACATCCGCGGCCGACACACGCGCCGCCGCCAGCGCCTGCCGGATCACCCGCTGCTGCGACGGACCGTTCGGCGCCGTCAGACCGTTCGACGCACCATCCTGATTGACCGCCGAACCACGGACCACCGCCAGCACGGGATGCCCGTTGCGCCGCGCGTCGCTCAACCGCTCCAGCACGAGCAGCCCGGCACCCTCGGACAGCGCCGTGCCGTCCGCGGCGTCGGCGAAGGACTTGGCGTGGCCGTCGGCGGCGAGGTTGCGCTGCCTGCTGAAGTCCACGAACGTGTCGACGGTCGACATCACGGAGACACCGCCGGCCAGCGCCAGCGTGCACTCCCCCTGCCGGAGCGCCTGCGCGGCCAGGTGCAGCGCCACCAGGGACGACGAGCACGCCGTGTCGACGGTGAGCGTGGGGCCCTCCAGACCGAGGGCGTAGGCGACCCGGCCGGAGGCCACACTGCCGAGGCTGCCGTTGCCGAGGTGGTCGCGCACGGACTCGGGGACGTGGTGCAGCCGGCTGCCGTAGTCGTGGTACATGACGCCGGCGAAGACGCCGGTGCGGCTGCCGCGCACGGAGTGCGGGTCGATGCCGGCCCGCTCCAGCGCCTCCCAGGAGGTCTCCAGCAGCAGCCGCTGCTGCGGGTCCATGGCCAGCGCCTCGCGCGGACCGATGCCGAAGAAGTCGGGGTCGAAGTCGGCGGCGTCGTACAGGAATCCGCCCGACCGGGTGGAGGAGTGGCCGGCCTTGCCCGGTTCGGGGTCGTACAGCCCGTCCAGGTCCCAGCCGCGGTCGGTGGGGAAGGCGCCGATGCCGTCGCCGCCGTCGGCCAGCAGCCGCCACAGCTCCTCGGGGGTGCTGACGCCGCCGGGGTAGCGGCAGGCCATGGCGACGATGGCGACGGGCTCGTCCACGCCCTGTACGGCGGCTTCGGGGGTGGCCTCGGCCTGCGCGCCGAAGAGTTCGGTCCGCAGGTGTCCCACGAGCGCGTCCGCGTCGGGGTAGTCGAAAACGAGGGTGGCCGGCAGGCGCAGGCCGACCGCGTTGCCGAGGCGGTTGCGCAGTTCCACCGCGGTCAGCGAGTCGAAGCCCACCTCGCGGAACGAGCGGCGTGGATCGAGCGTCATGTCGCTGCCGTGTCCGAGTACGGCGGCGACATGGGTGCGGACCAGTTCCATGAGGGCCGCGTCGCGTTCGGCGGGGCCGAGGGCGGCCAGCCGGTCGGCGGGCGACGCGGAGCCCGGGCGGGAGGCAGCGGTGCGGCGGGTGCGCTCGGGTACCAGACCGCGCAGCACCGGCGGGATGTCGGTGGCGCGGCGCAGGACGGTCAGGTCCAGGCCGACCGGGAGCAGCAACGGCTCGTCGGCGGCCAGGGCGGCATCGAGCAGGCGCAGGCCGTGCTCGGTGGGCAGGGGGCGGACGCCGGCGCGTGCCATGCGTGCCACGTCGGCGTCGGTCAAGTGGGCGGTCAGTCCGGTCCGCTGCTCCCAGAAGCCCCAGGCCAGCGAGTGCGCGGGCAGGCCGTGGTGCCTGCGGTGGGCGGCCAGGGCGTCGAGGAAGGCGTTGGCGGCGGCGTAGCCGGACTGTCCGGCGCCGTCGACGGTGCCGGCGGCGGAGGAGAACAGGACGAACGCGGCGAGGCCGAGGTCCCGCGTCAGCTCGTGCAGGTGCCAGGCGGCGTCCGCCTTGGGGCGCAGTACGGCGTCCAGGCGGTCCGGCGTCTGGTCGGTGACCAGTCCGTCGTCCAGGACTCCGGCGAGGTGGACCACCGCGGTGAGCGGGCGGTCGGCCGGCACCTCGGCGAGGAGCCGGGCCAGTTGTTCGCGGTCGGCGGCGTCACAGCGGGCGACGACGATCTCGGCATCCAGGCCGGCGAAGTCGTCGGCGGCGGTGCCGCTGCGCCCGGCCAGCACCAGGCGGCGCACTCCGTGCTCGGCGACCAGGTGCCGGGCGACGAGGGCCCCGAGCACGCCGGTGCCGCCGGTGATGAGCACGGTGCCGTCCGGGTCGAGTGACGGCGGCCGGCCGTCCGGCGTGACGCGGGCGAGCCGGGGCACGCTGACCGCCCCGTCGCGCAGCACCAGTTGGCTCTCACCGCTCGCCGCGGCGGCGGCCACCGCGGCAGGAACGTCGCCGCCGTCGCAGTCCACGAGCACGAACCGTCCGGGGTGCTCGCCCTGCGCGGCCCGGACGAGGCCCCACACGGCGGCGGCCGCCAGGTCGGTGACGTCCTCCTCCCCCGCCGCCACGGCGCCCCGGGTGAGCACCAACAGCCGTGCGGGCGCGGTGCGTTCGTCGGCCAGCCAGTCCTGCACGGAGGCCAGAACCCGCGCGGCCGCCCGGCGGGCACCTGCGACCGGGTCGTCCTCGCCGACCTGCAGCACCGCCCACGGCGGAACGGTGTCCAGCCCGGCCAGACCTCGTTCGTCCAGGACGGCGTACTCGGGTGCGGGCGTCTCGGGCACGGGCAGGGCCGGCCAGTGCAGGCGGTACAGGTCGTCGAGGGGCGCGGTCGGCGTGAGGGCGGCCGGGTCGACGGGCCGGGAGACCAGGCCCTCTGCCTCGGCGACGGGGGCACCCGTGGGGTCGGCCAGTTGGAGGACGAGCGGTTCCGTGCCGTGCAGCCTGACCCGCAGCGCGGTGGCACCGGCGGCGTACAGCGACACCCCGGTCCAGGCGAAGGGCAGCCGTGTGGTGTCCTGGCCGTCGGTGCCGAGGCCGTCGGCGTGCAGGGCGGCGTCGAACAGGGCCGGGTGGAGGGCGAAACCCTCGGGCTCGACGGGCAGTTCGACCTCGGCGAAGGTCTCGTCGCCGCGCCGCCAGACCGCGCGCAGGCCCTGGAAGGCGGGCCCGTACTCGTAGCCGAGGGCAGCAAGGTGGCCGTAGGCGTCCTCGACGGGTACCGGCTCCGCGCCCTGGGGCGGCCAGGCCGTCAGGTCGAAGCCGGGCACGGCGGTCTGCGGGGCGAGCAGGCCGGTGGCGTGCGGCGTCCAGGCGGTGTCCTCGGCGTGCTCGGGGCGGGAGTGGACCGTCAGAGCGCGGTGTCCGGTGTCGTCGGCGGCGGCCACGTGCACCTGGAGCTGGACCGCGCCACGGTCGGGCAGCACCAGGGGTGCCTGGAGGGTGAGTTCGGCGAGGTGGCCGCAGCCCAGGTCGTGTCCGGCGCCGAGCGCCAGCTCGACCAGGGCGGTGCCGGGCAGCAGGGTGGTGCCGGAGACGGCGTGGTCGGCCAGCCAGGGTGCGGTGGCGGTGGAAAGGCGGCCGGTGAACAGGGTGCCGCCCTCGGCGACCGGGACGGCGGCGCCCAGCAGCGGGTGGCCGGTGGGCCGGAGTCCGGCGGCGGTGACGTCGCCGGCGGTTGCGGACCGGCCCAGCCAGTACCGCTCGCGCTGGAAGGCGTAGGTGGGCAGGTCGGCGGGGCGTACCGGCATGCCGCTGAACACGGCCGGCCAGTCGACCGGGACGCCCGCGACGAAGGCCTCGCCGAGGGCGGCCAGGACCCGTTCGGGGCCGCCGTCGTCGCGGCGCAGCGAGCCGAGGCCGGTGACGGGGGTGCCGGCGGCGTCGGCGGTCTCCTCGATGCTGTGCAGCAGCACGGGGTGCGGGCTGCACTCGACGAACACGCCGTACCCGGCGTCGAGCAGGGTGCGGGTGGTCGGCTCGAACAGCACGCTCTGCCGGAGGTTGGTGTACCAGTAGCCGGCGTCCAGGCCGGTGGTGTCGGTACGGGCGCCGGTGACGGTGGAGTAGAACGGCACGTCGGCGGGCCGGGCCTGGATGCCCGCCAGGTCGGCGAGCAGCCGTTCCCGGATGGACTCGACGTGGGCGCTGTGCGAGGCGTAGTCCACCGGGAGCCGCTTGGCACGGTCGCCGCCGCTCACGATGGTCTCGCGCAGTTCGTCGAGGGCGTCGGCGTCGCCGGACAGCACCACGGAGGCGGTGCCGTTGACGGCGGCCACCGCGACACGGCCGTCGAAGCGGGCGACGAGGTCGCGCACCCGGGCCTCGGGCAGGGCCACCGACATCATGCCGCCGCGCCCGGAGAGTTCCCGGGCGATGGCCTGGCTGCGCAGGGCCACGACGCGGGCGCCGTCGGCCAGGGAGAGCGCGCCGGCCACGCAGGCGGCGGCGATCTCGCCCTGGGAGTGGCCGATGACGGCGGCGGGCCGGATCCCGTGCGCGCGCCACACCTCGGCGAGCGACACCATGATCGCCCACAGCGCGGGCTGTACGACGTCCACCCGCTCCAGCGGCCGGCGCGCCCGGACGGTGTCGAGGAGGTCCCAGTCGGTGACGGGCGCGAGCGCGGCGGCGCAGTCGGCCATCGTGGCGGCGAACACCGGTGAGGAGTCGAGCAGGTCGGCGGCCATGCCGGTCCACTGGGAGCCCTGGCCGGGGAAGACGAAGGCGATGCGGGACTCCCCGGCCGGCCTGCCGCGCACCACGTTCGGTGCGGTGCCGCCGTCGGCGAGGGCGGTCAGCCCCGTGGTGAGCGCGGACAGGTCGGCGCCGGTGACGACGGCCCGCGCGTCCAGTGCGGCGCGCCCGGTGGCGAGGGTGTGGGCGACGTCGGGCAGGGGGTCGGTGCCGGCGGTGAGGTGGCCGAGGAGGAGGCGGGCCTGGGCGGCGAGGCCCTGTTCGTCCTTGCCGGACAGCACCAGCGGGAGCGGTCCGGTCCAGGCGGGTTCCTCGGTGCGCGGCTCGGGGGCGGGGGCGGCCTCGACGATGACGTGGGCGTTGGTGCCGCTGATCCCGAAGGACGACACGGCGGCGCGGCGGGGCTCGCCGTCCCGCACGGGCCAGTCGCGGGCCTGCCTGAGCAGTTCGACGGCGCCGGCCTCCCAGTCGACCTGGGAGGTGGGGTGTTCGGCGTGCAGCGTCCTGGGCAGCCGGCCGTGCCGCATCGCCATCACCATCTTGATGACCCCCGCGACACCGGCGGCGGCCTGCGTGTGCCCGATGTTCGACTTCACCGAGCCCAGCCACAGCGGCTCACCGGCGGGCCGGTCCTGCCCGTAGGTGGCCAGCAGCGCCTGCGCCTCGATCGGGTCGCCCAGCGGGGTGCCGGTGCCGTGGGCCTCGACGGCGTGCACCTGGTGGGGTTCCAGGTGGGCGTTGGCGAGGGCCGCGCGGATGACGCGCTGCTGGGAGGGGCCGTTGGGGGCGGTCAGGCCATTGGAGGCGCCGTCCTGGTTGACGGCGGTGCCGCGCACCACGGCCAGCACGCGGTGGCCGTTGCGGCGGGCGTCGCTGAGCCGTTCCAGCAGGAGCAGTCCCACGCCCTCGCCCCAGCCGGTGCCGTCGGCGCCCTCGGCGAAGGACTTGCAGCGGCCGTCCAGCGCGAGGCCGCGCTGGCGGGAGAAGTCGACGAAGGTGTCGGGGGTGGACATCACCGTCACACCGCCGGCGAGAGCGAGGCTGCACTCCCCCGTGCGCAGTGCCTGCACCGCGAGGTGGAGGGCGACGAGCGAGGAGGAGCACGCGGTGTCGACGGTGACGGCGGGCCCTTCCAGGCCGAGGATGTAGGAGACGCGTCCGGAGGCGACGCTGCCCAGGTTGCCGTTGCCGAGGTAGCCCTCCACGCCCTCGGGCACCTCGGTGAGCCAGCTGCCGTAGTCGTGGTACATGACGCCCGCGTAGATGCCGGTGCGGCTGCCACGCAGGCTGTGCGGGTCGATGCCGGCGCGTTCGAGTGCCTCCCAGGCGGTCTCCAGCAGCAGCCGCTGCTGCGGGTCCATGGCGAGGGCCTCGCGCGGGCTGATGCCGAAGAAACCGGGGTCGAACTGCGGGGCGTCGTAGAGGAACCCGCCCTCGCGCACATGGGTCTTTCCGGGGGTGTCGGGGTCGGGGTCGTAGATGCCCTCGACGTCCCAGCCGCGGTCGGAGGGGAAGTCGCCCACGGCGTCCGTGCCGGTGTCGACCAGCCGCCACAGCTGCTCGGGGGTGCTGACGCCGCCGGGGTAGCGGCAGCTCATCGCGACGATCGCGACGGGCTCCTGCGCCGCCTCGGCGATCCGTTCGTTCTGCCCGCGCAGCCGCTCGTTCTCGAGCAATGACTCGCGCAGCGCCTCGACGATCTGCTCGACGGATGTGTCCACGGTCGGTGTCGCTCCCTGCTGGCTCGGCGGCGCTGGTGACGCGGTGGAGGGTGCGCCGGAACGGGTGGCCCGGTGCCGGACGCGGCGCGTCGTCCGGCACCGGGGTGAGGTCACTGGGGACTGCTGCGGTCGAGGGCGGCGCGCACCAGGTCGGCCACGCCCATGGACTTGATGTCCAGGACCCGGTCGGCGGCGGGCGCCGCGGCGGGCTCGGACAGCTTCAGCAGGCCGTCGAGCAGGCCGGCTTCCCGGATGCGGGCGACGGGGATGCGGGAGATCAGGGCGTGCACCTCGTCGTCGCCGGGCGGGGCGGCAGCGGGCGCCGGTTCCCCGGTGTCCGGCAGGAGCCGTTCGAGGAGGTGGCCGGCGAGCGCCACCGGGGTGGCGTAGTCGAAGATCAGCGTGGACGGCAGCCGCAGTCCGCTGACGGCGTTCAGCCGGTTGCGCAGTTCGACGGCGGCCAGTGAGTCGAAGCCCAGCTCGGTGAAGGCGCGGCGCGGTTCGACGGCGGCCGGGCCGGCGTGCCCGAGGACGGCGGCGACCTCGGTGCGGACCGCTTCCAGCACGGTGTGCTCGTGGTCGGCGGCGGGGAGTTCGGGCAGCCGCTCGCCTAGGGTGCGGGTCCGCTCGCCCTGGTCCGCGCGGGCGAAGACGCCGGCCAGGGTGCGCAGCACGGCCGGGATCTCCTCGCCGCGGCGGCGCAGCGCCGCGGTGTCCAGGCGTACGGGCACCAGGGCGGGGCTGCCGGAGGCGACGGCGGTGTCGAACAGCTCCAGCCCCTCTTGCGGGTCGAGCGCGCCGATGCCGGAGCGTTCGATGCGCTGTGCCTCGGCCGCGTCGAGTCCGGCTCCCATGCCGGTGCCGGACCACAGGCCCCAGGCGAGGGAGGTGGCGGGCAGCCCGAGGGCGGCGCGGTGGGCGGCGAGCGCGTCGAGGAAGACGTTGGCGGCGGCGTAGTTGCCCTGGCCCGAGGCGTCGATGGTGCCGGCGGCCGAGGAGAACAGCACGAAGTGCGACAGCTCCCGGTCCAGGGTCAGTTCGTGCAGGTGCCAGGCGGCGTCCGCCTTGGGCCGCAGCACGGTGTCCAGACGCGCGGGGGTGAGCGAGGTGACCAGGCCGTCGTCGAGGACACCTGCGGTGTGGACGACGCTGTCCACGGGGTGTGCCGCGAGCAGCGCGGCGAGCGCGGCGCGGTCGGAGACGTCGCAGCCGACGATCTCGGCCTTGGCGCCCAACGATTCCAGTTCGGCGGCGAGTTGAGTGGCTCCCGGCGCGTCGGGTCCCCGCCGCCCGGCCAGCACCAGGCGGGTGACGCCGTGCCGTTCGGCGAGGTGGCGGGCGACCAGGGCACCGAGCCCGCCGGTGCCGCCGGTGACGAGGACGGTGCCCCAGGGGCGGTCGGGCTGCGGTGTGTCCTCGGCGCGCACGAGGCGGGGGGCGTGCGCCCGGCCGTCCCGCCACCGTGCCTCCGGCTCCCCGGAGTCGAGGAGGGCGGCGAGCGCGGCGCGGTCCGGCACGGGGCCGTCGGGCCCGGTTCGTGCGACGAGGAGGAACCGGCCGGGGTCCTCGGCCTGCGCGGCTCGTACCAGACCGTGCACCGCGGCGTCGGCGAGGCCGCCCCCGGTGAGGACGACGAGCACCGATCCGGCGTAGCGGTCGTCGGCCGTCCAGGCCTGGAGGGTCTCCAGGGTGCGGGCCAGGGCGGCCCGTACGGCGCCGGGCAGCTGCTCGCCGCCGTCATCAGGGCCGGTGACCGGCAGGATTACCACGTCGGGCACGGTGGTGCCGAGCGCTTCCAGGCCCGCGTGCACGGGGGCGCCGAGGCCGAGGTCGTGGTCGCCGAGGACCGCCCAGGTACGGCGGTCGGGGCGGCCGGCGGCCTGGGGCAGCGCCGCGTCGGTGACGGTGTACAGGTGGCGCTGCCGCTGCGGGGCGAGCCGTTCCGCGGTGACGGGGCGGGTGACGTACGACGCGACGGTGGCAAGGGGCCGGCCCTCGGTGTCCGTCAGCTCGATGCGGGTGCCGTCGCTGCCGGGGGTCACGCGGACGCGGGCGGTGAGGGCGGCCTGGGCGTGCAGGGTGACTCCGGACCAGGCGAAGGGCAGGGCGATGCCGTCGGACGGCTCGTCAGGGTCGCCGTCGTGCAGGGAGGTGACGTGCAGCGCTGCGTCCAGCAGCGCCGGGTGCAGGGCGTGCCGGGTCGCGTCCTGCTGTGCCGCGGCGGGCAGTTCGAGTTCGGCGAGCAGGGTGTCGCCGTACCGCCAGGCGGCCCGTACGCCGCGGAAGACCGGGCCGTAGTCGTAGCCCTCGGCGTGCAGACGCGGGTAGAGGCCGCTGACGTCGAGCGGGGTGGCACCGGGCGGGGGCCAGGTGCCGGTCACGGGTGCGGGTGCGGGTGCGGGGCCGGTGAGGGTGCCGGTGGCGTGCCGGGTCCAGCCCGCGTCCTCGGGGGCGTTCTCGGCACGGGAGTGGATCTCGATGGTGCCGTCGGAGCCGGCGGCGACCTGGAGGCGTACGGGGGTGTCCGCGGCGAGCACCAGCGGGGCCTGCAGGGTCAGTTCCTCGAGGACGGGGCGGCCGGTGAGGCGTCCGGCGTGCAGGGCGAGGTCGACCAGCGCGGCGCCGGGCACCAGGACCGTGCCCAGTACGGCGTGCTCGGCGAGGACCGGGTGGGTGGCCGTGGAGATCCGGCCGGTGAGCAGGAGCCCTGCCTCACCGGGCAGGTCCAGGCGGGCGCTGACCAGCGGGTGGTCGACGGCGGCGAGGCCGTGCCCGGCGGCGTCACCGGCGGTGAGGGCGGGCGTGGGCAGCCAGTACCGGCGGTGCTCGAAGGCGTAGGTGGGCAGCTCGACGCGGCGCCCCGCGTACGTTCCGTACAGCACCGCCCAGTCGACGTCCGAGCCCCGTGTGTGTACGGCGGCGAGGGCGGCGAGCAGGCCGGGCAGCTCGGCGGTGTCCTTGCGGGCGGTGGGGACGAAGGCGGTGTCCTCGGCGTCCGGCAGGCAGTCTGGGCCCATCGCCGTGAGGACGGGTGCGGCGCCGAGTTCGAGGAAGGTGTCGGCGCCCTTCGCGGCCAGCGTGCTGACGGCGTCGGCGAAGCGCACGGTCTCCCGCACGTGCCGTACCCAGTAGTCGGCGGAGCCGAGTTCGGCGGCCGTGGCCGGGGCCCCGGTGAGGGTGGAGACGATCGGCACGGCCGGTTCCGCCGCCTGGATGCCCCGCATGACCTCCCGGAACTCGTCCAGCACGGGTTCCATCCGGGGCGAGTGGAAGGCGTGCGAGACGCGCAGCCTGCGGGTGGTCGTGAAGTGCGCGGCGACCTCGGTGACGGCGTCCTCGTCGCCGGAGACGACCACGGCGCGGGGGCCGTTGACGGCGGCGATCGCGCACCGCCCGTCCAGCAGCGGTGTCACCTCCTCCTCCGACGCCTGTACGGCGACCATCGCGCCGCCCTCGGGCAGCGCCTGCATGAGCCGGCCCCGTGCGGCGACCGCGGTGACGGCGTCCTGCAGCGACCACACGCCCGCGACGTGCGCGGCGGCGAACTCGCCGACGGAGTGCCCGGCCAGCCAGTCGGGGCGCAGCCCGAAGGACTCCAGGAGCCGGTAGAGGGCGACCTGCGTGGTGAACAGCGCGGCCTGGGTGTAGGCGGTCTGTTCCAGGGCGTCGGCGTCGTCGCCGAAGACGACCTCGGCCAGTGGCCGTTCGAGGTGCTTGTCGAAGAGGGCCGCGGCCCGGTCGAAGTGCTCGGCGTAGACGGGGAAGGCGTCGTACCAGTCGCGGCCCATGCCGGGGCGCTGGGCGCCCTGACCGGAGAACAGGTGGGCCAGGGTGCCGTCGGTGGTGGAGCCGGTGACGAGGAGTCCTGCTGCGTCGGTGCCGTGCGCCAGGGCGTCCAGCGCGGCGGCGGCCTGGTCCT
The DNA here is from genome assembly GCF_055603245.1 of Streptomyces sp. NPDC037290. Taxonomy (NCBI): domain Bacteria; kingdom Bacillati; phylum Actinomycetota; class Actinomycetes; order Kitasatosporales; family Streptomycetaceae; genus Streptomyces; species Streptomyces sp. NPDC037290. The sequence goes on along the minus strand of NZ_JBVJVZ010000008.1, from coordinate 285,456 downwards.
CGCCGGTCGCGAGGAGCACGGCCCGGTGGGGGTGGGTGCCGCGGGTGGTGGCCAGGGCCAGGCCGAGGTCGGCGGGGGCGGTACCGGTCAGGTTCAGCAGGCGCCGGGCCTGGCCGCGCAGGGCCTCGGGCGAGCGGGCGGAGACCGGGAGGGCGAGCACCGGCGGGACGCCGGCGGGGTCCGCCCCCGGGGGCTCGGGCTCGGTGAACTCCTCGAGGATCACATGGGCGTTGGTGCCGCTGATCCCGAACGAGGACACACCGGCGCGGCGCGGCCGGTCCGGCGCGGGCCACGGGCGCTGCTCGGTGAGCAGTTCCACCGCACCGGCGCTCCAGTCGACCTGGTGGGACGGCGAGTCGACGTGCAGCGTCGGCGGCAGCACGCCGTGTCGCATCGCCATCACCATCTTGATGACACCGGCGACACCGGCGGCGGCCTGGGTGTGCCCCATGTTGGACTTGACGGAGCCCAGCCACAGCGGCTCGCCGGCAGGCCGGTCCTGGCCGTAGGTGGCGAGCAGCGCCTGGGCCTCGATCGGGTCGCCCAGTGTCGTGCCGGTGCCGTGGGCCTCGACGGCGTCGACGTCGGCGGGGGTGAGCCCGGCGGCGCCCAGCGCGGCGCGGATGACGCGCTGCTGGGAGGGGCCGTTGGGGGCGGTCAGACCGTTGGAGGCGCCGTCGGAGTTCACGGCGGAGCCGCGGACCAGCGCGAGTACGCGGTGGCCGTTGCGGCGCGCGTCGGAGAGGCGCTCGACGACGAGCATGCCGGCGCCCTCGCCCCAGCCGGTGCCGTCCGCCGCGGCGGCGAAGGACTTGCAGCGGCCGTCGGCGGCCAGCCCGCGCTGCCGGGCGAAGTCGACGAAGGTGTCCGGTGTCGACATCACGGTGACGCCGCCGACCAGGGCGAGGTCGCACTCACCCTGCCGCAGCGCCTGGGCCGCCAGGTGCAGGGTGACGAGCGAGGAGGAGCAGGCGGTGTCGACGGTGACGGCCGGGCCCTCGAGACCGAGGGCGTAGGCGACCCGGCCGGAGACGACGCTGCCGAGGCTGCCGTTGCCGAGATAGGCGGCGAGGTCCTCGGGCACTTCGGCCAGCCAGGTGCCGTAGTCGTGGTACATGACCCCGGCGTACACGCCGGTGCGGGAGCCCCGCAGGCGGTGCGGGTCGATGGCGGAGCGTTCCAGTGCCTCCCAGGACACCTCCAGCAGGAGCCGCTGCTGCGGGTCCATGGCGGTGGCCTCGCGGGGGCTGATGCCGAAGAAGCCGGCGTCGAACTCGGCCGCGTCGTACAGGAAGGCGCCCTCGCGGGTGTAGGTGCGGCCGGGGGTGCCCGGCTCCGGGTCGTACAGCGCCTCGGTGTCCCAGCCACGGTCTTGCGGGAAGCCGCCGACCGCGTCGACGCCGTCGGCGACGAGCCGCCACAGGTCCTCCGGGGACCGGACCCCGCCGGGGTAGCGGCAGCTCATGCCGACGATGGCGATCGGGTCGTCGTCGGCCGTGGTGCGGGTGGCGAGGGCGGTGGTCTGCCGTTCGCCGGTGCCGAAGAGCGTGTCGCGGATGTGCTCGGCGAGTGCGCGGGAGGTGGGGTGGTCGAAGACGAGGGTGGCGGGCAGCCGCAGCCCGGTGGCGGTGTTCAGCCGGTTGCGCAGCTCCACGGCGGCCAGCGAGTCGAAGCCGAGGTCGGTGAAGGCCCGGGCGGGGTCGATGGCGGCCGGACCGTCGTGCCGCAGCACGGCCGCCACCTCGGTGCGGACCAGGTCGAGCAGGGCGCGGTCGCGGTCGGCGGCGGGCAGCGCGGCGAGTTGTCCCTCCGTGGCCGCGGCGGGGGCGGTGGTGTGGGCCGTGGCCCGGGGGGTGACCGGGCGGACGAGGGCGGTCAGCAGCGGCGGTATGCCGTCGGCGCGGCGGCGTACGGCGGCGGCGTCGATCTCGACGGGCACGAGGTGGGGCGCGCGGGAGCGGACGGCGGCGTCGAACAGTTCCAGGGAACGGGTCGCGGACAGGCCGGGGATGCCGTAGCCCGCGATGCGCTGCCGGGCCGTGTCGTCCAGGGCGGCGCCCATGCCGGTGTCGGTGGCCCACAGGCCCCAGGCGAGGGAGGTGGCCGGCAGGCCGAGGGCGGCGCGGTGTTCGGCGAGGGCGTCGAGGTAGGCGTTGGCGGCGGCGTAGTTGCCCTGTCCGGGGCCGTCCAGGATGGCGGCGAGGGAGGAGAACAGCACGAAGTGGGCGAGGTCGCGGCCCTGGGTCAGCTCGTGCAGGTGCCAGGCGCCCAGCGCCTTGGCGTGGAAGGCCTCGTCCACCATCGCGTCGGTGAGGCTGTCCACGACGCCGTCGCGGACGGTGCCGGCCGCGTGGACGACGGAGTCGACGGGGTTTTCGTCCAGCAGGCGGCGCAGTGCCTCGCGGTCGCCGACGTCGCAGGCGGCCACGGTCACCTCGGCGCCGAGCGCGGTGAGCTCGGCGTGCAGTTCGGGTGCCGTACCGCGGCGGCCGGCGAGCACCAGGCGGCGCACGCCGTGGGTGCGGACCAGGTGCCGGGCGAGCAGCGCGCCGAGGCCGCCGGTGCCACCGGTGACGAGGACGGTGCCCCAGTCGGTGGCGGGTTCGTCACCGGAGGGGTGCGCGATCAGCCGTGGCACGCTGAACCGTCCGTCGAGGAGGGAGAGTTCGGGTTCGCCGGTGGCGAGGATCGTGCGCAGGTCGGCCTCGGAGGGCAGCGCCTCGTGCTCGACGAGGACGTACCGGCCGGGGTTCTCGGCCTGGGCGGAGCGGACCAGGCCACGCACGGCCGCGTGGGCGGGGCCGGCGGGCGGGGTGACGACGACCAGCCGGGTGCCGGCGAGGCGCTCCTCCGCCTGCCAGCCGCGCAGCAGCCGCAGGACGTGGCGGACGTGGGCGCGCGCCGCGGCGGCGCCGGCCTCGGCGGGGCCGGGCACGCGGTGCACGACGGCGTCCGGGGCCGGGCCGTCGAGCAGGGCGGCGACGTCGGCGGGGTCCTCGAGGACGGCGGTGCGCAGGGGCGCGGTGGTCGCCGGCCGGGGGTACGGCGACCAGTGCACGGCGTACAGGACGTCACTGGCCGGTACGGGACGGGAGGTCAGGGACCCGATGTCGGCGACCGGGGCGCCGGTGGGATCGGCGAGGTGCAGGGCGATGGTGTCACCGCCGCTGCGGGTGATCTTCACACGGAGGGCCGCCGCGCCGGTGGCATGCAGGGTGACCCCGGTCCAGGCGAACGGCACCAGCACTTCGGGGCGCGGTGGGGCGTCGAGGTCGGCGGCGTGCAGGGCCGCGTCGAGGAGCGCCGGGTGCAGGCCGAACTCGCCGGCTTCGGCGGCGGTTTCCGCGGGCAGGGCGACCTCGGCGTAGACGTCGTCACCGTGCCGCCAGGCGGCGCGCAGCCCCCGGAACGCGGGCCCGTACCCGTAGCCCTGGTCGGCGAGGCCGGCGTAGACGCTCGTGGTGTCGAGCGGCTCGGCGTCCCGCGGCGGCCACACGGTCAGGTCGGCGGCGGCGGCCGGGGTGGCGGCCGCGAGGACGCCTGCGGCGTGCTGGGTCCAGGGGGTCGTCTCGTCGGCGCGGGTGTGGACCGTGACGGAGCGGCGTCCGGAGTCGTCGGGCTCGCCGACGGCGACCTGGACGGCGACGTCCTCGTCGGCGCGCAGCACGAGCGGGGTGCCGAGGGTCAGCTCCTCCAGGGCGTGCGCGCCGACGTGGTCGCCTGCGCGCAGGGCGAGTTCGACGAAGGCGGTGCCGGGCAACAGCACCTGCCCGGCGATGACGTGGTCGGCGAGCCAGGGCTGGGTCCGGGTGGACAGCCGCCCGGTGAGTACGACGCCCTCGGCGCCGACGGCGACCACGGCCGCCAGCAGCGGGTGGCCCGCGGGGAGTTGTCCGAGGTCCGTGGCGTCGGTGGCGGTGCTCTGCTCCAGCCAGAAGCGGCGCCGCTGGAAGGGGTAGTGGGGCAGGTCGATGCGGCGGCCGCGCAGCCCGGCGAAGTGCCGCTGCCAGTCGACGGGGACGCCCCGGGCGTGGGCCGCAGCGAGGGCTGCGACGGCCTCCCGTGCCTCGGGCCGCCCGCGCCGCAGCACCGGCAGGAAGGTGGTGCCCGACACGTCGGTGCAGTCCGGGCCCATGGCGGACAGCACCGCGTCGGGGCCGATCTCCAGGAACGTCCGTACCCCGGCGTCGGCGAGCGCGCCCACGGCGTCGTGGAAGCGGACCCTGGCACGGACGTGCTCCACCCAGTACTCGGGATCGCACAGCTCGGAGGTGACGGGGCCGCCGGTGACGGTCGAGACCACCGGAAGCCTCGGCTCGGCGTAGTCCAGGACGTGCGCGACGCGGCGGAACTCGGCCAGCATCGGTTCCATCAGGGGCGAGTGGAAGGCGTGGCTGACCCGCAGGCGCTTGGTGTCGTGGCCGCGCGCGGCGAGTTCGGCGGCGATGCGCTCCACGTCGGCGGCGTCACCGGAGACCACGACGGCGGCGGGTCCGTTCACCGCGGCGATGCCGGTGCGCGCGGTGAGCAGCGGCGCCACCTCCTCCTCGGCGGCGCGTACGGCGACCATGGCGCCGCCCTCGGGGAGTTGCTGCATGAGCCGGCCGCGGGCGGCGACCAGGATCGTCGCGTCCTGGAGGGTGAGCACACCGGCCACGTGCGCGGCGGCGATCTCGCCGACCGAGTGCCCGGCGAGCTGGTCGGGGGTGAGACCCCAGCTCTCCAGGAGTCGGTACAGGGCGACCTCCACGGCGAACAGGGCGGGCTGCGCGTACTCGGTACGGTGCAGCAGGTCGGCCTCGGGGGTGCCGGGCCCGGCGAACAGGACGTCCTTCAGCGGGCGGGCGAGCTGGAGGTCGAAGTGGGCGCAGGTGTCCTCCAGGGAGTCGGCGAACGCCGGGTGGGCGGCGGCGAGTTCGCGGCCCATGCCGATGCGCTGGCTGCCCTGCCCGGTGAACAGGAAGCCGAGGTCGCCGTCGGCGCGCGGGGTGAGCGGGGTTGCGCCGGATGCCAACTCGCCCAGTGCGGCGCGCAGTTCGTCCCGGTCGGCGGCGAGGAGGACGGCCCGGTCGTGCAGGGCGGCCCGGCTGGTGGCCAGCGAGTGGGCGAGGTCGAGCAGGTCGGCCTCGTCGGCCAGGGGCAGCAGGTCGGCGGCGCGGGCCCGCAGGGCGGCTTCGCCGCGGGCGGACAGGGCGAAGGGCAGCGGCGTCCCGGCGGGCAGCGCGGGCCGGTCCTCGGCGGTGGCGGGCTCCGACTCGGCCTGCGGCCGCGGCGGACCGCCGGCCTGGCGGGCCCCCGGCCGCTCGGCGGTTCCGTCGCCGCGGGACTCCCCCCGGGCCCGATCGCCGGCGCCGCGGAGTTCTTCCCGGTCCGCACCGCCGGCGCAGCTCGGCTCCGGCCCCTGCGCACCCGGTGTCGGCTGTTCCAGGATGACGTGCGCGTTGGTCCCGCTGACTCCGAACGACGACACGCCCGCCCGTCGGACCCGGCCGGTCTCGGGCCAGGGGCGCTGCTCGGTGACGAGTTCCACGGCTCCGGCGGACCAGTTGACGGCCGGGGTGGGCGCGTCGACGTGGAGGGTCGCCGGTATCTGCCCGTGCCGCATGGCGAGGATCGTCTTGATCACGCCGGCGACGCCTGCGGCGGCCTGGGTGTGGCCGAGGTTGGACTTGACGGAGCCGAGCAGCAGCGGGGCGTCGGCGGGCCGCCCCTGGCCGTAGGTGGCGAGGAGAGCGGTGGCCTCGATGGGGTCGCCGAGGCGGGTGCCGGTGCCGTGCGCCTCGACCACGTCGACGTCGGCGGCGGTGAGGCCGGCGTCGGCCAGCGCGCGGCGGATCAGCCGCTGCTGGGAGGTACCGCTGGGCGCGGTCAGGCCGTTGGAGGCGCCGTCCTGGTTGACGGCGGAGCCGCGGACGACGGCGAGCACACGGTGACCGTTGCGGCGGGCGTCACTCAGCCGCTCCAGGACCAGCACACCGACGCCCTCGGCGAATCCGGTGCCGTCCGCCGTGGCGGCGAAGGCCTTGCAGCGGCCGTCGGGCGCGAGGCCCCGCTGCCGGCTGAAGGCGGTGAACACGCCGGGTCCGCCCATCACGGCCACGCCGCCCGCGAGCGCGAGCGAGGACTCGCCCTGCCGCAGCGAGCGGCACGCGAGGTGGAGGGCGACCAGGGAGCCGGAGCAGGCGGTGTCGACGGTGACCGCCGGTCCCTCGGCGCCCAGCACATAGGCGACGCGGCCGGAGATGACGCTGGAGGCGTTCCCGGCGAGCAGGTAGGCGTCGAGGCCGTCGGGGGCGTCGTGCAGGCGCGGCCCGTACTCCTGCACCTCGGCGCCGAAGAACATGCCGGCCGGGGTGCCGCGCAGCGACGTGGGGTCGATGCCGGCGTCCTCCAGGGCCTGCCAGCTCGTCTCCAGGGTCAGCCGCTGCTGCGGGTCCATGCCGAGGGCTTCGCGGGGGCTGATGCCGAAGAACTCGGCGTCGAACTCGGTGGCCGTGCCGATGAATCCGCCGCTGCGGACGTAGGCGCTGCCGGGTACGTCGGGGTCCTCGTCGAAGAGGGCGTCCAGGTCCCAGCCGCGGTCCTGCGGGAAGCCGGACAGCACCTCGCCGCCCTCGGTCAGCAGCCGCCACAGGCCGGCGGGCGAGGAGATGCCGCCGGGGAAGCGGCAGCCGATGCCGACGATCGCGACCGGTTCGTCGGTGGCGCCGTCACCGGGCGGCTCCGGGTGGTCGTCCGCCCGGCCGTGGACCTCGGCGAGCAGCCGGGCGGCCAGGTCGTGGACGGTCGGGCAGTCGTAGGCGAGCCCCACCGGCAGTTCCAGACCGGTTCGCTCGGTCAGCCGCCGGTGCAGGTCGACCGCGGCGAGCGAGTCGAGTCCCTGCGCGGCGAAGGGAGCGTCCGGGTCGAGCCCGTCCAGTGTGCCCGGCCGGGCCGCTTCGATCGCCTCGGTCACGGCCGTGCGCACCAGTTCGGTCACCAGTCTGCGGTGCTGGGACGGTACGGCCGTGGCGAGCCGTCGCCCCAGAGCTGAGTCGGATCCGGGCCCGTTCATCCACGCATCTCCACTTTCGGCCGACACCGGTTTTCCTCACCTTTTTCCACACGCTAGTGACGGCCTTCGAAAGGCCACACCCTTAAGCACCCCTAGGGGCGGGCACGTTCGAGGGACGCTCTGTCCTCGGGGCCGTGCCGGTCGAAGGAACGGCGCACATAGGACAGGGAATCGAGCAGGTCCGCGGAGGTGATGGCCTGTGCGGGGCGTACGTCGGCGATGCCGTTCAGTGGCATCTTTCCGATGTCGGCCCAGCACAGCCGGCCGTCCGCGGCGATATAACTCCGGCTGAGTCCGGCGTTGTCCGGATGCAGACAGTAGGGAATGTCCAGAAGGCCCCTGGCGAACGCCGCGAGCAGCGCCGCGCCGAGGTCGTCGTCCAGCTCCAGCACCGTGTTCACCAGGGCCAAGGCCTCGGCGTATGTCTGGGTGCCGGTGCCGTCCAGCGGGGCGCGCGCCGTCCGCGCGGCGACCTTCGCCGCGTGTTCGAGGGCGGCGACGTTCTCGGCGACCGACGGAATGCGGCGGGATTCCGCGACGGTTTTCACGATGAGCCGTTCGGAACCGCTGGCGACGGCGAGTTCGGCCGCTTTCCCGAGCAGCCGGTAGGCGCCCTGCTCGGTTTCCGGATACAGCCCCATGTAGGCGTAGACGACGACGTGCCATTCGGTGTCCGGAAGGAGCCGCGCGCACAGGCTGCGCAATGCGGCCACCGCTTCGGCGTCCTGGCGCGGCTCGGTCTGCTGGGCGTAACTCACCGAAATGCTGCGGATACCGTGCCGTCGGAAGAACAGTGCTTCCAGGACGCTGACGGCGACGAGCAGCCCGGGCGGGCAGAGCTGGCCGAGGACACAGCCGCCGAAGGTCTCCAGGTGCGGTTCGGCGCCCGACGCGCGCAGGCCGGCGAGCAGTTGGCAGGCGGCCGCCCAGTGGGCGACGGACTCGCGCAGCGGGACGCGGCCGTAGGGCAGGCAGTAGGAGACGGGGCCGCCTTCGGAGGCGTCCAGCCCGACGGCCGTCAGCGCCCGGAAGATGTGCTGCGGGGCGGCCGAGCCGTGCCGGACCTGGACCGGGAAGCGGGGGCCGTGGATGCCGTCGAGCACCTGCCGGGTGGTGGTCGTCCCGTGGCTGACGATCGGGTAGCCGTTGAGGGCGACGCCCTCCAGGACGGCCAGTTCGGCCGATTCCAGGTCGCCGACCCGGGTGTAGCTGTCCAGGGTGATCGTGCCGACGGTGGTCGCCCTGGCGTTCCGGGTGGCGAGCAGCCCGGCCCGCATCCGCTCCGGGCTGCTCATCCCCATCCGGGGCTGGACCACCAGGTGGCCGGCGTCATGAGCCCGGCGCACGAACGCGCCGAACCCGACGCCGGTCACACCAGGGCCCGCTGCGGCAGCGCGTCGAGCATCCGCACGAAGGCGGTGACGCCCTCGGCGCTGTCGTCGAACACCGCGTCGTAGCCGGCCGCGCGCAGCGCGGCCACCTCGTCGCTTCCGCAGGGTCCGGCGATGCCCAGCTTGCCGCCGATCACGGCGGGCACGTCCGCGAGTTCCGGGTGCTCGCGCAGCCGGGTGACGGTGCGCATGCCGTCGTGGTAGCCGTGGCCGTTGACGCTGCTGACCACGATGAGGGCCGGGCGGTGGGCCAGGGCCTCGGCGATGAGCAGGTCCTCGGGGACGCAGGGGCCGAGGTTGACCACGCGGCGGCCGTGTTCTTCGAGGAGGAGCTGGAGGTAGACGAGGTTCCAGGTGTGGGAGTCGGAGATGCCACCGGCCACGAGCACGGGCCGGCCGCCGGGGGTGGGGGCCGTCGGGGAGGGGCTCATCACAGGGCCTGTCCGTGGGTGAGGGGTTCGAATGTGCGGGTGTGCTGGATGCGGGAGACGGAGACCAGGTCGTCACCGCGGACGACGATCTCGGCCGGGGCGGGCCTGCCGAGGAACATCAGCAGGCTCGCCGTGGGGCCGTAGGCGCCGGCGTTGGGCACGGTGAGCAGGTCACCCGGGGCCGGCTCGGGCAGCGGGACGTTGCGGCCGAGCAGGTCGCCGGGTGTGCACAGGGGTCCGGCGAGGTTCGCGGGGGTGCCGTCCACGCCGACGGACTCGTGCGGCTCGACGGACACGGGCAGGATGCGGCCGAGGCCGGACATGCCGCCGAAGGTGTTGATCCCGGCGTCGAGGACGACGTAGCGCTGCCCGCGGCTGTCCTTGACGTTGACGACGGAGGTGAGCAGGGTGCCGCTGTCGGCGACCAGGTAGCGGCCCGACTCGCAGGCGATCCGCGGGGCGCCTGCACGCCAGCCGGGGAAGTGCTCGTCCAGCGCCTCGGCCAGGGCGTCGCGCAGCTCGCCGTAGACCGGCCGTTCACCCTGCACCGCGTACGGGGCGGCGAACCCGCCGCCGATGTCGAGAAGGCGGAACGTGACGCCGAGGGTGTCCTGGAGGGCGGCGGCGGTGGCGACGGTGTGCCGGAACTCGGCGATGAGGCTCGCCTCGTCCTTGGCGTTGCTCAGCGGGAAGAAGTGCAGCCCGGCGATGCTGGTGCCGGGTACCTCGCGCAGTTCGGCGGCGAGGGCGGGCAGCGTCTCGGTGTCGAAGCCGAACTGCGAGGGCACGCCGGTCATGCGGATGCTCGTGGCCGCCGCGCCGGTGGCGTTGTTGACCCGGATCAGGCAGTCGGCGGTGAGGCCCAGCCTGAGCGCGGTCTCGCCGACGCGGCGCAGGTCGCCGGGCGACTCGGTGGAGAACAGCCGGACGCCGCGGGTCAGTGCCTCGGTGAGTTCCTCGGTGGTCTTGCCGGGCCCGGTGTAGAGGATCCGGTCGCCGTCGAAGCCTGCCTGCAGGGCGGCGTCCAGTTCGCCGACGGAGCTGATCTCGGCGCGGCAGCCGCGCACCGAGCCGGAGCGCAGCTCGCGCAGCAGCTCGGGGTGCGGGTTGGCCTTGGCGGCGTAGAACACCTCGACCTCGTCGGGCAGCGCGGCGAACAGGTCGTCGCGGGCCGCAGCCACCCGGTGAAGGTCGTAGACGTAGGAGGGGGTGCCGAAGCGCTCGGCCAGCTCGGTGGGGCCGGTCACGGGGTGGTTCCTTCCAGGAGGCGGGCGAGCTGCTTGCGGTCGTGCTTGCCGTGCGGGGTCAGCGGCAGCTCGTCGACGACGCGGCTCACACCCGGTACCTTGGCGGGCTCCAGCCGCAGCGACAGCTCCTTCAGCAGCGCGTGCGGGTCGATGTCGCCCTCGGCGAACACCGCGAGGTCACGGCCGTCGGCGGGCGGCAGGACGGCGGCGGCACGGACGCCGGGGACGTCGGTGGCGGCGCTCTCGATCTCCGTGGTGCTCATGCGCACGCCCTTGTGCTTGAACATGTCGTCGCGGCGGCCCTCGTAGTAGAGGAAGCCGTCCTCGTCGACGTGCCCGAAGTCGCCGGTGTGCAGCCTGAGTCCGCCGTCGGGGGCGGGGCGGAAGGCGCGGGCGGTCTGTTCCGGTGCACGCCAGTAGCCGGGCATGACGTGCGGTCCCTCGACGACGATCTCGCCGGTCTGCCAGGGCGGCAGGGCGCTGCCCTCGTCGTCCACGACGAAGGCGCGGGTGCCGGGCAGCGGGCGGCCGACCGAGTCGGGCTTGGCGTCCTGGTGGGCGGGCGGCAGGACGGAGACGCGCTTGCACTCGGTCTGCCCGAACTGGATGATCACCTCTGCGCCGGGGAACGCCGTGCGCAGTCCGTCGGCGGTGGTCTTCGCCAGCGCGGCACCGGTGTTGGTGAACATGCGCACCCGGGACTCCCGGCTCGGTTCCCGCTCGGCGAGGGCGACGATCATGGTGGCCAGGGACGGCACGATCGGGACGACGGTGGCGCCGGTCTCCCGGATGCGGCGCAGCAGCACCAGGTCGGACTCGCCGTCGGCGAGCACGAGTTCGCTGCGGCCGGCGGCGGTGAGCAGCACCTTGTACAGGCCGTAGTCCCAGGAGATCGGGAAACGGCAGAAGACCACGTCGTCGGGGCGGTAGCCGAGTTCCAGGTTGATGGCCTCGGTGGCGAAGACCATCCGGCCGTGCGGGCAGATCACCGCCTTCGGGGCGGCGGTCGAGCCGGAGGTGTAGACGAGGACGGCGATGTCCTCGGGACCGGCTTCGGACCCGCCGGAGCGGGCCTCCAGCTCGCGCAGGGCGGTGATCTGCGGCCAGACCTCGTCCATCCCGAGGACGGGCACGCCGTCGCAGAGCGCGGTGATCCGCCCCACGGCGGTGTCGGTGACGAGGACCAGCGAGGGCTCGGCGTTCTCGATGACCGACCGCAGGTGGTAGTCCTTCATGCCGGTGTTGACGGGGACGAGGACGGCGCCGCGACGCGCGGTGCCGTACATGAGCGCGACCAGTTCACGGGTGCTGGGCAGCTGGACGAGCACCCGGTCGCCGTGGCCGATACCGCGCTGTTCCAGCCAGGCGTCGACGGCGTGGCTGTGGGCGGCCAGTTCCCGGTAGGTCCAGCGGCCCGCGCGATCGGCGACCGCCGGGGAGTCGGGGCGCTCGGCGGTGGCCTCGTCGAGCAGGTCGTGCACCCGGGCGTCGGTGCGCGCGCCGCGCACCGGGGTCCCGGTACGGTCCTGCGCTGTCGGTTGACCGTTCACTGCGACTCCTGCCGCCTTTCGTGTGTGCGTCCCGTCCCGGCCGACTGCCACATGGCCGTGGCCCGGGAGGTGAGCTTCCTGCGGTCGGTCTTGCGGTTGGAGTTCAGGGGGAGCGCGTCCAGGTGGTGGTAGGCGCGCGGGACGACCGGGGCCGGCAGCAGCTCGCGCAGGTGCCGGGCGAGGTGCGCGGGCGGCACCGGGTCGCCGGTGTGGAAGACGGCCAGCTCCACCGTGCCGTCCACGGGCACCGCCACGGTCACGGCGTCCTCGACGCCCGGGCAGGTGCGCGCGGCGGCGTCCACCTCGGCCAGTTCCATCCGCACGCCGTGCACCTGGACCTGCGCGTCCTGGCGGCCCAGGTACAGCCAGCCGCCGTCGCCGGCGCGCCGGACGCGGTCGCCGGTGCGGTAGAAGCGGTGGCCGTCGTGCTCCAGAAACCGTCCGGTGTCGTCGGCCGGGTCCAGGTAGCCGGGGGTGGACTGCGGCCCGGCGATGCACAGTTCGCCCTCGTCACCGGCGGTGGGCGCGCCCTCGGTGTCCAGGAGCAGGGTCCGGTGGCCCGGGTGCACGGCGCCGATGGGCACCATGTCGTTCAGGTACCGTCCCGGCGTCCAGCGGTGCGCGGTGACGGTGATCGTGAGTTCCGTGGGGCCGTACAGGTTCTCCAGCGCCGCGCCCGGCGCGGCGGCGGCCCAGTCCTCGGCGTCCCTGCAGCTGAGCGCCTCCCCCGCGAAGAAGCTCCACCGCAGCGACGGCAGCACGCCGGGAGCGAGCCCACCGGTGCGGCGCACCAGGGTGATCGCGCTGGGCGTGGAGAACCACACGGTCATGCGCTGCTCGGCCATGAACTCCGGCAGGTGTGCGTACGCCTGCGCCGGGACCGGTACGACGGCGGCGCCGGCGCCCCAGGCGCAGAACAGGTCGAACATCGCGCAGTCGAAGTTGAGGTCGAAGGTCTGCGAGAAGACGTCGTGCGGACCGAAGTCGTAGCGCTGGTCGAGCAGGTCGAAGTAGTGCGCGGTGTTGGCGTGGGTGACCGGCACGCCCTTGGGCCGGCCGGTGGAACCTGAGGTGAACAGCACGTAGGCGATGTCGGAGGGCCGGGCCGGCATGGGGGCCTTCAGGGCGCTGTCCGCGTCGACGGCGAGCGCGGGCATCGGCTGCCCGCCGGGCGCGAACAGCGTCGGCAGCGTGACACCTTCCGCGTCCAGCGCGGTCAGGGCGGGCAGGGTGTCGTCGTCGGCGAGCAGCGCGCCGACGCCGGCGGCCTCGATCATCTGCCGGGTGCGCGCGGCGGGGAAGGCCGGCTGCAGCGGTACGACGGTGACACCGCTGTACAGCCCGGCCAGCAGGGCGGTGTACGCCGTGGGCCCCTTGCCGGCCAGCACGCCCACGGCGGGTGGCTGGTCGGGGAGCTGGGCCAGCAGGGAGCCGGCCAGGGCCAGGGCACGTTCGTGCAGTTCGCGGTAGGTGAGGTCGACGCCGCCGGCGCGCAGCGCGGGCCGGTCCGGGGCGAGGGCCAGGCCGCGCAGGAACCGGCCCGACAGGGTGCCGTCCATGCTGGGGTCCACGATGGCCGCCCCGTCAGCTCGCGGCGCTGGGCAGCATGCCCCGCACGGTGTCCCACAGCACGCCGGCGGTGCGGAAGGTGTCCATGGTGAGCGCGCTGTCGCGGAAGCGGAGCTGGTAGGCGTCCTCCAGCGTGCCGAGGAGCTGGACGGTACCGAGCGAGTCCAGGCCGAGGTCCTTCAGGTCGGTGTCCGCTGTCAGCTCCTCGTGCGGCGGCAGGAACGGCAGGAAGGGGCGGAGTATCTGTTCGAACTGGTCGTCCCACATGGGGGCCTCCAACGAGTCGGGCGGGTCAGGCGGCGCGCGAGTGACGCCGGGGGGTCATCGCCAGCCGCGGCTGCGCGGCGACGACGTCGAAGTGGCGGGTCGTACAGGGGACCCGGCCGAAGAGGCTGTCCGGTCCGGCCACGCACAGGCGGCGGGCGCCTGTGTCCTTGAGCGCGGTGGTGACGCTCGGCCAGTGCATGGGGTGGTCGAAGCCGTCGAGCAGCATGGTGCGCAGTTCCTCGCCGGTGTGCAGCAGCCGGCCGTCCTGGTCGGCGACGACGGGCAGCCGGGGGTCGGCGAAGGTGTAGCGGGACACCACCTCACGTGCGGCCTTGTCGCGCAGCGAGCGGAACGCGGAGGCGTGCATGGGGGGTCGCATGGTGTACAGCGGCAGGCTGCCGATGCCGCGCAGTCGCTCCTGCATCCATTCCACGCGGTGTTCGGACAGGGAGACCATGTAGAAGCCGTCGTCGATGTGGCAGGAGATCTCGTGCCACTCCCCCGCCTCGTCCAGCTCGGCGAGGATCGCGTCGAGGCCGTCGCGCGGGGCGCGGACGAAGGACAGGGTGACGATGTCCCGGTGCTCCTCGGCGAAGTACTCCTCCAGGCAGCGGGCGATCTCGGCGGTGAGGCGGACCGCGTCGGCCGGCTCCAGGGCGCCGGTGTAGGCGATGGCCGCCTTCTCACCGAAGCTGGGCCCGGCCACGACGTCGGGTTCCACGCCCAGGTGGTCCCGGGCCCAGTGGGCGCAGGCCAGGCAGTTGACGAAGAACGCCACCTGCGCGGCCTCCGAGTAGTCGCCCGGGGAGGTCCGGAAGGCGTCCACGAGCGAGTAGCCGAGCGCCTCGTCGGCGACGGCGACCAGATCGCGGGCGTAGGGGCTCGCCACCATGAACCTGCCGACCTCGGCGAACGGGACGGGGCCCATGCCGGGGAAGACGAGCGCGGTGTCGTGTGCCATGGCGGGATCCCCGCCCCCTTTCACAGGCTCTTGAGACAGGTCACAGGCTCTTGAGGAAGTCGGTCATCACCTCGCGGAACCGCTCCGGTTCCTCCAGGTGCGGAAGGTGGCTCGACTCCTCGAAGATCTCCCAGCGCGCCCCGGGGATGCCGTCCTGGTACGGCTGGACGACGGCCGGGGTGGCCTCGTCGTGGCGGCCGCTGATCAGCAGGGTGGGGGCGCTGATCCGGTGCAGGTCGTCGATGATCGACCAGTCCTTGAGGGAACCGATGACGTGGAACTCGTTGGGGCCGTTCATCGCGTAGTAGACGGTCGGATCGTTGTAGATCTCCATGAAGGACGACAGGAAGTCGCGGGGCCAGGGCGTCAGGCGGCACACGTGACGGTCGTAGAAGACCCGCATCGCCGCCAGGTAGTCCGGGCTGTCGTAGGTGCCGGCCGTCTCGTGCCGCACCAGCGTCTCCTGTACGTCCGGCGGCAGTTCGGCGCGCAGGCGTGCCATCTCCTGCAGCCAGACCGGGTAGGAGGCCGGGGCGTTGGCGATGACCAGCCCGCGCAGACCGGGCGGGCCGGTCATGGCGTGCCGGGCGCACAGGGGGCCGCCCCAGGACTGCCCGAACAGGACGTAGTCGTCGGCGATCCCCAACTGTCCGAGGAGGTTGTCCAGTTCGTCGAGGAACAGCTCGACCGTCCAGAACCCGGGGTCTTTCTCGGGCAGATGGGTCGAGCCGCCGTTGCCGAGCTGGTCGTAGTGGACGACCGGCCAGCCGTCCGCCGCGAGCCGGGCCAGCGGCAGCAGGTAGTCGTGGGTGCTGCCGGGGCCGCCGTGCACGGCGACGACCGCGGGCCGTCCCTCGCCGAGTTCCCCGGTCACCCGGTACCAGGTCCGGTACTCCCCGAAGGGGACGGTGCCCTTCGCGCTGGGATCCGGAGACACGCTGATCACCTCTGCTCGGCTGCGGGATGCGGCGACGGCCGGGGTGAGGTCGCCGGCCGGGACCGGGAGGGCCGGGGCGGTGGGCGGGCGGTGCGTCCGCCGTGGTCCGTCCGTGCCTCTGCCGTGGTCCGCAGCCGACGCTAACGGCCCCGGTGCCGCCACCGGACCCCTAACCGCCCCTAGTGGTGTTCGGGGGGCCGAACAGGAAACCCGGCACAACGCCCCGTGCCGGGGGTACTTGGGAGCGGGCCCGGTGCGGCGAGTGGGGGCAGGGGGCACCTCCCACGCCCTTGAGGCAGTGGGGGCGCGTGCACGGCGTCACGGGGCCGGGGGCATTTCGCGGCCGAAGGCTCGGGGAGGGAAGGTGACGACCGGCCCTAGGGGCGCCTAGGGGTTGGGGCCCGCGGTCGTGGCTGCCTAGCGTGCGTGGCACGGCCGACCGCGCCGCACCGGCGCCGGGCCCGGACCCCGCTCCGACACCGGCGCATCCGTTCCCTCCCGTGCGAAGAGGACATGATGACTGCACCTGCCGAACCGGCCGACGAGGCCGCGCTGCCGGAGTTTCCGATGCGGCGGGCCTGTCCCTTCAGTCCGCCGGCTCCCTACGCCGGGCTGCGCGAGAGCGAGCCGGTCTCCCGGGCGCGGCTGAAGGTCGACGGCAAGCGGACCTGGCTGGTCACCCGCCACGACCTGTACAAGAAGCTGCTGGGTGACGCGCGGGTCAGCGCGAACCTGAAGCTGCCCGGGTATCCCCTGCAGGTTCCGGTGCCGCAGGAGACGCTCCAGTCGGTGCCGCTGACCTTCCTGTCCATGGACCCGCCGGACCACACGGTCCAACGCCGCATGCTGGCGCCCGAGTTCAGCGTCCGGCGGATGCGCGAGCTGCGCGGCCGGGTGCAGCAGATCGTGGACCAGCAGATCGACCAGATGCTGGCCAAGGGCGCGAACGGCGCCCCGGTCGACCTGGTCACCGCCCTCGCGCTGCCGGTGCCGTCCCTCGTCATCTGCGAACTGCTCGGCGTCCCCTACGAGGACCACGGCCGGTTCGAGGAGTGGGCGTGGGCCATCATGAACCACGACATCAGCGACGAGGACCGGGGCCGCGCGCACTACGAGCTGGACCAGTACGTGGACGGGCTGGTCACCGCCAAGGAGAGCGACCCGGGCGACGACATGATCAGCCGGCTGGTCGAGTTCAACCGGCAGGCACCCGCCGTGGAGCACTCCGACATCGTCAGCATGTCCAAGCTGATGCTGGTCACGGGGCACGAGACCACCGCCAACATGATCGCGCTGGGCGTGCTGGCCCTGCTGGAGCACCCCGACCAGCTCGCCGCCCTGCGCGAGGAGCCGGAGCTGATGCCGAAGGCGGTGGAGGAGCTGTTGCGCTTCTTCTCCATCTCCGACGCGGGCACCGCGCGGGTCGCCCTGGAGGACATCGAGCTGGGCGGCGTGACCATCCGCGCCGGCGAGGGCATCCTGCCGCTGAACAACGCGGCCAACCACGACGAGCGGGTCTTCCCCGATCCCGACCGCCTCGATGTGCGCCGCGAGGCCCGCAGCCACCTGGCGTTCGGCTACGGCGTCCACCAGTGCATCGGCCAGAACCTGGCGCGGATGGAGCTGGACGTCGTCTACACGACGCTGTTCCGGCGCATCCCGACGCTGCGTGTGGCCACCCCGGTGGAGGAGCTGCGGTTCAAGGACGACGCCATCGTCTACGGGCTGTACGAGCTGCCCGTCACCTGGTGACACAGCCCCCTGTGCGCCCCCTTCCGTCACCGACCCCGTCCGAAAGGCAGCCATGACCCAGTCCGCCGACGCCGCACCCGGGACGGGGGCGCCGCTTCCGCAGTTCCCGATGCGGCGCACCTGTCCGTTCAGCGAACCGCGCGAGTACGCCGGGATGCGCAGCGACCAGCCCGTCTCGCGCGCCGCGCTCAAGGTGAACGGCAAGCCGACCTGGCTGGTCACCCGGCACGAGCACGTCCGGCAGGTACTGGGCGACGACCGGGTCAGTTCCAACCTGAAACTGCCGGGCTATCCGCACCAGTTCCACATTCCCGAGGAGATGCTGGCGCAGGTCCGGCTGATGCTGCTGAACCTGGACCCGCCGGAGCACACCGCGCAACGCCGCATGCTCATACCCGAGTTCACCGCGCGGCGGGTCAGGGAGATGCGTCCGCGCATCCAGGAGATCGTCGACGAGCGCATCGACGCGATGCTGGCGGCCGGCGGCCCGGTGGACCTGGTCACCGCCCTCGCGCTGCCGGTGCCCTCGCTCGTGATCTGCGAGCTGCTCGGCGTGCCGTACGAGGACCACGCCCGGTTCGAGGAGTGGTCGGCGGCCCTGATGAACCACGACCTGAGCCCGGCGGAGTACGGCGCCGCGGTGCAGGCCCTGGACACGTACCTGGACAAGCTCGTCACCCTCAGGGAGAAAGAGCCGGGCGACGACCTCATCAGCCGCTTCCTGGAGAAGAACCGCACCGAGCAGGTCGCCGACCACGTCGACGTCGTGACGATGGCCCGTCTGATGCTGGTCGGCGGCCACGAGACGACGGCCAACATGATCGCCCTGGGTGTGCTGGCCCTCCTCCGGCACCCCGAGCAGATGGCGGAGTTGCAGGCGGACCCGGGTCTCCTCCCCAACGCCATCGAGGAGTTGCTCCGGGTCTTCTCCATCTCCGACTCCGGCACGGCGCGTGTCGCGCTGGAGGACATCGAGGTCGGTGACGTCACCATCCGCGCCGGCGAGGGCATCCTCGCCCTGAACAACGCGGCCGACCACGACGAGTCCGTCTTCCCGGACCCCGGCACCCTCGACATCCACCGCAAGGAGGCCCGCAGCCACCTCGCCTTCGGCTACGGCGTCCACCAGTGCATCGGCGCCAACCTGGCCCGGGTGGAGCTGGAGGCCGTCTACGGCACGCTGCTGCGCCGCGTCCCGGGCCTGCGGCTGGCAGTCGAACCGGACGCACTGCGCTTCAAGGACGACGCCATGGTCTACGGCGTCTACGAACTCCCCGTCACCTGGTGACGGCCGATCCGATCGGAGTCCGTTTCATGCGTGTCACCATCGAACGCGACCGGTGCGTGGGCTCGGGCCAGTGCGCGCTGCTCAGTCCGCAGGTGTTCGACCAGGACGACGACGGCCTCGTGGTCGTCCTCCGCGACGAGCCGGCCGAGAACCTCAGGTCGGGGGTCGCGCAGGCGGCCGACCTGTGCCCGTCACGCTCCATCCGTGTCCACGGCTGACGGCCGGTACCGGAGCGGCTTCGAGCTGCCCGCCGGAGCCGCGAGCGCGTCCTCACGGTGCGGCTGGAAGGCCGAGGCGGCGGCGCAGGGCGGCCGCTTCGGCGTTCCGGCCGAGGTGGTCGAGCAGGGCGACGGTCAGGTTCGCCACCCCCAGACCCGTTCACGTCCGAGGAGCGCACGGGCGAGGTCGGGTGAGGGTCCTGCGCAGGAGGGCGACGGTCTCCTGGGTGGTGTGCGGCGCGGGCTCCCGTTGACCCGCGCCGTAGAGACAGACGGCCAGGTCGACTCTCGTTCGTCATCCGGCACGCGGTGAGACCGTGGACACCTGCCGCGCGGTGCGTGGCAGGTTCTGCGGCGGTCGACCGGTCAGCTGCCGGCGGCCGGCGGGGCGGGACGTGGGCCCGCGAGGGACTGGGCCGCGTCGAGGAAGCGAGGCAGCCAGTCCTCGTAGCTCACGCCGGTCAGGAACCGCAGGGCGTCCTGCGCGTCCTTGCCGACCGGCGTGTGCAACGGGGTGTCCGGGTCGTCCGCGGCCGCCAGGATCGCCTCGGCCGCCTCGGCGCAGTCGGCGGCGCCGTCCGCCACCCCCGCGAGGAACCCGGTCAGCCAGGCGTGGTCGGCGGCGTACGGATCTGTCCCGGACTGCGGACCGGTGGGGGCTGCCGCGGGCTTGCGCCGGATGCCGGAGGCGAAACTCCCCGGTTCGAGGCACACCACCCGGATGCCATGGGGCCGCACCTCCGCGTACAGGGCCTCGCTGAGCGCGCCCAGGGCCGCCTTGCTCGCCGCGTAGAAACCACCGTGCGGCACGGCGAACGTACGGCCCGCGAGGGAGGAGACGTTGACGATGACGCCGCTGCCGCGGGCGCGCATCCCGGGCAGGACGGCGCGGGCCATGTACAGCGGGCCCCAGAAGTTGGTCTCCATGAGGGTGCGCGCCTGGTCGAGCGGCATGGTCTCGGCGGGGCCGGTGTGGTCGATGCCGGCGTTGTTGACCAGGACGTCGATCGGTCCGTGCCGCTCCCGCACCGCGGTGACGGCGGCGGTGACGGAGGCGTCGTCGGTGACATCCAGGTGGGGGACGTCGAGGGTGAGGTCCTCGGCGCGGGCGCGGCGCAGCAGTTCCTCCGCCCTGGCGGGGTGTCGTACGCAGGCGTGCACCCGGTCGCCCCTGCGCGCGAACGCCAGTGCGGTCTCCAGGCCGATACCGCTGCTGCAACCGGTGATGACGACCGACGTCATGACAGCACCGCCTGCTTCGCCAGGAGGTCGAGGATCTCCTTCTGGTGGGACGTCAGGTAGAAGTGGCCGCCCTTGAACACGTGGAACTCGAACGACGCGTCCGTGTGGCGCGACCAGGCCCGCGCCTCGTCCACGGTGACCTTCGGGTCGTCGTCGCCGACCAGGGAGACGACGGGGCACCGCAGATTCGGGCCGGGTTCGTAGACGTACGTCTCGGCAGCCTGGTAGTCGGCGCGGATCGCGGGCAGGGCCATGCGGATCAGTTCGACGTCGTCGAGGATCGTCGAGTCCGTTCCGCTCAACTGCCGCATCTCCTCGATGAGTCCGTCGTCGTCACGCAGGTGGACGGACTCGTCGCGCGGGCAGGACGGGGCCCGGCGGGCGGAGGCGACCAGCGCGTGCGGGACGACGCCGTGATCCCGTTCCAGCCGGCGGGCGACCTCGAAGCCGAGGGTCGCGCCCATGCTGTGGCCGAAGAACAGCAGCGGGCGGTCCGTCCACGGCAGCAGGACGGAGGTGACCTGGTCGGCCAGTTCCCGGATGCTCGCGGCGCACGGCTCGCCGCGCCGGTCCTGGCGCCCCGGGTACTGCACGGCGAGCACGTCCACCCCGGCCGGCATGCTTGCGGACACCGGGTGGTAGAAGGTCGCCGAGCCGCCCGCGTGGGGCAGGCACACCAGCCTGACCGCAGCGTCCGGACGGGGGTGGTAGCGGCGTATCCAGAGGCTGTCCTGCTCGGCGAGCGCGGTCATGGGGCGGGCGTTCCTTCCAGGTGGTGGCGCGGGGCGCGTGCCCCAGCAGTCTCCTGCGCGCGGGGCGGAGCCGGACACCCCTACCCGCCCCAACGGCGCCGCGGCGCTCAGGCGTTGAGGTAGGCGAGCACCGCGAGCACGCGGCGGTTGCTGTCGCTGGAGGGGGGCAGCACCAGCTTGGTGAAGATGTTGGAGATGTGCTTGGCGGCCGCGCCCTCGGTGATGGTGAGCCGCTGGGCGATCGCCGTGTTCGAGCAGCCCTCGGCCATCAGCTCCAGCACCTCGCGCTCGCGCCCGGTGAGCGCGGCCAGCGGCTCGTCCCGTGCGTGACTGGTCATCAACTGGGCGACGACGGCGGGGTCCATGGCCGTTCCCCCGGCCGCGACCCGGCGTACGGCGTCGATGAACTGCTCGTCGTCCAGCACGCTGTCCTTGAGCAGGTAGCCGATGCCGCCGGTGCCGTCGGCCAGCAGTTCACGGGCGTACATCTGCTCGACGTGCTGGGAGAGGACGAGGATCGGCAGGCCGGGCTGCTCACGGCGGGCGCGCAGGGCGGCCTGCAGGCCCTCGGTGGTGAAGGTGGGCGGCAGCCGTACGTCGACGACGGCCACGTCCGGCCGGTGCGTGCTGATCGCGGTGGCGAGGTCCGTGCCGTTGTCGACGGCGGCGACGACCTCGAAGTCGTACGCCTCCAGGAGTTGGATGATCCCCTGCCTCAGGAGGAAGAGGTCTTCGGCGAGGACAACGCGCACGGTAGCTCCATCTTCATCACGGTCGGGCCGCCCGGGGGACTGTCGATCCCCAGGACCCCGTCAAAGGATGCCAGGCGCCGTCGGATGCCCTCCAGACCACTCCCGGCCGACGCGTTCGCGCCGCCGTGGCCGTCGTCGGTGACGCGAACGTGCAGGGTGCCGTCCTCGCACCAGCCGATGACCTCCGCGCGCCGGGCGTCGGCGTGTTTGAGGACGTTGGTGAGCAGCTCCGACACCGCGAAGTAGACGGCGGACTCGACCGGGTCGGGCAGTCGGCCGGGCAGGTCCACGACCACGGTGACGTCGAGCGGGCTGGCCAGGCCCAGGGCGCGCAGGGCGTCGGGCAGGCCCCGCTCCGCGAGGACCGGCGGGTGGATGCCGCGCACCAGGTCGCGCAGTTCGCCGAGGGCCTGCACGGAGGAGCTGCGGGCCTGCCGCAGCAGTTGGCGCGCCTTCTCCGGGTCCTGGCTCAACGTGCGGTCCACGGCGCCGAGTTGCAGGCCGAGGCTGACGAGCCGGGCCTGTGCGCCGTCGTGCAGGTCACGCTCGATGCGGCGCAGTTCGGCGGCCTGGATGTCGAGGGCGCCGGAGCGGGTCTCCGACAGGTGCTGCACCCGGGAGGCCAGTTGGGACTGCCGGGTCGGACCGAGCAGGAAGCGGACGAAGTAGGCGTGGCCCCTGAGCACCGGCGGGCCGAGGAACACCCAGCCGGTGAGCACCACGAGCGCCAGCAGTCCCGCGGCCGCGGCGGCCGGCCAGCTGCCGACGGTGACGAAGGCATACCAGCGGCCCTGTCCCCCGTCCGCGACGGGCTGCCACAGCCCGCAGGCCAGGAACAGCCCCTCGCCCGCGTAGTAGAGCAGGGCGGCCGGTACGAACCCGATCAGGCCGACGGCGCAGTTGAGCAGCAGCCACAGCAGGTCCCGCCAGGTCGCGGGGTCCGTGAGGATCCACTTGCAGCGGCGCATCCAGCCGACGATGTCCTTCTCGATCTCCTCCGGCTCGGGCCGGTAGGGCCGCTCCACCGGGACGCCGGAGTGCGCGGCCGCACGCCGGTTGAGGTCGCACAGCCAGCGGACCGCCCGGGTGCAGTAGGGCAGCGCGAGAAAGCCGATGCCGATCACGGAGATGACGACGAAGTAGGCGGTGGTGACGAAGAGGACGACGGACAGCAGGGCTCCGGCGGCGACGGCCACGCCGACCAGCGTGTCCAGCGTGGGGGGGGGGGGGGGGGGGGGGGGGGGGGGGGGGGGAGGCGTTCCGTTCTCCCTTTTCTCCCCCCTTTTCTCCGTAAGGGGGGGGGCGACCCCCCACCAGGGGGAGAGCGGGAA
>NZ_JBVJVZ010000008.1:8314-262704 GCF_055603245.1 Streptomyces sp. NPDC037290 | reverse complement strand
AGGGGGGGGTGGGGACAAAGAAGAAAAAGAAACAAGGGGTTTTGCGTACGACACCACCCGCCCAACCAGAGGTCGCGGGCGGGGCGGCCCTGCCTCCCCCCCCCCCCGTGACCGGCACAGTCTTCATGCCCTCATCTTCCCATTCCGTGCCGCCGGCCGTGGAGGGGCCGCCCCCGCCCGGGGGTAGCGGGGACGGCCCGGTCAGGGGGTGGCTCACGCGGCCTTCACCGTGTCCACGGCGGGGCTGCGCATGCCGCGCCATGAGGGCAGCAGCGTGGCGCCGAACACCAGCAGCAGCGACCCGCCGACGATGGCCAGGTAGGTGCCGATGGATCCGGAGGGCAGGTACGAACCGCTCTTGACGAGGCTGTAGGGGACGATGGTCGTCGCGGAGGCGAGGGTGCCGAGGACGGTGGCGATGACGCCGATCAGCAGCCCCTCGACGGTCAGCATGCCGAGCACCTGGGCTCGGGTGGCGCCGGTGAGCCGCTGGAGGCCGAACTCGGCGCGCCGTTTGCGGGTGACGGCCACCAGGGTGTTGACGACGGTGATGGCGGCGTACCCCACGATCATGGCGACGATCGTGTAGTTGGCGGACACCAGGATCTGCTGGATCTGGTTGTTCCGGCCGGCCAGCGAGGAGCTGACGTCCAGTTCGGTGCCGGGCACCGAGGCGGCCAGCGCGGCGAGACGCTGGTGGACCGCGGCTCCGCTCCCGGATGCGGTGCGGACCAGGATCTGGTGCGGCAGACCGTCGCCGGTGTGCGGGGCCAGGGCCGCCGCGGGCAGTGTCAGGTACTCCTGCTTGGGGTTGTCGGCGTAGAGGGCCACGACGGTGGGGCGTACGGCGGTGCCGTCGCCGAGGTGCATCGGCAGCCGGTCGCCGACCTTGACGCCGTACTCGCGGGCCTTCTTGTCCGACAGGGCGACGGTGTCGTCCCGCAGCCCGTCGAGGGAGCCGGCGACGGTGGGCAGGTCGAGGCTCTGGCGCACGCCGTCGGCGGAGACCCCGCGCAGGTCGACCTGGGCCGGGCCGCCCGGGCGGTCCACGAAGCCGCGGCTGGTGACGAACGCGGAGGCCGCCGAGACCCCGGGCGTGGCACGCACCTTCTCGACGACGCCGGGGGCGAACCCGCCCGTGGAGGAGTCGAGGACGTAGTCGGCGAGGATGTTGCGGTCGTAGGAGGTCCGGGAGACGTGGTCCTCGGTGGACTGCATGTACAGGGTGCCGGTGGCGATGCCGATGAGCAGGACGATCGGCGCGACGGCGCCCGCCATGCGGACGTTGGCGGTGGCGGCGTTGCGCAGCGCGAGCTGCCCGGAGAGCCCGGAGAGGGCGCGCACCGGCAGCCGCAGCAGCGCCACCATGACCTTGGTGATGCCGGGGGCGAGCAGGGCGAGGCCGATGCAGAACAGCACGGAGGCCGGTCCGGCGGTGCTGGCGAGGGTGGGGCCGTCCTCCATCACGGTGGCGGTGGCGACCGCGAGGCCGATGCCGTTCGCGAGGAAGAACAGTGCGAGCAGGAGTCGTGGCACGCTGAACCAGCGGGTGCCCGCGGCGGTTTCGGCCAGGGCGGCGACCGGTTCGGTGCGGGCGGCCCGCCGCCCGGCGAACCGGGTGGCACCGGCCGCGGCCAGGACGGTGACGACCGCTCCGACGGCCATCGGGATCGACCCCGCGTGGTAGACGATGGCCGACGACACCACGCCGCTGGCGGTCAGCACCCCGAACAGCAGCCGCCCGATGCCGTATCCGGGCAGCAGGGCCAGCAGCACGGAACCGACCGACAGGACGGCCGTCTCGCTGAGGATCATGCGGCGCAGCTGCTTCGGGGTGGAGCCCACGGCGCGCAGCAGGGCCATCTCGCGGACCCGCTGCTGCAGGGACAGACCGAGCGTGGAGGAGACGCCGAACATCACGATCAGCACGACCGACGAGCCGAAGACCGCGGCGAGGATGACGACGGTGCGCCGGCTGGACAGGGTGCCGGGCAGTTCGGCCAGGCCCCTGCGCTCCCCGGTGAGCACCTCGGCGCGGTCACCGACCGCGGAGCGCACCGCGTCGGCGACGCCGGCGACGCCGGCCCCGGGTGCGGGCAGGACGCCGATGGAGTCGATCCGGCCGCCGGCGAGGGTGCGTGCCTCGTCGTCCGTGAAGAACACGGCGGCGTGCGGGTTGCGGTCGCCCTGCTGCTCGGCGATGCCGCTGACCCGGAAGCTCCGGGTGGTGCCCTGGACGACGATGTCGACCGTGGACCCGGGGCGGGCGGCGGCGCGCCGCGCGAGTCCCGAGTCGAGGACGACCTCGCCGCCGGCGGCGGGGGATCCACCGGCGGCGAGGGTATAGGGGGTGAGCCGGGCGCTCGCCCAGCCGTGGCCGTACGAGGCGGACTTGCCGGTCACCGGCTTGCCGTCCTTGAGGACGGTGGCCGGGACCGACACGTCACCGACGGCCGTGCGCACGCCGTCGGCCTTGGCCACCGCGGCGACCAGACCGAGGTCGATGCGATGACGCTCCGTCAGGGCGGTGGAGTCGTAGGTCTGTTCGCCGGTGACGACGATCGGAGCGCCCTGCAGGCGCTGCGGGTCGGCGACCATGCGGACGCCTGTCTCCATCAGACCGCCGCAGCCGATGACGATCGCGGCGCCGAGGAACATGGCGAGGAAGGTCGCGACGAAGCTCGTCCTGCGGAACTTCAGGGTGCGCAGTGCCAGGCGCCACATCAGTACCGCCCTCCCGAGGGCATCGACGTGCCATGCCGGTGGTTGTCGTCCTCCCAGGCGCCGAGCCTGGTCATCCGGGCGGCCACGGCGTCGGCCGTCGGCCGCTGCAGTTCGCCGGCGTAGGTGCCGTCGGCGAGGAAGACCACGCGGTCGGCGTAGGAGGCGGCCACCGGGTCGTGGGTGACCATGACCAGCGTCTGGCGGGCGGTGTCGACGGACTCGCGCAGCAGGGCGAGCACGGACGCGGCGGTGCGGGTGTCGAGGGCGCCGGTGGGTTCGTCGGCGAAGACGACGGCGGGGCGGGTCACCAGGGCGCGAGCGATGGCGACGCGCTGCTGCTGGCCGCCGGACAGCTGGGACGGCAGGTGGCCGAGCCGCTCGGCCAGTCCGACGCGCTGCACGACGGTGCGGATCAGGCCCTTGTCGGGTCGCTGTCCGGCCAGTTGCAGGGGCAGCGTGATGTTCTGCATGACCGTCAGCGCGGGCAGCAGGTTGAAGGACTGGAAGATGAAGCCGATCCGGTCGCGGCGCAGCTTGGTCAGCCGGGTGTCGTCCAGGCCGGCGAGGTCGGTGCCGCCGACGGCTACGGTGCCGGAGCTGGGCTGGACCAGTCCCGCGGCGCAGTGCAGGAAGGTGCTCTTGCCCGATCCGGACGGGCCCATCACGGCGGTGAAGGTGCCGTCGGCGAAGCTCATGGTGAGCCCGCGGAGCGCGGCCACCTGGCTGTCTCCTCGGCCATAGGTCTTCGACACGGCGTCCAGCCGTACCGCCTCCGCCCGGCGGAGGTCCTGTGAAGTGTGCACTCGGGCTCCCCTATGAGATAACGCGCTTCTCACGCGATGTCTGCCAACCAGATTAGGAACGCTGCGGCTGCGGCACATTGGCATTCTCCGGCCGGTTCGAGGTAGAGGTTTCTCTACCTCCGCACGCCAGGTTTCGTCGGCCGTCCGCGAACTTTGTGCAGGGGTGTCACCACCTTGTCCGCATACCTGACTCCCCTGCGAAAGGGCCGGTTGCCGCCCGTGTCCCGGTGCGTGTGCGCGGGTACCGTCAAAGCCGTCCGAAAAATCTGCGAAAGATGGGAAGTCCCATGGCCAGGAGGCCTGACCACGAGCTGACCGCGCAGGTCCGGCCCGACGGATATCTGGAACTGTTCTCCCGGCGCACCGGGAAGCGGCACAGGTGCGGACCGCGCGGCACGACGATGTGGCTGGCGCTCCAGCGGAGCGGCTGGCAGCCGGAATCGGCAGCGGACGAAATCGCCGTGCAATTAGGCATCGATCCGGACAGTATCCGTTGCGATATCCACGCGTGGCTTGCGCATTTCCGCGAGGCCGGCGAGTGAATACGAATCGGGGCGCGGGCAGCCTTTCGGCCGCCCCGCCCCACCACGTCCGGTCCCGTCGCGCTTTCAGGAGGTGCCGGCGGCTCCCGTCGCCGTCAGCCACGCCTCCACCGCCGCGGCCGTGGCCTTTGCGCGTTCCTCCAGGATCGTGAAGTGCGTGCCGGGCACGTCGACCGGTTCGTGGTCCGCGGGCCAGGTGGCCCGCCAGTCGCCGGTACCGGCACCCGTCGCGAAGGACTCCTCGGGCCGCACGAACAGCACGGGCGCGGTCAGGGCGCCCGGCATGCAGTGCTGGATCAGGTCGCTGTAGCGGCTCATGGCGGCGAGGCGGGCGGTTCCGAACCCGCCGAGGGCCGACTCGCGCTCCAGCATGCCGTCGAACATCTGCCGCCACAGCTCGTCCTTGCCGTCGTCCCCGGGCAGGTAGGTGTCCAGCAGGACCACGCCCGAGGCGGGCTGTCCGGCCTTCTCCATGATCTCGGCGGCCGCGTGCGCGAACTGCCCGCCGGAGGAGTAGCCGACGAGCACGTACGGCCGCTCGTCCGCGCACGCCCGGCGGATGCCCTCGACGACCACCTCCACCACCGCGTCCACGGAACGCGGCAGTGCGTCCCCGGGGCCGAAGCCGGGCACCGCCGGCACCAGGACGTCCCGGCGGCCGTGGAAGTGCCGGGCGAAACGGGCGTACTGGTGGGCGCCGCCGAGTGCCATCGGTGAGGGAAGGCACAGGAGCCGGGGCGAGGCATCGCCCGTGGCGAGCCGCACCGGGTCGGTGACGTGCCCGAATTCGGACAGGGACGAGAAGCCGGGGAGGATGTCGGCGACCGTGCGCAGCAGTTCGATGGCCTGTGCCATCCGCCCGTCGGCCGCCGCACGCCGCACCAGCGCGCTGACCGACGCGGGGTCGCCGGTGCCGTCCGAGCCCGCGGCTGCCTCGGCCGGGTGGCCGCGCAGGGCGGCGGCGAGGGCGGCCGGGGTGCGGTGGTCGAAGACGGCACCCGCGGGCAGGGTCGTCCCCAGGGCGCTGCCGAGGGCGCTGCGGAGTTCGGCCGCGGAGACCGAGTCCATCCCGATCTCCAGGAAGACCGCGTCCGGCTCGACGGCCTCCGCTCCCGCGTGGCCGAGGATCGCGGCGGTCTGCGCCCGGATCACGTCGGTCAGGAGCGCCTCCCGCTCGGCGGGCGACGCACCGGCCAGCCGCTGCCGCAACGGCTCGGCGTCGGCGGGCTCGACGGCTGCGGCGGACGGCAGGTGCCCGGTGAGCGGACCGGCCGTGAGGGCCACATCGGCGTTGAGCCAGTACCGCTCGCGCCGGAAGGCGTAGGTCGGCAGTTCGGCGCGGGCCCTGCCGGGGAAGACCGCCGCCCAGTCGGGGGCGAGGCCGTCGGTGTACAGGCGGGCGAGTCCGGACATGAGGGCCGTGGGCTCGCTGCCGTGACGCCGGCCGAGGGCGACGAACACGCTGCCGTCGCCGTCCACGCACGCGCGGGCGAGGCCGGTCAGTACGGCGTCGGGCCCGATCTCGACGAAGCGGCCGACGCCCGAGGCGGTGAGGGCGGCGACGGCATCGGCGAACCGGACCGTCTCCCGCACGTGGCGCACCCAGTGGCCGGGGTCGCGCAGCCGGTCGCTCCCGGCGGGGCGGCCGGTGAGGGTGGACACCAGCGGGATCCGCGGCTCGTGGAAGGTCAGCTTCTCGGCCACGGCGCGGAATTCGCCGAGCATGCCGTCCATCAGGGGTGAGTGGAAGGCGTGCGACACGGCGAGCCGCTTGGTCTTCGCGAAGCGCCCGGCGGCGGCGAGCACCGCCTCCTCCTCGCCCGACAGGACCACGGACGACGGCCCGTTCACCGCGGCCAGCCCGACACGGCCGTCCAGCAGCGGCCGTACGTCGTCCTCGGTGGCCTGCACGGCGACCATCGCGCCGCCCTCCGGCAGGGCCTGCATGAGCCGGCCGCGGGCGGCGACCAGCGTGCACGCGTCGTCCAGGTCGAGGACGCCCGCCACGTGCGCGGCGGCGATTTCCCCGACGGAGTGCCCGGCCAGGACGTCGGGCCGCACGCCGAAGGACTCCAGCAGCCGGAACAGGGCCACCTCGTAGGCGAACAGCGCCGTCTGCGCGTGCTGCGTGCGGTGGACGGCGCCGGCGTCGTCGCCTGCCAGCAGTTCGGACAGGCCCAGGCCGAGACGGGTGTCGATCGCGTCGAAGGTGTCGGCGAACACCCGGTACCGGGCGCGTAGTTGGAGGCCCATGCCG
This sequence comes from Streptomyces sp. NPDC037290, assembly GCF_055603245.1. Lineage (NCBI taxonomy): Bacteria > Bacillati > Actinomycetota > Actinomycetes > Kitasatosporales > Streptomycetaceae > Streptomyces > Streptomyces sp. NPDC037290. The sequence continues at coordinate 256,378 of NZ_JBVJVZ010000008.1, read as the reverse complement.
AGGCGCTGGGCGCCCTGGCCGGTGAACAGAAAGGCCGTACGGGTCCCCGCTCGTGCCCTGCCGGTCGCGGCCGTGGGGCCGGGCGCTCCGGTGGCGAGGGCGCGCAGTGCGGCCATGAGCTGGTCGCGGTCGGTGCCGGTGGCGGCCGCTCGGTGGTCGAAGGCCGTCCGCCGGGTGCCGAGGGCCCGGGCGACGGCCGCCGGGTGCAGCCCGGGACGGTCCGCGAGGAAGGCGTGCAGACGCTCGGCCTGCGCGGGGAGGGCCTGGGCGGAACGGGCCGACAGGGGCCATACGGTCGCCGGGGCGTCGGGGTCGGTGTCCGTCGGCGGTTCGTCCGCCGCCGGTGGCTCCTCGATGATGGTGTGGGCGTTGGTGCCGCTGATGCCGAAGGAGGAGATGCCGGCTCGGCGCGGACGCTCGCTCCGCGGCCAGGGCTGGTGGTCCGTCAGGAGCCGTACCCGGCCGGTGTCCCAGTCGACCTTCGTGGACGGCGTGTCCACGTGGAGCGTCTTCGGCAGGACGCCGTGGCGCATCGCCATCACCATCTTGATGACCCCCGCCACACCGGCCGCGGCCTGCGTGTGCCCGATGTTCGACTTCACCGACCCCAGCCACAACGGCTCACCGGAAGACCGGTCCTGCCCGTACGTGGCCAGCAACGCCTGCGCCTCGATCGGATCACCCAGCGTCGTACCCGTCCCGTGCGCCTCCACCACATCCACATCCGCGGCCGACACACGCGCCGCCGCCAGCGCCTGCCGGATCACCCGCTGCTGCGACGGACCGTTCGGCGCCGTCAGACCGTTCGACGCACCATCCTGATTGACCGCCGAACCACGGACCACCGCCAGCACGGGATGCCCGTTGCGCCGCGCGTCGCTCAACCGCTCCAGCACGAGGACGCCCAGTCCCTCGGAGAACCCGGTGCCGGAGGCGTCGTCGGCGAAGGAGCGGCAGCGCCCGTCCGGGGAGAGGGCGCCCTGCCGGCTGAACTCCACATAGGTGCCCGGCGAGGCCATCACCGTCACTCCCCCGGCCAGCGCCAGGGTGCACTCTCCCTGCCGGAGCGACTGCACGGCCAGGTGCAGGGTGACCAGGGACGACGAGCAGGCGGTGTCGACGCTGAGCGTCGGCCCCTCGAGGCCGAGGGTGTAGGCGACGCGGCCGGAGACGATGCTGCCGGAGCCGAAGCTGCCGAAGTAGTCGTGGTACATGACGCCCGCGAACACACCGGTGCGGCTGCCGCGCAGCGACACGGGATCGATGCCGGCGTCCTCCAGGGCCTCCCAGGAGCCTTCGAGGAGCAGCCGTTGCTGCGGGTCCATGACGAGGGCCTCGATCGGGCCGATGCCGAAGAACGCGGCGTCGAACTCGCCCGCGTCGTGCAGGAATCCGCCCTCCCGGGTGAGGGAGCGGCCCGGTACCCCCGGCGTCGGGTCGTACAGGTCCGGGTCCCAGCCGCGGTCGTCGGGGAACCCGGTGATGCCCTCCGCGCCGTCCGCCACCAGGCGCCACAGGTCCTCGGGGGACCGGACGCCGCCCGGGTAGCGGCAGGCCATGCCGACGACGGCCACCGGTTCCCGGGCCGCCGCGGTCAGGGTGCGGTTGCGTTCCCGCAGCCGCTCGATCTCCTTCAGCGAGGCCCGCAGTGCCTCGACCGTCCTGGTGTCCGGCTTCTCGGGCTCGGCCATGGTCCTCTTCCTTGTCGCAGGCGTCGTCACAGGGCGTCGTCGTCCTCGACTAGGTCGTCGAGCGCCATGCTGATCAGGCTCTCGGCGTCCATCGCGTCGATCGACGGTCCGCCGGGTCCGCCGGTCGCCGCCGGCTCCGGCGCGGGTCGCAGCCCGGCGAGTTCGAGCAGGCTGTCCAGCAGGCCGGCCTCGCGCAGCCGTCCCACCGGAATGGCGGCGAGCGCGGCCCGCACGGTGTCCTCCTCCTCGCGCGGCCCGTCGTCGGTGCGCGGGGCAAGCTCGGCGGCGAGGTGCTCGGTGAGCGCGACCGGTGTGGGATGGTCGAAGACGAGCGTCGCGGTCAGCCTGAGTCCGGTGGCCTCGTTGAGCCGGTTGCGGAACTCGACGGCGGTCAGCGAGTCGAACCCGAGGTCCTTGAAGGGCAGGTCGTTCTCGAACTCCTCGACGCCGAGCACCGACCGGGCCTCGTCCCGCACCAGCCGCAGCAGCCGTTCGGTCCGCTCCTCGGGGGCGAGCCCGGCCAGTTCACGGCGCAGGGCTGCCGAGGCCGCGGCCGGCGCCCCGGACGCAGTCCGGCGCGGCGCCCGCACCAGGGAGCGCAGGAGCGGTGCGACGCGGGCGGGTTCGCGTGGGGCGAGGTCGAGACGGGCCGCCAGCAGGACCGGTTCGTCGCGGCCGACGCCCGTGTCGAACAGGGCGAGCCCCGCCTCCGCGTCGAGGGCGAGCACGCCTCCGGAGGTGACGCGGCGGGTGTCGGTGTCGCCGAGCCGGTCGGCCATGCCGCCGCTGCCCGCCCAGGCGCCCCAGGCGAGCGAGACCGCGGGCAGGCCGAGCGAGCGGCGGTGGGCGGCGAGGGCGTCGAGGAAGGTGTTGCCCGCGGCGTAGCCGGACTGGCCGGGGCTGCCGAGCAGACCCGCCGCGGAGGAGAACAGCACGAACGCCGTGAGCGGCCGTTCCCGGGTCAGTTCGTGCAGGTGCCAGGCGGCGTCCAGTTTCGGCCGCAGGACCGCGTCCAGCCGTTCGGGGGTGAGCGAGGTCAGGACGGCGTCGGCGAGTACGCCCGCGGTGTGCACGACGGCGGAGACCGGGTGCTCGTCCAGGACCCGGGCGAGAGCGGCGCGGTCGGCGGCGTCGCAGGCGACGACGGTCACCCGCGCACCCAGCCCGGTCAGCTCCTCGCGCAGCTCGGCCGCGCCGGGCGCCTCGGGCCCGCCGCGGCTGAGCAGCACCAGCCGCTCGGCGCCGTGCGCGGTGACCAGGTGCCGGGCGACCAGCCGGCCCAGGGCGCCGGTGCCGCCGGTGACGAGGACGCCGCCGGACCAGTCGGCCGGGGCGGCCGCGTCCAGGCGTGGTGCGCGCACCAGCCGGGGGACGGTCGATCCGCCGTTGCGCAGGGCCAGTTGGGGTTCACCGGAGGCTACGGCGGAGGGCAGCAGGCGGCGGGAGGCATCCGTGTCGTCCAGGTCGGCGAGGACCAGGCGGTCGGGGTGCTCGGACTGGGCGGAGCGGATCAGTCCGCACGCGGCGGCGGCGCCGACGTCGGTGACGGCCCCGGGCCCGGTCGCTCCGTGTGTCGCCACCACCAGGGTGGTGTCGGTGAACCGGGCGTCGGCCAGCCAGTCCTGCACCTGGGTGAGCAGGTGCCGGACGCCGGCCCGGACCGCGTCCGCTCCGTCGCCCCCGGCGTGCACGACGACCAGGGTGTCCGGGGTCTGTTCGGCGGCCTCGGCCAGGTCGTCGGCGACGCCGGCCTCCGCGACCTGGCCGGCCAGGGCGCGGGCCAGTTCCTCGCGGCCGGGGCCGAGCACGGTCCACCGTCCGGCCTGCGGGGCCACGGGCACGGAGACCGGCACCCAGTCGAGGGCGAACAGGTCGTCGTGTCCGCCCGCCGCGGCCGCGGCGATCCGCTGCGGGTCCACCTCCCGCAGCGACAGCGACGCGACCCGGGCCACCGGCCGGCCGGTCTCGTCGGCGGCGTCGATGCGCACCGCGCCGGCACCGGCCGGGGCGATCCGCACGCGCAGGGCGGCCGCGCCCCGCGTGGACAGTTCCACGCCGCTCCAGGCGAAGGGCAGGGTCATGCGCTCCTCGGCTCCCGCGCGCAGCCCGATGGTGTGCAGGGCGGCGTCGAACAGCGCGGGGTGCAGCCCGAACGCGGCGGTGTCGGCCGGGACGGCGACCTCGGCGTACACGTCCTCCCCGGCCCGCCAGGCCGCCCGCAGGCCCTGGAAGCGAGGCCCGTAGTCGGCGCCCAGTTCCGCGAGCCGCTCGTAGACGCCGGCCAGGTCCACGGGTTCGGCGGCGGGCGGCGGCCAGGCGGTGAGGTCGTGCACGGGCGTCTCCTCGGCGGGCCGCAGTACGCCGGTGGCGTGGGTGGTCCACGGGTCGCCGTCGGCCGCGGCGGCGTACACGCGGAAGGCGCGGGCGCCGGACGTGCCGGGCTCGCCGACCGTGCACTGGAGGCGTACGGCGCCGTCCTCGGGCAGGACCAGGGGCTCGGTGACGGTCAGCTCCTCCACCGCGCCGCAGTCGACGCGGGCGCCGGCGGCGAGGGCCATCTCGACGAAGGCGGTGCCGGGCAGCAGCGCCACTCCGCCGACGGCGTGGTCCGCCAGCCACGGGTGATCGGCGAGCGAGAGGTGACCGGTGTACAGGGTGCCGTCGGCGCCGGCGAGTTCGACGGCGGTGCCGAGCAGCGGATGGTCGGCGGCCGGGCGCGGCAGGCCGAGGTCGCCGGTCATCCAGTGGCGGCTGCGCTGGAAGGCGTAGGTGGGCAGGTCCGAGCCGTCGCGGTGCGGCAGCAGGGCCGTCCAGTCGACGGCACGGCCGTGCACGTGCAGGGTGGCGAGCCCGGTGAGCAGGGCGTCGGTCTCCTCGCGGTCCTTGCGCAGCAGCGGTACGACGGCCGTCCCGTCCGGCAGGCACTCACCGGCCGCCGCGGTCAGCGCGCTGCCCGGGCCGACCTCGGCGAAGTGCCGTACGCCGGCCCCGTGCAGGGCGGTGACGGCGTCGGCGAAGCGGACGGCCTCGCGGGCGTGCCGCACCCAGTACTCCGGGCCGGACAGCTCGTCCGGGGCGGCCGGGGCGCCGGTGAGGGTGGACACCAGCGGGATGCGCAGCGTGCCGTACGACAGGGACGCGGCGATCTCGCGGAACTCCTCCAGCATCGGTTCCATCAGGGCCGAGTGGAAGGCGTGGCTGACGGCCAGCTCCTTGCCGCGTTCGAAGCGTGCCGCCAGGGCGCGGGCCGGACCGGCGGGGCCGGAGACGACGACGGACGTCGGCCCGTTGACGGCGGCGATCCCCACGCCGTCGCGCAGCAGGGGCGCGACCTCGTCCTCGCCGGCGCGTACGGCGATCATCGCGCCGCCCTCGGGCAGGGCCTGCATGAGGCGTCCCCGGGCGGCGACGAGGGTGCAGGCGTCCTTCAGGCCGAGCACGCCCGCGACATGGGCGGCGGCGAACTCACCGACGGAGTGCCCGGCGAGCAGGTCGGGCCGGACGCCGAACGACTCCAGCAGCCGGTACAGGGCCACTTCGACGGCGAACAGCGCGGGCTGGGTGTACGCGGTGCGCTCCAGCAGTTCGGCGGAGTCGAGGACGTCGGTGAGCGGCCGGTCCAGCAACGGGTCGAGCTGGGCGCGGACCTCGTCGAAGGCGGTGGCGAAGGCGGGGAACGCCGCCGCGAGCCGGGTGCCCATGCCGGGCAGCTGTGAGCCCTGGCCGGAGAAGAGGAAGGCGAGCCGGGCGTCGGCGGCGGTGCCGAGGACGCCGGACCGCGGTGAGCGGCCCTCCGCCACGGCCTGTACGCCCGCGGTCAGTTCGCCCCGGGTACGGCCGAGGACGGCGGCCCGGTGCGCGAGCCGGGTGCGGGCGTGGGCGAGCGCGCCGGCGACGCGGTGCGGGTCGGCGTCCGGGGTGGCGGACAGGTGGTCCAGCAGCCGCGCCGCCTGGGCGCGCAGGGCGTCCGGGGTGTGGCCGGAGAGCAGCCACGGTACGGTGCCGGCCGGCGGGGCGGTGGGCTCGGGCGCGGACTCCTCCGGTTGCGGCGCGGCCTCGACGATCACGTGCGCGTTGGTGCCGGAGATACCGAACGACGAGACGCCCGCGCGGCGCGGACGGCCCGGGTCGGGCCAGGGCCGGTTCTCGGTGAGCAGACGGACGCCCGCGCCCTCCCACTCCACGTGCCGGGACGGCCGGTCGATGCCGAGGCTGGCCGGCAGGGTCTCGTTGCGGAGGGCCTCGACCATCTTGATGACCCCGGCGACACCGGCCGCGGCCTGGGTGTGGCCCAGGTTGGACTTCACCGAGCCGAGCCACAGCGGGTGGTCCTCGGTGTGCTCGGCGCCGTAGGTGGCGATCAGCGCCTGGGCCTCGATGGGGTCGCCGAGGGTGGTGCCGGTGCCGTGGGCCTCGACCACGTCGACCTCGGCCGCCTCGACACCGGCCGCCTGCAGGGCGCGCCGGATGACCCGCTGCTGGGCGGGGCCGTTGGGGGCGCTGATGCCGTTGGAGGCGCCGTCCTGGTTGACGGCGGTGCCCCGCAGCACGGCGAGGATCTTCCGGCCGTTGCGGCGGGCGTCGGAGAGCCGTTCCAGCAGCAGGACGCCGGCGCCCTCGCCGAAGCCGGTGCCGTCGGCGGCGTCCGCGAAGGGCTTGCAGCGGCCGTCCCGGGACAGTCCCCGGTGCCGGCTGAACTCCACGAAGGTGCCCGGGGTGGCCATGACGGTCACTCCCCCGGCCAGCGCCAGGGAGCAGTCGCCCTGCCGCAGGGACTGCGCGGCCAGGTGCAGCGCCACGAGCGACGAGGAGCAGGCCGTGTCGACGGACAGGGTCGGGCCTTCCAGGCCGAGGGTGTAGGCGACGCGGCCGGAGACCACGCTGCCGGAGCCGAAGCTGCCGAAGTAGTCGTGGTACATGACGCCCGCGAACACACCGGTGTCGGAGCCGCGCAGGCGGGCGGGGTCGATGGAGGCGCGTTCCAGCGCCTCCCAGGAGGTCTCCAGCAGCAGCCGCTGCTGGGGGTCGGTGACCTCGGCCTCCTCGTCGTCCATGGCGAAGAACGCCGGGTCGAAGTCGGCGGCGTCGTACAGGAAGGCGCCGTGCCGGGTGTAGCTGGTGCCCGGCCGGTCCAGGGTCGGGTCGTAGAGGTTCTCGACGTCCCAGCCGCGGTCGGCGGGGAACTCGCCGACCGCGTCCCGCCCTTCGGCGACCAGCCTCCACAGGTCCTCCGGCGAGGCGATGCCGCCGGGGAAGCGGCAGGCCATGCCGATGACGGCGATCGGTTCGTCGGCGGCGCCCCGGGGCGTGCTGCGAGCGGTCGCCCCGGCCAGGGTGCCGGTGAGTTCGCCGAGCAGATGGCGGGCCAGTTCGGCGGGGGTGGGGTGGTCGAAGACGAGGGTGGCGGGCAGCCGCAGGCCGGTCGCCGCGGTCAGCCGGTTGCGCAGTTCGACGGCGGCCAGCGAGTCGAAGCCGAGTTCCCGGAACGCCAGGGTGCGGCCGACGTCCTGGGCGGAACGGTAGCCGAGGATGGTCGCGACGTGGCTCTGCACGAGTTCGGTGAGGAACGGTTCGCGCTCCGCCTCCAGCAGTCCGGCGAGCCGGTCGCGCAGGGCGTCGGCGCCGCCGGTCGCGGTCTGCCCGGTCGCCGCACCGGTCCGGCGTACGGGCACGAGGCCACGGAACAGCGGGGCCAGGCCCTCGCCCTGGGCGCGCAGGGAGGTCATGTCCAGCTTCACCGGCAGGACGGCGGGGTCGTCGCCGCGCAGGGCGGCGTCGAAGAGGGCGACGCCCTCCTCGGCCTCCAAGGGCGCGACACCGCCGCGGGCGATGCGTGTGAGGTCCGTCGCGTCGAGGGTGCCGGTCATGCCGCCGGCCTGCGCCCACAGGCCCCAGCCCAGGGAGTACGCGGGCAGTCCCAGGGTGCGGCGGTGTACGGCGAGGGCGTCGAGGTAGGCGTTGGCGGCGGCGTAGTTGGCCTGACCCGGCGAGCCGAGCGTCGCGGCGGACGAGGAGAACAGCACGAATGCGGACAGGTCCAGGTCCGCGGTGAGTTCGTGCAGGTTCCAGGCCGCGTCGGCCTTCGGCCGGAACACGGCGTCGATCCGCTCCGGGGTGAGGGAGGTGAGCACTCCGTCGGCGAGGACACCGGCCGCGTGGATCACGGCGGTCAGCGGCCTGTCGGCCGGTACGGCGTCCAGCACGGCGGCGAGCGCGGCCCGGTCGGCGACGTCACAGGCGGCGCTCGTCACCTGGGCACCCAGAGCGGTGAGTTCGGCGACGAGTTCGTCGGCGGCACCGCTGCGGCTGAGCAGCAGCAGGTCCCGCACACCCCGCTCGGCGACCAGATGCCGGGCGAGAACACGGCCGAGGGCGCCGGTGGCGCCGGTGAGCAGGACGGTGCCGTCACCGAGCCCGGGGCGCCGACCGGCATCGGCGGCCGGGCCGGACCCGTCGGGCGTCCGGCCGGAGCCCTCGGTGGCCGGGACCGGGCCGTCGGTGGCCGTACGGGTGAGGCGCGGCACCTGCCAGGCGCCGTTGTGGTGGGCGAGGTGCGGTTCGCCGGTGGCCACCGCCTCGGCGAGGCGATCGGTGTCCGGCTCCTCCTCGGACTCGACGAGCACGATGCGCCCGGGGTTCTCGGACTGGGCCGAGCGGACCAGTCCGCCGACCGCCGCGCCCGCCGGGTCGGTGCCGGTGACGACCACCAGGGTGGGTTCGTCGGCGGCCAGCCCGGCGCGCAGCGCGTCGAGGACCGTGTCGACGGCCGCCCGGGCGTCCGCGGCGCTCACCCCGGCCGGGGCGCGCACCACCTCCACCGCGCCCGCGGCCGCCGCGGGCGGTGGGGCCGGCACCCAGTCGATCCGGTACAGCGCACCCGCACGCGCCGAGCGGGCAGCGGCGGCCAGCGCCTCGGTCCGCAGGGGCCGCAGGGCGAGCGACTCGACGGTGGCGACGGGCGCGCCCGTGGGGTCGGCGAGCGTGAGGGAGACGGTGCCCTCGCCGGTGGCCCGCACGCGGACGCGCAGCGCGGTCGCGCCGGTGGCGTACAGCCGTACCCCGGACCACGCGAACGGCAGCAGGGCCTCGTTGCCGGCCGCGTCGGTGAGGCCGACGGTGTGCAGGGCGGCGTCCGACAGGGCCGGGTGCAGCCCGAAGCCGTCGGGCGCCGCATCGGTGGCGACCTCCGCGTAGAGCCCGTCCTCGGCGCGCCAGGCCGCACGCAGGCCCCGGAACAGGGGTCCGTAGCCGAGTCCGAGGGCGGCGAGTTCGTCGTACAGGCCGTCGAGCGGGACCGGTTCGGCGCCCTGCGGGGGCCAGGCGGACAGCGGGTCGGCGGTGGCCGCGACGGTGCCGGTCGGGGCGAGCAGGCCGTCGGCGTGCCGGGTCCACGGCAAGTCCTCGTCGGGGCTCTCCGGACGCGACCAGACGGTGACCGGGCGGGTCTCTCCCCCGGGTGGGCCGACGACGACCTGGAGCTGGACGGCGCCGTGGTCGGGCAGCACCAGTGGCGCGTGCAGGGTGAGTTCGGCGATGTCGCCGCAGCCGACCTGGTCACCGGCGCGCAGGGCCAGCTCCAGGTGTCCGGTGCCGGGGAAGAGCAGCCGGCCGCCGACCCGGTGGTCCTCCAGCCAGGGCTGGGTGCCGGGCGAGAGGCGGCCGGTGAGCACGGCGCCCTCGCTGTCGGCCCGCACCATCGCGGCACCCAGCAGGGCGTGGTCCGTGGGGGCGAGCCCGGCGGAGGTGACGTCGGCGCCGTTCGCGGTGCTGTCGAGCCAGTACCACTCGCGCTGGAAGGCGTAGCCGGGCAGCGGGACGCGGCGCGGGCGGCGGCCCTCGGCGACGGCCGCCCAGTCCACGGCGGCGCCGTGGGTGAAGGCTTCGCCGAGGGCGGTCAGCAGCCTGTCCCGGCCGCCCTCGTCGCGGCGCAGGGAGCCCACGGCGGCCACGGCGTCGTCGGTCTCCTGGATGCCGACGGTGAGGACGGGGTGCGGGCTGGACTCGATGAACAGCTGGTGCCCGGCGGCGACGGCGGCGCGCACCGCCTGTTCGAACAGGACGGTTCCGCGCAGGTTGGTGTACCAGTACCCGGCGCCGAGTTCCGCGGTGTCGATCGGGCCGCCGGTGACCGTCGAGTAGAACGGCACCTGGGTGCCGCGCGGCTCGATGCCGTCGAGGACGTCCGCGAGCCGTTCGCGCAGGGCCTCGACGTGGGCGCTGTGCGAGGCGTAGTCCACCGGCAGGCGCTTGGCGCGGACCTTCTCCGCCCGCAGCCGGGCGAGGAGCTCACCGAGGGCGTCGGGGTCGCCGGACACCACCGTGGAGGCGGCGCCGTTGACGGCGGCGACCGACAGCCGGCCGCCCCAGTCCGCGAGCCGGGCGCGGACCGCGTCGGCGCCCTCGCCGACGGACATCATGCCGCCCGAGCCGGACAGCAGCTCGGCGATGGCCTGGGACCGCAGGGCGACGACACGGGCACCGTCCTGCAGGGACAGGGCGCCGACCGCGCAGGCGGCGGCGATCTCCCCCTGGGAGTGGCCGATGACCGCGGCCGGGGTGACGCCGTAGGCGCTCCAGGTGTGCGCGAGGGACACCATGACGGCCCACAGCAGCGGCTGGACGACGTCCACGCGGTCGAGGTCACCGCGCAGTTCGGCGTGGAAGTCCCAGTCGGTGTACGGCGCCAGCGCGGCGGCGCACTCGGCCATGCGGGTGGCGAACACCGGTGATTCGTCCAGTAGTTGAGTGGCCATCCCGGACCACTGGGTGCCCTGTCCGGGGAAGACGAACACGGGGCGGGCGCGGCCCGGCGCGATGCCCTCGGCGAGGTTGCGGGCGGTGCCGCCGTCGGCCAGCGCGGCCAGGGCGGCGCGCAGTTCGGCCGGGTCCGGTCCGGTGATGGCGGCCCGGTGGGTGAAGCGGGCCCGGGCGGTGGCCAGCGTCCAGCCGATGTCGGACGGGTCGAGCCCGGGGTGGGTGTCGAGATGGCCGAGGAGCGCGGCGGCCTGGCCGGCGAGTGCGGCGGGCGTCCTGGCGGTGAGCAGCCAGGGGACGGCGGGTCCCGCGGGTCCGGTGTGATCCGGCTCGGCGGGGGCGGGCGGGGCCTGTTCGAGGATGACATGGGCGTTGGTGCCGCTGATCCCGAACGAGGAGACACCGGCCCGGCGCGGCCGGCCGTGCCGCGGCCACTCCCGCTCCTCCGTCAGCAGCCGCACCTGTCCGGCGTCCCAGTCGACCTTCGTGGACGGCTCGTCCACGTGCAGGGACCTGGGCAGCATCCCGTGCCGCATCGCCATCACCATCTTGATGACACCCGCGACACCGGCGGCGGCCTGCGTGTGCCCGATGTTCGACTTCACCGAGCCCAGCCACAGCGGCTCACCGGCGGGCCGGTCCTGCCCGTAGGTGGCCAGCAGCGCCTGCGCCTCGATCGGGTCACCCAGCGTCGTACCCGTCCCGTGCGCCTCCACCACGTCCACGTCGGCGGTGGTGAGGCGGGCGTTGGCCAGGGCTTCGAGGATGACGCGTTCCTGGGACGGGCCGTTGGGGGCGGTCAGGCCGTTGGAGGCGCCGTCCTGGTTGACGGCCGTCCCGCGGACCACGGCGAGGACGTCGTGGCCGTTGCGACGGGCGTCGGAGAGCCGTTCCACGACCAGGACGCCGACGCCCTCGCCCCACACGGTCCCGCCCGCCGCGTCGGCGAAGGCACGGGTGCAGGCGTCGGGAGCGAGCGCGCCCTGCCTGCTGAACTCGATGAACGTCTCCGGGGTGGCCATGACGGCGACCCCGCCGACCAGGGCGAGGCTCGACTCTCCCTGCCTCAGGGACTGGGCGGCCAGGTGCAGCGCCACCAGCGACGAGGAGCAGGCGGTGTCGACGGACAGCGACGGGCCCTCCAGGCCCAGGGTGTAGGCGACACGGCCGGAGATGATGCTGCCGGAGCCGAAGCTGCCGAAGTAGTCGTGGTACTGGACGCCGGCGAACACGCCGGTGCGGCTGCCCTTGAGGGTGTGCGGGTCGATGCCGGCGCTCTCGAGCGCCTCCCAGGACGCCTCCAGCAGCAGCCGCTGCTGCGGGTCCATGACGAGGGCTTCCTTGGGGCTGATGCCGAAGAACGGGGCGTCGAACTCGCCCGCGTCGTGCAGGAATCCGCCCTCGCCGACATAGGAGGTGTCGGGGCGCTGCCGGGTGGGATCGACCACACGGTCCACGTCCCAGCCCCGGTTGGCGGGGAACGGGGTGATGGCGTCGGTGCCGCCGGCGACCAGCCGCCACAGGTCCTCGGGGGTGCGGACGTCACCGGGGTAGCGGCAGGCCAGGCCCACGATGGCCAGTGGCTCGTCCGCGCGTGCCGTGCCGCTGCGGCGGCCGCCGCGACGCGCCCCGGTCCGGGCGCCGCCGGTCAGGGTGCCGAGGTGGGCGGCGAGCGCTTCGGGGGACGGGTGGTCGAAGACGAGGGTGGCGGACAGCCGTTGCCCGATCTCGGCGGACAGGGAGTTGCGCAGCTCGATGGCGGCGAGCGAGTCGAAGCCGAGGTCCTTGAAGGCCCGGTCGGTCTCCACGCTGCCGGGGTCGGCGTGCCCGAGCACGCCGGCGACATGGGCGCGGACCGTGTGCAGCAGGGCCTCGGCACGCTCCTCGTCCCCGAGTGCGGCCATCCGCTCGGCGAAGGCGGGGCCGGCGTCCTCGGTGGCGGCCTCCGGGCGCACCGGGCGCCCCACCAGCGCACGCAGGACGGGCGCGAGGCCGCCGCCCTGGGCGCGCAGCGCGGGCAGGCTGAGCCGTACCGGCGCCAGCGCGGGACGTCCGGCGCGCACCGCCCGGTCGAACAGGGCGGTGCCCTCCTGCGCGGACAGGGCGGTCATGCCGCCGCGCGTCATCCGGGCGCGGTCGGCCTCGTCGAGGGAGCTGGTCATGCCGCCGGACGGGGCCCACGGCCCCCACGCCAGGGACAGTGCGGGTGTGCCCTGGGCGTGGCGGTGGGTGGCGAGGGCGTCCAGGAAGGCGTTGGCGGCGGCGTAGTTGCCCTGGCCCGGGGCACCAACGGTGCCGGCGACGGACGAGAACAGCACGAACGCCACGCGGTCCCCGATGAGTTCGTGCAGGTGGAGTGCGCCCAGTGCCTTCGGGGCGAGGACCGTGTCGATCCGCTCGGGGGTGAGCGAGGAGACCACGCCGTCGTCGAGGACGCCTGCGGCGTGGACGACAGCGGTGAGCGGGTGAGCGGCCGGGATGCCGGCGAGGACGGCGGCGAGGGCGTCCCGGTCGGAGACGTCGCACGCGTACGCGGCCGCGGTGGCGCCGAGAGCGGCGAGTTCGGCGATGAGGTCGTCGGCGGTGCCGGACCGGCTGACGAGCGCGAGACGGCGGACGCCGTAGGCGGTGACCAGGTGGCGGGCCAGCACCGGGCCGAGGCCGCCGGTGGCTCCGGTCAGCAGGACCGTTCCCTCGGGGTCGAGCGCGAACTCCGGTGCGTCGGCGGGGACTTCGGCGCGCACCAGCCGGGCCGCGCGGGCGGTTGCGGAGCGCAGCGCGATCTGCGGTTCGCCGCAGGCGAGGACGGCGGGCGGTACGGCGGCGTCCGCGTCCGGTTCGAGGTCGACCAGCACGAACCGGTCCGGGTTCTCCGACTGCGCGGAGCGCACCAGGCCCCACACGGCCGCACCGGCCAGGTCGGGCACGTCCTCCCCGGCGACGCTGACCGCGCCGCGGGTGACGACGGCCAGCGGGCGGGGGTCCTCGTCCTGCAGGGCGGCGAGCGCGGTGTGCAGGGCCTCGCGCACGGCGGCGGCGTCCGTTCCCGGCGTGCTGTGCAGCACCCGGTGGTCGGTGCCGGGGGCGTCGGTCTCCAGGGTCAGCGGCTGCCAGTCGAGCGTGAACAGGGCGTCGGCGCCGGTGTCCCGGGGGGCGTGCAGCTGGGTGAGCGGGCGGGCGGCGAGCGAGGTGACCGTGGCGACGGGGGCGCCGGTGGCGTCGGCCAGGTCGACGGCGAAGGAGTGCGGCCCGGTGGGGACCAGCCGTGCCCGGAGCACGGAGGCGCCGACGGCGTGCAGGGTGACGCCCGCGAACAGGAAGGGCAGCCGCGCGGTGTCGTCGGCGGATCCGTCGCCGAGCAGGGCCAGGGAGTGCAGGGCCGCGTCGAAGGCGGCCGGGTGCAGGCCGAAGCGAGGCGCGTCGGCGGCGGGCCGGTCCGGCAGCCGCACCTCGGCGAACAGTTCCTCGCCGCGCCGCCAGGCGGCCGTCAGCGCCCGGAAGACGGGGCCGTACGCGAGGCCGGCGGCGGCGTGCCGCTCGTACAGGCCGCCGGTGTCGAGGGGTTCGGCGTCCTCGGGAGGCCAGACGTCCAGGCGGGCGCCCGGTGAGCCGGTGCCCGCGGCGAGCAGGCCGGAGGCGTGCAGGGTCCAGGGTTCGTCGGCGGGCAGGCTCTCGGCACGGGCGTACACCTGCACCGTGCGGGCGCCGGACGCGTCGGGCGCCCCGACGGCGACCTGAACGCGAACGCCGTCGTCCGCGGGCAGCACCAGCGGTACTTCCAGGGCGAGTTCCTCCAGGTGCCCGCAGCCGACCTGGTCGCCGGCGCGGACGGCGAGTTCGACCATGGCGGTGCCGGGGACGACGACCCGGCCGCCGACGACGTGGTCGGCGAGCCAGGGGTGGGTGCGCACCGACAGCTGGCCGATGAGCACGGCGCCGTCGGAGCCGGCGAGCACGGTGGCCGCGCCGAGCAACGGGTGGTCGGCGGAGTCCAGGCCCGCCGAGCCGACGTCGCCGACCGCCGCGGCCGTCTCGGGCCAGAACCGCTCGCGCTGGAAGGCGGTGGTGGGCAGGTCGACCGTGCGGGCACCGGTGAACAGCGCGGTCCAGTCCACGGCGGCCCCGCCGGTGTACAGCTGGGCCACGGCGGTGAGCAGGGTCTCGGTCTCGCCTCGCTCGCGGCGGGTCGCGGCGGCCAGCACGGCGTCGGTGTCCGCGCCGTCGGCGGCCAGGCACTCGCGGGCCATGGCCGTCAGCACCGCGTCCGGGCCGAGTTCGAGGAAGCGGGTGACGCCCGCGGCGGCGAGGGAGCGGATCCCGTCGTGGAAGCGGACCGCCTCGCGCACGTGCCGCACCCAGTAGTCGGGGGTGGCGATGTCCTGGGTGGCGAGGGCTCCGGTGACGTTGGAGACCACCGGGACGGTGGCCCGGTGGAAGGTCAGGGAGGTGACGACCGACCGGAAGTCGTCCAGCATGGGCTCCATGAGCGGCGAGTGGAAGGCGTGCGAGACCTTCAGCCGCCGGCTCTTGTCGAAGCGGGCGGCCACCGCCTCGGCCTCGGTGGCGTCGCCGGAGATCACCACGGAGTCGGGGCCGTTGACGGCGGCGATGCCGACCCGCCCGGTCAGCAGCGGGCGGACCTCCTCCTCGGTGGCGCGTACGGCGATCATGGCGCCGCCCTCGGGCAGCGCCTGCATCAGCCGGCCCCGCGCGGCCACCAGCGTGGTCGCGTCCTTCAGGTCCAGGACGCCCGCCACGTGCGCGGCGGCGATCTCGCCGATGGAGTGGCCGGCGAGATGGTCGGGCGTCAGCCCCCACGACTCCACCAGCCGGTACAGCGCGACCTCGAAGGCGAACAGCGCGGTCTGGGTGCGGGCGGTGCGGTTCAGGGGCTCGGGGTCCCCGCCGAGGACGAGATCGCGCAGGTCGTCGTCGAACAGCGCGCAGATCTCGTCGAAGGCGCGGGCGTACACCGGGAAGTGCGCGTACAGCTCCCGGCCCATGCCGGCGCGCTGCGAGCCCTGCCCGGTGAACAGGAAGGCGGTCTGTCCCTTGCGGACGCGGCCGACGGCGGTGGCCTGACCGCCTTCGGCGAGGCGGGTCATGGCCGGCAGGAGCGCGTCGCGGCCGTCGCCGAGGACCACGGCCCGGTACTGGTGGGCGGTGCGGGTGGCCGCCAGGGAGTGGGCGACGTCCACCGCGTCCGGTTCACCGGCGGCGGCCACCACACGGGCGGCCTGCTCGCGCAGGGCGCGCTCGGTACGGCCGGAGATCACCCAGGGCACCAGCGGCGGCGCCGTACGGGGCCCGGTTTCTGCCGGTTCCTCGGTGGGGGCCTCCTCCAGGATGGTGTGCGCGTTGGTTCCGCTCGCGCCGAAGGAGGAGACGGCGGCGCGGCGGGGGCGGCCGGGCTCGGTCCAGGGCCGGTTCTCCGTCAGCAGCCGGACCCGGCCCTGGTCCCAGTCGACCTTGGTGGAGGGCGCGTCGGCGTGCAGCGTCTTCGGCAGGACGCGGTGCCGTATCGCCATGACCGCCTTGATGATGCCGGCGACGCCGGCCGCGGCCTGGGTGTGCCCGATGTTGGACTTGACCGAGCCGAGCCACAGCGGGGCGTCCTGCGGCCGGTCCTGCCCGTAGGTGGCGAGCAGCGCCTGCGCCTCGATCGGGTCACCCAGCGTGGTGCCGGTGCCGTGCGCCTCCAGCAGGTCGACGTCGGCCGGACCGAGCCGCGCCGAGGCGAGCGCGGCCCGGATGACGCGCTGCTGGGACGGTCCGTTGGGCGCGGTCAGGCCGTTGGACGCGCCGTCCTGGTTGACGGCGGAACCGCGGACCACGGCCAGCACCTGGTGGCCGTTGCGCCGGGCGTCGGCGAGCCGTTCCAGCACCAGCATGCCGGCGCCCTCGCTCCAGCCGGTGCCGTCGGCCGCGTCCGCGAAGGACTTGCAGCGGCCGTCCGGGGCGAGACCCCGCTGCCGGGAGAAGGCGATGAAGTTGCCCGGCGTGGACATCACGGTCGCGCCACCGGCCAGGGCGAGCGTGCACTCCTTGTTGCGCAGGGCCTGTACGGCCAGGTGCACCGCGACGAGCGCCGAGGAGCAGGCGGTGTCGATGGTGACGGCCGGGCCCTCCAGGCCCAGGGTGTAGGAGATGCGGCCGGAGATCACGGCGGCCAGCACGCCGGTGCCGAGCGCCGCCTCGCTGTCCTCGGGCGTCTTTGCCAACAGGTCCTTGTAGTCCTGGCCGTTGGTGCCGGCGAACACCCCGATCCGGGCGCCGTGCGCCGAGTCGGGGGCGATCCGGGCCCGCTCCAGGGCCTCCCACGACACCTCCAGCAGCAGCCGCTGCTGCGGGTCCATCGCGACCGCCTCGCGGGGGCTGATGCCGAAGAAGTCCGGCTCGAACCCGGCCGCGTCGGTGAGGAACCCGCCGCGCGTGACGTAGCTCTTGCCGGTGGCGTCCGGGTCGGGGTCGTACAGTGCCCCGACGTCCCAGCCCCGGTCCTCGGGGAAGTCACCGATGGCGTCGGTGCCGTCGTGGACGAGCCGCCAGAGCTCCTCAGGGGTGGTCACGCCGCCGGGGAAGCGGCAGCTCATCCCGACGATGGCGATGGGTTCCCGGTCCTGGGTCTCCACCTCGCGCAGCCGCTGACGGGTCTGGGCCAGGTCGGCGGAGACCCGCTTGAGGTAGGAGAGCAGCTTTTCGTCGTTGGTCATCGGGTGTCGCCACTCCTGTGCGAAGAGGTGGACTGCGGCGGGGCCGGGGTGTCGTGGGAGGGTCGCCTCACGCCGAGCCGAGTTCGTTGTCGATGAAGGCGAAGACGTCGTCGGCGGAGGCGTCCTCCAGGCGTCCGGCGACGGCGGCGGCGTCCTGGCCGAGGGTCTTGTTCAGGTCGCTGAGCAGGGACTGCAGCCGGGTGGTGATCCCGCCCTGCTCGATGTCCTCGGCGGTCAGGCCGCCGAGCCGGGCCGCGACCCGGTCGAGTTCGGCGAGGACCGAGTCCACGGTGGTGTCGGCGCCCGCGAGTTCGGTTCCCAGGTGCTTGGCGAGCGCGGCGGGCGTGGCGTAGTCGAAGATGAGCGTGGCCGGCAGCGGCACCCCGGCGGCGGCGCTGATGCGGTTG
The DNA here is from genome assembly GCF_055603245.1 of Streptomyces sp. NPDC037290. NCBI lineage: Bacteria > Bacillati > Actinomycetota > Actinomycetes > Kitasatosporales > Streptomycetaceae > Streptomyces > Streptomyces sp. NPDC037290. The sequence goes on along the minus strand of NZ_JBVJVZ010000008.1, from coordinate 238,813 downwards.
CGCAGGTCGACCGAGGTGAGGGAGTCGAAGCCGAGGTCGCGGAAGGCGGTGGCCGGCTCGACCGCGTCGGCGCCGGCGTAGCCGAGGACGGCCGCGGCCTGGCCGCACACCAGCTCCTGCAGGGCGCGCTCGCGTTCGCCGCCGGTGAGGCCGGCGAGCTTGTCGGCGAAGCCGTCGACCGCACCGGTGTCCTGCGCGCTCGTACCGGGGCGTGCCCCGGGCAGGGCGGACAGCAGGGGGCTGGGCCGGGTCGCGGTGAACGCGGGCGTGAACGTGGACCAGTCGACGTCGGCGACGGTGACGGTGGTGTCGCCGCCGTCCAGGGCGCGTCGCAGTGCCGCCAGGGCGCGGGCGGGGTCGAGGAGGGACATGCCCATCGCGCGGGCGGCGGAGCGGACGGTGCCGTGGGCGGCCATGCCGTCGCCGCCCCAGGGTCCCCAGGCCACGGAGGTGGCAGGCAGTCCGGCCGCGCGCCGGTGCTCGGCGAGGGCGTCCAGGAAGGCGTTGGCTGCGGCGTAGTTGGCCTGTCCGGCCCCGCCGACCGTCGCGGTCAGGGAGGAGAACAGCACGAACGCCGACAGGTCCAGGTCCGCGGTCAGTTCGTGCAGATGGCGGGCGGCGTCGGCCTTGGGGGCGAGGACACCGGTGATGCGTTCGGGGGTGAGCGCGTCCAGGACGCCGTCGTCGAGGACGCCGGCCAGGTGTACGACGGCGGTGAGGGGGTGCTCGGCCGGTACGGAGTCCAGCACCGCTGCCAGCGCCCGGCGGTCCGCCACGTCGCAGGCGGTGACGGTCACCCGGGCGCCGCTGCCGGTGAGTTCGTGGACGAGGTCGGCGGCGCCGGGCGCGTCCATGCCGCGGCGGGACGTCAGCAGCAGATGGTCGGCGCCCTCGGCGGCGAGCCATCGGGCGACGGCCGTACCGACAGCGCCGGTGGCACCGGTGACCAGCACCGTGCCGGACGGCTTCCAGGGGGCGCCGGCGCGGGCCGGGGCGTGCTCCAGCCGTCGGCCGTAGGCACCGGATTCGCGGATGACGACCTGGTCCTCGCCGCCGGCGTCGCCGAGCAGCGCGGCCAGCCGGGCGACGGTCTGCGGACCGATCTCGGCGGGCAGGTCGACCAGTCCGCCCCAGCGGTCGGGGTGCTCCAGGGCGGCGACCCGGCCGAGGCCCCACACCTGGGCCTGGTCGAAGCCGGTGACGGTGGCGGCGGTCCCGTGAGCGACGGCATCGCGGGTCACGCACCACAGCGGGGCGGTGATCCCGGCGTCACCGAGGGCCTGGACGAGCGCGGCGGTCGCGGTCGACTCCCGTGCGGGCGCGAGCAGGGACAGCACGCCGTCGACGCCGTCCCGGCCGGCCAGCAGCGCGGCCAGTTCGGCACGGCCGGCCGTGCCGGGGGCCGTGAGGGTGTCGACGCGCAGGCCTCGCTCGACGAGCCCGGTCAGGAGGGCGGCCGGCCATGGGTCGTCGGTGGCCGGGACGACGGCCAGCCAGTGCCCGCCGGACGCCGGGGTGGCGGCGGGGGTCAGCGGCTCCCAGGTGACCCGGTAACGCCAGCCGTCCGCGGCGGCGTTGGCCTGTCGCTGCTCGTGCCAGGCGGCCAGGGCGGGTACGACGGCGGCGACGGACGTCTCGTCGGCGACGCCGAGGGTGGCGGCGACGGCGGGCACGTCCTGGTCCCGTACCAGCTCCCAGAACGGGTCGGCCGCGTCACCGCCCGCGCGGGCGGCGGCGGAGCGCTCCGCCTGCAGGATGGGGGCGTCCTCCCAGTGCCGGTCGCGGCGGAACGGGTAGGTGGGCAGGTCGACCCTGCGGCCCCCGGCGAACACGGCCGTCCAGTCGGGGCCGGTGCCGGTCAGATGGAGGCGGCAGACGGCGTCGACGAGGGCGGTGTCCTCGGCCCGGTCCCGGCGCTGTGCGCCGATGACGTCGGGCACCACGTCCTGCGCCATGTTGGTGAGTACCGAGTCGGGGCCGACCTCCAGGAAGCGGGTGGCGCCCTCGGCCGCCAGGGTGGTGATCCCGTCGTGGAAGCGGACGGCCTCGCGGACGTGCCGCACCCAGTAGTCGGGGGAGGTCAGTTCGTCGGTCATGCGCCCTGTGACGTTGGAGACGACCGGCAGGGCGGGCTGGTGGAAGGTGAGGCCGGCCAGCACCTCGCGGAACGCGTCGAGCATGGGGTCCATGCGGTGGGAGTGGAAGGCGTGCGACACCTTCAGCCGGGTGGACTTCTCCACCTCGGCGGCGACGGCGGCCACGGCGTCCTCGTCGCCGGAGATCACCACCGCGCGCGGGCCGTTGACGGCGGCGATGTCGACGCCGTCGGTGAGCAGCGGCGTGACCTCGGCCTCGGAGGCCAGGAGGGACACCATCGCGCCACCTGGGGGCAGGTCCTGCATCAGCCGTCCTCGGGCGGCGACCAGGGCGACCGCGTCCTTCAGGTCCAGGACACCGGCGACGTGCGCGGCGACGACCTCGCCGATGGAGTGCCCGGCGAGCAGGTCGGGGCGGATCCCCCAGTGCTCCAGCAGCCGGTACAGGGCGGTCTCGAACGTGAACAGGGCGGCCTGCGTGTACACGGTCTGGTTCAGTGGCGACGAGGCCGGGTCGGCGGCCTCCTCGAACATCACCTCGCGCAGCGGCCGGTCCAGGTGTGCGTCGAAGGCGGCGCAGATCTCGTCCAAGGTGGTGGCGAAGACGGGGAACGCGGCGTGCAGGGTGCGGCCCATGCCGGGCCGCTGGGAGCCCTGTCCGGAGAACAGCATGCCGAGCCGGCCCGGTTCGGGAACGGCCACGGCCGGCAGGCTGCCGTCGGCGACGGCGCGCAGTCCGGTCAGCAGTTCGTCCCGGTCGCGGCCGGTGACGGCGGCCCGGTGGGGGAACACGGCACGCGTGGTGGCCAGCGCGTACCCCACGTCGTACGGGTCGAGGTCGCCGGCGGCCGCGAGCAGCCGTTCCGCCTGTCGCCGCACGGCGTCGGAGCCCTTGCCGGACAGCACCCACGGGACGACGGGCAGCGCGGCCCGCTCCGGGGCCGCCGCGCCGGTCACGAGGGGCGGTGCCTGCTCCAGGATGGTGTGGGCGTTGGTGCCGGAGATGCCGAAGGAGGACACGCCGGCACGGCGGGGGCGTCCGTCGGGGGTGTCCCAGGGGTGGGCCTCGGTGAGCAGCCGGACGTCACCCGCGCTCCAGTCGACGGCCGTGCTGGGCTTCTCGACGTGCAGGGTGCGGGGCAGGGTGCCGTGGCGCATCGCCATGACCATCTTGATGATGGCGCCGACGCCGGCCGCGGCCTGCGGGTGGCCCATGTTGGACTTGATGGAGCCGAGCCAGACCGGCCGGTTGTCCGGCCGGTCCTGCCCGTAGGCGGCGATGACGGCCTGGGCCTCGATGGGATCGCCGAGGGTGGTGCCGGTGCCGTGCGCCTCCACCGCGTCGATGTGGTGCGGGGCGAGCTGTGCGTCGGCGAGGGCCTGCCGGATGACGCGGACCTGGGCCGGACCGCTGGGTGCGGTCAGGCCGTTGGAGGCGCCGTCCTGGTTGACGGCCGAGCCGCGGACGACGGCGAGCACCTCGTGGCCGTTGCGCAGGGCGTCCGACAGCCGCTCCACGAGCAGCATGCCGGCGCCCTCGGCCCAGGCGGCGCCCGCGGCGTCGTCGGAGAAGGAGTGGCAGCGGCCGTCGGGGGACAGCGCACGGCGCTCGCTGAACTCGATGAACATCTCGGGGCTCGCCATGACGGCGGCGCCGCCCGCCAGCGCCAGGGAGCACTCCCCCTTGCGCAGCGACTGGATCGCCGAGTGCAGCGCCACCAGGGAGGAGGAGCAGGCGGTGTCCATGGTGACCGCCGGGCCCTCCAGGCCCAGGGTGTAGGCGATACGGCCGGAGACGATGCTGCCGGAGATGGTGCCGCCGACGTAGTCGTGGTGCATCAGGCCGACGAAGACACCCGTCGGGGTGCCCTTCACCGTGTGGGGGTCGATGCCGGCGCGTTCGAACGCCTCCCAGGTGACCTCCAGCAGCAGTCGCTGCTGCGGGTCGGTGCCGGGTGCGTCCTTGGGGCTGATGCCGAAGAACGCGGGGTCGCACTCGGCGGCGTCGTGCAGGAAGCCGCCGTGGCGGACGTAGGACTTGCCGGGGGCGCCGGGCTCGGGGTCGTAGAACGACTCGACGTCCCAGCCGCGGTCGGTGGGGAACTCGGTGACGACGTCGATGCCCTCGTCGACGATGCGCCACAGGTCTTCCGGGGTGCGCACACCGCCCGGGTAGCGGCAGCCCATGCCGATGATGGCGACGGGCTCCCGGTCCTGCTCCTCCAGCTCCCGCACGCGGCGGCGGCTGCGCTCCAGCTCGGTCGTGGCCCGCTTGAGGTAGTCGCGGAGCTTGCCGGCCGTGGCCGAGTCTTCCATCACAGGGCTCCCAGTTCGTTGTCGATCCTGGCGAAGAGTTCTTCGTCGCTGGCCTCCCGGAAGTCCTCCGGCGCCAGGGGCGCGCCGGCGCGTCCGTGGCTGTCCTGCCAGCTGCGCAGCAGCGCTTCGAGGCGCGCGGTGACCCGGGCGTGGCTGCCGCCCTCGTCCGGCATGCCGTGCAGGGCTGCTTCGAGGCGGTCCAGCTCGGCCAGCGCCGACCGGGCGAGGTCGGCCGGTCCGGGCACGAGCGCGGTCTTGAGGTGGGCGGCGAGGGTCAGGGGGGTGGGCTGGTCGAAGACCAGCGTCGCCGGCAGGGTCAGGCCCGTGGAGCCCGCGAGGAGGTTGCGCAGTTCGACGGCGGCGAGCGAGTCGAAGCCCATCTCCTGGAAGGCGCGCCCCGGCTCCACCGACTCGGGCGAGGGGTGTCCGAGGACGCCGGCGACGTGGGTACGGACCAACTCCAGCAGGGCGCGGTCGCGTTCGGGGTCCGGCAGCGGCGCCAGCCGGTCGCGCCAGGAGGCGGCGGGCGCGCTCGCGGCGGCCTCGGCGCCGCGCCGCCGGGCGGGCCGCACCAGGCCGCGCAGCAGTGCGGGTACGCCGTCCGGCCGGGCGCGCACCGCGGCGGCGTCCAGGCGTACCGGCACCACGACGGCGTCCTCGCCGCCGAGGCCTGCGTCGAAGGTGCGCAGTCCCTGAGCGGGGGTCAGCGGTGGCAGGCCGAGCCGGCGCAGCCGTTCCAGGTCGGCGGCGTCGATGCCGGCGCTCATACCGCCGGAGCCGGACCACAGGCCGTACGCGAGGGAGACGGCGGGCAGACCGAGCGAGCGGCGGTGGGCGGCGAGGCCGTCGAGGAAGGCGTTGGCGGCGGCGTAGTTGGCCTGACCGCCGCCGACCAGCAGACCCGCGGTGGAGGACAGCAGGACGAAGGCCGACAGGTCCTTGTCGCGGGTCAGTTCGTGCAGGTTCCAGGCGGCGTCCACCTTGGGCCGCAGCACGCGGTCGACCCGGTCCGCGTCGAGGGTGGCCAGCACGCCGTTGTCGACCACGCCGGCGGCGTGCACCACGGCCCGCACGTCGTGCCCGGTGAGCAGCGCGGCCACGGCGTCGCGGTCGGCGGCGTCGCACCGGGCGAGGATCACCTCGGCCCCCGCCTCGGCCAGCTCGTCCCGTAGTGCGGCCGCACCGGGAGCGTCCCCGCCGCGCCGGCCGGCCAGCAGCAGGCGCCGCACGCCGTGCTCGACGACCAGGTGACGGGCGATCAGGGCGCCGAGCCCACCGGTGCCGCCGGTGATCAGGACGGTGCCGTCGGGGTCCCAGGCGAGCGGGCCGCCCGACTTGGCGCGGGCCAGCCGCGGCACCCGTACCTCGCCGTCCCGGACCGCGGCCTCCGGTTCGCCGGAGTCGAGCGCGGCGGCGAGGGCGGGGCCGGGAGCGGCGCTGCCGTCGCTGTCGATCAGCAGGAAGCGGCCGGGGTTCTCGGCCTGGGCGGCGCGTACGAGGCCGTGGAGGGGGGCGTGGGTGAGGTCACCGGTGCGCAGCAGCACGGCGAGCCGGCGTTCGGCGCAGCGCTCGTCGGCCTGCCAGGCACGCAGGGCGTCCAGGGTGGCGTTCACCCGGTGCCGCACCAGGGCGGGCAGGTCCAAGGCGGCGTCAGGGGCGGGCGGCACGGCCAGGAGGACGAGCTCGGGCACCGGACCGGCTGCGATGAGGGCGGCCAGGTCCGGATACCGGGGCGGGACGGAGAGGCCGGCGGATTCCGTACCCGTGTCTTCGGTCCGGGTGTCTTCGATCCAGGTCCCTGCGAGGCCGGTTCCGTCGAAGCCCGGGTCGCCCGGGCCCGTACTCTGCGTGCCGGCGCCCTGGAGGCCGCACACGGCCATGGGGGGCACGTCGGCGGCGGACGGGGCGGGCGTCGGGACGAGGTCGATCCGGTACAGCGGGTCGTCGCCGTCCCCGGCGAGCTGGTCGGCGGAGACCGGGCGGGCCACGAGACTGCGGACGGTCGCGACGGGTACGCCGGTGGCGTCGGCGAGGGTGAGGGTGACGGCGTCGGAACCGGCCGGGGACAGGTGCAGGCGCAGGGTGTCGGTGCCCGCCGCGTGCAGGGTGACACCGCCCCAGGCGAACGGCAGCACCGCCTGGCCGCCGGGCAGGTCGAGCAGGTTGACGTGCAGGACGGCGTCCAGGAGGGCCGGGTGCAGGCCGAACGCGGCGGCGGTGGCGCGGGCGCTCTCGGGCAGGGCCGCCTCGGCGAACAGTTCGTCGCCGCGGCGCCACATGGCACGCAGGCCCTGGAAGACCTCGCCGTAGCCGTAGCCGGTGCGGGCCAGGCCGGGGTAGAGGCCGGCCAGGTCGACGGGTTCGGCGTGCGGGGGCGGCCATTCGCCCAGGACGGCCGGGCTGCCCTCGTCCGCACGGGTCACGACGCCGGCGGCGTTGCGGGTCCAGGGCGCGTCGGTGGTGTCGGCGCGGCGGGACCAGACGGTCAGCTCCCGCCGCCCGTCGCGTTCGCCGCCGACGGCGACCTGTACGGCCAGGGCGCCCTGCTCCGGCAGGAGCAGCGGTGCGTGCAGGGTGAGTTCGTCGACGGTGTCGCAGCCGGTGCGCTCCGCGGCCTGCAGGGCCATCTCGACGAAGGCGGTGCCGGGCAGCAGCACCGTTCCGTGTACGGCGTGGTCGGCCAGCCACGGGTGGGAGGCGAGGGAGAGCCGGCCGGTGAGGACCGCTCCCCCGGTGTCGGGCAGGTCGGTCGCGGCGGTCAGCAGCGGGTGCCCGGTGGCGCTCTGTCCGAGGCCGTCGGCGTCGCCGCTGCCGCCCGCGCCGGCCTCCAGCCAGAGGCGTTCGCGCTGGAAGGCGTAGGTGGGCAGGTCGGTGCGCCGGGCGGCGTGCGGGGCGAAGAACGCCTCCCAGTCCACGGCGGTACCGGCCGCGTGCAGCCGGGCCACGGCCGTGACCAGGTCGCGTTCCTCGTCGCCGTCGCGGCGTAACCCGGCGACGGTGACGCTGTCCTCGGGCACGCAGTCCACGGCCAGGGGGGTGAGCGCGGCGTCCGGGCCGACTTCGAGGAACGCGCGTACGCCCAGCTCGTGCAGGGCGGTCATGGCGGGGGCGAAGCGGACGGGCCGGCGGACGTGGTCCACCCAGTAGCCGGGGCTGGTCAGCTCGGCCGGACCGGCGAGGGCGCCGGTGAGCGTGGAGACGACCGGGATCTTCGGCGGCTCGAAGGAGCACCGCGCGGCCGCCTCGGCGAAGTCGGCCAGCATCGGCTCCATCAGCGGCGAGTGGAAGGCGTGCGAGACCGTCAGCCGCCTGCTCCTGTCGAAGCGGGCCGCCAGCGCGTCGACGGCGTCCTCGGCGCCGGAGATCACCACGGAGCGGGGGCCGTTGACCGCGGCGAGGCCGACCCGGTCGTCCAGGTGCGGGGCGACCTCCTCCTCGGTGGCGCGCAGCGCGGCCATGGCGCCGCCCGCGGGCAGGGCCGCCATCAGGGCGCCACGCGCGAGGACGAGGTGGACGGCGTCCGGCAGGGACAGCACACCGGCGACATGGGCCGCGGCCAGTTCACCGACGGAGTGCCCGGCCAGGTAGTCGGGGGTCACGCCCCAGGACTCCAGGAGGCGGTACAGGGCCACTTCGGTGGCGAAGAGGGCGATCTGCGCGTGGTCCGTGCGGGTCAGCACGTCCGCGCCGGTGTCGATCACCTCGGCGAGCGGCCTCTCCAGGCTCCGGTCGGCAAGCGCGCACACCGCGTCGAAGGCCTCCGCGTACACCGGGAAGGCCCGGTGCAGCGCCCGGCCCATGCCGGTCCGCTGCGCTCCCTGCCCGGTGAAGAGGAAGGCGGTCCTGCCGCCCACGCGGGTGAGCGGGGTCGCGGCGGCGAGCTGGGCGAGCAGTTCGCCGGTGTCCCGGCCGACCGCGACGGCGCGGTGCTCGAACTGGGTGCGGGTGGTGGCCAGCGACAGACCGAGGTCGGCCGGACGGGTGCCGGGGTGCGCGTCGAGGTGGTCGCGCAGGCGGGCAAGCTGTCCGGCGAGGGCCTGCCGGGTGCGGCCGGTGACGGTCCAGGGCAGCCAACCGCCCTCCCGTGCGGGCGTGTTGTCCTTCGCCGGCTCGGATTCGGGCGCCTGTTCCAGGATGACGTGGGCGTTGGTGCCGCTGATCCCGAAGGAGGAGACGGCGGCGCGGCGGGGCCGTCCGGCGCCGGGCCACGGTCGCCTCTCCAGGGCCAGTTCGACGGCTCCCGCGCTCCAGTCCACCTGGTCGCTGGGGGCGTCGACGTGGAGGGTGGGCGGTACCTCGCCGTGCCGCATGGCCAGCGCCATCTTGATGACGCCGGCGACGCCCGCGGCGGCCTGGGTGTGCCCGAGGTTGGACTTGACCGAGCCCAGCAGCAGCGGCTCCGCGCGCTCCTGGCCGTAGGTGGCGAGCAGGGCCTGCGCCTCGATCGGGTCGCCGAGAGAGGTGCCCGTGCCGTGCGCCTCGACCACGTCGATGTCGGCGGTGGTGAGCCCGGCACCGGCCAGCGCCTGCCGGATGACGCGCTGCTGGGAGGGGCCGTTGGGCGCGGTCAGACGGCTGCTGGCGCCATCGGAGTTGACGGCGCTGCCCCGGATGACGGCGAGCACCGGGTGGCCGTGGCGCTGGGCGTCGGTGAGCCGTTCGAGCAGCAGCATGCCGGCGCCCTCGCCCCAGCCGGTGCCGTCGGCCGCCGCGGCGAAGGCCTTGCAGCGGCCGTCCGGCGCGAGGCCGCGCTGCCGGCTGAAGTCGATGAACGTCTCCGGCGTGGACATCACCGTCACGCCGCCGGCCAGGGCGAGCGAGCACTCGTCCGACTGCAGCGCCCGCACCGCCCAGTGCAGGGCGACCAGGGAGGAGGAGCAGGCGGTGTCGACGGTGACCACCGGGCCCTCCAGGCCGAAGGTGTAGGCGACGCGTCCGGAGGCGATGCTGGCGGCGCTTCCGTTGGCGAGGTAGCCGTCGAGGTCGTCTGGGACGGAGGTGAGGCGGGTGGCGTAGTCGTTGTACATCACGCCGGCGAACACGCCGGTGCGACTGCCGCGCAGGGAGGCGGGGACGATGCCGGCCCGCTCGAACGCCTCGTGCGAGGTCTCCAGCAGCAGCCGCTGCTGCGGGTCCATGGCGAGGGCCTCGCGGGGGCTGATGCCGAAGAAGCCGGGGTCGAAGTGGGCGGCGTCGTGCAGGAATCCGCCGGTGCGCGCGTAGGTCCTGCCGGACCGCGCCGGGTCGGGATCGTACAGGGCGTCCACGTCCCAGCCGCGGTCGGCCGGGAAGTCCGACACCGCGTCGGTGCCCGTCGCGACCAGTTCCCACAGGTCCTCGGGGGTGGTGACGCCGCCCGGGTAGCGGCATCCGATGCCGATGACGGCGACCGGGCCGTGTGCGCGTTGCTCGTTCTCGCGCAGCCGTCGCCGCGCCTCCCGCAGGTCGGCGGTCGTCCGCCTGAGATAGTCGAGCAGTTGCTCTTCGTTGTTCACCAGCGCAGCCATCCGATCGAGATCGAAGTGAGGGCCTCGGCCGTGCGGTCGCCTCCGGACGGTTTCCGGTCCGCTTCCCCTCCGCCCTCGGAGGCTAGGCAGCCGCCGCTGACACAGGACACCCCTACAGCCCCCAGGGGCCGTGCAGGGGTTAAGGGGGTCGTGGGGAACCGCGCCTCCTGGCCCGCCCCTCGGGGGTCACGGTGAAGGCGCGGGATCCCGTCGTGGGGCGACCGCTCGGCCGGGCTCGGCCCGCACCGAGCGCACGCTGGGTGACGGTCCTCAAGTCCTCGCGAGGAACCGCCGGGTGATGGCCAGGGCCGCGGCCATGATGCTCAGTTGCGGGTTCACCTCGGGGCAGCTCGGCAGTACCGATCCGTCGGCGATCAGCACCCCGTGGACGCCCCGCAGGCATCCCTCCGGGCCGGCCGGCGACCGCTCGGGGTCGGTGCCGGCCGCCGCCGTGCCGGTGGGGTGGAACGCGGACACGTGGAGGTGGCGTGCGCTCACCGTACCGAGCAGCGCCTCCAGCTGGGCAGGGGTGCGGGCGCGCGGGGCGTGCGGGACGCCCGTGAGCACCTCGTTCGCGCCCGCCGCGAACAGCAGGTGTCCCATGGCCCGTTGGGCACGCAGCAGCCGTCCGGCGTCGCGCTCCGCGAGGTCGTAGCGCAGCAGCGTACGGTCGCGCCCCAGGACGCGGCCCGAGGGCCGGTCGGCGATCATGGCGCCGAGGGTCGCCAGCCGCTCCGTCTGCTCCAGTTCGCGGCGCAGTTCGCGGCCGACGCCCGGCAGGACGAAGGAACTCATGCCCGGCGGCGCGGCGGTGGCCTCGATCAGGATGCCCTCGGCGCGCAGGTGCTCCACTCCGACGCTCTGCAGGACGCCCTGCCAGCCGGTGACCGGGCTGCTGAACCGGCCCGCGACGCTGATGGCGGGGTGCACGCTCAGGTTGTGGCCGAGGCGCGGGTGTGCGCCCAGGCCGGAGCGGCGCAGCAGCGGCGGCGTGTGCAGGGCTCCCGCAGCGACGACGACCAGCGGGCTGAGGATCTCCAGCTCGCTGCCGTCCGGGCGCCGGGCGAGCACTCCGGCGGCCCGTGGTCCGCCCGGCGCGTCGCGGTCGGTGAGGACACGCCGTACGCGGGCGCCGGTCACGATGCGGGCGCCGGCCGCGCAGGCCTCGGGGAGCACGGACAGCTGGACGCTCTGCTTGGCGCCGGTGGGGCAGCCCACCACGCACTGGCACGAGCCCCGGCAGCCCGGGGCGTTGCGCCGCAGGGGCGCGGCGGCCCAGCCGAGCTGCTCGGCCCCGGCGAGTGCGAGCAGCCCGTTGTCGCCGAGGACGTCGAGCGGCTGGGGTGCCACGCGCAGGGTGCGTTCGACCTCGTCGAGGTGGGAGCCGAGGCCTTCGGCGGCCGCGAATCCGTGCTGGTTCAGCCAGCGGGCGACGACGTGGTCCGGTGTGCGGTAGCAGGTGCCCGAGTTGACGACGGTCGTACCGCCGACCGCGCGGCCCACGGGCAGGACCAGCGGCGGGTTGCCGGCGGCGATCGTGGCGCCGCCGTCCCGGTACAGGTCGATGAAGCGGTCGAGGGGAGCCCGCCGGGCGAACGAGGCCGTGGTGTGGTGCTCCCCCTCCTCGAGTACGACGACGCTCATACCGGCCGCTGCGAGCGTCCGGGCGGCCATGGCCCCGCCGGCGCCCGAGCCGACGACGACCGCGTCGGCGGTGCTCCGTGTGGGCCAGTGGCCGGAGGGCGTGCAGTCGAGCGGCGGATCGTCGGGGGCGGACCCGGGGGCGGGCGCGGGTGTGTGGTGCAGTGTCCGTTCGGTGCCGGCGGCCAGCAGCACCGGCACCTTGACCGCGTCCAGCAGCGGCAGCAGCGCCCGGCGGGAGGCGAGCGAGGCCATGACGTGCTGTCGTCGTGCCGCGTCGAGCGCGGACAGCCGCCTGCCCGTGCGGGCGACGGCGTAGGCGTCGATGGCCGCGGCCGCGCCGCGGACCGCGGCCCGCACCGGGGTGGGCATGGCGTCGAGCAGTGCCGCGACGCGCCGGGGTACCTCCCGGACCCAGGGGGCCGTGCCGTCGTCCGCGAGGACCGCGGCGACAAGACCGGCGACAGCGGGGCTGGTCGGGGAACTCATCGCTCGCCGACCTCCGCGTGGGCGGTGCCCGACAGCCGCCATACGGCCTCCGGCCGCCATCCGCCCCGCCAGCGCTCCAGGTGCACCTCGGCGTCCGCGCTCTCGCTGTTGCGGCACACCGCGGCGGAGCCGTCCGGATCGGTGTAGTCGAGCGCGAGGGTCCGTTCCGGTGGCTGAGTCACCGTCACCCGTATCCGGCGCAGGCCGGCGCGGCCCTCGACCCGCCACTGCGGCAGTCCGATGTCCGCGCGGAACCGGCCGAGGCCCGCCCAGCCCACGGCACCGCGCTCCACCCTCCGCGGCCATGTGCGACCCTTTCGGTGCAGGCGCAGGAACACCAGCGGGGGCAGTCTGTCCAGTCCCCGCCGCATCGACACCGCGGCGACGATCTCCAGGACGTCACCGCCGCCCAGCTCGGCGTGGAGCCAGGCCCAGCGGCGGGCGTTGCCGTGGCCGTAGATCCGGGCGCTCGCGCCGGGCGCGTCCACAAGCCGTAGCTCGTCGGCGCCATGGCGGAACGTCCCGGTGTAGCGGGCGTGCGCTGCGGGGAGCATGTGCGAGGCCGGCAGCCAGGGGTGTCTCCAGGACCAGCGCGGAAAGGTGTACAGCGGCGGCCCCTGCGGCTGCTCGGTGAGAGCCCAGCTGAACGGGCCGGCCGAGCCGGTGAGGCCGCCTGGGACGGCACGGATGCCCTCGGTGCTGAATCCGTGTGGTTGCCGCTCCCACGGGGTGGGGCCGAAGCGGGCGTGCTCCACCGGGCCGCTCCGGGGGAAGACGGCCGCCCAGCCGTGTGCGTGGGCGGGCGAACCGTCGCTGGGTGCGACGATCTCGTGGTGCAGCCAGAGACCGGTGCCCGTCGCGGGATCGGTCAGGGTGGTGTACCAGACCTCCGTCCGCCCCGGCGTGCCGTCCCAGCGCGGCGCCGGATCGCGGTCGGCGGCGGGCTCGTCCGCCCGGGGGAAGCGGAAGCCGGCGAGGAAGGGCAGCAGGCCTGTGGCGAGGGGGAAGCGCAGGGTGCCCGCACCGACGCGCGCGCCGTCCTCGTAGAGGGTGTACGGCAGTTCGGTCATCGAGGTCAGCGGACGCCTGAACGACACCGACTTCCAGCCGTCCAGCACGAGGCGCCGGCCCTCCAGCTCGAAGCCGATCCGGTAGCGGATCCTGCGGCGGGCCAGCGGCGAGATCTCCAACTCGCCGTCGATGCAGGGGTCATCGGCTCGTCCGGCCATCCGTATCCGTCCGGTCAGCCGTGCCTGTGTGGTGCGGTGCGGCAGCAGCACCCGGTCGGCGCGGGCCACGAGGTCGAGCCGCACGGGGCGGTCGGCCTGCTCGCCGAGCAGGCGCACCCGGCCCAGCATGGTCTCCCGGAACACCGTTCCGCGCGGGCTCACCGGGCGGCCTCCCCGCACCCCGCGGAGCGCGCCAGGCCCTCGAGCATGATGCGTTCGGTCGCCGACAGGTAGTCACCGGCGGCCGTGCGCGCCGCCTCCTGGTCGCCGGTCGCCACGGCTTCGACGACGGGTGCGAGGCGGCCCCGGGCGGTGCGGGCGTCCTCGAAGGGCCCGGCCAGGGCGGCGCGCACCGGCAGGTACGCGTTGAACAGCGTGTTGGTCAGCAGGACGTAGACCCGGTTGCCCGTGGCGCGGGCCAGCGCCCGGTGCACCTCGGCGTCCGCCAGCTGCGTCTGGTCGCCGCCGTCCGCCTCCCCGACGGCCGTCAGCAGTCGGCGCAGTTCGGCGATCTGGTCCGCCGTGGCGCGGGCCGCGGCCCGCTCCGCGATCAACGCGCCGATGCTGCGCCGTACTTCGAAGATCTCGCCGATCCAGTCGGGGCTGTGCCGCACGAGCATCGGCAGCAGATCGGCCCCGCCCAGGCGCAGGAAGTCCCGTACGCGTGTGCCCACCCCGTGGCGCGTCTCCAGCAGACCGGCGTGCACCAGCCGGCCGAAGGCGTGCTTGAGGGTGGTGCGGGTGACACCGAACCCGTCGGCGAGCTCCCGTTCGGGCGGCAGATAGCTCCCGGCAGCGTGGCGCCCGGCGAGGATGTCCTCGCGCAGCCTCCTTTCCAGCACGTCGACGATCGTCTCGCGTGGCAGAGCTTCCATCCCGACCTCCGTATCCCTAGTGGCTCAGTGGCTCAGCCACTCAACCAACGGCGGTATCCGAAGTCAATGGCCGTAACAGGGTGAGCCGTTGGGGGAACGTGCCGCTGAACGGAGCGATCACCGGTGCCGCGACACGCGCCTCGGCCGCCTGTCGAAGATCACGGGGCGTACGCTCGGGGACATGGTTGCGCATCGCATGGTTGACGTGAACGGCGTCCGTCTGCACATCGCCGAGCAGGGCGAGGGGCCCCTGGTGGTGCTGCTGCACGGCTTCCCCGAGTCCTGGCACTCCTGGCACCACCAGATCGGCGCGCTGGCCGGCGCGGGCTTCCGGGTGGTCGCCCCCGACCAGCGTGGCTACGGACGCAGTGACCATCCCGAGGCCGTCGACGCGTACACCATCCTCCACCTGGTCGGCGACGTCGTCGGACTGGTCCGGGCCCTGGGCGAGGAGAAGGCGTTCGTCGTCGGGCACGACTGGGGCGCGCCGGTCGCCTGGCACACCGCCCTGCTGCGGCCGGACATGGTCCTCGGGGTGGCCGGCCTGAGCGTGCCGCCGCCCTTCCGGGGGACCCAGCCCCCGCTCACCGCGATGGACAAGAGGTTCGGCGGCCGCTTCTACTGGAACTACTTCAACCGGCCCGGCGTGGCCGACGCGGAGTTCGCCAGGGACCCCCGCACCACCTTGCGGAAGTTCTTCCACTGGGCTTCCGGCTCCGCTCGGCCCACCGGCGAGATCGAGCAGCCGCTGGTCGAGCCCGGGCAGGGCTGGCTGGAGACCATGCCGGAGCCCGAGGTACTGCCGGAGTGGTTCACCGAGGACGATCTCGACGCGCTCACCGAGAGCTTCTCCCAGGGCTTCACCGGGGCGCTCAACTGGTACCGCAACCTCGACCGCAACTGGGAACTGACCGCTCCCTGGCACGGCGCGGTCGTCTCCCGGCCCGCTCTGTACGTGTACGGCGACCGCGATCTCGTGCCCGCCTTCCCCGGCACACCCGAGCTCATCGAGCAACTCCCCGACCTGATGCCCAGCCTGTGGCGCAAGCCCCTCAAGCTGGCGGGCTGCGGACACTGGACCCAGCAGGAACGCCCGGACGAGGTGAACGCGGCCCTCATCGAGTTCCTGCAGGCCCATAGCTGAGCCTGCCACGATGGGGGGAGACCGGGTGGCCTCTGGAAGGGAGTGGCCCGTTGTCCTCCTCCTCGTCCTCCTCCGCCTTCCGCACCGTTCCGGCCCGCGCCGACATGGTCATCATCGGTGGCGGCGTCATGGGCGCGAGCGCCGCCTTCCACCTCGCCGAGGCCGGGGTGCGGAACATCGTCGTCGTCGAGCGGGGCGACCTGGGCTGCGGCAGTTCCGGCAAGCCGATCGGCGGCGTCCGCGACCAGTTCTCCGATCCGCTCAACATCGAGCTGGGCAACCGCAGCCTGCGTGCGTACCGGGACTTCCCCCGGCGGCCCGGCGCCGGCATCGGTCTCGACACCGTCGGCTACCTCTTCCTGCTCGACAGCGCACGGCAGGCGAGCGACTTCGAGGCCGGTGTGCGGCTGCAGAACAGCCTCGGCGTGCCGAGCCGCATGATCAGCCCCGAGGACGCCCAGCGCCTGTGCCCCTACGTCAGCGCCGACGGCCTCGTGGCCGCCGCGTACTCCCCCGCCGACGGGCACGCCCGCCCCGCACTGGTCGTCCAGGGGTACGCGCGGGCCGCGGCCCGGGCTGGCGTCACCCTCGCCACCCGGACCACGGTCGTGGGCATCGAGACGGCCGGCGACCGTGTCGTCGCGGTGCGCACCAGCCACGGCCGCATCGCGTGTTCCACCGTCATCTGCACGGCGGGGGCCTGGTCGGCGCGGATCGGCGCCATGGCCGACCTCGACCTCCCGGTCCGGCCCGTACGCCGGCAGCTGGCGTTCACCGAGCCGCTCACGCCGCCCGCCCCGCGCATCCCGTTCACCATCGACTTCTCGTCGACCGCCTACTTCCACAACAGTGACGACGGCCTGCTGCTCGGGCTGGCCGACCCCGACCAGGAGGACGGCTTCGACACCACCTGGACCCCGGAATGGCTCGAGCTGTTCCGCGCCGTCGCCCGCCGCCGCGCCCCGGCCCTGGCCGGCCTGCGGACCACCGGCGGATGGGCGGGCCTGTACGAGGTCACGCCGGACCACAACGCGCTCATCGGCCGCTCCGGCGAGTTGCCCAACTTCCTGTACGCCACGGGGTTTTCCGGGCACGGCTTCCTTCAGGCGCCCGCGGTCGGCGAGGTCGTGCGCGACCTGTGCCTGGAGCGCGAGCCGTTCACCGATGTCTCCCCGCTCAGCACCGACCGGTTCCGTCAGGGCGCCGGCGTCCGCCCCGAAGCCCATGTGGTGTGAACCCCGATCGAGAGGCCGAACCATGTCGACGCTCAGTCAGTGGCAGCTGCGGGCCGCCTTCGCGGCACGGCTGTCGCAGATGTACGGGCAGGAGGTTCCCGCCTACACCACGCTCGTGGACGTCTCGCGCGAGGTCAACGAGGACCTGCGCACGCGGGGAGCCGAGGCCGAACGCTTCGGGTCCATCGGCCGGGTGACCGCCGAGCGGCACGGCGCGATCCGCGTGGGCACCCCGCGCGAACTGCGGCAGGTCGCCCGCGTCTTCGCCGCCCTCGGCATGCACCCGGTCGGGTTCTACGACCTGCGGGAGGCCGCGGCCAGCGCCGTCCCCGTGGTGTCCACGGCGTTCCGGCCGGTCGACGGCGAGGAACTGGCACGCAACCCGTTCCGGGTGTTCACCTCCCTGCTCACCCCGGCCGACCCGCGTTTCTTCGACGCCGACCTGCGCCGGCGCCTCGAAACCTTCCTCGCAGGACGCGAGCTGTTCCCCCCCGAGCTGCTCACGCTGGCCGACCGTGCCGCCGCCGAGCGGGAACTGCCCGGGGAGGAGGCCGAGCGGTTCCTGCGGCTCGCCGTGCAGGCCTTCGAGCTGTCCCCCGAGCCGGTCGACAAGGCGTGGTACGAGACCCTGGAGCGGATCTCCGCCGTCGCCGCGGACATCGGCGGCGTACGCAGCACGCACATCAACCACCTCACCCCCCGTGTCCTCGACATCGACGAGCTGTACCGGCGCATGACCGAGCGCGGCATCGAGATGATCGACACCATCCAGGGGCCGCCGGCCTGGAAGGGCCCCGACGTCCTGCTGCGGCAGACGTCCTTCCGGGCGCTGGCCGAACCGCGCGCGATGCGCCTGCCGGACGGCAGCGTCGTCAGCGGTACCCTGCGGGTCCGGTTCGGCGAGGTCGAAGCCCGCGGCATCGCCCTGACCCGCCGGGGACGCGCCCTGTACGACGACCTCCTCGGCCGCGTGGACGAGCAGGCGGCCCAGAATCCCGCCGAGGCCCGCGGTGACATCGCGCGCGCCGTGTGGGAGCGGCACATGCCCGGCAGCGAGCGGGAGCTGGCCGCAGAGGGTCTCGCCTACTTCACGTACCGGCTCAGCCCCGGCCGACCGCGCGACGGCGGCAGGCCGCCCGCCGGCATCGGCGAGCTGGTCCAGCAGGGCTGGGTACGCGCCGAGCCCGTCGTGTACGAGGACTTCCTGCCCCGCTCCGCCGCCGGCATCTTCCAGTCCAACCTCAGCGGTGGGGGCACCCGCCACGACGACCGCCACGGCACGGCCTACGACGCCGCCTGGCTCTCCGGCGCCATCGGCCGCGACGTGCTGGATCCCTTCGAGCTCTACGCGCGGCAGCAGGACCGCTCCCTCGCGCAGGTCGCCCACGACCTCGGCCTCACCGGCATGCTCCGCTGACCCCTCACACCTGCGAGGACCACCAATGACCAGCACCGCTCTGCCCAGCACGGACGACCTGCGCGCCCGCGCCCGTGCCGCTCTGAAGAACGTCGGCGTGGACGTGCCCGAGGGCGGTGACCTGCACGCCCGCACGCCCCTGACCGGTGAGCGGCTCTTCGGGCTGAGGGCCGCCACCGCCGCCGACGCCGAAGAGGCCGTCGCCGCCGCCCGTGCGGCCTTCCTCTCCTGGCGCACCACGCCCGCGCCGCGCCGCGGCGCGATGGTGCGCCGCCTGGGTGAGCTGCTGCGCGAGCACAAGGGAGACCTGGCCGACCTCGTCATCATCGAGGCGGGCAAGATCCGCTCCGAGGCGCTCGGCGAGGTCCAGGAGATGATCGACATCTGCGACTTCGCCGTAGGCCTGTCCCGGCAGCTGTACGGCCGTACGATCGCCTCCGAACGCCCCGGCCACCGCCTGGCCGAGACCTGGCATCCGCTCGGCGTGGTCGGTGTCATCTCGGCGTTCAACTTCCCCGCCGCCGTGTGGTCCTGGAACACCGCGATCGCCCTCGTCTGCGGCGACACCGTGGTCTGGAAGCCCTCGGAGCTCACTCCGCTGACCTCCCTGGCCTGCGACCACCTGATCACCCGCGCCGCCGAGGAGGCCGGCGCGCCCCGGGACGTGCACCGGCTGCTGCTCGGTGACCGCGCGGTCGGTGAGAAGCTCGTCGACGACCGGCGTGTCGCGCTGGTCAGCGCCACCGGTTCCACCCGCATGGGCCGTGAGGTCGGCCCCCGCGTGGCCGCCCGCCTCGGCCGCAGCCTGCTGGAACTCGGCGGCAACAACGCCGCGATCGTCGCTCCCTCCGCCGGCCTGGACCTCGCCGTCCCGGCCATCGTCTTCGCCGCGGCCGGCACCGCGGGCCAGCGCTGTACCACCCTGCGGCGCCTCATCGTCCACCGCGACATCGCCGAGCCCCTCGTGGAGCGGCTGACCGCCGCGTACTCAAGGCTCCCCGTCGGCGACCCGTTCGAGGACACCACGCTGGTCGGACCGCTCATCTCCACAGCGGCGCTCGACGCCATGCACCACGCGCTGTCCCGCGTCCAGGCCCAGGGCGGCGAGATCCTGGCCGGCGGGAAGCGGCGCCTCGCCGAGGCGGCACCTGCCGCGGCCTACACCGAGCCCGTACTCGTCCGTGTCGACGAACAGACCGACGTCGTACGGGAGGAGACCTTCGCGCCGGTCCTGTACGTCCTCACCTACGACACCCTGGACGAGGCGATCGCCCTGCACAACGACGTTCCCCAGGGTCTGTCGTCCAGCATCTTCACCCGCGACCAGCAGGAGGCCGAGATCTTCCTGTCCGCCGCCGGCTCCGACTGCGGCATCGCCAACGTCAACATCGGCACCTCCGGAGCGGAGATCGGCGGTGCCTTCGGCGGCGAGAAGGACACCGGCGGCGGCCGGGAGTCCGGCTCCGACGCCTGGAAGTCGTACATGCGCTCGGCGACCAACACCATCAACTACTCCGACGAACTCCCCCTCGCCCAGGGCGTCAGCTTCCTGGCCGAATGACACCGTTGCGGCGGAGCAACGGCGGGTTCAGCGGAGCAGCGGCGGGTTCAAGCGGGCGAACCCTTCCTGACGCTCGTAGGGGAAGTGCGGGTACGGCGCCGGACGACGGCTCGCCGCGTCGAGTGTCGCCGTCTGCTCGGGCGTGAGGCTCCAGCCGACGGCGCCGAGGTTCTGGCGCAGCTGCCGTTCGTCACGGGCGCCGATGATGACCGAGGACACGGTGGGCCGCTGGAGCAGCCAGTTGAGGGCGATCTGCGGTACGGCCCTGCCCGTCTCCTCCGCGACCTCCTCCAGCGCGTCCAGTACGCCGTAGAGGTGTTCGTCGCCGACGGGCGGGCCGTAGTCGGCGGTGCGGTGCAGCCGGCTGCCGGCGGGCAGCGGTGTGCCGCGTCGGATCCTGCCGGTGAGGCGGCCCCAGCCGAGCGGGCTCCAGACGAGCGCGCCGAGCCCCTGGTCCTGGGCGAGCGGCATGAGATCCCACTCGTAGTCGCGGCCAATGAGGGAGTAGTACACCTGGTGGGCCACATAGCGCGGGTGACCGTGCTTCTCCGCGGCCGCGAGGGACTTCATCACCTGCCAGCCGGAGAAGTTGGACACGCCTACGTAGCGCACCTTGCCCGCCCTGACGAGGGTGTCGAGAGCGGCCAGCACCTCCTCGACCGGTGTGCCGGCGTCGAACGCGTGCAGCTGGAACAGGTCGAGATGGCCGGTGCCCAGCCGGCGCAGGGCGTCCTCGCAGGCGGTGATCAGACGGGAGCGGGAGGTACCCGCGTCGCCCGGTCCGTCCCCCATCGGCAGACCGGTCTTGGTGGAGACGATCACCTGGTCCCGGCGGCCCTTGATCGCCTCCCCCAGCACTTCCTCCGACGCGCCGGCGGAGTAGACGTCAGCGGTGTCGAACATCGTGATCCCGGCGTCCAGGCAGATGTCCACCAGGCGGCGCGCCTCCTGCGCGTCGGTCGTGCCCCAGGCGCCGAAGAGCGGTCCCCGCCCGCCGAAGGTGCCGGCGCCGAAGCTCAGCGCGGGCACCATGAGTCCGGACGCACCCAACCGCCTGTATTCCATGTCGGACCCCTTCCGCAGCCACCATCTAACGGGTCTATAGTTCCGTTAGTCGCCAGCTCAACCTAGCAGCATTCTGCCACTAATGGAACTGGAGTACCGTTATGACGGATGAGGCCGAGCCGGGAACCGTACGCCCCGGCGGGCGCACGGCGCGGGTGCGAGAGGCGGTGCTGCGGGCGGCCGAGGACGCCCTGACCGAGGTGGGGTTCACCGGCCTCGACCTGGCCGACCTCGCACGCCGCGCAGGGGTCGGCAAGACGACGGTCTACCGCCGCTGGGGAACGGTGACGGCGCTCGTGGCCGACCTCCTGCGCGACATGGCCGAGCAGTCCTCGCCGCGCACCGAGACCGGCTCGCTGATCGGCGATCTGACGGCCAACGCCCGTCTGGTGCAGCGCACCCTGACAGACCCCCGTCAGGGGGCGCTGTTCAGGGCGCTGATCGCCGCGGCCACCGGCGACGCGAGGACGGCCGCGGCCCTGCACCGCTTCTACGACGTCCGCGTCTGCGAATGGGCTCCCTGTGTCCAGCAGGCCGTCGACCGGGGAGAGGTACCCGAAGGCACCGACGCCCGGGAGGTGTTCCGCGCGGTCTCCGCCCCCCTCTACCACCGGCTGCTGATCAGCGGCGGCCCCCTCGACGAGGCCGCCGCCGACCGCGCCGCCGAGGCGACGGCGATCGCGGCACGCGCGGGCGCGTACGTGCGTGAGGGTCGTGCGGCGTCGAGTTGAGCACGTGTGCGGCACTCTCCCTTGTCAGGCCCGCGCGCCCGGTCCTGACGGTCCGGTCATCCCGCCGAGCGTGGTCGTGTCCCGCGTCCTGCGCGTCCACGGGGTGCGAGGGCCACGGTGACGGTGGCGGTGGGCGGCGCTCGTCGCCATCATCGCCAGGCCCAGGCAGAAGAGGAGCGCCAGGGCGAGACCCGAGCTGAACAGGGCCAGGCCGTTCATGCTGGCGATGTCGTGGCCGAGAACGGAAACGGTGTACATGGGCCCACCGGCCATGTTGCCGAGGATCGCCAGTGCGGTGAAGGCGCCCGTGCCCGCGAGAAGAAGCAGTCCGAGGAACAGCATCCGAGTCATCTCCTCAGGAAAGGTCTGCCAACCGCACGGGTACCCGCCACCCTCCGCCCCTACCTCGGTACGGCCTCACGGGCGGCCCTCCGGTCCGGGGCCGGCGGCGGCGGGTGCGAGGGTCAGCATGCCTTCGGCCTCCCCGCCGATGCGCACACCGCGGCTGATCCGGTCGAGGGTCGCGCGAAGCCACGCGCGGTCCTGGTCCGCGGGGTGCTCCAGCCGCATCCGCCGCGCCCGGAGGGGGAACATCCGCACACCCGTCGTGCACCCGGTGCCCACCTCCACCGAGACGAGGTAGCCGAGCCGGAGGTCGTCGCGGTACTCCTCGTAGCCGGAGATGCCCTCGTAGTCGTCGATGAAGTCGCCGCAGCCGTAGAGGATCAGCCGGTCCCGGTACGTCTCGACGGGGCGGGGGTGGTGCGAGGAGTGCCCGTGGACGACGTCGACCCCGCCGTCGACCAGGGCGTGCGCGAAGCGCGTCTGGTCGCGGGGCACGAGATAGCCCCAGTTGGACCCCCAGTGCACGGACACGACCACGACGTCGCCCGGTCGTTTCGCCCCGCGTACGCGCTGAAGGGCCGCCTCGGCAGCGGCGGGCGACAGCTCCTGGACGAAGGCGACGCCGGACCGTTCCCTGGTCGCAGCCCACTCCGGCGGGATGCCGCTGGACAGCGCTCCGAGGGCGAGGACCAGGACGCGGCGACCGGACCCTGCGGGGACCGCCACGGGCGCGTAGGCCTCGTCGGCGTCGCGCCCCGCGCCCACGGCCCGCAGCCCGGCCCCGGCGAGCGAGTCCAGCGTTTCCTCCAGGCCCGGCCAGCCGAAGTCCAGCACATGATTGTTGGCCAGGACGCACACGTCGGGCCGGGCCACGGTCAGAGCGGGCAGGTTGGCCGGGTGCATCCGGTAGTGGACCGCCTTGCCGGGCGAGAAAGCGTCACTTTGCGTGACTGCGGTCTCCAGGTTCACGATCCGGGCGTCCGGGGCGTACCGGTCCAGCAGCCGCAGCGCCTCGCCCCACGGCCAGGCCGGGGCGACGGGTGCGGGGATCGGGCCGCTGACCGCCTCGGCCAGCTCCACGTACGACCGGGCATCCGTCATGTACCCCTCGCGCAGCACCGGACTTCCGGGATGCGGAAGGATCTGGTCGACGCCGCGCCCGAGCATCACGTCTCCGCAGAGGAACAGCGTCACCACGCCGCCGTCCATATCCCCACACTAGGCTCCCGCCGCGGAAGGCCGGCAGGCGCGGGGCGGCGGGTAGGGGCAACAGCGTCACGCCCGCGCCCGTGAACCCCAGCGTGACGGCGAGGGCGACGTTCCCGGTGCAGTCACGCGGGCCGCGTTCCCGGGCGCCGCCGTGGCCGTGGGCGCGTACGTCCTGTGCGGCTCTGCGGCCGGCCTGGGCGGGGCGGGAGGGGCCGGTCGTACCGGTGGTGGTCCGCGCCAGGGCGTCCTTCCTGCACCCCTGGAACACGGTGCCCGGGTACCGGCCCGGATACGGGGCCGAAGGACCCCCGCGCCCGGTCCGAGTGGCCCGTGGCGCCCGCGGCGGGGCGTGCCCACGCTGGGAGCAGCAGCCCAGAAGGGAGCCGGTGCGATGACCTCCGTCACCACCATGACCGCGGCCCTCGAGCCCGTGTACCGCGAACGGCTGATGGACCTCGCCCGCGGGGTCTCCTTCAGGGCCGGGGCCCGCCTGTTCGAGGAGGGGCGGCGCGCCGACCGCTTCTGGATCGTGCGCACCGGCACCGTCGCCCTCGACCTGCACGTGCCCGGCCGCCGGGCCGCCGTCGTCGAGGCCCTCGGCCACGGCGAACTGATCGGCTGGTCCTGGCACTTCCCGCCCTACCTCTGGCAGCTGGGCGCCGAGGCGATGAGCCCGGTGCGGGCCTGGGAGTTCGACGCCGAGGCGGTGCGGGTGAGGTGCGCGGAGGACCCCGAGTTCGGCCGGGCGGTCGCCGTCTGGGTCGGGCGCGTGGTCGCCCAGCGGCTGCACGCCTCCCGGGTCCGGCTGCTCGACCTCTACGCCCCTTACGGCAGTGGCGGTCTGGTGTGACCACAGCGCACCCTCAGGGGCGGGGGTCTATGTGGCCGGAAGCGGCACGTGCCAGTCCAGGGTGGCGCCGTCCCCCTCCGCGCAGGTCACGTCGAGCCGGCCGGCGAGTTCTTCCGCCCTGGTCGCCATGTTGGCCAGTCCGCTGCGCCGGCCGCCGGGCGGTATGCCCACCCCGCTGTCGGAGACCCTCAGGCGCACCTCGCGGCCGTCGGTCGTCAGCACGACCTGTGCCCGGTCGGCGTGGGCGTGCCGGGCGATGTTGGTGAGGGCCTCGGAGAGCACGGCGAGCACATGGTCGGCGATGTAGGGCGGCACATCCGTGTCGACCAGGCCTTCCATGCGCACGCTCGGGGCGAAGCCCAGCACGGGCGTGGCCTCACCGACCGCACGGACGACCCTCGCGCGCAGTCCGCTTCCGGCCGTGCCCGCGCGTGCCCGGAGCCCGAAGATGGTCGACCTTATGATCTTGATGGTCTCGTCGAGGTCGTCCACGGCCCGCAGCACCCGCTCGGCGGCCTCGGGGTGCTCGATGAAACGGCCCGCGCTCTGCAGGGTCATCCCGGTGGCGAACAGCCGCTGGATGGCCAGGTCGTGCAGGTCCCGGGCGATGCGGTCACGGTCCTCCAGCAGTGCGATCTGCTGGGCGTCCTGCCTGCGCTCGGCCAGTTCCATCGCGATCGCGGCCTGGGCGGCGAAGCCCTGCAGCATCTCGGTCTCCTTCTCGAAGAAGACCGGCCGGCCGACTTCGCGGGCCACCAGGACCACGCCCCGTATGCCGCCCGCACCCGTGCCGATCGGTACGGCCACGGCGGGGCCGAGCCCGCCGAAGCGCGGCGGCTCGGGGGTGATCCTCGGGTCGCGCAGGACGTCCCCGCTGGTGACGGGGGCGGCGGCGGTGTACGCCAGGCCCATCAGACTTTCGTGCATGGGCAGCACGAGGCCGCGGTGCGCCTCCGCGTCGACGCCGACGGCGATCTCCACGCTGAGCGACTTCGTGCTCTCCATGGGCATGGCGACCGCCGCCAGGGCCGAGCCCGAGATCTCCCGGGCCCGCTCGGCGATCAGACCCAGGGAGTCGGCGCGCTCGGTGCCGGACATCAGGCTGTGGCTGATCTCGGCGTTCGCACGCAGCCAGCGCTCGCGCAGCCGGGACTCCTCGTACAGGCGCGCGTTGTCGATGGCCACGCCGGCGGCAACGGCCAGCGTGGACAGCACCGACTCGTCCTCCTCGTCGAACTCCGCGCCGCCGCGCTTCTCGGTCAGGTACAGGTTGCCGAAGACCTGCTCGCGAACCCGGATCGGGACGCCGAGGAAGCTGTTCATCGGCGGATGGCCGTGCGGGAAGCCGTACGAGGCCGGGTGCGCGGAGAGCTTCGCGAGCCGGAGCGGCTCCGGCTTCCGGATCAGCTCACCGAGGATGCCGTGGCCCTCCGGATAGGGGCCGATCGCGGAGATCTGTTCGTCGGGAACGCCCACCGTGTGGAAGGCGGACAGCCGTGTGCCGTCCGGGCCTATCACACCCAGGGCGGCGTACTCGGCGTCCACGAGTACCGCCGCCGCCTGGGCGATGGAGCGCAGCACCTGCTCCAGGTGCAGCTCCCGGCCGACCGACAGCACCGCCTCCAGCAGACTGTGCACACGCTCCTGCGTGCCGCGGGCCGCGTCGATCCGGGCCTGCAGCTCCTCCAGCAGCTCGTCGAGCTTCAGCTGCGGCAGTCGTACGCGGGGCTCTTCCGGGCTCGCCACCACATCCCTCCAGCCCCTCGGCGCACGGTCGCCGCACCGACGGGTCACCTCCACGGTATCGGCTCCGCCCGGGTTCGTCGGCCGGTCTCCCGTGGTGCCTGCCGAGCGGCCCCGCCGTAGGCTGCGCCGGATGGTCCGGCGACAGGGGCCGTACGGCCCTTCCGCCCGGCCCGGTCTCCCGGTTTGCTCGTTGCATGTCCGAGAACGACATGGCCGGCGTGTCAGGTCACCACGGCCGCCAGGACGTGGTGACGGCCCATGGTGTGGCCGGCGGAGCGACGGTGGTGTCCCTGCACGGCGAGATCGACGTACTGACCGCCCCGACGGTGTCGGAACGCCTCGACGCGCTCACGGCGCACCCCCACCCCGACCTGGTGCTGGATCTGCGGTCGGTCACGTTCATCGACTGCGCCGGCCTCGGTGTCCTGTGCCGCGCCCGCAACCGGGCGCTGGCCCGGTGCGGCCGGCTGCGGCTGGTCACGGTGAGCGCGAGCTTCTGGAGGGTGCTGCGGGTCACGGGACTGGGGCACGTCTTCGAGGTGCACGAACGGCTCCCCCAGCACCCGGAGGGCCCGCACGGCGGCCCCTCGTAGCGGCGGCGGCCCGGACAGCTTCCGTGCCGCCCTGCTCAGTGGGGTTCCGGTACGACGGCCACCGGGCACCCCGTGCGGTGCAGCACCCCGTGGGCCACGCGGCCGAGCTGGGAGCCGAGGTGACCGCGGTGTCGTCGGGAGACGACGAGCAGGTCGGCCTCGTGGGAGACGGCGACGAGGACGTCGCGGGCCTGGCCCTCGACCGTGCGGCGCTCCACCTTCAGGCCGGCCGGTGCGTCCCGCAGGGCCTCCTCCAGCAGGGCGACGGCCCGCTGCTGTTCCGGAACCGTCCGCTCACCGGCGGGCCGCGGATGGCCGATGGCCGCATGCGGAGGGCGCCGCCAGGCCCGTACGGCGTCCAGGGGCACTTCGCGCAGGGACGCCTCCTCGATGGCGAATCGCACGGCGGCCGAGCCGCTCGGCCGGTCGCCGACCCCGAGGGCGATCCGGCCCCGGATGCCGGAGTGGGCCTGGTTGTCGTGGCTGCCGCGCAGCACGATCACCGGGCAGTGGGCGTGCGCCGCGACCGCGAGGCTGACGGATCCGAGCAGCGCCTCGGCCACTCCACTGCGGCCCCGGCAGCCCAGCACCACGGCCAGGGCGGTGCCGCTCGCCCGTACGAGCCCGTGTTCCGGCTCCTCGGGCAGCACATCGGTGGTGATCTTCACGTCCGGTTGGCGGCCCTGGGCGCGCCGCTCAGCGGTGCCGATGACGTCGCGGGCCATCACCTCCTCCAGCGGCCTGCCGAGTTCCTGGGCGAGCAGGGCGCCTTCGTAGCGCTCCCAGAGGGAGGCGTACACCAGCCGGAGCGGTGCCCCGCGCAGCGCGGCCTCGCCGGCCGCCCAGTCCACGGCGCGCAGGCTCGGCTCGGTGCCGTCGACGCCTACGACGATCGGAAGGTCCATCGTGCTCACCACCCCTGCCGCCGGCCGAACGCGTCGGGTGCGACCGTGACGGTGCGGGTCATCGTCTCCACCTCCCGGGGTGAAGGCTCCGCTTCCAGCATGGTGGTGGCAGGCCCGCGGGGCCAGTTGCCGCAGAGCCCCGGCTCCGGGGGCAGTGGGGCCGGTCGGCCCTAGTCCGTACGGTCTCCTTGGTTGGATGATCAGCTCGTGGACAGGCCACAGTCCGTCACGGGGAACGAGAGGGCGTCATGACCGAGACGCGCAGCTTCACGGAGCAGGACCCGATCCGCGTGTTCCTGCTGGACGACCACGAGGTCGTCCGGCGCGGACTGGCCGACCTGCTCGGCGCCGAACCGGACATCTCCGTGGTCGGTGACGCGGACACCGCGGAGCACGCCGTCGCCCGCGCCCCCGCCCTGCGCCCGCATGTCGCCGTGCTCGATGTGCGGCTGCCGGACGGGGACGGCATCTCGGTCTGCCGGGAGCTGCGGGACCGGATGCCGGAGCTGGCGTGTCTGATGCTGACCTCGTTCGACGACGAGGACGCCCTGCTGGACGCCATCATGGCCGGTGCCTCCGGCTATGTGCTGAAGCAGATCAAGGGGTCGGACCTCGTCTCCGCGGTCCGCACCGTCGCCTCGGGGCACTCGATGCTCGACCCCGCGACCACGGCGCGGCTGATGCGCTCGCTGCGCACCGACCCGGCGGACGCCCCGTCGCTGTCGCCGGAACTGGCGAGTCTGTCGCCGCGCGAACGGGACATCCTCGCGCTGATCGGGGACGGTCTGACCAACCGTGAGATCGGCAGGCGGCTGTACCTGTCGGAGAAGACCGTCAAGAACCACATCTCACGGATGCTGGCGAAGCTGGGCGTCCAGCGCCGTGTGCAGGCCGCGGTCCTCGCGTCCCACCTGGAGCCACCGGGCCCGGGACAGGCCGTCGTCGCCGCCAGGGAGGACCGGAGGACCCCTGGCGGGCGGTGACGCCGGACAGGGGTCCTCGGCGGGGTGGGCCCGGGTCAGCCGTCGGACTCCGGCGACGGGAGGTAGGCACCCGGGACGTCGTTCGGTGCGTAGATCTTCTTCTCACCGGGGTAGGGCTTCGCCCAGTTGTGCGTCTGGTACCACGTGAAGTGGTTCATCTGCGCGGGGTTGGCGAAGTCGGGGACGGCGTGGCTCCCGGTCAGGTGCTGCCTGGACTTCCAGGCGTCCCACTCGGCCGCGAGCTTCTGCTTGTCCGCCGGCACCCTGGACGCCGGCACGGCCGCCGCCTTGGGGTCCTGCGGAGCGGGGGTGTCGACGCCGCAGGGGGGCGGGGTCTTCAGGCCGTCGGTCAGCGAGGTCCGGTTGGGCTGCGCGGTGAACGGCGTGAAGTCCGGGCGCCGGGTGAAGGCCCCGGACATCGGGCTGGCCGCGCTGTCCTTCTGGTTCATCGGGTGGATCCCGAGGATCTGCTCGATGGTGCGGACCATGGTGATCTGCGAGTAGTAGCGGCTGTCGACGGTGCCGTGCCGGGCCCAGGGGCTGATGATCTGGATCGGGGCGCGGTGGCCGTCGACATGGTCGAGGCCGGCCTGGGAGTCGTCCTCGACGACGAAGATCGCCGAGTCCTTCCAGTACCAGCTGTGGGAGATCTCGTCGACCATCCGGCCGACCGCGAGGTCATTGTCCGCCACCTGGGCCGCCGGGCTCGCCGGACCACCGGTGTGGTCGTTGGAGAGCCAGAACATGTTCAGGTTCGCCGGCCCGTTCTTCTCGAAGTCCTGCTTCCAGATCTGGTACTTGTAGACGTCCGGGACGTCGAGGTCGAACATCGGGAAGCCGGGCGCCGACACGGCGTTGAGCGACGGGATCGCCGAGCCCGTCTGGATGGGGTAGGCGGTGGACTGGCCGGTGGCGTCCATGTTCCTGGCGTCGCAGTACAGGTTCTGCCAGGTCGCGCCGGACGGCTTGCTCTCGATCGACTGGAACTCACCGAAGTCCCGCACGCTCTTTCCGGCCGCCTGCGCACCGGTCCAGATGAAGCCGGACTTCTGGTGGCCGAGGGCGTCGTTCTCGGTGTCGTAACTGCGCTGGTACTCACCGGCCGAGGACTCGGTGTACTCCGGGTCGTCGGCCTGCATCAGCCAGTTGTGGCCCTCGGCGGAGTTCGTCCCGATGTCGTACGTGTTGTCGTACAGGCCGAACTGCTGGGCCAGCGCGTGCTGGTTCGGCGTGACGTTCTCGCCGAACTGCGTCACCGACGGGTCGCCGTTGCCCTGCGGCAGATCACCGAAGACCTGGTCGTAGGTCCGGTTCTCCTTGACGATCAGGAACACGTGCTTGATCGTCGAGGGGTCGCCGAGCCGTGCCGGGACCGGTACCGGCCGGGCGTGGCCCTTGCCCTGGGCCCGCTCGACCGAGCCGGGGGTCCAGCCGTTCTGGCGGAAGACCTTCGCCGTCTCGGACCTGATGACGCTGTCGTCCGGCAGCGTGAACCGCTGCACGCTCGACGTCGTGTCGTGGGTGCCGTGCCCGGCGGGGTTGTTCGGGCGGCGGGCGTCGACACCACGGGTGTTGGAGACCAGCACCTGGTTGCCGGCGGTCGTGATCTGCGCGGGGAAGTAGTCGGTCGGGAGCAGGCCGACGTAGCTCACCGGTTCCTGCGGGCTCCGGTACCGGTAGACGGCGACCGCGTTGGCGCGGCCCAGCGTCACCAGGAGGCGGCCGTCGTCGGTGAGCGTCACCGCGTCGGGCTCGTAGCCCACCGACGCCTCCGGCCACGGCTGGGTGGAGATGGTCTGCACGACCTTGTCGCGGGCGGTGTCGATGACCGACACGTCGTTGCTGGCCGTGTCGGTGACGAACAGGGCCTTGCCCTTGGCGTACAGGGCGGTCGGGTGCAGTCCGACGTCGATGCTCGAGGGGTCCGCCGTCGGGTTCGCCAGGTCGATGACGCTGACGGTGCCGGTGGTGGTGGCACCGGTCGTCGGGTTGGCCGGCACCTGGGTGCCGTACGAGTTCATGGTCGTGTCGCCGGACTGCGCCGGGCGTCCGCCCTCGTTGCTGACGTAGAGCTTGTCGCCGACCAGGACCAGGTCGCGCGGGGCGTTGCCCACGGGCCAGCTCTGCTTGACGGCGCCGGTCGCCGCGTCGATGGCGACCACCCGGTTCTGGCCGTTGACCGCGGAGTACACGGTGGCGCCGTCGGACGAGAACACCGCCTGGCCGACCAGCGCGCGCTTGGACCCGTCCGCCGGGATGGTGACCGGCGTCGGGTCGGCGACGGTGCCGTCCGGGTTGACCGTGAACCTGGTGTATCCGTCGGTCTGGCCCAGCCACAGCTGCTTGCCGTCGGGCGAGTAGGTGGGGCCTTCCTGGCCCACGGAGTTGCTCTTGAGGCGCGGGGTCGACGACGCGGCGGTGCCGACGACCTGCTGCACCGTCCAGTTCTTCACGTCGACTACGGCCAGTGCGCTGCCCCCGTCGGTGACCGAGGCGGCGAGGTGGGTACCGTCCGGGCTGACCGAGGACGACATGATCTTGCCGTTGTTGAGGACGAGACGGTCGCCGTACGGGGCGATGTACTGGTCGCTGGAGACGACCTGGCCGTGGTCGGTCACCTGGCCGACCTGGTCGGTGCCGAACTGCCGCGTCTGGGCGTAGCCGATGCCTGCGGTGACGGCGAGGACGACTGCGGTGGCGCCGGCCGTGAGAGTGCTCCGGCGGGCCGCGCGTCTGGCGGGGAACTTTCTCTCGGCGGGTCGGCGGTTGCGGGTTACCTGCATGGGGTCATCCCTTCGAGGTACGAAGAAGCTCGACGTCGCCGTCGAACTGCCACAGGGGATTCGGTGCGTCTCCGGCCGGAGTCCGCACCAGGAAGTAGCCGTTCACTTCCTTCGGTCCGTCGCCGTCGGCCACGAACCGCCCGTCCGTCGTGACGTCGAGCTGGTAGACGGCCGTCCCGGTGGCCTCGACGCCGGGGAGGTGCCAGGAGACGACGCAGCGCCAGTCGTTGCCGGGCCCCTCGGCGGCGACCCTGACGCTGCCCTTGGTGCACGTCGCCGTGGCCTTCACCTGCGCTTCGGTCACGGCGGGCCGGTTGAGTTGCCTGGTCTGCATGCGGTAGAGGTGGGCGAACTCCGTGGCGAGGGAGCGCTGCACCTTGTCCTGCGTGATCCCGGAGGCCGTGGCCCCGGTCGCCGCCGCCACGACGGCGACCGTCGCGGCGACCAGCCCCGCGAGCGGCAGCAGGCCGGCGGTGACCGCGCGGCGCCCGGAGCCGTCGTCGGTCAGGTTGGTGAAGTCGCGCCGCAGGAACAGCAGATACGCCAGCGCCGTCGCGGTCACGGCCCACACCAGGCTGACCACGACGCCGATCAGGAGCGGTCCGAGCTGTGCGGGGCTGGTGAACAGACCGTTCCAGGCGATGAACGCCCAGCTGGGCAGGGCGAGTCGTACGGCGACCGGCAGCGGCAGCAGCTGGGCGAGCTGCATCACGAGTGCGACGACCGCAGGCAGCAGGAGCCCCATCGGGGAGCGTCCCAGCGCGACGGATCCGAGGAGGCCGATCCCGGCGAGGGCCAGGGTCGGCGCGAGCACGCAGGCCCAGGCGAGCAGCACCGTTCCGGCGGCGTCGCCCGGGGCCAGCCGGTGGCCGTCCAGGCCGACCAGTGGCTGGTTGCCGACGGCGATGAGCCCGCCGGCCGTACTCGACGCGGCCAGCCCGACCACGAGCAGCAGGATCACGGTGAGGCTCGCCAGCGCCTTCGCCACGAAGATCCGGCGGGGCGAGCGGATCGCCACCAGCAGATGGCGCCAGGTGCCGAGCCGGTCCTCGGAGGCGAACACGTCACCGGCGACCAGGGAGGTCAGCAGCGGCAGCGCCCAGGTGCCCGAGAACCCGAGGATGACCAGCGGCCCGGCCCAGCCTGTGGCGAGCATCCAGCGGCCGAAGAGGGTGTCGGCGGGGAGCGTGCTCTGCTGGCTCGCTCCGGCGACGAAGAGCCCCGGTGCGGTCCAGCAGGCAAGCACCAGCAGCCGGATCCGCCACTGCGAGGTGAGCTTGACCAGTTCGAAGCGGTAGCCGCGGGCCACCGGGACGCGGCCCTCAACGGCGGCGGGGACTGCGGCGGTCGCGGTCATCGGCCGGCCTCCTGCTGCCGGGCGCGGCTCTTGCGCGGCTGGGTTCCGGCGTCCCGCTGTTCGGTCAGGGCCAGGAACGCGGCCTCCAACGGGGACACCACGGGGGCCAGTTCACGCAGGGCCAGGCCCGACCGCACGAGCCGGACCACCAGTTCGTCGACGGCGGGCACCAGCGCGCGTACGACGAGCGCCTCGCCTGTGGGGCGTCCTCCGGCGCCGTCTGCCAGATGGATCCCGGGCGTCTCGGCGGCCAGCCGGCGGGCTGTCTGCGGGTCGGAGGTGACCAGGCGGTAGTCCAGTTCACGGTTCTCGGCGGCCAGCTTGCCCAGCGGGCCGGAGAACACGACCCGGCCGGTGGCGAGGATGGTGACCTCGGAACACAGCGCCTCCAGGTCGTCCATCCGGTGACTCGACAGCACGACAGCGGTGCCGTCTGCGGCGAGCCGGCCGAGGACACCGTGCACGTGCTTCTTGCCGGCCGGGTCGAGGCCGTTGGAGGGCTCGTCGAGGACGAGGACCTGCGGACCGGTCAGCAACGCGGCGGCGAGTCCGAGCCGTTGACGCATGCCCAGGGAGAAACCGCGGACCCGGTCGTCGGCGAGATCGGTCAGTCCGACCTGGTCGAGCACGTCGTCGATGCCTGCCGTCCGCGCGTCCAGGCCGCGCAGGGCGGCCAGCGCGGCGAGGTTCTGCCGGGCGGTGAGCGAGGGGTAGAGGCCCGGCCCGTCCACGAACCCGGCGACACCGTCGGGAGCGGCGAACGTCCGGCCCACCGGCGTACCGAGGATCTCCAGCTGACCGGCGTCGGCCACGGCCAGCCCGAGCAGCAGCCCGAGGAGCGTCGTCTTGCCGGCACCGTTCGGTCCGACCAGACCGTGGATCCGTCCCTGCGCCACGTCCAGATCGATGCCGTCGAGTGCGACGACATCACCGAAGGACTTGGTGATCCCGCGTGCCCGGATCGCGAGGAGTGAGTCGTCCATGAGCGCCTTCTTTCCGAAACCCCAAGGGAGGCTAGGGAGAGCACACGACACTCACAGGGATTCCCAGCTGAACGCTCAGGGAACGGAAGACGACAGCCGTTCGGCACGCCAATAGACGGTAAATTCCTTAATCATCAAGGGAGTTGATGGAACATCAGGTGTTTGGCGCCGGATGAATGCCGCATAGCGGTGCCCTCAGAACACCGCCCGCACCTGCCCCACCTCGCGCCCCCCGCCCAGTACCGGCGTACGGCCGACGCGGTCCACGACCGGTGCCGTCACACCGAGGAGACCCAACGCGCGTGCCAGGACCGGACCCAGGGCCCGGATCCCGCCGTCGTCGATCTTGAGGGCCAGAGCCCGGCCGTCGGGCAGCGCGAGCGCCTGGACGGCTTCCGCGCCCACCTTGGACAGCACGCCCGGTATCTCCCTCATCAGCCAGGTGTCGTGACGGCGGCTGCCGGCGACGTACTCGGGGTGGGCGCGCATGGCGTCGGCGACCCGCCGTTCGGGCGTCCCGGGCTCGGCGAGGACGTACGAGCGGAAGGCGCGGGCGAGCCCGGTCAGGCTGATCGCCATCAGCGGCGCTCCGCAGCCGTCCACACCTACGGCGGCCACCCGCTCGCCGGCCGCTTCCTCCACGGCCGTGCGGATGACCAGCTGGAGCGGATGGTCCGGGTCGCGGTAGGACTCGACGGGCCAGCCCCTCAGCGCGGCGGCGGCCAGCATCGCCGTGTGTTTCCCGGAGCAGTTCATGGCCACGCGGTCGCGCCCGCGGCCAGCCGCGAGGCAGGCCTCCTGTTCCTCCTGGTCCAGCGGGAGGGCGGGCGGGCACTGCAGGTGCTCGGGGGTCAGTCCGTGCTCGTCGAGCATGGTGCGCACCAGGTCGCGGTGGAAGGCCTCGCCGGAGTGGCTCGCGGCCGCCAGGGCCAGCCGCTCTCCCGAGAGGTCGAGGCCCGCCCGCAGCACGCCCGCCGCCTGCATGGGTTTGTTGGAGGAGCGCGGAAAGACGGGGGACGTCACGTCACCGATGGCCAGCTCCAGCGAACCGTCCGCGGCGAGCAGCACCACACCGCCCCGGTGCCGCCCTTCGACGAATCCGGAGCGGACCACCTCCGCGAGGACCGGGTTGTCGGGTGCGCCCGGGGTGGCGGCTGCGGCGGGCTGAGACATCGGCGGGTCACCTTCCGGTGGGACATCGGCTCGCGTCACGGTACCCACCGCCGGCCATGGCGCCGCAGACGGACATGGCCCGCCGTTCCTGTACATGAACCGCCCACATGTGCGTGTACGGGCGTGCCGCTGCCGTGCCGGACTCCCCCAACACCCCCACCACACCACCCCGTCCTGGGTCACCGCCTGGCGGCTGACGGGGACGACAGTTGGCGCGCGGGTGACGAGGTCCCGCGTGTCGTCCGGTTCAACGTGAGGCCTGCCCGGTCGCGAGGCAGCCCCTGAACCTCCGCGCTCACCACCGGCATCGCTCCTCACGTGTTACGCCCCTGTGACACTGAAGGGACGATTCGGGGAACCCGGCCTGTCAGGCTCGGCTTCGAACAGAGCGGCAGGCGGTCGCGTGGCCCTCAGCGACCAGGACGACGCCGGAGCGGCTCTGGCGCAGCTGCGCCCAACGACCTGACCCGTCGACGTTCCTGGGGGAACTCCGTCATGACCACCCGTACCCGCACCATGGCCGCCGCCATCGCCGTGGCCGCGGCCGTCACCGGTTCCGCGCTGCTGGGCGCCTCGGGCGCCGCCTCGGCCGCCACCAGCGCCTCCCACGGGACCCTGACCATCAGCGACGGCACCAAGTACGTGCTGATCGGCGGCCACAAGGTGAACTTCGGGGTGCCCGTCCGGGACATCGCCTGGTCCCCGAACGGCGCCAAGGCCGCCTTCGTCGACGGCTCCGGCAACCTGGACGTCGCCAACCCCGACGGCAGCGGGCGCGTCGTCGTCGCGAAGAACCCCGGAAACCAGAACTGGTCCCACCCGACCTGGCAGGTGTCCGTGAAGGACACCCAGAACAACATCCCCGCCAAGGACAACCTCATCTTCGCGGCGCGCGCGAACGGTGTCTCGCGGCTGAAGGTCATCTCCGCCAAGGCCGTCCACGGCACGCCGAAGACGCTGTCCCTGTACGGCGAGCCCGGTCCGGACGGTGCGGTGCCGCAGACCGGCAACGTCTGGCCGAACGCGGCCGGCCAGTACGGCACCTCGGTGTATGCCAACGACCACACCGGCGACGTCTACATCCGGGACGACTACCTCCGCCAGCAGGGCAGCAAGCTCACCAAGGGCTCCCAGCCGGACCTGTCCCCGAACGAGGAGGAGGTCGTCTTCGTGCGCTCGGTCGCCGGCCACGACCACGTACTCGTCGAGGACTTCATGCACGGCAACCACATCAAGGACCTCACGCCGCACGCCACGACCGACTACACCGAGCCGGCCTGGTCGCCCGACGGCAAGACCCTCGCGGTGCGCACCCCCTCCGGCACGGTGACGCTCCCGGCCGACGGCACGGGTCACCCGACCAAGGTCACCTCGACGGTCGGCAGGGCGGCGTACCGCCCCTGAACTCGGCCGACGGGACGGGCCGGACGCGTCCGGGACGCGAAGTGCGGGTCACTTCGCCATCCGGGCGAGTTCGGCCCGTAGTTCGTCCAGGTGCGCGTCGGACGTGTCGTGCGGCAGGAACTCGACGACGTCGAGGAACCGGAAGAGCACCCGGTCGCCGGTGACGGCGTACTCGTACTCGCCGAACCCCACCACCGCGCCCATGGCGCCCCGGACGGCGCCCCGCACCACATGCGAGGTCATGTCGTCCGGTTCCGTCGCCGACATGCCGCGCCGGGCGTTGGGGCGGGCCAGATAGGGGCACACCATCGAGGCGTACAGCATGCACGCACGGTGCCCCGGTCCTTCGAGGGTCGGCGCCAGATTGCGGTAGGGCCGCCCGGCGGCCAGCGCCTCACCGATCGCCGCGCTCTCCCCGGCGCCCACCACACGCCACACCGGGCCCTGGGGCATCCCCTGGTTGCACACCGAGCAGAGGCGCTTACGCGCGCACACGGCGCTGCGCTCGTAGTCGGTCAGTGCGAACTGGGGCTCCTCCCCTTCCCAGGGAGTGATCGCCGGCACCGGGTACCCGCGAGCGTCACGGGGCCGTGCCTCGACCGCCGCGGGCATGGGAACACTCTCGAATCGCACAGGCCATGCCTACCAGGCCCGACGGCTTCCGGCCAAGGCCACCGGGGCCGGCAGCGCGCTCTGCGGGCCGCGGAGGCCCGGACAGGCCACATGGGGACGGCGCTCAGTCCGGACGCCCTCGACACCCGCGGCGCCCGCACCCGCCGGCTCCGGCGCAACCTCGCGCAGACGTGATGACTCCGTAGGTGACCAGGCCGTAGGCCAGGTGCGGGATCGCGTCGGCGGTCCAGTCGACGGCCGACCAGGTGCGCGGGTCGCTGACGCCCAGACGCGCGATCGGCGCGTCGGTCAGCGTCATCGCCAGGGCTCCGGTCAGCGCGCCGCCAAGCCACGCGGGCGGCCGTACACCGGCACGGTGGAGCAGTGACACGACGGCGCCCGTCCCGACTCCCACGGCGATGCCCGACAGGGCCCCCAGCCCCGACAGCCGGTTGTCCCGTCCCTCCCCGTCCGGGACCGGGTGTCCCGCTTCGGCGGCGACCTTCTCCACGACCGCTTCGGGAGTGCTGCTCGAAGGCCGGCCGCGCAGTGCCATGTCCAGGTAGGTCACGGCGTTCAACGCGGTGGTGCCGGCGGCCCCGGCTGCGCAGCCACGCCCGATGCTTCGGAACATGTAGCTGCGGGTCCCCCGCCGTGGCCCGGGCCAAACGGTGCGGCGCCGGCCCCCGAGGGGACACGGCCGGCTGCGGGCAGCGCCCGGCGCCCTCCCGGCTCACCGGCGGCGCGGCGGGGTCACAGCGCGCTCACGGCGCGCTGGGGTCCTGCCCGGCCTCGGGGCTGCCCCGTGGGATCCGTGTCAGATCGGTCATCAGCGAGCCCAGCCACGACACGGTCGCGTAGTACAGGCGCGGCGCACCGGGCGGCTCGCTGACGGGATCCTCAAGGGCCGCATCGACCAGCGGAATCCGCCCGATCGGGGTGTCCGGTCCGGGGTCCAGTGCCGCCGAGACCAGCAGCATCCGCCCGGCCACCCGCTCCCCCAGCCCGCAGACGGATTCGGCCGCCGCGGGGCTCAGGGCAGTGAGCGGTGGCGTCAGCAGCCGGTCGGATCCCCACAGGGTGTGGTGCCCGGCCATCAACGTGGCCTGCCAGTCCACGGTCCGCAGCCCGGCGCGGCGCGGCGTGCCGCCGAAGGGCGTCGGCTCGCTCAGGGACTGCGCGTAGGCGGACTCGGCGAGGATGACGGCACTCTGCAACGACCGGTGGCCAGGCACGCCCGTGGCCGCGACCACCGCACCACAGCCCGCCACCGAGGCGCCGGTCGCCACCACGATCTCGGCCGCCCGGCGCAGGAGTTCAGCCGCCGCGTGACGCAACTCGTCGTGCGCGCCGCGCGGCCAGGCCAGCAGTCCGAAGACGGCGCCGATGGCACTGCCGACCAGCACGTCCAGCATCCTGACCTCCGCCAGTCGCCAGGTCGGCGGGGCCAACTGGGCGAAGACCAGCGCCACGAGCACGGTGAACAGGCCCTGCGCCCAGCCGACGCCCCTGACCGGGCCCACGGTGAAGGCGATCAGCATCCACAGCGGCAGGACGACGGCGTAGACGGCGGTGTGGGGTCCGGCCAGGCTCAGGACTCCGGCGGTGACGAGGGCTCCCGCCAGGGTGCCCGCGAGTGCCAGACGGATGGTGTGCCAGGTCTCGTCCATGGTGGTCCGGGTGAGGGTGAGGGCGGCCAGCGTGGCCCAGAATCCGTGGGGCAGCGTGTCCACCCCCGCCACGAGCCGGGCGGCGGTCAGGGCCAGGGCGATACGGACCGCGTTCTGGAAGAACACCGACCGGCGCCCGGCATGGCCGCACACCCGGTGCCACCACAGCATCGGCGCCCGCGCCCCGGCGTACCAGAAGCGGCCTCGCGGTATCTCCACCGCGGCGTGTCTGCCGTGCACGGCCAGATCGGCCGCCGTGGCCATGGCCAGCGCCGCGTCGGCGATCTCCAGGACTGCGGCGTGCCGGCACAGCACGGCAGGCGTGAAGCCCGGCGCGCGAGCGGTTCCGGACACGGGATCTCTGGCGGGGGTCTGCCCGGCAGGCGGGGCATCCTCGGAGCGCGCCGCCCCGGCGGGCCCCGAATCCCCGACGGGCCCCGAATCCCCGGCGGGCGCCGAGCCCGCCGGCGTCAGGTCCCCGGCGGAGGCCGGATCGGCGGCCGAGTCCGAGGATGTGAGGTCCCTGGCGGCGACCGAGCCCGCGGCCCCGGACTCCCCAGGGCCGGCCGGACCCGCGCACGGGAAGTCCCCGGCGGCCACCTGGTCGGCCGACGCGAAGTCCTCGGCGGGCACGTGCTCGGCCGACGCGGAACCCCCGGCGGGAGCCGAGCCCGTAGGCGCGAAACCCTCAGGGACAGCCGAGCCCGCGGACGCCAGGTCCCCGACCGGCGCCGCCCCGACGGCCCCGGAATCCCCTGCGGGGGCGCCGGGCGGAACCGGGCCCGCGGACAGCGCGGACAGGTGCGCCCGCGCCTTGGTCAGGTCCTCGTATGCCGCCACCGGCGAGCTGCCGGTGTCCAGGCAGGTCGCGGTCGCCGTGGCCAGCCGCGCGGCGGCCCGCAGTACGGCGGTGACCTCGGGGCCCGGATGACCGCCCGGCGCGCCGGGCAGTTGCGCCAGGCGGCTGAGCACGGTGCGCGTGGCGAGGCCGGTGTGGGCGAGGGCACGGTCACGCACCCCTGGCCCGGCCGGGCGTTCCGCCTCGGGCACGGTCAGGGACCGCAGCGACCGGCCGGTCTCCCAGGCTGCCTGAATGTCCGGGTCGGTCAGGGTGTACGGGGGTGCGGCGAGGAGGGTCGCGCAGTGTGCGGCGGTGCGCGCGGCGTGGGTGGCCCGTTCCCGGTAGGTGGGCGGGCCGGGTTCGGGGAAGATCAGTGCCTCGGCGGCGATGAAGAGGGCCAGTCCGGTGGTGGTGCCGACGAGCCGCTCGCCGAGCGTGCCGGGCGCGTAGGGCGGGAAGGACGGGAGGATGTAGAGGAGTTGCAGGCCCGGCGCCGCTCCGGCCGGACGCGGGCCGCCCACGGCGGCGAAGGCCAGCGCGAAGCCGACCGCCAGCATGCCGACGACGGCGCTCCAGGTCCGCACCGACAGAAGGGTGCCGACGACGACGAGCAGCCAGCACACCGGAAGCAGCCGCAGCACGGTCGCGGCCCGCTGTCGGCCGGTGCCCGGGATCTTGGCGAGTCCGCCCAGGGCCACGGCGGCGAACAGGGCGTACGTCGCCGCCACGGGACGGTCGAAGCCGTAGCGGAAGAGGTAGAAACCGGCTGCGGCGACGAGCGTCACGCGTACCGCCCGGTGGCCCGGGACGGCGTAGTGCGCCGCGATCCGACGGGCTCGGACACCACCCACCCCTTCAGAATCACCCACCGCCGAACGCCCGGCACCCCGCAGCAAGGAGGCGACCCCGGTCGTGCGGGCGTGTCACCCCGGCGTGAAGCGGATCGGGGTGCCCGCCGCGGCCTGGGCAGCCGCCGCCAGGGCCGCCTCGGCGACGACGCCGATCACCGGGTAGCCGCCGGTGGTGGGGTGGTCGTGCAGGAACACCACGGGGCGCCCGTCCGGGGGCACCTGGACGGCACCGAGCACCATGCCCTCGCTCGGCAGCTCGCCGGCCGACACCCGCTCCAGCGGCGGCCCCTCGGTGCGCAGGCCGATGCGATTGCTGTGCTGCGACACGCGGTATGTCGCCGTCGTGAGGGTGTGCAGCGCGGCGGGTGTGAACCAGTCCGTGCGAGGTCCCAGGCGCAGGGGCAGGGTCAGTTCGGTGGGGGGCGCCGGCCAGGGAGCGCTGTCCGGGAGCGCCGGCCGGCGGGGTGGAGCGCCCAGCGGGAGGACGTCCCCGTCGCGCAGGGGCGCCGGGCCGAGTCCGGAGAGCAGGTCCGTCGCGCGGCTGCCGAGGACGGGCTCGACGGCGATGCCGCCGGCGACGGCCACGTACGAGCGCACGCCCGCCGTCACGCCTCCCACGTCCAGGACGGCGCCCGCGGGTACCCGTACGGGCACTCCCCAGGCCGCCGGCCGGCCGTCGGCCGTCACCGGGCAGGGCGCTCCGCCGACCACGACGGTCACGGCGCGATCCGGGCGCAGGGCGCAGCCGGTCAGGGTGGTCTCCAGGACGGCGGCGTCGGGGGCGTTGCCGAGGAGCCGGTTGGCCAGGTGCATGGCGGGGGCGTCCAGGGCCCCGGAGCGGGGAACGCCCAGGTGGGCGTGGCCGCGCCGGCCGCGGTCCTGGACGGTGGTGAGGGCGCCGGAGCGTACGACGGCGAGACTGCCGTTCATGGCGTGCCGTCCTCGGCCACGAACCGCACCCGGGTGCCCGGCGTGAGGAGCGCCGGCTCCTCCCGGGTGAGGTCCCACAGCGGTGCCGGGTCCGGCATGGTCCCGATCAGCTGCCAGCCGCCCGGGGTGGCGCGCGGGTACACCGCGCTGTAGGGACCGGCGAGCGCGACCGCCCCGGCCGGGACCCGGGTGCGGGGGGTGTCGCGGCGGGGCACGTGCAGCTCGGCGGGCAGTCCGGTGAGGTAGCCGAAGCCGGGGGCGAATCCGCAGAAGGCGACACGGTAGGTGTACGACGCGTGCCGGGTGGCGACCTCGTCCGCGCCGACGCCCCACAGGGCGGCCACTTGGGCCAGGTCCGGGCCGTCGTAGCGCACGGGGATCTCCACCACTCCCCCGTCGTCGGCGGCGCGGGAGGGCACGTCCCAGTCGGCGATCCGGCGCGACAGGTCCTCCGGGTCTCTGACGCCGTCCAGGAGTACGGTCCGCGCGCCCGGCACGATCTCCTCGACCGGCGGCAGGGTGCCCGCGGCGCGCCGCCGCAGGAGTTCGGCGTGGAAGGCACCGGTGCGCTCGGCGTCCGGCAGTTCGACGAGCAGGGCGTGCCGCCCGGCGGGGCGCACCTGCACGGACCGTCTCTCGGTCATGCGAACGACCTCACCTCGACTCCGGCCGCGTCGAGTGCCGCACGGACCCGCGCGGCGATGCGGGCGGCGCCCGGGGTGTCGCCGTGGACGCACAGGGAGCGGGCGGCCACCGGCACGGTCGTACCGTCCACGGCCGCTACGGCCCCGTCCACCGCGAACGCCAGCGCGCGCCGTACCACGGTGTCCTCGTCGGTCACCACGGCGCCTGGGTCGCGGCGGGGCACGAGCGTGCCCGCGGGGGTGTAGGCGCGGTCCGCGAAGGCCTCGGGTACGGCGGTGAGGCCTGTCTGCCGGGCGGCGGTGAGCAGCCGTGACCCGGGCAGGCCGAGCACCGGCAGACCTCCGCCCGCCAGGCGCACGCCGGCCACGACGGCCGCGGCCTGCTCGGCGTCGTGCACGGTGCGGTTGTAGAGCGCGCCGTGCGGCTTGACGTAGGCCACCTC
Source organism: Streptomyces sp. NPDC037290 (assembly GCF_055603245.1). NCBI lineage: Bacteria > Bacillati > Actinomycetota > Actinomycetes > Kitasatosporales > Streptomycetaceae > Streptomyces > Streptomyces sp. NPDC037290. Next base: position 197,185 of record NZ_JBVJVZ010000008.1, on the reverse strand, counting down.
GGCGCCGGCGGCCTCGGCGAAGACCCGCAGCGCCCCGATCTGGTAGGCGATCTCGGCCGCCAGTTCGTCGCCGGGCACGTCCATGGCGCGGCGGCCGAAGCCGGCCAGGTCGCGGTAGGAGACCTGGGCCCCGATCCGGACGCCGCGTTCGGCGGCGAGGGCGCAGACGCGGCGCATCACCGAGGGGTCACCGGCGTGGAAGCCGCAGGCGACGTTGGCGCTGGTCACGACGGAGAGCAGGGCGTCGTCGTCGGTGAGGGTCCAGCGGCCGAAGCCCTCACCGAGGTCTGCGTTGAGGTCGATCACGTCTTCCAAGGTAGGCGATTGTTGAACGATCCGACAAGAGATTGATTTTCCGTGTCCTACCCCTTGTTCGATCGTTGAACGATCCCCTAGGGTCCCGGGCATCCCTCACGGATCCGGGCCCCCGGATCCGCGCCGCTCGGGCGTCCCGCCCGCTCACGCCTAAGGCAGCCGCATGATCGTTCTCCTCGGCGTGGTCGTGGTGATCCTCGGATTCGTCACGCGCCGCAACCCCGTCCTCGTGGTCGGTGTCGCCGGTGTCTTCACCGGCCTGATCGGCGGGATGAACCCGCTGGAGGTCCTCGCGGCCTTCGGCCGGTCCTTCGCCGACAGCCGCTCGGTCACCGTCTTCGCCGTCGTCCTCCCCGTGATCGGCCTCCTGGAGCGCTACGGCCTGCGCGAGCAGGCCCGCAGGCTGATCGGACGGCTCGGCAGTCTCAGCGCCGGCCGGTTCCTCACCGTCTATCTGCTGATCCGCCAGGTCACCGCCGCGTTCGGCCTCACCGGCATGTGCGGTCCCGCGCAGACGGTGCGGCCCCTCGTCGCCCCCATGGCCGAGGCCGCCGCCGAGCGCACGACGGGCGCGGCGCTGCCCGAGCGGATGCGGGAGAAGGTACGTTCCTACGCCGCGTCCTCGGACACCGTGGGCCTGTTCTTCGGCGAGGACTGCTTCATCGCGATCGGTTCGATCCTCCTGATCACGGGCTTCGTCAACTCGACGTACCACCAGAACCTCGAACCGACCCAGCTGGCCCTGTGGGCGATACCGCTCGCCGTCTGCGCCTTCCTCGTGCACGGCGCCCGTCTGCTGCTGCTGGACCGGCAGTTGCAGCGGGAGATGGCGCTCGCCGCCGCCGAACACGACCTGCCGCTTCCGAAGGAGAACAGCAAGTGATCAAGGTCGAGTGGCTCTACTGGCTGGTGGGGCTCGTCTTCGTCGTCATGGCCGTCCAGATGGCCGCCGACCGCAGCAACCCCAGGGGGTGGACGTCCGCCGCGTTCTGGGGCCTGCTCGGGCTCACCTTCCCCTACGGCACCGGCGTCGCCAACGCCACCGCGAAGAACGGCGGCTGGACGCTGCCCGCCGAGCCGCTCGGCGTCGCGGTCCTCACCCTCATCGTGCTCGCCGGCTTCAACTTCCTCGGCAAGGGCACACCCGTCACCAGCACCACCGAGGAACGCGAGGCCTCCGCGACCCGGCTCGGCAACAGGATCTTCATCCCCGCCCTGACGATCCCGCTCGTCGCCATCGTCTGCGCCTCGCTGCTCGACACGTCCGGCCTGTTCGAGACCGGCAAGGCCACCCTCCTCGGGCTCGGCGTCGGCTGTCTCGTCGCCCTCGTCGTCGGCATGCTGGTCACCGGCGAGCGCAAGCTGTCCGTACCGCTCCACTCCGGCCGTTCCATGCTGGAGGCGATGGGCTCCGCCCTGCTGCTGCCCCAGCTCCTCGCCGTGCTCGGCTCGATCTTCGCGCTGGCGGGGGTCGGCACGCAGGTCGGCAGGATCGTGCACGACGTCCTGCCGGACAACGCGAAGTACCTCGCCGTCCTCGCGTACTGCGTCGGCATGTTCCTGTTCACGCTGATCATGGGCAACGCGTTCGCCGCGTTCCCCGTGATGACCGCCGCGATCGGCTGGCCCGTCCTCGTCCAGCAGATGCACGGCAACCCGCCGGCCGTCCTCGCGCTCGGCATGCTGGCCGGATTCTCCGGAACGCTGTGTACGCCGATGGCCGCCAACTTCAACATCGTCCCGGCCACCCTGCTCGAACTGAAGGATCAGTACGGCCCGATCAAGACACAGATCCCGACGGCTCTCCCGCTCCTGGCCTGCTCCACGGTGATCATGGCGCTGTTCGCGTTCTGAGTGAAGGAAGTGCCATGACCCGCGTGCTCATCACCGGTTTCGCCCCCTTCGACGGCCAGCAGGTCAACCCGTCCTGGCGGGCCGCCTCCCTGGTGGCCGCCGAGCCTCCGGCCGGGCTCACGGTCACCGCCGCCGAACTCCCCTGCGTCTTCGGCACGTCCCTCGCCACTCTGCGCGCCGCCGTCCACGCGGCGCGCCCCGACCTGGTCCTGTGCCTGGGCCAGGCGGGCGGCCGCCCCGGCGTCACCGTCGAACGCGTCGCCATCAACCTCGACGACGCACGCATCCCCGACAACGCGGGCAACCAGCCCGTCGACGAGCCCGTGGTCCCGGACGGCCCCGCCGCCTACTTCTCCGCCCTCCCCGTGAAGGCCTGCGTCGCCGCCCTGCGCGCGGCCGGTGTCCCGGCGGCCGTGTCCAACACGGCCGGCACGTTCGTCTGCAACCACGTCGCGTACGGCCTCGGCCACCTCCTGGCCACCGAATTCCCGCACGTCCGGGGTGGTTTCGTGCATGTGCCCTGGGCGCCGGAACAGGTCACCGACGGTACCGCCCCGGCCCTTGAGCCGACCACGGTCGCCCACGGACTGCGTGCCCTGCTGCTCGCCGCCGCCGGCACCCCGAGGGGCCACGATCTGAAGGTCACCGAGGGAGCCACCCACTGATGCCGCCCACCGCACACCGGTTCCTCCGCCCGGCCCACGGAATCAGCCCCGACACCGGCCCTGGCCCACCGCCGCCGGCCCGCGTCCGGGTATCCGGCCGAGGCGCGGCGCGCCTTGCGGGAGCGTCGCGTGCGCGTCGGGCTGAGGCGTCACGCGCGCTGCCACCGCGTTGTGAGTTTCCGGGTGCGGCGTCAGGCGCCCTGCCACAGCGCCGCACGCGTCCGGCCGAGGCGTGCAGTGTCCCGCCGACACGTCGCACGCATCCAGCCGAGACGCCACGCACTCTGCCGCAGCACCGCACCCACCCGAGCCGAGCCATCACGCGCCCCGCCACAACACCGCACGCATCCAGCCGAGACGCCACGCACTCTGCCGCAGCACCGCACGCATCCGGCCGAGACGCCGCGCGCACCGCCCGCAGCCCCGCACCCACCCGAGCCGAGGCATCACGCGCCCCGCCACAACACCGCACGCATCCAGCCGAGGCGTCACGCGCCCTGCCGGCGTGTCGTGTGGGTCCGGCTAACCGCCGTCAGCGACTCGCTCCACGAGCGGCCGCCATGACTCGAGCGGAGGCACCGGCAGGCCCACCACCTTCCCGGCGTCGTCCGCACGGCGCAGTGCGATCGCCGCGTGAAAGTCCGGGTCGGCCTAGAAGGCCATCGCCTCGGCCGGAGTCATGGGGCCGCCCTGACAACCGAGTGTGCGTGCGCTCTCCGGGGACAGCGCCAGCTGCGGGTCGGCCGCGGCCAGATACCGTTTGGCCGGGATGTGCGCGGCGACCAGGCGGGCGACCCGCCGCCCCAGCAGACCCTCGACCGCCGCCGCGGCATGCCTGCCGTGTCCCTCCCCGTCGGCGGGGACCAGGAAGTGGCCGATGTCGTGGACCAGGCCGGCCAACTGCAGCTCCGCGTCGTCCGGATGGCTCACGGCGAGCAGGGCGGCCACCTGAAGGCCGTAGGCCAGGATGTCCACGGGGTCGCCGGACCGGTCCGGGGTGTCCCAGACGTCCGCGCAGTCGGCCAGCAGGGCCATGAGGGCATCGACGGAGGGCAGGGGGTCGTACGTCATGGGGCCACGCTGCCGCGCCGGGGGGTACGGAGGATGACGGTGGTACGGACGGACTGTTCGGGGATCCCGGCGACGGGACTAGGACGTCTCCGCCGCTCACGCCCTGTGGGACCGAGGCCTGGCCGGGACGCACAAAAAAGCGAGGACGGCGGCCGTGAGATAGGCGAGAGCGCCGGCGGCCATGCTGATCCGCAGGCCGGTGCCATAGCTGTCCGCTGTGGCGAGGAGGCTGCCGCCGAGCGCGACGCCGGTGGCGCTGCCGACTTGACGTGTGGTGTTGAACAGGGCGGAGGCGGTCCCTGAGTAGGCCGGCGGCGCGGCGCCCATCATGGTCGAGGTCGAGCCTGTGAGGGCGAAGGACGTACCGAAGCCCGCGGCCATCATCGGTGCCACCAGCAGCGGGTAGGCGGGATCGGTCCCGGCCGCCGCCCAGCCGGCCAGCCCCAGGGCTGCGAGCAGCATGCCGGAGATCACCAGCGGACGGTCGCCGGTACGGCGCGCCAGCCGACCCGACAGGACGGAGGCGAACGTGGTCATCGCCACCGCCGGGAACAGCGCGACTCCGGTGCCGAGGGCGCTGTAGCCGCGCTGGTGCTGGAACTCCAGGCTGGCGGTGAACACCATGCCGTAGAAGGCGAAGTTGAACAGCATGCCGATGACGGCTCCGCCGCCCATCGCGCGCGAGCGCAGCAGGCTCAGGGGGAGGGCGGGAGTCGCTGCCAGGCGCTCGCGGAGCACGAACGCGGCTGCGGCGATCATGGCCAGACCCAGCCCCGCGAGAACGGCAGGGTCGGACCAGCCGCGCCGTCCGGCCTCGTTGAGCGCGGCCGTCAGGAGTGCCACCGCCGCCACCACCGCACACTGGGCCGGCCAGTCCAGAGCCCGGCCGGCGCGCCGGGGGGAACGCGCCACGTACCGCCGCGTCAGCGCCAGGCAGGCGACGCCGACGGGCAGATTGATGAGGAACACCCAGCGCCAGCCCACCGTCGAGACCAGCAGTCCACCGAGCAGCGGTCCGGCCGAGGCGGCGATGCCCGCCATCGAACCCCACAGCCCGAAGGCCCGCGACCGTTCCGGCGGCTCCGGGTAGGACTGCTGGAGCAGCGCCAGGGAGCCGGGCACGATCAGTGCCGCGCCGAGTCCCTCCACCAGGCGCGCCGTCACCAGGAAGGGGGCGTCCGGCGCGAGGGCGCACGCGGCGGAGGCCACGGTGAACACTCCGACGCCCGCGCAGAAGACCCGGCGGTTGCCCAGCCGGTCACCCAGCGCGCCGGCACTGAGCAGCAGTCCGGCGAAGACGAGGGTGTACCCGTCGGTGATCCACTGGATCCCGGTGAGCGAGGCGGACAGGTCCCGGCCGATCACCGGTACGGCGACATTGATGATCGTCACATCGAGGATCACCATGAAGTAGCCCGCGCACACGGCCAGGAGCGGTGCGTGGGAGCCCCGCCCGGACACCGGGGGCGACCCGGGTGGGGGTGGGGACCCACCGTCACGGCCCGACTCAGCGAACGGCACCTTCCGCACTCCATCCCGTTGCGCGCGGCCCTTGAACCGAACGTCACGGTAGGGGACGGATGGTCCACGGCGCGGGAACTCCTCGGTGCCGTCGGTGTGCCCGTCGCGGCCGTCCGGTGGTTCCGCCCGGCCGGGCCCCCGGTGTGACGGTCAGTCCAGTGCGGTGTCCAGCCATCGCAGGACGTCGGGGGTCGCGGGGTCGGTGATGTCGGCGAACTCCTCGTGCTTCTGCAGGAACTTGGCGACGTACGGGCAGACGGGCACGATCCGCTTTCCGGACTCGCGTACGTCGGTGAGCGCCTCCCGGACCAGCCGGGACGCCAGGCCCTGTCCGGCGAAGGCGTCGTCGATCTCGGTGTGGTAGAAGACGCGCTGCTCACCGCGGTCGAGGTAGGCGGTCAGTCCGGCACGCTTGCCGTCGACCAGGATGTCGTACCGGTTCTCGGCGTCGTTCCGCTCGACGGTCGGAGCGGCGGAAGGCTGGCTCATCGGGTGCCTTTCTGAGGAGGGTGGGCAGCGCGTCGGGAGTCGGTGCCGCACCGGGCGGTCGGGGCGCGCCGGGTGGTCGGTGCCGCGTCCGATGGTTCAGTGGCGGCGTGGGTTCCTGCGCGGGGTGATGACCGCGTGCGGCAGGGCGGGGGCGGGCAGCCGCTCTCCCGGATAGCCTTCGACGGCGCCGAACCGGTCGGAGGCGTTCTGCCAGTCGTCCCGGGCCTTGGCGATGTCCTCGTGGCTGCGCCCGATGAAGTTCCACCACATGACGATCTCCTCCTCGAACGGGGTGCCGCCGAGCAGCACCGTCCGGGCGACGTCGTCCGACTCGTTCGTCAGCGTCAGCGCGCCGGCGCCCGGCGGGACGTAGCCCAGCTCCGCGGGAGCGATCAGGTGCCGGCCAGGCGCACCGTGCCCTGGTCGACGAGGAGGCCGTGCTCGAAGCCGGGGTCCACAGCGAGCGTGAGGGTCGCGCGCGGCTGGAGGACGATCTCGGCGCCGAGCAGGGGCGTGAAGGTCCGCACCGGGGAGACGCGGCCGGCGAGGGAGCCGAGGAACACGCTGATCCGGGCCCCGTCGCTCAGTACGGGTTCAGGTGCGTGGTGCTGGAAGTCCCGTTCGGTGGTGCGGTGCTCCTCCGGCAGCGCCACCCACAGCTGCACGCCGTGCAGGATGGTCGTCCCCGGGGTGGAGACCTCCGAGTGGGCTATGCCGTAGCCGCCCGTCATGAGGTTCAGCTCGCCGGGCCGCACGCGGGCGTGGCTGCCCATGCTGTCCCGGTGCTCGATCTCCCCGGTGAACAGCCAGCTCACCGTCTGCAGGCCGGTGTGCGGATGCGGGGCGACGTCCATACCGCCCGTCACCGAGACGTCGTCGGGGCCGTAGTGGTCGGCGAAGCACCAGGCGCCGATCAGGGTCCGGGCGCGCTGCGGCAGTGTCCGCCGCACGGTCATCGCGCGGGGGCCGCCGAGGGGGACGTCGCGCGGGGTCAGTACCTCGACCGGCCCGGCGCCGTCCGACGGCCCGCCGTCCACCGCTCCACCGCACCGCACTTCCGCGGGTTTCGTCTCGACGTTGCTCACCGTGGACCGCCTCCCGAAAGCATTGTTCTATGTTCAACTACTATGCCATGATCACGGGCCCCGGCATGGTGATCCTCGTCGCCGCCGAGGCCGTACCTCATGATCAGTGGCAGCGTCCGTTCCGTTTGCGTCCCTCCAGAAGGAAGGTAACCCTGCGATGGTCGATGAGCCGATCCTGGTGCTTGCGGCGGCCGGCGGACAGGGCAGGGCCGTGACCGAGGCTCTGCTGGGCCGCGGGGCCCGGCTCCGCGCCCTGGTGCGCGACCCGGGGCGCGGCGCGGCGCGGGCACTGGCCGAGCGGGGCGCCGACGTGGTGGCGGGATCCCTGAGCGATCGCGAGTCGCTCGCCGCCGCGATGCGCGGTGTGGCCGGGGTCTTCGCGTTCACCACCCCCTTCGAGGCCGGCCCGGAGGCGGAGGTGGACCAGGGACGGGCGATCGTGGCCGCGGCCGGGACGGCGCGTGTACCGCACCTCGTCTTCAGCTCGGTCGCCGGGGCGGACCAACGCAGCGGCGTACCGCACTTCGAGAGCAAGGCGCGCATCGAGGCCGAGCTGGCCCTGAGCGATGTCCCCCACACGATCCTGGGGCCGACGTACTTCTTCGACAACGCGCTGGGCGGAGCGGAGCGCATCGCCGGCGGCGTTCTCGATCTGCCGCTGCCGCCGGACCGGCCGTTGCAGCAGCTCGCCCGCCCCGACCTCGGCGCGTTCGCGGCGGACGTGCTCCTCCATCCTGCCCGGTACGTCGGGCAGCGCATCGAGCTGGCCGGCGACGCGCCCACTCCCGCGCAGATGGCGGCCGCGCTCGGCACCGCGCTGGGCCGGGAGGTCCGCCATGAGCAAGTGCCTCTCACGGCGGTCGGCGACCCGGACATGCACGCGATGTGGACGTTCCTGAACGGCCCGGGCTACCGCGTCGACATCCCCGCACTGCACGCCGCCCACCCGGAGATCCCCTGGACCGGCTTCGCCGACTGGGCGCTCAGCGCCTTCGCCCGGCCCCCTGAGGGCGATGGGCCGGCCGAAGTCAGCCGGCGGCGGTGAGAGCCGTACGCAGGACGGCGCGCCGCCCCCGCAGCTCGCCCCTCTCCATCCGGGCGTGCACGTCGGCTGCCGCGCTCAGCGGGAGGACCTCGACGTTCCGCGGGCGCAGCGCACCGTGAGCGAACAGGTCGTTGAGGCAGGCGGCGGCTGCGGCGAGTTCGTCGGGCGTCGCGTGCGAGATCACGAACCCCACGACGGAGCGGTCGTTCACGTACAGGGCGCCGGCGGGCAGCACGGGGCGGGTCCGGATGCCGGCCATGAGCACCACGCGGCCCCTCAGGGCGAGCAGTTCCACCGTGGTCTCGAGGTCGTTGACGCCGGCCGTGTCCACATACAGGTCGAGCCCGGCCGGCGCCGCCCGGCGGATCCTCTCGGTCAGTTCCACATCCCGGTAGTCGAACACCTCGGCCGCGCCCAGCTCCGCGCAGTACCGCCCGTCCCGTGCGCCGGCCGTGGCCAGGACGCGCGCGCCGGCCCGCGCCGCCATCGTCACCATCGCACTGCCGACATTGCCCGCGGCGCCGGCGACCAGCACGGTCTCCCCCACGCGGAGCCGCCCGTGGACGAACAGCGCCAGATACGCGGTCGCCGCCGGATGGACCGCCGCCACCGCCGCCACCGGATCGACTCCCTCGGGCAGGTGGTAGAGCCGATCGGCCGCCACCACCGCCTGCTCCGCTGCCGCGCCCTGTCGCCCGCCGTGCCCGAGGCTGTTGCACCACACCTGGTCCCCGGCGCGGAAGCCGGGGACACCGGGACCCGCCTCGGCAACCGTGCCGACCAGGTCACGGCCCACGACGAAGGGGAACACCACCGGGGTGGGGAACATCCCCGACCGTACGAGGGTGTCCACCGGGTTGACCGCGGTGGCGAGGACGTTCACCAGTACGTCGGTGGGACCGGGCCGGGGAGCGGCGATCTCTCCGTAGCGGATGGCGTCCGCGGGTCCGAGCTCCTCAATGTACGCAGCACGCATGGCACCCGATGGTCCCACCGGTGCCCCCGGAAACAGCGCAGGGGGCGAGGGGACACGCCTGCGCCCCGCCGCTGACACGGCGGACGCCCCCGGCGGGCGGCCCGGACCGGGACGTCACCAGCGCATCGCGGTGAAATCGATGGGCCGGGGCCGCAGTTCCCGGGTCCGAGCCGTCAGCAGGCGCAGTCGCCGGGCCATCTCGTCGGCGGGCAGCCGGCGGCGGTCGCCGTGCCCCGGCAGCAGCCACTCGAAGCGCAGCCCGCCGGCGGTCCGTGCCAGGGAGGCGGCCAGCTCGCTGATGGAGTACCAGGTGACGCTCTCGGCCACCTCGATGTCCCCCGTGGTGCGCGACCAGTAGAAGCTGTCGCCACTGAAGCAGTACCGCTCGTCGGCGACGAAGAGCACGCTGCCCCGTGTGTGTCCCGGCAGGGGATGCGCGATCACGCCGTCGGCGATCTCTGTGGGGTCGGTGCCGCGAAGCACACGGTCGGCGTCCGGGGCGGCGTCCAGGTCTCCCTCGTGGATCCACAGCCGGGCACCGAAGCGGTCGGCGTAGCTTCGCCCGTGCGCCGCGTGGTCGCGGTGGGTGAGCAGGACGTCGGTGACGGGGCCCAGCGCCTCGTAGCGCGCGGCCAGGGCGGTGCTCCAGCGCGGAGTGTCCACCATCATCACGGTGCCGCCGGGGCGACGTAACAGATAGGAGTTGGCGCCCGCGGTCTGCCTGGAGTTGTGTCCGCACAGGTGCACGGTGTCGTCCAGAGCCATCGGAAAGGGGTCCAGCGCGGCGTCCAGCCGGCCGCCCGGCGGATGGATCGACCGGGTCTGGCAGGCATGCGCTGCGGCGTGCAACCGGCGTGCCTCGGTCCGGTCGCGAGGCTGGCGCAGGACAGCCGCGCGCCCGTCGACCTCACCGATCAGACCGGGGGCGAGCTGCCGCGCGACATCGCAGTTCGCGCACCGCTCGTCCACGTACCAGCCGCCCTCGAACCGTTCCTCGCTCATGGCCGATCCCTCCCCGCCTCGTGGCCGTCCGGCCCGGCCTCTCACCTTATCCGTTTTCGTCGGGTGCACACCCACTTGCCGTTCTCAATCGGATTTGCGCAGCACGGACTTGGGAGCCACGCGTCTCTTCCCGCTCCCGGTCCCGCTCACACGTCGCGGCCGCGTGTCCCACCTCACCGTCCTGTCGGCGCAGGTGATCCACCGTGCCCCCGGCGGCCCCACCCGTCCGAACCGAACGCCGCCGCCCAAGCCTGCCGCGACCTCGGCACCCTCACCGACCGGCCCAGGCTGCTGGTGGCCTCCTGCGCCCGGGGGCTGGCCGCCCTCGGCTCCCCCCCCCCGTGAGGCCGGAGCCGGTGTCTACCCGGTCGCCGCCGCCCGCACGGTCCGGGCGGAGCTGTAGCCCAGCGCCCCCGAGCACGGTCGGCCGTCCGGCCCGGTCCGTGAGTGGGCCCACCTCGCTCCCGGCCCGGGCCGGGAGCGCCTCCCGCGGCGACTGCGCGGCAGACTGTAAGGGAGCGGCTCGCCGTGACGGCGTGCGACGACATTGGGAGGCCGCCGTGCAACTGGAAGAGTTCCTGACCCAGGTCCGCGACCGCGGCGAGTACCGCAGCCGGGAGGAGGCCGAGCACGTCTGCGAGGCGGTGCTGTGGGTGCTCGCGACCCGGATCGCCGCGCAGGAGGCCGACGAACTGGCGGCCCGGTTGCCCGCCCCGTTGGACGAGGCGCTGCACCTGGACCGAGGGCGTCCGGAGTCGTTCGACTGTGACGAGTTCCTCCGGCGGGTGTCCGTGCAGACGGGCGCCCGTCCCCGTACGGCGGAGTGGGACGCGGACGCCGTGCTGTCCACGGTCGCCGACGCGGTCCCGGACCGGCAGATCGACCACCTCCTGTCCCAGCTGCCGGCCCGCTACGCCGAGTACTTCGGCAGACTGGACGCGAGCTGATGGGTGACCTCGCAGACGGGTCGGCCCGTGCCGTCGGGGCGACCGGTCAGTCGTCCCGCTGTGCGGTCCGCCCCGGCTCCCGCGCGGTGCTCAGCTGGTCGTCGCACCACTGCCTGGCCTCCCCGGCGACCTGTTCCAGGGCGCCGGGTTCGCCGAACAAGTGTGTCGCCCCGGGAACCACGGAGAGGGAATGCGGGGCCCGCAGGCGCCGGGCGGCCTCCTCGTTCAGTTCCTGCACCTGCTGGTCCTCGCCGCCGACGATCAGCAGAACGGGGACCCGCACCTGTTCCAGGGCCTCGCCCGCCAGATCGGGCCGGCCGCCTCGCGACACCACGGTCAGCACCCGGTCCGGCCGCTCCGCCGCGGCCACCAGCGCGGCGGCGGCACCCGTACTGGCGCCGAACAGCACGACCGGGAGGCCGCGGGTGTCGGGCTGGGTGTCCAGCCAGTCGATCGCGGCCACCAGCCGCCGGCCGAGGAACGGGATGTCGAAGCGGTGCTCGCCGGTCAGCGCGTCGTGCCGCTCCTCCCGTTCGCTGAGCAGATCCATCAGCAGCGTGCCGAACCCGGCGGTGCGCAGTTCGGCGGCCACCATACGGTTGCGCGGACTGTGCCGGGAGCTGCCGCTGCCGTGTGCGAAGAGCACCACGGCCCGCGCCGCCGCCGGGACCACGAGGTCACCTGGGAGCGTGGCGTCGCTGGTGGGCACCAGAACCATGTCGGAGATCATCGGCATCACTTCTTCCATGCCGGCCGGTCGGCCGGATCGCGACGACCCGGATGCCCCCACCTGCTACCCACCCTATCGGCCCGGCCCCGGGGCCGCCGGGTCGAGGCGGGAGCGGGTCCGGGGCGGCCGTGCCCTCGTCGCCGGAGGGTGTCCAGACCGGCCGGGCGTTCCTTCCGCTGTGACCCGGACTCAACCTGGTCCGCAGCGAGCCACTGTTCGCAGGTGCGCCGCCTGGTCCCGGTACGCCGTGCTGCGCCGCCGACGGCCGGACGCGGGCTCATCGGCGATGCGGCACCGTGGCCGCGCACGACGTCGTACGGCCCGCCGGGGACAGTCGGCCGCCGACCATGGGAGGAGGCGGGTCCGGCTCGGGAGAGGTGTGCCGGCGGCAGGCTCCGGTCACGCGGACTCGGCCGTACTCGCCGGACCGCTGGTGCCGGCGGCACGCCGACGACGGGCCGGTGGCGGTGGTGCCGGGGGCCATGGCCGTGGTCCGGCGCGTCTCGCCTGAGCGCGTGGGCGCCGGGCCGCTCAGCTCGCGGCCCGACGGCAGGGGCCCTGCCGGACGGTCATGGTCCGGCAGGGCCCCGTATCACGCTGTCCCTGCTGCTAGTTGCGGCGCCCCGCGGGGTCGTGGGCGACGGAGTCCCGGTCGGTGCCGGGGGACGGTACGGAACCGTTGGCTCCCGCGCCGGCGCCGGTCACCGCCTCGACCCGGTCACCGTGCCCCGGCCACCACGCGGCGTGACCGATCAGTGCGGTGAGGCTCGGGGTGAAGAACATCGCCATGACGAAGGCGGCGACGGCGATGCCGAAGGACACCGCGAAACCCATCTCCGTGAGCAGCGAGTTGCCCGCGAGCATCATCGTGGCGAAGGTCGCCGCCAGGATGAAGCCGGCCGCGGCGACGGTCGGCCCGGCGTGCCGCAGTGCCATACCGGCCGCTTCGCGCGGCTCACGGCCCTCTCGGGCCTCCTCACGGAGCCGGGCGATCATGAGGATGTTGTAGTCGGTGCCGATGGCGACGACGAACAGATACATGATCACCGGGAGCATGAACATCAGCCCCGAGTGGCCCTGCCCCTTCTGGAAGATCCACACGGTGGCGCCGAGGGTGGCACCGAAGCCGAGGCCCACCGACGCGATCAGGTACCAGGGGGCGACCACGCTGCGCAGCAGCAGTCCCAGGATGACCATGATGAGCAGGGCGGCCACCGGGAAGACCGTCTTGTAGTCGTGGTTGACCGCGGTGTTGATGTCCTTGTAGATCGAGGACATGCCACCCACGACCGCGTCGGTGCCGTCGGGGGCGTCCGAGTGGGCGACGTCCCGGACCCGGCCCACGGCGTCGATCGCCTTGTCCGTCGACGCCTCGTACTTGAGCGTGACGGTGAAGTCCGCGGTGGTGCCTGCCTTGTTCAGCTGGGACATACGGGCACTGGCGACCCCGTCGACGGCCCCGAGCTTGCGCGCGTACGCGGCGAAGCCGGACTTGTCCAACGGCTTGCCGTCGGTGCTCGACAGGTAGACGTCGGTGGGTGCCGCGGCGCCCGCCGAGTACGCCTTCTGCATCTGGTCCTGGACGACCATGGACTCCTTGGTCTTCGGCATGGAACCCGATGCCAGGTCGAACGTGGCGTGGAAGCTCAAGGTGCCGAGCGACAGCGCGAGCAGGATCAGGCCGGACACCGCGGCGGTCAGCGCCGGGCGGCGCTGCACGCCCCGGCCGAGTGCGGCGAACCGGGCGTTCTCCGGCTCCTTCTGCCAGGACTTGGAGGGCCAGAAGACCTTCGGCCCGATGAGCGAGACCACGGCAGGGATCAGGGTCAGACCCGCGACGAGCGTGGCGGCGACCGCGATGGCGAGCGCCGGGCCCATCTGCTTGAGGAAGCCCAGCGTGGACAGCACCAGCGCGAGGAAGGCGATGATGACCGCGCCCGCCGCCGAGGCGATGGCCTCGCCGACCCGGTCGACCGCGTTGACCATGGCCTGCTTGGGCTCGTCACCGGCGCGCAGGCGTTCGCGGTAACGGAACATCAGGAACAGGAAGTAGTCCGTACCCACGCCGAAGAGCACGACGATCAGGATCGACGAGATCGAGCTGTTGGCCTGCAGGTCGAACAGCTTGGTGGCGTACGCGATCAGGCCGTTGGCGACGGCCGACACCAGGCCGATCAGCACCAGGGGCAGGACGGCCAGGATGGGCGCCCGGAAGATGATCAGCAGGGTCACCAGAATGATCACGAAGGTGCCGATGCCGATCAGCGCCTGTCCGCGCTTGGACGAGTCCTGCTGGTCGAGGGCCTGCGCGGCGGCGCCGCCGAGCTTCACGTCGAGATGCGTGCCCTTGGCCAGCGCCTTGACGTCGTCGCGCAACACCTTGGCCGCGTCCGCCTGTTTGGGCTGGCCGGCGTTCTTGCTGTCCATCTGGACCAGGGTCAGGTCATACCTGCCGTCCTTCGACGGCTGGCCGGGGACGACCTTCTGCACCTGGTCGATGTGCTTGTTGCCCAGTTCGGTGGTGATCCGGGCGACGTCCTGCTTGTCCGCGGCGGTCAGCCTGCCGCCGTCGGTGCGCTGGTACAGCGCGATCGCGGACGGGGTGAAGGCGCTGGGGAAAGCCTTCTGCTGGAGGTCCGCGGCCTTGATGGACTCGTAACTCTTGGGTAGGAAGCTGCTCTCGTCACTGTTCGAGGGCAGACTCGGAGCAGTGGCGACGATCGCCACCGCGGCGATCAGCCATGCCACGATCGTCCACACGGGATGTCGGACGACGGTGTTGCCAATACGTCGGAACATGCGGAAGGTCCTCCTGGACAGGAAGATCACCGCAGCCCGGGGAGCGGTCCCTGGCATCGGCGACCCCGAACGGCACCTGGGTAACGGGCCGGTCGAATGGTTGTCTTGAGGCCACATGGTAGTGACCGGATAAGAAGATCATCTCATGAGGTGCCCCGGCTTCTCAGCCGAGGACGAACGGGAGTTGGGCGGCGACATGGCCCAACGCGGCCTTCTCGGCGTCGGTCGGCGGGCGCCGTCCGGTACCGATGAGCAGCGCGTCCCTGTCGGAGAACGCGGCGGGGAACGGCGCCTGGGCGATCTTCTCCAGCGCCGCGCGCGCCGCCGCGAGGGTGTCGGCGGGCGGCTCCTCTGCGGACGGCAGACGGGCGATCAGATCGAGGTGGTGCAGGGTCCACTCGACCACGTACGCGGACAGGTAGTCGCCGATGGTCAGCACCTCGTCGCGGGTGCTGACACGGGCGGCCGGATCGGCGAGCCGGGCGGCGCGGCCCGCCGCGGAACCGACGTCGTCCAAGTGGAACTTCAGCCACCGCGGCTCGCCGTATGCGGCGGCCAGCCGCGGGATCAGCGCATCGAGCGGATCCTCGCCGGTCGGAGGCTCGACGAGCTTCCAGTAGGTGACCGCGTCCACGGTCGGTTCGGTGCCGGCGGGTGTGACCAGGGTGATCAGGACGTCCTGCGCGTCGATGACCAGGTGGCACACCAGATCGCGGACCAGCCAGCCGGTACAGCCGGACGGCCGCTCGAAGTCCTCGTCCGGGAGCTCGGCGACCGCGGTGCGCAATGCCGTCCAAGAGCGTGAGAAGAGATCCACCGGCGGCACGGTAGTGCGGGACCGTCACCGCGGACAAACGAATTCACCCATGTGGACAGTTCGGAGCAAATCCACGCGAAAGCGACTCCGCTTGGGCTGCTCAGTGCGCGGACGGCCACAGGCGGTAGGAGGTCGCGAGATCGCGCACCTCCACCGAGAGGAACACCCGCTGCCCACCGCCGTCGTCCAGGGGCAGGTGCTTGGCGAGCAGGGCCAGGACACGCTCGGACAACCGCGCCTTCTGCGCCTCGGGGCGGCCGGGCTTGAGGCCGACATCCACGTGCACGAAGCCGGGCTCCTCGCTCGGGTTGTCCCCGGCATACGCCTGCGCCGGACGGAAGAACGTCTTGCACACGCCCGACGTACCGGACTCCTCGGCCACGAGCGGATGCAGCTCTTTCACCAGGGCATCAGGGTCGAAGGCTCTGGCCAGGTGAGAGGAGTAGTCGACGGTCAGGTACGGCATGGAGGGCCTTTCACGCGTTCCCCGTAGTTTCGTTAGGCAACTATTTCACCCCCTCGCTCAGGCCGTCACCACGGGTACCGCGTCAGGCGGAGAGGGTCTGGAGGGGCAGTTCGACGACGGCGTAGGCAAGGGGCGCGAAGGCCGCGGCGGTGGCCAGCGTCAAGACGCGTTCCTTGTGCGTGCGGCCCATCAGCAGAGGGGTGAGAACGACGAGCGCGAGGCACGCCCACGCCTGCGGCGCGTAGTGGAGTTTCCAGGCGTACGCCAGGCCCTCCATGCCGAAGATCCCGGCGAGTGCCGCCAGTCCGGTGACGCGGCGGTGCGTGTCCCGGCCGCTCCGCCACCAGTGGCCGGCGACACCGAACAGCGGCCCCGCCACGCAGGCCATGGCGAGCCATACGAGCGGGAAGAGCAGGTCCCCCGCGCCGTCTCGCCCGAACTCGGCCCAGCCGTAGTAGCCGACGACGAGACCCACCTCCGCCGCGAGGCCTCCGATCGCGGCCCGTGACACGGAGCCCTGCGGGTACCGCGGCGCTCCGGCGGCGAACGCGACGGCCGACCAGACGGCGCCGGAGTTGGCGATCTGCTGCCAGGCCCCTGGGAGCAGACCCTGGGCCACGTTGGTGAGCACCCCGAGCAACAGGCCGACGGCCAACGCCGTCGCCGCGGAGCGGCCCCGCCCACGCAGCCGGCCGGCCGGCCCGAGCGGCCGGCTGGAAGTAGCGGTCGTCATCGTCGCCCCCGTGTGCGGTCTTGTGGTGCGCACTATACACAGCATGTATACACACCGCGCATACATGGTGTGCAGGCAGCCGACGGGGACGCCCGGGTTCAGAGCCCTCGGCGCGGTTCAGAACACACCGGTCACGTCCGGCACCCTGCCGGTGCCCGGACGGAGCGGGATGTTCCCCGCCCCCGACAGCACCCGCAGCGCCTCCTCGGACCGCGTGCCGGGGACGGCGGTGTAGATCACGACCTGCTGGTCGCGGTCGCTGAGGTCGAGTGCGTCGCAGTTCACGGTCACCGGCCCGACCAGCGGATGCCGGAACGTCTTGCGGAGCGTGCGTTCGCCGTCCACGTCATGGGAGTCCCACAGCCGCGCGAACTCCTCACTGCCGGAGCGGAGTTCGGTGATCAGCGCGGTCACCTCGGGATCGTCGGGATAGCGGGCGGCGGCCGTGCGCAGCCGGCGCGTCGCGTGCCGGGTGAACGCGTCGACGTCGGACACCCCGTACAGCCGCTCGCCCTGCGGGCGCGGCCCGAGGAAGGTGCGGCGCGCGAGGTTGCGGTCGCGGCGAGGCAGCGCCGAGAAGTCCTCCATGAGGGCGGCAGCCAGCTCGTTCCAGGCGAGCACCTCCAGCGTGGCCGAGGTGACGAAGGCGGCGGACTGCGGCAGCCGGTGCACCAGGTCGAGGATGCTCTGCCGCACCTCGCGCGAGGGTCCGGGCGCGGCACCCGGCGGTGCGCCGGCCAGGAGATGGAGGTGCGCGCGTTCGGCGTCCGACAGCCGCAGGGCGCGGGCGAGCCCGGCGAGCACCTCACGGGACGGGCGCGGTCCGCGGGCCTGCTCCAGCCGGGTGTAGTACTCGGTCGAGATGAACGCCAGGTGCGCGACCTCCTCGCGGCGCAGCCCCGGTGTACGGCGCCGCGGCCCCGCGGCCATTCCCACATCGGCAGGGCTGATCCGCTCGCGCCTGCTGCGCAGGAAGCCCGCCAGTTCCGCTCTGTCCACCCGTCCAGTGTGCGCGTGTGCCGTAGGGCCCATCCAGGTACTGGCGGTGCCTGGATGGGCCGTGCGCGCGGGCGCACGCTCGCTGCCATGGACAACGACAGGGACAACTCTGCCGCGCCGGGCCTGCTGGCCGGCAAGGTCGCCTTCATCACCGGTGCCGGGCGAGGGATCGGCGCCGCCGCGGCGCGGCTGTTCGCCCGGGAGGGGGCCCGGCTCCTGCTCGCCTCCCGCACGGAGGCGCAGTTGAAGGCGGTGGCCGAGGAGGTGCGGGCGGCGGGCGGCACCGCCGACCACATCGTGTGCGACCTGGCCGACGCGGCCAGCGTGCGGGCCGCCGTGGACCGTACCGTCGACCGGTACGGCCGGCTCGACATCGCCTTCAACAACGGGGCGACGATCCAGCCGCCCGGCCCCCTGGACCAGCTCCCGGAGGCCGAGTTCGACCATGTGTACACGGTGAACCTCAAGGGTGTGTGGCTGGCCATGGTCGCCGAGGTCGCCGCCATCCGGGCCACCGCCGGTACGGGTGCCATCGTCAACAACTCGTCCGTCGGCAGTCTGCGGGGCAATCCCGAACTGCCGGCGTACGGGGCGATGAAGCGGGCGGTGAACAGCCTGACGGAGTCGGCGGCCGTGACCTACGGCCCGGAGGGCATCCGCGTCAACGCGATCGCCCCCGGCAACACCCTGACCGAGATGATGCGGGCCTGGGAGGCGGAGTCCCCCGGACTTCAGGACCGGCTGACGGCGCTCACCCCGCTGCGCCGCGCGGCCGTCCCCGAGGAGATCGCCGAGGCCGCCGCCTGGCTCCTCAGCGACCGTTCCTCCTTCGTGACCGGCACGGTGCTGCGCGTCGACGGCGGCGCACGGGCCTGACCCCGGGACGGCGGTCCCCGGTCAGCCGAGGCCGAGCACGCTCGTCGTGCGCTCGGCCATGCGCTGTTCGCCGAGCGCGTTGGGGTGGACGGGGACGATGTTCTGCCCGAACAGGAGCGGCTCGATCCACCGGGTGCCGACGGCCTGGCACGCGTCGTGACCCTCGGACGCCTGTGAGAAGTCCACGTACGTGGCCCCCGTCTCCTCGGCGGCACGCTGGACGACGGCGTTGAGGTGGGCCTGCAGGGCGTGCAGGTACGGCACGTCACCGGTGGCGACGGGCAGCCGGGCGAAGCAGGACGGGTCGGCCTTGGCCGGCGTGATCCACGGGTAACCCAGCACCGCCACACGGGCGTCCGGCGCCTTGGCGCGGACGCTGCGCAGCGCGCTCTTCAGCGCGGGGTAGGTGTTCGTGTCGATCGCGTCGTCGAAGGTACTGCCGTACAGGTCCTTGCAGGGGCTGCCCTTGCCCCCGCTCAGGACGCCCGCGGTGCCGCAGGCGAGGATGGCGCCGATGAACGTGTTGTTGTCGTTGCCGCCGATGGTCATCGTCACCAGGTCGGTGTGGGCGGTGACCGCGTCCGTCTGCGGGGCGACGCCGGGGTACTGGGACTGTGTGAAGTCCTTCGTCTGGGCGGCACCACAGGTGACGTCCGTGAGCCGGGCGCCGGTGCGGGCGGCGATGACGTGGGGGTAGTTGGCCGTGGAGCGCAGACACAGGAGGTTGCTGGTGTCGACGGGCAGGACACCCGAGGCGGCGCTGTAACTGTCGCCGAGGGCGGCGTAGTTCAGGGTTGTCGTGGCGTGGGCGGGCACGGCGGTGACGCCGAGGGCCAGCGCACCGGCGAGTGCGGAGGTCGCGGCGACGGCACGGCGCAGGGCAGGCTTGGGCATGTGCTCTCTCTTCTCGGGGTGGGGACCACGGGAACAGGCGGGCATGGGGAGCCCGCGCGTGAACGGGTGCACGAGAATTGCGGCGGCTCAGAGCAGATGGACGTACCGGCCGTCGGGGCGTGAACGCGTGGGCGCACGCACGGCGATGGCCGCGAAGCGGCGGCTCGCGGGGTTACCGCTGGGTTCTACCGATAGGTAATGTGCGGGTGCCGCACCGCGGAGTCAACGTTGTTGACAGGAATTCTTGAAACACTTACAAATCGAACCCGTCCGTCAACAGGGCTTTCGCGCCCGCGTCCAGCCCTTACGGAGTCATGACGCGGTGGCCGTGTCACCCGCTCGCCGTGCCGTGCCCGTCTAGCGTGGCCGTATGCGTGTACTGGTCACCGGCGGTGCCGGGTTCATCGGGTCCCATGTCGTCGAGGCGCTGCGGGCGAGCGGGCACGAGCCGCTCGTGTACGACGTCAGGGCCGATCCGGCTGCCGACGTGCGCGACCGCGCGGCCGTCACCCGCGCCCTGTCCGGCGTGGACGCGGTCTGCCACCAGGCCGCCATGGTGGGCCTGGGCAACGGCGTCACGGACGCGGCCGAGTACGTCTCCCGCAACGACCTGGGCACCGCCGTCCTGCTCGCCGCCATGGCCGAAGCCGGCGTACGGCGGCTGGTGCTGGCCGGGTCGATGGTGGTGTACGGAGAGGGCCGCTACGACTGCCCCACGCACGGCGTCGTACGCCCCGGGCCCCGGGCCGCGGCCGACCTGGCGGCGGGCCGCTTCGAACCACCCTGCCCGCGGTGCGGCGCACCGCTCACCCCCGGCCTGGTCAGCGAGGACGCCCCGCCCGACCCGCGCAACGTGTACGCCGCGACCAAGCTCGCCCAGGAGCACCTGGCGGCCGCCTGGGCCCGCGCCACGGACGGTACGGCGGTCTCGTTGCGCTACCACAACGTGTACGGCCCCCGGATGCCCCGCGACACCCCGTACGCCGGCGTCGCCTCCTTCTTCCGCTCGGCCCTCCAACGCGGCGACGCGCCGCGGGTGTTCGAGGACGGCGGGCAACGGCGGGACTTCGTCCACGTACGGGACGTGGCCGCGGCCAACGTCACCGCGCTGGAGGCCGGGCCGCGCCCCGGAACCCTCACGGCGTACAACACCGGCAGCGGCGAGCCGCACACGGTCGGCGACCTCGCCCGCGCCCTGTCCGCGGCCCACGGCGGCCCGGACCCGGTGGTGACCGGCGAGTACCGCCTGGGCGACGTCCGCCACATCACCGCGGACTCCTCCCGGCTGCGCGAGGAACTCGGCTGGAAGCCGGAGGTGGGCTTCGCGGAGGGAATGCGGGAGTTCACGCGAACGCACTGAGCGTGTCCGCACCGGCTGGACGGCATCGCCCTCGATCATGGCGGTGCTTCGCATGAAACCCGCATGAACCAGTCGAAAGGACAGCCATGTCGCGACGCACCCTGAGGCCGACCCGCGCCCAGGTCGCAGCGCTGCTCACCGCATCTGTGCTCGGTCTGGGCCTCCTCGCCCCCTCAGCCTCCGCGGACACTCCGCCGCCCGGCCAGAAGGTCGACAGCGGCACCGTCATCGACAGGGTCTGCCGGCACGCGAACGAGGACCGCGAGGACGGCTCCGGCCTGTCCTGTGAGCGGGACATCGCACCGCTCCTCACCCGCATCATCGGCCCCGGCAGCGGGCTCACCTGCCGGAACGAGTCCCCGACCGCCATCAGTTGCCGCCCGGAGAACTGACCCTTCACGCCTTGGCCGTCGGCAGCGTCACCTCGAAACGGCAGCCACCCGGAATGTTGCGGACCGTCGCCCGGCCCTGATGGGCCTCGACGATGCCCCGTACGATCGCCAGCCCGAGCCCCGCCCCGGCGGGCGGGGTCCGGGCATCGGTGCCGCGCCAGCCGGTGTCGAAGACGCGGGGCAGGTCCTCCTCGGGGATGCCGCCGCAGCCGTCCGTGACGGAGAGCACCACACCGTCGTCGGTGCGCTCGGCGGCGACCGCGACGGTGCCGTCGGGCGGCGTCCTGCGGATGGCGTTGACCAGGAGGTTGCCGAGCACCCGGGTCATCTCCTTGCCGTCGACCTCCACCGGCACGGGCTCCACGCCGTCGCCCACCAGCCGCACCCCGTGTTCCCGGGCCAGCGGGTCGGCTCCGGCCAGCGCGTCACCGACCAGGTCGTACAGGGAGATCCGGGCGGGGCTCAGCGGGAGGGTGCCCGCGTGGATCCGGGAGAGTTCGAAGAGGTCACCGACCATGTCGTTGAGCCGTTCGACCTCGGTGCGGATCTGCTTGAGATAGCGGTCGGGGTCGGCGGCGACGCCGTCCTCCAGCGCCTCCGCCATGGCGCGCAGCCCGGCCAGCGGGGTGCGCAGGTCGTGCGAGATCCAGGCCACCAGCTCGCGCCGGGACTTCTCCAACGCCCGTTCCCGTTCACGGGATTCGGCGAGCCGCGCACTGGTGGCGGCCAACTCACGGCTGAGGGCGTCCAGTTCCGCGGTGGCCGGGCGGTGCGGGGCGGCGAAGGCACCGGCGTCGCCGAACGAGCGGGCCGCGTCGGTGAGTTCCCGGCTGCGGGCGACGACCCAGCGGCCCAGCAGCAGCGCGGTGACCAGGGAGACCACGGCCGCCATCGCCACGACGGTGGTGACCACGGTCAGATCGTGCCGGGACAGGAACATCGCCCAGGCCACGGCGAGCGTGCCCGCGAGCATCGCGACGACGCCGACCGCCGCGACCACGGCCAGGGACGCGGTCAGCGAGCGGCGGCGGATCAGGCGCAGCGCACCCGCTCCCGCGGCGCCCGCGGCCACGGCGCCGGCGAAGGCGTACAGGGCGATGAGGAGGGTGTCGCGCATCGTCAGAACACCGCCTCGCCGGACTCGAGGCCGGCCTCGGGGCCGGACTCGGCGCCGGGCTCGAAGCGGTAGCCCACCCCCCACACCGTCTGGATCATGCGGGGCCGGGCCGGGTCGTCCTCGACCTTGCCGCGCAGCCGGCGCACGTGGACGGTGACGGTCGACAGGTCGCCGAAGTCCCAGCCCCAGACCTCACGCATCAGGTCCTCGCGGCTGTAGGCCCGGCCGGGGTGCCGCAGGAAGAACGCGAGGAGATCGAACTCCCGCAGGGTGAGGGCGAGTTCACCGCCGTTCTTGGTGGCCCTGCGGGCGTCGGGGTCGACGGAGAGTCCCGCCGCGGCCAGCCGGTGCCCGGTGGCGGCGGGACGGCTGCGGCGCAGCACCGACTCCACGCGCAGGACCAGTTCGCGGGGGCTGAAGGGCTTGGTGACGTAGTCGTCGGCGCCGACCTCCAGGCCCAGGATGCGGTCGTCCTCGTCGCCGCGGGCGGTGAGCATGATGACCGGCACGGGACCTCGGTCCCGCATCCGCCGGCACACCTCCAGGCCGTCCATGCCGGGCAGCATGAGGTCGAGCACCACCAGGTCGGGCCGGTGCGCGGCGGCGCGGATCAGGGCGGTCGGGCCGTCGTCGGCGCGGTCGACCAGATAGCCGGCGCGGTGCAGATATCCGGTGACGACCTCGGCGACGGTCGGGTCGTCGTCCACGACCAGGATCCGGGCCGCCCGGTCTGCGGCTTCGGTCCCGTGGGGCTCGTACGGCGGTTGCATGCCTCCAGCCTCGCACCGCCCGGTGCCCGCCGCCGAGCCGCGGGAGGGGGCGTCCGCGTTTCGTAAGGACCATGAGTCCGATATGCCCGATTGGCGTTCGTAGGGTGAAACCGTGACGACCACTTCCACGGACGTCGACGTGGTGCTGCCCTGCCTGGACGAGGCCGAGGCCCTGCCCTGGGTGCTCGGCCGGATCCCGGCCGGCTGGCGCGCCCTCGTCGTCGACAACGGTTCCACCGACGGTTCCCCCGACATCGCCCGCGCGCTCGGCGCGACGGTGGTGCACGAGCCGCGGCGCGGCTTCGGCGCCGCCTGCCACGCCGGACTGACCGCGGCCACGAGCGACATCGTGTGCTTCTGCGACTGCGACGCCTCCCTCGATCCCGCCCTCCTCGTGCCGTTCGTGCGGGAGATCCGGGAGGGCGGCGCCGACCTGGTGCTGGGCCGGCGGCGTCCCGAGGGCCGGGGCGCCTGGCCCGCGCACGCCCGCGCGGGCAACCTGGCACTGGCACGGATGCTGCGCCGCCGCACGGGGCTGCGCCTGCACGACCTGGGCCCGCTGCGCGCCGCCCGTCGTGAGCCGCTGCTCGCGCTCGGGCTCAGCGACCGGCGCAGCGGCTACCCGCTGCAGATGGTCGTGCGCGCGGCCGACGCCGGCTGGCGGATCGCCGAACACGACGTGCCCTACCGGCCGCGCACCGGCGCCTCCAAGGTGACGGGCACCTGGCGCGGCACCTGGCAGGCGGTGCGGGACATGAGCCGCGTGCTGGCGGAGACCCCGGCCGAGGGGAGGCTCGTACGGTGACCACGCTTCTCGTCATCGCCAAGGAGCCGCGACCGGGGCGGGTCAAGACCCGGCTCACCCCGCCGTTCACACCGCAGGAGGCCGCCCGTCTGGCGGAGGCGGCGCTCGTGGACACCCTGCACGCCGTGGCGGCGGCCCCCGCCACTCGGCGGGTGCTCGTCCTGGACGGGACGCCGGGACCGTGGCTGCCGCCCGGTTTCGAGGTGCTGCCCCAGTGCGCGGGCGGCCTGGACGAGCGGCTGGCGGACGCCTTCGCCCGGTGCTCGGGGCCGGCGCTGCTCATCGGCATGGACACCCCGCAGGTGACGCCGCAGCTGCTCACCGTGGACTTCGCGGCCTGCGACGCGTATCTGGGCCTCGCCGAGGACGGCGGGTTCTGGGCGCTGGGCCTGGCCGAGCCCGCCCCCGCGCTGCTGCGGGGCGTGCCCATGTCGACGCCCACCACCGGGGCCGTGCAGGGGGAGCGGCTGCTGGCCGCCGGGTTGCGGGTGCGGGAGCTGCCCCGGCTGCGGGACGTGGACACCGCCGCCGACGCCCGCGCCGTCGCCGCGCTGGCCCCGCACGGCAGGTTCGCCCAACAGCTGGCCCGCTGCACGCCGGTCACCCCGCGATGAGGGGCAGCTCCGTCGCCTGGGCGGCCGCCGATCCCTACTCCGCCGCGCTGCGCTCCGGCCGTGGCCCGCTGTTCCTACGCCGCGCCGACGGCTGGCTGCTCCCGCTGGAGGTGGAGCGCTGGTGCGCCCGCGCGGACGCCGTGGACCGGGCGGTGCTGGACCGCTGCGAGGGCGCCGTCCTCGACGTCGGCTGCGGGCCCGGCCGGCTGGTGGCGGAGCTGGCCGCCCGTGGCCGCAGCGTGCTCGGCATCGACGTCAGCGAGGCCGCCGTCGACCACACCGTCCGGCTCGGCGGGCAGGCGCTGCGGCGCTCGGTCTTCGAGCGGCTGCCGGGCGAGGGCCGCTGGGACACCGTGCTGCTGATGGACGGCAACATCGGCATCGGCGGGGAACCGTCCGCCCTGCTGGAGCGGGTGGCGACGCTGCTGCGGCCGGGGGGTCTGCTGATCGCCGAGACCGTTCCGGGACACGTCGACGAGCGGGCCCGGGTCCACGTGGTCGACACGGCCGGTACCGTCGGCGCCTTCCCGGCCCCCGGTGCGCCGTTTCCCTGGGCCCGCCTCGGCACCCCGGCCCTGCTGCGGTACGCGCGCAGGGCCGGCTGGCGGTCCGTCGCTCAGTGGTCGGCGGGCGGCCGGTGCTTCGCCGCCCTGCGCAGCCGCCACGCCAACAGCGCTGCCGAGCCCCCGAAGAGGACCGCGGTGATCAGCAGCCAGCGGGTGAGGAAGCCGTCCGGGGACAGGCCGGTGGCCGACCGGTAGCGCTGCTCGACCATGCCGCTGATCAGCGGGAACCACACCAGCAGGAGCAGCCCGGACAGCATCGCCGGGACGCGTACGTACAGCGTCCAGCCGCGCCGTCCGGCCGTTCCCAGACCGCGCACGACGGCCCGGTCGGCCGCCGTGTACAGCGGCAGCAGGACGAGGTCGTGCAGCAGGGCGGCGCCCACGACCCACACCGCGACGCCGAACCAGTCACCGGCGAACAGCCGGAGCCCGGCGTACGCGGCGAGCGCGAAGGAGCAGGCGAGCAGCAGCAGTTGAAGGGGGCTGCCGAGGTGTACGCGCGGCGGCATCACAGGTCTCCGAAGGTCAGCCGGGCCACCCACTTGGTGTTGAGCACGCCGGGCGCCGCGGGGACGATGATCCGCGCCGGGTGGCCGTGGTCGGGGGACAGTTCCTCGCCGTTGACGTACAGGGCGAGCAGCGAGCGCCCGTCGGCCACCTGGTTCGCGCGCAGGGCCGCGCGGCGGAAGGCCCCGTGCCGTTGCAGGGACTCCACGAGCACGTCCGGCGGGTCGCCCTCGTACCCGACGAGTGCCGCGAGGTCACGCAGCCGGACCCCGCGCCACCACTGGTCGGCGGTCGACCAGCCCTCCACACAGGCGATCGGCAACGACGCGCTGTGCTGGGGCAGTTGAAGCAGCTGGGCGCGGCTGAGCCGGACGGTTCCGGTGCGGCCGGCGACGACGAGCCGCCACGCGTCCTCGTGCGTGTCGGCCGCCGTGACACCGGCGTAGGCGGCCGTCTTGTTGATCTGGAAGCCGTTCGGACCGCCGCCGGGATCGGCCGTGCCGTGCGGCGCGAGCAGGGCCGTACGGCGGAAGGGGCCGCCGAGGCTCTGCCCGACCGTGGTCAGGAACAGCAGCAGGGAGCCACCGCCGACCAGCCCCAGCGCGCCACGCCGGGAGACCGTGGGTGCCGTGGGCCGCGGGGAGACCAGGTCGCTCTGCTCGTGTCGGCGCCGCCGTACGGCCCGTACCGCCGTGGGTGTCTTCAGCGCGGCGTGTGCGACGAACGCGGCGAAGAACACCCACGCCCCGTAGAAGTGCAGGGGGTAGAAGGAGCCGGGGAAGACGTAGTCCAGCTGGACGTTGAGCACCCCTGTGGTGAACTCGAACAGTCCTCCGCCGACGAGCAGGACCAGGGAGATCCGCTCCAGCGCGTGGGCGAGCGAGCGGGCCGGAGGCAGGCTGAACAGCCTCGGCACCACCGACCACAGCTTGGCCAGCAGGACGGGGATCAGGGTGATGCCGAGCGTCACGTGGACACCCTGGGTGAGCCGGTACAGCCACACCGGGCCGGTGGGCCAGGCGAACAGGTAGAAGCCCAGGACGCCCTTGTCCGGGGTCATGTCGTTCACCCGGGACAGACCCGGGTTGTAGGCGGCGTACGACACCAGTCCGGTGACGAACAGCACGGTGACGCCACCGAGCAGGACGAGGCCGAGGACCGAGGTGAACCAGGGGCCGCGCAGCGGGCTGCGCCAGAAACCTGGGGAGGTGGGAAGCCGAGGATGGTCGCGCATGTCCTGACCGTAGGCCGGTGCACCCCCGGAAACGGGTCCACGACCGGTGACGAAACGCTGACGTCCTGCCTGGCGGGCGCCCGGTTGCCGGTACCCCGGCCTAGCGTGCCGGTGTGACCCGATCTCTCCGCCGTGACCTGTACGCCGCCGGTGCCGCCGTCCTGCTCGTGACGGCGGCCGTCGTGACCGGCCGGCACATCCAGGACACCCGCCACACCCTGTTCGTGCACTGGCCGCCCGTGTTCGCCGACTGGGACCCGCATGTCGGCCCCGGCACCCCGGCGGCCCTGGCGGTGGCGGCGGCCATCGTGGCGTACGGGCCCACCGTCGCGGCCCGTCTCCCCTGGCGAGCGCTGCTCGCGGTGGCCTGGACGGCCGCCCTGGCCTGGATCCTGTCCCTCGCCCTGATCGACGGCTGGCACCAGGGCGTCGCGGTCAGGCTGACCACCCGCAACGAGTACCTGACTGTCCTCGGCCGCTTCCACGACATCCCGGCGACCCTGCGGGACTTCACCCACCACATCGTCAGCGGCACCCCCGAGCCCTGGCCCGCGCATGTCGCGGGCCATCCGCCGGCCGCCACGCTCACGTTCGTCCTGCTGGACCGGATCGGGCTGCGGGGCGGCGGCTGGGCCGGGATGTGGTGCATCACCGTGGGTGCGACGGGATGCGTGGCCGTGCTGATCGCGCTCCGCGCGCTGGCCGGCGAGAACCTCGCGCGGCGGGCCGCGCCGTTCCTGGTGCTCGCCCCGGCCGCGGTGTGGCAGGGCACCTCCGCCGACGGCTACTTCGCGGCCGTCGCCGCCTGGTCCCTGGCCCTGTTCGCCCTGGCGGTGACCCGACGGTCCCACGGGTGCGCGGCGGTCTCGGGCCTCCTGTTCGGCCTGACCTGCTACCTCTCCTACGGCCTCGCGCTCTTCGCGCTCATCGGCGCGGCGGTGCTCGCACTCGCCCGCTCCGGCCTCCGGGAACGCCCCACCCTCCTGCTGTCCCTGCTCGCCGGACTGGCCGTGTTCCCGCTGGTGTTCACCCTCGCCGGCTTCGACTGGTGGGACGCCTACCACCGCCTCGTCACCCGCTACTACCAGGGCGTCGGCGGCACCCGCCCCTACGGCTACTGGGTCTGGGCCAACCTCGCCTGCACCGCCCTCGTCACCGGCCCCGCCACGGCGGCGGGCCTGCGCCGGACGACCGCGGCACTGCTCCCCGGGACCGGGACCCGGCGCCCTGCGGAAACGCGTCTGGCGCTGCTGGTCTCCGCCGCGCTGCTCGCCCTGCTGGTCGCCGACCTGTCCGGCATGAGCAAGGCGGAGACGGAACGCATCTGGCTGCCGTTCGCCCTGTGGCTCCTGGCGGCCTGTGCGCTCCTCCCCCGCCCCCGCCCCTGGCTCACCGCCCAGGCCGTGCTGGCCCTGCTCCTCAACCACCTGCTGCTGACGGGCTGGTGAGGCCGGGGGCCTTCGCAGTGCCGGACCAGGCAGAACGGGTGCCCTGCCGGGTCGGCGTACACGCGCCGGCTCCGGCCCCCGGCGCCGCCGTCCAGCACCTTGGCGCCCCGGGCCACCACCCGCTCCTCGGCCCGGTCCAGATCGGCCACGCCGAAGTCCAGGTGGAATCGCTGGGGTCGGCTCGGGTCCGGCCACAGGCCGATCCTGGGCGTCCACGGGCGAGCCCCGGCAGCCTCCTCGCGCCCGCTCCGGGGTGACCTCGCGTGACCGCCGGTCCGTCCGGGCGTTGCGCTGGGCGTGGGAGGGGCCGGTGTGGCCGAAATCGCGTACTGGTGCGGGGCGTACCGCTGCCACTTCTCTGAACGCACACGGCAGGAAGGACAGGGTCAGGGTATGGACTTCGGCAGCGTCGACCGGCGCCGGTTCATCGGGACGGCCGCGGCAGGGGTGATCGGCGCCGTCTCCCCGCGGCCGGCGGCGGCACGGGAAGCGGGCGACGGGTCCGGTGCGCCGGCAGGCAACGCCCGGCGGTTCCTCACCTACACGGGGATGACCGGCGGTTCGGTCACCGCCGGCAGGGCCGGCGGCGCGCTGATCGCCGAGGTGCAGGGGGTGCTGTGGCGGGTGCCCAGGGACGGGGGGTCGGCCGTGCAGGTGACGGGCTGGGAGCTGGAGGCGACGCGCCCTGCCCTGTCCCCCGACGGGGCGACGCTGGCCGTGTGCGGCTATCGCGGGGGCG
Organism: Streptomyces sp. NPDC037290; assembly: GCF_055603245.1. Taxonomy (NCBI): domain Bacteria; kingdom Bacillati; phylum Actinomycetota; class Actinomycetes; order Kitasatosporales; family Streptomycetaceae; genus Streptomyces; species Streptomyces sp. NPDC037290. Next base: position 168,349 of record NZ_JBVJVZ010000008.1, on the reverse strand, counting down.
GCTTCCACCTGTGGACGATGCGGCCGGACGGCGGCGGACTGCGGCAGGTGACGGACGGGCCCTGGGACGACCGCGGGGTCGCCTGGTCGCCGGACGGCACCCGCCTGGCCTTCTCCTCCGAACGCGGCGGTGACGCCACGGCCGGCGCCTCCTACGGGCTGTGCGTACTGGACGTGGCCGGCGGCCCGCCCCGCCGGCTCACCGGCGGCGACCACGAGGACTTCGATCCGGCCTGGGCGGCGGACGGGCGGTCGCTGGTCTGCGTGCGCGCCGCCCACACACCGGGCGGCGGCAACGACGGCGGTCTGTCGCTGGTCCGGGTACCGGTCGAGGGCGGCCCCGCCGAGGTGCTGCGCACGGTGACCGGGGGCCGGCTGCTGTGCCCGTCCGTGTCGCCCTCGGGGCGGATCGCGTATGTGCACCTGACCGGCGCGAGCAGTCCGGGATCGCCGGCCGACGCGGCACTGCTCGTGGTCGACGGTGAGGTCGTCACGGCCGACGAGGACCTGGCGGCCGCTCCGCCGTGCTGGCTGAACGACGACGAGCTGCTGTACGTCGGGGACGGCCGGATCCGTGTCCGCTCCCTCTCCGGCTCCTCCGTGCGCCAGGTGCCCTTCACCGCGCGCATGCCGGTGCCCGGTCCGTCCCGGCGGCGCCGACGGCGTCCGCTCGCGCCGGAGCGGCCGGCCCCGGTGCGGGGTCTGCACCGGCCGGCCCTGTCCCCCGACGGCCGCACGGTGGCCTTCGTGGCGCTGAACGCCCTGTGGCTGATGCCGGTCAGGGGCACCGCGCGCAAGCTGCTCCAGGCCGCCGACGTCCACCTGGTGCAGATGCCGGCCTGGGCGCCGGACGGGCGCAGCCTGCTGTACTGCACGGACCAGGACGGACTGGTGGCCGTACGTCGCCACCACCTGGACGGCGGCGCCGACGAGCCGTTGACCGAGGGCGGCCGGCTGTACCCCGCGCTGTCACCGGACGGCTCCCGGCTGGCCTGCCAGGACATGACCGGGAACCTGCTGCTGCGCACCCTGGCCACGGGCGGCGAGCAGCGGCTGGCCCAGCCGCTGGCCACCGACGGGCCGCCCGGCGCCCCCACCTGGTCACCCGACGGCCGGTACGTGGCCTTCTGCGACCGCAACCGGCTCAACCAGCGGTTCCGCGAGGGATACAACCTCATCCGCGTCTTCGACACCCGTACCGGCGCCGAACGCCGTCATCTGCCCGCCGAGCACCAGTCGCTCTCCGACCGGGTGGCCTCCGGGCCGGTGTGGTCCCCCGACGGCCGCTGGATGGCGCTGGTGGCCGAATCCGCGCTGTGGCTGCTGCCCGTGACCGCCGACGGCACCCCGGCCGGTCCCGCGCGCCGCATCACCGACGAGCCTGCCGACCACCCCAGCTGGTCCGCCGGCTCCGGCACGCTCCTCTACCTCTCCGACGGCCGTCTGCGCCGCCTCACCCTCACCACCGCGCACGCCCGTACGCTCCCACTGCGCCTGACCAGCGCACCCGTCGCGGGCGACTCCGCCGGGCCACTGCGGATCCACGCCGGCCGGCTGTGGGACGCCACCGGCGCTCCGCCGCGGCACGACGTCGACATCCTCGTCACGGGGAAGCGGATCACCGCCGTCGAGCCGCACCGTTCCCGCCGCCCGGGGCACCGCACCCTCGACGCCTCGGACCGGACGGTCCTCCCCGGCCTGTTCGACAGCCACACCCACCCTTATGCGGCCACGTACGGCGCCCGCCAGAGCCTCACCGCGCTCGCGTACGGCATCACGACCACGGCGTGTCTCGGCGGCCCGCTCTACGACGCGGTCCGGCTGCGCGAGGCGGCCGCCTCCGGCGACCTGCTCGGTCCGCGGCAGCTCGCCTGTGCCGAGCTCATCGACGGCTCCCGCACCGCCTACAGCATGGGCCGCGCCCACCGCACCCGGGAGGGTGTCCGGCGCACGCTCCGGCGCGCCACGGCCCTGGACGTGGACTTCGTCAAGACCTATGTGCGTGCCCCGGGCGAGGTCATGGCGGAGGCGGCCGTGGCCGCCCAGGCGCTGGGGGTGCCCAGCGGCAGCCATCTGTGCGCGCCGGGCCGGGCGGCGGGCCAGGACCTGACCACCCATCTGCAGGCCACCCAGCGACTGGAGTACGGGCATGCCGTCACCCCGCTCGGCCGCGTCGGCCAGGACCTGGTGCAGCAGTACGCCGACGGCTCCTTCGCCCTGATCATCACGCCGTTCAGCGCGCAGATCCTGCTCGCCGCGGACCCACGGCTGGCCGAGGATCCGCGCGTCACGCGTCTCATGCCGCCCTGGGACGTGGCCGCCGTCCGCGCACACGCCCGGACCGCGCCCACCGACGCACAACAGCGCGCCCTCGGCACCGAGATGGCGGACTACCGGCGGCTGGCGACGCACGGCGCCCGTATCGCCCTGGGCACCGATGCTCCCCTGGTCCCGGTCGGTCTCTCCCTGCATCTGGCGCTGCGCGCGCTGCACGCCCACGGCTTCACGCCCGCGGAGGTCCTGCACAGCGCCACCACGGTGCCGGCCCGCCTCTTCGGGCTCGACGGGGATCTCGGCACCGTGGAGGAGGGCAAGATCGCCGACCTGGTGGTCGTCGACGGCGACCCGTTCTCCGACTTCCGTACCCTCGTCGACATCCCGGTGGTGGTACGCGAGGGAGTCCCGCACCTCCAGGGCGACCTGACGTCGGCCCACCGGCCCGACGGGGCAGCCGAGCACCAGCCTCCCCGGGGCATGACGTGGCTCGAGGTGGCCGGTCAGGTCCGGCGGGGTTCGTGCTGCCACCCCGGCGCGGACGGCGGATAGCACGACGGGGGCACCGCGAAGGGGGCCGCCGTCAGTCACCTGCGCCTTCGTCATCAGTGGTGGTGCGGCTCGCCAGTCGTTCGTAACGCTGTCTGGCGGCCTGGGGCGTGCCGAGTCCGAGTCCGAAAGCGATCTCCGGCCAGGTCATCCCCCGGCCGCGCGCCATCTGGAGCAGCCCCGCCTCCAGTTCGTCCAACTCGGCCCGCACCAGCGGCACCAGGCTCAGTGCGGCCGTGATGTCGGCGTGGTCCACCTCCGGCTCGCCGTCCTCGTGCAGCACGGCCCCGCTGAGCAGGAACGTCACCAGCCTGACGGCCTCGTGCGGCGCGAGGAGGGAGGGATGCGTCTGCCGGCGTCGTTGCTCGTCCGTCGCGGCATGCCGCTCGGCGATGCGGAACAGCGAGGCGTACACCCGCTGGGCACGGGCCTGCTCCGGATGCGGGGGCGTGAAGGGATCGGTGGGGTCAGCGGTCGGTGACATGGCCCCAGCATCAGATCACACACAACACGACGTCAACTCATTATTGTGAACGGAATGTTCACCCGAGCGGTGCGGTGATCTCCCGCTTGAGGATCTTGCCGCTCGGGCCCATCGGCAGGGCGTCCGTGAGCCAGAGCCGGCGCGGGTACTTGTAGGCCGCGACCCGGTCCCGGACGAACTGCTGCAGTTCCTCGGTGCCCACCTGGGCGCCCGGCCGCAGCACGACCGCGGCGGCCACCTCCTCGCCGAGCCGCTCGTCGGGGACCCCGAGGACCGCGGCGAGGGCGACGGCGGGGTGCTCGTGCAGCACCTCCTCGATCTCGCGCGGGTAGACGTTGTAGCCGCCGCGGATGATGAGGTCCTTCTTCCGGTCGACGATGAACAGATAGCCGTCCTCGTCCTGGCGTGCCAGGTCGCCGGTGCGCAGCCACCCGTCGGGGATGGTGGCGGCCGTCTCCTCGGGGCGGTGCCAGTACTCCTTCATGACGTTGGGCCCGCGCACGGCCAGTTCACCGACCTCGCCCGGGGCGACGTCCCGGCCGGTGTCGTCGAGCAGCCGGACCTCGACATCGCGGATGGGGGTGCCGATGGAGCCGGGCTTGCGCGGGCGGTCGGGGTGGTTGAAGGAGACGACCGGGCTGGTCTCGGACATGCCGAAGCCCTCCAGCACCATGCAGCCGAAGCGCCGCTCGAACCCGTGCAGGACCTCCACCGGCAACGACGCGCCGCCCGAGACGCACATGCGCAGGCTGGACACGTCGGCAGCGGCGGCGCCCGGGTGCTGGAGCAGTGCCGCGTACATGGTGGGGACGCCCTCGAAGACGGTCGCGCGGTCCCGGGCGATGGCTTCGAGCACCGTCTGCGGCTCGAAGCGCGGGACGAGCGTGAGGGAAGCGCCGCTGCGGACGGCGACGTTCATCGTGCAGGTCTGCCCGAAGATGTGGAACAGCGGCAGACAGCCGACGATCACGTCGTCGGAGTCCAGCCGCTGCACCTCGGTGACGTTGACCTCGGTGTTGTGGCGGAGCCCGGCGTGGGTGAGCGCGGCACCCTTCGGCCGGCCGGTGGTGCCCGAGGTGTACAGCAGCACGGCGATGTCGTCCCCGGCGGTGGCGGTCACCTCGTCGTACGGCTCCAGGCGCGCCAGCTCGGCGGCGAGAGCGACCGGTTCGACCGCCAGGCGCCGTACCCCGGCGGCGGCCGCCCCGGCTGCCCCCTCGCCGGGCGCCCGGTGCCACTCGAAGAGCAGGACGGCGCCGGAGTCCCGCAGGTGGTACTCGGTCTCCCGTTCCTTCAGCAGCGGGTTCAGCGGCACCACGATGCCGCCGGCGCGCAGGACGCCGTAGTACAGGACGACGAACTCGGGCACGTTCGGGAGCATCAGCGCGACGCGGTCGCCGGTGCGCAGGCCCTCGGTGCGCAGCAGCGCGGCCGCCTGCGCGCTCAGCCGGTCCAGTTCGGCGTAGCTGGTGGTCGCCGTCCCGAGCCGCAGCGCCGGGCTCGCGGGCCGCCGTCGCGCCGTCTCCACCAGGAACTCCGCCAGATTGGCCATGATGCCTCCTCGCACCCACGCGCTCGCCGCGCTCCCGGGGTCCCGTCCCCGGCTGACGCGGGGTCCCGCCCCCGACGCCCTCGGCATGGTCGCCCGCACGATCGCCGGGGTCCATGGCCACGCCCACAGTTCACTCCCGCCCCGATTGTTCCCGGGACCAAACAGACCGCCGTACGCTGCGGGTATGGGTCTGCAGAATGTGGGTGCGGCGTTGCGTGTGCGCCTTCCGGAGCTGGGTGAGCTGATGACCGAACGCATCCGCGCGGAGGTCGAGTCGTACGCCGACGACTCGCTCATCCCCTTCGCGTCGCTCAGGGAGTCCTGCGAGGGCAACGCCGATCTGCTGCTCGGGCGTTTCGCGTACGGGGCCGAACCCGACGTGGGAGCCGCGCAGCAGACCGGTCGGCGGCGCGCCGAGCAGGGCGTGCCGCTCGCGGACACGCTGCACGCCTACCGGGTCGGTTTCGAGATGCTCTGGTCGGAGATGGTCGACGAGGCGCGCCGGCACCCGGACGTGACGGACGCCGAGCTGGTGGCCGGTTCCTCGGAGATCTGGGCCCTGTTCGGCCGGTACGCGGAGGCAGTGGCGGCCGCCTACCGCGAGGCCAGCGCGGAGCTGGCGCTGCAGCGCGAGTCACGCCGCTCGGCCCTGGCCGAGGCGCTGTTCACGGGCGCCCTCGCGAATCGTACGACGCCGTGGGAGGCGGCCCGGCAGCTCGGTCTGCCGGAGCGCGGCCCGTACGCGGTGGTGGCCGCGTCGGTGCCGGATCCCGGCCAGGAGCCGCTGCCCGGCATCGAGGCGGCGCTGCGCCGCTCCGGGGTGCCGTCGGTGTGGCGGCTGCTGCCCGACCAGCAGGTCGGGCTGGTCTCGCTCGGGCACCGGGACGCGGAGACGGTGAGCCTGCGGGCGCTGCGCCGGCGGCGCGGCCGGGTCGGCGTCAGCCCCCGCTTCGACTCGCTGCGGGAGACGCCGCAGGCACTGCGTTTCGCCCGGCTGGCCCTGGCCGGGCTGCCCGCCGACGGGCCGGGGGTCGCCCGGTTCGACGACAGCCCGCTGGCGATGCTGGTGGCCGCGGCGCCTGCGGAGGCCGGCCAGCTCGTCGAGGTCGCCCTGGGCCCGCTCCTGCACCTGCCGGAGGCGGAGCGCGCACGGCTGCTGCGGACGCTGGGGCACTGGTTCGGTGCGGGTGGTGTGGCCGCCGAGGCCGCCGAGCGGCTCTTCGTCCACCCGAACACCGTGCGCTACCGGCTGCGCCGCATCGAGGAGCTGACGGGGCGCTCGCTCTCCGACCCGATCGCCGTCGCCGACCTGGGGGCGGCGATGTACGCCCTGCGGCTGCTGCCTTCCTGAACACTCCGCGCGCGGTCTGGGCTAGCGGGCCGCCGTGAGCCGGTACACCGAGACATGGGAACGGGAGTCGGCCGTGAACGCGGCGCCTTCCCAGTCCGCGTGCCTGGACTCCAGCTCGAACCCGGCCAGTTGGGCCATGAGGTCGAGTTCGGACGGCCAGATGTAGCGGTGCGGGCTGCGGTGCAACCGCACCTGCTCGGTCCCTTCGACGTGGAAGTGGTGCGACACGACCCGCTGCTCGATGACGTCGTAGGTGTCCAGCCCGACGTAGTCGGCGTCGGCGTGCCACACGGTGGCCGCCTTGCCCGGGGAAGTGTGCGCAGCTCGGGCACCCACAGCTCGATCACGAACCGTCCGCCGGCGGTCAGATGGCGGGCGGCGTTGCGGAAGCACGCGACCTGCTCGGCCTGTGTGAGCAGATTGGAGATCGTGTTGTAGACGAGGTAGACCAGGGTGTACGCCCCCGGGGCGACCGTCGTCGCCATGTCACCCATGACCACGGGGATCCGGGCTTCGTCGGTCTTGGTCCGCAGCTGCTCCACCATCGGCCCGGACAGCTCGATGCCGGTGACGGGAACTCCCCTCTCGGCGAGCGGGACGGCGACGCGCCCGGTCCCGATCGCGAACTCCAGCGCCGCTCCGCCGTCCGCCAGCGCCGCGAGGCGTTCCACCGTGGGGGTCAGCACCTCCGGCGCGAACATGCCGGTGCCTGGCGTGTCGTAGCGCCGGGCGACGGCGGCGTCCCAGATGTCATCCTGCTGCATGACATCGACGCTCGCCCCTGTCACGGGAGTTGTCCACCGAATATCGTCCCGGCGCTCGCCTCTCCCCTGTGCCACGCAACCGACCTCCGGGCCGCCTACATCGGCTGGTCCCCGTACACGCCGGTCACCGGTGCCGACCGCGGTTCACGCCAGACGAACACCTCGGTGCTGGGGGCGCGTTCGGAGAACAGGCCCGCGGGTGAGGACCGGGCGAGCAGGCGGCGCAGATCCGTTTCGAAGGTCCCGCGGCGGGGGCCGAACAGGTGGGGAGCCGAGCAGGACATCGAGAACGTCCAGGCGACCACGTCGTCCACCGTGCGCCGCAACTCCTGCCCACCGGGTACGACGTACCGCTCGGGGCCCAGGAAACCGGCGCCGGCGAGCACCGCCGCCTCGCCGCCGGGCGTTCCCTGCGGCAGCAGCCCTCGGCCGGCTCGGCGGACCGGCCCCAGGTGCCGCCTGACCAGTTCCTCGACGTCCCGGTACGGCACGGCGGGGTGGGGCAGTCCTTCGACCGCACGGGGCTCCGTCTTCAGGTCCGACAGGTGCACCAGCGCCCCGCCGGGGCGCAGCATGCCGCGCACGGTCCCCGCCACCCGTTCGCGGTCCGTCCAGTGGAAGGACTGGGCGAAGACCGCCACGTCGAACAGGCCCAGGCCGGCCGGGAGTTCCTCCGCGCGCTTCCGCACCCAGCGCGTCTTGCGGGCCAGCCCCGCGGCGTCGGCCCGGCTCGTGGCCTCGCTGATCATTCCGGCGTCCGGATCGACCCCGACGACCTCGCGGAACAGCCGGGCCAGCGGGATGGTGACGGTCCCGGGGCCGCATCCCACGTCGAGAAGCCGCCCGTGTCCGTCGGCCGCCAGTACGCCGGCCAGCAGCGGCACCAGCCCCGGGGCGTAGGGCAGTCGGCCCTGCTCGTAGTAGGGAGCCGCACCCTCGAAGAGGGTCTCGTCCCACTCCCAGCCGCTCATGGAGCCAAGGATCGAGCACGGCGGGGTGCCGGTCAAAGCGAAATCCCGGCCTCCTCGAAACCGACTCAGCGGTTTGGTAAGGACGGTCGTACGACGGCCACGGGCAGCGGGCCGGTCAGCTGTTGGCGCCGGCCAGGGGTGCCGCCGCGTTCTGCCGTACCTCCGCGATCACCCGGGCACCGCGGTCCGGGGCGGTGTCGAGGCGGACGAGGACGGCGGGAGCGGCGATCGCCGGGAGCAGGTGGTTGAAGAGGGCCGACACGCGGTGGCCGAGGTCGGCCCAGCCCGCGACGGCCTGGGAGACGAACTGCACGCCGATCCAAGCGCCGAGGAAGACCTCGGCGGTCTCCTCGGGCACCACGTGCGGGAGCACCTCGCCGCGCTCCTTGGCCTCGGCCAGCACGGCTCCGGTCAATTCGGCCCAGGCCGGCCAGGCGCTGCCGAAGACGTCGCGGCCCTGCAGGTCCGCCGAGAGCCGCACGCCCGCGAGCAGCATCGGCTCCCGGGGCAGCCGCACGGCCAGGGTCATGCCCGCGTCCACCCACTCCTGCAGCTTCAGTTCCCGGGTGACGTGGTATTCGACGCCTGTCTGCTCCTGCAGCACGCCCTGGGCGAGGGCCGCCTTGGAGTCGAAGTGGAAGTACAGGGCACCCTTGGTCACGCCGGCCCGGTTGAGGATCTCGGCGATGGTCGCCGCCGCGTATCCGCGCTCGGCGAAGACCGCCGCGGCGGCTTCCAGAACAGCACGTCGGGTCCGGACAGCTCGCTCCTGCTGAGCCATCGGCCCTCCCCAAGCTGAAAATTAAACCAAACAGCTCGTACCTTACCGCAGGGCACGTCAACGCCAAGGCCTCCCGGGGCGGTTGCCATGGACTAGGCACACACACGACCGGCACCCTATTTTGAACGCGTTCAAATCTGTGGTTAGGCTGTGTCCACCGAACAGAGGGGGCTCGATGAAGGTGGTTCTGCCCGGGGGCACCGGACAGGTGGGCACGATTCTCGATCGGGCGCTGACCGCAGCCGGCCATGAGGTGACCGTGCTGACCCGGCAGCCGGAGCGGGAGCGGCAGGTCGCGTGGGACGGCGTCACGCTCGGCCGTTGGGCCGAGGTGGTCGACGGCAGCGACGTCGTGATCAACCTGGCCGGACGCAGCGTCTCCTGCCGCTACACCGCCGAGAACCTGCGGGCCATGATGGATTCGCGGGTGGACTCGGCGCGGGTGGTCGCAGCGGCCGTCGCCGCCGCCGCGCGGCCACCGCGACTGTGGCTGCAGATGAGTACGGCTACGATCTACGCCCATCGCTTCGACGCGGCCAACGACGAGACGACTGGGCTGATCGGCGGCGCGGAGGGTGGGGTTCCGGGGTACTGGGCCTACAGCGTCGACATCGCCAGGAACTGGGAGCGCGCACAGCGCGAGGCGTCGACGCCGAAGACGCGGAAGGTGGCGCTGCGCTCGGCGATGGTGATGAGCCCGGACCGGGGTGGTGTCTTCGACGTCCTGCTGGGCCTGACCCGGCTGGGACTGGGCGGGCCGGTCGCCGGTGGGGCGCAGTACGTCTCCTGGATCCACGACGAGGACTTCGTACGCGCGGTGGAGTTCCTGATCGAGCAGGAGGACATCGACGGTCCGGTGAACCTCGCCTCTCCCGGCCCGCTTCCGCAGCGGGAGTTCATGCGGGCGCTGCGCAGAGCCTGGGGCGTCCCCGTGGGGTTGCCGGCCACCCGATGGATGGCGGAACTTGGGGCGTTCGCGCTGCGCTCGGACACGGAGTTGCTGCTCAAGAGCCGCCGGGTGGTCCCGGGCCGGTTGCGGGACGCCGGGTTCGACTTCGCGTACCGCGAGTGGCAGCCGGCCGCCGTGGACCTGGTGCGGCGTGCCAGGTCCTCGCGGGCGGGGCGTCGCGGCCGGACGGGGGCGGCGTCCGTGCCGCGGACCTGATCCCGGTCACGGGTGACGGCCCGGGGTGCGTGCCGCCCGGGTGACGCCGAGCAGCACCAGCGCGGCGACCTGGATCGCGGTCACCACCGTGATCAGCAGGGGAATCGAGTAGCCGTACAGGCCGCCGGTCAGCGCGCCGCCCGCCAGGCTCGCCGCGCCGACCACACCGGCGAAGAGACCGTACGCGGTGGCGCGCCGTCCGCTGGGCACCAGGTCCGCGACGGTGGCGCGCAGGGTGGACTCCTGGATGCCCATGGCCGCGCCCCAGACCAGCGAGCCGGTCACCGCGACGGCGACGGTGTTCGTGAACGCCAGCGGCGCCACCCCGGCGGTGAGCACGGGCAGGGCGGCCAGCACGCGCGGTCCGAACCGGTCGTACAGCCATCCCGTGGCCAGTGCCGCGACGGCGTCCACGACCATCGCGGCCGCGTAGAGCACCGGCACCCACGCGGTGGCCAGCAGACGCCGCTCGACCAGGTGGTAGGAGAGGAGACCGAAGGTGGCGAAGCCGGTCGTGGTGGCCGCGGTGAAGGCGGCGTAGGTCCAGAAGGCCGCTGGCAGCGGCCCGCCTTGAGCCTGCTGCCGCGGCGCCGTACCGACGGCCGTCTCGCGTTCGTACGCCTCCGGGTCGGGCACCCGGGCCCTGAGCCACAGCAGCAGCGCGAGTACGGCGACACCGGGCAGCGCCAGCACGCCGAGCGCCGGTCCGTAGTCGCCGCCGGTCAGGGCGAGCATCCCGGCCACCAGTAGGGGCCCGGCCAGGGCGCCGATCTGGTCCAGGGCCTCGTGCACGGCGAAGCCACGGCCCCGTCCGGTCGCTGCCGTGGCGTGCGACAGCAGGGTGTCCTTGGCCGGGGAGCGCACCGCCTTGCCGACGCGCTCCGCGATCACCAGGGCGCAGGCCGCCCACAGGATGCCGACGACACCGAGCAGCGGAACCGACGCGACCGTCAGTGCGTACCCGGCGATCGCCAGCCCCCAGAAGCGCCCGGTGCGATCGGCCAGGGGACCGGAAACCAGCCGCAGGCCCAGAGCGGCGGCCTCACCGGCGCCCGTCACCACGCCGACCACCAGCGCGGAGGCACCCAGCGAGGCCAGGAGGGGGCCCGTGACCGAACGGGCGCCCTCGTAGACGAAGTCGGCGAGCAGACTGACCGTGCCGAACCACACCACGAACCGCCAGGGCCCCATCACCGGCCCCTGCGGGCGCGGGCCCGTGTCCCTCATCCTCATGAGCTCATCCTGTCGCGCCTGCCGGGACCAGTCCGCACCTTCACCTGACGGACCCATGAGCGACCGGTCCGCCGCCGGCCCTCACGACGGCGGCGAGCCGGCCGGCGACCCCACGTGCGAGGGAGCACTCGACTCGGCGTTACGACCCGCCGGTTGGGGAAGTTCCGGGCGGGGCGGCTGCCGGGGGCGAGACGGGGCCGGACACCGTGCGCGGCGCGCGTGCGGGAACGTCCGCCACGCGGGACCATGGCCGTCCGGGCGACCGCGGCGGTGCCCGGCCGAAGACGGGTGGCGAGGAGGATGCCGTGTGCCGGCTGTTCGGACTGATCAGCTCCCCGCTCCGCTCTCGTGCCACGTTCTGGCTGCTGGACGCCCCCGACAGTCTCAGCGTGCAGAGTCACCGCGAACCCGACGGAACGGGGCTCGGCTACTTCGACGCGGACGGCACGCCGGAAGTGCACAAGGCACCGATCGCGGCCTACGAGGACCGGGCCTTCGCCCGGGAGGCCCGGGACGTCGAGTCGGCCACCTTCCTCGCGCACATCCGCTACGCCTCGACCGGCGGGCTCGACGTGCGCAACACCCATCCCTTCGAGCAGCAGCGGCGGCTGTTCGCCCACAACGGTGTGATCGAGGGGCTGGACGAACTCGACCGCCACCTGGGCGAGGACCGCTCGCTGGTGCACGGCGACACCGACTCCGAGCGCTTCTTCGCCCTGGTCACGCGCGAGACCGCGGCGCACGACGGGGACGTGACAGCCGGCCTCGAGTCCGCGGCCCGCTGGGTCGCAGCGAACCTGCCCCTGTTCGCGCTCAACATCGTCCTCGTCACCGCGCGGGAGCTGTGGGCGTTGCGCTATCCCGCGACCCATGAGCTGTGGGTCCTGCGGCGCCCGGCGGGCGGTCACCAGGGATCGCGGCATCTGGACCACACCGGCCGGAACGGTCATCTGCGGGTGCGCTCGGCACACCTCGGTGACCGGCCGTCCGTCGTCGTGGCCAGCGAGCGCATGGACGAGAGCCCGTACTGGCAGCTGATGGCACCCGGCGAGCTGCTCCACGTCGGCCCCGACCTCGGGGCGACCTCCCGCATCGCACTCGCCGAGCCACCGGCCCGCCCACTCGCCCTGTCCGACCTGCGCCCCGACGCGGCGGCCTCCCAGCGGCCCGCGTAGCACGGGGGGGTGCCCGTGACCCGGCTCACCAACTCAAGACTTGCGCAACCCGTAAAATTTCCGGTGTGGAGACTACCGAAGTGACGGGTTGGGAGACCGCCGTGCTGGACGGGGGGCCGGCGGACGGGCTGCGGATGAAGGTGGCCGACCGACCGCGCGTGGTCCAGGTGACGTGTCCCTGCCCTGTCGAGGCCGCACCGCCCGGCGGCATACGCGCGGAGGCGGTGTACCTGTACCGCCGCGACTACACCGTCAGCACCGAGCCCCTGCGGTACGGCTTCGACGTCGCCAGCCCCTGAACCGGCGCGGTGCGACCGGCCGCGGGTTCGTCGCGGCCGGTCAGGCGTCGGAGTCGGGCTTGCCGCGCGCCGCGGCGTAGGCCTGTGCCGGTGTCATGGAGACGCCGTTGAGGGTGACCGTCCGGTAGGGGCTGACCTTGGCGCAGGTCTTGGCCTGGTCGGCGGTGGAGGCGTGCGCGTTGGACACAGCGGCCTGGGTGTCGGCGGGCGCGGGCGAGGAGCTGCCGCCCGGATAGCTGGTGCCGCTCGGCCAGTCGCTGCCGATCACCAGGGTCAGGCCCGTGCCGGTGCCCTGCTTCAGGTGCGCGGAGGACAGACCGAGCGCCTTGGCGGCCGTCTTCGCCTCCTCCTTCTGACCGGTGCCGTAGGTGAGGGTGGTGCTCGTCGCGGGGCTCGGTGCGTTGGCCGTGGTGGTGGCGGAGCTGAAGCCCTGGTCGGTCAGTGCGGTCGCGATGTCCGAGGCACGGCCGGTGACCGACGTTCCGTTCTCGACCGTGACGGCGATCCGCGACGCCGGTACGGCCGAGGCGGTGGCCTTCGCGGTCGCCGAGGCCGCCGCGGACTTCTTGCCGGAGTCCGTGGTCAGCGACTGGTCGCCCGCGATGGTGGAGAACAGGGTCCTGGCGCCCGCCCCCACGACCACCCGGTCCTTGTTGGCCGGGTCGGGGGCCGTCTGCATCGTCGTGAACGTCATCCGCTTCGTCGGCACCTTGTTCACGTCCGACGCGAGCGAGATCAGCTTCTTCACGCTGCCCAGGCCGTCGTCCACGGTCAGCGCCTTGGTGGCGGCGTCGGCGAGGTCGTAGACGGCGGTGGGGTCGGTGAGCGTCCCCGCGCTCTTGAACTGGCGGATCATCGAGCTGAGGAAGATGTGCTGCGAGATCGTACGACCGAGGTCACTGCCGTCGCCGAAGCCGTGCCGGGAGCGGACGAACTCCAGCGCCGCGACGCCCTTGAGCGTGTGGGTGCCCTTGGACAGCTTGAGGTGCGAGTAGGTGTCGTAGACGTCGTCGGTGACACAGACGGGAACACCGCCGACCGCGTCGGACATCTTCACGACACCGGAGAAGTCGAGCTTGACGAAGTGGTCGATCGGGATGCCGGTGAGCTGGTGGACGGTGGCCACCTGGCAGGCCGGGCCGTACTGCAGCGCGCTGTTGATCTGGCCGTAGTAACCGGACGTGGACTGACCCGTCTCACTGTCCTTGCAGGCCGGGACCTTGGTCATGGTGTCGCGGGGAATGCTCATCACGGTCGCGTTGGAGCGGTCCGCCGATATGTGCACCACCATCTGCACGTCCGCGTTGCTGCCGGTCTGCACACCGGTCTTCGAGCAGCCGCCGCCGAGCTTGCAGTCGGCCGCGCTGGTGCGGCCGTCCGAGCCCATGACCAGGATGTTGATCGGGGTGCGGCCGAAGGCGTCGGCCTTCTCGCTGCCGCCCTTGCCGTCGAGCGAGACGCTGTGGATGTTGCCGTTCAGGTGCTCGTAGAACCACCAGCCCGCGCCTGCCGTGACCAGGACGACGGTCGACATGCCTATCCCGAGGACCTTCAGCACCCGCCGGCCGCGGCCCACCGGACGGCCCCGGCGCCCCCGCCTGCCGCCCTGCGCGCGGGCAGCTGCCCGGACAGCGGCCCGGCCGCCCGGCTGGTGCGGCCCGCCGGGCTCGGCCGCCCGCTGTCCGGGCAGCCGCGCACCGGGGCTGCGCGTGGCCTGGCCGACGGGCCCGTCCCACGGGTCGCTCATCTCCCACTCCCATGAACGGTCGGGCCCGTCAGGCCGGGCCGCGGGGTGTACGGCCAGGCCCGCGCGGCGATGTACGGGCCGGTGGAGCGCGCCGCTCCACCTTGCTTGCGTAGTTGCGCAATCTAACAAACCTGGGGCCCGAACAGCACAGACACATACGCGATTCACAGTGAGGCATCTCATGGAACCGCCGTGCGAGCCCGGGTACGGGAGCCGGAGTCTACGCGCCCTGTACAAGAAAGAGGCCGGTGTGCGTGAGAAACAGGGGGCGCCGTCAGCCCTGGAGCCTGCGCAGACCCTGGACGGGGAGCGAGGCGTGCCGGGATCGTGCGGTCAGCTGTCCCACCACCACCCGGACCAGGGTGACGACGTCGGGGTCGTCGATGAAGTAGACCTGACGTCGGCCCTCACGGCGGGCGCGGACCAGTCCGGCGAGCTTCAGCTTCGCCAGGTGCTGGCTGACCGCGGGCAGAGCGCCGCCCACCCGGTCCGCGAGATGCGTGACATCGCTCTCCCGCTGTGACAGGGCCCACATCAGATGCAGCCGAGCGGGCGAGGCGAGCAACCCGAACGCCGCGGCGGCCTCCGCGAGCACCTCGGCGGGCGGGTCCTGGAAGCCAGCGGCGTTCTCCGTCAAGATCCTCTCCCGCCCCCGCCCTCGTCACAGCCGACGCACACGCGCCCACCCAGTGTAGGCGGGCGCCGCGGCGTCGCCGGTTCGGGCGGTCAGTCCTCGTAGTAGTTGTTGACGACCTCCGGCTCGTCGTCGTCGAACGCCTCGTTGAGCAGCGCGCCACCGATGAGGCCCGCCGCACCGGCACCGATGAGCGCACCCGTACCGAAGCGCCGGCCGCCGCCCTGCTGGTGGTGTTCGTGGTCCGCGTACGGCTGTGGGTACCCCTGCTGGGGATAGCCCTGCTGCGGGTAGCCCTGCTGGGGATAGCCCTGCTGGGGCGGCGTGTAGAACGGCGGCGCCGTGGTCTGGACGCGCTGCGCGCAGGAGCCGCAGGACTGGACGGGGCGGGGCACGCCCCACTGCGGGGACCACGTCACGGTCACGACGCCCGGGCCGTGCTGGGGGTCGAAGAAGCAGGTCATGGGGGAACTCCCGGTGGGTTGAGGGGATGTGGGGTACGCCGGGGCCGACGGGGCGGTGACCGGTGGATTCAGCGGGGCGGGCGGCACGGACGCACCCGCGCTCGGCTGCGGTGCCGGTGCGGTGAGCGGGGCCGCGCTCGGTGCCGGACTCGGCGTCGGTGGGGTGGCAGTGTCCCGCAGGACGGTCACGCCGTAGTCGGTGGCGATGCCGGCGAGTCCCGAGGCGTAACCCTGGCCGACCGCACGGAACTTCCACTCCGCACCGTGCCGGTACAGCTCGCCGAGGACCAGCGCGGTCTCGGTCGACAGGCTGCCGGCCGCGAGGTCGTAGCGGGCCAGTTCCGTCCCGCCGTCGCGGTCGAGGACGCGGATGTACGCCCGGTGCACCTGCCCGAACGTGTGGCCGCGGCTCGCGCCCTCGTAGAGGGACACCAGGAAGACGATCTTCTCGACCCGGTCCGGGACTCTGGTCAGCTCGACGTGGATCCGCTGGTCGTCACCGTCGGCCTGACCGCGACCGCCACCGTGGCGGACCGAACCGTCGGGACTGCTCAGGTTGTTGAAGAAGACGAAGTGCTCGTCGGACAGCACCGTGCCCGACAGGTCGCACAGCAGGGCACTGGCGTCCAGTTCATATCCGGCGTTCGCCTGCCAGCCCAGCCCGACCGTCACAGCAGTCAGCCCGGGGGCCTGCTTGCCGAGCGACACATTGCCGCCCTTGGTCAGGGACACACTCATCCACGTCCTCCGCAGTCGCTCATACTTCCCGCGTCCGTCATGACAAACGCCCGTGAGTCACGCACAGTTCCTCAATTGCGCAATGTCTTGATCATGTAGCAGAACCTCGACGGGTCGTCACCAGGGGCCAACTCCCTTGCCCGGCTCCGCCGTCCCACCCCTAGGCTTGCGCAAACAAGCAACTCATGCGTCGGCGTCCGGCCTGCTCGGAGCGGATCCCGACCCGACTGGAGGACAACACCGTGGGAATCATCGGCTGGATCATCCTCGGCCTGCTCGCCGGAGGCATCGCCAAGGTGCTGCTGCCCGGCCGCGATCCCGGCGGCCTGATCGGCACCACCCTCATCGGCGTCGCGGGCGCCTTCGTGGGCGGCTGGCTCTCCGCCCGCTTCCTCGACCGCCCGGTCGAGAAGCACTTCTTCGACCTCTACACGTGGGGCGCGGCGATCGGCGGCTCCCTGGCCCTGCTCATCGGCTACCGCATCCTGTTCGGCAACTCCCGCGACTGAGGGCAGCGACTGCTACACGTGGGCCTTGCACCCTTGCGACGCGCTGTGGGGCAGCCGCGTCCGCAACGGGACAGGGGGGTGCGGGGCGTATGAGTGCCTTCGTTCTGTGCGCGTGGCTGCTGACCGCCGCACTGCGGCTACCTCTCGACGGTGCGGGTCCGGCACGGTGGACTGCGGCAGCGCACGCCCGGCGTGACGCGGCTGCCGCTGTGGCTCGTGCTGCCGAACGGCATTTCCCGCTCACGGCCGTCGTCGACCACGGTACGACCGCCGGCGCCACCGTACTGCTGGTGCTCCTCGTCGTCCTGGGCTGAGGGGGCGTACCGGACAGGCGTGAACGGTCGTGTCGTGGGAGACCTGAGCGGGAGCCCGGTTCACTTCCCGGCGGATCGGCGGCGCACGGCCACCAGTGCCAGCCCGCCGACCGCCGCCGCGGCCACCGCGCCCGCGGCCAGCAGCGGCATGCCGTCGCTGCCCGTGGCGGCGAGGCTGCCCCCGGTACCGGCCGAACCGTCCGTCCCGGACACGCCCGAGGTGGAACCGGAGCTGCCCGACGTGCCCGAGGTACCGGCGGTGCCGGACGTCCCTGTCGTGCCGCCGGTCGACTGGCCGTGCGGGTCGTTGCCCCGGCCACCCGAACCCGTACCGCCCGTACCCGTACCCGTACCGCCGTCGCCGGGGTCCCCGCCGTTCGCGGTGCCGCCGGACGTGCTCGTGCCCGGATCGCCGTCACGGGTCACGTCGACGTTCAGGTAGGCCGTGTCGTTCGCCGCGTTCGTGTCGAAGGCGGGATGGGTGCCGTACACCGAACCGACCGACACCTTGCCCCTCGTGTCCTGGGCCGTCTTGCCGATCTCGAGGACGAAGGGGTAGTCGAGATACTGGTCGACCTCGATGGTGTGGTCGCCGGGCGCGCACACGTACGTCGAGTGGCCCGGCTCCGACGGGCCGGTCGGGCCGTCGGTGCCGAACGGCTCGCACTCCTCGGGAACCTGCACGGCCACGGTGCCCTTGGGGATCCGGACCATCAGGGCGGGCTGGTCGTCGCTCTCCTGTTCGCGGATCCAGCCGGGGCCGTCGTTGCGCAGCGTCGCGGTGACGGTCACCCGGCTGCCGGGCGCCCCCTCGGTCAGGTCTCCCTGCGCCTCGAGGTCGGCCGTGCTGGCGGCGGTCAGGGCCAGCCGCCGGTAGCTGTCGTCGAAGCCCTCGCCCGGTGCCGCGCCCGTGGGGCTCGTGCCGTACTCGACGGCCTCCATCAGTGCCTTGGGCAGCGCCTTGAACCGCACGGGCGTGGTGATGCTCGCTCCGGGCTCCACGACCTCGTCCAGCTCGCACAGCGCCTGTCTGACCTGGTCGGCGGCGGTCGAGTACGTGCAGCCGGCGAGGGGCGCCGGAAAGTCCAGGCCCCGGGTCAGCCGGATCCGGAAGGTCACGCCGTCGGCGGCCAGCGTGCCCTTGTTGGTGATGGTGACGGACTGGTCGTACACCTGGCCCGGCTTGGGAGTGGCGATCGGCAGCGTCGAGACCACCAGGTCGGGGGCGGGGTCCTCGGCGTGCGCCACGGGTGCGGCGAGCACGGGAACGCCGATGCCGATCGCTGCGGCGGCCACACAGGTCGCCGCGGGACGGAGGGCTGAGCGCACGATGGGTCTCTCCTCTGAGGCGCAGGGCGTGTCCCGGCCTGTCGGCCGGCTGATCATGTACTGGACTCCCTGCGAGGCCCGGAGGTTGTACGGACATGTGAAGGGACCCGGAGGTTGCCGGTGAGGACGTGCATCCTCGGCCGTATCCGGGGCAGCCGCCACGGTGAGGCAACCTCAGGTCAGAGATCGTCGAACGAGGACGAGGGACGCGTGGCAGACACCGCAGACACCAACGAGCCGGCAGGACTCGACCGGCTGGCCATCAGCCGTACCACCGTGGACGGCGTCACCGTGGTCACGGTGTCCGGCGAGATCGACTACCACACCTCCGGTCTGCTCCGCCGGGCGCTGATGCCCGAGGACCCCCCGACGACGGCTCGCACCGTCGCGGACTTCACGGGCGTCGCGTTCATGGACTCCAGCGGCATCAACGTCCTCATCGCCGCCCACCAGGCCCACGGCCCGGACGGCTGGCTGCGGCTGGCAGGCGTGCGCACATCCGTGCTGCGCACCCTGGAGATCGTCGGCCTCACCGACCTCGTCGACTGCCACCCCACTGTGAGCGCGGCCGTGGCCGGGTGAGGACGCCTGGCCGAGGGCGTGCCCCCGCGGCGGCCCGGTCCGGGGTCCGCGCAGGAGTCGTCGGGGCGGCCGCCGGGCCTGGTGGGGCGGCGGATTCCGTGGTGTGCTGGTAGTGGCGGGAAGGACCGAGAACAGACGCGGAGAAGCGGTCGGGAACCGCGCACCGCGCAATCCGGATCCGCGAGAAGCGGGTGGCCCTTCCCGCCCTGCGGTGCCGCCCCTCCCCTGCACCGGCGAACGGCCGCGGACGGGACCCACGTTTTGCGGATCCCCGTGCCACCGCCTCCCCTCGCCACTGCGGCTCACGCGGCACAGGAGTCACGAAGGACCGTGCCCGCACGTCCCCGCCGGCCGCCGCGACCCGTGCGGCACAGGGGCGATCAAGGACCGTGTCCGAGCCGTTCCCGCCGGGCCCGTGCAGCACAGCGGGGGTGGAGAGGCGTGAACGCGCCGTACCCGCGGCCGGTGACGACCCGTGGGTGCCTGTCAGCCTCGTCCACCGCTGAGGTTCCCCCAGCGCGGCCCGATCTGCTTCCACTCCTCGTCCCACTCGGCCATGCGCCGCCGGATCAGGCGGCTGCGGACCAGCCATCCCGCGCCCCAGACCGCCGCGCCGGCCGTCGGGGCGACGAGGGCACCGGTGAGAGCCGCCTGCAGGTCCGCAGCGGCGCCGGTGACGGGTGCCGAGACCACGCGGCCCGCGCGGTTGGTCCACACCGTGACCGGGGATCCGGCGGGGGCGCCGGGCCGGACCTTCGTCTGGTCGGTGTGCACTCGCCCGTGCTCGTCCGTCCAGCGCACCGCGACCCACACCCGCCCGTCGTCGTAACCGCTCCCGGAGGTCTGAGCCCCCGCCGCGCCGTCGACGAGCACGGCCGACACGGCGTGCACCTGGGCCTGCCGGGCGGAGAACGCCGCGTCGGCGGTCTGTACCGCCGCGAGTCCGGCGACGGCCCCGCCGAGCACGGCGAGCACCCAGGTCGCCAGGACGATCCAGGCCTCGACGACGTCGCTGTGCCGCCTGAGCGGATTGCGTCGCCAGCGCCACAGCCGTACCCGGGCGACCGTCGTGGGAGGTGTCCGGTTCATCGTCACCGCCTCCTCTCGCGCACCGGCGGCTTCGCCGCACACTCCGCGTCCACCGCCCCGGGGCGGGTTCCGTCCGGACCGGTGGCGAGCGGGACCGGGGAGGTCTCCCGGACCCGAGCGTGGAGTGCCACCCCACCATCGTGCACCTCAATCGGGATACCGGCGGTGTCGGTGCCGTGGAAGGGCGCACCGAACGGGCCCAGCCCCCCTCCCTGCCGGCCGCGGGGCCGGGACGTCCGGCCCCGCGGCCGGGGACCGAAGGGCACTGGGCGCGGGGAAGGAAGCGCAGGACAGTGGGGTCAGAGCGGCGCCGGAACCCCGCGGTGCCGCTCCGTCCCCCTCCAGCATGCCGCCTGCTCCGGGGCGCGGCCTTCCGGAGCAGGCGGGGCGACCGTCACCCACCCGTGAAGAAGCGAGCCATGATCCGTGACGACGGCCCGGCGCACCGGCGCACCGACCTCGACCCCGTCGAGGCCCTGCGGCTGCTGAGCAGCGTGCGCCTGGGCAGAATCGTCTTCACCCGGCAGGCGCTGCCCACGGTCCGCCCGGTCAACCATGTCCTGGACGACGGCGACATCGTCATCCGCACCCATGAGGGCGCGGCACTGACCGCGCACGCACGGCAGGGCGGCGGCCAGGGCGTGGTGGTCGCCTACGAGGCCGACGCGCTCGACCCGGACACGCAACTGGGCTGGAGCGTGGTGGTCACGGGCTACGCCCGGCTCGTCACGGATCCGGTGGACCTGGCCCGGATCCGGACACTGCTCGCTCCGGCGCCGCAGGAAGGCACGGACCACGCCGTGCGCATCCGGCCCTGCCTGGTCACGGGCGTCCTGCTCACCGACCCGGCGGCCACCGCGGTGCCGGCCCAGGGCTCCGGGGCCCTGAGCGGCGTCCGGCGCCTGGATGGGGGTCGTTAGGACGGCGTGAGCGGCAGGTCGTCGGTGTAGGCGTTCACCGGCTGGGCGATGGGGCGGGTGTCCTTGACGTCGAGGGCGGGCTGCGCGGTCTTCGTACCGAGCGCGCCTCGGGGGTGCCAGGTGCCGGTCACCGTGAGCCAGGTGTTCGCGGGCGGCGCCTGGGTGCCGTACACGCGGACCTTGACGGTCTGTGAGTCCGCCGCGCAGCACGTGAAGATGATCCGGGTCAGGTAGAAGCCGTTGTCGTCCTCGGCGGGGGTGACGAAGCCCGTGAGCTGGACGATCCGGTTCCTGATGGCCCGGGTGCGGTCCTGCTGGACGCGTTTGGTGAAGTCGGTGAGGGTCAGGGGCAGCGGTGAGGTCGCGGGAAGCGGCGTGAACCCCTTCTGCGCCGCGACGGGCTTGGTGTTCGAGCGGGCCGCGGTGTACGCCCCGAGGGCGGGAGGCGCGTAGAAGAGCAGGCTGATGGCCGGGAGGAACAGCAGCCAGGCGATGCGCGGGGTGCAGGCGTGGTCGTGGCCCTGTTCAGGGTCATGGCCGTGTTCAGGCTCGTGGCCGGCATGGGCGGTGGGCCCGGGTCCGTCCCGGACCGCCGCCGCGGCCAGGCCGAGCAGCAGCAGCACGACCCCGGAGGCGATCAGCACGGGGCGCAGACCGGCCTTGACGTACCGCAGGTAGATGTCGGTGAACAGGGCGGTGTGCAGCAGGCCGGCGCCGGTCAGCGTCAGGAGCAGGGCCTGGGCAGGGCGTTTCACAGCAGCGCACCTCCGATCAGGACGCTCGCGGCGACCGCCACGACGGTGGTGGCCGTGGAGAACCGCCAGGCGAAGGACCGCCCGAAGGTGCCCGCCTGAAGGGCGATCAGCTTCAGGTCGACCATGGGCCCGACCACCAGGAACGCGAGCCGCGCGGTCGGGGAGAACCCGGTGAGGGAGGCGGCGACGAACGCGTCGGCCTCCGAGCAGACCGCCAGCAGCACGGCGAGCCCGGCCAGGAAGAGCACCGAGAGCCAGGGTGACCCGGAGAAGGCGTCGAGGACGGAGCGCGGCACGGCGACGTTGAAGGTGGCGGCGGCCATGGCGCCGAGGACGAGGAAGCCGCCGGCGTTCAGGAAGTCGTGCTGGAATCCGAGCCGGAACTCGTGCCAGCGGCTGCGACCGTGCTCGTGACCGGTGTGCCGGTGCCGCAGGACGGGTCGCAGCCACTCCTCCTTGCCCAGCCAGAGCCACAGCCAGCCCATCACGGCCGCCGCGGCGAGGGAGGCGAGCAGCCGGGCTGCCACCATCGCGGGGTTGCCCGGGAAGGCGACGGCGGTGGCGGTCAGCACGACGGGGTTGATGGCGGGCGCGGAGAGCAGGAAGGCGAAGGCGGCGGCCGGGGTGACACCGCGTCGGATCAGGCTGTGGGCGACGGGGACGGAGGCGCACTCGCACCCCGGCAGTACCGCGCCCGCGACGCCGGCGACCGGCACGGCGAGGGCGGGGTGCTTCGGCAGGACCCTGGTGAAGAGACCGGCCGGTACGAAGGCGTTGATGGCACCGGACAGGGCGGTGCCGAGGAGGAGGAAGGGCAGCGCCTGGACGGTGATGGCCAGGCAGACGGTGCGCCAGGCCTGGACGGCCGGCTGGTTCAGCCACGGGGCGCCGGCGAGGAGGAGCACGGCCGTGGCGCCGGCCGCGATCGCGAGGGCGGCGCCGAGGGGCCACGGCCGGATGCGGCGCAGGGGCGGCGAGCCGACGGGGACGACCGCCACATCGTCGACCACATCAACCAATTCATCCGATTTTTCCATTATCACTCCGGATGTCGGTGTCTGGCCGACGATAAGCGAGACGCACGGTCCGGCCGCGTGTACACGCCGTCGCTTGACCGCCCCGTGCGCCGCAATGCGTCCCATTGGTGGCGCCGGTGGCTCTTCTCACACTTCGCCGGCCAGGGGCGGGAAGGTGACGGCTGCCACTTCGCGCGGTGCACGTTTTGTTTACGTTCGGGGCCATGTCGTCTCGCCCCTCCCGCACCGCCGCACGCACCCGGACCGGCCTCCTCCTGGCCTCCGTCGCGACCCTTCTGTCCGCCGGCGCCCTGCACCCGGTACCTGCAGCGGCCGCCTCCGCGCCGGTCACGGCCCCGCACGCCACGGCCGCCGTGCTGGACCTGGACGGGGCCGGGCGTACCCCCCAGGTCCACGGGACGGACAGTGCGTACGACACCGCCAGCATCGTCAAGGTCGACATCCTCGCGGCGCTGCTGCTCCGGGCCCAGGACGCGGGACGGCCGCTCACCGCCGGGGAGCGCGACCACGCCGAGCCGATGATCGAGCGCAGCGACAACGCGGCGGCCAACGCGCTCTGGCGGCAGATCGGCCAGGCCCCCGGGCTGGCGGCCGCGAACAAGCGGCTGGGGCTGACCTCGACCGCGGGCGGTCCCGGCGTCAAGTGGGGACTGACGCGAACGACCGCCAGCGACCAGATACGGCTGCTCAGGGCGGTGTTCGACGGCGCTGCGCCCGCGAAGTCCGGCTCCGGCGGGCTGAGCACGGAGTCCCGGACCTACATCCGCACCCTCATGGCTCACGTCGTCCCCGAGCAGACCTGGGGGGTCTCCGCCGCCGGCGGCTCCGGCGCCCCGCGGGCGCTGAAGAACGGCTGGCTGCAGCGCAACACCTCCGGGCTCTGGGACGTCAACAGCGTCGGCCAGGTGACCGTGAAGGGGCACCGCTACCTCGTCGCGGTCCTGTCGAACGGCAGCGCCTCGATGAGCGACGGGATCTCCCTGGTCGAGAGGACCGCCCGCCAGGCCGTCGCGTGAGCCCGCCCGTCGTCACCGGTCCACCGGGCGGCGGGAGCGGACGAGGGCGGTGACGGTGAGCGCCGCCGGAGCGGCCAGACAGAGCCAGGCGAAGGTGTCGCCGACGCGGTCGTAGAGCGTGGTGACGCCTCGCACGGGCACGTAGGCGACCATGGTCTGGCGGCCGGTCGTGAAGTAGTCGCCGGTGGCGAGGACGCGGCCCTCGTGGTCGTACGCCGCCGAGACGCCCTCGGCGTCCTGGCGGACCAGGGAGTAGCCGCCCTCGACGGCGGCCAGGACCGCCTTGCCGGTGTGCGCGCCGCCGTACTCCTTGGGCGGGCACGAGCATGATGTCGGCCCGGGTGCGCCTCAGGGCCGGGAAGTCGGCGTCGTGGCAGATCACGTTGGCGAGCCGGCCGTACGGAGTGCGGACGACCGGGACATGGCCGTCGCCGGGCGTGAACCGCTCCGAACCGGGGATGGGGTGGGCCTTCTGGTAGGTCCAGAGCACCGTGCCGCGGGGGTCGATCAGGAGCGCCTCGTCCCGGCCGTGGGCGGGCGCGGTGGTGCTGTACACGCGCACCCCGATCTCCAGGTACACGCGCGAGCGGCGGGCCTGTGTCCGGGCGGCGGCTACGGATGCGGGCTCCTGCTGCTCCTGGGCCCTGACGGCCTCCTCGGGCCAGATCACGATCTTGGCCCCGGCGGCGGCCTCGCGCCGGGTCGCGGCCAGCAGGTCCTTCTCGACCGCGGTCATCGCGGGCCGCACCGCCGTGGCGGGAGCCGCGGCGACGCCGCCCGGACCGCCGGCGAACCGGGCGAGCGTGCTCTGCAGCCGCTCGGTCACGGTCCGGGACGGGCTGACGCCGGCGATCCGTACGGTCGTGCTCTGGGGCGGGAGGAAGGCGAGCCGGGCCCGCCCCCGCGCCGGCTCCTCGCGAGCGGGAGACCCTCCGGCACATCGCGGCCGGCCGCACCCATCTGCAGACCGCCCGCCACATGGGACTGTCCACCCACCCCGGCCTGTGACCGGGAGGACCAACGGGCCCACGCACACGCGTGGGCCCGGTTCCCTCGGGGCGGTCAGCCGACGGTCAGGGAGAACGGCCCGGCCAGGACCGAGTAGCCGTCGTTGGCCAGGTAGTACACGTCGTACGTCCCCGCGCCGCTCAGTTTGCCGGTGGACAGGGTCACCGCGCCGCTGGCGTTCGGGGCGTAGGACCAGGTGAGCGAGGACTGCTTGCCGGGGGTGGCGCCCGCCGAATAGACGCCGATCCAGTTCTTGGCACTCACCTGGGCCGCCGACGGCACCGAGTAGCGGAAGGTGACGTTGCCCCCGTTCGCGACCGCGTTCAGGTCGCCGGTGAGCGTCGGCGTCGTTGCGGTGGAAGGCGCGAACGCGGCGTTGAGCGGAGTCGCGTAGGTGTCGTTGGCCGTGAGGCCGGGCAGGCCGAGAGCCGCCTCGATGGTGCGGCCGATGCCGTAGTGGTCGTAGTGCAGGGGGCTGCTGGTGCCGGCGGGGACGGTGGCCTGGGAGCCGACGAGGGTGGTGACGATGTGGTTGTAGCCCTCGCTCTGGCTCTCGTCCCAGGTCAGGACGAGCAGCGAGCGCTGCTGGGTCCAGGCCGGGGAGGCGAGGACCGGGGCGAGGGTCTGCTTCAGCCAGCCGTCCTGCGTCTTCAGGCTGGTGGCGTTGCCGTTGCCGGAGGCCTCTCCGTCGTAGTAGTCGTCGGCGGCGATCCAGGAGAAGTTGGGGGTGGTGGCCGCGGACCCGAGGTCGGTGGTCAGCTGCGTGGTGTCGAACAGGTGGGCAGCGCAACGGGCCGCGTCACCGCTGATGTCGGTGTAGTTGATGAAGGGCGCGTCGTCGGGCTCGTAGTAACTGTCGTTGTTGTTCTTGGTGTTGCAGGGTGTGCCCATGCCCTGCTCATAGGCCTTCCAGGTCTTGCCGGCGGACTCCAGGGTGTCGCCGAGGTTGCGCTGGGGCGAGTTGATGTTCGGGAAGTAGGTGGCGCCCTTGGCGTAGGTGTCGCCGCCGGCGACGGCCAGGTAGTTCTCGTCACTCGGGTGGTAGACGCCGTGGAAGTCCGTGAGCGTGGCGCCCTGGGTCATGAGGCTGTGCATGTACGGCGTGTCGGCCGGGTCGTTCATGACCTCGGAGTAGTCCGTGTTCTCCATCATGACCATGAACACATGGTCGTAGCCGGGGACTTTGGAGACGGGCGGGGCGAGGGGGGCCGGTGCGGTGACGGGCGTGTCCAGGGTGAGGGACAGGTTGTCGAGGTAGCCCGTCTCGCTGCCGGTCGACAGGAACTGCACCTCGACCTGGATGGACCGGGTCCCGCCGGGGACGGCCCCGGTGGCGCTGCGCGAGAGGAACTTGGTGGCCAGGCCCCGGTCGCTCGCGGACACGGTGGGCAGCTTGGCGGTGGCGCCGACCGGGCGGCCGCTGCCGTCGTGGAAGTGCAGGCTCACGGCAACGAAGCCGCTGTGGGTGGTCCAGCCGCCGAGCCAGCCGGACAGGTTGTAGTGCACGCCGCCGCCGTCGATGGCCGACGCGGCCGAGGAGACGTCGACGGTCTGGCTCATGGAGCCGTCGCCGAAGTTTCCGGGCCCGAAGAACGCCTTGCCCGGTGTCCCGCCGTCGCTCGGCAGCCCGAAGGAAGCGACGCTGTGACACATGACGTCCGGACCGCCGGCCTGGGTGGTCCAGCCGGGCACCGTGGTGGCCGCCGCCCAGTCTTGGGTGCAGTAACCACCGCTCTCCGCATCGCCGTTGACGATCAGGTTGCCGCTGCTCCCGGCCGCGTGGGCGGGAGCGGGAGCGACGACGATCAGCGCGCCGAGGAGGGCCAGGAGCCCGCCGAGGGATCTCCAGCGCAGTCGCATACGTGGTACCTCGTCCTGTGGGTGAGGATGCCGTGAAGGGTGATGACCTCACGGCCTGACTGTGCGCAACGAACGGGACATGAGTACGGGACGTCGCTGTCGAGCGGAAGAACCGCGACCAAACTTGACCAGACAAGTTCGCGGCGGACGGGGCTCGGTCGCCGTTCCGGACGCGGCGTGCTTTTCGGTTGCCGCGGAAGGGGCACGCGGTGGGGGTACCACTTCCGAGCGGAGGGGCGGTAGCACCATGGGCGAGTACGAACGTTCCCGCACGATGCCCGCACAGCCCGAGCAGGTCTTCGACCAGGCGGCCAACCTCGGCCAGCTCGACGCGTGGCTCCCGGACGCCCTGCACGTGGCCGCCGAGGACCCGCCCGCCGTGACCGTGCACGAGGACGCCTCCGGCGAGGACACGCCCGCGCTGCTGCGCTCCCAGCCCGACCAGATGCGGCTGGAGTGGGGCACCCGGGAGCAGGGCAGCTACGCCGGATGGCTGCAGGTGGCCGGGATCGGCAGCGGGGCCAGCGAGGTGACGGTGCACCTGTCGTTCTTCGACGAGGGCCACGACCCCGGCGAGCAGGCGGTGTACGACGCGCTCGACGGCAGTCTGCGGCGCCTGGAGGAACAGGTGCGCATACGCGTCGACAACCCGGCCGGCTGAGGTGCCGCACCCGGCGGTGACCGGGCCGGCGCTTGGGGGCAGCGGGCCTCGGGGAACATTGGTGCAGCGGTTGACGCCAAGCCAGTGATCATGGTGACGCGCAGGGTGTAGCCCTGGCCGCGCCGTACGGTCACGCCCTGGTCCAGCGCGGCCCGCTCGACATCGTCCAGCTCGGCGGACCGGAGGAAGTCGGCGACCTTGCCGGGCATGCCGAGGGTGACTGGCAGTTCCTGGGCCGGGGCGTCCTCACGGTCGGCGGCGGTGTGCTCGGACATGAGACCGGCGATGGCCGTGCGGATGGCGCAGCGGCTGACGTCGTGCTCGCGGACCAGGGCGGCGATGGATCAGTCGTCCATGAATGCGGTGCGGACGGTGTCGGTCTTCGCGGTCGGGACGGCAGGGCGGCGGCCGCCCTTGCTGCCCTTGGCCTCGGCGGCCCGCAGATCGGCGTCCATCTGGATCACGACGTCGGCGCCCTCGTCCAGCGCACGGGTCATTCCGGCGAGGCAGGCACGGCCCAGTCCGTCTTTGGCGGTGCGGTGCAGCACGCCGACGGTGGCCGGTGACTCGGCGGCGAGTTTGTCGGCGACCTCGCCCGTGCCGTCGGGTGAGTTGTCGTCGACCACGAGCAGGTGCAGGTTCGGCACCGGCAGGTCCGCGAGCAGGACGGGCAGGTTGTCCCGCCCGTTGCAGGTCGGTACGACGACAACGACCTTCGGGGATACGGCGGCCATCGGCAACTCCTGGGTCAGAGGCCTACACCCTCTTCTGTCGTAGATCGTGGCCGGCGCTGATGGCCGTGACGGCCAGGAGGCCCAGCAGCAAAGTCTCGACGAGGGAGCCGGGGCGAGGAGCGGTCCGGACGCTGGCGAGGAGGCTCTGGCTCGCTGCAAGGGCCAGCCCCGTCCCGATGTGCAGAAGGGCTGCGGACAGTCGGCGCGTGGTCGCAAGGGCGGCGGTCCGGGTGACGTGGGTGACGAAGATACACAGGCGGAGTGCGGCGAATCCGAGCGTGAGCCAGTAGAAGAGGACCACGGCGGCGTCGGCGAAGCCCGTGAGGTGTTCGGCCGTGCCGCTCCAGGCCGTCAGGCACAGGGCCGCTACTGCGGCGGCCGGGGCGGTCAGGGTGCGGACCGCCGAGGCCGTCAGGATGCGGAGTGCTGCGCCGCTCGGCCGGGGAAGCGGCGCTGCGAGGACGATGCCGAGCAGGAGCGGGGCGATCCACAGGCTGGTGGCGGGGTGGTGGATGTCGGCCGTGAGGGTGGTGGAGGGTTCGGCCGAGCGCAGCAGCAGTCCGGTGACTGCCGCGAGCGCGAACAGGGCGACGGTCAGGACGCGGCGGGTCTGGCCGGTGAACGTCTCGGGCCAGTCGCCGGGGTGCAGCCACAGCCGCGCCGCCCCCGCGAGGGTGTCGGGCCAGGAACGGATTCCCGATGCGGACACCTCGTGACGGATGTCCTCGCCCCAGCGGTCGCGCACGGGCGGCGGGTAGAGCCGGGTCAGGAGGGTGGCCGCGTTCATGCCGGGGTGATCCCGAGTGCGCGCAGGCCGGCGGCGGAGATGCGGGCCATCTGCTGGAGTTCGGCGCGCAGTTGGTCGCGGCCCGCGTCGGTGATCTGCATGGTGCGGTGGCGTTCCTGGGCTTTCGCCGCCTGGTCCGCAGGCTGGATCAGCTCGCGCGCCTCCAGCCGGGACAGTGCTCCGTAGAGGCTGCCGGGGCCGAGTTTGCGGCCGGTGAGTTCTTCGATCGCGGTGTTGATGGCGTATCCGTGCAGCGGGCCGTCCGCGAGGACGGTGAGCACGAGCATCTGGGCGTCGTTGCTGTGCATGGGCCTCCTTGTCTCCGGCCCACATGCTACGAGCCGCGATACTACTTGTCACGTAGTACGACACGCGTACTATGGCGGCCCATGGAACGTGTGGAGGAGAACGGCCGGGCCTACCCGGCAGTGGTCTGGACGAGCCTCAGCGGGGCCGGTGTGTTCGAGGCGTTGACGGTGCTGGAGACTCAGGACAAGACGGTCAGGGCGGCCAGCCCGTGGCAGGACGACCCGTACGACGTGGTGGTGTCCCTGGCTCAGTTCGCGGTGCCGGTGCTCGCCTTGGTGATCGCGTTACGGCTGCTCGTGTGGCGGGCACCGGGAGGCGCGGACCGGGTGCAGCAGACGGTGCGTGCGGCGGGGGCGATGGTCACGCTGGTCGGGCTCACGGTGGTGTCCGAGTGGGCCGCAGTCATCGCCGGGGCACCTGCCTCGCACTCGGGGACATGGCCATCGGCGCTGGTCGGCGGGCTGGTCGTCAACTCCTTGCTGACCGGGGTGGCAGCAGTGTCGCTCGGGCGATGTCGCCGTCGGCGCCGTTCGGTCCGCGGCCCGCGGACCGACTGGCTCGGTGACGCCGTCTTCCTCTGCCGACGGATTCCCGTGCTGCGGCGCCGGGTCGGTCCTGACGCGGCGGTCTGGGTGCGGCGTCGCGCGACGACGGTGTTCGTCACGCTGAGCACGCTGGCCGCGGGGGCCATCACCAGTGCGCAGGCCATCGGCGAACGCTGGAGGGATCCGCTGCTGATCGCCTGGTTTCTCGTCGTCGTAGCGACCTCCCACCTCGCGTTCTGCGTGATCAGCAACGCGGTCGCGGGCTTCATCGCCCGGCCGCGGCGCACCCGGCCCCGCCGTATCGCCGAGGCATCGGCCGTCGCCGGGTGCGTCGCGATCAGTGTCGCGACGGCGTTCCGGGACGCACTGTGGCCGATGTTCGGGACGGGCTCGCTGACGTCCGTACCGGCCATGGCCGCCCTCACACTCGGCGCAGGTCTGACCACGTCCCTGGTCACGGCCGCTCTCCTGCTCGCGTGCTTGCCGTATGACCCAGACGGCTTGCGCCGCCGCTTCGGCGCGGGCGCCACCCACCTTCGACAACCGGATACGCACCGGTGAAAGGCGTGACGATGGAACCGATCACAGCGCAGGAACAGGCAACACCGACGATCTACGCCCGCGAGCTGTCCAAACGGTACGGACGCAGACAGGCCGTCAGCGGGCTCAGGCCGCCGCTCCCTGCCGCGGTCGGCGAGACGGTGGAGACTGCCGAGCCGCCCACGGCCAATGCGACGCGCGACTACGCCTCGGCCACGACGATGTAGAACGTCACCGCAGCGAAGAAGGGGCCCCGCGCGAGATGGCTCAGCCAGGCTTCCACCGTCTGGTCGCTGAAGTAGCCGGCTTCGACGGCGCGCCGAGTGGTGCGTTCCAGGCCGAGGATCTTGTCCGCGGCCTGGACATCCCGGAAGAGCGGTGTGACGGGGATGACCGTGGGCACCGTGAAACCGCTCTCGGCAGCCAGCCGCGCCAGCTGCCTGCCGATCCCCTCGTTGCGGACCACCCGTTCGGCCACATGGCGGGTGTAGGCACGCGTCAGGTTGCTGTCCGGATGGTCGACGGCCAGGGTTTCCCAGTCGGGCTCGCCCATGACGAGCCGCCCGCCCGGCCGTAGGACCCGGCGGATCTCACCGAGCGCTGTCAGGGGATCTGTGACGTGCTGCAGGACCCGGTCGGTTCGGGCGCGGTCGGCGGTGTAGTCGGGAATCGGCAGGTCGTGGATGTCTGCGTGCCGGACGTCCACCATGGCCTGACCGGCGGTGCGTGTCCGCGCGGCGTCGACCATGTTCTGGTCGTGGTCGAAGCCGATGACAGCGCCGGTCGAGGTGACTGCCCGGGCGAGCGCCTGAAGGTCCGTACCCGGGCCGCAGCCGAGGTCGAGCACCCTGTGTCCGGCACGCAGGTCGAGTTCGTCGAGCATCCGCCGCTTGTAGGAGCGGCCGAGATCGCTCGTGGCGAGCCGGTCGAGATAGCTGACGGGATCGGGCGTGGCCGTCTCGAACGCAGATGGTGTCATGGGTCCAGTCAACCAACTACCCAGTCCGTCCTATGGGTTGTGTCGCGACAGAATATGGCTCGGCCGCTCAAGTCGTACCGATGCGCTACTCCGGATCAGTGTCTTCGTTGAAATTGCCCAAATGCACAGGGGCTTGATCAAGGCCCATGGCCGACAGGGCATCGGGCAGGAGAGGAGCCATCCTCTTCGGCCGGACGGTCTCCGCAGTGGTGGCGAGTTCCGCTGCCGACCACCAACGATGCCCGTAACGAGCCTCCTCCGTCCGGACGTTCATACGGCGGACCTCATCGGCCGTGACGCGGGCAAGGCGGTATTCCTCGTACTGGTCGAAGACACGGCCGTCGACGCTGAAGATCGCCTGCCGGGTCCAGACAACGGGGCTCAAGCGCCCAACGGGAAGAGACAGCGCCGTCTCCTCCCAGACTTCACGCACGGCAGCCTGAGGATAGTTCTCGCCGTCCTCGACAGCACCACCGACGGTGAACCACCATCGTGCCCCTGGGCTGCGCGGATCACGGCCGCACAGCAGGAGCAGACGATCGTCGCCGTCCACCAGGAGCACACGGGAAGTCCACCGCTGCGTCAGCGTCATGAACCCCGATGCTTCCACGGATCACATCGGCAGGAGAAGCACTTGATCCTCCCGCGGAGACATGAAGGCGGGATCATGGACGGCGGCACCCTCTACTCGAGCGGTGAGCCGGCTCGGGGCCGAGATCAACGGCTTGGCGTCAACCGCTGTGCCGATGTTCCCCAAGGCCGGCAGCGGCGGGACAGGGCACCGGGCGCCGGCCTGACAGGGCTCGAACAGCCGCCTGCTCGTTGAGGATTGAACAGGTCACGCATAAGGCCGACCATGACCATCCCTACATATTCCTTATTTGCCAGATGCCCTATTTGTCCGATTACCCTGGGCGGTCTTGTCGGACCGGCTACGGGAAGGACGGACGGGGCATGCACAGCGCACGGGTGCCCGCTCTCATGGCGCGGATCGCACGGGCCGGCGGCGCCGAGGCCGCGCGCGCCACCGTGGCGGCCGGTCTGACCTGGCAGACCTCCACGGTGCTGCTGCACGTCTCCGATCCCTACGCGGGTGCCGTCGCGGCTCTGCTCATCGTCGAGACGACGGTGGTCGCCACGGTCTCCGCCGCCACCCGCTACGCGGCGGGCTGCCTGCTCGGCGTGCTCGTCGCCGTGCCCGGCGCGCTGTACGCCGAGCCCGGCATGGCGGGCCTGGCGCTCGTCGTCTTCGCGTCGGTGCTGATGGCCCGGCACGGATTCCTCGGTCACCACGGCCTGCACGTCCCGACGACCGCCCTGATCACCTTCGCCCTGGTCCGCGGCCGCCACCCCGGTGAGCTGACGGCCCACCTCGCGGAGATCGTGGTCGGCATCGCCTTCGGGCTGGCGTGCAGCGCGCTGCTGTTCCCGGCCGTGCGCGTACGGTCCGCCGAGCGGGCGCTGGAGGACCTGCGGCTGCTGGTCGCCCGGCACCTCGACGGCCTGGCCGACGCGGTCGTACGGCACGAGCGGCCGCGCAACGCCCTCGGCCCCGCCTGGGAGGACGACCTCGGCACGGCACTGACCCGGGCCCGCACCGCCGTGGACGAGGCGCACGAGAGCATGCGCTGGAACGTCCGGCCGACCGCCCGGCGCCGCCGCTGGCACCTGGACCACCGGGTGCTGCGCACGCTGACCGACGTGGCCGGGCAGGTGACCGCGACGGGCCGGCTGCTCGACGCCCACCCCGACGCGGCCGCGTCTTCACGCGCCGGCTCCCTCTTCGCTCAGCCGTACGCCCGACTCCTGCGGACGACCGCCCTGTGCGCCTACTCCTGCCGCGGCGGCCGGCCGCACCCCGCTCTGCCCGCCGCTCGGCAGGCCCTCGCCCGGCTCGGCGCCCCCGACTGCCATCCGCCGGGCACGGCGGCCCCGGACCAGCGTCTGCTGCGCCCCCTGGAGTCCGCACTGACCTGTCTGTCGGCGCCCGCGCCCACGCCACCCGCCCGATCCCACCGGCTCCTCGATCCGCTACGGCCCTCACCGCGACGATGACCTCTCACACCGACCTTCGGGATCCGTCCACCGCCGAGCAGACCGCCGCACCCGGGCAGCGGAAGCCGGCACGCCGCCCCGGCACCCGCGCACTGCTGGCGCCGGCTCCCGTGCTGCTCATGGTGGTCGTCGCCCTCACCGACCTGCTCACCCCGGACTGGCTGCACGTCGCACCGGTGATGGCCGCCGTCCCGGTGCTCGCCGCCGCCCTGCTCCCGTGGTCCGCGACGGCGGTGCTCGCCTGCGCCGTACTCGTGATCACGGGGCTGCTGCAGTGGGACGCCGGCAGCTGCGGACACCCGGACTCCGACGTCACCCTGGGCAGCCTGTTCGTGGTCGGACTGGCCTCGCTGGCCGCCTGCTCACTGCGGCAGCGCCGGGAGCGCCAGCTGCGTCAGGTGCGCTCCGTCGCCGAGACCGCGCAGCGCGCCCTGATGCACCCCCTCCCCCATCGGATCGGCTCGCTCGCCCTGAGCGGCGTGTATCTGCCGGCCGAGTCGGAGGCGCGGATCGGCGGCGACTTCTACGAGGCGCCGCACGCCGTACGGCATGCGGATCGTGATCGGCGACGTACGCGGGAAGGGACTGGAGGCTGTGGGCGCGTCGGCGACCCTGCTCGGGGCGTTTCGCGAACTGGCCTACCGTGAGCCGTCGTTGACGAGGGTGGCGGAGCAACTGGACGAACGGGCCCGCCGGCACATCGCCGCGCTGGACGGCGCACCGGACGCGGGCGGACCCGAACGCCAGGGTACAGGTGCCCTGTTCACGGAGCGGTTCGCGACGGCGCTCCTGGTGGAGTTCCCGCCCGGCGAGCCCGTGGCCCGCATCGTGCACTGCGGCCACCCCGAGCCCTACGTCCTCCACGGGGGCGAAGTGAGACCGTTCGAGCCCGCACAGCCCGGCGAGCCGCTCGGTCTGGGCGATCTGCTGGAGACCGAACCAGTCGCCCAGAGCGTGCCGTTCGGTGCAGGCGACCGCCTGGTCCTGTACACCGACGGGTTCATCGAGGGCCGCGACCGCAGTGGCCGCTTCCACGACCTCGCCGCCCAGGTGCACGCGCACGCCGGCAGGCCGCTGGAGGCGATGGTGACCGCTCTGCGCCGCGACCTGCTGCACCACGTGCACGGCGACCTCGATGACGACGCGGCCCTGGTCGCCCTGGAACGCCTGCCGTGAGCACCCGGCACGCCGCTGGATCGGATGCGCTCGCCATACCGGTCCGGACGAGCCAGGTGACGTACGTCACGGGCGATGTCCGGCGGTGGCAGGGAGTACGACGCCCGCTTCGGACCTCTTTCCCTACGAGGCGTTCGTCCCGACGTCCCAAGGAGCTCCCATGTCGCCCCGGCTCAGCCCGTCCGAACGACTGATGCCCGAACTGCCGGGAGTCCGCCACTCCTACGCCGAGGTACGCGGACTGCGTCTGCACTACGCCGAGGCGGGCCCGGCCGACGCCCCGCCGGTGCTGCTTGTGCACGGTTTCCCGCAGCACTGATACGCCTGGCGGCACGTGATCCCAACCTGGCGGGACCGTCTTCTGTCAGTGGCCCGCTCACCCGAGTCCATTCGTCGTCCCTGAAAGCCTCACGTGGCGGACGACGACACAGCCTCGTCTTTTCACGGCGATAACACCGGCTCGGTGGCATCGCGATCCTTTCCGATCAGTCACCCCTCAGGCTCAGTTGACTCACCGTCGGAACGTCGCGCCGCGGGTGGAGGCACTCCTGCTCGCAGTCGGCGTGGTTCACCGCCCGGTCAGCGGGGTGAGCCCGACCCCCCTGACCCCCGCCCCAGCGGTCGGCACCGCGCGACGAGGTCCTGCGCCTTGTTCCCGGCCGTGTCGGTCGAAGGGCCGCCGTCCCCTGGTCGGCGCAACGGCGATGCGCCGGAGGGGCGAGGAACCGTGACGGGTGTGACCGTGGTGGAAGGCATGTGCGAGCGAACCGGTGGTGAGGAGGCTGCATGTCGGTCGTAACCGGCGAGGACGGCGCGGCGCTCGCCGCCCGGATGGACAGCGACGGAATCGGCGTGCCGGGCGGCGCCTTCGAGCAGGTCGGGGCCGTCGCCGACGCCGTGCTCTACGAGGGTTACCTGCTCTACCCCTACCGCCGGTCCTCACCGAAGAACCGGGTCCGCTGGCAGTTCGGCGTGCTGCTGCCGAGACCATGGGTGGAGCGGGACGGGCCGGTCAGACCGGGGCTCTCCGGTTCCGCGGACTCGTGGTACCAGCAGACCGAGTGCCTGCTGCGGGCGCCGGGCGCCGACGCGGTCGTACGGGTCCGGGTGCGGTATCTGCAGATGCAGGACAAGCAGGTCGAGGCGGCCGCAGGGGGCGGACGGTACCGCCCGGTCGAGTCGTTGCGGACGGCCGACGGCGCCGCGCATCTCTCCTTCGAGGAGGCGGTGCCCCGCGAGGTGGAGCTGGTGCTGCCGCTGGCGCAGCTGCTGAGCGGCGGTGGTACCGCCCCGGTGGGCGCGGCCGCCGGCACCCGGTCCGAGCCACTGCCGGACGGTTCCGGGCGGACGGTACGGCGGCGCCAGGAGGTGCGGGCGGAGACGACGGTCGTGGCCGAACCGCTCGGGCCACAGCTGTACCGGCTGCGGGTGCGCACCGAGAACACCGGCGAGGCTCCGGGCCGGGCTCGGGACCCGCACGCCCCTCGCCACGAGGCGCTGCGGCGGGCGCTGATCGCCACGCACACGCTCGTGGGAGGTGACGGCGTGGAGTTCGTGTCCCTGATCGATCCGCCCGAGAGTCTCGCCGAACAGGCACGGGAGTGCCGGAACGCGTTCACGTTTCCCGTTCTCGGCGGCCCGCCCGCGCGGACGGGGACCGCCGGTGTCATGCTCTCCGCCCCGATCATCCTCCCCGACCACCCCCAGGTGGCGCCGGAGAGTCCCGGCGATCTGCACGACGCGGCGGAGATCGACGAGATCCTCACGCTGCGCACGATGCTGCTGACCGACGAGGAGAAGGCCGAGGCCCGGGCCACCGATCCACGGGCCGCGCGGATCCTCGACCGGGTCGACACCATGCCCCAGGAGGTCTTCGAGCGGTTGCACGGCGCGATCCGTTCCCTGACACCGGTGCCGGCGCCCGCCGAACGGCCCGCCTGGTGGCAGGAGGGCGGCGATGACGGCCTGTCCCCGGCGACCGACACGGTGCTCGTGGACGGGGTGGCCGTCGGCGGCGGCAGCCGGGTGCGGCTGCGCCCGCGCGGTCGGGGTGCCGACGCGCAGGACATGTTCCTGGACGGGCGGACGGCGCGGGTCGCCGCGCTCTTCCACGACGTGGACGGCAGCGTCCACCTTGCGGTGACGGTCGACGACGATCCGGCCGCCGACCTGCACGGCTGGTACGGCCGTTTCCACTACTTCCGGCCCGACGAGGTCGAACCGCTCGGCCACACGGGCCCGCCGGGACCGGCGGGCCCGGTGGGATCCCCCGGGCCGCGCGACCCGCGGCCCCAGCGTCCGGCCGACCGGCCGGAGGAACGACGGTCCGATGGACGCCCCTGAGATGCCGGCCCACGACCAGCGTGGGACCGAGCGGCTGTTCCGCGGCGACGCGGCAGCCCATGACCCACTCCGAGACCGGCTGCGACGGAGGTTGCAGACATGAGCACACAGAGCGGTACCACCGAAGTCCGCGGCGAGCCCGGCCTGGCCGAGGCGCGACAGGGCTTCGACGAGATCACCATCCTCTGGATCTCGGAGGGCATGAGCTGCGACGGCGACACCGTGTCGCTGACCGCCGCGGGCCAGCCGTCCATCGAGGACGTGGTGCTCGGTCTCATCCCGGGCCTGCCCAAGGTGAACCTCGTCAACAAGGTGCTCTCGCCCAGCCTGGGCGGTGAGGACTTCCTGGCCCCGTACCGGGCCGCGGCCCGCGGCGAGCTGGAGCCGTTCATCCTCGTGATCGAGGGTTCGATCCCCAACCAGAACATCATCGAGGGGGACGGCTACTGGACGTCGTTCGGCAACGACCCGGACACCGGTGAGCCACAGACCCTGAACTGGTGGATCGACCAACTCGCGCCCAGAGCCTGGGCGGTGGTGGCCGCCGGAACCTGCGCCACCTTCGGCGGGATCCACGCCATGGCGGGCAACCCGACCGGCTGCATGGGCCTCGCGGACTATCTGGGCTGGGAGTTCAAGGCGCGCTCGGGGCTGCCGGTCGTCAACGTGCCCGGCTGTCCCATCCAGCCGGAGAACTTCATGGAGACCCTCGTCTGGGTGCTCCAGCACGCGGCCGGTGCCGCGCCCCCGCCGCCGCTGGACCACATGCTGCGACCGCAGTGGCTCTTCGGGAAGACCGTCCACGAGGGCTGCGACCGGGCCGCGTACTACGAACAGGCCGACTTCGCCCGGGACTACAACTCCCCCAAGTGCCAGGTGAAGGTCGGCTGCTGGGGCCCGGTCGTCAACTGCAACGTGCCCAAGCGCGGCTGGATGGCCGGCATCGGCGGCTGCCCGAACGTCGGCGGCATCTGCATCGGCTGCACGATGCCCAGCTTCCCCGACGCCTTCATGCCGTTCATGGACGAGCCCCCGGGCGGCACGCTGTCGACCCTGCTCGTCAAGCCGTACGGAGCCGTCGTGCGCCGGCTGCGCGGTCTGACGAACGACGTGGTGAACCACGAGCCCAAGTGGCGCCACAACAAGCGCAAGCTGACCAGCGGTTACGACCCGCACTGGCGCGCCTGAAGCGCCCCCCTCCCGCCACCGACCCGCTCACATCGAACAGCGAGGGCAGCACCGCAGATGACCACCACCGAGTCCCGGTCCACAGGACGCAAACCAGCCCAGCTCGTCGACATGTCCTGGGATCCGATCACCCGGATCATCGGCAACCTGGGCATTTACACGAAGATCGACTTCGCCAACCGGGAAGTCGTGGAGTGCCACAGCACCTCGTCGCTGTTCCGCGGCTACTCGGTGTTCATGAAGGGCAAGGACCCGCGCGACGCCGGGTTCATCACCTCCCGGATCTGCGGCATCTGCGGCGACAACCACACCACCTGTTCCAACTACGCCCAGCAGATGGCCTACGGCGTCAAGCCGCCGAAGCTGGCCGAGCACATCACCAACCTCGGTGAGGCGGCGGAGTACATCTTCGACCACACGATCTTCCAGGACAACCTGGTCTTCGTGGACTTCTGCGAGGCGATGGTCAAGGCCACCAACCCCGGTGTCCTGGCCCGCGCCGAGCGCACCGACGCACCCCGCGGCGACGTCCACGGCTACCGGACCATCGCGGAGATCATGAAGGCCTTCAACCCCTTCGAGGGCGAGGTCTACAAGGAAGCGCTGAAGGTCAGCCGGATCACCCGGGAGATGTTCTGCCTGATGGAGGGGCGGCACGTGCACCCCTCCACGCTGTACCCGGGCGGCGTCGGCACGATGCCGCAGCCGAACACCTTCACCGACTACCTCAGCCGCCTGATGCGCGTCATCGACTTCGTCAAGAAGGCGGTGGCCATGAACGACGACGTCTTCGACTTCTTCTACGAGGCCCTGCCGGGCTACGAGGAGGTCGGCAAGCGCCGCATCCTGCTGGGCTGCTGGGGCGCCTTCCAGAACCCGGACGTCGTCGACTACCGCTACGCGACGATGAACGAGTGGGGCCGGGCGATGTACGTCACCCCCGGCATCATCGTGGACGGCAAGCTGGTCACCAACAACCTGATCGACATCAACCTCGGGCTGCGCATCATGCTGGGCAGCTCCTTCTACGAGGACTGGGTGAACGAGGACCCGTTCGTCACCCACGACCCGCTCGGCAACCCCGTCGACATGCGCCACCCGTGGAACCAGACCACGGTCCCGGTGCCGCAGAAGCGGGACTTCGAGGGCAACTACAGCTGGGTGATGAGCCCGCGCTGGCTCCACCCCCAGACCGGTGAGCACCTGGCGCTGGACACCGGTGGCGGGCCCCTCGCCCGGCTGTGGTCGACCGCGCTGAGCGGCATCGTCGACACGCCCTACGTCAAGACGGTCGACGGCGGCATCCGCATCACCCTGCCCAAGGGCGAGAAGCTGCCGGAGACGACCCTGGAGTGGCGCATCCCGAAGTGGAGCAACACCCTCGAACGGGACCGCGCCCGGCCGTACTTCATCGCCTACGCCGCCGCCATGGCCCTGCAGTTCCTGGAGGAGGCCATGGGGATGCTCAAGAACGGCGACACCAAGGTGTACGAGAACTTCGAGGTGCCGGACGAGTCGATCGGCTGCGGCTTCCACGAGGCGGTGCGCGGTGTCCTCTCCCACCACCTGGTGATCCGGGACAAGAA
The DNA here is from genome assembly GCF_055603245.1 of Streptomyces sp. NPDC037290. NCBI lineage: Bacteria > Bacillati > Actinomycetota > Actinomycetes > Kitasatosporales > Streptomycetaceae > Streptomyces > Streptomyces sp. NPDC037290. The sequence goes on along the minus strand of NZ_JBVJVZ010000008.1, from coordinate 128,847 downwards.
GATCGCCAACTACCACCCGTACCCGCCGACCCCGTGGAACGCCAGCCCCCGGGACATCCACGGCACCCCGGGCCCGTACGAGGACGCCGTGCAGGGCCAGCCGATCTTCGAGGAGAACGGCCCGGACGACTTCAAGGGCGTCGACATCATGCGCACCGTGCGCAGCTTCGACCCGTGTCTGCCGTGCGGTGTCCACATGTACATGGGCAAGGGCAGGACGCTGTCCACCGTGCACTCCCCGACGTACGGGGCGAACCATGGCTGACACCGCCGTACGGCTGGCGGATCCGGCCGTGGAGGCGCGCCTGGCCCGTCTCGACGAGCTGCTGGCCACGCTGGAAGCCACGCACGGCCCGGCCCTGGAGGCGGTGCGGCTGCTGACCGAGGTCTACGGCGAGGCCCTCGCCCGGGTGCTGGACCACGCGGAGGAGCCGCTGCGGGAGCGGCTCGCCGAGGACGAGCTGCTCGGGCACCTGCTGGTCCTGCACGACGTCCACCCGGAGACCCCGGAGCGCCGGGCCGCCCGCGCGGTGGAGAAGCTGCGGCCCGCGGTGCGCGAGCGCGGCGGTGACCTCCAGTGGGGCGGGATCGACGGGCAGGTGGCGCGGGTGCGGCTGAGCGCCGGCTCCGGTGGCGGCTGCGGCTCCGGGTGCGGCGGCGGGTCCGCCGACATCGCCGAGGCGGTCCGGGCGGCCGTGCTGGCCGTCGCTCCCGAGCTGACCTCGGTGGAGACGGAGCAGGAGGAGCGCAGGGCGGCACCGGCGTTCGTACCGCTGACCACGATCAGGCGCCGGGGCACGCCGCAGGAGGCCCGGTGAGCGTGGACGGGGCGCTCGCCCGTGTCATCCGCTCCGCGGCCGACCGCGCGGCGACGGCCCGGACCGAGGTCTGTGAGCTGTGCGCCGCGCGCGTGGCCGAGGAGCACGCCCACCTGTACGACACCGAAGCGGCCGAGGTGCGGTGCGTGTGCGGTCCCTGCTCGGTGCTGTTCGCCGACGACGGGGCGGGCCGCTACCGGCTGGTGCCCCGGCGCCGGCTGCGGCTGGCGCCGGTCGACACGGCGGTGCTGGGCGTCCCGGTGGGCCTGGTGTTCTTCGTTCCGCACGCTGACGGCACGGTCACCGCGCAGGGGCCGAGCCCGGCCGGGGCCATGCGCTGGGAGGTGGACGCGGCGGCCTGGCGGCGGCTGACCGGCACGGTTGCGCAGCTCTCGTCCCTGGTACCCGACGTGGAGGCGCTGCTGGTGAACACCGTGCGGGGCCTCGACGAACACTGGATCGTGCCGGTCGACGACTGCTACCGGATGATCGCCCTGGTCCGCCGCGAGTGGCGGGGCCTGTCCGGTGGCGGCCGCGTCTGGCCGGCCGTAGAACAGTTCTTCAGGGAGCTGACCGAGCGGTCGTGAGACCCGGAAGGAGAACCGACATGGGCAGCATCCGAGTGGGCCGCCCCCAGGCGAAGCCCGACACGCCCTCCCACGTGCCCGGACTTCACCAGGGCAACAAGGGTCCCTACAAGCACCAGACCGGACACCACAAGGACGGCAGCTCCGACGCCCGCCGTTCCACCGGGATCCACTGGAAGCGGCATGACGCCCTGGTGAAGGACATGCCGAACATCTCACCGGGATGAGAGAGCAGAAAGTGACCGCCATGAACATCCGCAGGAGAAGAAGGACCAAGCGAGCGGGGATGTCGGGACGGCGGCTGCTGGGGGCGCAGGCCGCGCTCGTCGGCGGCCTCGTGGCCGTCCTGTTCGTCAAGGAGTTCCCGGGCATCGTGCGCGAGTTGCGCATCTACCGGATGACCGGTGGGCTGCGCGCCCACCGCCGGTACCCGTGAGCCCCTCGTGCACGAGCTGTCGATCGCGACCGCGATCGTGGAACAGGCCGAGGAGATCGCCCGCGCGGACGGGGCGGACCGTGTGACAGCGGTGACCGTCCGGGTCGGCGAGCTGGCCGGTGTCGTGCCGGACGCGCTGCACTTCGCCTTCGAGGTGGCTCGCGACGGCACGGCGCTCGCCGGGGCGGACCTGGTCGTGGAGGAGGTGACCGCGCGGGCCTGGTGCGGGGGGTGTGCCGAGGAGTTCGCGGTCGGCATGCCGCCGTTCTTCTGGTGCCCGCGCTGCGACCGGCCCTCGCAGGAACTGCGCAGTGGCCGGGAGCTGGAGATCACGGGTGTCGAACCGGTGCCGGCCCCGTCCTGACGGGGCCGGACCGCTCAGCAGATCCGGGGCAGCTGCTCCCCGAGCGGCAGATCCACCACCCGGGTGCCGCCGAGGCCGGTCGCGACGACGACCATGCCCGGGTGATCCGCCACGCACTCGCCGATGAGGGCCGCGCCCCCGCCTTGTGGGTGCGCCCGCATCGCCGCGAGGACCGCCTCGGCGTGCCGCGCGGGTACGAACGCGACGAGCCGGCCCTCGTTGGCGACGTACAGCGGGTCCAGGCCGAGGAAGCCGCAGGCGTTCGCGACCTCCTCCGGGACCGGGATGGCCCGCTCGTGCAGGCGGACGCCGGTGCCGGCGGCTCGGGCGATCTCGTTCAGGGACGCGCCGAGGCCGCCCCGGGTCGGGTCGCGCAGGACGTGGATGTCCGTCGTGACCGCCAGCATGGCCGCCACGAGGTCCGCCAGGGGCGCGGTGTCGGAGGCGATCTCGACGCCGAACTCCAGGCCCTCGCGCACACTCATGATGGCCACACCGTGCAGCCCGATCGGGCCGCTGACGATGACGGCGTCGCCCGGCCGGGCGCGCTGCGGCCGGATGTCGACGCCGTCCGGTACGAGGCCCACGCCCGCGGTGGTGACGTAGACGCCGTCGCCGTGTCCGGACTCGACCACCTTGGTGTCGCCGGTGGCGACGATGACGCCCGCCGCCTCGGCCGCCGCGCCGATCGCCTGCGCGACGCGGCGGACGACGTCCAGTTCCACGCCTTCCTCCAGGACGAAGGCGGTGGACAGGTACGCGGGGCGCGCGCCGCTCATCGCCAGGTCGTTCACCGTGCCGTTGACGGCGAGGTCGCCGAGGCTGCCGCCGGGGAAGAACAGCGGCCGTACGACGTAGGAGTCCGTGGAGAAGGCCAGCCGGGCGCCGCCCAGGTCGAGGACGGCGGAGTCGGTGAGGGCGGCCAGGGTGGGGTTGCCGTAGGCGGGGGCGAAGACCTGCTCGATCAGTTCGGCGGACAGCGCGCCGCCTCCGCCGTGGCCCATGACGACCACCGGCTGGTCACGCAGGGGCGCGGGGCAGGTCCAGTTCGCGGGGTCGACGGCCGCTTCGGTAGCCAGGTCAGCCAACGGGGTTCATCTCCTCGTGCGGGGCCTGCGGCGTGCGGGTTCCCCGCGGCGCGGGGGCGTTGTTCATCCGGCGGTACAGGTAGTAGGCCGCGCAGGCGCCCTCGCTGGAGACCATGGTGGCGCCGAGGGGGGTGCGCGGGGTGCAGCTCGTGCCGAACGCCTCGCACTCGGTGGGCTTGATCAGCCCCCGCAGGACCTCGCCGGCGCGGCACACGGCGGGTTCCTCGGTGCGGATACCGGCGACGTCGAAGCGGTGTTCGGCGTCGTAGGCCCGGTAGGCGTCGGACAGCCGCCAGCCGCTGGCGGGGATCAGGCCGATGCCGCGCCAGTTGCGGTCGGTGACCTCGAAGACCTCCTCGAGCATGCGCAGGGCGGCCGGGTTGCCCTGTTCCCGTACGGCACGCGGGTAGGCGTTCTCCACCCGGTGCTCCCCGCGTTCCAGCTGGTGGACGGCTCGGCGGACGCCCTCGAGGATGTCCAGCGGCTCGAAGCCGGTCACGACGACGGGCACCCGGTGCCGGTCGGCCAGCTCCGGATACTCGGCCATGCCCATCACACTGCACACGTGCCCGGCGGCGAGGAAGCCCTGCACCCGGCATTCCGGTGCCGTCATGATGGCCTCGATGGCGGGTGGGACCCGGACGTGGGAGACCAGCAGGCTGAAGTTGTCCAGACCGAGGCGGCGGGCCTGGTGGACGGCCATGGCGTTGGCGGGGGCGGTCGTCTCGAAGCCGATGGCGAAGAACACGACCTGGCGGTCCGGGTGCTTGCGGGCGAGGTCGAGCGCGTCCAGCGGGGAGTACACCACGCGTACGTCACCACCCTCGCCCTTGACCCGGAACAGGTCCCGGTCGGTGCCGGGCACCCGCAGCATGTCCCCGAAGGAGCAGAAGATCACGCCGGGGCGGGCGGCGATCTCCAGGGCCTTGTCGATGACGTCGAGCGGCGTGACGCACACCGGGCAGCCGGGCCCGTGGATCAGCTCGACCTTGTCCGGCAGGAGTTGGTCGATGCCGTGCCGGATGATGGAGTGGGTCTGGCCGCCGCAGACCTCCATCAGCGCCCATGGCCGGGTGACCGTCGCGTGGATCTCGTCCAGCAGCCGGCGTGCCAGGCCGGGGTCGTTGAACTCGTCGATGTACTTCACCGGGCCTCACTCCCGCTCTCCTGCCGGGCGGCCTGTTCCCAGGCGTCCCCGAACTCCTCTTCCAGCAGCCCCAGTTGCTCGAACAGCTCCAGGGACGCCCGGGCCGACGCCTCGTCCAGCCGCTGCAGGGCGAAGCCGACGTGGACGATCACGTACTCCCCCACCCGGACGTCGGGCAGGTACTCGAGGCACGCCTGCTTGCGCACCCCGCCGAAGTCGATCATCCCGGTCAGGGGGTCGGCACGATGGTCGATGGACACGACCTTGCCGGGCACTGCCAGACACATGGGTCACTCCGTCTCGTGGTGGTTCGCTGTTCCCGCGACCATGAGCTGGCCGAGCGCCAGCCCTCCGTCGTTCGGGGGCACTTCGCCGTGCCTCAGGACCGTGAAGCCGGCCGTGGTCAGCCGTGCGGTGCACTCCTCCTCCAGCAGTCCGTTGGCGAAGACACCTCCCGTCAGGGCGACCGTGGTCAGGCCCGACTCGGCGCGGGCGCGTTGACACATCTCGGCGACGGCCGCCGCGACGCCTCGGTGGAAGCGGGCGGCGAGGACCGGTGCGGGGGTGCCGCGCCGCTGGTCCTCCAGGAGCGCGCGCAGCATGGGCGCCGGGTCGATGTGGCGCTGCCGGGCGAACCCGAAGGGGTACGCCACCGCGTCCGCCTCCCGGGCCTCGGCCGCCGCCGCCTCCAGTTCCAGCGCGGCCTGCGCCTCGTATCCCGCCCGGTGGCACACACCGGCCAGGGACGACACCGCGTCGAAGAGCCGGCCCATGCTGGACGTCGGCACACACGCCGCCTGTCGGTCCAACTGCCGCCGCAGTACGGCGCGTTCGACGTCCGTGCAGGCCTGTACGCTCGGCAGGTCCGGCTCCCAGGCCACGCCCGCCGCCCACAGCCGGGCCAGCGCCAGCCGGCACGGGTTGGCCACGCCGGCGTCCCCACCGGGCAGCGGGGCGGGTGCGAGGTGGGCGAAGCGCCGGTAGCCGGTGTAGTCGGCGAGCAGGACCTCGCCGCCCCACACGGTGCCGTCGTCGCCGTACCCGGTGCCGTCGAAGGCGACGCCGATCACCGGGGTCGTACCGTCCAGGCCGTGTTCGGCCAGGGCGGAGGCGATGTGCGCGTGGTGGTGCTGGACCAGCCGCAGGGAGCCGTCCGGCAGGTGGGCGGCGCGACGGCGGGCGCGGCGGGTCGAATGGTAGCCGGGGTGCCGGTCGGCGGCGACGAGGCAGGGGGTGACCCCGGTCAGTCTGGCCAGGTGCCGCTCGGCGCGCTCGGCGGCCTCCAGGGTGGCCAGCTCGCCCATGTCGCCGATGTGCGGCCCGAACCAGGCGTGGTCGCCCTCCCCCAGACACAGGACGTTCTTCAGGTCGCCTCCGACCGCGAGGGCGGGCGCCACCGGCACCGGGAGCCGCACGGGGCGGGGGACGTAGCCGCGGGAGCGTCTGAGGACCTGTTCGGTGCCGTCGGGGCGGACCCGTAGCAGGGAGTCGTCGCAGGGCGAGGCGATGGACCGGTCGTGGGCGAGCCAGGCGTCGGCCAGTCCGGCGAGCCGGGTCAGCGCCTCGGCGTCGTCGGTGACGATGGGCTCGCCGGAGCGGTTACCGCTGGTCATGACCAGTGCCCGGGGGCCGGGGGGATCGCCGGGCAGCCCGAACAGCAGGGTGTGGACCGGGGTGTAGGGAAGCATCACGCCGATGTGCGGACTGCCCGGGCAGACCTGGTCGGCCAGGCGGAGGCCGTCCGCCGGGGTGCGCCTGCGGAGCAGGACGATGGGACGCCGGGCGCTGGTCAGCGCGGCCCGTTCGGCGGCCGGGAGGACCGCGAGCCGCTCGGCGGTGGCGAGGTCGGCGCACATCACGGCGAAGGCCTTGCCGCCGCGTTCCTTGCGGTCGCGGAGCATGGCCACGGCCCGGGCGTCGGTGGCGTCGCAGGCCAGGTGGTAGCCGCCGAGGCCCTTGACGGCGACGATCCGCCCGGCGGCCAGCAGCGCCCGCGCCGCCGCCAGCGCCTCCGCGTCCCGGGCCGGACGGACGCCGAGGCCGTCGCCCGGGACCAGGGTGAGCCGCGGACCGCAGTCGGGGCAGGCGACCGGCTGGGCGTGGAAACGCCGGTCGACGGGGTCGCCGTACTCGCGGGCGCAGGAGGGACACATCGGGAAGCCGGCCATGGTCGTGGCCACGCGGTCGTACGGCATCCCGGTGGCGATGGTGAAGCGCGGGCCGCAGTGGGTGCAGGTGACGAACGGGTGCCGGTGCCGGCGGTCGGCGGGATCGGCGAGCTCCCGCAGGCAGTCGGCGCAGGTGGCGGTGTCCGGTGGGAGCTGGGTACGGCCGCCGGCGCGCTCGGTGGAGCGGATGGCGAAGGCGCCGGTGTCGCCCGTCGCGGGCAGGGCGGCGTCTTCGACGGCGGTGACGGTGGCGAGCGGCGGCGGCTGTTCGGCGAGCAACAGGCAGAAGCGGTCCACCTCCGGCGCCGGGCCCTCGATCTCGATGTGCACGCCGTCCCCGGTGTTGCCGACGAAACCGGCCAGACCGAGCCCGGCGGCGAGGCGGTGCACGTAGGGCCGGAAGCCGACGCCCTGCACGGTGCCCCGCACGGTGAGGGCGCGGCGTACCGGTCCGGTGACGGGGGCGGTCATGCGACGGGAGCGGAGGCGGTGTGCTGGTGGCTGTGCGGCTGCGGGGCCAGGGGCGGCCGGTGCGGCACGCCGTCCCGGGCGGCGAGGGCGCGCTCCAGGAGGGTGCCGACCCCCGCGCCGGTGCGGGCACAGGACCGTACGATCTCCACGCCCGGGTTGACCCGCTGCACGTTGGTCCGGAAGGCGGTCTCGTCGAAGCCGGCCGGTTCGGCGAGGTCCGTCTTGGTGATCACGACGAGATGGGCGGAGCCGAAGGCGGTGGGGTACTTCAGCGGCTTGTCCTCGCCCTCGGTGACCGCCATCAGCACGACCCGCAGGGTCTCTCCGAGGTCGTAGGCGGCCGGGCAGACGAGGTTGCCGACGTTCTCCACGAAGAGCACCGAGGTGTCCGCGGGCAGCCAGCCGTCCAGCCGGGCGCGGACCTGACGGGCCTCCAGGTGGCACAGTCCGTCGGTGAGCAGCTGCTGCACCGGCGCGCCGGAACGGGCCAGGCGGTCCGCGTCGTTCTCGGTGGCCAGATCGGCGGTCAGCGCCGCCACCGGCACCCCCTGCTCGACCGCGCGGGCCAGGACCCGGCCGAGGAGTTCGGTCTTTCCGCTGCCGGGGCTGGACAGCAGGTTGACGACCGTCACGCCCTGCCGGGCGAGATCGCCGCGCAGATCCGCGGCCAGGTCGTCGTTCTTCGCCAGGACTGCCTGCTTGACGTCGGACCGGCACATGGGCGCTGCTCCTCGGATACGGCGGTGGAGCCCGGGCCGCGTCCCTGTGGCCCGGGCTCCACCGATCTTCCGCTCAGCCGGCCGCCGTGCCGGGCAGCGCAGCCGGGCGTGGGGGCCCGGATTCCATCGGGCGGCCCAACGGGGGCGCGGGCGCGTCGGGGTCGGCGAGCAGGGCGGGGATCAGAGTGTGCAGCGCGTCGACGGCCCGGGGAACGGCTTCCCGGACCGGTGTGCTGAGGCCCGGGAGCAGGTCCTCGTCTGCGGACGGCTGCACTTCGGGCTCGCAGGCGAGGACGAGGACGCGGGGCAGCGGCTCCTCGCCGAGGTGCGCGGCCAGGGCCAGCACTTTTGCCGGGTCCATGCCGTGAGCCTCGGGCACGACGGTGCCGTCGGGCGGTTCGGCCTCGATCAGCGAGAGGGTGCCGGGGCGGTGGCCGCGCCGCGCGGTGTCGACCAGGACGGCGGTGGCGCAGCCGTCCAGCAGGGCGTAGGCGAGGTCCAGACCGCGGATGCCGTAGTCGTGCACCCGCACCTCGGGCGGCAACGGGCGCTCGCCGAGGGCGCGGATCACCTCTGGGCCGAAGGCGTCGTCGGCGAGGAAGATGTTGCCGACGCCCGCCACCAGCAGGCGCGCCGTCAACGGACGTCTCCGGTGGGCGCGGCGAGCGGCCGGGGGGAGCCGGACGGTGTCTTGCGCACGAAGGCCGAGCGCAGGGCGTGGTACGAGGCCTGCGGGTCGAAGAAGATCGCGTGCATGCGGGACAGTTCTGCCTCGCGGTACTCCGCGAGGGGGCGCTCGCGTTCGTCGGCGGCACGGGCGGCGGCCTTGGCGGCGATCCGCTCGTCCAGACCGGGGTCCGTGGCGAGTTCGGCCGCCAGCCGCTCGATCTCGGCCGGGAAGCCGCCCGGGGTGGCCGGTACGAGCCGGTCCACCAGCCCGAGCCGCTCGGCGGACGCGGCGCTGACCGGAAGGGCCTCGGTGGTCAGCCGGCGGGCCTGCTCCGCACCGGCGCGGCGCGGCAGGGTGTACGTCCACAGCTCCGAGCCGTACAGGCCCATGCGCCGGTAGTGCGGGTTGAGGACGGCGCCGGTGCGGCACCACACCTCGTCGGCGGCGAGCGCGAGCATGGCACCGCCGGCCGCCGCGTTGCCGGCGAGCGCGGCCACGACGAGCCGGTCGGTGGTGCGCAGCACGGCCTCGACGAGGTCGTCCATGGCGCACAGGTTGGTCCACGACTCCCGGGCCGGGTCGGGGGCCGCCTCGATGACGTTCAGGTGGATGCCGTTGGAGAAGAAGTCGCGTGCACCGCCGAGCACGAGGACGCGGGTGGGCCGGGAGAGCGCGTACGCGTAGGCGGCGCGCAGACGGCGGCAGTGGTCGGTGCTCATGGCGCCGCCGGGGAAGGAGAAGCCGAGGAGACCCACGTCGTCGCGCTGCCGGTAGCGGATGTCGGTGTAGGTGGTCCGGCCGGGCGGCAGTTCCAGTGGGGCGGCGGCCTCCGGAAGCTCGAGGGAGGGCTCCCACGCGGCGAGCACGGCGGCGGCGGGGCGGCGGAAGGGCGCGGGGTCACCGGAGTTCTTGCGGGGGCGCAGCTCGGGGATCCAGACGGCGCCGTCGCGGGTGGCCCGGCAGACGGCGCCGGCCCGCCGGGCAAGGAGTTCGCCGGGGCGGCCGCGCAGTTGGTCCTCGGGGTGGCCGCCGTGCAGGAACACCTCACGGCCGAGCAACTCGTCCAGGACGCCCGGCTGCGAGTCGGCGCCGCGGAGTTTGCGCAGGACCGTTTCGGTGCCGTCCCGTTCCCAGTCGATGCGGCGCCGTTCCTGCCGGTAGGCGTCGCGCCAGACCACGCTGATCGAGTCGTCGGTCTGCGGCTGGGGCTTGTAGGAGCCTTCGGCGTAGCGCCGTACGGCGGTCAGGACGGCGGTGACGGCGGCGTCGGAGGCCTCGTTGCGGTACAGGTCGCTCTTGCCGACGGGCGCCACCGGGAACGGCTGCGCCGCCCAGATCGCGCCCGCGTCCATCGCCGCCTCGGCCTGCAGGACCGTCACCCCCCACTGCGCCGCCTCCCCCTCGATGGCCCAGTCCAGCGAGGACGGGCCACGGTCACCGGGCGGGCCGGGATGCACGATCAGGCAGGTGTGTTCCCGCCACACCTCCTCGGGCAGGGCCGTCCTGAGCATCGGCGCGATGACCAGCTCCGGCCGCAGCTCGCGCACGGCCGCCCGGACCGGGTCGGCGCCCTGTGCGGCGAGGACGACGTCGACGCGGTGCCCGAGGTCCGACAGTTCGGCGTAGACGCGCTGGGAGAGGCTGTTGAACGCGCTGGCGACGAGCAAGATGTCCATGACACGGCATGGTCGTCGCCGTCCGGGTCGCCGTGAAGAACCGCCGCGCGGTTTTGTCCGCCTCTGTCAGGTCTCTTCCTCCATACGGATCGCGTTGCGCAGGTCCTCGAAGGCCTGGCTGCGGTCGTCGGAGTGGGCCTCCAGCAGGGCCCCGGCGATCGCGTCGAGCTTGCGCTGGATGGCGTGCTCGGCGCGCATCTCGGCGTTCTTCAGCAGTGCCAGGAGCAGCAGCGTGACCGCGGTCATGGACTCGCCCGCGAGCAGCAGGAGTTCGATCCGCAGGTGCGCGAGGTGTGCGGCGGCGAAGAAGCCGACGAGGAGCAGGCAGAAGAGGAAGAACACCGGGGAGCTGGTGAAGTTGGACGCGTACTCCGCGAACTGCTCGAACCGGCCGCGGTGCTCGCCGCCGCGGTGCACGGGATTCTTGAAGGTCATGACCGGGTATTCCCCCTCGGCCGACGCAACCGGCTCGCCGTCCGCCGGCCGCTCACGCGGCGGCCCGGGCCACGGCCCGGATCCGATTCGGCGCCACCATGTCCGGGCCCACCGTCTCCGCGCCGCACGCCCGGCCCGGCAGGCCTGAGCAGGGGGCTCGCAGCAGGGCTGGGTGTGCGGCCGACGGGGCGAGCACGAGCGCCGTGTGTCCCGCCGACGTGGCTCGCACGCCGCACGGGGCGGCCCCGGCTCCGCCGAGCAGCCGCTTCAGCGCGGTCATGAGCTCGTCCCGGACGGCGTCGATCTCCTTGTGGCCCAGTTCGCCGGTGCTCCGGGCCGACCGGGCCGCCGCGTCCCCGACGCCGCCGGCCGCCGGTGTCTCGTCACCTCGCGCGCGCATCGCCTTCTCCTGCCTGCCGCCACTCGGGGCCGCCCGCCGCCGACGAACGACCCACGGATCAGCTCCGCAGTACCCCGGCGGGGGTTCACCGACACGGGGGGGTGGACCGGCTGGGCGGGCGGGTCGGGTGGATTCGGCAGGGCGGGAAAGGGTCCGGCCGGACAGGCCAGGGCTGTGCGGTCGTTAGGCGGTCAGGCGGCGAGGGCGCGGCCCGGGTCGAGCCGGTCCAGGAGTTGGTCGAGGTGCAGCTCGGCCACGGGGGCGAGGAGGTCGGGATGGCGCAGCAGCGCGGCGGCGCGGCGGTCACCCTCGTCGGGCGCGAGCAGCCGCCGGAACTCCCCCGGTGTGCCCGAGGTGTGCTCACCGTCGGCGAGGGCGGCGACGGCCTGTCCGGCCAGCCCGGGATCGGTGAGCAGGCCGGCCGCCCAGCTGGCGACGACCTCGTCCACCCAGGTCAGCCAGGCCCAGTCGGCCACCGGACCGTCCTCGCCGGCCCGCTCCGTACCGGTGATCCAGTCGAGACGCGCGGCGCCGCCGGGACCCGCCATCGTGACCAGGGCCGCGTCGATCTCGGTCGGGTAGCGCAGCCACGCGGCGACGGTCACCGCCTGCCGGGCCTGCGCCTCGCACAGGGCGGAGGCCAGCGCGCCGCCACTGGGCGGATAGGCGACCGTCAGCCAGCGCGCCGTCGAGGCGATGAGGGGGGACAGATCAGTGAGCACAGCCGGGCCGTCCGAGATGCGATGGGGGAACAGGAGCTCGACGCAACGGTAGTCCTGCACCGGGCACGGCAGGGAGGGGTTGCGAACCAGGTCATATGTGGCATCGCGCACACCCGCGCGCCCTTCCCCGTACCGCCCGGCACCCCTCCCACCGCCGCCCCGCCTGCCCGGCTCCCGGTGGAGCGCGTGTCACGGACCCGGCCCGGGGAACTCGAGGCGGGCCCGCTGCCGGGCTGGACACGCGCCCCGGGAGGTATGGGAGGTCTCATGACGACGGACGCCGTGCGGTACGCCGACCCGGGCGACGTGCCCCTCGCCGGGTACGCCGTCCTCGCCTCGGTCTTCACGGCCGGCGCCGGCACCTTCGCGGTGCTGGCCCGGCGCCGGGGTGTCCGGCTGCCGCAGGAGCTGCCGCCGTGGGACGTCGCGCTGCTGGGGGCCGGGACCTACAAAGCGTCCAGGCTGCTGGCCAGGGACAGGATCACGAGTTTCCTGCGGGCGCCGTTCACCCGCCGTACCGACGAGGGCGAGGCGAACGAGGTCATCGACGAACCGCGGGGCCACGGGCTCCAGCGGGCCGTCGGCGACCTGCTGTCCTGCCCGTTCTGCGTCTCCGCATGGGCCGCCGGGGCCCTGGTCTGCTCGTACGCGGCGGCGCCCCGGTTCACCCGCCTGGTCTGCGGGGGCCTCGGCGCGCTGACGGTCGCGGACTGGCTCCAGTACGCGTGGACGTGGACGCAGCAGGCGGAGCAGGCGGAAGGGGACTGAGCGGGCCGGGGCGGGAGCCGCCACGCCGCACGCCGTGCCCGGCCCGTGCGGAGGTACCGGCTATTCGTCGTCCGCCGTCGCGCTCACCTCGACGTCGAGCACCCCCTCGTCGTGGAACAGCTCCGACGCCAGCCCCGACGAGTCCCCCGTGCCCTCCAGCTCGAGCAGCACCCGGGCCGCGTCGTCCGCGCGGCCGGGCAGCCGTTCGACCTTGACCTGCACGATCCGGAAGCCGCGTCGCGTACAGGTCTCCATCAGGCGGGGCAGCAGGGCCGCCCCGGTCCGGTAGGTCAGGCGGGCCTCGAACGCGGCGGCGGCCGTGCCGGGGATCAGACGGGACGTGACGAGCGGATAACCCCGCACCACCAGGAAGTGCAGGGCGGTCACCGCCAGCGCGAGTACGGGCAGTCCCCCGCCGCAGGCCATGCCGACCGCGCAGGTCAGCCAGATGGTGGCGGCCGTCGTCAGACCCCGTACGGCGTCCCGTCGTACGAAGATCAGGCCGCCGCCGATGAAGCCGATGCCGGACACGATCTGCGCCGCGACGCGGGACGGGTCGAAGGAGACGTTCTCCAGCCCGAGCACCGCCGTGAACCCGTGCTGGGACACCTCCATCATCAGCGCGCTCGCGATGCCGACCAGTGTGTGCGTGCGCAGTCCGGCGCTCTTCTGCTGGGCCGCCCGCTCCCAGCCGATCAGGCTGGACAGCACCAGCGCCAGCCCCAGCTCGGCCAACTGCCGCAGCCCCTGGCCGTTGTGCACGTCCCACAACGGTGCCGCGAGCCCCGCTCCCGTCATGCACACCTCGCATCTCGTTGCGCCGATGTCCGGTCGTTCGATGGTCCGCTGCCGACGCCTACCCCGCGACGGGACCATGACTCACCGGGGCGGGGTACCGGCTGCGACGGGCGTGCGCGGCGGGGGCAACCGGGTACTCGGGCGTGACCGGGTACGCGGCCGGGCCGAGGCTCGCGCCTCTCCGGCGCGGCGAGGGACGTACCACACCGTCAGGACTTCGTGAGGAAGGAACCGGCCTCATGCGGCACGACGAGATGATCGGCAAGGTGCAGGCGCTGGCCCAGCTGCCGGACCGGGGTTCGGCCGAACGGGCCGCGCACGCTGTCGTGAGCACGTTGTCGGAGCGGCTGCCGTCCGGACTCGCCCGGCACGTGGCGGCCCAACTGCCGCCCGACATGGCGGCGGCGATGCGGGAGGCGGCGGACGCCTCGGCCGCCTCCGACTCCGGTGCGGCGGGCGAGCGGTTCGGGCTGACCGTCTTCGCCGGACGCATCGCGGACCGGGCGGGCACCGACGAGGACACGGCGCTGCGGGAGGCCGCCGCCGTCATGGAGGTGCTCGACGCCGCGCTCGCCCCGGAGCTGACCGAGCGGATGGCCGGCGCCCTGCCGGCGGACATCCGTGACCTGCTGCCGGTGGGCCGGGCGACCGAGGTTCCCCAGAACACCGGCCGGGTCGGCCGGGCGGGGTGACACCGAGGGGGCCGGGGTGCGCGCGGGTGCGCGCCGTACGGCACGGCCCGTGCACCGCGACGGTGCGCCGCGTCGCTGGTTCAATGTGTGTGCCGGCGCCCCCCGAGGGCAGGCGTAGCAGTGACGCCCCCCACCCCGCAAAGGTGCTTCATGGCCTTCTTCGCCCTCTCGCGGCACCAGCCGCTGGTCCTGCTCTCCTCCACCGATCTGGCAGCCGAGTACGAACGGCTGATGACCGAGAACGAGCAGCTACGGCGTGCCATGTCCTCGCACGCGGTGATCGACCAGGCCATCGGAGCGGTGGTCGTGCTCGGGCGGATCGCGCCGGAAGAGGCCTGGCGGGCGCTGCGGGACGTCTCCCAGCGCACCAACACCAAGCTGCGGACGGTCGCCGAGCACATCCTGGATTACGCCCAGGGCGGCCCTCTCCCCGAGCCCGAGCGGGTCGAGCTCGGAAGAGCCATCGTGCGCTACCGCCGGTGCGCCGGCCTGGAAGAGGCCCCGACGACGGACGGGTGACGGCTTGTCCGCCGGTCAGTGACGCTCCGCCTTCACACGCCGGAGTCGGCGGTGCCTGCTCCGACGGGAGACCGGAGGCCGGAGGACCCAGCGGTCCTCCACCTGATCGAGCCCGTACAGCAGGATGCTGAGGACGGGCAGCAGCAGTACGGCGATGGTGATCACTGGCGGATCCCTCTCTGCCGGCGGCATCTCCCGGGTGCCCCGCCTGATCCGGCCCACCCGCCGCGGTTGTGAAGGTCCTGTATCGCCCTGTATCGCCCTCTGCCCGTGCCTGGACGGGCTCGCGGCGCGCCGAAACGCCGCCGTCCGGTGGACACCGCCGGCGGGCGCACTCCGCGCGCCCCGCCCACGGCCTGCGCTTACGGTGCTGACAAGTGACCGACCGTCATCGCGGGTGACGGAGAGGAGTCGTAATCGGTGGTGGGCGATGCGCGCCGACAGGTGGCCGGACCGGGCGGCCGGCGCCGCGGGACGCGTGTGCTGGGCAGCCGGCCGGCGTACTCCGTGCGGCTCCCGGCCGTCCCGCGCTCCGAGCCGGTGCCGGTGGCGGAGCGGACGGTGCCATGGCTGCGGATCGGGGCGGCCTACGCCTGGCGGCTCATCCTCGTCGGCATCGTCGTCTACGGCGTCTTCAGCATCCTCGGCAGCTTCCAGCTCATCGCGGTCGCCCTCTTCCTCGCCCTGGTGGTGACCTCCGTCCTGCGCCCCCTGACGGACCTGCTCAGCCGGATCATGCCGCGGCCGCTGGCCGTCGCGGTGGCACTGGTGGGCAGTGTGCTGCTCCTGCTGGGCCTGCTCGCCCTGGTGGGCAACGCCGTGGCGGGCGAGTCGGCCCGGCTGGCGGGTGAGTTCAGGGGCGGGGTGCACCGCATCGAGGAGTGGTTGCGCAGGCCGCCGTTCCGGCTGAGTCCGGGCCGGCTGTCCGCGCTGGAGAACCAGGTGACGGGATACCTCGCCGCGCACCGGTCCAGCCTGCTCAGTCGCGCCGTCAGCGGGCTGGGCCGGGTGGTCGAGCTGGTCACCGGGGTCGCGCTGGCGCTGTTCGCCTCGGTGTTCTTCATTCACTCCGGTGAGCGCCTGTGGGGCTGGATCCGCGACCAGTTGCTGCCGGTCGGCGCCCGACCGGCGTGGGACCGGGCGGGGTACGCGGCCTGGCGGGCCTTCGCCGGGTACACGCGCGGCATCATCATCGTGGCCGCCACCAATGCGGTGCTCGTCGGTGTCGCGCTGCTCGTCCTGAGGGTGCCGCTCGCACTGCCGCTGACGCTGCTGGAGTTCTTCGCCGCGTTCGTGCCGCTGGTGGGCTCACCGGTCGCGCTCGCCGTCGCCACGGTCGTCGCGCTGGCCGGGCGCGGGCCGATCACGGCGCTCGCGGTGCTGGCGCTGATCGTCGTCATCGGCCAACTGGAGGGGCACGTGCTGCATCCGCTGGTGATGAGCTGGGCGGTGCGGCTGCATCCGCTCGTCGTCGCGGTGTCGGTGATCGCCGGCAGCATCATCGCGGGGGTGATCGGTGCCGTGGTGGCCGTGCCCCTGGTGTCGGTCGTCTGGGCGGTGCTGCGTGCCCTGCGCGCGGTGCCGCCGTGACGGGCCGACGGCCGGCGTCCCCTGCGGGGGAACTGCTTTCGGGTG
Organism: Streptomyces sp. NPDC037290; assembly: GCF_055603245.1. Classification (NCBI taxonomy): domain Bacteria; kingdom Bacillati; phylum Actinomycetota; class Actinomycetes; order Kitasatosporales; family Streptomycetaceae; genus Streptomyces; species Streptomyces sp. NPDC037290. The sequence goes on along the minus strand of NZ_JBVJVZ010000008.1, from coordinate 112,734 downwards.
GCCGTCCGGCACCGCTCAGCGCAGAGCCGCGGTCACGAGCCCACGGACCTCCTCCTCCGCCACGCTTCCGCCGTTCACCAGCCGGTCGAAGACCAGGCCGTCCACGCAGGTCAGCAGCGTCACGGTGCGCCCCTCCGGATCCGCCACACCCTGGGCGGCGAGGAAGTCGCACACCATCTGGCGCGCCAGGTTCTCGCGCGGCACCAGGATCTCGCGCAGCTCGGGATGACGCGCGCTCTCGACGGCGCAGGCATGACGCGCCAGCGAGCGCGTACGGCCGTCCCCGGTGAGCCGCACGCCGGTGAACTCCACGATCCCGGCGACCAGTTCATCGGCGGTCCGCAGCACCGGCACCCTGGCTCCCCTCTCCTCCAGCTCGGCCTGGTCGAGTTCCACCAGCCGCCGCACCAGTGCGGTGAGCAGGGCCTGACGGGTGCGGAAGTAGGCGGACGTGGTGCCGTCGGGCAGCTGCGCCGCGCGGTCCACGGCGCGGTGCGTCAACCCCCGCATACCGGCGTCGGCGAGTACACCGATGGCCGCGTCGGCGAGGAGAGTACGTCGATCTGTTGCCACCTGCTCTTTCTACACCCCGCTTCTACACCTGTAGTGCACCCGCCTGTAGGGTTCCTTCTACAGCTGTAGAAGACGGCGCATCTGTGTCGTATCCGGATGGGCAAAGGCACCGAGGTCGAAGGGGGACCGGCATGGGCGGCGGTACGGCAGTGGTGGTCGGGGGCGGCATAGGCGGGCTGGCGGCGGCGATCGGTCTGCACCGGATCGGCTGGGACGTGCAGGTGCTGGAGCGCGCCGCCACGCCGGCCGACGCGGGGGCGGGCATCTCGCTGCACGCCAACGGGCTGCGTGCCCTGGACGCGCTCGGCGTCGGAGCCGCCGTGCGGGCGGCGGCCCGACCGCAGTACACCGGGGGCACCCGCACCCCGGACGGCCGCCGGCTGGCGCGGATGGACGGCGCCGTCCTCGAACGCGCGCTGGGCACACCGATCGTCGGCATCCGGCGCGCGGTCCTGCATCGCCTGCTGCGCGCCGCCCTGCCGGCCGGGTGCCTGCACACCGGCGTCACCGTTCCCGCACTCGACCGGTCGGCCGCCGACCGGGTGGGGGTACCGGCCGGGGACGGCATGCTGGACGCCGACCTGGTCGTCGCGGCCGACGGGGTGGGCAGCCGGCTGCGCGGACTGCTGTTCCCCGGCCATCCCGGCCCGGTCTACGGCGGCTCGACGGTGCTGCGGGCCGTCACCGACCGGCCGCTGGAGCTGGGCGTCGACTTCGAGCTGACCTGGGGCGGGGGTGCGGAGTTCGGGCACATCGCCTTCGCCGACGGCCGGGCCGAGTGGCACGCGGTGCTCACCGCCCCGGCCGGTGTCCGCCACGCCGACCCGCTCGGCATGCTGCGCCGGCGCTTCGGCGGCTGGCACGATCCGATCCCCGCGCTCCTGGACGCGACCCGCCCGCAGGACGTGCTCCACCACGACATCCACGAGCTGGCCACGCCCCTGCGGTCCTTCGTCGCGGGCCGGGTGGCACTCCTCGGCGACGCGGCGCACGCCATGACACCGAATCTCGGCCAGGGCGCCTGCCAGGCGCTGGAGGACGCGGTCACGCTGGCCGCCGCGCTCGCCGGAGCGCCCTCGGTCTCCTCGGCGCTGGCCCGTTACGATGCCGAGCGCCGCCCGCGTTCCCAGGCCGTCGCCCGCGCCGCCCGCCAGGCGGGCCGGATGGGTCAGCGGCTGTCCCATCCGGCGGCCGTCGCCCTGCGCAACACCGCGCTGCGGCTCGCCCCGTCCCGGGTGACGACGCGCGCGATCCTGCGGCACGCCGACTGGACTCCGCCCACCCTGGTCTGACCCGCCGGCCGCAGCCGGCCAAGCTCGCCACGCGTCCCTTCCGTTCCCTTCCCTCTCGTCCTTTCCCTTCCCTCTCGACCTTTCCCTTCCTTCGCGACGGTCCCCTTGTCCGCGATGTGAGCGCCCGGCATGGAGCGGTGCCCGGGTGGCACCCGGGCGCCGTGCATGGCATGCGAGTGAGGTGGCAGGCGCTGTGGCGTGAGATGACGGCCGCGGCGCGTGGTGTGGCGCGGGCCTGGGCGGGGCCCTGCCGGGAGCGGGATCTGGCCGTCCAGGCGATGAAGGCGGCCCTGGCCGCGTGGCTGGCCTGGGCGGTGGCGGGCTGGTGGCTGCACGCACCGGTGGCGTTCGTCGCGCCGTGGGTGGCGGTGGTCCTGGTGGAGTCGACCGTGTACCGCTCGATCGCGCACGGGCTGCAGCAGCTCGCGGCGATCGCGGCCGGCACGATCGTCGCCACGGCGGTCGCGCTGCCCCTGCACGACACGGTGGCCGCGATGGCCGTCGTGCTGCCCCTCGCGCTGCTGCTCGGCCAGTGGCGGCGCCTCGGCAGCCAGGGGATCTACGCCGCCACCGGCGCCCTGTTCGTCCTGACCAACGGATCCGTCACCGTCGCCACCTCCGCGGCCCGGCTCGCCGAGGCCCTGTTCGGAGCCGTGGTCGGCATCGCGGTCAACGCCCTGCTCCGGCCCCCGCTGTATCTGCGGGACAGCCGGGCCGTGCTCAAGGACGCGACCGAGGAGGCCCACGACATCCTGCGGGCCGTGGCGGAAGGGCTGGCCGAGGGAGGCTGGGACGCCGAGGAGGCCGGCGCCTGGCACGAGCGGGCCCTGCGACTGCACCGGCTCGTGGAGCAGGCCCGCTCGGCGCTCGAGTGGAGCCGGGAGAGCCTGCGCGGCAATCTACGCCGCCGGCGCCCGCGTGCCGTGCCGCCGCCCGGCAAGGGATTCGACGACGCCATCGTGGTGCTGGACTACGCGGCCGTGCACACGGCGGGCGTGACCCGCACGGTGCTGGAGGCCGCCACCGAGGACCGGGCGACCCCCCGGCCACGCCCCGAACTCGCCCGCAGCTACGCCGAGTTCCTGTGCCGCACCGCGCACGCGCTGCGGCTCTACAGCCACAGCCGGTTCGACGACGACGCGTGCGACGGCGAGCTGCGCACGGCCGTCGAGAGGCTGCGGGAGACCCTGGACGAGCTGCGCCGGGACCTCGTCCGCTCCACGGCGGACGACCCGGACGAGGTCGCCATGTACGGCGCGCTGCTCGCCCAGGCGCACCGGCTGACCCGTCAGCTGGCCGTGACGGGCAGCTGACGGGTGGAGTCGTGGGGACCTCAGTTCCAGTGGCCCGCGGCTGCGGCCTCGGCGACGAAGGTCTCGAAAGCCCTCGGGGGCCGGCCGAGTGCCCGTTCCACGCCGTCGGACAGCGTGGCGCCCGAGCCGTCGCCTATGGCCACCAGGAGTGCGGTGAGCAATCGGGCGACGTCGGGTGAGACGCCGGCAGCGACCTGTCGCTCGACGAAGACGTCCGGCTCGACGTCGACGTGACGGATCGTACGGCCGGTGGCCCGGGCGATGAGGCCGACCGCTTCGCCGAAGCTGATCGGCCGTGGACCGGTCAGGTCGTACACCCGGCCGCTGTGGCGGTCCTCCGTCAGCGCCGCCACGGCGACCTCGGCGATGTCCTCGGCGTCGACGAACGGCGTTCCTCCGTCACCGGTGGGCAGGGCCAGCGTTCCGGCGAGGATCCCGGGACGCCAGGGGCCCTCGCTGAAGTTCTGCGCGAACCACTGTGGCCGCAGGAGGGTCCAGTCGACGCCGGAGCCGCGCACGGCCTGCTCGGCGGCATGCAGGGGATGGCCGTCCTCGTGGGCGCGGGGCGCGGACAACAGCACCAGGCGGCGTACGCCCGCGGTGACCGCCTCGGTCACCAACCGGGGGATGCGCGCCTGGTGATCCGTGCTCGCCGACAGGCTGGGTTCCACGAGGTAGGCGGCGGTGACCCCGTCGAGCGCGGGCGCCCAGGTCGCCGGGTCGTCCAGATCGAAACGGGCGTCGCCGCCGGTGCGGGACGCCGTGCGGACCGGCAGGCCGGCGTCGTGGAGGCGCCGGGCGACGCGGCTGCCGGTCTTGCCGGTGCCGCCGAGGACAAGGATGGTCTTCATGCCGTCCAGACAACCCGAGGACCGCTGGACGATCCATGGGAGATCGTCGCCCTTTCCTTTGTGAGCGTCTAGCGTGTCGGCATGGACGTCCTCAGCGATCTGCTGCACCGGGCCCGGGCCGGGAACGCGTCGGTCAGGCAACTGATCCAGCGGCCTCCGTGGTCGCTGACGTTCACCGATCCGCCGCCGCTCACGGTCGTGACCACGCTCTTCGGTCATGCGTCGGTGCGGTTCGACGACGCGGGCAGCTCATCGGTGCGTCTCACCACGGGCGACATCGCCCTCGTCACCCGCCCCGCCCGGTACACGATCGCCGACGACCCCCGCACCCCGCCTCAGGTCGTGATCCACGGGCGCAGGAAACACGTCGTCGACGGGTCGGCAAAGGCCCGGGACACACGGCGGAACCTGGCGCCCCGCACGTACGGCGACGGCCGCCCCGGGGCCACGGTCATGCTCCGCGGCGCCTACGACCTCCGCGGCTCCGTCGGTGAGCGCCTGCTCGGCATGCTGCCGCCGCTGGCGGTCGTACCCGCCGGACCGGCGACCCGGGCGGCACTGGACCTGCTCGCCACCGAGGCCGGCCACGACGAACCCGGTCAGGACGCCGTGCTCGGCCGGCTGCTGGACCTCCTGCTCGTGCTGGCGTTGCGGACCTGGTGCGCCGGAGCGGAGACGGCGCCCACCTGGTACCGGGCGCTGGCCGACACGGCGACCGGCGAGGCGGTACGCCTGCTGCACGAGGACCCTGCCCACCGGTGGACGGTCGCGGAACTGGCCACCCGGGTCGGCATGTCACGAGCGGCGTTCGCAGCCCGCTTCACGGCACTGGTGGGCGAACCCCCGCTCACCTATCTCACCGGCTGGCGGATGACCGTGGCGGCGGACCTGCTCCGGGACACCGAGACGAGCGTCGCCTCCGTCGCCCGTGAGGTCGGGTACGAAGACCCCTTCGCCTTCAGCGTGGCCTTCAAGCGCACCCGGGGGGTCAGTCCCTCCACCTGGCGCCGTCGGACACCCTGATCCGGGCGAGGGTCCACCATCACCACATCCCATGGAGGCAGACACAGTGAAGCGCATCGGCATCATCGGAGTCGGCGAGATCGGCCGGGCCATCGTTACGGGTCTGCGTCACGGGGGCGGCACGTCTCCTGAGGTCCTCCTCTCCCCGCGGGGCGCCCGCACGGCCGCTGAGCTGGCCGAACGTTACGAGGGCGTACAGGTGTGCGCCGACAACCAGGAGGTGGTGGACCGCTCGGAGCTGGTGATCATTGCCGTGCGCCGCCAGGACAGGCACGATGCGCTGGCCGGCCTGAGGGTGGACGACGACAAGATCGTGGTCAACGTGATGGCCGGCGTCGGCAACGACGACCTGCGCCGGCTGCTCGGCACCGACGCGCCGCTGGTCCGGGCCATCCCCCTGCCCGCCATACGCGAACGCCGCTCGGTCACGGTGGTGTACCCGTCGTACCCGGCGGTGGACTCCCTCTTCGAGCAGATGGGTGGAGCGCTCCCCGTGGCGGACGAGGCGGCCTTCGACGTCTTCTCCGCGCTGACGGGAACATTGACCACCCATTACACGTATCTGGCCACGCTCACCTCGTGGGCCGCCGGCCAGGGCATCGCCCCCGACGACGCCGACCGCTATGTCCGCAGTCTCTTCCAGGGCGTCGGCCGTGCCCTGGGCGATGAGACCCGCTCCCTGCACCAACTCGCCGCAGACCACGAGACCCCGAACGGGAACAACGAACGCATCCGCACCACGTGGTTCGACCCGGCCAACTCCGAAGCGCTCAAGAAGGCCCTCGACGGCCTCCTCGCCGATCTGCGGTAGCGGCAGCGGCGCTTCCCGGCCTCGGCGGGGCAGTCACGGGAACTCGATTGCGGCGGGGCCGGTGAGGTAGGTGCATGTACGGTGCCGCCGAGCAGGTGCGACCGGTCCCCCGGCACAGGTCGGCGGTGCTGACGGCCCTGACGCTGGCCGCCTTCACGTGCAACACCGCGGACCGGGCTCGTCGTATCCAGCGTCCCCGCGGCGCTGGCCACGTCCTACTGGCCCTGCCGGCGGCTCTGGGGCTCGTCTCGCTCGTCACGATCGCCGTGCTGCTCCCGGCCACGCCCCCGGAGAAAGGGCCCGCCGCCCACGGAGCCCGGCCCGGCACCCGGCGGTTCAGGACGGTGCTGGCAGCCGGGACCCTGTCCGCCACCGGGGCGTTCGCGGGATGCACGTACCTCGTGAAGTTCCTGGGCGACGTGAGCGGCTTCTCACCGAGCGCGGTCGGTGTCCTGTTCGTGGCCTTCGGCGCGGCGTGTCTGGCCGGGGTGAGCCTCACCGGGGCGCTCCCGGACCGCTTTCCGCACTCCACGCTGACCACAGCCGTCGCCCCGCAGGCATGCTCGGCCTGTACGCGGCCGGCACCGACCCCGTGGCGGCGGTGGTGTTCCTCGTGCTGACGGGCGGTGCGCTCGGGCCGGTGTTCATGGCCACCCAGAGCGAGATGCCGCACTGCGCGCCGGGCCGCACGGACCTCGCACTCGCGGCGAACTCCGGCTTGTACAACGCCGGTATCGCGGCGGGCGCTGCGGTCGGGGCACGGGTGCTGCCGCTCGCCGGCGTGCGCGGCACGTTCCTCGCCGGCGGACTGCTCACCGCCGGGGTCTGCGTCGTGCTGCTGGCGGCCGGCTGCTACGGAGCCGACGTTCACACCGTCTTGACCTGGCCGCCGTCGATGGTGAACTCCGCTCCCGTGATGTTGCCGGCGAGCGGTGAGGCGAGGAAGAGAGCCAGATCGGCGACTTCGTGCGCTTCGGTGACCCGCCCCGTGGAGATGCCCATGCTCTGCGGCACGACGACATCGATGGCTTCCCGCGCGCTGGTGCCGGCCTGCGCCGCCATGGCATCGGCGAAGCCTCCCGGCGCGGTCCAGAAGGGAGTGCGCACCGGTCCGGGGGCGATCGCGTTGACCCGGACGCCGCGCGGTGCGAACTCCTCGGACAGCGCCTTGGTCAGGCTGGTCAGCCCGGCCTTCGCCGCGGAGTAGTCCACGACCGCGGGGAAGGGCAGGCGTGCGTTGATGGAGCTGATGTTGACGATGGCTGCCCCGTCCGCGGCCAGCAGGTGGGGCAGCGCCGCTCGGCTGGTGCGGACCGCGCTGAACAGGGTCAGGTCGAAGATCCGCTGCCATTCCGCGTCGTCGATGTCCAGGAAGCTCGGACGGGGCGTCGCGGCGCCCAGGTTGTTGACCAGGATGTCGAGCCTGCCGTACCGGTCGACCGTCTGCCGGACGAGCGCTTGCGGCCCCTCTGCGGCGGCCAGGTCGACCGGGACCGCGGTGACCCCGTACCCCTCGTGCAGTGCTTCGAGTTCGGGAGTGATGCTCCGGCTGCCGGCGACGACGTGTACTCCCTCACGGGCGAAGGCGTCGGCGATGGCGAGGCCGATGCCCTTGCTCGCTCCCGTGACGACGGCGACCTTGTCCTTGAGCTGCAGGTCCATGGCAGTCCTTGTCCGGTTCGGCCCCTTCTCCTCACGGTAGGCGGTTCCGCCGCGGCGGGCTCGTGCGAGCGGCGCCGGGGGCCGCGGCGGGGGCCGGCTCCCGTACGCCGAACAGGGCCGGGCCCACGGTGAGGACGCCGTCGGTCAGCGGCCGGCAGCGCACTCCCCCGCCGCCGCGCAGCGCACGCTGGGCGCCGGGGCCGAGGGTGGTGTCCATCCAGGCGCAGGGCCGGGCCGCGCTGTGCACCGCGAGTTCCACGGGGCCGGTGCCGCAGTCGAGGAAGACGGTCGCGCCGACGTAGGCGTCGATGTCGACACCGCGCAGCAGGACGTTGCGCCGGGTGCGGAGCAGGTCCGCCGCGCGGGGCGCCGCTCGCGGAAGCCGTTCGACGGCCATCAGGGTGAGTGAGGCGTTGCGGTGGGCGGGCTTGTTGAAGTACCGGTCGCCGACGAGACCCAGCCCGGCGCGCACCTGGGCGGTGGTCACCAGTTCGCCGGGCGGCAGCTCGGGCGTCCCGTCGCCCGGTCGGCCCGCGAGCCGGTGCACCGGGGAGATCAGCAGCTGGAGGATTTCGACCTGGGGCACCCAACGAGCCTACGGCTGCGGTGGCACGCGCCCGCGCTCAGCCGGTGTTCCGCATCGCCTCGCCCGGCCCCGTGCGCCCCCTGACGAGCAGCCGTCCGCTCGCCCCGGCCGCGAGCAGACCGGCCACCATGGCGACCAGGCTCAGGCCGGGCCCGGACGCCCAGTCGACGTGGGGCGCGCGGGCGGCCAGGACGACCGTGAGGGCCAGGGCGGTGCCGGGCAGGGACAGCAGGGCGGGGCGCGTACGGTCCAGGTCGTCCTCGGCGAGGGAGCCGAGGACGCCCACGCCGAGGGCCAGGGCCCAGACGCCGAGTGCCTGTGCGTCCACGCGGTTGGTGGGCCAGGGCACGAAATCGGCCCAGAAGCCGGGCCGTACGAGCAGTCCGGTACCGATGCCCAGCCAGGAGGAACCGAGGACGGCGAGCGGCGGCTTGGCCCAGGCCGGCAGGGGCGCGGTGCGCGGGGCGGCCGGTGCGGACCGGGTGGAGGCCTGCCCCGCCAGGCAGATCACCGCCGCCACGCACAGCAGGCCGAGCGTGCACAGCCAGCCGAGGCTGAACAGCACGGAGAGGATCGGGCCGCCGCGGGCGAGGTACAGCCGGCCCGCGTTGAGCAGACTGACCGTGAAGAGACCGGCCAGGACCACGACGACCGGCAGGACGAGCGTACGGGCCTCCTGCCACGTCGTCGCACGGCCGAGCGCGAAGAGCGCGGGCACGGTCCCCAGCATCGCGGCCCCGAGGAGTCCCGGGCCGAGCGGATCCGGTGACGGCCAGGCCCCGAGGACGTGCCCGGTCAGCGCCACGACCGTGAGGACCGTACCGACGAGCAGACTGATCACCGCGACGACCACGGCCAGCAGCGCCATTCCGGGTGAGAGGGGTCGGCCGGGCGGGGGCTCCGGGAGGGACTCTGCGGCGGGGCCGGTCGGATCGGTCGGCTGGACCATGGCTGGGGTTCCGTTTCCGGGGAGGCGGCGGGTCCCCGTTCCGGCGAACGGGGTGAAGGCGCGAGCGGGCGGCGCGAAGACACGGGACCGGCGCCATAGGCACGGTCACGTCACGGCACCGCGGTGGTCGCCCGGGGCGCGGGCAGCGGGGTGCGGAGGCCGCGTGTGCGGATCTCGCGGGCGTACATCAGACGCAGGCTCACCACGAGGGTGGCGCCGAAGGCGGTGAGCCCGCAGCCGACGGCGACACCGGCGGTGAGCGCGGTGAACCGGCCGAGCCCCGTGCTGTGCTCGAAGACCGCGACGGCGCCGGCCGAGAGCGCGGGTGCCAGGCAGAGGCCCGTCAGGTGGATCCGCCACTCCTCGCGCGCCCAGACCCGGTTCGCGCGGGCGGCCCGCCGGGCACCGGCTGCCATCACCGCGTACGCCACGGCGTAGGGCACGAGGTAGGCGGCCAGGAGGCGGTTCCCCGCCGTGCCGTACGCCGTCAGGGCGCGCGCGATCCAGACCAGGCCCGCCGCTGCGGCCAGGTGGGCGGTGGCGGTCACGGGCAGCGGGGCCCAGGACCGGCCGAGGCCCCCGACGGAGTCCCGGGGATCCCGGGCGCGCGACGCGAGCAGCGCGCCGAACACGACGAGGGAGCCCAGGTGCATGATCGCCACCCGGTTGACCTCGGTCATCGGCAGCCCGGGCAGCACCGCCGGAAGGGCGCCCCACTCCAGCCGCAGCAGCGGCGCGGTCAGCAGGTATCCGTAGCACAGCAGCATCCAGCGCTGGTGGAGGTCGGGGAAGCCGCCGACGGCCGCGAGGATGCCGAAGGTGACGCTGAGGACCGTGCCCACGAGGATCGTGGCGAGGACGATCCAGAAGGCCGCGCCGCTGAAGGCGTCCCGCGGCGCGGTGCGGGCGAGATAGAGGCCGGCGCCCGCCATCGACGCGTAGACGGTGACGGCGAACAGGATGCCCAGCACGCGGTGCGGGCGCGTGCGCCGGCGGTTGGCCGTCAGCAGCTGCGCGGGTCCGAGCAGCATGAGCAGTCCACCGAGGACGGAGTGCACGATCATCGGGACCAGGCTGTGCCGGTACGGGGCGACCCGGGTCGCCAGCGCGTCGGCGACGTAGTGCGGCGAGACGGTGTGGGCCAGCAGCCACTTCCCGGGAGCCGGCGCGCCGGGGCGGGCGTAGGACCACAGTTCGGTCATCGCAAAGGGCGCGTACCAGAGGCACACGGCCGTCACGGTCACCCCGGCGGCTCGCCGCCAGGTGCTGCTCGTCCATGGACGCACGGCGTCCCCCTGTCCCTCACCGGCTCGGTCACGGCCCCCATGGTCTCTTCTGGACTATCGTGGGGTTACCGACGGTAGAGCGGGCCGGCGGCGAGGTCAACGCTCCGGCGCCCGCTCGTCCCGGCGCCGTACCCAGTCCCAGAACTCGGTCATCATCCGCTCGTACCGGATGCCGAACTCCAGCGCCTCCCGCTGACCGGGGGCCAGCACGTCGCCGACGCTGTCGGCCAGTTCCTCGTACGCCCCCAACGTGCGCCGGTGCTCGGCGAGTTGGGCCGGGGCGATACGGTCCGGGCGGGCCCCGAACCAGAGCTTCAGGATGCCGCGTTCGCGGGCCTCGACGGGGACGAACCCGGGGTCGGCGAGCCAGTCGCGCAGGGCCTGACGACCGCGGTCGGTCAACGCCAGCACCCGGCGGCCCCGTCCGCTCTCCTGCCGCACCTGGGCCAGCAGCCCGGCGGCGAGCAGCCGGTCGCACTGGGCGTACACCTGCGCGTGCGGCACCGACCAGAACGGGGCGACGGTGCGGGCCGCCTCCACCTTCACGTCGTACGCGCTGGCCTCGCCGAGTGTGTCGATGATGCCGAGGACGAGGAAGGAGGAGGTGGTCAGCCGAACGTCAGCCATGGCGCCGACCGTACCGTGATCCGGGCGTGGCACGGGTCGTGGGTGCGGCCGACGCCGTCCCGCCACGCGTACCGAGCCGTACGGCTGGGACGACGGGCTCAGCCGTCCGGGCGCCACTCGAACATCAGGATCGTGGCGTCGTCGCGGAGCCGGCTGTCCTCGGAGTCCAGCAGCGAGTGGATCAGGCGTCTGAGCGTCTCCGGCGCGATCTCGCCGGTGGCGCTGGCCCGGATGACGTAGTCGGCGAACCGTTCCAGGCCGAGCAGCCGCCCGTCGGCCATCCGGGCCTCGGTGACCCCGTCGGTGTAGAGCAGGACCCGGTCGCCGGGCTGGAGCCGCGCCTCGTGCACGCGGCGCTCCCGTGCGGTGAGCAGGTTGCGCAGCCCCATGGGCGGGTCCGCCTCACGGACCAGCGCGTCCGCGACCAGCCGCTGGTCGCGGATCAGGAGCGGCGCGGGATGGCCGCAGTTGCTCCATTGGAGGATGCCGGTGGCGAAGTCGAGCTGGGCCAGGATCCCGGTGCAGAACCGCTCCGGCAGCCAACGGCTGATCGCCTCGTCCACGGAGTCCACGAGGGACCGCAGATCGGCGTCGGTGCGCCGGGCGTTGCGGCATGCCGCGAGGGCCACCGCGCTGGTCAGCCCCGAGGCGAGGTCGTGCCCCATCGCGTCCAGGACGACCGCGTGCAGGGCACTGGTGGTGAGGGAGTGGTCGAAGGCGTCGCCGCCGATGTCGTAGGCGGGTTCGAGGACGGCGGTGGAGACCACGTACCGGTTGCCGATGGTGCGCGGCGGCAGGAAGGCCCGCAGCATCTCGGCGGGCAGGTGCATGGGTTCGGTGCGCGTCCGCCGTACGAACGTGTCCTTGTAGGCCCGCTTGGAGGTGATCATCATCGCCAGCAGGGCGGCCAGGGCCCGGCTCTGCCGCAACGCCGTCGCGGTGAGCGAGTGGGCGTGGACGGCCAGGACGCCGAGCCGCTCCGCGCCGTCCAGCAGCGGGATCCAGGCCGTCATCCCGTCCCGGTCGGACTCCTCCACGCGCAGGGACTGGGTGCGATAGCACCAGCCGGCGAGCGAGGCGTCGACGGGCAGCCTCGCGGCCACGTCGGTGAGCGGCACGAGGTGACGCTGTTGCAGGTCGGCGAGGTAGACCACGGCGTGCCGCAGCCCCAGCGACTTGGCGCACTGGGCGACGGCGGTCGCCAGGTCCAGGGTGCAGTGGGCGGGGTCGGCGAGGAACTCCTCCAGCGGTGCACCGCCCAGCTCTGCCGTCACCTGGTCACCACCCGCCGCGTCGGTCGTCCTGCCAGCAGTCTCACAAGGCTCGCCGCACCACGCAGTCCGGGTTCCGCCAGCCGAGGCGCCCCTGCGGGGCGAGGTGACGTGCCGGCAGCGATCCCGCGGACGGCCACCGGCGCGGCAGAAAAGGGGTTGTCGGGGCGGCCGTACGGCCGCCAGGATCGGCCCATGACCTCGCTGACCGCCCTCCTGCCGCCGACCGCCGCCGACCGACCGGTGCGCGGCCGACAGCAGCGGGCCGGGCGATCGCGGAGGCCCGCTCCCGTCCCCGCATGACCGCGGCGCTGGTCGCGGGGCTCCTCGCGGGGTACGGCATCGCCGTGCCCGTGGGGGCCGTCGGGACGTATCTGGTGGCGTTGACCGCGCGGACCTCGTTGAGGATCGGCGCGTGCGCCGCGCTGGGGGTCGCGGCCGCGGACGGCCTCTACGCGTTGGTCGCCGTGCTCGGAGGCTCCGCGCTGGCGCACGCCCTCGAACCGGTCACGCATCCCCTGCGCTGGATCGCCGGCTCGGTGCTCGTCGTCCTGGCCTTCCGCGGCGCGGCACAGGCGCTCGCCCACCACCGCGAGCCGCGGACGGCCGCGAGCACCGAGGCGGCTCCTCCCCGTCCCGCGCGGGCCTTCCTCGGGCTGTGGGGCATCACGATGATGAACCCCGTCACCGTGATCTACTTCGCCGCGCTCGTGCTGGGCAGTCAGACCTCGGAGCGACCGGGTCCCCTGGAACAGGCCCTGTTCGTCGTGGCCGCCTTCGCGGCATCCGCGAGCTGGCAGCTGCTCCTGGCCGGCGGCGGAGCCCTGCTCGGCCGCCTCCTGACCGGCAGCCGTGGGCGGCTCTGCACGGCCCTGGCGTCCAGCGCGGTGATGACCGCACTCGCCCTCCGCATGCTCTTCACGCACGCTTCCTAGCGCGGTGTCAGCCGGTCGCGAGGGCCTTCAGCCGGTCCAGGGTGCCGTTGAAGCGGTCCCGGTCCCCGACGGTCTTGCCGGACGAGGTGTACTGCCACATCGTGTGGTACGGCCATCCCGCCGGCAGGGTCCCGGCGGTCGAGGCGTAGCGGGCGATCCACAACGGGTTGGTCGCGCCGAAGCCGGAGTAGTTCCCGGTGCACTCGGTCCACCAGCTGGTGGCCGTGTAGATGACCGCGTCCCGGCCGGTGCGGGACTTGTAGCGGTTCACGAAGTCGCGGATCCAGCTGACCATGGCGCTCTTGGACTTGCCGTAGCAGGAGCCGCCGTAGGGATTCCACTCGATGTCGAGCACGCCGGGCAGGGTCTTGCCGTCCTTCGACCAGCCGCCGCCGTGGGCCAGGAAGTAGTCGGCCTGGGCGGCGCCCCCGGACGTGTCCGGGGTGGCGAAGTGATACGCACCGCGGACCATGCCCACGTTGTAGGAGCCGGTGTACTGCTGGGTGAAGTAGGGGTTGGTGTAGGACGTGCCCTCGGTGGCCTTCGTGTACGCCCACTTGGCGCCGTCCTTCCACAGCGTCGTCCAGTCGACGTTTCCCTGGTAGCTGGATACGTCGACCCCTTCGACCTGGCTCGCGCCGGCGGGAGCGGGCGTGGCGTCGGGGCCGCCCGCGCGTCCGTCGTGGGCGAGGACGCCCATGCCCATGTACGCGCTGCCGCGCGGGGGGACGACCGGGGCCGACGCGGACTGCGCCGCGGGTCCGGGCAGGGAGAGGAGGAGGCCGGTCAGGACGCCGGTGACAGCGAGGCGTGAGCGGCTGCGAGGGAGGGACATGGAGCTTCGCACGAACACCATCTGACCCGTAGTCGGGCCGCGGCGCACTTCCGACACCGCCCAACGGAGGCATCCCGGGCCGCGTTTGGTCCGTTCGGGTGGCGCCCGGCGGCGTACGGGCCGGTCGCGGGAGTCGTCCGGGGCGCCTCCCGCGACCGGCCCTCGCCGGGCTCAGCCGTCGATGCGGTGCTGGGTCCAGAAGGAGGTGAGGTCGGTGCTCGTGGCGGCCTGGGCGGCGGCCTTGAACTCGGCCGTGGTCGACACGCCGTACCAGTGCGCGGTCGCGTAGTCCTTCATCAGCTTGGTCATGGCGGTGTCACCGAGGACGCGGCGCAGGTCGTGCAGGGCGCACTTGCCGTAGCCGTAGACGACGGTGGAATAGCGGGAGGAGTGCGCGTCCCAGTAGGCCATGGAGTTGGTGATCTTCTCGGCGCCGGAGGCCCAGGAGACGCTGTTCCAGCAGCCGGTGCCGGTCTTGCCGAGGGCGAGGTCGGTGGCGTAGTCGGTGAACGCCTCGTCCAGCCAGGGGCTGTTGTACTCGTCGTCGCCGACGATGCCGTACCACCACTGGTGGCCGATCTCGTGGGTGAGGGCGGTGGTGCTGACCACGTCCAGGACGAAGCCGGGGTACTCCATTCCGCCGAACCAGTAGTTGTTGTCGATCACGGCGTCCAGCTCGCCGTAGGGGTAGGCGCCGAAGCGGGCCGCGTGGGCGTCCACTGCGGTCTTCGCGGTGCTGAGCATGGACTGGGCGCTGGAGGAGCTGATGCCCGAGACGGAGTAGACGTTCACCGCGACGCCGGCCGGCGAGGTGCCGGAGATCCTGGTGAAGGGCCCGGCGGCCCAGGCGAAGTCACGGACCTTGGACGCCGTCGCCGTCGTGACGGTACGGCCGCTGGAGCCGGGGGTGTCGGTGGAGGTGCCTGTGGCCGGGACCAGCAGGCTGCTGGGGTGGTCGAGGGTCACCTTGAAGTCGGCGGCCAGCGAGTAGAACGACTCGCCGTTGTCGGTGTACGGGTCGAGGTGCCAGCCGGCGCTGTCGCGGACCGCGAGGACGGGCAGGGCGTTGCCGATGAAGCTGTAGGCCCCGTCGTGGCCGAAGCGGTCGGCGCCGCTGGGCACGGTGATGCCGAGGTCGAAGCCGATGGTGGCGCTCTGGCCCTGGCCGAGCGGCGCCGGGAGGTCGATCTTGAGGGCGGTGCAGGCGACGGAGGGCACGCCCGCGGTGCCGCCGGTGACGTTGCTGACGCGGATCGGCATGGCGTCGCAGGTGCCGTGGTAGTTGTCCCACAGCCTCAGGTAGACCTCGTTCAGCGCGGTGGCCGAGGCGTTGGTGAAGGTCACGTTCTCGTGCCCGGTCCAGACGGTGCCGCTGGTGTCACTGCTGAGGTTCACGGTGTACGAGGGCGCGGCCGGGGTGCGGGTGGAGTCGCCCGGC
The DNA here is from genome assembly GCF_055603245.1 of Streptomyces sp. NPDC037290. NCBI lineage: Bacteria > Bacillati > Actinomycetota > Actinomycetes > Kitasatosporales > Streptomycetaceae > Streptomyces > Streptomyces sp. NPDC037290. The sequence goes on along the minus strand of NZ_JBVJVZ010000008.1, from coordinate 97,282 downwards.
GGTGGCGCGGTGCCGCCGGAGGTGTCGAGGGCGATGTCGTCGAGCACGAAGCTCGTCTGGAGGCTGGAGTCCTCGGTCCCCGTGAAGGAGAGGCTGACGGTCTGCCCGGCGTACGCCGACACGTCGAGGGACTTCTGCACATAGCCGGTGTTCTTGTCGAGGTTCGAGTAGGTGGCCAGCGTGGTGCTGCCGATCTTGGCCGTGAGCTTGTCGTACGCGGTGGACGAGGTCGTCTCGGTGGTGTCGATGTGCAGCCAGAAGGTGAGGGTGGCCGCGTCGCACCCCGCCGGGATCGTGACGCTCTGGCTGAGGGTGTCCGTATGGGTGCTGCCGACTCCGTCCAGCCAGGCGTAGGTGCTGCCGGCGTGGGCGGCCTCACCCGAACGGCTGGTGATGACGCTGGAGGAGGACGTCGACCAGGGCGAGGTCCCGCTCTCGAAGCCGCCGTTGCCGACGACCTGCGCCGGAGTGCAGGCGGCTGGTGCCGCGGCCGGGCGGGCTGCGGCGGACGTGCCGGGGAGCACGAGGGCGGCGACCGCGGCGACGGTGAGCGCACCGGCGCCGAGGGCCTTGTGGGGGGTCGATCTCACACGCTACTCCTTTGCGGCGGCCGGGATTCCCGGCCTGCTCGATGGCCGCCGGCCGGCTGGGGTACGCCGGGACGGCCGCGGACGGGGCTTGCGCGATCGCTGCACCGAGCGGTGCGCCGCGCACTGACAGGGGTCAGGCGCGGGCTGCCGAAAAGAGTGACAGATTTGACCGGTCCATGCCAGAAGGGTGACACGGTCAACCAGTGAGCCGGACGGCGACGCCGGTCAGGCGGTGCGCAGCGTCACGAAGACCGCCGCCCGCTCACCGCCCTGCGGGTCCTGCCAGCCGCGCCCGACATGGCCGATCGCGCCCTCGGGACACCGCGGCGGGTTCTCGGGAACGGGGTTCAGCACGCGATGCACCTGCAGCACCGTGCCGTGCGGTGTGCGCAGACGGGTGCCCTCCCGGTCGTCGGCCGGCTCGGGGGCGAATCCGTCCAGGACGACGGGGGCGCCGGTGAAGGAGTGGACCACCTCGGGGTCGAGGGCGCCGTCGACGCTCTGGGCGTGCGCCTGTGCCCTGCCCTGCATCAGCGACAGCAACTCGGCGACCAGCACCGGGTCGTGGCATCCGTCGTACACCCAGCGCCTGCCCAGCACACCGTGTTCCACCGTGCCCACCAGCCCGTGCTCCGCGCCCTCCAGCGGTGCGCCCCGGTAGGTCAACGGGGCCAGATAGGCGGTCGGTTCAGGCGTGGAGGTGTCCGTGGCCACCATGAACTCGATGCCGACCTCGCCCTCGGGGTCGTCCAGCCGGAAACCGCCGGACTTGGTCAGCACCGGGGTGTCCGGGCCGCCGCGGTACCAGGGCCGGGTGGGCAGCCAGTCGGTGAGCAGCTCCAGCTTCGTGGGCTTGAGGGTGGTGTGGTGGATGATGGCCATCCCGGCCGCTCCCTTGTCTTCGTACGAAAGCCGACCCCCGCAGCTTCGCACACCGTTGCCGCAGGTCATCCGCCCGCCCGGGCCGACGCCGGGGTCAACACGGTCCGGAGGCCGGGCAGTTCATGCCGCCGTCCGGCTTCGTCCCGCGGTGGCGGAGCCGACAGGGCGGGGCCGCGGGTCGGCTATGACCGGAGCGCGCGGGCCACGCTGTCGATGGTGGCACTGTCCACGGGCGCCGTTCCGGTGAGGGTGCCGGCCAACGCGCGGGCCAGGACGGTCGCGGCACTGATCCGGGTGTCCTCCTGCTCGTCGCCGGTGACCTTCCCGATCACGGCGTCGCGCACCGACGTGGAGATGTCCAGCCCCCCGAACTGCTCGGGGAAGGACAGCATCATCAGGCACACTCCCACGTTGGCGGCCAGGATCGACTGGCCCGCCAGCTCGGGGGGCATGCGGAGCCGCCCGGCGTCACCGCACCGCCGCAGAGCCGCCAGGAGCAGGGCCTGCGCCTCCTTGACCGCCTGCGGCCCGGGCTCCCCCGTCGGCGTGAACATCAGCCGGTACAGGTGCGGGTTGGCCAGGGCGAACGTGACATGGCTGTCCCAGGCCGTCCGCAGGTCCGCCACCGGATCAGCCGTGAGCGGATTGCGCCTCTTGTTGGCGAGGAAGCGCTCGAAGCCGATCTCGGCCACCGCAGCGAACAGCCCCTGCTTGTCTCCGAACTGGCGGTAGATCTCAGGGCCGCCGACCTTGGCCCGTTCACAGATGGCACGGGTCGAGATCGCCGGGGCGTCCTTGCCGGCGAGCAGTTCCGTGGCGGCTTCCAGGATGCGCTCTCGTGCCGTGGTCATGCATCCATGCTAACAGCTGAAGCAAGCATTGTTTACGCGCCTGACCTGCGAATATCCGGCTCAATAAAGGGCGGAACTCCAGACTCCTGTTAGCGACGCTTACGAAGTGTGTTAACGTCACCAACACAACCGGCCCGACACTTGAAGGTGGTTTCCCATGGGTACGACGACCCTGCGCGAGCTGAACGGCTTCGACGAGACGCCCGCTTCCCTGGCCGACGCCACGGTGATCCTGATCGACTACCAGAACACCTACACCGGCGGCGTCATGGAGCTGGACGGCTACGCCGACGCCCTCGCCGAGGGCAGGAAGCTGCTCGCCGCCGCCCGCGCGGCGGGCGCGCCGGTCATCCACGTCCAGGAGGCGGGCTACGACACCAGCTCCGAGGGCGGCCGGATCCACCCCGACGTCGCGCCGATCGAGGGTGAGGCGGTCGTCGTCAAGAGCGTCCCCAACGGCTACCACAACACCGACCTCGGCGCGCTGGTCGAGAAGACCGGCCGCAAGAACGTCATCCTCGCCGGGTTCATGACCAACATGTGCGTGCTGTTCACCGCCCAGGGCGCGTTCCTGCGGGGAGACCGGCCGACCGTGGTCGCCGGCGCGTGCGCGACCCGCTCGCTCCCCACGAAGAAGGCGGCCGGCACCACGCTGACCGCCCAGCAGATCCACGACGGCGCCCTCGCGACGATCACAGAACTCTACGGCGTGGTGGTCTCGTCCGTTTCCGACCTGAACTGAGGCGCCGGCCTCACGGCCGCGCTGCTCAAGGGCGCTCGAGCTTCGGCTCGGGCGCCCTTCCGTTTTTTGTGCGTAATCCCGAAACTATCCGTTCCGGTTTATTTGTTCGCACAGCACGTATGTGCGAGCACTGTGTCATCTTCCGCTGTTTTGGTGCCAGTTGGGGCAGTAGCGTCCTCTGTGTCGGGCGCGATTCGCAAGAAGAAGCACCCTTACGGGGAAAGGCACACAGTGACATCTCGCAGGGCCTTTGTCGGCGGTGCGACCGCCGTCGGGGCGGCAGCACTCCTGACCAATCTCTCCTCATCGCCGGCTTCCGCGGCACCGGCCGCCGGTGCGGTTTCCGTCCCTGACGCGCGGGCGAAGATCCTCGCCGTCAACGCGGGTATGCGGACGCGGTACAAAGCCCTCAAGGACGAGCTGCAAAAGCACCTCGCCCCTGTCATCATCGTCGCCAACGGCCCAGAGGGCGGCACCTACTGGCTTGTGGAGAACGGCCAGGTCATCGAGCAGGTCTACCCGGTCGACCAGGTCTTCCAGCTCGCCAAGTCCATCGCCCACGTCCCGCTGGGCACGTTCTCCGTCATCGCCTCGTACCTCAACAGGCGGGTCCCCGAATGGCACCAGAAAGCCGGGGACATGGACGCCCACGACCTGGAAATGGTGTCCTTCAACGGCCCCGACTCCGCGGACTGGGTGGAACCCCTGCGCCAGTGGGGCGACGTACTCGCCGCGGGCCGCGCCGTACTGGAAGACGCGGACCTGCCGGACAAGCTCGTGAAATCGAGCGCACACATCCTCGACGCCGCCTCGGAGTTCGTCGCGGAGGCGGTGCGGACGCGGTCGTTCTCGATGAAGAAGTTCGAGGATTTCACGGGCGCGGTCTACGGGGACATCCGTACCAACATGTATTTCGCCGCCAAAGCCCAGATCGACGGCGTCACCGCCCTTCTGACCCGCTGGAAGAGCCAGTTGGGCGCCGCGAAGTGGCATGACCTGTACACGCTGGTGTACTCGATGTGGACGACGTCGGTCCTCAACCAGAACACGGTCATCATCCGTCACTTCATGGACGCCGACCGCATCGACACCCACCTGATCGACATCGTCTGCGATCAGCTCCCCGTCGCCGACCCGATCGGTGTCGGGCTGGAGAACCTCGCCCGGATCGTCCAGGACAACATCGCGGCGGAGATGGTCTTCTCCGCCGACCAGAAGGTGGCCAACGCGCTCAAGGGCCGCGAAGACCTGCTGTCGCAGGAACTCCTCGGGCTCCTCGGTGACGACGCGTCCACGTTCGGCACGCCCGGCGTCGCGCTGACCTGCCCGGTCCAGCACTGAACCACACCACGTCCACCAGCTCGACCAGCGGCTGACGCCACGAGCGGCTCCCCTTCGCACACGAGGGGAGCCGCTTCACCTTTTCCACGGGGGAATTCACCTCATGCACACCACACGTACCCGCCCGCTTCAGGTGTGGTACCTCATCGGCCTCATTCTGCTCGCTGTGAATCTGCGGGCCGCGATCACCTGCGTGGGGCCCGTCCTCGATGCGCTGCGCAGCAGCTACCACCTCTCTTCGGCCGCACTCAGCGTGCTGACCGCGCTGCCCATTGTCTGCCTCGGCGTCTTCGCCGCTGTCGCCCCATCGCTCAGCGCACGTTTCGGTGCGGAGAAAGCCATCACCGCCGCGCTGTTCCTGGTCGTCGTCGGTGTCCTGCTGCGCTCCCTCGCCTCCCCGGCCGCGCTGTTCGCCGGGACGGTCCTGGCCGGCGCCGGCATCGCCACCGGGAACGTCCTCGTCCCCGCTGTCATCAAACAGCGCTTCCCCGGCCGGATCGGATCCCTGACCGGGCTGGCGATGATGCTGATGGCCTTCTCCGGCGCCTTGGCCGCCGCCCTCGCCCTGCCCCTGGACCGCCTCGGCGGGCTGAGCGCCGTCCTTGCCGTCTGGGCCGTCCCCGCCGCCCTCGCCACCGCCGTGTGGGGATACCTCGCTCACCGAAGCCCTCAACGGCCCCTGCCGGCCGCGGCGGTACGGCGTGCCCGGGGAGCCCGGCTGTCACGCTCACCGCTCGCCTGGGCGGTGGCGGCGTTCCTCGGGATCGTGTCGCTGCTGTTCTACGCACTCGCGGCGTGGCTGCCCGAGATCATGCGGGGCCAAGGGTTCTCTCCGGCGGATTCCGGGACGATGCTCTCCGTCCTGCTGACGCTCGGTGTCCCGTTCGGGTTCGCCGTTCCCGCCACCGCCGCCCGCCTGCCTGATCAGCGGGTCCTCGTTGCCACCGTTGCGGGCGCGAAAGTCGCCGGCCTGGCCGGGGTCTTCCTCGTTCCTCAGGCCGGCTGGCTGTGGGTCGTCATCCTCGGTCTTGCCACCGGCAGCGCCTTTCCCCTCGCCATGACGCTGATCTCCCTGCGCACCCCGGACCCCGCGACCGCTGCGAGACTGTCCGGAATGGCCCAGACCTGCGGATACCTCCTCGCGGCCACCGGCCCGCTCAGCGTCGGTCTGCTCCGCACCCTCACCGGCGGATGGACGATCCCGCTCCTCCTGCTGCTGGTCCTCGTCGTGCCCGAGACAGTGGCCGGACTCGCCGCCGCTCGCCCCGGCTTCGTGGTCTCCCGGAGGCGGATTCCCGATGCTCCGGTCCGCGAGCCCGCCTGACAGCCATCGGCATGCAGTCCGCCGACCGCGCATGCCACCGCCCAGGAACGCACCGCTGGGCCGCCCCTTCCGGGACGGCCCAGCGCCTTTCCTTCAGGTGGTCGTGGTCACCGGTGTTCACTCATCCGACGAGCCGTGTCCGCCCTCGGATCCCTCGTCGTGCCCACCGCTCCACTTCGACGACTTCTCCGGGTGCTGCGGGTACTCCGGCTTCATCGGGTAAGCGGGCTTCTCCGGGTACATGGGCTTGACCGGCCTCTCCGGATACATGGGCTTGACCGGCCTCTCCGGGTACATGGGCCTGACCGGCTTCTGCGGATACATGGGCTTGACCGGAACCGCCGGCTTCATCGGCTTCTCCGGGTACACGGGCCTCATGGGAACCGCAGGCCTGACCGGCTTCTCCGGGTACACGGGCTTCACCGGAACCCTCGGCTTGACCGGCTTCTCCGGGTAGACGGGCTTCACCGGGACGGCAGGCTTCTCGGGGTAGACCGGCTTCACCGGCTTTTCCGGGTAGACGGGCTTGACCGGCTTCTGCGGGTACACGGGCTTCACCGGAACCGCCGGCTTCTCCGGGTAGACCGGCCTCACCGGCTTCTCCGGGTAAACAGGCTTGACCGGCTTCTGCGGGTATACGGGCTTCACCGGAACCGCCGGCTTCTCCGGGTAGACCGGCCTCACCGGCTTCTCCGGGTAAACAGGCTTGACCGGCTTCTGCGGGTATACGGGCTTCACCGGAACCGCCGGCTTCTCCGGGTAGACCGGCCTCACCGGCTTCTCCGGGTAAACAGGCTTGACCGGCTTCTCCGGATACACGGGCTTCACCGGAACCGCCGGCTTCTCCGGATAGACAGGCTTCACCGGGACCCTCGGCTTGACCGGCTTCTCCGGATAGACCGGCTTCACCGGGACGGCAGGCTTCTCCGGGTAGACCGGCCTCACCGGCTTCTCCGGGTAAACAGGCTTGACCGGCTTCTCCGGATACACGGGCTTGACCGGAACCGCCGGCTTCTCCGGATACATGGGCTTGACCGGATACACGGGCTTCGCCGGGTGGACCGGCTTCTCCGGATACACGGGCTTCGCCGGCCGCTCCGGGTACACAGGCTTCACCGGTACGACAGGCTTGTACGGGTGAACGGGGTACACGGGCTTGTACGGATGGACCGGGTACACCGGCTTGTACGGGTGAACCGGGTACACAGGCTTGTACGGGTGATGCGGATAAACGGCTTGCTTCGGGTGCGGCGGGTTCGGGGTGGTGTTGTCCTGCGCGTGGGCGGCTCCCGCGTTCGCCAGCGTGGCTGCGGCGAGCGCGGCCGCTGTAGCGGCTGACGCCAGAACGTATCGCCGTCGCGGCGATCTCGTCATTCTCTCCACTCTCCTCGACTTGGGTCAGAGCTTCATGACGGCTTGTCAGTCCCAAGGGCTCGATAGTGGAATGATCAGGAAATCCGAGACATGAATAACGCTGCGGCGGCCATAAGCCACCGGATGGGGTAGCACAGGGCACCAGTTGGCCCGGTCGGCGGCGACAATCCGGTGCAAGCCGACGACCGCTCGGGATCCGTGCCGGCGCACCGTCGGGGCACCACGGCACCGGTGATCCACCCGGGTGGCATGCCGCGCGCCGGTACGGGTATTCGCGCTGCGACTTCGTACATCGGCGACCCACCAGGGAGGCGGAACGCATGCTGATGGCACACCCGGCAGTGCTGAAGGACCTCATCGCCCAGTACGAGACCCTCGCCCTGCTCGGGGCCGGAAAGAGCACCCCGCAGGCCCGGCAGCGGCTCGCGGACATCGCGTACACGTTGTGTGTGGCCACCGGCACCGCGGACGTCGACATGGCCCTGATCGCGGCCCGGCACCGTCTCTCCGGGGCACGACCGGACGACGACTCACTGCTTCGGGCAGCCACCTCGCCAGACACGCCGTCAAGTGTCTGACCCGGCGGGCGCGTCGCGCTCGCCCCCTGGACACCCCGTGTGGATGCGCCCGTGCCCCGGGGGCGTTGCGCTCCCCCGCCGAAGTCGTTGCTCCCCGCTTCTGGTCGGCAGGACCTACCGGACGGTATACAGGGCCGGTCGAACGCGCGAGGGGCGCTCTTCGGTGCCGCCCCCCGCGCGATGTACCGGCCTCAGGGGGAGGACTCATGGCGAACGACGCGCGTCCGGCGGGCGGTGCGAGAGGCAGGCGGCGGGCCGCGGCGCTGTGGGCGGCGGTGGGCGGTTGCGCCCTCGTCGCCACGGCCACGACGCCGGCCGTCGCGCAGCCCCTGGGCCAGGGCCGCGGGGTGGACTACGTGGCCCTCGGCGACTCCTACACCTCTGGCCCCGGCATTCCGCGCCAGGTGAACGCCGGCTGTGCCCGCTCCGACCACAACTACCCCTCGCTGGTCGCGGCCCAGCGGCAGGTGGCCGGCTTCACGGACGTCAGCTGCGCCGGAGCGACGACCGCGGAGATGTGGCAGGCGCAGGGCGCCAACGAGCCCCAACTCGACGCGCTGGGTCGCGGCACGGATCTGGTGACCGTTCAGATCGGCGGCAACGACGTCGGGTTCGGATCGATCATCGCCACCTGCGCCCACCTCGCCGCGCAGGATCCGACGGGCGATCCCTGCGAGCGCTCCTACGAGGCGTCCGGCTACGACGAGCTGGCCCTCGCCGTCCTGCGGACCGCGCCCAAGGTCGACCGGGTGCTGCGAGCCGTGCACGCGAGGGCGCCGCACGCGCGCGTGGTGGTCGTAGGCTACCCGGACCTGCTGCCGGACGACGGCAGCGGCTGCTTCCCGCAGGTGCCCTTCGCGCAGAAGGACTTCGCCTACCTGCGCGACACCGAGAAGCGGCTCAACCTGATGCTGCGGGTGGTGGCCGGCGTCAACCGCGCCGGGTACGTCGACACCTACGGCCCCACGGTCGGCCACGACATGTGCAAGGCCCCCGCGGACCGCTGGATCGAACCGCTGCAGCCGGCCTCCCCCGCGGCCCCGGCACACCCCAACGCCAAGGGGGAGCAGGCCATGGCCGAGGCGGTCCTGGGCCGGCTGGACGGAGGGCACGGGCGCGGCTGAGTCGACGTGCGCCGACGGCGGCCACCGGAGACACCGTGCCGGAGGCCGCCGTACGCTCCGCGCCTCAGTCGCCGAGCGCGCCCAGCACCACTGCCTGGGCCTCCTCCTGGACACGGGCGAGGTGGTCGGGGCCGAGGAAGGACTCGGCGTAGACCTTGTACACGTCCTCGGTACCCGAGGGGCGGGCCGCGAACCACGCGTTGTCGGTGGTCACCTTGATGCCGCCGATGGCGGCGCCGTTGCCGGGCGCCTCGGTGAGGACACCCGTGACCGCCTCCCCGGCGAGCGTGTCGGCGGTGACCTGAGCCGGCGACAGCTTGGCGAGCAGGGCCTTCTGTTCGCGGGTCGCGGGCGCGTCGATGCGGGCGTAGGCGGGCGTGCCGAAGCGGGCGGTCAGGTCGGCGTAGTGCTCCGACGGGGTTCTGTCCGTGACCGCCGTGATCTCGGAGGCGAGGAGGGCGAGGATGATGCCGTCCTTGTCGGTGGTCCACACCGAGCCGTCGCGGCGCAGGAAGGACGCGCCGGCCGACTCCTCGCCGCCGAACCCGAGGGTGCCGCCGACCAGTCCGTCCACGAACCACTTGAACCCGACCGGTACCTCGACCAGACGGCGGCCGAGGTCGGCGGCCACCCGGTCGATCATGGTGGAGGACACCAGCGTCTTGCCGACGCCCGTACCGGCGGGCCACTGCTCGCGGTGCCGGTAGAGGTAGGAGATGGCGACCGCGAGGTAGTGGTTGGGGTTCATCAGTCCCGCGTCCGGGGTGACGATGCCGTGCCGGTCGGCGTCGGCGTCGTTGCCGGTGGCGATGCGGAACCGGTCGCGCTGTTCGATGAGCGAGGCCATCGCGTACGGCGAGGAGCAGTCCATGCGGATCCGGCCGTCCCAGTCCAGCGTCATGAAGCGCCAGGTCGGGTCGGTGTGCGGGTTGACCACGGTGAGGTCGATGCCGTGCTGTTCGGCGATGCGGCCCCAGTAGGCGACGGAGGCGCCGCCGAGCGGGTCGGCACCGATGCGCACGCCCGCCGTGCGGACGGCGTCCAGGTCGAGCACGCTCGGCAGGTCGCCGACATAGGCGCCGAGGAAGTCGTACCGTGCGGTGGTGTCCGCGGCGAGTGCCCGGGCGTAGGGCACCCGGCGTACGTCCTTCAGGCCGCCCGTGATGATCTCGTTGGCGCGGTCCTGGATCCAGGAGGTGGCGTCGGAGGCCGCCGGGCCGCCGCTCGGCGGGTTGTACTTGAAGCCGCCGTCGGCGGGCGGGTTGTGGGACGGGGTGACGACCACGCCGTCGGCGAGTCCGGAGGTGCGGCCACGGTTGTGGGTGAGGATCGCGTGCGAGACGGCGGGGGTGGGCGTGTAGCCGTCGGCGCTGTCGATGAGTACGGTCACGCCGCCCGCGGCGAACACCTCCAGCGCGGTGGCCCTCGCGGGCTCCGACAGGGCGTGGGTGTCGGCGCCGAGGAAGAGGGGGCCGTCGGTGCCCTGGGTCGCTCGGTACTCGCAGATGGCCTGGCTGGTGGCGGCGATGTGGTCCTCGTTGAAGGCGCTCGCCAGGGACGAGCCCCGGTGCCCGGAGGTGCCGAACGCCACCCGCTGTGCCGGGTCGGCCGGGTCCGGGTGCAGTGCGTAGTACGCCGTGACCAGCCGGGCCACGTCGACAAGGTCCTCGGGACCGGCCGGCCGGCCGGCTCGCTCGTGCGGCATGAGTCCGCTCCTCCGCGTGGGTGGGGTCGATCTCTCACCGCCCATCTTTCCTCGTCAGGACCCTGACACGCGAGTGCGCCCGTCCCGTGCCCGCGCACCGCCGTGTTCCGGCACGGCACGGCACGGCAGGCCGCCGCCCCGGGCCCCGGGAACCCGGGCCCGCACCGGTCGCCCTGCCGCACGCCTCCTGACTGCCGTGCGTCAGCCGATGTGGTAGCTGTCCCCGTACACCTTCCAGTCGAGCGGGGTGTTCAGGTCGAGGTTCCCCTTGCGCAGGAACACCCGCTGCTCGGTGTCGACGCGGCTGGTGTCGCTGTGTGCCTCCTCCTGCTTCATGGCCCACACCCGGGCGTCGAGGAAGGCATTCAGGTACGTCGTCTCGTTGCCGCCCTGCGCCGGCGGCCTGGCGCTGCGCAGGGCGCGCTTGCGGATGTTGCGGAAGCTGGTCGGGTCGTCGCCGTCGCCGTGCATGACGAGGGCGTCGTAGTAGCAGAACTGTCCGAGGGCGCGCAGGCCGTCCGCCTTGCCCTGGGCGACCGCGGGGTTGAAGTAGACGCGGTCGCGCTCGTCGTTCTGGCACTGCTGGAAGGCGGTGTCCTGGGCTGCCTTGCGCCAGTCCTTGGGGTAGTTGGGGTCGAGGCCCTCGTGCGAGTCCGTGCCGTTGACCTTGCGCAGCGCGGGCAGGTACTTGGCGAGGACGTTGCCGGGCTTGCGGTCGGCGTAGAGCTGGACCAGGTCGAGCATGTCGCCGGTGCCGGAACAGAAGCCGATGATGCCGGCGGTGTAGCCGCGGCCGTCGCCGATGTCCTCGATGTACTTGTACTGGGCCTTCCAGTCGAGCGAGGAGTTCTCCGCGCTCGACACCAGTTCCATGGCGATCTCCTTCTTCGCCGGGTCGTCGAGGCCCGACGCGGCGGCGGGTGCCGCGAGGGCTCGCTGGGTGCCGATCAGGGCACCGGAGGCGACGGCGCCGAGCACGGCGACGACGGTCCTGCGGGAGACGCGGGCGGCGGCTGCTGTTTCGCGGTCTGGGTGCACCACAGGGGCTCCAAGGAGGGGTGGGGGGTGGCGAGTTGGTGTGTACCGAATACTGGTAGGAAAGTTTCCTATCAAATCCGGGGAGCCCGGGTAACCCGACAGGTGAGAAGTTCGTAGGATCGAACAGCTCCCGGCGGCGGGGCCGGGAGAGTCAGCTGCGCTGCGCCCGCTCGCGCTCCCGCGTGACGGCGTACAACTCCTTCGAGGCGGTGATCAGTTCGCGGCGCTCCTCGTGTGAACCGACCATCGGCTGCGAGCCCTTGAGCGGCACCTGGGCGCTCTCGGGAAGGAACCTGACGGTCAGCAGGCCGATGGCGCCCGCCAGCATCAGGTAGTACGCGGGCATCAGATCGTCACCGGTCGCGGTGACCAGCGCGGCCGTGACGAGTGGGGTGGTGCCGCCGAACGCGGCGACGGCGAAGTTGAAGCCGATGCCCATCGCCGCGTAGCGGACGGCGGTCGGGAACAGCGCGGGCAGGGTGGCCGCGCTCGGCGCGGCGAAGCACGCGAGCAGCGTGGACAGGAGCAGCACCCCGAGGATGGGCGGCCAGGTACCGTGCGCCCTGATCAGCAGGAAGGCGGGCACGGCCAGCACGATCATGGCGGCCGCCGCGACGGCGTAGACCGGCCGCCGGCCGACGCGGTCGCTGAGCCGGCCGAGGAACGTGATCAGCACGACGATCCACAGCATGCCCACGAGCACCAGCACGTCCGCCGAGCCGCTGGAGCGGTTCAGGGTCTCGGTCTGGTAGGTCGGCAGATAGCCGGTGACCATGTAGTTGGTGACGTTGTACAGCAGGACGAGGCCCATGCAGACCAGCAGCGGCCGCCAGTGGTTGCGGACGATGTCCTTGAACTCGCTGCCCGCCGACTCCTGCGCGAGGCTCTTCTCGTGTTCGTCCAGCTGCTGCTGGAAGGCCGGGGACTCCTCCAGCCTGAGCCGCATGTAGAGGCCGATCACGCCGAGCGGCCCGGCGATCAGGAACGGGACGCGCCAGCCCCAGGAGAGCATCTGAGTGTCCGTCAACGCCAGGTTCAGCACGGTGACCAGGGCCGAGCCGAGGGCGTATCCGACGAACGTGCCGAAGTCGAGCCAGCTGGAGAGGAACCCGCGCCTGCGGTCCGGGGAGTACTCGGCGACGAAGGTGGTAGCGCCGCCGTACTCCCCACCGGTGGAGAAGCCCTGGACCATGCGGGCCAGCAGGAGGAGCAGGGGTGCGGCGACGCCGATCGTGCCGTAACCGGGGATGACGCCGATGGCGAAGGTGCCGACCGCCATCATGATCATGGTGGTGGCGAGCACCTTCTGCCGCCCGATCCGGTCACCGAGCGGCCCGAAGACCAGGCCGCCGAGTGGCCGTACGACGAAGGCCGCGGCGAAGGTCGCGAAGGAGGAGATGACCTGGGCGGCCGGGGAGGCGCCGGGGAAGAACACCTTGCCGATGGTGGCGGCGAGGTAGCTGTAGACGCCGAAGTCGAACCACTCCATGCAGTTGCCGAGCGCGGAGGCGCCGACGGCGCGCTTGAGCAGCGGGGGCTCGATCACCTGGACGTCGTCCTTGCCGAAGGCCCGCCGGCCCCGTCGAAGCCTGTGGGTGAGCTCCTCGCGGACCTGGCGGGGCAGCCGCGCCACCGCCTGCGGCCCCGTCGGCGTGTTGCGGATCTCCCGCTGTCCGTCCGACGTCGCGTCGCTCACGAGCTCCTCCTTCTCTGGCCCCACTGATCACCGCCTGCCCTCATGACCGATTCAGAAACGGAACCGCTCAGTCCCATCCGGACGGCGGCGTGGCCGACCGGCCCGGCACTCGGTGCCGAAAAATCTGCACCAAGTGACACAGGCTCTAGACATAAGCAAAAAGTAGGACATAATGGTGACTATGTGGACAGCGTTGTCACCCGTCCCCCTGTCCCCTTCCGCCCACCGTCTGGCGTTCATCCCGCGACCTCGAGGAGCCGCTCACCGCATGGCGTACGGATCCCACCGCAGCCCCCTCCTGCCTCCCCGCCCCGACCTGGCACTCGCCCGCGACTGCGAGCAGTGCCTCGGCTGGGGAACGGTCGTCACCCGCGACGGGGACCACGAACTGTGCCGCATGTGCCAGCCAGCCTCCGGTGACGACGAGGACATCACCCCCGCCGCTTTCTAGGGCGCTCTGCCCGCCCGCTGATCGCGGCGACGTACCGTTGAGGCATGGCCGCCCCTCCGCTCCCGGGCCCGCTGGCGCATCTGGCACCGCTGCTCGGCCACTACGGCTACTGGGCCGTGGGAGCCGTGGTCTTCGTGGAGGACTTCGGGGTCCCCGCGCCCGGCGAGACGATCCTGCTGGCCGCGGGTGTGTACGCGGGCGCGGGGCGGCTGAACGTCGTCGCCGTGGCGGCCATCGCGTTCGTGGCGGCCGTCGCCGGCGACAACATCGGCTATCTGATCGGCCGGTTCGGCGGCCGGGCCTTCGTGCACCGGTGGGGGCGGTACGTCTTCCTGACGCCGGAGCGGTTCGCGGCCGCCGAGGCGTTCTTCGGCCGGCACGGCGGCAAGATCGTGACCGTGGCCCGCTTCATCGAGGGCCTGCGCCAGGCCAACGGCATCATCGCCGGCACCACGCACATGCACTGGCGCCGCTTCCTCGCCTTCAACGCGCTCGGCGCGGCCCTGTGGGTCGGCCTGTGGACGACCCTGGCCTACCTGGTGGGCAGCCACATCACGACCGTCTACCACGAGGTCTCGCGCTACCAGCTCTACGTCCTGATCGCCGCGGCCGTCCTGGTCGCGGCCCTCGTCGTACGGCGCTTCGTACGACGGCGGCACGCACCCTGATCCTCTCCGCGCCGGCCGCCTCCCTCACGCCAACTGGTGCGTGCCTGGGTGTTACCTGTGGGTAATCCCGGATGGTTTGATGTGCGGCGGCGCCGCCGCCGACCCGGCGCCCGCGCTGAACGTCCTGACGTACAACGTCTTCCTGATGAGCAAGAACCTCTACCCGAACTGGGGGCAGGACCACCGGGCCGCCGAGATACCGAAGGCGTCCTTCTTCCGGGGCAACGACGTGGTGGTGCTCCAGGAGGCGTTCGACAACTCCTCCTCGGACGCGCTGAAGAACGCGGCGGCGGCCGAGTACCCGTATCAGACGCCGGTGGTGGGGCGCAGCCGCGACGGCTGGGACGCGACCGGCGGCGCGTACGCGTCGGCCACGCCGGAGGACGGCGGGGTCACCGTGCTGAGCAAGTGGCCGATCCTGCACCGGGAGCAGTACGTCTACAAGGACGCGTGCGGTTCCGGCCGGTGGTCCAACAAGGGCTTCGCCTATGTGGTGTTGAACGTGAACGGCATCAAGGTCCATATCATCGGCACACATACGCAGTCCACGGACTCCGGTTGCGCCGCGATCGCCCGCTACCGCTACCCGGGCGATCCGCGCGAGGACCTCGACCACGTGCTGCCCCGGGCCGGCCACCCCCGTCCCGGCCGGTGGACGAACGAGGTCGTCAAGGAGGAGTCGGCGCCCTGGACCGTGACCAGCTGGGGCACGTCCTACACCTACACCAACCTCTCGGACCACTAGCCGCTGCGGGCCCACGCCGGCCAGGTGTATTGATCACCGGCGTCAACAACGCTCGTGATCAATACACCTAGGACGAGGTGTGCGTGGGCCGGGCCTTCGCGGGGTGGTCCGGCCCGGGCCGGGTGTCGTCGGGGGCGCGCTCGTGGCCGCCGCGCAGGGCGGAGGCGAGCGCGGACACCAGGGCCATGCCCGCGGCCACGGCGAAGACGATGGTCAGGCCGTGGTGGAAGGGGCCGGAGACCAGCTTTGGGAAGAAGGTGTGGCCGGTCAGCGTCGCACGCTGGGCTGCGGTCAGGTGGTCCAGGGTGCTGCCGTCACCGAGCAGATGGCCGATCGGGTTGTTGCCGAGGAACGTGGCGAACAGGGTGCTCACCGGCGGCAGCGACGCCACCTGGTGCGCGGTCCCGGCGGGCACGCCGTGCGCCTGGAGCCCGCTGCTGAGTGTCCTCGGCAGGCCGCTCGCGAGGCCGGAGACCATCAGGGAGAAGAAGACACCGATGGACAGGGCTGTGCCCGAGTTCTGGAAGGTGGACCGCATTCCGGAGGCCACGCCCCGGTAGCGGGCCGGCACGCTGCCCATGAGGGAGGAGGTGTTGGGTGCGGAGAACATGCCCTGGCCCAGGCCGTTGAGCAGCAGCAGCGCGGCGAAGACGCCGTAGTCGAAGTCCACGGGCAGGGCCAGCAGGCCGAGGAAGGACGCGGCGACGACCACCAGTCCGGCGGTGGAGAAGACGCGGGCGCCGAACCGGTCGGACAGATAGCCGGAGACCGGTCCGGCGACGAGGAAGCCGACGGTGAGCGGCAGCATGAAGATGCCCGCCCACAGCGGGGTGTCCTCGAAGTCGTACCCGTGCAGCGGCAGCCAGATCCCCTGCAGCCAGATGATCAGCATGAACTGCAGTCCGCCGCGGGCTATCGCGGTGAGCAGGGCGGCCAGGTTGCCGGCGGCGAACGCCCGGACCCGGAACAGCGACAGCCGGAACATGGGCTCGTCGACCCGCGTCTCGACGAGGCAGAACACCAGCAGCAGGAACACCCCGCCGGTCAGTCCCGCGAGCACCGAGGGGTTGGTCCAGCCGGTGGGGTGGCCGCCGTAGGGCTGGATGCCGTAGGTGATGCCGGCGAGCAGGATGCCGGCGCCGGAGGCGAAGGTGACGTTGCCGAGCCAGTCGATGCGACCGCGTGCGCCGGCCGAGGTCTCGCGCAGGCTCAGGTACGACCAGACGGTGCCGGTGATGCTGATGGGAACGCTCACCCAGAACACCGCCCGCCAGTCGACCGCGGCCAGCAGTCCGCCGGCGAGCAGGCCGAGGAACTGCCCGGCGAGCGCGGTGATCTGGTTGACGCCGAGGGCCATGCCGCGCTGCCGGGCCGGGAAGGCGTCGGTGAGGATGGCTGCCGAGTTGGCGGTGAGCATGGAGCCGCCGAAGGCCTGCACGACGCGCCACAGGATCAGCCAGAGCGCACCGGCGCCCGCCCGGAGCGGATCGAGGGACAGGGCGACGGAGGCACAGGCGAAGACCAGGAAGCCCAGGTTGTAGATCCGTACGCGGCCGAACATGTCGCCGAGGCGGCCGAGGACGACCACCAGCACGGCCGAGACCAGCAGGTAGCCGAGGATCATCCACAGCAGGTAGCCGATGTTGCCGGCCGCGAGCGGGTCGAGGCCGATGCCGCGGAAGATCGCCGGCAGCGAGATGATCACGATGGAGGCGTCCATCGTGGCGATCAGCACGCCGAGCGTGGTGTTGGACAGGGCGACCCACTTGTAGCCAGGGCCCGGGGGTGTGTCCCGCAGCCGGGCGGAGCGGGCGAGCAGCCGGGCTCGTACGCCCGTGGCGGGGCCGTGCGGGGCGGGTCCGGGGCCGGTCACAGTCGTTCCGCCAGCCGGTCGAGGAGGGGCAGGACGTCGTGCAGCGCCTGCCGTTCCTGCGGGGTGAACTCGTCCAGGGCGTGGGCGAGATGGCTCACGGACTCGGAGCGGCGCTGCTCCAGGATGGTCCGCCCCTCGTCGGTGATCGAGACGATGGCCCGCCGCCCGTCGGCCGTGTCGGGGGTGCGGGTCACCAGAGCGCGTTGTTCGAGTCCGGCGAGCGTGCTGGCCATGGCCTGCGGCCGGACCCGTTCCAGCTCGGCGAGCGAGCCGGGCGAGTCCGGGCCGGTGCGGGCCAGCCGGGCCAGCACCGAGACGCCGGACAGCGTGACGTCCCCGACCGCGTGCGCCTGCCGCAGCCGGCGGACGATCCGGCCCATGGCGAGCCGCAGTGCGGCCGCGAGTGCAATCGTGTCCATAGGTACTGACGATAGATTTATCAGTCTGGACTGTTCAACCAAAAGTAAGTAATCAGGGGCCCTGCCGACTGGTTTGGACCGCGGCCCAGTGGCAAGCCGACAGTGGACCGCATACAGCGAGATCGTTGGGATGTGACACCCGATGGCTGGCAACAAGAAGGCGAAGGCCAAGGCGGAGCAGGCCAAGGGGAAGGCCAAGGAGGCCGTGGGCCGCGCCGTCGGCAACGAGAGCATGGAGGCCGAGGGCCGCATGGAAGGCGCCCGTGGAGACGCCCGACAGGCCAAGGAGAAGACGAAGGACGTCTTCAAGCACTGAACCGCGTCTTCGGGGCGGCTCCTCGGATTCCCGACGGGCCCGGGAAAACCAGCGGACGCTGGTATCCCGGGCCCGTTCCCGGGTGTAGGGCCGCTTCTCCTCCCGTGCCCTGTGCGGCCCACGGCCTCACCAGGGGCGCATGTGCAACCAGAGGATTCCCGGGGAACGTCCCCTTGATCGATGGCTCAGCGGGTAACCGGGCATGGACGGCACGATCCCCGCGTGCGCAGAAGGGGACCCTGACCCCGGACGAAAAGGGCGACAACGTATGGACATCCCGCTCAGGACCCACGCGATGACGCAGGTGCGCCCCGCGCCGCTGCGCTACAGCCGCACCTGGGACACCGGCGTGACCAGCATCGGCGATGCCAGAGACGCCGTCGCCGCCCTGCTCTCGTGGGCCCGGCCCGCGCCCACCCGGCGCGCCGTACAGGATGCCCAGCTCGTCGTCAGCGAACTGGTCACCAACGCGGCGAAGCACGCCCCCGGCCCGTGCGCCCTGTGCCTGGAGCTGTCGCCCGGCGCCGACACTTTGCGGATCACGGTGACGGACACCTCCGCCGAGGCGCCCCGGCGGCGCCCACCCGATCCCGGCCGGGTCGGCGGGCACGGGCTGCATCTCGTCACCATGATCTCACGCGACCTGGAGGTGACCTGGCTGTCCCGCGGCAAGCGGGTCACCGTCGCCGTACCGCTCAGCGACGGGGAGACCGGCCCCGCGGTCAGCCGACCCTGATACCCACGATGCAGGTGTCGTCGTCGGTGTCCGACTTGCTGTAGGTGAGCAACCGGTCCAGCTGCTGGTCCAGGGTCGTCGGCGCCGAGCGCGCCGTCTCCAGCAGATGGGACAGCGACTCCTCCAGCGAGCGGTCACGGCGCTCGATCAGCCCGTCGGTGTACATCAGCAAGGTGTCCCCGGCGGCCAGTTGCACCTCGGTCTCCTCGTACACCGCCTCCGGCAGGGCGCCCAGCAGCAGCCCCCTGAGGGTGGGCAGCGCGGCGGCCTCCGCCTCGCGGACCAGCACCGGCGGGAGATGACCCGCCCGCGCCCAGCGCAGGGTCCGGCGCTCGCTGTCGTACAGGCCGCAGACGGCGGTCGCGGTGACAGCGCCCGTCAGATGGTGGGCAACGATGTTCAGCCAGGACAGCAGCTGGGCCGGGCCGGCTCCGGTGACGGCGAGTCCGCGCAGCGCGTTGCGCAGGACGACCATGCTGGTGGCCGCATCGATCCCGTGCCCGGCGACGTCCCCCACGCAGAGCAGCACCAGCCCGGAGGGCAGCACGAAGCCGTCGTACCAGTCGCCGCCGACCAGTTGCTCGGTCTCGGCCGGCCGGTAGCGCACCGCCACTTGCAGGCCGGGCACCCGCAGCGGCTCCTGGGCGGGCGGCATGATGGCGTGCTGGAGCTGGAGGGCGAGCCGGTTGCGTTCGTCGGCCTGCTGCTCGGTATGGGCGAGCTGGTCGCGGGTCGCGGCCAGGGCGACCTCGGTCCAGTGCTGAGCGGAGATGTCCTGGTAGGCGCCGCGGACGACGAGCAGCTGACCGTCGGTGTCGAGGACCGGTTCGGCGACCACGCGGATGTGCCGGGTCACCCCGTCCGGGCGCAGCAGCCGGAACGCGGCCGACGCCGGCCTGCGCTGGTGCCGCAGCGCGCGCAGGAAGCGGCCGAGGGCGACCGCGTCGTCGGGGTGGGCGTGGGCGGGCAGGTCCTCCAGGGAAACCGGCCGGCTGGTGGTCGGGCGCCCGTACAGGTGGAACAGCTGGCTGTTCCAGGTGATCTCGCCGGTCAGCAGGTTCTCCTCGAAGCCGCCGATCCGCCCGAGCCGCTGGGCGTGCTGCAGCAGGCTGGCCAGCCGCGCGGCCTCATCCTCGATGCGCCAGATGAGCAGCACGCTGCAGCCGTGCCGGCTGATGCTGATGTCCGCGACCGCGGAGAGCGGCACTTGATCGACCAGCGCGGTGAGCCGCATACGGCTGGCGCGGAACGGCTCGCCGGTGGCGTAGACCCGCTCCACGCGCTGGAACAGCTCGCTGACGCCGGCGGCCATGGGGTAGGCCTCCAGCAGCAGGGCGCCCCCGACGACGGCCCGCGGCCGTCCCGCGGGGTCGAGGAAGCGGCTGTTGACGTGCTGGATGCGGAAGTCGACCAGCTGCCCGGTGTTGTCGAGGTGCGGCACCAGGACCAGCGCCGGGTCGTGCAGGCCGTCCGCCAGATCCATCAGCTCCACCACGTCGGGCAGCACCCGGGACTCCGGTGTGGCCCCGGAGGGCAGCTCGAAGGTCTCCAGGGTGTGCGCGCACAGCTCGGCGAGCGCCTCCACCTGCCGCACCACCGGGCGCGGCAGCGGCTCCTCGGGCCCCGGCCAGGCGATCTCCAGGACGCCGTGGATCCGGCCGCCCGCACCCGCGGGCACGGCGATCCGGGCGCCGTCGGCGTAGTCCCGCCGGCCGATCGTGGGCAGCCCGGAGGCGGTGAGCGAGGGCAGCCACTGCCCGTCCGGCTCGGTCAGGCCGCGCCGGGCCACCGTGGCCACGTCGGGCGGGACGTAGTGCCAGCGGGCCGCCTCGGCCGCGGCGAATCCGGCGCTGCCCGCGAGGGTCAGCGACCCGTCGGACCCGGCCGCCCAGATCGCGACGGCGACCGCGCCGAGCGGGCGCAGGGCGTGGTCGAGCAGCGAGTCGGCCATCGCCTGGGTGTCGTGCGCGGCGAGGACACCGCTCTCAGCGGCGCGCAGCCGTACGGCGGCCGACTCCTCGACCTGCCCGGCGGGGTCGGCGGCGACGGACAGGAACGCCTCGGTGACCTCCGTGACCCGGTCCCGGGCCGCCTGGTTGATGACGTCCACCGCGAACTCCAGCGGGGTCACCTGGGCCTGCTCGGCGAGTTCGGCGAGCTGGCGGGCGGCCTGAGCGGGGCCACAGCCGAGGCGCTCCACCAGGATGCCCTTGGCCAGCTCGATCAGCGCCCGGCCCTCGGCCTCCGCCTGCGCGGACCGCACCTCGCGGCGCAGCCGCTCCACGGTGGCGGCGAGCCTGCCCACCGGCGACACCGCCGTAGCGTCGGCCGACACCGTGTCCACGGGCGGGAGTTGAGCGGGCACGCCGGTCAGTACGTCCGGTCCGGCAGGCGGTTCATGAAGGGTCACCGGGTCGGTGCTCCTCGGCCTGCGGACCGGCGGGTGCGCGGTACCGTCGCCGCCGTCATGCGGGGAGCCAGCGCCGGACGCAGGCGATGAGGTCATGGGTGTCCACCGGTTTCGTGACATAGTCGCTGGCGCCGGAGGCGAGGCTCTTCTCCCGGTCACCCTGCATCGCCTTGGCGGTGACGGCGATGACCGGCAGGTCGGCGTACTGCGGCATCTTGCGGATCTCTGCCGTTGCCGTGTACCCGTCCATCTCGGGCATCATCACGTCCATCAGCACGAGTTCGACGTCCGGATTGTTCACGAGCGTCTCGATGCCCTTGCGGCCGTTGTCGGCGTGCAGGACGCGGAAGCCGTGCAGTTCGAGGATGCCACTGAGCGCGAACAGGTTCCGCGCGTCGTCGTCGACGACGAGGACGGTACGGCCGCGGGTGTGCTCGTCGGCGAAGTCCGCCGCGTGCTGCGGTTCCTCGGTGCGGACCAGGGTGAGCACCTCGCCGGGCTCCTCGGCCGACAGGTGCAGGGCGATCCGCTCGCGCAGCTCGTCCAGGCTGGCCAGGTACTCCAGCGAGCCGCCCGGCTCTCCAGCCGGTTGCTCGGCACGCAGGGAGCTGTGCACCAGCACGGGGACGCCCGAGAGAGCCGAGTCTCCGCGCAGTGCCTCCAGGAACCGGGCCGACTCCCCGTCCGGCAGGCCCAGGTCCACGACGACGCAGTGGCAGGGCTCGGCGGCGAGGGCGCCGGCCGCCTCCTGGGCGCCGACCGCGGTGATGATGTCGACGGGCACGCCGGCGCCGTCGGCGTGCCCGGGGAGGTCGCCGACCACGCTCTCCGCGACGAGCGTCAGCAGGCCGCGCGGCCGCTCCTCGACGACCAGCAGCCGGCGCGCGCACTGCCTCTTCGCACCGCCGAGCGGCGCTGCTGTCGTGGGCTCCCCTGCGGCCGCTCCGTCCGTTCGCTCCGCTTCGGCCGCCTTCGGCGCACTGCGGCCGCCACGCAGGAGCGCGTCGAAGTCGGGCCGGGCGACAGGCAGGAAGAGCGTGAAGGTGCTGCCCTTGCCAGGTGTGCTGTCGACGGCCACGGCGCCGCCGAGCAGATGGGCGATCTCCCGGGTGATGGACAGACCGAGCCCGGTGCCGCCGTACTTGCGGCTCGTGGTGCCGTCCGCCTGCTGGAACGCGCCGAAGACAGACTCCAGTTGCTGTTCCGGAATGCCGATACCGGTGTCCTTCACGCGGAACGCGACGACCGCGCCCCCGCGCATCACGCACTCGGGCACCTCGTCGTCGGCAGCGGGCTCCACGCGCAGTTCGACCCGGCCCTGTTCGGTGAACTTCACCGCGTTGGACAGCAGGTTGCGCAGGATCTGCCGCAGCCGGGAGTCGTCGGTCAGCAGGTCGGCGGGTGCGCCGGCGGCCGTGCTCACGGTGAACTCCAGGCTCTTCTGCGAGGTCATGGGCCGGAAGGTGGCCTCGACGTACTCGATCAGCTGCCTGAGCGACACCCGCTCGGGGGTGACGTCCATCTTGCCGGCCTCGACCTTGGACAGGTCCAGGATGTCGTTGATCAGCTGAAGCAGGTCCGAGCCGGCCGAGTGGATGATGCCCGCGTACTCCACCTGTTTCGGGGTGAGGTTGCGCGACGGGTTCTGGGCGAGCAGCTGGGCGAGGATGAGCAGGCTGTTGAGCGGGGTGCGCAGCTCGTGGCTCATGTTGGCGAGGAACTCGGACTTGTACCTGGAGGCGAGCGACAATTGCTGGGCGCGCGCCTCGAGTTCCTGCCGGGCCTGCTCGATCTGCAGGTTCTTCGCCTCGATGTCCCGGTTCTGCTCGGCCAGCAACGAGGCCTTCTCCTCCAGTTCGGCGTTGGACTGCTGGAGTTCCTCCTGCCTGACCTGCAACTCCGCGGAGCGCGACCGCAGTTCACTGGTCAGGCGCTGTGACTCCTCGAGGAGTTCGTCGGTGCGGGCGTTGGCGACGATCGTGTTGACGTTGACGCCGATGGTGTCCACCAGCTGCTGCAGGAAGTCCCGCTGGACCGCGGTGAACCGGGTGACGGACGCCAGCTCGATGACGCCGAGGAGCTGCTCCTCGAACACGATGGGCAGCAGCAACAGCGCGGTGGGTTCGATCCGTCCGAGTCCGGACGAGATGGTGACGTAGCCGGGCGGCAGCTCGTCCACGGCGATGGTACGGCGGCTGCGCGCGGCCTGGCCGACCAGCGAGCGGCCGAACGGGATACGGGTGGGCCGGGTGTCCTCCTCGGGGCGGCCGTAGGAGCCGACGAGCCGCAGCTCGGGTCCCGACGCGCCGTCCTCGGCGAGGTAGAAGGCGCCATACTGGGCCAGGACCAGGGGCGCCAGCTCGTCCATGATGAGTTCGGCGACGACGGGCAGGTCGCGGTGGCCCTGCATGAGGCCGGAGATCCGGGCGAGGTTCGTCTTGAGCCAGTCCTGTTCCTGGTTGGCCAGGGTGGTCTCGCGCAGCGACTCCACCATGGAGTTGATGTTGTCCTTGAGGTCGGCCACCTCACCGGAGGCGTCGACGGTGATGGACCGGGTCAGGTCGCCCTCGGCGACGGCGCTGGCCACATCGGCGATGGCGCGCACCTGCCGGGTGAGGTTGCCGGCGAGTTCGTTGACGTTCTCGGTGAGGCGCTTCCAGGTGCCGGAGACGCCCTCCACCTCGGCCTGACCGCCGAGCCTTCCCTCGGTGCCGACCTCGCGTGCCACCCGGGTGACCTCGTCGGCGAAGGCGGAGAGCTGGTCGACCATGGTGTTGATGGTGGTCTTCAGTTCGAGGATCTCGCCGCGCGCGTCGACGTCGATCTTCTTCGACAGGTCGCCCTTGGCCACGGCCGTCGTCACCAG
Organism: Streptomyces sp. NPDC037290; assembly: GCF_055603245.1. Lineage (NCBI taxonomy): Bacteria > Bacillati > Actinomycetota > Actinomycetes > Kitasatosporales > Streptomycetaceae > Streptomyces > Streptomyces sp. NPDC037290. Next base: position 73,553 of record NZ_JBVJVZ010000008.1, on the reverse strand, counting down.
CGCGATGTTGCGCACCTGGCCGGTGAGGTTGTTGGCCATGGAGTTGACGTTGTCGGTCAGGTCCTTCCAGGTACCGGCCACGTTGGGCACGTGGGCTTGCCCGCCGAGCCGGCCCTCGGTGCCCACCTCGCGGGCCACCCGGGTCACCTCGTCCGCGAACGCCGACAGGGTGTCGACCATGGTGTTGATGACGCCGGCGAGGGCGGCGACCTCGCCCTTGGCCTCGACGGTGATCTTCTGCGAGAGGTCGCCCTTGGCCACGGCGGTGGCGACCTGGGCGATCGAACGGACCTGGCCGGTGAGGTTGGAGGCCATCACGTTGACGTTGTCGGTGAGGTCCTTCCAGGTGCCGGCGACCCCGCGCACCTGCGCCTGACCGCCGAGCCGGCCCTCGGTGCCGACCTCGCGGGCCACCCGGGTCACCTCGTCCGCGAACGCGGAGAGCTGGTCGACCATCGTGTTGATGGTGTTCTTCAGTTCGAGGATCTCGCCGCGCGCATCCACAGTGATCTTCTGCGACAGATCACCCTGCGCCACCGCGGTGGCCACCTGGGCCACATTGCGCACCTGGGCCGTCAGGTTCCCGGCCATGAAGTTCACCGAGTCCGTCAGGTCCCGCCAGGTGCCCTTGACGCCCTTGACGTCCGCCTGACCGCCGAGCCGGCCCTCGGTGCCCACCTCGCGGGCCACCCGGGTCACCTCGTCCGCAAAGCCCGAAAGCTGGTCCACCATCGTGTTGATGGTCGACTTCAGCTGAAGGATCTCGCCACGCGCGTCCACCGTGATCTTCTGCGACAGGTCACCCTGGGCGACGGCCGTGGTCACCTGGGCGACATTGCGCACCTGGGCGGTGAGGTTCCCGGCCATGAAGTTGACCGAGTCCGTCAGGTCACGCCAGACACCGGCGACGCCGGGAACCTGCGCCTGCCCGCCGAGACGGCCCTCGGTGCCCACCTCGCGGGCCACCCGGGTCACCTCGTCCGCAAAGGCCGAAAGCTGATCGACCATCGTGTTGACGGTCTCCTTCAGCTGAAGGATCTCACCACGTGCGTCGACGTCGATCTTCTGGGACAGGTCGCCCTTGGCCACCGCCGTGGCGACCTGCGCGATGTCACGGACCTGGGTGGTGAGATTGCCCGCCATCGCGTTGACGGAATCGGTCAGGTCGGCCCAGGTGCCGGAGAGGCCCGGCACCCGCGCCTGGCCGCCGAGGGTGCCCTCGGTGCCCACCTCGCGGGCCACCCGGGTGACTTCGGAGGTGAACACGGACAACTGGTCGACCATGCCGTTGAAGACGGTGGCGATGTCCCCCATGAGCCCGGTGGAGTCGTCCGGCAACCGGGTGCCGAAGTCTCCGTCCCGCACGGCGGTCAGCCCCGCGAGCAGTCTTCGCAGCTCCTCATCACCTGGGACCGCGTCTGTCGTCCCGGTAGCCCTGCCGGCCATGCGCACCCTCGTTCCACTCCCCAGGAGCCCTCGAACGGAAGACTCGGAACCACTGCCGGGCACACGGCCTGACCCGGCGGCTGGCATGTACATTCCCGCAGTTCACGGACGTGCACGACGAAAAAATACGCCGCAGGTTAACCCAGCTTCACCGGCTCGGACAAAGCATTCGGCCAACCTTCGACGATCATGAAAATCACCCGGAGAAGGCAGGAATGAGTCCGGACCGGCCGGGTAGACGAGTTGATTTGCCCCGCGTTCGGGAGGGACTTCTCCCCCGTGCCCGCGATGCGCGTCCGGGCCCCGCCGGACGCCCGGTCCGGCGGGGTCTCCCCGTCCACCACGAACTCCGGCACCACCGGGCCGGCCCGGGTGAGCACGCCGGCCCGGACCGAGGCGACGTGCCGGGGCCGGTCGCAGCGGACGGCCGGCAGGCCGACGAGCCGGGCCCACCCGGCGTATGGCGTGGCCGGGACCTCGGTGGACAGCGGGATCAACGGGTCGCCGGCCTCGGCGCGGCGCTGCCGGGTGAGCCGGTTCAGGCCGCCGTTGTTCAGCACAACACCCGTGGGAAGACCGGCCGGCCGATCCGGATGGCGGCGTACGGTGACGAGTTCGTTCAGACCGCCGGTGGAAGGCGCCGTCGCCGACGAGGGCGACGACCGGGCGGCCGGGGGCGGCGAACCGGGCGGCCACGGCGTAGACCCGCTCCGCTCCCCGGGCCCGCAGCCGGGCCTCGCCGATCCCGGGCACGTTCACCACGCCGGCTCCCTCACACGGGCACGCTCGTCCGGGCGCCGGTAGCCGCGCGCCGGTCCCGCCAAGCGGACGAAGGCACCGGTACGCCGTCCGACCGGACCGTTTCGGGCGGGCGGAGCCAGGGGACCCGTGCCACGCTCGAGACGGAGCACCGAGAGTGAGGGCCCGGCGCGGGCGGAAGGTGAGCGCGGTGGCGGTGTCCGAGGAGCGGCGGTCGGCCCGGAGTGAGGGGCGTGGCGAGCGCCTGTGGTCGGCACTGGAAGCACGAGATCATCTCACGGCTGTCCGGCATCCCCATCCTGTCGGGGCCGGGCCTGCTGCCGGCGCGCGTCGGGAGATGCCTGCCATCGCCTGGCGGAACGCCGGGTGGAGGCCGTGCGCGGCGCCGGGCGAGGTACCCGAGGAGGGCGAGGACTCATGAGCGAGCAGGTACGGCGATGAGCGACGACGACGAGGTCCGCGGAAACCTGCTGTACGGCCCCCAGCCGGACGTGGCCGGCGCCTCCGGCTGGCCGGACGCCCCACCGCGGATGGGCTTCTTCACCGACACCTCCGTGTGCATCGGCTGCAAGGCCTGCGAGGTCGCCTGCAAGGAGTGGAACGCCATCCCGGAGGACGGTCTCGAACTGACCGGCATGTCCTACGACAACACGCAGGGACTCGGCGCCGACACCTGGCGGCACGTGGCCTTCATCGAGCAGCGCAAGCCGCTCGGAGGGCAGGAGCCCGGGGTGACCCACGACGACGTCGACGTGTTCGCGGCCGCCGCGCGGCTCGGCACCGATGCCGCCTCCCCCGGCCCGGGCCCCACCGCTCCGCCCGGCCGGACCCCGGAGGGCGCGCCCACCGGGCAGATCTCGCCGGTCTCCCCCGACGGCCGCACCGAGCTGCGCTGGCTGATGGCCTCGGACGTGTGCAAGCACTGCACGCACGCCGCCTGCCTGGACGTGTGCCCGACGGGGGCGCTGTTCCGCACCGAGTTCGGCACGGTCGTCGTCCAGGAGGACATCTGCAACGGCTGCGGCTACTGCGTGCCCGCCTGCCCGTACGGCGTCATCGACCAGCGCAGGGACGACGGCCGGGTGTGGAAGTGCACGCTGTGCTACGACCGGCTCGGCGTCGGCATGGAGCCCGCCTGCGCCAAGTCCTGCCCCACGGACTCGATCCAGTTCGGGCCGCTGGAAGAGCTGCGGGAGCGGGCCCGGGACCGGGTGGCGCAGCTGCAGGCGGCCGGTGTGACCGACGCCCGGTTGTACGGCGAGAGCCCCGAGGACGGGGTCGGCGGCGACGGGGCGTTCTTCCTGCTGCTGGACGAGCCGGAGGTCTACGGCCTGCCCCCGGACCCGGTCGTCACCACCCGGGATCTGCCCGGCATGTGGCGGCACGCGGCCCTGGCCGCCGCCTCCCTGGCCGCCCTCGCCCTCGGCAGTTTCGTACGGAGGCCGCGATGAGCGAGTCGGACGTCACGCGGAACGGGGTTCAGGGCGCGCGGCCCGGGCGACAGGCGCCGACGGGCGCGTACGCGGGTCGCCGCCGGCGTCGGCGCGGGCGGGGCGAGCAGCCGATGGTGCCGGACGCCACGTTCTCGTCGTACTACGGCAAGCCCGTGCTGAACAAGCCGACGTGGCAGCCCCTGGACATCGCGGGCTACCTCTACCTGGGCGGGCTGGCCGGAGCGTCCTCGCTGCTCGCGGCCGGGGGCCAGCTCACCGGCCGGCCGGGGCTCGCGGCACCGGCGAAGCTCGGGGCGGCCGGCGCCATCTCGCTCTCGCTGGCCGCGCTGGTGCACGACCTGGGGCGCCCGGCGCGCTTCCTGAACATGCTCCGGGTCATCAAGCCGACCTCCCCGATGAGCGTGGGCTCGTGGCTGCTGGCGGGGTACGCCCCGTTGACGCTGACCGCGGCGGCCACCGAGGTGGCGGGCCGTTACCGGCTGCTGGGTTCGGCGGCGACGGCGGCCGGTGCCGTCCTCGGCCCGGCGGTGGCGACGTACACCGCGGTGCTGCTCTCCGACACGGCGGTGCCCTCCTGGCACGAGGGCTACCGTGAACTGCCGTTCGTCTTCGCGGGCTCCGCCGCCACGGCCGCGTCCGGTCTGGCCCTGGCCGCGGCACCGACCGCCGAGGCGGGTCCCGCCCGCCGGATGGCCGTCCTCGGGGCCGCACTGGAGCTGGGTGCCTTCCGGGCCATGAAGCGGCGCATGGGCCTGGTGGCCGAACCCTTCGACCAGGGCAGGCCGTACCTGCTGCTGCGCACGGCGGAGCTGCTGACGGTGGGCGGCGCGGCCCTCGCTCTGTTCGGCGGGCGGGACCGGCGTCTCGCCCTGGCGGCCGGAGCCTTCCTGCTCACCGGTTCGGCGGCCCTGCGCTTCGGCGTGTTCCACGCCGGGGTGGCCTCCGCCGAGGACCCCCGGTACACCGTCGTACCGCAGCGGGAGCGTCTGGCGGCGCGCGCCCGCTGAAGGCCGCCATCACCTCTCCGGTCTCCGGCGGCCGCTTCCGTTTGGCCCCGTCCGGCCGGGGTACCCCGCGGCTCACCGGGGGCGGGAGATGCCGTGGCCGCGGGTGTGCGGGAAAATCAGGAGACCGAGCGGGAGGAGTGGCCGTGGGCGTACGCACCTGGATCGACTCCTGGCCGGTCTACCGCCAGTTGACGGGCCCCGATCCGCTGGGCCGGGGTGCCGCGGCGAAGAGCGGGCCCAGCGAGCGGCTCCAGCCCCGGGTGGCCACCGCCGACCGGGTGGTGAAGTCCGTCTGCCCGTACTGCGCGGTGGGCTGCGGCCAGAACGTGTACGTCCAGGACGAGAAGGTCACCCAGATCGAGGGCGACCCGGACTCCCCCATCTCGCGCGGGCGGCTGTGCCCCAAGGGCGCCGCGAGCCTGCAGCTGACCACCGGGGACGCCCGCGAGCACCAGGTGCTCTACCGGCGTCCGCACGGCACCGAGTGGGAGCGGCTGGACCTCGACACGGCGATGGACATGATCGCCGACCGGGTGATCGAGGCGCGCAGGGCCGGCTGGCAGTGGGAGGTCGACGAGACCCGCACCCGGCGCACGCTCGGGATCGCGAGTCTGGGCGGAGCCACGCTCGACAACGAAGAGAATTACCTGATCAAGAAGCTGTTCACGGCGCTCGGCGCGATCCAGATCGAGAACCAGGCGCGTGTTTGACACTCCTCCACCGTTCCCGGTCTGGGAACCTCGTTCGGACGCGGCGGCGCCACCACCTTCCAGCAGGACCTGCAGAACGCGGACTGCATCGTCATCGAGGGCTCGAACATGGCCGAGTGCCATCCGGTCGGGTTCCAGTGGGTGATGGAGGCCAAGGCGCGGGGCGCGAAGCTGATCCATGTCGACCCGCGCTTCACCCGCACCAGTGCGCTCGCGGACCTGCACGTGCCGTTGCGCGCGGGCAGCGACATCGCCTTCCTCGGCGGGATCATCCACTACGTCCTGGAGCACGGGAAGTACTTCCGCGACTACATCGTGGCCTACAGCAACGCGCCGGTGATCCTGCGGGAGGACTTCCGCGACGCCGAGGACCTGGCGGGTGTCTTCTCCGGTCTCGACGCCGACAGCCGCCACTACGACAACAGCAGCTGGCAGTACGAGGGCACCGAGATCCAGGCGGCGTCCGGCGAGCGCGACCAGGAGTACGAGGAGCGCACCGGCGGCGGCAGTTCGCTGACCGAGGCGGCACGCGGCGAGGCGCACGGCTCCGGCGGCGCGGTGATCGGCGAGGGCGAGCCGGAGCGGGACGAGACGCTGACGCACCCGCGCTGTGTGTTCCAGGTGCTCAAGCGGCACTACGCCCGCTACACGCCGGAGGTGGTGGAGGAGGTCTGCGGGGTGCCGCAGGACCTGTTCCGGCAGGTGTGCGAGCTGGTCACGGAGAACTCCGGGCGCGAGAGGACCACGGCCTTCGCCTACGCGGTGGGCTGGACGCAGCACACGGTGGGGGTGCAGTACATCCGGGCGGCGGCCGTGCTGCAGACCCTGCTGGGCAACATCGGCCGGCCGGGCGGCGGCATCCTGGCCCTGCGCGGGCACGCCTCCATCCAGGGCTCCACGGACATCCCGACGCTGTTCAACCTGCTGCCGGGCTACATCCCGATGCCGCACGCCCACCAGAACGAGGACCTGGACGCCTTCATCCAGGCCGAGGCGGCCCACAAGGGCTACTGGGGCAACATGCGCTCGTACCTGGTGAGCCTGCTCAAGGCGTACTGGGGTGAGGCGGCGACCGCCGAGAACGACTTCTGCTTCGACTACCTGCCCCGGCTCACCGGCTCCCACTCGGCCTACGAGACGGCCATGGCCCAGCGGGAGGGCACCTGCAAGGGCTACTTCCTGTACGGCGAGAACCCGGCGGTGGGCAACGCCAACTCCAAGCTGATGCGGCTCGGCATGGCCGGCCTGGACTGGCTGGTGGTCCGTGACTTCTCGCTGATCGAGTCGGCGACCTGGTGGAAGGACGGCCCGGAGATCGAGACGGGTGAGCTGCGCACCGAGGACATCCGCACCGAGGTGTTCTTCCTGCCGGCCGCCGCGCACACCGAGAAGGACGGCACCTTCACCAACACCCAGCGGCTGCTGCAGTGGCACCACCAGGCGGTGGAACCGCCCGGCGAGGCGCGCAGCGACCTGTGGTTCACCTACCACCTGGGGCGGATCGTCCGGGAGAAGCTGGCCGGTTCCACCGACGAGATGGACCGGCCCGTGCTCGACCTGGCCTGGAACTATCCGACGAGGGGCCGGCACGCCGAGCCGGACGCGGAGGCCGTCCTGGCCGAGATCAACGGCCATGACGCCGAGGGCACTCCGCTCTCGTCCTACGAGCAGTTGAAGCCCGACGGCTCCACGACCTGCGGCTGCTGGATCTACTGCGGTGTCTACGCCGACGGCGTCAACCAGGCGGCCCGCCGCAAGCCCGGCCGGGAGCAGGACTGGGTGGCCGCCGAGTGGGCGTGGGCCTGGCCCGCCAACCGGCGGATCCTGTACAACCGCGCCTCCGCCGATCCCGAGGGCAGGCCGTGGAGCGAGCGCAAGGCGCTGGTATGGTGGGACCCGGACAAGGGCGAGTGGTCCGGGCACGACGTGCCCGACTTCAAGAAGGACAAGGCGCCCGGCCACGAGCCGCCCGAGGGCGCGACCGGACCGGAGGCGTTGTCGGGCCGGGACCCGTTCATCATGCAGGCCGACGGCAAGGCCTGGCTGTACGTGCCGTCCGGACTCACCGACGGCCCGCTGCCGACCCACTACGAGCCGCAGGACTCGCCGTTCCCGAACCTGCTCTACGACCAGCAGCGCAACCCGGTGCGGCAGGTGATGCCGGCGCTCCCCGACAACCGCTACCAGCCGAGCGGTGACGAGCCCGGCTCACAGGTGTTCCCCTACGTGGCCACCACCTACCGGCTGACCGAGCACCACACGGCGGGCGGCATGTCCCGCTGGCAGCCGTATCTGGCCGAACTGCAACCGGAGTTCTTCTGCGAGGTCTCCCCGGAGCTGGCGGCCGAGCGGGGTCTTGAGCACACCGGGTGGGCGACGATCGTCAGCGCACGCGGGGTGATCGAGGCGCGTGTGCTGGTGACGGACCGGATGGCGCCGCTGACGGTGCAGGGCCGGCGGCTGCACCAGGTGGGCCTGCCCTACCACTGGGGTCCCAACGGCTACAGCACCGGGGACGCCGCCAACGAGCTGCTGCATCTGTCCCTGGACCCGAACACGCACATCCAGGAGTCGAAGGCGTTCGCCGTGGACATCCGCCCGGGCCGCCGGCCGCGGGGTCCGGCGTCGGTGGAACTGGTGCGCGCCTACCGGGCCCGCGCGGGCATCGACGAGCACACGGGAACGGAGCCGTAGCAGCCCTACCGGAGGACGATCGAGTGGGCGCCGCGGGGCACCAGCTCGCCCACCACCGGTGCTCCGGGCACCTCGCCCGCGACCAGCAGCCCGCCGGAGGTCTGGGCGTCCGCCAGCAGCAGCCGGGTGTCGGCGCCGCTGTCCCCGAAGTCGGTGTGCGGGGCGACCCATTCGAGGTTGCGGCGGGTGCCGCCGCTGACGTAACCGTCCCGGACGGCCTCCCGCGCCCCGTCCAGGTAGGGAACGGCGGCCGTGTCGACCACGGCGGTCACACCGGAGGCGCGGGCCAGCTTGTACAGGTGCCCGAGGAATCCGAACCCGGTGACGTCGGTGGCGCAGGTGAGGCCGGCCGCGAGGGCGGCCCGCGCGGCATCCCGGTTCAGTGCCGTCATCGTGGCGACGGCCTGCTCGAACCGCTCGCCGGTGACCTTGTGCCGGTTGTTCAGCACGCCCAGGCCCAGCGGTTTGGTCAGCGACAGCGGCAGCCCCGGCCGTCCGGCGTCGTTGCGCAGCAGCCGCTCGGGATCGGCGAGGCCGGTGACGGCCATGCCGTACTTCGGTTCGGGGTCGTCGACGCTGTGTCCGCCGCCGACATGGCAGCCGGCCTCCGTGGCGATGTCCAGTCCGCCGCGCAGCACCTCGCGCGCCAGGTCGAAGGGGAGCCGGTCGCGCGGCCAGGACAGCAGGTTCACGGCGAGCACCGGCCGGCCGCCCATCGCGTACACGTCGGACAGGGCGTTGGCGGCGGCGATGCGCCCCCAGTCGTAGGGGTCGTCCACGACCGGGGTGAAGAAGTCGGCCGTGCAGACGACCGCGGTGCCCCGGTGGGTGACCACGGCGGCGTCGTCACCGGTGGCGAGCCCGACGAGCAGCGGCGTGTCGCCCCCGGCGAGCTGGGGCACGGTCAGCCCGGCGACCACCTCCTCCAGTTCCCCTGGCGGGATCTTGCAGGCGCAGCCGCCGCCGTGGGCGTACTGCGTGAGCCGGACGGGCGCCTGGCCGGTCGGTGTGGATGTCGGTGTCATACCGGCGGTCTCCTGGGGCAGTAGCCTGACGAGCGGTGGAGGCGTGTGGGTGCCTGGTGGCCCTCCCGGTCTTCAAAACCGAGGGGCCCGAGGATCTCGGGCCGGCGGGTTCGATTCCCGTCCGCCTCCGTTCGCCGCGTCCCCGCGGCAGCGCCGATGCTGGTCGTCGACGCGTTCGGTGAGGCCCCGGGCGTCCAGGAACTCCAGCAGCGGTACGGCCACCCGGCGGGTGGTGTCCAGCGCGCGCCGGGCCTCGCTGAGCGTGAACGGCTGGCGCAGGGTGCGCAGTACGGCGGCGGCCCCGGCGTCGGCGCCGGGCAGCAGCACGATCCCGTCGGCGATCCGCAGCAGCGCGCCGGCCGAGACGGCGGCGGCCAGCGCCCTGCGGTCCAGGCCGAGTTCGGCGAGCCGCCCGGCTTCGGGGGCGCGGAAGGGCGTACGGCCGAGATCCCGGCGCACCGCGTCCACGGCGGCTTGGACGGGCGGAGGCAGGGCGGGGCGGGGGCTGCCGGCGGGGTACAAACGGCCCTGGCGGGCGTGGAGTCGGGGTGCCGCTTCGGCCAGCGCGTCGACGAGGGCCCGGTCGGGCAGGCCGAGCAGCCGGCGTGCGGCCTCGGCGGGCAGGCCCGGCTCCAGCGGATGCTCCCCCGCGTACCGTTCGACCTCGGCGGCCAGCCGGTCTTTCAGAGTGGTCCAGTACGCGTCGTCCACCAGCCAGTCCGCACCGGTCGGCGTGCCGGCGGTGTCCGCCGGGTCCTGGACCTCGGGCGCGGGAGGCGGCGGGACGCCCATCGCCCGCAGGTCGGCGCGCCGGATCAGCTTGCGGCGGCGCAGTTCGGCGGTGGCGTCGGGGCGGCCGGTCATGTCCGCGAGTTCCGCCGCACGGGCCCGGCCGGCGCCGCGCCGGGTCAGCCGGGGCGGGCGTACGTCGAGCACGGTGACCCCGCAGGGCCTGCGCCCGCCGCCCGGTTCACGCAGCACCGCGCGGTCGCCGAGGCGCAGGGGCAGGCCCCGGGCGAGCGTGAGACGGGCGGTGTCGTCGCCGAGCGGCCGGACGGTGGCGGGCACGGCCGCGGTGCCGATGTGCAGGGTGACCTGTCGGGGCAGGTCGTCGACCGGTGCGCCGGTGACCCGGGCGTCGAGCACCTCGGTGCGCAGCCAGCGGTCCGGGGTCAGCAGCACCTGGCCCCGGCGCAGGGCGTCGGCGCCGGGGCCGTGCACGTTGACCGCCACCCGGGCCACCCCGCTGACCTCCGTCCGCTCCTGCTGCAGGGCTTGCAGCCCGCGCACCCGCAGCACGTTCGTGCCGTCCCCGGTGGCCAGCCGGTCACCGACGCGCAGGGTGCCCGCCCCGAGGGTGCCCGTCACCACGGTGCCGTACCCGCGCACGGTGAAGACCCGGTCGAGCCACAGCCGTACGTCGGCGGCGGGGTCGGGATCGGTCAACTCGGCTGCCAGCCGGGCCAGTTCAGCGCGCAGCTCACCGAGGCCCGCGCCGGTGACCGAGCTCACCGCGATCGCGGGGACCTTGCCGAGGGAGGTCCGGGCGAGCCGCTCGACGGCGTCGCCGCGCACGGGCTCGGGGTCGGCGAGGTCGATGCGGGTCACCGCGAGGACGGCGTGCCGGACGCCGAGCGCGTCGAGGACGGCCAGGTGCTCCTCGGACTGGGGCTGCCAGCCCTGGTCGGCGGCGACCACGAACAGCACGGCGGGGACCGGTCCGACGCCGGCCAGCATGGTGGGAACGAAGCGTTCGTGCCCGGGGACGTCGACGAAGGCGAGGTCGTCACCGTCCGGGCCGAGCCGTGTCCACACGAAGCCCAGGTCGAGGGTGAGTCCCCGGCGGCGCTCCTCCTCGTAGCGGTCGGGCTCCATGCCGGTGAGGGCCCGTACCAGGGCGGACTTGCCGTGGTCGACGTGGCCGGCGGTGGCGAGGACCCGCATCATGCCCGCCCTTCCGCGGCGGGCCGGGCCGCGCGCACCGCCTCGGCCAGCCGTGCGTCGTCCTGCTCGGGCACCGCCCGCAGATCCAGCAGGCAGCGGCCCGCCTCCAGGCGTCCGACCACCGGAATGCGGCAGGTGCGCAGCGCGGCGGCGTACGGCTCGGGCAGGGAGAGTGCGGCACTGGGCAGGGTGACCCCGGGTGCTCCGCCGCCGCCGACGGTGGCGGCGGACTCGACGGCCCGTACGTCGATGCCGTCGGTGGCCAGGTCTTCGGCGAGCCGGCCGGCGCGGGCACGCAGGGCCCCCGGGTCGGCGGTGAGGGCGAGGGCGGTCGGGGTGGGCGGGCCGCTGAGGGTGGCCTCCAGCGCGGCCAGGGTCAACTTGTCGACGCGCAGGGCGCGGGCCAGTGGGTGCCGGGCGAGGGCGCGGACCAGGTCGTGGTCGCCGAGCAGCAGTCCGCACTGGGGTCCGCCGAGCAGTTTGTCGCCGCTCGCGGTGACGAGCGCGGCACCCGCGCGCAACTGCGTCTCGGCGTCGGGTTCCGCGGGCAGCGCCGGGTGCGGGGCGAGGAGTCCGGAGCCGATGTCGACGACGACCGGTACGCCGAGTCCGGCGAGTTCGGTGATGTCGGCGGACCGGGTGAAGCCGGTGATACGGAAGTTGGACGGGTGCACCTTGAGCACGAAGCCGGTGTCCGGGCCGAGCACACCGGCGTAGTCGGCGGGGGTCGTGCGGTTGGTCGTACCGACCTCCCGGAGCCGGGCGCCGGTCGAGACGAGCAGGTCGGGCAGGCGGAAGCCGTCCCCGATCTCCACCATCTCGCCCCGGCTCACGACGATCTCCCTGCCGGCCGCGAGGGCGGTGGCGGCGAGCGCCAGCGCGGCGGCGCCGTTGTTGACGACGTGCACCGCCCCGGCCGACGGCACCCGCTCGTGCAGGGCGGCGAGGGCCGAGCGGCCACGGCGGGCGCGTACGCCGGTCGCCAGGTCCAGTTCGACGTCGGTGGGCCCGGCGGCCTCCTGTACGGCCTGCCGGGCGGCGGCCGACAGGGGGGCCCGGCCCAGGTTGGTGTGCAGCAGCACCCCGGTGGCGTTGAGCACCGGGCGCAGGCCGCTCGCGGTACCGGGCAGCAGGGTGAGGGCGGTCCGCAGCACGTCCTCGGGCGGGATGCCACCCGTACGGGCCCGCTCCTGCGCCTCGCGTACGGCGGCCTTGACGACGCCGGCGCCGAGGCGGCCGACGGCCGCGGACAGCCGGGGGTCACGCAGCAGGCGGTCGGTGCGCGGGATGCCGCGGCGCGCGTCGGTGGCCTCCGGCGGCCGTACGCTCGTACCTTCCTGCGGTCCCACGGCCCCGGAGTCTGGTCGGGCCACCCCGGTCCGCCGGTCCGCCGCTCCGGCCGTCCGCTGCTCCATGACGACGCCGTCCCTCCGGCCCGGGCCCGTCCGGGCTTCGCCCATCGTCTCCCAGTGCCCCGCACCGGCCGTTCGACACGCCGGACGAGGTGGCTGCACCGGCCGGCGGCCGGGTACTCGGCGCCGTATGAGCGACAGGGACCGCATGCCCATGAACGACGACAAGGTCCGCAGCCGGCAGGACGAGCGCGCCCCGGCCGCCGAGCCGGCCCCGCCCCGCCGGCGCGAGACGGAGCGCGAGCGTGCCGCCGGCGAACCGTTCGACCACCCGCGCCCGGAGCGCCGGGCGGGAATCCGGGTACCGCGCCGGATGAGCGAGGCCCAGGCCGCCGCGGACATGCCGCCGGGCCTCCTGGGCGGCTACGGCAGGACTGGTGGCGGTCAGCCCGGCGCCGTACACCCACCGGCCGCCACGGCCTCGGCGGAGCCGGGCGACGACGAGGGGCCGCACCGCTCGGGCCGGTGACGCGGAACCACCCGGGCGCCGGCCTGCGCCGTCCGCGGGACCGGCGCGTCAGGGGGGCCCGGCCGGCCAGGTGCGGTCGGCCCCGCTCTCGGCGTCCGGCTGTGACCGGGGCGGCGGGGCCTCGCCCGCGGTGAGGTGTTCCAGGACCTCGACCAGCTCCTGGCAGGCCTTCTCCACCGAACGCCGGGTGTTGCGCTGCTCGGTGATCAGCGCGGACAGCAGCAGGGCGGTCAGGGCCATGGAGCCGTTGAACGCCTGGAGCTTCGCCATCACCTCGATCCGGCTCAGCCCCGCGAAGGGGCCGACGCCGTCCGTCGCGGCGACGGTGGCCAGCACGCACGTCAGCAGTGCGGACAGCACGCTGCCCATGAGCTGGAAGCGCAGGGCGGCCCAGATGATCAGCGGGTAGACGAGGAAGAGCAGGCTGATCGTGCTGTAGACGGCCGTCGGCAGCAGACAGCAGGCGACGACGGTCAGCGCGGTCGCCTCCTTCCAGCGGGCCAGGGGCAGTGGCCGGCGCGCCCGGTGCAGCAACAGCAGCAACGGGGTGACGATCAGGACGCCCATGGCGTCGCCCACCCACCAGGCCAGCCAGACGGGCCAGAAGTCGGCCGCGTTCAGCCTGTCCGCGATGACGAGGAGGCCGACGCCGACGGTGGCGCTGATCAGGGTGGCGGTCAGTGCACCCAGGAACACCAGGGCGATGCCGTCCCGCAGCCGGCCGAGGTCGGTGTGGAAGCGGGCGCGGCGCAGCAGAAGCGCCGCGCACACCGGTGCGCCGGTCTGGCCGGCGAGGGTGCCGAGCACGTCGAGGCGGGGGCTGGTGATGGACAGCACGGCGAAGAAGGCCCCGATCGTGATGCCGGGCCAGCAGCGCAGGCCGAGGATCAGCAGCGCGGCGACGGCGACGCCCGTCGGTGGCCAGATGGGGCTGACGACGGCGCCCTCGACGGTGAGTTCACGCAGGAGCCCGAGTCGTGCCGCGGCGTAGTAGCACGCTGCGACGGCCAGTATCTGGACGACATAGCCGCCCGGCCGGCGCAGGACCTCGTAACCCACCACAGCAGCCATCCCACACCGACGGCCCCGCCTCGGCGAGGCGAGAACCGGTGGCATCCGGCCCTCTGGCTGAATCCCGGCCCACTCGGCGCCGGCCAGCGGGTCCGGCCCGCTCGGACCCGTCAGCGGGGCGGGTCACGGGTGGAATCCGTCCAGGCCGACGACGAGGACGGCCGCGTCGTCCTCGTGCCCGACGCTCTCGGCGCCCTTGATCACGGCGGCGGCCAGCGCATGGGCCTCCAGGCCGGCGACGGCGGCGATGCCGGCGAGGCGCACGACCTGGTCGAGGCCCTCCTCGATGCTCAGCGAGGGGCCCTCCACCACACCGTCGGTGACCAGCACGAAGACGCCACCCGTGGTGAGCCGGTGTCTGCTCACCGGGAAGTCCATGCCCTTGTCGATGCCGAGCGGCGGCCCTCCCTCGTCGTCGACGACACCGGACTTGCCGTCCGCCGTGGCCCACACGAACGGGATGTGGCCGGCCCGTGCGCTCTCCAGCACCCCGGTGGCCGGGTCGAGGCGCATGAAGGTGCAGGTGGCGAACAGTTCGCCGCCCAGCGAGAGCAGCAGGTCGTTGGTGCGGGCGAGGAGTTCGCCCGGCTCGCCGGTGACGGAGGCGAGGGCACGCAGTCCGGCCCGCACCTGGCCCATGAAGGCGGCGGCCTCGATGTTGTGCCCCTGGACGTCGCCGATGGACAGCCCGACCCTGCCGTCGGGCAGGGCGAACGCGTCGTACCAGTCGCCGCCCACGTTGAGACCGAGGTTGGCCGGTGCGTAGCGGACGGCGAGATGCAGGCCGGGCGCGGTGGGCAGGTCCCGGGGCAGCATGCCCCGCTGCAGGGCGATGGCCAGCTCGACCTGGGTGCGCTGCAGCTCCGCGCGCTCCCGTGCCTGGGCGGTGAGCGAGCCGAGCCTGGCCAGCAGCTCGTCGCCTTCGTCCGTGGAGCGCTTGCGGGGCATCGATCACTTCCGGCACGGCGGTGGCCTGCACTGACCGTCCGCATAAATTTTCGGCAAACGCCTAGATTTTACCTAAATCGGAAGATCTCGCCCCATGAGTGGGCCCAGCGAGGCTGGGTCAGCGCACCTCGGAGTCGATCCCGGTGATCACGGCGGGCCCCAGCGGTGCGCTCCGCTCGTCCAGTCCCGCGTCCCGGAGGGCGGAGCCGGCGATCCGGCGGGCCTCTTCCTCGGCGTGCGGGCCGGTGTCCGCCTCGACGGTCAGGCGGAGCGTGAAGGTGTTGTCCTCGTTGACGCTGAGTGCGTCGAGGTCCTCGGCGTCGCCCATCCGGGTGCCGTGCGGATCGGCGGGCCTGAGCGCCGTGGCCAGGCGGCTGCGGGTATCGGTCCCGATGTCCGCGGTGAAGGTGCCGGGGACGCTGATCACGTAGGTCGTCATGACGGTCCTTTCCTCGGGCGTCCCCCCGCCTACCCCGATTCACGGCGTTCGCACAGGACCGCCGCGGACCAGCCCGTGCAGGCCGGCGGCGGCCGTCCACGCGAGCGGCGGAAACACGGCGAGCCGCTCCATACCGCCCATGCCGAGCCCGAGGTGGTGGCGGGAGAGGAAGAGCCCGAACGCGACGAGGGCGACACCGCCCAGCACCCCGCTCCCCCACCGCAGCGATCGCGGCACGCCGTCGGCGAGGGCGGGCCCGGCCAGAAGCAGGCCGACGTTGCCCGTTCCCATGATCAGCAGGGCGCCGAGCACATGCTGGTTCTCGTGCAGGTCCGCGGGCGCGAGCCCGACCAGGACGAATCCGACGCCGGCCCCGGCGAGCAGCCCCCGGCACAGGACCGCCGCACCCCCGCGCCGCCAGAGCGCGCCCGTCAGCACGACCCCGGCGACGAGCAGCAGGCCCAGGGCGGCGAACGAGGTGTTCATCAGGGCGTGGCGGGGAGAGCAGACGTACCGCGGCTCGGGGTCGGGCTGCCAGGCGCAGCGCGCGTTGCCGAGATCGCTGATGTTGTTCCGCGCCCAGCTGTACGGCCGGGCCCACACCGACTCGGCGAGGCCGTGGCACACGAAGAACTGCGCCACCCCCGCGACCCACGCCGCACGCCCGGTCCGGTCCCGCATCCGCTCGCCTCCCCGTCCACGGCCTGTCTCCCGGCAAGCCGATCACGGCACGGGCGAGCGGCACACTGTGGCAGGCCCCCGGATCCGCGGTGTGGGATTCCCCCGGCCGGAGCGGCAGTCCGGGCGCCGGGCCGGCGGGGGGTCACAGCGGGGAGCGGGCCACGGCCGTCACATAGGCGCCGAACAGCAGGGACACGACGGTGAGGGCGCCGTAGACGATCACCGCCTGGGCCGGACGGACCCGCCAGGTGCGGACCAGGGCGCGGGCCATCGGGATGAGGAGCGGGAAGGCGGGCAGCAGGAACCTCGGTTTGGAGGAGAAGGGCCCAGAGCCGCCGATCACCAGCAGGATGAGGACCCCGGCGAAGATCACGAGCGCCAGTGGGGCCCGTTCCAGGCACAGCAGCGCGAACAGCACGACGCCGGCCGCGACGATCACCAGGGCCACCGGATAGACGACGCCTCCGCCGTGCAGCAGCAGGGCCTTGACGAAGCGGGCCGAACCGAGGCCGAGGTCGAAGCGGGAGTTCCAGGCGCTCTGGATCTTGAAGTAGCCGCCGAGCACGTCTCCCGTCTGACTGCCCACCCACAGCACATAGCCCAGCCAGCCCAGCGGGGCCACCAGGGCACCGGCCCACAGGCTCACCGGGACCCGGCCGCGCTGCCGCACCACCTCGTGGGCGGCGGCGAGACAGACGGCCACCGCGACCGCGAAACCGCTCGGCCGGGACAGGCCGGCCAGCGCGGTCAGCACCCCGGCCCACAGCCAGCGTCCCTTGAGCACGCAGTACAGGGCCCAGACGGCGAACGCCGCGAACAGCGACTCGGTGTAGGCGATGGTCAGTATCACGGAGTGCGGCAGGACGGCCCACAGACCGACCAGCGCGGTGGCGACCCCGCGCCCGTAGAGGCGGTGCCCGACGACGTAGATGCCGTACGCCGCCACGCCGGCGGCGATCCAGGAGATGAGCATCGCGGCCTGGCCGGGGGTGAGCGGCAGCACCGTGGTCAACGCTCTGATGAGCGCCGGGTACAGGGGGAAGAACGCCCAGTCGGTCTGTACGGCGCCCTCCTTGGTGATCCAGATCTGGTGCCCGTAGCCGTTGGCGGCGATGTGCAGGTACCAGCGCGAGTCCCAGGAGTGGGCGAGGCTCCTGACCAGCGGATGGCCTCGCAGCGCGTTAGTGAGGATCACCATGAGGACCCCGGCCAACCGGACCCCCGCGAAGAGGGCGAGGGCCGGGAGCGCACCCTCCGGGACACCGCGCCGGGCGATCCTGGGCAGGGCCGGGCGACGGACGGGTACGGACGGGGCGGCCGGCTCGGGCCGGGGCATGGAAGAGGTACTCACTCTCTTGACCTTGATCACGCCCCGTAAGACGGGCAATCCACGACTCGGGTTTCTTAACCACTTCCACCCTGATTCAGGAATCAGTCAAGGAAACGGGGTAAATCCCTTACCTCGGCACCCCAGGACGGGTCACGTGAGAGGTGCGGTTAGCATATGAGCGCTGCCTAGCTCGAAAGATGGATCCGTGACTGTCAACGACGACTCGTTCACCAACTGGAAGATCCGCGAGGAGATCGCGGAGTCGATGATCCCGCTCATCGGGAAGCTGCACCGCGAGCAGGACGTGACCGTCCTGCTGCACAGCCGCTCCCTGGTGAACAAGTCGGTGGTCAGCATCCTCAAGACGCACCGCTTCGCCCGGCAGATCGACGGCGCGGAACTGTCCGTCACCGAGACCATGCCGTTCCTCGAAGCCCTGACGGACCTCGACCTCGGGCCCTCCCAGATCGACCTGGGCATGCTGGCCACCACCTACAAGGCCGACGACCGCGGTCTGAGCGTGGCGGAGTTCACCGCCGAGGCCGTCGCCGGTGCCACCGGCGCGAACAAGATCGAGCGCCGTGAGCCGCGCGACGTCGTCCTGTACGGCTTCGGCCGCATCGGCCGGCTGGTCGCCCGTCTGCTGATCGAGAAGTCCGGCTCCGGCAACGGCCTGCGCCTGCGCGCCATCGTGGTGCGCGGCGGCGGCGCCCAGGACATCGTCAAGCGCGCATCGCTGCTGCGCCGCGACTCCATCCACGGCCAGTTCCAGGGCACGATCACGGTCGACGAGGACAGCAGCACGATCGTCGCCAACGGCAACGAGATCAAGGTGATCTACGCCGACGACCCGTCGCACGTCGACTACACCGAGTACGGCATCCGGGACGCCATCCTCATCGACAACACCGGCAAGTGGCGCGACCGTGAGGGCCTGTCCAAGCACCTGCGCCCCGGTATCGAGAAGGTCGTCCTGACCGCGCCCGGCAAGGGCGACGTCCCGAACATCGTGCACGGCGTCAACCACGACACGATCAAGCCGGACGAGCAGATCCTGTCCTGCGCCTCCTGCACCACCAACGCGATCGTCCCGCCGCTGAAGGCGATGGACGACGAGTACGGCGTGCTGCGCGGCCACGTGGAGACCGTCCACTCGTTCACCAACGACCAGAACCTGCTGGACAACTACCACAAGTCCGAGCGCCGTGGCCGCTCCGCGCCGCTCAACATGGTCATCACCGAGACCGGCGCGGCCTCCGCCGTCGCCAAGGCCCTGCCGGACCTCAAGGCGAAGATCAGCGGCAGCTCGATCCGCGTGCCCGTGCCGGACGTCTCGATCGCGATCCTCAACCTCCAGCTGGCCCGCGAGACCACCCGCGAGGAGGTCCACGACTACCTCCGCGAGGTGTCGCTGACCTCGCCGCTCAAGCGCCAGATCGACTTCATCACGGCGCCCGACGCGGTCTCCAGCGACTTCATCGGCTCGCGCCACGCCTCGATCGTGGACGCCGGCGCCCTCAAGGTCGACGGCGACAACGCGATCCTCTACCTCTGGTACGACAACGAGTTCGGCTACTCCTGCCAGGTGGTCCGGGTCGTCCAGCACGTGTCGGGCGTGGAGTACCCGACGTACCCGGCGACGGCGGTCTGATCCGTTTCGCCGGCACGTGTGCGGCCGCCGACCGGGGTTCCGGTCGGCGGCCGTCCTGCTGGGGCGCGTACGGTCAGGCCTTCGCCGGCCTGGCGCAGGCGCCCGCGGCACACGCGGTGAGCCACTGGTCGAAGTCGGCGTCGTAGCGGGTGCCGATGCCGTCGTGGTAGACGGCGTATCCGCCGGCGTAGTCACCGGCGCGGAAGCGGGCGAGCATGCGCTGGATGTCGTCGGGATGGTGCTCGGCCATGTAGCGCACGGCGAGGTAGCCCCACGGGTAGGTGCGGGTGACGTCGCTGTTGCCGTAGGTGTTCTCGAAGAGGGTGCTCAGCTTGTACGTGTGCCTGGCCGCCTCCTGGGCCGCCTGGTCGTCGGCGATGCCCCGGTAGCTGTAGGACACGTACTCGGCCACACCCTCGATCCACCACACGTCCGGCACGGTCGTCTCCTGGGCGAAGTCGCCCTTCATGTCGTCACGGCCGTCGAGGAAGTGCGTGTACTCGTGGTTGAGGTTCCAGATCCGGGCCGTGAATCCGTCGTCGGACGGCTTCTGGTACATGATCGACGTGACGTGGTTGGCCGGGTCGGACGGGTTGCCGTCCAGGGTCATGCCTCCGTTGTCGGTGTCGATGCCGTAGATCGGGCCGGCGTAGGTCTGGTAGTCGGAGCGGCTGGAGAAGACCACGAGCTGGATGGTCGACACGTACTGGCCGGGTATCGCCCCGTCGGCCTTCACGATGCCGCGGAAGTAGCTGCTCTGGTTCAGCACGCTGGCGCAGGCGGCGTCCAGGTCGGCCGCGGTCAGCGACTGGGCGAGGAGGGTGACGTTCGCGTCGCAGTGCCGGGTGACCGGCAGGACGGCCTCGGTCAGCTTGGCCGGCAGGTCGCAGACGTCGTAGTACGAGCAGTCGGCGGCGTCGTAGGCGTTCGCCTGGGTGGCCACGGCCACCCAGAGGCCGGCCGTCGGACCGGTCATCGCGGTCTCGTCCAGCAGCTCCTTGACCAACGGCTGGACGGCGTCGCGCAGTTCGGGGTGCTCGACGTAACGGGCCACGTTCATCCCGGCGTTGGAGTCCAGGAAGGCCTGGTCGGTGCCGAGCAGGTCGGTGTTGGCGAGGGCGAAGTCGTCCAGCGTGTCGATGATGCGCGGGTCGGCGTCCACCGCCCTGACGTAGTCCGGGTTCCAGTTGCCGCGCCACAGGGGTGTGTAGACGTCGTTGACGGCGCTGATCATGCTGGGAATGGCGTCGTAGGTGCTGTCGTAGTCGTTCAGCAGCCGCCGGTAGACGTACAGGTAACGGCCCTGCTGGTCCGCGCTGTCGGTGAGGATGACGGTCTCGGCGAGGATGTCGCCGTTGGCCGCGCTGACGTCCTGGGAGTGGGAGCGGGCGAAGAAGGTGTCGAGCCCGGCTGTGACGGCGGTGGTGAGCCGGGAGGTGTACGACCCCACGTCGGCGGAGTGGTTGAACTGCACGTAGTAGCCTGCCCGCAGGAAAAGGACCAGCTGCTCGATGCCGCCGGAGTCATTGCCTTGGTACTGCCCGGCCACACGCGTGTACGCGTTCGCCACGGTCAGCATCTGGGCCTGCCGGAAGACGTCGTGCGCGTCCCTGCCGGTCACCGAGAACAGCGTGTTGACGCAGTCCGTGGACGAGGCCTTCACGAAGGCGACGAGGGCGGAGCCGGAACGTCCGCCGAAGTCGCCGGGAGTGCAGGAGGCCGCCTTCGCATCCGGGCGGGCCGGCTTGCGGGTGAGGGGCTGCAGGGGCGGGAGCTGGGCCGGGCTGAGGCGCCGGGCCTGGCTCGCGGGACGCTCGGTGACGGCGGTGGTCGCGCCGGCCGGCGACGGCACGGACGTGTGCCCGCGGGGAGCGGTGGGCGCGCCGGTGTGCGGCTGGGGTGCCGCCAGGGCCGGCGTGGACAGCAGCCCGGCCACGGTGACGCAGACGGCCGCGGCGCCGGCCATGCGTGTGCCCGTGCGGGGGCGCGTTCGGCCGGGCATGCGTCTGGGCAGCGCGAGGCGATAGCGCATCTGGGTTCCTCCACGAAGGGATGCGCCTCTGTGGGGTGTTGAGGCGTGTGAGGCACTGTCTCAGCGGGCCGCCCGCCTCAACAATGCCGTGTGACATAGCACATGACACTGCCTGCTCATAACGTCACGGCGCGCCTTTGACACCCTCGGCCCGACACCCTCGGCCGTGGCGGCCGTACCGGCGTCCCGGTGGCTACGCCCCGACGCTCCACGTCCGCGAGGCCCAGGCCCGCAGGTGGGGCGCCTGTGCGACGAGGTCGCGGTAGGCGGCCGTGGCGGACTGGGACAGCGCCTCGACGACCTCCTCGGTGACGGTGTCGGGCCGCCAGGCCAGCACGTAACGGCACCACAGCGGGGAGCCGACCAGCGGCTTGACCACGACGTGCGGGATCGGCCGGAGCGTCGGCTGCACGAGCGACACCCCCAGACCGTCGGCGATCATGCTCTGCAACTGTGTCTGGTCGCCGAGGAACTCGTGCACCGTGACCGGCGTGAACCCGGCCGCGGCACAGGCGTCGTAGAACACCCCGGGCCAGCCCGCCCCGTCGTCCGGGGTCACGAACCACGCGTCCTCGGCCAGGTCGGCGAGCTGGACCTGGGCGCACTGGCGCAGCCGGTGCCGGGAGGGCAGGGCCACGAACGTGGGCTCGGTGACGATCCCGCTGTGCCGTACCGCGCCCGAGTGGCGCAGCTCCATGCCCGGGTAGTCGGCGGCGATGGCCGCGTCCACCGCGCCCTCCTCCAGCAGCTCGACGATCCGCGAGGAGGCGTACACGCTGGTGACCGCGAGGGACAGTTCCGGCAGCCGGGTGCGGACGCGGGAGACCGTGCCCGACAGCATCGGCGAGTTGGTCGCCGCCACGCGCAGGGTACGGCCGGCTCGTGCGGCGGCGGGGCGGTGACCGATGGCGTCGGCGCGGGCCAGTACGTCGCGGGCCTGGGCGACCACCTCGGTGCCGTAGCGGGTCGGCCGTACCCCGCTCGTGCCGCGCTCGAAGAGCGGCTCGCCGAGGTGGCGCTCGATGCGGCGCAGCTGGGTGCTCACGGCGGGCTGCGAGTAGCCGAGCTGTGTCGCGGCCCGGCCCACGCTGCCGGCGTCGGCGATCGCGCACAGCACCCGCAGGTGCCGCAGCTCCAGCTCCATTGCTCCACTCCCCGTTCCGTCCACGGCCGCCCCTGGAGATCGGTCCGCCTCCTGGGGAAAACCACTGCTCACAGCCACCGCCGGCCGTGGTCGTGGCCGGCGGACCGAAGCGTCGCACTGTGCCGCGTCCGGCACAAGTCGCAGGTCCGCCGACCTCGGGGCACCGCCTCCTCGCCGGCCGGTCCGGGTCAGTGGCGGCCCAGCACCTCCGCGACCCGGATGAAGCCGTCCGTGCCGTGCCCGAGGCCGATGGTGCGCCGGGCCATGCCCTCGACGGCGCGCATCACGCCCGCGTCGATGCCGTGTGCCTCGGAGACGGCCACGACGTGCGCCATGGTCGACGCGGCCGAGGTGAGGGGGTTGATCGCCCCGGAGTAGGTGCCGTCGTCGGCGTCCTGCGCGAACTCGGCGAAGAGCGGCGGCAGGATCGCGCCGATGCCCTGGGCGAAGGGTGCAAGGTCCCCGGCCGTGACGCCCTCCGCGCGGGCGAGCGCCACGGCGTGCGCGTAGCCCGCCATCGCCGTCCAGAAGAGGTCGAGCAGCGCGATGTCGAAGGTGGCGGCGCGTCCGATCTCCTCGCCGAGGTGGGTGTGGGTGCCGCCCAGTGCCTCCAGCACCGGCCGGTGCTCGTCGTACAGGTCCCGCGGTCCGCTGTGCAGGAAGACCGCCTGGGGGGTTCCGACACTGGGGGCCGGCGTCATGATCGCGCCGTCCAGGTAGCGGATACCGTGGGCGGCCGCCCAGTCAGCCGTCTCGCGTGCCCGGGCCGGGGTGTCGGCGGTGAGGTTCACGACGGTACGGCCCTTGAGTGCGCCGGCGACGGGCTCGGGGCGCAGCAGGGCGTCGACCGCGTCGCCGTTCACGACGCAGACGACGGTCAGGTCACCGGCGGCCACGGCCTCCGCAGCCGATCCGGCGCCGGCCGCGCCCTGCTCGATCAGGTCCCGGTCCCTGCCCGGTGTGCGGTTCCAGACCGTGGTCCGCAGCCCGGCCCCCAGGAACGCGCCGGCCAGCGAGCGGCCCATCGGGCCGAGACCGAGCACGGTGACGGCAGGAAGATTCGTGGACGTGGACATGTTTCAACTCCCGTGGAAGTGATGGGGAATCGGGAATCAGGGCCGTACGGCCCGATGGGAACGAAGCCGTATGGCCCGATGGGAATGAAGAGGACGCCGATGACACGCAGCCGCGCCCAGGACCCGAACGTCTGCGGAGTGACCGCCGCGATCGCCGTGATCGACGGCAAGTGGAAGACGTCCCTGCTGTGGCTGCTGGAGTCCGGCCCTTACCGGCCCGCCGAACTGCGGCGCCGGCTACCGGGGTTGAGCGAGAAGGTGCTGACGCAGGCGCTGCGCGAGATGGAGGAGGACGGTCTGGTGCACCGGGAGGTCTACGACGTGCTGCCGCCGAAGACCGTGTACACGCTGACCGCTTTCGGCCGCGACCTGTCCGAGGCCCTGGGCCCCGTGTCCGACTGGGGACACCGCCGCCTGGAGCAGCTCCGCGCACCCGGCGGACCCTCCTGAGACACCCCCGCTGCCACCTCCTCCCGGCCCGTCTTGCTGGGCTCCGACCTCGTGAAACAGCCTCTCCCGACGGGGCGGCGGCTGCCAAGTACGCACAAAAAGGTGGGTAGACGACGGTGTCCGTGTCCGGCCTCGCTGGTGCTGCGAGGGTCCACAGGGGACTGTTTCCTATAACCCTCCACCCTTTGCCTAAAACCTTTAGGCAAGTCATGATGGCTGGTGACAGGAGGGAGACACGCCGTGGTGCGCGCAGGCCTGACCACCGAGCGCCTCGTCCGGGCGGGTGCGGAACTGGCCGACGAGGTCGGCTTCGACCAGGTGACCGTGTCGGCGCTGGCCCGGCGGTTCGACGTCAAGGTCGCGAGCCTGTACTCGCACCTGAGGAATTCCCAGGACCTGAAGACGCGTATCGCGCTGCTTGCCCTGGAGGAACTGGCCGGCCTCGCCGCCGACGCTCTCGCCGGCCGGTCCGGCAAGGACGCCCTCGGCGCTTTCGCGGACGTCTACCGCGACTACGCCCGCGAACACCCCGGCCGCTACACGGCCGCCCGGCACCCGCTGGACCCCGAGACGGCCGCCGCCAGTGCCGGGGTACGGCACGCGCAGCTGACCCGGGCCGTCCTGCGCGGCTACGACCTGGCCGAGCCCGACCAGACCCACGCCGTCCGCCTCCTCGGCAGTGTCTTCCACGGCTACGTCAGCCTGGAGCTGGCCGGCGGGTTCAGCCACAGTGCCCCCGATTCCCAGGAGTCGTGGACGCGGATCGTGGACGCCCTCGACTCCCTGCTGCGCGACTGGCCCGCCGCCCCCTGACTCCCTGGACACACGCCGAGATGATGCACACCACGCCCCTCACCGCCGACCTCGTACGCGGCGCCCTCGATCTGGAACGCACCGCCCACGGGCTGCTGCCGCACCGGCTGCCCGCCCGCGCCCGCGCGCGGTGCGCCGATCCACAGCTGGCCATGGCGGAGTCCCAGCCCTCCGGCGTACGGCTGGTCTTCCGCACCCGCGCGACCGCCATCGAGCTGGACACCCTGCCGACCAAGCGGCTCTACGTCGGCGCGCCGCCCCGCCCGGACGGTGTGTACGACCTGCTCGTCGACGGACGTCCGGCCGGCAACGGCCGGGTCGCCGGCGGCAACACGCTCACGATCGACATGACCGCCGGGACCGCCGAACACCGGGCGGGCCCCATCGGCACCGTGTGCTTCACGGGGCTGCCCGACGCCGTCAAGCTGGTGGAGATCTGGCTGCCCCACAACGAGACGACCGAACTCGTCGCCCTGCGCACCGACGCACCCGTCGAGCCCGTACGGGAGCCGGGCGGCAAGGTGTGGCTGCACCACGGCAGTTCCATCAGCCATGGCTCGGACGCCGCGAGCCCCACCACTACCTGGCCCGCGCTCGCCGCGTCCCTGGCCGGGGTGGAGCTGCTCAACCTGGGGCTGGGCGGCAGCGCCCTGCTCGACCCGTTCACCGCGCGGACCCTGCGTGACACGCCAGCCGACGTGATCAGCGTCAAGCTCGGCATCAACGTCGTCAACGCCGACCTGATGCGGCTGCGTGCGTTCGGCCCCGCCGTCCACGGCTTCCTCGACACCGTGCGCGACGGCCACCCGGACACCCCGCTGCTCGTCGTCTCGCCGATCCTGTGCCCCTCCACGAGGACACACCGGGCCCGACCCTTCCGGACTTCTCCGCCCTGAGCGAGGGACGGCTGCGGTTCCGGGCGGCCGGGGACCCGGCGGAGAGGGCGGCCGGGAAACTCACCCTGGGCGTCATCCGCGAGGAACTGGCCCGGATCGTGCGCGAGCGGTCGGCCGAGGACCCTCAGCTGCACCACCTGGACGGCCGCGATCTCTATGGCGCGGCCGACTTCGCCGAACTGCCGCTGCCCGACGGCCTCCACCCGGACGCGGCCGCGCACCGCCGGATGGGCGAGCGGTTCGCGGCGCTGGCGTTCACGCCGGGCGGCCCCTTCGCGGACGCCCTCGCCTGATCCGTGGGACCGGCTCACACCAGGTGGGCGAAGACGACGAGGTTGTCGGTGTAGTCCCGCACGTCGTGGTCGTAGTCGCCCGCGCAGGTGATCAGCCGGACCTCGGAGCGCTGGGTGTCGGCGTAGACGCGCTTGCTGGGGAAGTCGTCCTTGGCGAAGGTCTCGACGCTGTCCACGACGAACTCGGCGTCCCGCCCGTCGGCACGCTGCACGGTGAAGCGGTCACCGCGCTGCAGATGGTCGAGGTCGACGAAGACGGCGGCGGAGGTCGTCGTGTCGACGTGCCCCGCGATGACGGCGGTGCCCTTCTCACCGGGCGAGACCCCCTTGGCGTACCAGCCGACGAGGTTGGTGTCGCCCGCCGGTGGGGGCTGCAGCTGGCCCGAGGCGCCGATGTCCAGCGTGGTGAACGGGGCGTCCACGGAGATCTTCGGGATGACCAGGCGGGTGGGTACGGACCTCGGCAGCGCATCGCCGACCTGCTGCGGATCGGCCTGCGCGGCGGCGCTCGCACCCGCGGCACGGGACGCCTGGGACGCGCCCTGCGAGCCGTGCTTGCCGCCGAACATGGCGACGGCGACGATCACGATCGCCACGCCCCACAGCGTCAGCCGCCCACCACGGCCCGAACTCTGCCCGTCCGCCGGCGGTTCCGAGGGGGTCGAAGAGGAGGGATCTGCTGCCATCGGACACCACCTCACTCGGGCACGGCAGCACGGGGATCAGAACAGGGGCACCGGCGCACAGGGCCGGTGCGCTGGGACGGGACGCGCAGGGTGGCGTGGGTGCACGGGACGGAAGCGTGGGGCGCCCATGGACCAGGTCTATTGGGGGGAGGGACGACAGGGACGCCGGTGCGGGCGCCCGGTGCGCGCAGGGACGTGTCCGGGCGTCGGTGCACCTGGAACGCGCGAGGACGGGACCCAGGGGGCCGGTCGCCGCGGGTGCGGGCCGCCGACGCGAGGGGCGCGTCGGCGGCGGCCGCAGCCTCGGGTGACGAGTCGCCACGTCAGGACGCCGGCTGGCCGGCCTTCTTGCGGCGCATCGCGTACATGCCCGCGGCACCCACGCCCAGCACGGCCAGACCGCCCGCGGTGACGCTCGGAGTGGCCAGCGCGCCGCCGCCGGTGTGCATACCGCCGTGCGGCTTCTCGTGGTCGCCGCCCCGCTCGTTGCCACCCCGCTCGTCGCCGCCCCGTTCGTCGCCGCCCCCCTCGTCGCCACCCCGGTCGTTGCCACCCCGTTCGTCATCGCCCCGCTCGTCGTCGCCGCGTCCACCGTCCTTGCCGCCGCTCTTGCCTTCGTCGCGGTAGCTGTCGGGGTCGAACCGGCTGTCGTCGCGACCCGAGCCGGAGCCCCAGTCGTCGCCCTGCATCATGGCGAGCGCTCCGCCACCCGTGTGCATTCCACCGCGCGGTTCGTCGTGTCCGCGGCCGCCGCCGTGGTCGTCGCCGTGATCATTGTCGTGACCGCGGCCCGAGTCGTCGTCGCGGCCCTGGCCGTCGTCGGAGTCGTGGCCGCGCCCCTGGCTGTGGGAGGAGCCGTCGCGGCCTCCGTCGGCACCCGCGGCCACCGCGAACGCGGCACCGGGCGCGGCGAAGGCGAGGGCTGCGGATGCGGCAGCCGTCGCCAGAATCATGCGGGCAGAACGCATAGTGATGTCCTTCCGCCGTGGTCGGGCAGCGGATACCTCATCAGCTGGATAAACCCGGCCTCGACATGAACCACCGTCAGTGAGTGGCCCGGCTCCCACCATCCGAGCCGCCCAGCCGGGTCACCGCGCCACCCGTCTGCCCCAGTGATCCCCCTTCGAGGCGCTCCCGCCGATCACACTTCCCGCATGGTGCTCGCACGCTCGGAGTAGCAGGCGGCAGGCTGCCGCAGTCCTTACCGAGGGTGTGCCGCCGTTCGTCTCGGACCCCACCCGCGCGTGCGCCGCCCCGCGGCTCTCGCCCCGCCTCCCGGTGGCGCCGGCCGGCAGGCGCACTCGCCGGCGCGGCGTACTCCCACCGGGTCGTTCAGGTCGTACGGCCGTGCCGGTCCTCCTAGCCTGATTCCGGCACTCCCTCACGTTCCGGCAGCACCCCTGCTGCCCGCCCGCCGAAAAGGGGCCGCCATGCCCGCGACCGACCTGGGGAGACGAGGCGGCCGGCGGTGGTTCACCGCGGTGCTGGGCGCGCTGACCGGTGTCGCCGTGATCGCCGCCCCCGCGCGGGCCGGGGCCGGCGATGTGACGGAGTATCCGGTCACCACGGCCGCCGACAGCGCCCCGTCCGGCATCACCGCGGGGCCGGACCGGGCCGTGTGGTTCACGGAGAGCGGTGTGGGGCGGATCGGGCGGATCGGGGTCGACGGCACCATGACCGACTTCCCCACCTCGGGTCCGGACACCGGTCCCACCGCCATCACCCAGGGACCCGACCGGGCGCTGTGGTTCACCGAGACCGTCGCCGGCAGGATCGGCCGCATCACCCCCTCCGGCCGGGTCACGGAGTTCGCCGTCCCCTCGGACGACAGCGGACCGGCCGGGATCGCGCTCGGGCCGGACGGGGCCCTGTGGTTCACCGAGGCGAACACGGACAAGATCGGCCGGATCACGGTCTCCGGCCGCTTCAGCGAGTACGCGCTCCCCACACCGGGGGCCTCCCCGCACGCCATCACACCGGGTGACGACGGAGCACTGTGGTTCACCGAGCCGGCCACCCGGAAGGTCGGCCGGATCACGCCGTCGGGCCGGATCACCGAATCCCCGCTGCCCGGCGCCGGCGAGCACCCCGAGGACGTCGTCGCCGGGCCCGGCGGCATGTGGCTGACCGCCTCGGGCTCCAACGCGGTCGAACGTGTCACCTACGGCGGCCGCGTGACCCGCTTCCCGCTGCCCCGCTCGGGCGCAGGCCCGAGCGGCATCACGCGCGGGCCCGACGGGTGCGTCTGGTACGCCGACCAGTCGGGCCGGATCGGCAGGATCACCGCTGAGGGCGCGATCACCACCGTCCCGGTGCCGGACGGCGCCGTCAGGGTGCCCTTCCGGCTGGCCACCGGCCCCGACCGGTCCATGTGGTTCACCGAACTGATCGGCAACGCCGTGGGCCGGGTCCGGCCGCTGCCCGGGTGAGGCACGGACGAGGCCGGAACCGCACTCCGGAGGCCCGCACTCCTTGTTATGACCGGTGTCATAAAGCAGGCTGGAGCCGGACACAGGGCGGTGCCGACGGCACGGCACGTCGACGCGGTGGGAGGAAGCGGTGGCGGACGGGATGGCGCGGGGGCTGTGGGAACGGTACGAACCGGTGCACGATCTCGTGTACTTCGCGCCGGAGGTGCGCCGGGCGGCGGACGCGCTGGGGATGCGCGGGTTCTGGATGGGGTACTTCGCGCTGCGCGCCGCACCGCTCGGCCCGGTCCCCCCGTCCGTCGTGACGAGCTGTTTCTACGTCTTCCACCCCGCCCGGGTCGCCCGGGCACTGCCGGACGCCTGGGAGTACGCGTCTGCGGCCGACGTGCTGGCCGCCCGGCAGGATGCCCTGGACGCGGCGATGACCGGCCTGTTCGGAGCGGATGCCGTGAGCTCGGCGGACTTCGCCGAGGCCGCCGACCTCGCCTGGGAAGCCGCCGCGGCCGCGGACACCACGGGCCGGGTGCTCGCTGCCGCGAATCAGGCGCTGGAGCGCCCGGACGGCCCCGCCGCACGGCTGTGGCAGGGCCTGACGACCCTGCGCGAGCACCGGGGCGACTCCCATGTCGCGGTCCTGGTGGGTCAGGGGCTCGGGCCGGTCGAGGCGATGGTGCTCAAGGCGGCTGCCGGCGAGTCCGACGGGGCGCTGCTGCGGGAGACCCGCAGGTGGGAGCCGTCGGACTGGGAGGCGGCCGCGACACGGCTGCGCGAGCGCGGGCTGCTCGCGGCCGACGGGTCGCTCACCCCCGCCGGGGCGGCGGCGCGCGAGGAGGTGGAGGCGCTGACGGACGCGGCGGCCGAAGGACCGTGGACCGCGCTCGGCACCGAGCGCACCGCCCGCCTGGCCGCGCTGCTGGAGCCGCTGGCCCACATGGTGGGGAACTCGGGCCTGCTCCCCCCGGGCAATCCGGTGGGGCTCACCCGGAGCTCGGTCACCCTCGACCGCTGAGCACGCTCAGGCCGCGCCGCTGCGGACCGGCCCCGACACCGACGCCCATCGGCCGGCCACCGGCCCACATCCCGAGCACCACCCGACACCGGCGCCCCTCGGTCGGCCGGCCGGCCGCACTCCCGGCGAACCACCCGGCGCCGCACGACCACTGGCCCACCACCACCGACCAGCCAAGCCCCGGGGATCACGCTGACCCCGGCAGCCTCCAGCCGACCGGCCACCCACCCGGCGCCCCCGGAGGCCCTGCTCGGGACCAGCCCCGCACGGCCACCCACCACCCACCGGCGTTGGCGCCGTCGGGCGGTGCTCGGGGTGTTCGCCCAGCCGGTCCCGGCGGCGGCCGCGCTCCGGGTGCCGGGGCGGGGCCGCCGTACGGACGGCGAGTGTCGCGGGGTTACCAGTTCACCGGGAGCCGCTCGGGGATGCGCTTCATGAAGCCGGTGCGCCAGACCAGTTGGCCGGGCGGTACGGCGAGCGCGAGGTCCGGGAGCCGGTCGAGGAGCACCTCCAGGGCGATCCGGGCGTGTGCGCGGCCGAGCGCGGTCGCGGGGCAGTAGTGGGCCCCGCCACCGAAGGAGAGGTGGTCGGCGGTGTTGTCCCGGTGGATGTCGAAGCGGTGTGGGTCGGGGAACTTCTCCGGGTCGAGGTTCGCTCCCTCGACCAGGACGAGGACGAGTTCGCCCTTGCGTACGTCCACGTCGCCGAGCCGGACGTCCTCCAGGGCGAGGCGGGGCAGCGCGTCACCGATGGACAGGTTGACCCGCAGCAGTTCCTCCACGCCCGGGCCGATCAGGTCCGGTCGGTCCCGCAGGAGGTCGCGGGCGATGGGATGGGTGAGCAGGTACACCAGGGCCATGGCGAGGAAACCCGAGGTGGAGATGACGCCCGCGCCGAACATCGTGACACCGACGGTGGCCAGCATCTCGTCGGTGAGGTGGGCGTAGTCGGGGTCGTCGCGCAGGGCGGCGAGTTCGCCCATCAGGCCGTGCGTCGCCGGGTCGTCGAGCAGGGCCGTCATCCGGGTGATGTCCCGGTCCCAGTTGATCCTCGCGCCGGTGACCGGGCACGCCGAGTTCATGAAGGCGATGTCGAGGCTGCGCAGAAAGGCCGGCGCCTCGGTCTGCGGGATGCCGAGGATGCGGCAGTGCATGCCCGCCGAGTACGGCTCGCAGAACGCGCCGCGCAGGTCTGCCGTCGGGCCGTCGGCCACCAGCCGGTCCACCAGCCGGTGCGCCTCCTCGCGCAGCCATTCCATCAGGCCCGGTGACTTCGGGTTGAGTGCCTTCAGCACCGCCCGGCGCAGCCCGGCGCCGGTGATGTTGCCCATGTTGTTCACGACCTCGGGCGGGATCGTGAGCGCGTACTGCCGGGGCACTCCGGGGGCGGAGGTGTCCTTCAGGGAGAACCGGTCGTCCTTGAGCACCTGGGCACACAGGTCGTACGACGACACCAGCCAGGCCTCGTCGCCGGCGATGGTCCGCACGCGCCGTACGGGGGTGGCGGCGCGTACCTCCTCGACCTCGGCGGGAACCCTCGTGCCGTCCCAGGAGAACGGGAAGTCGAGCAGGGGCGGGTGGTCGGTACGGGTGTCGGGGGCGGTGGTCATGCCACGGCTCCTTCCAGGGCGGCGGGGGTGACGATGGCGTGGCCCTGGTTGCGGGAAGCGCGCAGGCCGGCACCACGGGAGTACAACAGCTCGGCCATCGGCAGCAGTTGGTGGTAGCAGTTGAGAGAGGAAGGCACTTTGAGGATGGCGGGGGTGTCAAGGAAGAGCGGGGCCTCGGCGCACACGTACTCCAGGCACACGGCGCGCTGCCGCTCGGTGGGGTCCTCGCCACGGGCGCTGAGGAAACGATTCACCAGGGCGTCGCACACGGCGCGGAAGGCTCCGTCGGAGGCCAGGCGCGCCGTGAGGTGCCGGTGGATGTCCTGGTAGGCGGGGTTGGTGCGGAACTCCGACATCGGGTGCCAGTCCAGCCGCAGGCCGTCCGGATCCGCGGCTGACACCGCGTCACGGACCTTGGCGCGCACCCCGCGCAGGTTCTTCACGGCCTTGCGCCGGGCCTCGTCCGGTGGATAGCCGGACGCCTCGTACATCTCAGCGACATACAGGTCGGTGTACACGAAGTCGACCCTGTCGAAGTGATCCAGTCCCCAGCGGGCGAGGTCGTGCAGGCGACGGGCCGAGAAGTAGCTGTTGCCCGGGGACACACCGATCACGGCATGCGCGCCC
This sequence comes from Streptomyces sp. NPDC037290, assembly GCF_055603245.1. Lineage (NCBI taxonomy): Bacteria > Bacillati > Actinomycetota > Actinomycetes > Kitasatosporales > Streptomycetaceae > Streptomyces > Streptomyces sp. NPDC037290. The sequence goes on along the minus strand of NZ_JBVJVZ010000008.1, from coordinate 41,449 downwards.
TCGCCCAAAATGACTTCGCAATGGGAGGTGTACGGCTGGACTTCGAAGACGTCGGCCATCAGCACGGATGCTGTGGTCAAAGGGGAAATCCTCCGCCGCGCGCTAGGATCTGTCGCTCCGATCATGATCGGAGCCAGATGATGACGGCCGCGAAGGTCACGGTGCCGAGGAACACGTGTCCTCGCTTGTCATAACGGGTGGCGACAGCCCGGAAGCCCTTGAGCTTGTTGATTGCCCGTTCGACGACGTTGCGCTTTTTGTACCGCTCCTTGTCGAAGCCGGGAGGCCGACCACCATGCGAACCACGCTTGCCGCGGTTGGCTGCCTGGTCGGCCTTCTCCGGAATGACGTGCTGGATACCTCGTTTGCGGAGGTAGGACCGCGTGCGGCGGTTGCTGTAGGCCTTATCAGCGCTGACGCTGTCCGGGAGGATACGGGGCCTGCCGGCACCGATGCGCGGGACACGGATCTTCTCCATGACCGGCTCGAACTGGGTGCAGTCCGCCAGCTGCCCGGGCGTAACCACCAGGGACAGCGGGCGGCACCGGCCGTCGGCGCTCAGGTGGACCTTGGTGGTGAACCCGCCGCGCGAGCGGCCCAGGCCCTCATGTGCAGCACCACCTCCTCCAGGTGGCCGAGCAGGCGCGTCCACGCCGGATCGATCTGGTGTCCCGTAGCCACCGCCCCCTTTGAGACGGCTGGCGGCGGGGCCTTGCGGGCGCCGGCGGCGTGCTGATGGGCGCGCATCACCGTGGAGTCGACCGAGATGTCCCAGTCGATGGATCCCTCGGCGTCTGCAGCGGCCTGGACTTGCTGCAGCAGTCGCTCCCACGTGCCGTCCGCCGACCACTGCAGATGCCTCTTGTGCACGGTCTTCCACGGGCCGAACCTCTCAGGCAGGTCACGCCACTGCACCCCGGTCCGCACCCGATGCAGAACCCCGTTGATCACCTGCCGGTGATCCCGCCACCTGCCACAACGCCCGTTGCTCACCGGTAGAAGCGGCTTCAAGCAAGCCCACTCCTCGTCCGTCAGATCACCGCGACCACTCATACCAAGCTAACGAATCAGATGACCGGACGCGCATGGCTGCCCTGTTGCGCCAAGGGCTACGGCAGCTCGTGGCGCACCAATGCACGCGCGAACGGCTCACCGGTCTTTCGCGCATACGCCATCCGCTCGCGCACCTCGCTGAGTGTGCGCGGACGATAGCCAGGGCCGCCACAGCAACTCTTGTGGAAGCGGACACCGGCATTCAAAAGTACCGACAGGGTCCGCCAGGCAGCGGTGTCGCGCCGCCGCGGCGGCGCGAAGGCGGAACCAACATGGATCAACGGCTCGGCACAGCGCGGGCAGAGCCGGTCATGGTCACCGAGGTAAGGCTGCTTGTAGGAGGCCCGACAGGGCAGGCAGACATAGGAGGTCTTCGCGTGGGCCATGCTGGCCAGAGTACGGCCCGTCCGGGATGAACTCGACCAGGTTTCCGTGACATTCAGCAAGATCGAAGGGACAGACCCTAGTCCCGGCGGGGCCCTGTGCCCCTGGTGTGGCAGCGCGGCGCCCTCACGCTAGCCGTACGGATTCAGCACGGGTAGTTACCGCCGGGGTTTGGCTGAAAACCATCGTATTAATAGTTGAAGTGCCGCACTACGGAGCCCTGTTGCGCGCCGTACGCTGGGGCCGTGGTCAACCGAGACGAGGCTCCCGAGGACCCGCGACGGGCGGCATCCCGACTCACCGGACGCCCGGTCACCGGCGCGCTGGCGCCGTCCGGGTCACCGGCCGAACTGACGCTGGACGGCGGAACTGCGGTGATGGTCAAGCGCGGCCACGCTCCTGGGGCCGTGCGCGCCGAAGTGGCGGGACTGCGCTGGCTGGCCGCCGCGGAAGCGGTCCGGGTGCCTGCGGTGCTCGGGCACGACGAACGGTGGATGGTCACGGAGCGGGTGCCGACCGGGCGGCCGGAGCCCGCGGCAGCGCTACGTTTCGGCCAGGCACTCGCCGCGCTGCACGCCGCGGGAGCTTCGGATTTCGGAGCGCCGCCGCCCGACGGCCCCGAGGACGCGTTCATCGGACTCGCCCCGATGCGCAACACGCCGGGCGCCGACTGGCCCGCCTGGTACGCCGAGCACCGCGTACTGCCGTATGTGCGGGGAGCGGTCGACCGCGGCACGCTCCGGCCGGGCGAGGCAGCCGTGTTCGAGCGGGTCTGCGCCCGGCTGCCGGACCTGGCCGGCCCTGCCGAGCCGCCCGCGCGGCTGCACGGGGACCTGTGGAACGGGAACGTGCTGTGGGGCGCCGACGGCGAGGTCCGGCTCATCGACCCGGCCGCGCACGGCGGTCACCGGGAGACCGACCTGGCGATGCTCCAGCTGTTCGGCTGCCCGCATCTCGACCGGGTGCTCGCCGGGTACGAGGAGAGGGCACCGCTCGCGGCCGGCTGGCGGCAGCGGGTGGGCGTGCACCAGCTGTTCCCGCTGCTGGTGCACGCGGTGCTGTTCGGACGCGGGTACGCGGAACAGGCCCTGACGGCGGCGCGCGGCGCGCTCGGAGCGTGAGGCGGCTCCGGCCGCCCCCGGCTCGGAGAAAATGCTCAGTCGATACAGAACTCGTTGCCCTCGATGTCCAGCATCGGGATGCATGAATCATTGCCGTCATACAGCGTTCGCACGTGTACCGCGCCGAGCGGGACCAGCCGTGCGCACTCGGCCTCGAGTGCGGCGAGGCGCTCTTCACCCACGAGTCCGGTACCGACCCGCACGTCGAGATGCACCCGGTTCTTGACGACCTTGCCTTCGGGGACCCGCTGGAAGTACAGCCGCGGGCCCACACCTGAGGGATCAATGCAGGCGAACCATGAATCCCGCTCCTCAGGTGGCTGCGAGCGCTTGAAGTCGTCCCACGTGGCAAACCCCTCGGGCGGCGGCGGTACGACGTATCCCAGCACCTCGCACCAGAAGCGCGCCAGGCGCTCAGGTTCTGCGCAGTCAAAGGTCACCTGGAACTGCTTGATCGATGACATCGGCGCACGATACCAGGGGGAATGGGGCCCCCGTCGGGCATGGTCGCCGGGACGGACTCGCTGCCCTCGATGTCCTGCATCACGATGCAAGGCCCCTGGCGCCGGCCGCGGCGAGCCGCGGCCGCGCAACGCCGTGGGCCTCATCGGCGTCATGAGCCATGCGGGACCTTCCGGCATGCCCTCCGGCCTGTGGTGACGCAGAGTAAGGAAACCAATCACCCGTTCGATTCGTATAAGGACGTGAAAGCCGAAACAGGGAGAGACCATGCAACCGTTCACGCTCAACTACGCGCGCCCCGCTGTGCAGTTGGACGTCACCACTCCGTACGCGTACGACTCCGGACTGCAGTTGAACGTCCTCCCGGACGGGCGGATCGCCGCCACCGACCACGCGACCCTCAGGGCACTCGGGACCACGACCTCGACGGCCGGTTCCAAGACGCACTTCGACGACTGAACCGTGGGTCCCGGAAAATGACCGTGCTCATCCTGACCAACGAAGAAGACGTGACGGCGGACATGGTGGTCCTGCGGCTCGGCGAGGCCGGCGTGCCGGTCGTCCGGCTGGATCCCGCCGACCTCACCAACGGGGTGGCGCTGTCGAGCGAGTACGTGCAGGGCGCCTGTCGTGGACACCTGTCCGCCGGTGGGCGCCTGGTGAGCATGAACGGCCTGCGCTCCATCTGGGTACGCAGACCCGGAGACGCCGCCGCCCGCGCCGCCCAGCCGTCCGCCTGGCTGACGGAGGAGTCCTCGCAGGCGCTGTACGGCATGCTGCGCACCACCGACGCGCGCTGGATGAACCATCCGGACGCGGCCCGGCGCGCCCGCCACAAGCCCTGGCAGCTGCACCTCGCGCGACACAGCGGCCTCGCGGCACCGGCCACGCTGATCACGACGTTCCCCCAGGCGGCGCGGGAGTTCGCGGAGCGCTTCCCCGACCTGGTGGTCAAGCCCGTCTCCGGCGCGCATCCGCAGGAGCCGCCGCGTGCGGTGCCGACCAGCCGGGTCGCCCCGGACACCGACTTCTCGGCGGTGGCCTTCGGCCCGACGCTGCTGCAGCGACGGATCGCCAAGCGGGCCGACATCCGGCTCACCGTCGTCGGCGACACGCTGCTGGCCGCGCGCAAGCCCGCGGACCCGGACGCGCACCCGGACGACGTGGACGTCCGCTTCGCCCCGTCGGTCTCTCCCTGGCTGGCCGCGGACGTGCCCCCACGCGTCGCCGAGGGCGTACGGCGGTACATGAGGGGCGCGGAACTGGCCTACGGCGCATTCGACTTCGCCGAGGACGCGGACGGGATCTGGTGGTTCCTGGAGTGCAACCAGTCGGGCCAGTTCGGTTTCGTCGAGATGGACACAGGTCAGCCCATCGCCGCCACCATCGCCGACTGGCTTGCCGGGAACGGGAGTCCGGAGCGCAGGTGTGCGCAGGACGACCGGAGCGCAGCATCTTGAGGGTGCGGGGATCGGCTCGGAGAAAGGAACGCCACATGCGTATCGGACTGCTGGGGACCGGCCCGTGGGCCCGGGCGGCGTACGCCCCCGCCCTCGCCGGGCACACCGGCGTGGAGTTCGCCGGGGTGTGGGGCCGCCGGCCCGAGGCGGTGACAGCGCTGGCCGAGCAGTACGGCGTCGCCGCGTACGACGACGTGGACGCGCTGCTGGCCGACGTGGACGCGGTGGCCGTGGCACTGCCACCGTCGGTGCAGGCCGAGGTGGCGGTCCGCGCGGCACAGGCGGGCCGGCATCTGCTGCTGGACAAGCCGCTCGCCGTGTCGGTCGCCGACGGGCGGGCCGTGGCGGCCGCGGTGGAGCGGGCCGGGGTGGCCTCGGTGGTGTTCTTCACCGCGCGCTTCCAGAAGGAACCGGAGGCCTGGATCGACGAACAGGCGGCCGTGGCGGGCTGGTTCACCGCCCGTGCGCAGTGGCTGGGGGCTGTGTTCACCTCCGACAGCCCGTTCGCCGCCTCGCCGTGGCGGCGGGAGAAGGGCGCGCTCTGGGACGTCGGCCCGCACGCCCTCTCGGTGCTGCTGCCGGTCCTCGGTGACGTACGGCAGGTGCTGGCCGCGGCACACGGTCCCGCGGACACCGTGCATCTGGTCCTCGACCACGCCACCGGGGCGTCGAGCACGCTCACGCTGTCCCTGACGGCACCGCCCGCGGCGGCCGGGGCGGACGTGGAGCTGCGGGGCGAGGGGGGCGTGGCACTGATGCCGGGAAGCTCCGAGGGAGCGGTCCCCGCGCTCACCCGCGCCGCCGACGCCCTGCTCCGGGCCGCCCGCACGGGCCGCCCACACGCCTGCGACGCCGCGTTCGGCCTCCGCGTCACCGAGATCCTGGCAACAGCGGAGTCACGCCTGACAGCGGCCAGGGACTAGCCCCGGCCCTCCGCCTCCCACCCCCGCCGCCCACGCGGCCTGGTTCCTGCCGGGCCTTCCCGTGCGGGCGTGGTGGGGGTGGTGGAGCGCGGTGGCGGGGGTGCGGGCGGTGGAGGCGTGAGCGGGCGGGCCCGGGGGGCCGGGTATCCGCTCCGGCGGGTGAGGCCATGACTCAGGAGGACCCGACGTCCCTTGTCAACCGTCCGCCGGCCCCTCCCCGCCCGCTCCTCGAACGGCTCCTCGCTCCGCCGGAACCACACCCCCCGGTCGCCCTCGACGCGGACGGCAACGAAGCCGTGGCCCGTCGCGGACCGGCCCGCCGGCCGCGGAAAGCCTCCCCGGAATGCGGTTCGAGCCGTGGCCCGACGGCTCTCGCGGCACGGGGCCGGGCCTCGATCACAGCCTCGGTCCCAGGCGGGAGGCCCGGGTGCGGAGGGCGGCGTAGCTTGGGGGTGTGCGATGGGTGCGCGGCGGGTCGTCGCGTGGGGACCTGGAGGATCGCGGCTGGCTGCGGGGCGCGCCGCCGCCGTGGTGGGTGCGGGTGCTGCCCGTACTGCTGCTCGTGGCCGTCAGCACGGCCACGCTGGTCACGCCCCACGCGCGCGATCTGGGCTTCCTGCTCGGGGCCATCCCGCCGCTGGCCGTTCTGTCGTACGGTCCGCTGGCCACCGCGGGCCTCGGCCTCGGGGTGGTCGTGGTGCTGAACCTGCCCGCCACACACCTCAACCGCCCGGGCAACACCGATCTGCTCACCATCATGTTCGTGGCAGCGCTGAGTGTGTTCGTGTCGTATGTGCGCAGCCAACGGGATGCCCAGCTGGACACGGAGCGGGCCATCGGGGAGGCCGTGCAGCGGGCCGTGATGCCGCCGCTGCCGAGCCGGGTGGGGTGCGTGGGGTGCGCGGGGTTCTACCGGGCCGCGCAGGACGGGACGCTGGTGGGCGGGGACTTCTTCGACGTACGGGACGGGCCGTACGGGGTGCGCGCGGTGATGGGCGACGTACAGGGGCACGGGCTGTCGGCGGTCGCGACGGTGGTGTCGCTGCTGGGCGCGTTCCGGGAGGCGGTGCTGGACCAGCCGGACCTCGAGTCGGTCGCCGCGCGGATGGATCGCAGGCTGGCGGTGGATTCGGCGGGCGTGCGGCACACGGAGCTGTTCGCCACCGGGGTGCTGCTGGAGTTCTCCCCCGACGGGCGTGTGGTGCGCGTGGTGGCCTGCGGCCATCCGGCGCCCGTCCTGCTGCACGAGGAGCACGCGCTGGAGATGGCGGTCGTGCCGGGGCCGCCGCTGGGGCTCGGGCTGGTCGGCGTCGACCCGCCGAAGGAGGTCACGGTGACGCTCCGGCCGGGCGACCGGCTGTTCCTGGCCTCCGACGGGGTGTGGGAGGCGCGGGGTGCCGACGACGCCTTCTATCCGCTGCCCGCCCGCCTCGCCGCGCTGTCGGGTACACCGCCCGCCGAGCTGGCCGGGGTGGTGTGGGCAGATCTCGTACAGCTGCGCTACCAGGTCCGTGACGACGCCACGATGCTGGTGCTGGCGCCGGAACCGACGGGCGTCCGCTGATCGCGCGGTCCCCGGTCCCGGCTCCCCGGTCATGTTCGTGCGGATCACCGATGGCCCGACGGCACCGGCCGGGCGCCGCACGCGCCCCTTCCCTCCCAACCGGCGAACCCATTGCCGGAGTTCGAACGTGCCGGCTCAAACGCCAGGGCTCGCCACCCCTTCCGCCACGTAGAAATATCTACGAGCATGCATATGCCGGGTTGGCGTGCAGGCGCACGAACTGCCCGGTCACGGTTTCCTGCGCCGAGCGCGGGCGAGCGAGGACACCCGGAGCAGTGCATGACGCACACGATGTGGATGCGGGGCGTGGAGTGGCTGGCCGCGGCTGCGGCGGACCCGCGCTCCTGCAAGCGGGAATGGGATCACGGGGAGGGCGTCGCGCTGCTGGAGGCCGGCCGCTACTGGGACGTGCTGAGCGTCCCCGACCGGCTGGGGCTGCTCACCCTGGACCTGTTGTGGCGGCCCGGGATGCCCCCGCCGGGGCCGACGCTGGTCGACACGGCGGCGCGCCGGGTGGGGTTCCTCCTGCCCCCGGACCCCTCCGGGGGCTGGGTGGGAGCCGGTCTGCGGTACGCGACCAAGGGTGCGTGGGTCGCCGTACCGCCGCCGTACCGGCCCGCGCGTTTCCTGGAATGGCTCGTGCCGCCCGACGGCACCGGTGCGCTCCACTCGCCCAGCACCCTCGAGGAGGCGCTGCGGCAGGCCAACGGCACCCTCGCCGTCCTCGTTCCGCTGTGCGGGCAGTGAAGGATCGGACACGCTCGGGCACGGGCAGCCCGTCCGGGGCGGGCGCCGGACCGGTGCCCCGCCGCGCATCCGGCCCGGCCGGCCCGCCCGCCCGCCCGCGCGCCCGCGGCGGCGGCCTCGGCTGCTGGACCAACGCCCCCGTAGGAACCCTTCCGCAGGGACTGCGCCCGCCACTCCCCCACCCAGCCGCCGGACCAATGCCTCGGGACGTCCGCGTCCGCAGGCACAGCCCGTCTTCATGCCACTCGGCGACGAGGTGGGCGCAGACCGGTTCCCGGGCCCGGTCCCTCCGCGCCGACCGGCCCGCCGGGCCGGGTGAGGCCATCACCGGACCTGGCCGCTCCGCCGCGCGGACAGGCAGCCCGCCGGCCGGCACCGAGCGGGGCGTCCACTCCTCTCCCGCGCGGCGGGCGGGGCCCGATGGCCGCTCCTATGCTGGGAAGGTCCGGGCTCCGACGTCCCGCTCACCGCACGTTCGGTTCTCACGTGCTTGGAGTCAGACCATGGCGCAATCGTCCCGCCGTCCGCTGAGGGGGGCCGCGACCGTCGTCATGGTGGGGACGCTGATGGTGCCCCTGGCCGCCGGGCCCGTCCGGGCGGCACCGGCCTCCGTACCGACCGCCCTCTCCGCCGGCTCCCCCACTCCGACTCCCTCGGGGCCGGCCGTCCGTGACCTCACCCCTGAGGTGGCGCGCCGGCTCGACGCCGCCGTACGGAAGGTGATCCGTGAGGCGAACGTTCCCGGTGCGACCGTCGGTGTCTGGACGCCGGGTCAGCCGAGTTACCTGCGTTCCTTCGGAGTCGCCGACAAGAGCACGGGCCGGCGGATGGAGCCGGACATGTACATGCGCATCGGCAGCGAGACCAAGACGTTCACGGTGACCGCGCTGCTGCAGCTGGTGGACCAGAAGAAGGCCGGTCTGGACGACCCGGTCGGCAAGTACGTCCACGGCGTCCCCAACGGGAACAAGATCACCCTGCGTCAGCTCGCCGGCATGCGCAGCGGGCTGTACAACTACTCCGAGGACCCGGGCTTCTTCAAGGCGCTCACATCCGACCCGCAACGCTCCTTCACGCCCCGGCAGTTGCTCGCCTACTCCTTCAAGCACCCGGTGATGTTCCAGCCGGGGCAGAAGTTCTTCTACTCCAACACCAACCTCATCCTGCTCGGCCTGGTGGTGGAGAAGCGGAGCGGACAGCGCCTCGGGGACTACCTCACGCGGCACGTCCTCGACCCGGCCGGCATGAAACACACGCTCTTCCCCACCGGCAACGAGTTCCCCACACCGCACGCGCAGGGTTACACCCGGCAGACGGCGAACGGCAAGGAGGCCGACTCGGCCGACTGGAATCCGTCCTGGGGCTGGGCGGCGGGCGCGATGATCTCCACGCCCGGCGACCTGCGCATCTGGGCGCGCACCGTCGCCACGGGACGGTTCCCGGACGGAACCCGGATGGTCGGTACCGCCGCCCAGACGCAGCGGCTGATCACGCCGCCGACCAGCGCCATCAAGGGGGCCCGATACGGGCTGGGCATCTTCGACGTGCAGGGCTGGATCGGCCACAACGGCTCGCTCCCCGGCTACGAGTCGCTGACCGTCTACCTGCCGTCCACGCGCACCACGCTCGTGGCGCTCCTCAACAGCGACACCGCCTACCGTTCCCAGGAGCCGAGCACCGTACTGAGCGAGGCCATCACGAAGATCATCTCCCCCGCCCACGTCTACAACCTGCCAGTTTCACGCACCGGATGACGCGCCGGAACGGCCGGTTTCCTGCCCCCGCCGAGCCCGCACTGTGTGCTCACCGGCCCTGACGGCGTCTACTGAGGGGCGACCGCCTCGCAAGAGGGCCGCTTGCCCAGGAGAACAGACGTGACCCTCACCGACCGCATCGCCCTCGACCCCTTCGGGTCCGACATCGTCGCGCAGAGCGCCCGGCTGCGCGCGCTGGGTCCTGTCGTACCGGTCGAACTTCCCGGTGGCATCCCCGCCTGGGCGCCCACCGGCTACGACTGTCTGAAGGAGCTGATCCTCGACCCCCGGGTCAGCAAGGACGCGCGCCGCCACTGGCGACTGTGGCCCGAGCTGCCGCACCATCCGTCCTGGAGCTGGATGGCGACCTGGGTGGGGGTGGTCAACATGCTCTCCACCTACGGCGCCGACCACGCCCGGCTGCGCAAGCTGGTCGCGCCGAGTTTCACCCACCGGCGCACGGAGGCGATGCGGCCGCGCGTGGCGGACCTGACCACCGAGCTGCTGGACGCGCTGGCGGCCGAGGGGGCGGACGGCCGGGTGGTCGACCTGCGGGCCGGGCTGGCGCATCCGCTGCCGATGCGCATGATCTGTGAACTGCTCGGGGTGCCCGAGGAGTTGCGGCCCGACGCGGCACGGCTCATCGCCGACATCATGGACACCTCCGATTCGAGCCCCGAGGTGGCGGCGTCCGTCCAGGAGCGGATCGGCTCGGTGTTCGGCGCGCTGATCGAGCACCGGCGGACGCATCCGGGCGACGACGTCACCACGGAGCTGATCCGGGTCCGGGACGAGGGCGGCGACCGGCTCTCGGACGAGGAGTTGCTGCACACGCTGCTGCTGGTGGTCGGGGCCGGGTTCGAGACCACCGTCAATCTCATCGGCAACGCGGTGGTCGCGCTGCTGACCGGTCCGGCGCAGCTGACGGCGGTGCGCTCCGGAGCGGTGGGCTGGGACGCGGTGGTCGACGAGACGCTGCGGGTGCATCCGTCCATCGCGGCGCTGCCGCTGCGGTTCGCGGTCGAGGATCTCAAGGTGGGGGACGTGACCATCCCGGCCAGTGACGCGATCATCACGACCTACGCGGCCGCGGGCCTGGACCCCGCGCACTACGGCCGGGACGCCGCCGTCTTCGACGCGGCGCGGGCCGCCGAGGACCACCTGGCGTTCGGGATCGGTGTGCACCGCTGCGTCGGCGCTCCGCTGGCCCGGCTGGAGGCCCTCACCGCCCTGCCCGCGCTGTTCGCCCGGTTCCCAGGCCTGCACCTGGCCGTCGACGCCGCCGGACTACGACACGTGCCCTCGTTCATCGCACACGGCTGGCAGGAGATCCCGGTCCGGCTCGGAACCTGAACCGGACCGCGCGGCCGCCCCGCCGGCCCGGCTGCGGCCCGGCGGGGACCCGAGCGGTACGGCCGGGCGGGGCCGGCGTTGTCCCTCTCCCCGCCTCCGCGCTCGGCCGGGCCCACCCGCCGCACCGTGACCCACGCGACACGCCCGGCGTATGCGTCCGACGAAGGCGCTGATGACAAGGACCGGCACAAAGGTGCGGCCGTGGATGGTGGGGCGTGTACGCGCTGCCCCCGGTCAGTACGACCGCCTCGACCCGCTGCACCAGGGCGTGGGAAGTACGCGGACGGCATAAGCTCGACAGGTGGCGAAGTACTTCGACGTGCACCCCGAGAACCCGCAGTCGCGCAGCATCACGCAGATCGCCGACGCGGTGCGCTCGGAAGCGCTCATCGCATACCCGACCGACTCCTGTTACGCGCTGGGCTGCCGGCTGGGCAGCCGGGACGGCATGGACCGGATCCGCTCCATCCGCCATCTCGACGACCGGCACCACTTCACCCTGATGTGCCGGGACTTCGCGCAGCTCGGTCAGTTCGTGCGGGTGGACAACGACGTTTTCAGGGCGGTGAAGGCGTCCACGCCGGGCAGCTACACCTTCATCCTCCCGGCCACCCGCGAGGTGCCGCGCAAGCTGCTGCACCCGAAGAAGAAGACCGTGGGCGTGCGCATCCCCGACCATGTGGTCACCCAGGCGCTGCTGGCGGAGCTGGACGAGCCGCTGCTGTCCAGCACCCTCCTGCTGCCGGACGAGGAGGAGCCGTTGACGCAGGGCTGGGAGATCAAGGACCGGCTCGACCACGCGGTGGATGCGGTGGTCGACTCCGGCGACTGCGGCACCGAGCCGACGACGGTCGTGGACTTCTCCAGCGGCGAGGCGGAGATCGTGCGGCGGGGCGCGGGAGACACCAGCCGGTTCGAGTGAGGACGCGGCACACCGGGTGCGGGCTTGCGGATCTTGCGTGACAGCATGGGACGTAGCCGTGGCGTCGAGGGCCGTTGCCGCCCGACGCCGATTCCCGAGGGAGGGCCTGCTCTTCATGACCGATGTCAAGGGAAACGATGTCGAGATCCCGACCGAGGACGGCGTCGCCGACGCCTACCTCGTCCATCCGGCCGACGGTCGCCCCCGCCCGGGTGTGCTGTTCTACCAGGACGCCTACGGACTGCGTCCACACCTGAGGTCGATGGCCGACCGGCTGGCCGCCGCCGGATACACCGTGCTGGTGCCGAACGTGTTCTACCGCCTCGGCCGGACCCCGGTCGTCGAGCTGCCCGAGTACATCGACCCGAGCGCCGATCCGACCATCTGGGAGCGGCTCGGCCCGGTGGTGGCCTCGCTGACGCCGGATCTGGTCGCGCGGGATTCGGCCGCTTATCTGCGCCGGCTCGCGGACAGTCCGTCGGCCGCCGACGGACCGGTCGCGATCACGGGTTACTGCATGGGCGCCCGGCTGGCCCTGTGGACGGCGGCCGCGCACCCGGACCGGGTCGCGGCGGCGGCCGGATTCCACGGCGGCGGGCTCGCCACCGACGATCCGAACAGCCCGCATCTGGGCGCCCCGCACATCACCGCGGAGCTGTACTTCGGGCATGCCGACAACGACCATGCGCTGCCCCCGGAGCAGATCGCGCGCTTCGAGGAGGCCCTGACCGCCGCCGGCGTACGGCACACCTGCGAGGTCTATCCGGGCGCCCACCACGGCTACACGCAGGCGGACACCCCGGCGTACGACAAGGCGGCCGACGAGCGGCACTGGGCGGCCCTGCTCGGCCTGCTCGAGCGCACCTTCTGACACCGCGTCAACCAGCGGGCGGACGGCGGCCGGAGGTGCCCGCGGCTCGGCGGGCGCCTGCGGCCGGTCCCGTCCGTTTCCCGTTCAACTCATTGACATGTTCGCATCCTCAGACCAGGCTGAGAGCGCTCTCAAACAGGTACGGACCAATATCCGTACGACCCCGACCCCACACGGAGGTAGGAGAGTGCCTCGTACCCGCATGCGCCCCCCGCTGCCCCTTGCCGCCGCCGCGTCCCTGGTCGGCGGAGTGCTCGCCCTGGGTGCTCCGTACCGCGCCGGTGCCGCCGTACCCGACACCATCCCGCTGCAGATCACCAACGACTCCGGCCGCTCCGGACCGGTCTACGTCTATGACCTCGGCACCCAGCTGTCCTCCGGGCAACAGGGCTGGGCCGACGCGGGCGGCGCCTTCCACGCGTGGCCGGCGGGCGGCAACCCCCCGACGCCCGCTCCCGACGCGGCGATCGACGGGCCGGGCCCCGGACAGTCCAAGACGATCCGGATCCCGAAGTTCTCCGGGCGGATCTACTTCTCCTACGGTCGCAAGCTCGACTTCCGGCTGACCACCGGCGGCCTGGTGCAGCCGGCCGTGCAGAACCCCTCCGATCCCAACCGGGACATCCTGTTCAACTGGTCCGAGTACACCCTCAACGACTCGGGGCTGTGGCTGAACAGCACCCAGGTGGACATGTTCTCGGCGCCGTACGCGGTCGGGGTGCGGCGCTCCGACGGCAGCGTGAGCACCACCGGGCACCTCAAGTCCGGTGGGTACACAGGCTTCTTCAAGGCGTTGCGCGGCCAGTCGGGCGGCTGGTCCGGCCTGATCCAGACCGGCTCCGACGGCACGGTCCTGCGCGCGCTCTCGCCGCTGTACGGCGTCGAGACCGGCGCCCTGCCGGCCAACGTGATGGACGACTACGTGGGCCGGGTCTGGCAGAAGTACACGACGTCGACGCTGACGGTCACACCGTTCGCCGACCAGCCGAACACCAAGTACTACGGCCGGGTCTCGGGCAACGTCATGAACTTCACCAACGCCTCGGGCGCCGTCGTCACCAGCTTCCAGAAACCCGACGCGGACAGCGTCTTCGGCTGCCACAAGCTGCTCGACGCGCCCAACGACAACGTCCGCGGCCCCATCTCCCGCACCCTGTGCGCGGGTTTCAACCGCTCCACGCTGCTGGTCAATCCCAACCAGCCGGACACCACGACCGCGAACTTCTACCAGGACGCGGTGACCAATCAGTACGCGCGCACCGTGCACGCCCAGATGGCCGACGGCAAGGCCTACGCCTTCGCCTTCGACGACGTCGGCAACCAGGAGTCGCTGGTCCATGACGGCAGCCCGCAGCAGGCCTATCTGACGCTGGATCCGCTGAGCTGACACACCACGGCCCCGCACCACCCGGGTGCGGGGCCGCGCAACGGGGTGACTCAGCCGGTCGTCAGGGCGGTGTCGTCCACGACGAAGCTGGTCTGCAGCGAGGAGTCCTCCACGCCGTTGAACTTCAGCGTGACCGTCGAGCCCGCCAGCGAGGACAGGTCGAAGGACCTCTGGCTGTAGCCGGAGGCCTTGTTGAGGTTCGAGTAGGTCGCCAGCGTCTTCGAGCCCGCGGTCACCGTCAGCTTGTCGTACTGCGTGCCGGTGGTGGTCTCCACGGTGTCGATGTGCAGGTAGAAGGTCAGGGTCGCCTTGCAGCCCGCGGGGATCGTCACCGACTGGGACAGGGTGTCGGTGTGCGAGGAGCCGTAGCCGTCGAGCCAGGCCTTGTACGAACCGCCGTGCGCGGCCTCACCGGTGTCGTTGGTGATGACGCCGCTGGTGGCGGTCCAGCCGGTGCTCCCGGACTCGAAGCCGGGGTTGCTCAGCAGCTGGGCCGAGGTGCAACCGCCTCCACCGCTGGAGTTGACCGTCCAGGTGAAGGTCGCGGTGCCGGTCGCTCCGGTGGAGTCGGTCACCGTCACCGTGGTGTTGGAGGTTCCCGCCGTGGTGGGCGTGCCCGTGATCAGACCGGTGGAGCTGTTGATCGACAGGCCCGCGGGCAGCCCGGAGGCGCTGTAGCTCAGGGCGCCGCTGTTGGTGCTGCTCGCCTGGATCTGCAGGCTCACGCCCGTGCCGACGGTCGAGGTCTGGCTGCCCGGGTTGGTGACCGTCACACCGCTGCTCGGCGGGGTGATGTGGCTGCCGACGTTGATGCCGGCGAAGGCGTTGCCGACCCCCGCGTACTGTGTGGAGTTGGTGCCGTACAGGGCCGCGGCCGCGTTCAGGGCGGCGGTGCGGGCGGCGGCGTAGTCGGTGCTCGACGTCATGTACGTCGTCAGCGCCTTGTACCAGATCTGCAGCGCGGCGGCCCGGCCGATACCGGTGACGGCGACGCCGTCGGAGGTCGGGCTGTTGTAGGTCACCCCGTTGATGACCTTGGTGCCGCTGCCCTCGGACAGCAGGTAGAACATGTGGTTCGCCGGACCCGAGGAGTAGTGCACGTCGAGGCCACCGACGCCCGAGTACCAGCTGTCCGCCGAGCCGCCGTCCTTGCTGGGCTTGTCCATGTAGCGCAGCGGGGTGCCGTCGCCGTTGATGTTGATCTTCTCGCCGATGAGGTAGTCACCGGGGTCGGAGCTGTTGTTGGCGTAGAACTCCACGCCGGTGCCCATGATGTCGCTGGTCGCCTCGTTCAGGCCGCCGGACTCACCGGTGTACTCCAGGCCCGCGGTGTTGGAGGTGACGCCGTGGCTCATCTCGTGGCCGGCCACGTCCAGGGACGTCAGCGGGTCGTTGTTGCCGGACCCGTCGCCGTAGGTCATGCAGAAGCAGCCGTCGTCCCAGAAGGCGTTCACGTACGAGTTGCCGTAGTGGACCCGGCTGTAGGCGGCGACGCCGTCGTTGCGGATGCCGCTGCGGCCGAAGGTGTTCTTGTAGAAGTCCCAGGTCTCCTGCGCGCCGTAGTGGGCGTCCGCGCCCGCCGTGGCGGCGTTGGAGTTGGTGCCGTCGCCCCAGGTGTCGTTGGTCTGCGAGAACAGCGTCCCGGTACCCGAGGTGCCGTGGTTGAGGTTGTACGTCTTGTGACCGCCGCGCGTCCCGTCGTTCAGCGTGTACGTCGAACCAGACTGCGTCGTCGTCAGCGTGACCTGCCCGCTGTACCGGGTGTTGCCGGTGCCGGTCCTGACCGCCTGGTACCGGTACAGCTCCTTGCCGGTCGTGGCGTCGGTGACGACGTGCAGCTGGCTGGGCGTGCCGTCGTCCTGGAAGCCGCCGATGACGGTCTCCCAGGCGAGCTTCGGGGTGCCGCTGCCGGCCCAGATCACCTTGCGGACGCTGTCGGCGGTGGGTTTCTCGGCGGCGAGGGACTTGGCGGCCTTCAGCGCCTTGGTCTCGGCTGCCGATCTGGTGAAGGTCGCGGTGGTGGAGGCGACCTCGATCCTGTGCTTGTTGTTGTAGGTGGTGCTCACGGTGCCCGCGGCCAGGGAGGCGGGCGGGGTGTGCACGACGAGGTCACCGCCGAGGACGGGGAGGCCGGCGTAGGTGCGCTCGTACCGTGTGTGCAGGGTGCCGTCGTTGTCCTTGACGACGTCCTTGACGACCAGCTTCTCCTTCGCGCCGAGGCCGAGGGTGCGGGCCGTCGCGGCGGACTTCTGCTGGGCGCTCCTGATCAGCGCGTGGTGCTGGGCCGGGCTGAGCCGTGCCTCCAGGCCGCCGCTGCGCAGCGGGCTCGGGTGGGGGGCGGCGGGCTTGGCCATGGCCGGGGCGGCCTGTATGCCGACGGCGAGGAAAGCCGCGGTGGAGACCAGGGCGGCTCCGACCGTGGCACGCTTGTGACCTCTGGGGGAAAGGGGTCTGTGGGGAAGGCGTCTCACTCGTACTCCTCCTGCTGCGGTCGCCGGGACGCGACCGGTGACAGACGGGCAGACGGGTCTGCTGCCCGGGCGAGCTGAGCTGTGCCGAACCGTGATCCGTGAACTCACCAGGGATGCCGGTGCGGGGAAGGATTCCAGCCTTGACCCGCACATGTCAGCCATGTGCGGGTATTCGAGGGTTTTCCCTATGCCGGTCGCCGCGGGTGCCGGGCCTGCCGGGGGGAGGTGAGGTGAGGTGTGACGGTGCGGCCCAGCGGTTCCCGGCGCTCCGCCGGCCGATGGCTGTCCTCGTGCTGCGCCAGGTCGCCGACGAGTTCGGCGCAGTGGGGGCACGGGCGGCCCACGACGCCCATGGCAGGATCTCGATCATGAGGAACGCAGCAGAGGACCGGCCCGTTGCCCTGGTCACCGGGTCCACGTCCGGGATCGGGGAAGCCGTCGCACGGCGGCTGGCCGCGGACGGCATGCGGGTGGTCGTGCACTCCCGGCAAAGCGCCGAGGCCGGGCAGGCGCTGGCCACGGAGCTGGGCGGCGTGTACGTCCGGGCGGACCTGGCCGTGGAGGAGGAGGCCCGTGGGCTGGTGGAGGCGGCGCTCGGCCGGTGCGGGCGGCTGGACGCGCTGGTGAACAACGCGGGCATCAGCTGGCCCGTCCCGCACGCCGACCTGGCCGCGGCGACACCGGCGGCCTGGCGGCAGCTGCTGGAGGTCAACCTCATCGCCCCCTGGGTCCTGTGCACCGCGGCACTTCCGGCACTCCGCGAGTCCCCCGCGGGCGGCACCATCGTGAACGTCACCAGCCACGCCGGGGTACGGCCCAAGGGCTCGTCGGTGCCGTACGCGGCGAGCAAGGCGGCGCTGAACCACGTCACCCGGCTGCTGGCGGCCGCGCTCGCACCCGATGTGCGGGTGAACGCGGTGGCGCCGGGGCTGGTGGACACGCCCATGACGAAGGACTGGACGCAGGCACACGAACTCTGGCGCGAACGCGCCCCCATGCGCCGCCCGGCCCAGCCCGCCGACGTGGCCGATCTGGTGGCGTCGGTCATCGCCAACAGCTACCTCACCGGCGAGGTCATCCTGCTCGACGGCGGTCTGAACCTCACCTGACGACATCGAGCGAGGCGCCTGGACCCCCGGACCACACGCGGTCTCGGCGTCCCCACGCCGGCGGCCTCACAGCCGTACGGTCATCGTGACCGCCACTTCGTCGCCCGGCGCGAGCTCTTCCGGCCGGCGCACGGCGTTCTTCAGTGGCAGCAGATAGCCGCCGTCCCTGGGGAAAAGGGACGTGGTGAAGGCCGTGGCGCCGATCCTGGCCTCGACCGGGATCACCCCCCAGCCGTAGCTGGCGGCCGCGGCCACGTCACGGATGTCGGCGGACTCGGCGTCCGGAACGGCGACGAAGTAGTACGGCGCCGGGCCCCGCCACTCCACGACCCGGCCGGCGAAGGCGAGTTCCATACGTGCCCCTCCTGAAGGCGGCTCTCAGCGTAGTACCGATGGTCGGGCGACCGGCGCCGAGGCCTGCGACCGGCGGTCGGCGGGCCCCGCCAACCGCCGCTGACCGGTGCGTTGTTACCGTGCACGACGTGTCTGACTCCTCGCGCGATACCGCACAGGGCGCCGGCTGGGGCTCGGCCGAGCCCGGTGCCTACAAACAGCTGATGCCGGACCACGTCGAGAAGCTGTCGTGGCTGAATCCGCGGACGCTGTGGGCAGCCCGCAACGGCGTGCTGGCGTCCTGGTTCGGTGATCCGACCGGCCGTACCCGCAGCCGCTGGGTGGCGCGCCGGCAGGCGGCCGGGGCGCCCGCCGACAAGGTGATCAGGCGGGAGGTCTCCGACCGGTTCTCGTTCATGGTCATCGGCGACACCGGCGAGGGCGACGACTCCCAGTACGCCGTCGTACCGGGGCTTCTGAAGATGAGTCAGGGCACGGACTTCGCGGTGATCGCCAGCGATGTGATCTATCCCGTGGGCAGCGCCCGGGACTACGGCGACAAGTTCTTCCGCCCCTACCGGGACTACCCGGCGCCGATCTTCGCGATACCGGGCAACCACGACTGGTACGAGGACCTCGGCGCCTTCATGCGCGTCTTCTGCGCCGACACCCCGCCGCTCGGCCCCGAGCCACGGCCCCGCCCGCTCAGCCGTGCCTGGTGGCGCGCGCTGCTGTGGCACCGGCCCCGGCCGACGGACGAACAACGGCTCGCCGCCGCACGGGCGTTGCGGGCCGCCCCCGGCCAGCAGGCGGTGCAGCCGGGACCGTACTGGGCGATCGACGCCGGCCCGGTGCGGATCGTCGGTATCGACACCGGTCTGCTCGGCACCATCGACGCCGAGCAGGGCGCCTGGCTGCGCGAGGTGTCCCGGGGGCCCCGGCCGAAGATCCTCGTCACCGGGTCGCCGCTGTACGTCGACGGCGAACACCACCCGTGCCCCATCGAGGGCGGTGGCACGGTGGACGGCATCGTCCGCGATCCGGAGCACCACTACGTGGCCGCGATCGGCGGCGACATCCACAACTACCAGCGCTATCCGGTCGACGTCGACGGCCGCACCGTCCAGTACGTGGTCGCGGGCGGCGGCGGGGCGTTCATGCACGCCACGCACACCATCCCGCGGGTGTCGGTCGCGGGCGTCACCGAGCGGGACTTCCGCTGCTATCCGCTGCGCGGGGACTCGCTGGCCTTCTACAGCCGTCTGTACGGCCGCCGGCTGCGGCTGCGCCGCTTCTTCACCCTGAGCGAGGCCGAGGCGACCGCGGTCGTCGCCGAACGCCTCGGTATCGAGCCGGGCCGCAAGACCGGCTCCGACGCCCGGATCACCCGGCGCACCCGGCTGGTTTCGAGCCTCCTCGGCACCGGCGGCCGCCCGGACCGCACGTCCCGGTTCCGGCTGCCCGTGCGCAAGGTCTACACCCAGCTGTTCTCACCCGGGTCGGCCACCTACAGCCCGCCGTTCTTCAAGTGCTTCCTGCGGCTGGACGTCGCTCCCGAGGAGGTCCGGCTGCGCTGTTTCGCCGCGACCGGCAACCGGCAGCAGGAGCTCGATCCGCCGGTCGAGGACGAGGTCGTCATTCCGCTGAAGTGATCACACGGTTGTCACACTCGCCTGCCAGAATCGGGAGGCGAAGCGACATACGACCGCTGGAGGAGCCCGTGCCGTCCACCGCCCGCCCGCTGCGCAAGCTGGGCTTCCTCACCATCGGCCTGTTCGACCCGGCGGATCCGGCCCGGGGCCACGAGTCCACTCTGGAGATCATCGAGCTGGGCGAGCGACTCGGCTTCGACAGCGCGTGGCTGCGCCACCGTCACCTGCAGTACGGCATCTCCTCCCCGTTCGCCGTGCTCGCAGCCGCCTCCCAGCGCACCCGCCGGATCGAGCTGGGCACCGCGGTGACCCCGCTCGGCTGGGAGAACCCGTTGCGCCTCGCCGAGGACCTGGCGACGGTGGACGTCCTGTCCGGCGGCCGGCTCAACCCGGGCGTCAGCGTGGGTCCGCCGATGCACTTCGAGCAGGTCAAGGAGGCCTTGTACCCGGACACGGCCGACGCCGAGGACTTCTCGTACGAGCGCGTGCGGCGGCTGCTGGACCTGGTGCGGGGCGGCCCCGCGAGCGGCTTCAGCGGGGTCGAGGGATTCGAGGCGTTCTCGGACGTGGTCCAGCCGCGTTCCCCTGGCCTCGGCCGACGGCTGTGGTACGGCGGGGGCAGCCTCGGCTCGGCCCGCTGGGCGGGCGAGCACGGGATGAACTTCCTGACGAGCAGCGTGGTCAAGGCGGAACGGCCGGACGGGCCATGGGATTTCGCCGAGATCCAGCTGTCCCTCGTCCGGGAGTTCCGTGCCCGTCACCCCGACGGCGAGGCGGCCCGAGTGTCGCAGGGGCTGGTGGTGATCCCCACCGACTCCGCGAGCCCGGAGCAGCGCGCCAGGTACACGCAGTACGCGGCGAAGCGCCTGCCCCGCACGGCCTCCCCGCAGGGACCGGCCCGGCTGCTGTTCGCCCCGGACCTGGTCGGCACGTCCGAGGAGATCGCCGGCCGGCTGCGCGCGCACGCCGCGTTCCGCGAGGTGGACGAGGTGGCGTTCGCGCTGCCGTTCACCTTCGAGCACGAGGACTACGTACAGATCCTGACGGACATGGCGACGAAACTGGGCCCGGCGCTGGGGTGGAAGCCGGCGGGCTGACGGCCGGCTCCGGCACCGGGCGCCGTCGTGCCCCGCTCACCAGCGGCCGGGGCTGATCCCCGGCGCCCGCTTCGGCCCTCGGCCGGGCCCGTCTCACCACCGGCCCGCTTCCGTTCCCACGACCGCCTCCGATCGCCTGCCGTCGACACCCACCGGCATCTCCCCCGCGAGCATCACCCGGTGCATGATCCGGGGAAAGTCCAGGTGGGCGTTGTCGCTGGGGGCGAGGTGGACGGTGGCCCGGTTGTCCCAGAAGGCGACGCTGCCCGGCTCCCAGCGGAAGCGGACCGTGTACTCGGGACGGACGGCCTGCTCCAGGAGCATCTCCAGCAGGGCCGCGCTCTCCGGGCGGGAGACGTCCATGATCTGTTCCACGTAGTAGCCGTTGACGAACAGCACCCGCTCCCCCGTCTCCGGGTGCACCCGGACCAGCGGATGCACCGAGGCGACCTGGTGGTCGAGCAGATGACGCAGATACGCGTCGTCGCCGGGCCGGGGCTGGTAGCCCACGCCGAGCCGGTGCTCGGCGCGCAGCCCGTCCACGAAGGCCCGGACCGGCGCCGAGAGACCGGCGTAGGCGGCGGCCAGGTTGGCCCAGGTGGTGTCACCGCCGTAGGGCGGGACCGTCTCGGCGCGCAGGACGGTCGCGGCGGGCGGGTCGATCCGGGCGCCGTGGTCGCAGTGCCAGCCGCGCAGCAGGGTGTGCCGGCGGCGGCGCAGCCACTCCTCGTGCTCCATGCCGAACCGGCCACCCAGCTCCAGCCGGTCGGCGGTCGTCTCGATCTCGGGGAAGTCCGCCGGTGAGGCACTGCCCCGGCGGCCGAGGACGACGGGTTCGCCGAAGCGGCGGGCGAAGGCCACATGTCCGGCGTGGTCCAGTTCCTGCCCGCGGAAGAACACCACCTTCCAGCGCAGCACGGCCTGGCGGATCAGGGCCACCACGGAGTCGTCGAGCGGCCCGGCGAGGTCGACGCCGGTGATCTCGGCCCCGATGTGCCCCGCGACCGGCCTCACCTCCACGCCCTCGCCCCGCTCGGTCCGGTCCGCGGTGGCCCTGTGCGTCGTCATACGCGCTCCCGTGCTCGTCTGAACCAGCTCCACCCTACGGAACACCGGCGGGCAGCGAGTCTTCCGCGGACGGGCAGTCGGGCGAGACGTTGCCCCGGTGCGGTCCGGTTGATCAGCGCTCACCCCATCCGTGAGGCTGGAAGGACGACACAGTCGAGGGAAGGTCCCATCGTGAACGGCATTCCGGCGCACACGCTCAACGACGGTACGACGATCCCCGCCATCGGCCTCGGCACCTGGCCGCTGGACGACAGGGCGGCCGAGCAGGCCGTACGCTCCGCGCTCGGCCTGGGCTACCGGCTCGTGGACACCGCGACGAACTACCGCAACGAGACCGGGGTCGGGCGGGGCATAGCCGGCAGTGGGGTGCCCCGCGAGGACGTGGTGGTGACGACCAAGCTGCCCGGCCGGCACCACGGCTACGAGGAAGCCCTCGCCTCCTTCGAGGAGTCCCGGCGGCGGCTCGGTCTGGAGTACGTGGACCTGTATCTGATCCACTGGCCCAACCCCCGGGTCGGCAGGTACGTCGACTCGTGGAAGGCGATGATCAAGCTGCGGGAGGACGGGCTGGTCCGCTCGATCGGCGTCTCGAACTTCACGCCGGAGCACGTCACGCGGCTGGAGAAGGAGACCGGGGTGCTGCCCTCGGTGAACCAGATCGAGCTGCATCCCCTGTTCCCGCAGGAGGAGTTGCGCGCCTTCCACGCGGACAAGGGCATCGTCACCGAGAGCTGGAGCCCGCTGGGCCGGGGCAGTGACCTGCTGGCCGATCCCGCGGTCACGCGGATCGCCGAGGCACATGGGGTGTCACCGGGGCAGGTGCTGCTGCGCTGGCACGTCCAGGTGGGCGCGTTGCCCATCCCGAAGTCGGCCGACCCCGGTCGGCAGCGCGCCAACCTGGACGTCTTCGGCTTCGAACTGGACTCCGACCAGCTGGCGGCGATCGCCGGCCGCGCCCCGCGGCGACTCGGCGGGGACCCCGAGCGGCACGAGGAGTTCTGAGACCGGGCGGCCGCGGCCCCTACTGCTCCTCGGTCCGTTCCGGCGCTCCGGCGGGCCGGGCCTGCCCGCTCGGGGGTGCGCTGAGGCTCCCGAGGATGTCCAGCAGTTCGGCGCTGCGGCTGCCCGGCTCGGCATGGAAGACGACCAGGGTGAGTCCGTCGGTGCCGTCCACGGACAGCTTGTTCGACTGCAGGTCGAGCTCGCCGACCTGCGGATGGGTCAGACGGCTCACCCGGCCGCGCCGGGGCCGTACCTCGTGCCGGGCCCACAGGGTGCGGAAGCGTTCGCTGCGCAGGGACAGTTCGCCGACCAGGTCGCGCAGCCGCGGGTCGTCCGCGTCGGCCCCGGCCTCGGACCGCAGCGCGGCCACGCCCTCCTCGGTGAGGGCCTCCCAGTCGCGGCGCAGCTCGCGCTCGGCCGGGTCGAGGAAGACGGCGCGCAGGAGGTTGACGCCGGTCCGGTAGTTCGGGGTGAGTGCGGTGGCGAGGGCGTTGGCGGCCAGGCAGTCGGTGTAGCGGTTCTGGACGTAGGCGGGGTTGCGCGGCCAGCCGTCGATGAGCTGCAGCAGACTCACCGGCACCTGTTGCGGGCGGCCCGCGGACCGTTCGCGGGAGCCGGGCCGCTCCTGGGCGAGTTGGACGAGATGGGCGGTGGCGTCGGCGTCGAGGCGCAGCACGCCGGCGATGGCCTCCAGGACCTGCACGGACGGGTTGCGGTCGCGGCCCTGCTCCAGCCGCAGGTAGTAGTCGGAGCTGATGCCGGCCAGCATCGCGACCTCCTCGCGGCGCAGGCCCGGCACCCGGCGCAGACCGCCGCCGGGCAGCCCCACGTCCTCGGGCCGCACCAGCGCCCGGCGGGCGCGCAGGAACTCGCCGAGCGCGTTCGATCCGTCCATGGCCTCACCGTACGGCCGCCCGGCCGGCGGTGACTGGCCCTGTCACTCCCAGGATCACCGGGGTACTGCAAGCCAGGGCGCCACGGGCGCAGGGTGGAAAGCGCGGCCGCCGCAAGGACCGGCGGCCCGGACATCTCGCGCACCACCCTGAGAGGTACGACATGACTGCACAGCTCGGCGGCACCGTCACCCCGGCCGACGGCCTGACCCTGACCCGGGTCGGCTACGGCGCCATGCAGCTGGCGGGGCCGCACGTCTTCGGCCCGCCGAGGGACCGCGGCCGGGCGGTGGCGGTGCTCCGCGCGGTGGTGGAGGCGGGCATCACGCACATCGACACCGCCGACTTCTACGGGCCCGTGGTCGTCAACGAACTCATCCGCGAGGCCCTGCACCCCTACCCGGCAGAGCTGCACATCGTCACCAAGGTCGGCGCCCGCCGGGGAGCCGACGGCAGCTGGATCCTGTCCCGGCATCCCGAGGACCTGAAGGCTCAGGTCCACGACAACCTGCGGAACCTCGGTGTGGACACGCTGGACATCGTCAATCTGCGGCTGGGTGACGTGGACACCCCGAACGACGACTCCCTGGCCGAGCAGTTCGGCGCGCTGGCCGAGCTGCGGGAGCGGGGGCTCATCCGGCACCTGGGGCTGAGCACGGTGACCGCGGCGCAGCTGGACGAGGCCCTCGCGATCGCGCCCGTGGTGACCGTGCAGAACCTGTACAACCTGGCCGACCGGCGGGGCGACGCCCTGGTGGAGCGCACGGCGGCCGAGAACATCGCCTTCGTGCCGTACTTCCCGCTCGGCGGCTTCACACCGCTGCAGTCCGAGACGCTGGCGAAGGTCGCCGCCCGGCTGGGGGCCTCGCCGCAGCAGGTGGCGCTGGCCTGGCTGCTGCGGCGGTCGCCGAACATCGCGCTCATCCCCGGCACCTCCTCGCCGGAGCACCTGCGGGAGAACATCGCCGCCGCGTCCCTGGTGCTGCCGGACGACGCGGTCGCCGAGCTGAACGGCATCGTGGGCTGAACGGACCGGCCCGGGGTACCCGGGGCCCGTGAGGCGGACGCAGGGAAGGAGCCGCACGTGGCAGCGGAGGACCGGCTGCGGACGTACCGCGGCAAGCGCGACTTCGAGCGGACCCGCGAACCCTCGGGCCAAGAGGCCGGGGCCGGGGGCGAGGAGCCCCGGTTCGTGGTGCAGATCCACGACGCACGGCGGATGCACTTCGACTTCCGGCTCCAGGTCGACGACGTCCTGAAGTCCTGGTCCGTCCCGAAGGGCCCGTCCACCGACCCGGCCGACAAACGGCTGGCCGTGCCGACCGAGGACCATCCGCTGGACTACGAGGACTTCGAGGGCGTGATCCCGAAGGGCGAGTACGGCGGCGGCACGGTGATCGTGTGGGACCGCGGCACCTACGAGCCGCTCAGCCACGACAGCCGGGGCCGTCCGGTGGAGTTCGCCCAGTCGCTGGAACGCGGACACGCCACCTTCCGGCTGCACGGCAGCAAACTGCACGGCGAGTACGCGCTGACCCGGTTCCGGGGTGGCGAGGACGACGAGGAGGCCTGGCTGCTGGTGCGCAAGGGTCCGGCACGGCCGGACGGGCACGGCACGCCGGATCCCCGCCGGGCCCGCTCGGTGCGCACCGGCCGCACCCTCGCGCAGGTCGCGGCCGACGACGGCGCGTGAGCCACGCTGCCGTGCCGTACGCGTGATCAGGTGCCGGTCAGCGCGCCTGCTCGGCCCAGATCGTCTTGCCCCGCCCGGTCTGCCGGCTGCCCCAGCGCTGGGTGAGCTGGGCGACCAGCAGCAGTCCGCGTCCGCCCTCGTCGTAGGCGTGGGCCCGGCGCAGGTGCGGTGAGGTGGAACTGGCGTCGGAGACCTCGCAGATGAGCGCGCGGTCACGGATCAGCCGGAGCTGGATGGGCGGTTCGCCGTAGCGGATGGCGTTGGTGACGAGTTCGCTGACCACGAGCTCGGTGACGAAGGCGGCCTGGTCCAGTCCCCAGGCGGTCAGCCGCTCTCCGGCCGCCTGCCTCAGGACGGCGACGGAGGCGGGATCCGGCTTGACGTCCCAGGTGGCGACCCGGTCGGCGCCGAGGGCGCGGGTGCGCACGAGGAGCAGCGCGACGTCGTCGGCGGGCTGGTCGGCAGGACCGCCTTGAGGACGCTGCCGCACAGGGCATCGAGGGAGTCGGCGGGCGCGCTCAGGGCCCGGAGCAGTTCGTCGGTGGCGCCGTCGGGGTCCCGGTCGCTGTTCTCGACGAGGCCGTCGGTGTAGAGCGCGACGACGGAACCCTCGGGCAGTTCCAGTTCCGTCGCCTCGAACGGCAGCCCGCCGACGCCGAGGGGCGGTCCGGCGGTCATGGGTACGGGTTCGGCGGTGCCGCCGGGCAGCACGACGGCCGGGGCCGGGTGGCCGGCGGCGGCCAGGGCGAGGCGGCGGCAGAGGGGGTCGTACACGGCGTACAGGCAGGTCGCGCCGAGTTCGGCGACCTCCTCGCCGCTGTCGTCGGAGGCCAGGTGGGTGACCAGGTCGTCCAGGTGGGTGAGGAGTTCGTCGGGTGGCAGGTCGACGTCGGCGAGGGTGCGCACGGCCGTCCGCAGGCGGCCCATGGTGGCCGAGGACTGG
Organism: Streptomyces sp. NPDC037290; assembly: GCF_055603245.1. Taxonomy (NCBI): domain Bacteria; kingdom Bacillati; phylum Actinomycetota; class Actinomycetes; order Kitasatosporales; family Streptomycetaceae; genus Streptomyces; species Streptomyces sp. NPDC037290. The sequence continues at coordinate 15,187 of NZ_JBVJVZ010000008.1, read as the reverse complement.
ATGCCGTGGCCGACCACGTCGCCGACGACCAGGCCCACCCGGCCGCCGGAGAGCGGGATGACGTCGAACCAGTCGCCGCCGATGCCGGCCAGTGAGCCGCAGGGCAGATAGCGGTGCGCCACCTCGACCGTGGCCTGCCCGGGCAGGCCACGGGGCAGCAGGCTGTGCTGGAGGGCGAGGGCGGTGGTGCGTTCGCGGGCGAAACGGCGGGCGTTGTCGATGCAGACGGCGGCGCGGCTGCCGAGTTCCTCGGCGAAGACGGCGTCGTCGGGGCCGTAGTCGTCGGGGTGGGCCATGCGGACGCAGACCGCGACGCCGAGAGTGGTGCCGCGGGCCCGGAGCGGAATGGCGAGCAGGGAGTGGACGCCCTGCCGGAAGGGGCGGCCCTCGGGCGAGCGCACGTTGCGTTCGTCGAGCCATACGGCGAATTCGGGTCGCCGGCCTGGCTGAGCACGGCGTGGCCCCCGCTCAGGGCGCGGGCGGGCGGCGAGTCCGGCGCGTAGACATGGGTCTCGCCGATGCGGACGGCCGCGCCCGGGTCCCCTTCGTGGGTCGAGCCGTGGGCGACGCGGTGCAGGACGACTCCGCCGGCCGGGATCATCGGCGGCTCGTCCGCGCCGAGCACCCAGTCGAGCAGGTTGACGCTGGCGAAGTCGGCGTAGCGCGGGACGAGGATGTCGACCAGTTCCTCGGCGGTGCGCACCACGTCCAGGGTGGTGCCGATGCCGGTCGACGCTTCGTTGAGCAGGGCGAGGCGGCGCCGGGCCCAGTACTGTTCGGTGTTGTCGAAGGCCGCCATGGCGGCCCCGGTCAGCTCGCCGGTGCCGGCGCGCAGCGGCCACATCTCGATGCTCCAGAGATGTTCCCGGTTCAGTGCGGGGGCGTCGGCGAAGCTCTCGTAGCGGACGGGCCGGCCGGTCTCGGCGACCTCCTGGAGGTGGCGCAGGAAGCCCCGGTTGTACTCCGTGTCCCGTACGGTCTCCCGGAAGAACCGGCCGGTGAGCGCTGCCTCGGGGACGCCCATCACCTTGCAGGCCGTGTCGTTGACGCGCAGATAGCGCTGCTGGAGGTCGAAGACCGACATGGACAGGGAGGCCTCCTCGAAGGCCTCCGCCGCAAGCGTGGTGCCGGGCGGGTCCGCCGTGACGACGTAACCGGTGGGCTCCCCGTCGGCTCCGGCGACGGGGCAGGCGGGCCACCTCGACGAGGTGGCCGTCACGGTGGCGCAGCTCGGCGGTGCCGGCCCGCGCGGCGAGCATGCCGGGCGGGATGGCACCGGCGAGCAGCCCGGCCGCGGGCCGGCCCACGACGTCCCCGGCCGGGCGGCCCGTGAGCCGCCGTGCGCCCTCGCTCCACCCGGTCACCGTGCCCAGGGCGTCGATGAACGCCACGGCGGCACCATGCTTCATATGCCCCAGGATGTTCCGATTGCTTCGACGCATCAAGCGCGGGACCGTTCCGGCGTCTTCGGCGCGGTCCGGGAGCGGATCAGCCCGTGTGGGCGCGCAGGACGGTAAGGGCCCGGTCGGCGTGGGTGTTCATGCGCAGTTCGCTGCGGACGATCTCCAGCACGGTGCGGTCCTGGGCGATCACGAAGGTGACGCGCCTGGTGGGGGCGAGGGAGAAGCCGCGCCGGACGCCGAACCGCTCACGGACCGTGCCGTCGGCGTCCGAGAGCAGCGGCATGCCGAGGCCGTGCCGGCCGGTGAACTCCTGCTGCTTGTCCACGCTGTCCCCGCTGATGCCGACGGGCCGGGCGCCGACGGCGGCGAATTCGGCGGCGAGGTCGCGGAAGTGGCACGCCTCGGCGGTGCAGCCGCGGGTCAGTGCGGCCGGGTAGAAGAACAGCACGACCGGGCCGTCGGCCAGGAGCTCGGTGAGCCGGCGGGTGGTGCCGGTCTCGTCGGGCAGGGCGAAGTCCTCGGCCTTGTCCCCGACCTCGATGCGGTCTCTCATGAGCGTCCCTCCTCGTTCCGGGCGACTCCCCGCGCCCACAGCACCAGCGGCACCTGCAGCGGAAGCCGCGCGAGGGCGGCCGTCCGCAGCGGCGCGGGCCGGTGCCGCCAGTCCAGGGCCAGCTGTACGTTCGCCGGGAACACCCCGACGAAGAAGGCCGCGGCCGCCTTCGCGGCGACCGCGCGGGTGCGGGGCGCGGCGATCCCGGCCGCCAGGGCCAGCTCCACGACCCCGCTGCCGTACGTCCATGCCCTGGGCGAACCCGGCAGGCGGCGGGGAATGGTGGCGTCGAACGAGCGTGGGGCGGCGAAGTGGGCGACCCCGGCCGCGGCCAGCAGGCCGGCGAGCAGCAGGGGCGAGCGTTCGGACCGGGGCACGGTTCCTCCTGTGGTGGCCTGCCGCCGGATATTACTGGACGGTAGACGGTGCGGAGCTCAGCGGCCGCTCGCGCAAGTCAAGCGGGTCCCGTCGGGCCCCCGTCGCGCGGGGGGTCCGTCCCGGGGGACGTCCCGGGCGTCCCAGGGGACGGCGGGACGGCATTGCGGCGCTCCGCGATGGAAACGCTGGCTGTCGTGATCACTCCTCGTGGTCACGAGAACGACAGCCGGAGGTTTCCATGATCCGACGGACCTTCAAGAGCGGACTACTGGCGACGGTCGCGGTACTCGCGTTCCTGCCCACGGCGGCCGGGGCCACCGCGGCGAGCGCCGCCACCCAGCAGCCGGCGCCCAGCGCCGTCACCCAGCAGGACACCCACCACCGCGGGCACGTCACGCGCCACTTCCACCACCACGTCCACCTGCGCAAGCACCACGTGCTCCGCCTCACACCCGGGGGAGCGGCGTACCGCTACGTGCCGGCGCTGCACGCGGCCCGGTACCGCCTGCAGTACCGTCTCGTGGCGCAGTGGGTGCCGTACCGCACCCTGCCGGCGACCGGCCGCGTCACCACCCGGCACGTCCGGCTCAACGTCCGCTCCGGACCGGGCACCGGCTACCGGGTGATCGGCCACCGGCACACGGGCCGGCAGCTGGCGCTCGTCTGCAGGACGCGCGGCTCCTCGGTGTACGGCAACCACACCTGGTACCGGCTGTCGCACCACCGGGGCTACGTCTCGGCGCGCTACGTCCGCGCCAACCGCGCTCTTCCCTGGTGCTGACGGCCCGACACCGCCGCATAACAAGTCACCGAAGGCCCGTTCGACGACCCCCGAACGGGCCTTCGGTACGCCTGCGCTTCACCATCCTCCTACCTCACCGTGTGTTGCGGTCGCCGCACTCCGGGAAGTCATTCCGACAACAGGGGCTAAAACGCCCATAGCGGAAAGGGAGTCGAGGACGCACGATGCGGCACCCCCAAGCAGCGACCGCGCCGGACGAGCCACTGGTGGCGGGGCTGCGCGAACTGAAGGACCGTACGGGGCTGAGCCTGGCGGCGCTGGCCGCCCGCACCCCGTACAGCAAGTCCGCGTGGCACCGCTACCTGTCCGGCGGCGCGCCGCCGCCCAGACCCGCCGTGGAGGCGCTCTGCCGCCTTGCCGGCACCGACCCCGACCCCGTACTGGCCCTCTGGCGGGCCGCCGACATCCCGCCGCCCGTAGCCGCGCCCGAACGGCCCGGCCGCGGGCGGCGGTTGGGACGGACCCCGGCACGGCGTGCGCCCTGGCTGCCGCTGTCCGCGCTCGCTCTCTTCGGCGCGGCGACGGCGGTGACCGCCGCCGTCACCCTGTCCGGGCGTCCGGGCAGCGCACCCGCCGCGCAGCCCCTGCCGGCAGTGCCGCACTGTCACGGCCGGTCCTGTCAGGGCGTGTTGCCCGACGCGTCGGCGTGCGCCCGGGACGCGCGGACCACGAGCACCGTCACGGGCCCGGCCTACACCGTGCTGCTGCGCTACTCGCCGGCCTGCAAAACCGCCTGGTCCCAGGTGCGGCTGCGGTCGGCCAAGGCCCGTGAGGTGTCGGTGCGGGCGGGCCAGGACGTCCTCTCGGCCCGCTACCCGGCGGACGACGTGGCCGGGGACAGCAGCCCGATGCTGTCGGCGTCCTCACCGCGCGGTGTGGAGGCCTGCGCCGAGGTGGGCGGTGAGCTGGCGTGCACTGGTCTGGACGCGGAGCCGGACGGGCAGGGGTGACCGGCACCGCCGGGTACGGCGGCGGGGCCCGGCACCGTACGCGGGGCGGGGCCGGCCGGAGGCCACCTTCGCGGCACCGCTCGACGGCCGCGTGGATCACGAGGGCTCGGTCAGCCGCTCGTCACTGGCCGCGACGGCCCTTGGCCGCACACCTCCGGAACCAGGGGGCACTCCGTGATCGCGACCGCTTCCTCCACGGTCACCACCCGCAGCCGCGAACCGCGGTTGCGGATCCTCTCGACCAGTCCCCGCGCCTCCGGATCGATCAGCGCCGCACGAATGCCGGCCCGCGTCACACCGAACCGTGCGCGACAGGAATCGCTCTGCGGCGAGCCGACTCCCACCGCCTCCCAGGGCTGTCCGCGAGGAGGCCCGGCCGGGGCCAGCCACAGGGTGCACCCTCGGCAGGGGACGGCGTGCCGGCCGGACTCCCGGTGCCGGTGCCCCCGGGCGACAGCGGACACCGCCGGGTGCCGGCCGTGCTCCCCCAGTTGCGGCACGCGTGACGCCCGGTCGCCGGGGCCCGTTCAGGGGAACCGGCGGCCCGAGGCGCGTACGGCCGCCGGGAGCGGTCGAGATCTTCAGCCGTGACCGCCGCACCCCTGCCGCTCATCGCGCCGATGCTCGCCACTCCCGGCCGCCTGCCCTCCGCCGCCCAGGACCAGAGGTGGGCGTACGAGACCAAGCAGGACGGCCAGCGGGTGATGGTCTATCTGCCCGGCGACGGCGGTGTGCTGCTGCGCGCCCGCTCGGGCGAGGACATCACCGCGGCCTATCCCGAACTGCGGCCGCTCGGCGGCGCGCTGGGCACCAGGGCCGCCGTGCTGGACGGCGAGGTGCTGGCCCTGGACGACCGGGGGCGGGCCGACTTCCAGTTGCTGCAGAGCCGGATGGGGCTCGCGCACGCCCCCGCCCGGGCGGCGCGCCGGGCAGCCCAGGTCCCGGTGCACCTGGTGCTGTTCGACGTCCCGTACCTGGAGGAGTCCCTGGTGCGGCTGCCGTACGTGCGGCGGCGGGCGCGGCTGCAGGAGCTCGGGCTGGCCGGGCCGAACTGGTCGACGCCCGGCGCGGTGACCGGGCACGGTGCCGAGGCGCTCGCGGCGACCAGGGAACACGGCCTGGAGGGGCTGGTGTGCAAGCGGCTGGACTCGGTGTACGAGCCCGGGGTGCGCTCCCGTTCCTGGATCAAGATCCGGAACATGCGCGCCGAGGACGTGGTCGTCGGCGGCTGGCTGTCCGGCAAGGGACGGCTCGTCGGGCTGCCCGGCGCGGTGCTGGTCGGTCAGCGCGACACGGCGGGCCGGCTGCGGTACGTCGGCGGGGTGGGCACCGGCTGGAGCGAGGCCGAGCGGACGGAACTGGCCCGGCTGCTGGAGGACGCCGCGAGCAGCCGGTGCCCCTTCGATCCGGTCCCGCGGATCCCGGACGCCCGGTGGGTGCTGCCGCGGCTGGTGGGCGAGGTCAACTACAGCACCCGTACCCGCGCCGGACTGCTGCGCCAGCCCTCCTGGCTGCGGCTGCGCCCGGATCTGACGCCGGAGGAGTCGGCGGCGGACCTGCCCGAGGGCTTCGGCTGAAGATCGGGCGGTCGAGTCCGGCTCGGGCCGAGGGGTCTATCGTGGGGGCATGCCGGTTCCCGAACTGATCCGTGTCGTCTCCCGCGACTCCCCGATGGCTCTCGCACAAGTGGAGCGGGTCCGCGCCGAGTTGGCCGTCCTGCACCCGGGTGTGCGCACCGAGGTGGTGCCGGTGAGGACCACCGGCGACAAGTGGCTCGGCGATCTGTCCAAGGTCGAGGGCAAAGGGGCGTTCACCAAGGAGGTGGACGCGGCGCTGCTGGCGGGTGAGGCCGATCTCGCGGTGCACTGCGTCAAGGACGTGCCGGCCGACCGGCCGCTGCCCGCCGGGACGGTGTTCGCCGCGTTCCTGAAGCGCGACGACATCCGCGACGCGCTGGTGCATCCGGGCCGTCTCACCCTGGACGAGTTGCCGGCCGGCACCCGGATCGGCACGTCCTCGGTGCGCCGGGTGGCCCAACTGGCCGCCACGCACCCGCATCTGGAGTGCGTGCCGTTCCGCGGGAACGCCAACCGCCGCCTGGAGAAGCTGGCCGCCGGGGAGGCGGACGCGCTGCTGCTGGCAGCGGCCGGGCTGGAACGGATCGGCCGTACGGACGTGATCAGCGAGGTGCTGTCGACGGAGGAGATGATGCCGCCGATCGGCGCGGGCATCCTCGCATTGCAGTGCCGGCAGGACGACACCGACGTGATCGATGTCGTCAGCGGGCTCGGCGACCCGGACACGCACCGGGAGGCGACGGCCGAGCGGATGTTCCTGCACGTGCTGCAGGGCCACTGCAACAGCCCGATCGCGGGCTACGCGCGCGCGGACCGCAGCGGGGAGCTGTCCCTGCGGGCGTGTGTGTTCACTCCGGACGGCAAGACCCGGCTGAACGCCCACGAGTGGGCGGGCCGGCTCGATCCGGAGACCCTCGGCACCTCGGTCGCGGTGGCGCTGCTGCGACAGGGGGCCCGCGAGATCATCGACGGTATCCCGCACTGACGGTACGGCCCCGCCGCCGCCCGCGTCAGGCGGTGCCGGGTTCCGTCTGGTCCCGCAGGAAGGCGCTGACCTGGTGGGCGAGGCTGCCCTGTCCGGGGGCCGCGGGGGGGGGCGCCGGGGGGGGCCCCAGGGAAGCGAGGCCGCCCCTCCCCAAACAGCGGGGGGGCCAACCCCCCTCCCCCCCCCACTTTACCCATACGTTCACATTGGACAAGGGGGACCCGG
>NZ_JBVJVZ010000008.1:0-8304 GCF_055603245.1 Streptomyces sp. NPDC037290 | reverse complement strand
AGGGGGGTTCCATTTTCCTTTCCTCTCCAAAGGACGTCGCTGCCCTGTGCGGACAGGCCTCCCCCCACCGACCCGACGAGGCCCCCCCCCGGGGTCGCCTCCAGGACGCCGATGCCGCCCGTCCACAGCCGGCGGTCGGCCCACTCCTCGTCCACCCGCAGCTGCACCTGTACGTCCACGTGGGCCAGGGCGGCCTCGGGCGCTGCGGCGTAGAGCACGGCGGTGGCCCGGCGCAGCGGGTAGACGTCGAAGCCCTCGACGAACTGGGAGTTGCGCCAGTCGATGAACGCGCCCTCGCCGTCGGGGCCGACGCGCACGTCGATCTGGCCGTCCTCCAGGTGGATGCCCAGGGGCCGGTCGCCGCGGTTCTCGACCGTCACGCGGACACTGAAGTACGTCAGCCCGGCGGCGGCGTCGTCGCGTCCGCGCGGCGGCTCGGTCGCCTCCAGGCGGTGGACGCGGACCCGCAGACCGGCGTGCTCGTCGTACTCGTGCCAGTCCCCGACCACGTTCGGCTCGTACACAGTGCCCCTCTCGACCTTCGAGAGCTGCTGTCTATCTGTGCGCCGAGCGCACTGTCAAATGAGCGGAATGCGCTATGCCCAGGGGGTTCGCCCGCTTTGATCGGTGATCAAGCGCTGCCCAGGAAGAATCCGTTCGCGGCGCCTTCGGAGGGGGTACGCGTGCGTGCCGCACATCACGTCCGCGACAAGATCACCGGGCCGGTCGGCCGAGCAGCAGGCCGCGCCGCTGTTCTTCGGCTCCCACGCCCTGTATCCCGTCTCGGTGATGCCGGGCTGACTGCGGACGATACCGGCGATGGTCATCGACAGACAGGAGAAGAACGCGGAGGCGAGGACCACGGCGAGGCCGACGCCGAGCAGCGCGGCGATCACGATCACGACGATCGCCTGGATCAGCGACTTGGATGCCGCAGAAGATCGCGATGAACATCGCGGCCTGGGCGATGACGCCGGGCGCCAGGTAGTCGATGTACGGGATGCCGCCGGTGGGTATCGCGCGGATCCGGGCGGCCGCGGTGCATCGGGCCGACGCGGTCGCAGTACTGCTCCCAGACGCCGGTACGGGCGATGGGGGTCCAGGCCGATGGTGGGCTCGTTCGCCCTCGCGGGGAGCGGCAGGGACCCGGGGAGCGTCGGGGATCGCGGGAGCGTGCACGGGCGCCTCGGCGGCGTTGGCGCGGGTGCTGCCGTCCGCCTGAAGGTATGCGCTGTCCGCCGGACCCTCCGCGCCATGCCGCGGACCGACCGGCCCGGCCGGCCGAGTGGCGGGCACGTTCCGTGTCATGGCGCCTGGATCGCCCTCGTGGTCGTCGGCATTCGTCATGATTCGTCGGTCTCCTCGTGCAGGCCGGCTGCCAGCTTGCGCAGGGCCGGGAGGGCTGCGCGCAGGGCCTCGCGGTCGGTGTCGTCCAGCCGGGACACGTGCCGGCCGTACAGTTCGGCCCGGCGTCGCTGCCAGTCAGCGAGCCGTTTCTCGGCCGCCGCGGTCAGCCGCAGGCGCGCGGCGCGCCGGTCGGCGGGGTCGGTCTCGCGGAGCAGACAGCCGCGGACGAGCTGGTTGACCAGGGTCGAGACGGAGTTGCTCGCCAGGTGCAGTTCCCTGGCGGCGTCCGAGATGCCGGTGCCGGGCCGGGACTCGACCAGCCGCAGCAGCTCCACTTCGGCACCGCCCAGCCGGGGCCCGCTCAGCCCGCCCCGCAACCGCCTCCGGATCAGCCGCTGGATGCGCACCAGCGCGTCCGCCAGCTCGTCCGGGAAGGCCTCGGACTCCACGACGGGAAGATTACCTCTGCTACAGAGGTAATGCCCGCGAAGGTCACTCACATCCGGTTTGCCCCTGTTTGTTTTGTGATGCCCCTGAGGGGGAAAACGAAGGACAGTGCTTCGGACAGGAGGCACGTCCGTGGGACCGGCATCGCCGGACGCCCCGGTGCCCTTTCCATGGTCCGAGCCCCTCCCACGGTGTCTGTCCTACCGGCACCTGAGAGAGGTGCGCACGATGCGTGTCACCGGCAGCACGTCCCCCCATCCGCACGACGACGCCCCCGACACGGCGGAGTCCTTCGAGCGGCTCGCGCAGCTGCCCGACGGCCCCGAGCGGCGGGCGCTCCGTGACGAACTGGTCCGACTGTGGCTGCCCATGGCCGAGCGAATCGCCGTGCGGTTCCGCGGCCGTGGGGAGACCCTGGAGGATCTGTACCAGGTGGCCGCTCTCGGCCTGGTGAAGGCAGTCGACCACTACGACCCGGAGCGCGGACGCGCCTTCGAGGCGTACGCGGTGCCGACCATCACCGGCGAGATCAAGCGCCACTTCCGCGACCACATGTGGACCCTGCACGTGCCCCGCCGCGTGCAGGACCTGCGCAACCGGGTCCGCACCGCCACCAAGGAACTCGCCCAGAGCACCTCCGGCCGCCCGCCCTCCGTCGCGGAGATCGCCGCCTACACGCGGCTCACCGAGGGCGAGGTGCGCACCGGCATGGAGGCACTGGAGTGCTTCTCCGCGCTGTCCCTGGACGCCGAGGTGGCCGGCACCGACGGCTACGCCCTCGGGGACTCGCTCGGCGGGCCCGACCCGGGGTTCGACCTCGTGGTCGACCGGGCAGCCGTCAAGCCGTGTCTCGAGGCCCTGCCGGAGCGCGAGCGCACCATCCTCTACCTGCGGTTCTTCGGCGGAATGACACAGAGCCGGATCGCCGAGCAGCTCGGCATCTCGCAGATGCACGTCTCGCGGCTGCTCAGCGCCTGCTTCGACCGGATGCGCGAGGAACTGCTCGCCGAGGTCCGCTGAGCCCCACCGAGGCACGACCACCGCCGCCCCCGGCCCGGGACTACTCCTCCGCGGCCCCGGGGACCTGGGTGGGCCCGTACCGGTCCAGCGTGTCCTCGAGCGCGGCGCGGACCTCGGGCGGAATGTCACCGCGGCGCCCCCAGATGAGGATCAGCTCCGCGATGTTGCGCAGCTTGATGTTGGTGTGCTGGGAGACCTCCTTCAGCACCTCCCAGCCCTCGTCCGGGGTCACTCTGCCCAGGGCCACCATCATCCCGATGGCCTGGTCGACGACCGCATGGGATGCGACGGCCTCCTTCAACTGGTCGACCTGCGCCTGCAGCTCGGCGATCCGGTCCGGCTCGCTCGCTCCCATGCCCCCATCGTCCACGGTGGCGTGGACCGGTGCCACCGGTGGTACTCGACAGGCACCCCACCCCCTCCCGGGCGGACACTGGTCCCAGACCGGTGGCCGCCCGGCCCCGAGAGCAGGACGCGACTGCCATGAACCACAACGCCCCCGTCAGCGGAGGACCGCGGAGACGGGACATCATCTCCACGCACTCCGTCTTCGGTGCCCCCTGCTGGGTGAGCCTGACCAGCCGGGACCTCGAGGCCACCCAGGAGTTCTACACGGCCGTCCTCGGCTGGCGCTGGCGCGGGGCCAAACTCGGCGAGCACTTCCGTATCGCGCTGGCGGACGGAGTGCCGGTGGCGGGGATCGCCGCCGTCGCCGCGATGTGGCAGATGGCGGTGGCCTGGACGCCGTACTTCGCCGTGCCGGACGCCGATGTGGCGGTGGCCCGGGCGCGCGAGCGCGGCGGCACGGCGGCGGTCGGGCCGCTGTCCTTCCCGCCGGGCCGGGCCGCGCTGCTCGCCGACCGGGACGGGGCCACGTTCGGGATCTGGCAGGGGGAGCTGGTCGGCAACTGGGAGGCGTGGCGCCGGGCGGCCCCGACCTTCGTGCGGCTGCACACCCGCAACGCCTTCGACTCCGCGATCTTCTACGGCGAGATCCTCGGCTGGGCGTCGGGGCAGCCGGGCTGCTGCGAGGTGGAGTACGAGGGCGGCGAGGTGGTGCTGCGCAGCCAGGGCGACATCGTGGCGCGGATCGACTCGGGCGCGGTGGAGGCGGCACCGGACCCCTCCGTACGACCGCACTGGCAGGTCCACTTCGCCGTGAGCGATGTGCCGGGGTGTGCCCGCGCGGCGGAGAAGCACGGCGGCAGTGTGCTGAGCGAGGACGAGACGGAGGCGATCCTGCGGGACATCGACGGCGCCCAGTTCACGGTGACCTCCCGCCGGGCTCGCTGAGAGCGGGGCAGGCGCTCAGCTCGCCACCCTCGACGGACGCGACAGCAGGATCAGACCGCGGGCCTCCACGCGAAGCCTGGTGCCGGCCTTGCGTTCGCGTTCGTCGGGGATGCCGTCCGGCTCGGCGGTGTCGATCACGGTCGTCCAGCGCTCACCGAAGGACGGGCCGGGCAGGCGGAAGTCGACCGGTTCCCAGTAGCCGTTGACCAGCAGCAGGAAGGAGTCGTCGACCATGCGGCGCCCGTAGGGGTCGCGTTCGGCGATGGCGTCGCCGTTGAGGAACACGCCCATCGCGTGTGCGTCGCCGCGCTGCCAGTCCCGGTCGGTCATCTCGCGGGCGTCGGGCCTGAGCCACATCAGGTCGGGCAGTGGCTGCTCGGCGTTGGTCGCGGTCTCGCCGCGGAAGAAGCGGTGGCGGCGCAGGACGGGGTGGGCGGCGCGCAGGGCGATCAGGTGCCGGGTGAACTCCGTGAGCGAGCGCTGCTCCTCCGTCAGGTCCCAGTCCACCCAGGAGATCTCGTTGTCCTGGCAGTAGGCGTTGTTGTTGCCCCGCTGGGTGCGGCCGAGCTCGTCGCCGTGGCAGAGCATCGGAATGCCCTGCGACAGCAGCAGCGTGGCCAGCAGGTTGCGCTGCTGGCGGGCGCGCAGTTCGAGGACGGCCGGGTCCTTGGTGGCGCCCTCCGCGCCGCAGTTCCAGGACCGGTTGTGGCTCTCGCCGTCCCGGTTGTCCTCGCCGTTGGCCTCGTTGTGCTTGTCGTTGTACGACACCAGGTCGCGCAGGGTGAAGCCGTCGTGCGCGGTGACGAAGTTGACGCTCGCGCGCGGCCGGCGTCTGCTGTGCTGGTACAGGTCGGAGGAGCCGGTCAGCCGGGAGGCGAACTCGCCGAGCGAGCCGGGCTCGCCCCGCCAGAAGTCCCGTACGGCGTCGCGGTACTTGCCGTTCCACTCCGACCACAGCGGCGGGAAGTTGCCGACCTGGTAGCCGCCCTCCCCCACGTCCCAGGGTTCGGCGATGAGCTTGACGCGGCTGATCACCGGGTCCTGCTGGATCAGGTCGAAGAACGCCGACAGCCGGTCCACCTCGTGGAACTGCCGGGCGAGCGTGGCGGCGAGGTCGAAGCGGAAGCCGTCGACGTGCATCTCGGTGACCCAGTACCGCAGTGAGTCCATGATCAGCTGCAGGACGTAGGGGTGCCGCATCAGCAGGCTGTTGCCGGTGCCGGTGGTGTCGTAGTAGTGCGCCCAGTCACCGTCGACCAGACGGTAGTACGAGGCGTTGTCGATGCCCCGGAAGGACAGGGTGGGGCCCAGTTCGTTGCCCTCGGCGGTGTGGTTGTAGACCACGTCGAGGATCACCTCGAGGCCGGCCGCGTGCAGCGCCTTCACCATCGCCTTGAACTCGTTGACCTGCTGGCCGCGGCTGCCGAAGGCGGCGTAGGCGTTGTGCGGGGCGAAGAAGCCGATGGTGTTGTAGCCCCAGTAGTTGGACAGGCCCCGGTCCTGCAGCACGCCGTCCTGGACGAACTGGTGGACCGGCATCAGCTCGACCGCGGTCACGCCGAGCGAGGTCAGGTGCTCGGTCACCGCGGGGTGCGCCAGGCCGGCGTAGGTGCCGCGCAGCCGCTCGGGGACCTCCGGGTGGGTGCGGGTCAGGCCGCGCACATGGGCCTCGTAGATCACCGAGTCCGCGTACGGGGTCCGCGGCGGCCGGTCGTCGCCCCAGTCGAAGTACGGGTCGGTGACCACGCCCAGCATGGAGTGTCCGGCGCTGTCGGCGGGGGCGGGGCCGTCCGGGGCGCGCTCGTACAGCGAGGCGTGGTTGTCGATCTGGCCGTCCACGGCCCGGGCGTACGGGTCGAGCAGCAGCTTCGCCGGATTGCACCGGTGGCCGAGCGAGGGCTGCCAGGGGCCGTGCACGCGGTAGCCGTAGCGCCGGCCGGGGCCGATGCCGGGCAGATAGGCGTGCCAGACGAAGCCGTCGACCTCGTGCAGCCGGACGGGGGTCTCGGTGCCGGAGTCGTCGACGAGGATCAGCTCGACCCGCTCGGCCACCTCGCTGAACAGGGCGAAGTTGGTGCCCTGGCCGTCGAACGCGGCACCCAACGGGTAGGGCTGCCCGCTCCACACGGGCAGCCCTTTCCTGTTCCTGGTGTTCCTGGTCCTGCGGGCGGTCACCGGCTGCCCTCCAGGACGGCGTCACGGGCGGCCGCCGGCGCGGCCAGCACCACCACCGGCTCCGTGCGCGGCACTTGGAGGCCCGTGCGCAGGGTGGGTGCGGGGGCGGTCGGCACCAGCGGGACGCGCTGACCGGCGCGGGCGCGCTGCGAGAACCAGATGATCTTGGCTCCGGTGTCGGAGGCACAGCAGCCCCAGCCGTCGCTCATGGCGGCGATGTCGGCGAGGGGGGCGCGGAGGTCCTGGTCGGGGCGCAGATCCGGGTCGTCGTCACCGAACGCGGTGATGAGGTGCTGGCCGTTCCACCACATCTCGATCGATGTGTGCTTGTCGGTGGCGTGCTGGTCGATCGCCCGCAGCAGGAGTTCGGCGCCGCGGCAGACGGGATCCGTGAGGTTCTCGAGGTCCCAGTAGCGGAGGTGGGCGGCCAGGATGCGGCTGACCTGTCCCACCCGTTCCGGGCTGACTTCCACGTCGAGGTGGTAGTAGCAGGGCACTGCGGTCTTCATCGTCGCTTGCTCCTCACCGGCGAAGCTCTCGCTCCCCTCGCCCGTCCGGGAGGGATCCCGGATGCCCGTCCAGGATGATCCCGGACACATAGCGTGAGCGCTGATCGCTTCTGAGTCACTTCTACGGTGCGGGCACTACGCCATTCGTGCAACATGAGCGCCCGACACCACGCATGGTTGAAGCTCCAACAAGACGCTGCGTCGTCGTGCGTGCACCATAAGTGAAAGCCTCGATCGCCGTAACGGTGCCGTGCCCTTCCGCGTGCGGACACCACCCGACCGTCGGGAACGCGCCCAGTCGAGAGCGTGGAAGGTGAAGAGGGCAATGCTGCTACCCGCCAAGGCCGAAGTGGCCCGGGCGTTGCGGCGTTACCGGGCGTGGGAGCGCGTGATGCTCGCCTCGCCCCACGACCGCACGGTCCGGGGCACCTTCGAGGACTCGGGCTACACACTGTGCGTGCTGATGGGCAAACGCTGCGCCCGCGAGGCCGCGGACGCCGCCGAACGCTATCTGCGCACCAGTCTGGTCACCTACCTGCGCGAGCAGGACGGACGACCGCGGCCGCGCCGGTCGGCCAGAAGAGCGCCGCCACCGGAGCGGCGTTCCACGGCGCCAAGCCCCTGACCTGGCACCGTACAAGGCGTTCCCCTCGGACCGACGTCGGTCGGCCCGTCTCGGATCGCGGAGCCGGGCCAGGTGCCCGGCTTCGCGCACGGCGGAGGTGAGATACATGCGCAGGACCCCGGCCATCGGCCGTGTACCGGTACGCGACGTCCGGCCGGCCGTGGAGTGCGGCAGGCGCCCGGCGAAAGCGGTGGCCGGGGAGACGTTCCAGGTGACGGCCACCGTGTTCCGCGAAGGGCACGACGCCGTGGGCGCCAATGTGGTCCTGCGTGATCCCAAGGGCCGCCGTGGCCCGTGGACGCCGATGCACGAGCTGTCCCCCGGCAGTGACCGCTGGGGCGCGGAGATCACCCCGGACGCGACGGGCCACTGGACCTTCCGGGTGGAGGCCTGGAGTCATCCACTGGCGACCTGGCGGCACACCGCCTCGGTCAAGGTGCCGGCCGGGATCGACATCGGGCTGGTCCTGGAGGAGGGCGCCGAGCTGTACGAGCGCGCGGCCGCCGGGGTCCCGAAGGGCGCCGAGCGCCAGCTCGTCCTCGCCGCCGCGCGGGCTCTCGGAGACGACTCCCTGTCGGTGCACGAGCGCCTCAAGGCCGCCCTGTCCCCGGAGGTGGACGCGCTCCTGGCCCGGCATCCGTTGCGGGAGCTGGTCACCGCGTCCGATCCGATGCCGCTGCTGGTGGAGCGGGAACGCGCCCTGTACGGCTCCTGGTACGAGTTCTTCCCCCGCTCCGAGGGCACCGCCGAGCAGCCGCACGGCACGTTCCGCACCGCCGCGCGCCGGCTGCCCGCGATCGCCGCGATGGGCTTCGACGTCGTCTACCTGCCCCCCGTCCACCCCATCGGCACGACGTTCCGCAAGGGCCCCAACAACACCCTCACCGC
>NZ_JBVJVZ010000007.1:268739-406758 GCF_055603245.1 Streptomyces sp. NPDC037290 | reverse complement strand
CTCACCCTCTCGGGCTTTCCTCCGGGCTTCCCTTCGGTGTTTCCGACTCTATCAGATCTTTTCTCGATCCGATTTCCTCGGTGCTTTCCAGGTTCCCGCTCTCGCGTTTCCCTTTCCGGCGGTTCCGACTCTATCAGATCCTTTCGGCGTCTGACCCCCAGTCAGCGGGGTTTGTCTTCCCGGCCGTTGGGCCGTTCCGACGTCTCAAACCTTAGCGGATCCGCTCGGCGATTCCCAATCGGGCCGCCGGGCTTCCCTTCGAATTGAATTCGGGCACGCCGAAAACAACCCGTTCGGGAGATCGTGCTGATGGTGTGAGGGGTGCCGCTCGGGGCGGCTGAGGTGCTGCTGCGGAACCGTTACGGCTCCGTGGCAACCCGAAGAACTCTACGCAACAGGCAGGGGGGTGTCAACCGGCCCTGTCAAGATCTTTTCCGCTCTCTCAGTCGAGGTCGCTGAGGCGGCCGCCGGCGTCCGGCTGGGCGTGCTCCACCCGCCGCAGGAGACGGGTCAGCACTTCGCCGAGCACCGCTCGCTCCGCGGGCGTGAGGTCCTGGAGCAGGTCCTCCTCGAAGACGGTCGCCAGGCGCATTGCCTCCAGCCACTTCTCTCGCCCTTCCGGGGTCAGCTCCACGATGACCCGCACGCGGTTGGACTCGTCCCTCTCACGGGTGACCAGTCCTTCGGAGACCATGCGGTCGATCCGGTGGGTCATCGCGGCCGGGGTGAGACCGAGGCGCTTGGCGAGGTCGCTGGGGCCCATGCGGTACGGGGCACCGGAGAGGACCAGGGCCTTGAGCACCTCCCACTCGGCGTTGCTGATGCCGAGGGCGGAGGTCTGGCGGCCGTAGGCGACGTTCATACGGCGGTTGAGCCGGGACAGCGCCGACACGATCTTCTCGACCTGTGGATCGAGGTCGTGGAACTCGCGCTGGTAGGCGGCGATCTGCTCTTCGAGCGTCGGCTCTGTGACGCCGGGGGCTGTGTCGGCCATGGCGGCAGTATCGCACGCAGCGCCTTTGCCTTGAAGTCCTTCGGTGTGTACTCTTTAGCTTCGAACTTTAGCTTCGAAGTCTTCAGGCTTAACTAGTGAGAGAGGTGAACGTGACCAGGGCGATGGGCGCAGCGATGCGCCGGATCCACGTGGGCAACGCACTCAGCGCATTCGGGCTCGGCTTCACGGTCCCGTACCTGTACGTCTATGTGGCGCAGGTGCGGGCGCTGGGAGCCATGACGGCGGGGCTCGTGCTCGCCGTCTTCGCCGTGGCCGCGCTGATCGTGCTGCCGTTCGCCGGCAGGGCGATCGTGCGGCGCGGCCCGCTGCCGGTCCTGCTCACCGCCCTGGTCACCGCCGCGCTCGGCGCGCTGAGCCTCGGGCTCGCGGGCAGCGCCGCCGCCGTACTGCTGTCGGCCGCGGCGCTCGGTGCCGGGCAGGCCGTGATGCAGCCGGCGCTGGCGACGATGATCGTGGACTGCTCCTCGGCGGACACCCGGTCGCGGGCGTTCGCGATGCAGTTCTTCCTGCAGAACCTGGGGCTGGGCATAGGCGGCCTCATCGGCGGTCACCTCGTCGACACCACGCGCGTGTCGTCGTTCACGCTTCTCTTCGCGATCGAGGCGGCGATGTTCCTGCTGCTGGTCGGCGTGATGGCGACCGTGCGGATGCCGCACTCACCGCGGATGGAGGAGGCTCCCGGGTCGGCGAAGGGCAGCTGGAAGCAGCTGCTCGGGAACCGGGCGATGGTGCAGCTCTGTGTGCTGGGCTTCGTGCTGTTCTTCGCCTGCTACGGCCAGTTCGAGTCCGGGCTGAGCGCCTACGGCGTCGAGGCCGCCGGGATATCCACGTCCGCGCTGGGGACGGCCCTGGCCGCGAACACGCTGATGATCGTGGTCGCCCAGTTCGCCGTGCTGAAGTTCGTGGAGCGGCGCCGGCGTTCGCGGGTGATCGCTGGAGTGGGTCTCATCTGGGCCGTCGCCTGGCTGGCCGCCGGGTACGCGGGGCTGGGGCACGGCAGCCAGGAGATGGCGACGGCCGCCTTCGTCTCGACGTACGCGCTGTTCGGGCTGGGTGAGGCGATGCTGTCGCCGACCGTCGCGCCGCTTGTCGCCGATCTGGCGCCGGAGGGCATGGCCGGGCAGTACAACTCGGCGTTCGCGCTGGTCAAGCAGCTGGCGCTGGCCGTCGGTCCGGCGGTGGGCGGGCCGCTGGGTGCCGAGCTGCACGGGCCGTACGTGGTGACCTTCCTGGCGTTCTCGTTGGGGATCAGCGTGCTGGCACTGCGGCTGGGCAGGCGGCTCACCCCGGTGCAGGACCGGCCTTGCCTCGCCCGCGGGACCCGGGTGGTCGCCCGGGGTGCGGCACCTGCGGAGTCCCTGGCCGCGTAGTCGTGCGGCGGCCGGTGCGGGTGCTGGGCGGGGCGGGGTCGTCTGCCGGCTCCGGCGGGGTGCCGCTGCGCAGGCGCCCCGAAGCGGCGCGGGAAACTGCTCGACCAGCCACGGAGCGCCCGCACCCGGCAGTCCGCCCCCACCCGGCAGTGCGCCCGCGCCCCACGGCGCCTAGCCCTTGGGCAGTACGAACTCGCACCAGACGGCCTTGCCGCCGCCAGGCGTTCTGCGGCAGCCCCACTGGGAGGCGATCGTCGCCACGATGGCGATGCCCCGGCCCGACTCGTCGCCCGGTTCCGCGCGGCGGCGGCGCGGGAGGTGGTCGTCGCCGTCCGTCACCTCGATGATCAGGCGGCGGTCGGTGCGGCGTAGCCGCAGCCGCATCGGTGGGGTGCCGTGCTGGAGGGAGTTGGCGACCAACTCGCTCGCGGCGAGGACACCGAGGTCATGCAGCTCGGGCGGGAAACGCCAGCTCGTCAGCACGCCGGAGGCGAAGGCACGCGCGCGGGGGGCCGCCTCGACGCCGCCGAGGAGTTCCAGGGCGGCGTTGCGGAAGAGCTCGCCGTCGGGGCCCGTACGCGCGGGGTGCTGCAGGACGAGGACGGCGACGTCGTCGTCGTGGTCGGCGGTGACACCGGCCGAGCGGACCAGGCGGTCGCAGACGACCTGCGGCGTGCCGGTGGCGCCGGCGAGGGCGCCCTCGAGTGCGGCGATGCCCTCGTCCAGGTCCTCGTCACGGCGCTCGACCAGGCCGTCGGTGTAGAGGACGGCCGTCGAGCCCGGGCCCAGCGCGATCGAGCCCGACGCGTGCATCCAGCCGCCGGTGCCGAGCGGCGGGCCGGTGGGTTCGTCGGCGCGCGAGACCGTGCCGTTCTCGTCTCGGACCAGGATCGGCAGGTGGCCGGCGGAGGCGTAGACCAGGCGGCCCTCGTTGGGGTCGTGGATGGCGTAGACGCAGGTGGCGATCTGGTTGGCGTCGATCTCGGTGGCGAGGCCGTCGAGGAGTTGCAGTACCTCGTGCGGGGGCAGGTCGAGGCGGGCGTAGGCGCGGACGGCCGTACGGAGCTGGCCCATGACGGCCGCAGCGCGCACCCCTCGGCCCATGACGTCACCGATGACCAGGGCGGTGCGGCCGCCGCCGAGGGTGATCACGTCGTACCAGTCGCCGCCGACCGCGGCCTCGGTGCCGCCGGGCTGGTAGGTGGCGGCGATGCGCAGGTCGTCGGGCTGTTCCAGTTCCTGCGGGAGGAGGGAGCGCTGGAGGGTGACGGCGGTCTCGCGCTGGCGGCGCTCGCTGGCCCGCAGGCGTTCGGCGGCCTCGGCGTGGTCGGTGACGTCGGTGGCGAAGACGAGCACGCCGCCGTCGCGGTCGCCGTCCTCGGCGACGGGGGTGCAGGTGAAGGTGTAGGAGCGGCCGTCGACGGCCTTGCGGGACTTCAGGGTGCGGGGCTTGCCGCTGCGCAGCACCTGGTCGAGGAGCGGGAGCAGGCCCAGTGCGGCGAGCTCCGGGAGCGCCTCGTGCGCGGGCGCGCCCGTCGCCCGTGCGCCGAAGGCCGCCGTGTAGGCGTCGTTGACGTAGCCGATGCGGTGGTCCGGGCCGTGCACGAGCGCGACGAGGGCCGGGACGCGGTCGAGGACGTCGCGCGCGGGCAGTTCGTCGACGGCGGGCACCGGGGGTGTGCCGTCGGCCGGCTGTTCGGCGCGGGCCGCGGGCACGGAGCCTTCCCCCCGCCGGTCCGGGGAGACCGGGGTCTCGGTCCGCGCGGCGGCGCGGCGCTGTGTTCCGGGGAGCCGGGCGCTCCAGCGCGTGAAGTTCACTTGGGAAGAAGCCTCGTGGGTGCTGAGGGCGGGCGGGTGGCCCGTCCGAGGACGTGGGGCAGTCTGGCAGGTGGCGGCGCCGCGGCGACATCCGTCAGACGCCTGGGCGGGCCGGGGAGTTCCTGGGTCCGGTCAGGACGACCCCTTCGGGTCGTCCGAGGGGCTGTGAGGAGGCTTTCCACCGGCCGCGAGTTCGAACTCCGCTCGCGGATGTTCGAGTGAACCGAGCGAGACGATCTCCCGTTTGAAGAGCCCGGCGAGGGTCCATTCCGCCAGGACGCGGGCCTTGCGGTTGAGGGTGGGCACCCTGCTGAGGTGGTAGACGCGGTGCATCAACCAGGCAGGGTAGCCCTTCAGCTTGCGCCCGTAGACCTGGGCGACGCCCTTGTGCAGGCCGAGGGAGGCGACGGAGCCGACGTACCTGTGCGCGTACGTGTCCAACGGCTCGCCGCGCAGCGCGTGGGCGATGTTGTCGCCGAGGACCTTGGCCTGGCGTACGGCGTGCTGGGCGTTCGGCGCGGTCTCGGTGCCGGGTTCGGCGGCGGTGACGTCGGGCACGGCCGCCGCGTCGCCGGCTCCCCAGGCGTGCTCCGCGCCGTCGACGGTCAGCCGGGCGGTGCACTTCAGCCGGCCGCGCTCGGTGAGCGGCAGGCCGGTGGCGGCGAGCAGCGGGTGCGGTTTGACGCCGGCGGTCCACACGACCGTACGGGTCGGGAAGCGCTGGCCGTCGCTGAGGACGGCGACGCGGTCGGCGCAGGAGTCCAGGCGGGTGTCCAGCAGGACCTGGATGTTGCGGCGGCGCAGCTGGGTGACGGTGTAGCGGCCCATCTCGGCGCCGACCTCGGGCAGGATCCGGTCGGAGGCCTCCACGAGGATCCACTTCATGTCCTCGGGGCGGACGTTGTGGTAGTAGCGCGCGGCGTAGCGGGCCATGTCCTCCAGCTCGGCGAGCGCCTCGACGCCCGCGTAGCCGCCGCCGACGAAGACGAAGGTGAGGGCGGCGTCGCGGATCGCGGGGTCGCGGGTGGAGGAGGCGATGTCCATCTGCTCGATGACGTGGTTGCGCAGGCCGATGGCCTCCTCGACGGTCTTGAAGCCGATGCCGTACTCGGCGAGGCCGGGGATGGGCAGGGTGCGGGAGACCGAGCCGGGGGCGAGCACGAGTTCGTCGTAGCCGAGAAGTTCGGCCGCGCTGCCCTCCTCGGCGGTGGCGAGGGTGTGGACGGCGGCGGTGCGCACCGCGTGGTCGATGGAGGTGACCTCGCCGACGACGACGTGGCACTGGTCCAGGACGCGGCGCAGCGGTACGACGACATGGCGAGGGGAAATCGAACCCGCGGCCGCTTCGGGAAGGAACGGCTGGTACGTCATGTAGGGGTCGGGGGTGACGACGGTGATCTCGGCCTCACCCCGTTTGAGCTCGCCCTTCAGCTTCCGCTGCAGCCGCAGGGCCGTGTACATCCCGACGTAGCCGCCGCCGACAACCAGAATGCGCGCACGTTCCTTCACCATCCCATGACGCACCCGGCTCAGTTGTTTGTCCACAGCCCCGGCAAATTGTGTGACTGGCGGCCGGACGCGGACGGGGCCGGGTGCGGTGTCCGGGCAGGACGAAAGCGGCCAGGTCAGCAGGGTCGGGCGAGGAGGAGCGAAGGTGAGGAAACGGGACGTACGAGGCCCGTACTCCGATCGGGGGGCGCACTGTGCGGAACCTGCCCCTTCTGAATTGACTTCCTCTCAACTATGTTCGTGTGTCGACGGGGTGTAGGGGATGTGATCGACCGGGTACCGCGACGGGCGGACCCGGTCGAGACCGGCGCAAGTTCCGCGCACTCCGAGTTCAGTGGCGGGGAGTCTCCGGGGGGAGACGTCATTACCGGGGGAACACATGCATGTTCAGGGCACGCATTGGTCATCGGCAGCCGCGATCGCGTCCGGTGGCGCGGCGGTGGGCGCGGCGATGAGCGCGGCGACGGGCAACGGACGTGCCGACGGGGCGCGTACGACGCCGCTGCGGGTGGACGCACAGCGCAATCTGGAGCACGTGCTGCGTGCGGCGCGTGAGGTGTTCGGCGAGCTGGGGTACGGCGCGCCGATGGAGGACGTGGCGCGGCGCGCGCGGGTAGGGGTCGGCACGGTGTACCGGCGCTTCCCGAGCAAGGACGTGCTGGTGCGGCGGATAGCCGAGGAGGAGACGGCCCGGCTGACCGAGCAGGCGCGGGCCGCGCTCGGGCAGGAGGACGAGCCGTGGTCGGCGCTGTCCCGGTTCCTGCGGACGTCCGTGGCGTCGGGGGCGGGGCGGTTGCTGCCGCCGCAGGTGCTCGTCGGCTCCGCCCGCTCGGCCGCTTCCGCCGACGAGGCCCGGGTGCCTCAGCAGCGGGTGCAGCCGGGACCCGGGGAACTGCGGCTGGTGGCTGGGGAAAACGCCGGGGCCGCCGATGACAGCGGGGTCGGAGTGCTGCTCGACGTGGTCGGGCAGCTGGTGGAGCGGGCACGGGCGGCGGGTGCGCTGCGGCCGGACGTGTCCGTGGGGGATGTGCTGCTGGTGATCGCCACGGCGGCGCCGTCCCTGCCGGATGCCGCGCAGCAGGCGGCGGCTTCTGCCCGGCTGCTGGACATTCTGCTGGAGGGGCTTCGGTCTCGGCCGGCGTAGGGGTCGAAGAGACGGTGCGGGGGCGCGTAGTCGTCGGGCACGGGCCCGCCGCGGCTGGTCGCGCCCCTCAAGAGGGTGCGGTCCACTCGTCCGAGTGACGGTCGTACGTCTGCGCCGACCGGAGAACCCGGATGAGTGGATGCCGTGAACATGCGGGTCTCGGCCGAAAGGCGGTATGGCACCCTGAGCCGGTGACGGGTTGGGCTGGGCCGGTGCCGGGGGCTTTCCGCGATGGGCGTTGACGGGTGGGACGAGTCACGCGGTGACGACGCGGCCGCGGAGGCCGGGCCGACCCCACCCCAGGTGCCGCATCAGGGCGGGCGTCCCGGTTCCTCCGGCGGGCGCGGCGACGCGAGCGTGCCGGCCCAGCGCGAGGGCAGCGTGCTGCCACCGCCCCGGCAGCTGCCACCCGACGACGGCGAGCTGATCGAGCGGATGGGCGCCGGCGACGACTCCGCCTACGAGGAGCTGTACCGGCGCCACGCCGATGCCGTTCGGCGGTACGCCCGCACCTGCTGCCGGGACGGCCACACCGCCGACGACCTCACCGCCGAGGTCTTCGCCCGGATGCTGCAGGCGGTGCGCGGTGGATCCGGGCCCAGGCATGCCGTCCGCGCCTATCTGCTGACCTCCGTACGGCGTGTCGCCGCGCACTGGACCAGGTCCGCGCGGCGTGAGCAGCTCGTCGACGACTTCGCCACCTTCGCCCAGCAGGCCGGCCGGGGCTCGGAGGTGTCCGACGGCGGCACACTGGACCTCGGCGCCGACGTGCGCGCGATGCACGAAGCGGAGCAGTCCCTGGCCATGCGGGCCTTCCGCTCACTGCCGGAGCGCTGGCAGGCCGTGCTGTGGCACACCGAGGTGGAGGACGAGTCCCCGAGCCAGGTCGCCGTGCTGTTCGGGCTGGACGCCAACGGCACCCGGGTCCTCGCCAGCCGCGCGCGCGAGGGACTCAAGCAGGCCTATCTCCAGGCCCATGTCAGCGCCTCCCTGGCCGGCGACGAGGAGTGCGCCCGCTATGCCGACCAGCTCGGCACCTACGCCCGCCGCAAACTGCGCGTCCGCGCCGAGCGGGGCCTGCGCAAGCACCTGGAGGAATGCGCCAGGTGCCGGCTGGCGGCCGCGCAGATCGAGGAAGTAGCCGGCGGTATCCCCGGTGTCGTCCCGGTCGCGGTCATCGGCTGGTTCGGGGCCGCCGGGTACGCCAAGGCGCTCGGGCTCGTCGCCGGCGGTGCCGGGGCCGGGGCGGCGGGGGCCGCCGTCGCGGCCACCGGGTCGTCCGGCGGGTCCGGCGGCGCGGGCGGTGCCGCGGCCTCCGAGGGGCTCGGGGCGCCCCTGAAGGCGGGGATCGCGGCCGGTGTGGTCGCGGTGGCCGCCGCCGCGGTGGCGCTGGCCCTGGCGAACGACAGCCACCCGCCGGTGAAGGAGGCGGCCAAGCCCCCGCCGTCCGCGCCGATCGTGCGGCCCGAACCGCCGAAGCCGACCCCGCCGAGGAAGCAGCCCGCTCCGCAGCCGGTGGTGCGGGTGCCCGAGCCGGCCACCCCCGCACCGGCCACCCCCGCACCGGCTCCGCCCGCGAAGCCCACACCGAGGCCGGCCCCCCGGCCGACGCCCACCCCGACGCCCCCTGCGATCCCGGCGCCCCCGCCGGCGCCGAAGCCGACCCCGCCACCCCCTGTGCCGCCGGCACCCGCCGTCTACGAGCTGAGCGACCTCGACTACGACCTCACCGGTGACGGCACCCGGCCCGAGATCCGGCTCGGGGCGAGCAGCTGGGTGTGGCAGCGCTACGGCATGACGGTCGGCGGCACGCGGTACGCGCGCGGGGTGACCGTGCACGGCGAGTCCTCCGTCACCGTCGGCCTCAACCGGCGGTGCACCGCCTACGACGCACGGGCCGGCGTGGACGACATGACCCTCGGCCTGGGCAAGGTGTCCTTCGCCGTCTACGCCGACGGGGTCCGGCTGTGGCGGTCCGCGACGGTCGAGGGACACGACCCGGCCGTCCCCGTCCATGTGGACCTGACCGGGCGCAGGACGGTGCGCCTCGTCGTGCGGCCGCACGGTGACGTCTTCGACCAGGCGGCCCTCGCGGACTGGGCGGAGTCCCGGTTCACCTGCCGGTAGCCGTCCTCAGCCGCGCTCGACGACCGCTTCCGGCGCGCCCAGCTCCCGCAGCACAGCGGTCACGTCGAGGGACGCGCCGTGAGCGCGCTCGGCCGCGTACCGCTCGGCGGGCAGGGCCGCACGGGCCTTGGCCTGTACCCGGACGGCCTCGCTGCACTCCGGCTCGGGACGCGGACTGCCGTCGCGCCAGCTGTCCGCCGCCGCGAACAGCCGGACCGCACCGGCCAGATCACCGCACCGGGCCCGCAGCCTTGCCGCGCTGTCCACCAGCACCGCCGTGATCGCCTCCGAGCAGCGCTGGGCCACGGCCTCGCGCAGCGCCTCGGCGAGGATCGGCAGCCCGTGCTCGGGGCCCTCGTCCTCGGCGGTGACGAGCGCCTCGACGGTGCGCAGGCCGGCCACGAACTGCGGTGGCGGGCTGCCGCCGCGGGTCACCGCGCACGTCGCCTCGTACAGCTCGCGGGCACGGTCGGTCTGCCCCTCGTGCAGGGCGATGTGGGCGCGCAGCAGCAGTACAAAGGCACGCGACTCCGGCACCGCGTACCGGTCCGCGGCCGCTCCCGCCTCGTCCAGGGCGGCCAGCGCGGTCTTCGGGTCGCCGGAGCGGTGGGCGATCTCGGCGAGCCGGGCCATCAGGAACGGCGACTCGGCGTAGGCGCCCACCTCGTAGGCCAGGCGCAGTGCCTCCTCGTACTCGCCGCGCGCGTCGGCGAACCTGCCGCGGGCCATGGCCGCCTCGCCGGCCGCGCTGCACACCTGGGCCCGCATCCAGCGGTCCCCCACGCGCCAGCTGAGCGTCCGCAGCTCGGCCAGGTCCTCGTCCACGCCGCGCAGGTTGCCCGGGGAGTCGACGACCATGTGGGTGCGGTACATCAGGCAGACGCCGATCTCCCAGTCACCGCCGTGCACGCGGGAGTTGGCGACGGCCGCGGTCATGTCCGGGCCGACGTCCACCGAGCCGCCCAGGTAGTAGGCGGTCAGCGGCCACACGATGCCCGGGAGCCGGGCCGCCGCGGGGCCACCGTGCTCGTAGGCGGCGCGGACGCGCGCGACGTACTCCGGGGCGCGCGGGTCGGCCGCGAGGTGCTCGGTGCTCGATTCGGAGGTCAGGAACAGGTCGAGCATCCGCAGGTCCATCCGCAGCTCCCGCAGCGGATGCCCGGCCTCGCCGTCGGGCGCGGCGACGAGGGCGCCCACCGGGTCGGCCGACTCCACCAGCTCCGTCAGCGCCTCCGGGGCGCCGGCGGCGTCCGAAGGCGGTCCGCAGGCCCGCGTGGCCGCGCGGGTGTCCAGGGCCACGCCCAGGCGCAGGACCAGCCGGACCCAGGCCACCGCCTCCTGACGGTGGTTGCGCAGCCACCAGAACCAGCCGATCGCCCGGACGATCGCGCCCGCCTCCGCCTCGTCGCCGTCGCGCACGGAGCGGTCCAGGGCCGCCCGGATGTTGTCCAGCTCGGTCTCCAGCCGGGAGATCCAGGGCAGTTGGTCCGCCGACCGCAGACGCGGCTCGGCCTCCTCAACCAGGGCCCGCACCCACGCGCGGTGCCGGCGCTCGGCGGTGGCGCGCAGGCCGGGGACCTCGGCCGTGCGCTCGGTGGCGTACTCGTGGATGGTCTCCAGCATGCGGTAGCGCATGCCGCCGGAGCCGTCGGGGCCGCTGGGGGCGGCCACGACGAGGGACTTGTCCACGAGGGCGCCGATCAGGTCGGCCGCCGGGCCGGTGCACACGGCCTCGGCCGCCGCGAGGTCCCAGCCGCCGGCGAACACCGAGACCTCGCGCAGCACCGTGCGTTCGCGCTCGTCCAGCAGGTCCCAGGACCAGTCGACGACCGCGCGCAGGGTCTGCTGGCGGGGCAGGACCGTGCGGCTTCCGGAGGTGAGCAGGCGGAAGCGGTCGTCGAGCCGGTCGGCGATCTGCCGCGGGGTCAGCAGCCTGAGCCGGGCGGCGGCCAGCTCGATGGCGAGCGGCAGCCCGTCCAGGCGGCGGCAGATCTCCGCCACGGCCCCGGTGTCGGCGAGCACCACG
The DNA here is from genome assembly GCF_055603245.1 of Streptomyces sp. NPDC037290. NCBI lineage: Bacteria > Bacillati > Actinomycetota > Actinomycetes > Kitasatosporales > Streptomycetaceae > Streptomyces > Streptomyces sp. NPDC037290. Next base: position 395,749 of record NZ_JBVJVZ010000007.1, on the reverse strand, counting down.
TCGGCGTCGGGACGGACGGCCCCCGCGCGCTCGGCGAACAGGCGGTGCGCCTGCTCCGGGACGAGGGGCTCGACCGGGCGCACCGACTCACCGGGGACGCCCAGGGGTTCACGGCTGGTCGCGAGGATCGTGAGCCCCGGGCAGTGGGTGAGGAGGGTCTCGGCGAGGGCGGCGGCCGCGCCGATGACGTGTTCGCAGTTGTCAAGGAGCAGGAGTTGGCTGCGCGGGGCGCAGTACTCGATCAGCAGGGCGACGGGGTCGGCCTGCGGGGTCGCCAGGTCGTTGGTCAGCAGCACGGTCTCGCGCAGACCGAGTGCGCTGACCACCGCGCCGGGCACCGCCTCCGGATGGTCGAGCGGGGCCAGCTCGACCAGCCATGCCTGCGCGAGCCCTGCGGCGGCTTCCTCGGCGAGGCGGGTCTTTCCGGAGCCGCCCGGTCCGGTGAGCGTGACCAGGCGGGCCCTGTGCACATCGGAACGAATGGCGTCGAGTTCGGGTTCCCGCCCGACGAAGGAGGTCAGCCGGGGGCGGATGTTGCCGGTGCGCTCGGGGGGCTGGGCGGAGACCGGCGGCGCCGGTGAGGTCGGCGGCTGCGGCCATGGTTCCTGCCGGGTGAGCAACGACGCGTGCAGGGCCCTGAGTTCCGGGCCCGGATCGGTGCCGAGGGTGTCGGCGAGGGTGCGGCGGGCGGACTCGTACGCGGCGAGGGCGTCGGCGGGGCGGCCGGTGTCGCGCAGGGCGCGGATGAGCAGGGCGTGCAGGGGCTCGTCCAGCGGGTGGGCCGCGGCGAGTTCCGTCAGCTCCGGTACGGCGTCCGGGGCGCGGCCGAGGTCGAGGGCGGCGGCGGCCCGGGCGCGGGTCGCCGCCAGGCGCAGGGCCTGCGGGCGGGTGGCGGCGGTGCGGTCGGGCAGGTCGGCGAGGGCGGGGCCGTACCAGAGGGCGAGGGCCTCGGTGAGGGTGCGGTGGGCGGTGGCCGGGTCGCCGGCGGTGAGGGCCTCGGTGCCGGTGCGGGTGAGGCGCTCGAAGACGAACAGGTCGACGTTGTCCTCGGTCGCCTCCAGGCGGTAGCCGCCGGGGGTGGAGCCGACGGCCTGCTTTCCGAGGGCTCGGCGGAGGCGGCCGACGAGTGCCTGGAGGGCGGCGGGGGCGTCGCTCGGGTGGTCGTCGGCCCAGATCTCGTCGATGAGGGTTTCGGGGGTGGTGGTGCGGCCCGGGCGCAGGGCCAGGGCGGTGAGGAGGGTGCGCAGGCGCCGGCCGCCGACGGGTAGGGGGGTGCCCTGGTCGTCTGCTGCTTGGGTTACGCCCAGGATTCTGTACCGCACCCGGTCATTGTCGCGGGGGGACCGGGGGTTGGGCACGGGGGTTTCGCCTCCGGCCGCCCCGGGCCCTCAGGCGCCGGAGGCCAGAGCTCCCCGGCGCGGCTGGATCCCGGAGGGCACCGCACGGGCGCGTGCCGGTGTTCCGGTCCAGCAGGTGCCCCGGCGGGACAGGAGGCGGTGGAGCCAGAGTTCGAGGGAGACGAGGTCGGCCAGCCCGTCCAGGGGGAGGGGCTCGCCGGCGGCGGCCGCGCGGAGCGCCGTGCGGACGACGCGGGCCTCCACCAGGCCGGCGTCGGCCAGGAGCGGGGTCGAGAAGAGGTCCAGCAGCGGGTCGGCCGCCACGCGCAGGCCCGCGCGTGCGGCTGCCGCCGAGGAGGCGTGCGAGGGTGCGCCCCAGCCGGACGGCAGGTCGGCGACGCCGGCGCCCTCCAGGACCGTACGGAGGATGGCGGCGCGGGCGCCGGGCTGGACGCGCAGGGCCTCCGGGAGGGCGCGGCAGGCGCGGACGACCTGGTTGTCGAGGAACGGGGCGTGCAGGCGCTGTGAGCGGATCTCGGCGGCCTGCTCCAGGACACGCAGGTCGGCGGCGTAGCGGGCGAGGGCGGCACGCGCGCGGTAGTCGCCGGGGCGCTGGACGCCGGTCGCCGAGCGGTCGGCCTCCGACTGCAGCAGAACCGATACTTCGGCCAGGGCCTCTCCGGTCAGCCAGCGGGCAGCGGGCCCGGGTCTGGCCCAGGTCAGCGCGGCCAGGGACGCGCCGACCGCCCCCTTGGGCTCGTCGAAGCGGCGCCGCATCAGCCGCTCGGACAGCACCTCCAGGCCGGTCCGGTAGGGCGTACGGGCGAGCCGGCGGGCCGCGCCGTACACGCGCGCGGGGACCATCACCGAGCCGTCCGCCTTGGCGAGCGCGGCGACCGGGCGGACCAGGTGGCGCCGTTTGCGGTCCATGAGGAGGTCGGCGAGGCGGGCCGGGTGGGCGTCCAGGACCTGGCGGGCGCCGTGGCCGGTGAAGTGGTCGGCGCTGCCGGCGGCCAGCCGGGCGCGGTGCCGGGCGGCCAGGACCAGGGAAGGGCCCGGTTCGTCGGTGAGGGGGCCGTCGAGGTCGGCGTACGGCAGGGTCTCCTCGGCGCCGGTGACCACGACGTGGTGCAGGCGCGGGTTGGCGGCGAGGGCTCCGGCGCGTTCGACCTCGGCCTCACGGCCCGCCACGGCCAGGTCGTTGAAGGTGACGGCGAGGAGCCGCTCGCCCGCGCCCGTGCCGTGGCCGAGGAGCGTGCCGGGCCTTCCGGGCAGCCCGGCGGCCAGCAGCGCGAGGGTGCCGGAGGCGGGACCGCCGGAGAGGTCGGCGCCGATGCCGGGCACGGGCATCCCGCGCCGGGCCCGCCGCTCGGCCGGGCCCATGCCGGGCACCGGCCCGGGGTCGAGGCCGGGCACGTGCCGCGGTGCCGAGAGCCGGGTGCGGACCGCCTCCACGAGGGCGTCGCGTACGGCGTCCACGGCGCGGTCGGGGTCGGCGGGGGCCGCCGCCACGGCGAGGGAGGCGACCGGCTCGTACCCGGCGATCTCGCGCGACCCCGCGCGCAGCACGAGCGCATGCCCCGGCGGAACGCGCCGCACGCCCTCGTACGGGGTGCTGTCGCGCACCGCGGCCGGTACGTCGGGGGCGGCCAGCAGGGCGGCCAGGTGGCCGAAGTCGAGGTTGGCCTCGATGAGGTCGGCGAGGGGCAGCGCGGCGGTGGCGTAGGCCGTGCCGCCGGCCCACGGGGTGTGGAAGACCGGGCGGGCGCCGGCGAGGTCGCCGCAGACGGTGATGCGACGGCCGGCCTTGACCACGGCCGTGTAGCTGCCGGGCCAGGTCGTCAGATGGCGCAGTGCGCCCCCGCGCGCGGTGAACAGACCGCGTCTCAGCTCCTCGTCGGAGGCGCCGCAGATGCCGAGGACGGCGATGTGGCTGTCCGTGTCGGCCCGCACCACGCGCACCTCGTCCGGGCGCCAGTCGCCGACGGCCCACAGCGGGTCCGGGTCGCCCCACAGGAGTTGGGAGCCGACCGGGTGCAGGGTCTCGCCGTCGTAACCGGTGGCGCCCGCGGTACCGGTTACGACGGCGCCCGCGGCGGTGCTGCTCCAACCCACCAACCACCGCATCGACGCCTCCACAGGCTGTGGACAACAGTGCACCGTATGAACCGGACCCCCATGCTGCCATGAAGGGGGCACTGTGGAGGGGCAGCGGCACCGGCTTCGATCGAGGGAACCGGCGGGGAGACGCCCTGCACGCGCGTGGCGAGTACGACTCGAATGCGCCCCCTGTACGCTCCCCCAAGACGCCCTTCGCGCCGTCAAGTTGCATGGTCGGAGCAGATGTCAACCGCGAGACGTGGGGACGATTTTCAGCCAAATACGCAGAGCGAAGCGGGAGATGAGCACGCTCCGTACAGGCCTGCGGAGCGCGCGGCGGCGCGGACACGCGCACAGTCCGGGAGGCGGGCATCGCCTCCCGGACCGGTCCGCCACCCGCGGGGATGAAGGTGGCGGTGTCCCCCAGCCCACTGGATCCAGTACAGCGGGCCGACCCACGCAAGAGCCATGGAACCGCTCCCCAGATGGCCGGAGAAGAGCGCACGGACGGGCGCACGGCCACACGCACGGGGGCACGGGGCGACAGACCGTGCACGGTGCGTACAGGACCGCACTTCCGTACGGACCACAATCCCGCCAACCGGAACAATGCCCCTTAACGCTTGGGATGCGGCGAACTACGCTGGGTTTACGAATGCCGCGTGGTTATGCCAGCACGGCAGCCGTCTGTGTCGAGGGGTGGCGCATGTCCAGGGAGCAACGCGGGCCGAACGAAAAGCTCGGCGCCGTTCTCGCCCTCGCGGGAATCAGCAACGCAGGACTCGCGCGACGCGTCAACGACCTTGGCGCACAACGCGGGTTGACTCTTCGCTACGACAAGACGTCGGTGGCGCGCTGGGTGTCCAAGGGGATGGTGCCGCAGGGCGCGGCGCCGCACCTCATCGCGGCCGCCATCGGACAGAAGCTCGGCCGCCCGGTGCCGCTCCACGAGATCGGCCTGGCGGACGCGGATCCCGCGCCGGAAGTGGGCCTCGCCTTCCCCAGAGACGTGGGACAGGCGGTGCGGTCGGCGACGGAGCTGTACCGACTCGACCTCGCCGGGCGCCGGGCCGGCTCCGGCGGCATCTGGCAGTCCCTCGCCGGATCGTTCGCAGTGAGCGCATACGCAACGCCCGCCTCACGATGGCTGATAACCCCCGCCGACAGCTCGGTAGCGCGGGAGACGAGCTCCGCCGAGGGTTCCGGCGCACCGATCAAAGTCGGCCACAGCGATGTGCGCAAGCTGCGGGAGGCCGCCGAGGACGCCCGGCGGTGGGACTCCAAGTACGGCGGCGGGGACTGGCGTTCCTCGATGGTGCCGGAGTGCCTGCGGGTGGAGGCGGCACCGCTGCTGCTCGGCTCCTACTCCGACGAGGTGGGCCGCGCCCTGTTCGGCGCCTCCGCCGAACTCACCCGGCTCGCCGGGTGGATGGCCTTCGACACCGGCCAGCAGGAGGCCGCACAGCGGTACTACATCCAGGCGCTGCGCCTCGCACGCGCGGCGGCGGACGTCCCGCTGGGCGGCTATGTGCTGGCCTCCATGTCGCTGCAGGCGACGTACCGCGGCTTCGGCGACGAGGGGGTCGATCTGGCGCAGGCCGCGCTGGAGCGGAACCGGGGACTGGCGACCGCGCGCACGATGAGTTTCTTCCGGCTGGTGGAAGCGCGGGCACACGCGCGTGCGGGAGACGCCCAGGCGGCGGGTGCGGCGCTGAAGGCCGCGGAGGGGTGGCTCGAGCGGTCCCGGGAGGGTGACAACGATCCTTCTTGGCTTGGTTTCTATGGCTATGACCGGTTCGCCGCGGATGCCGCGGAGTGCTACCGGGACCTGAAGGCGCCCCGGCAGGTGCGGCGGTTCACCGAGCAGGCGCTGTCGAAGCCGACGGAGGAGTTCGTGCGGTCGCACGGGCTGCGCCTGGTCGTCTCGGCCGTCGCAGAGCTGGAGTCCGGGAACCTGGACGCGGCGTGCGAGCAGGGGGTGCGGGCGGTCGAGGTGGCCGGGCGGATCTCGTCGGCGCGCACGACCGAGTACGTGAAGGATCTGCTGCACCGGCTGGAGCCGTACGGGGACGAGCCGCGGGTGGTGGAGCTGCGGGAGCGGGCCCGGCCGCTGCTGATGGCTCCGGCCTGAGAACGCTCACACCCGCGTTTGAGGGCGTTGTCAGTGGCGCAATGCACTATCGATGGCGGAGGTGGTGCAGGTGCGGGTCGGGGCGTACGACTGTGATGTGCTCGTGGTCGGCGGGGGGATCGTCGGGCTGTCCACGGCGTACGCGATCACCCGGGCCGCGCCGGGCACGCGGGTGACCGTGCTGGAGAAGGAGCCGGGCCCGGCCCGGCACCAGACGGGGCGCAACAGCGGGGTCATCCACAGCGGGATCTACTACCGCCCGGGCTCGCTCAAGGCGCGGTACGCGGTGCGGGGCGCCGCCGAGATGGTGAAGTTCTGCGCCGAGTACGGCATCGCGCACGCCGTCACCGGCAAGCTGATCGTCGCCACGGAGCGGGAGGAGCTGCCACGGCTGCACGCGCTCGTGCAGCGCGGCCGGGAGAACGGCATCCCGGTGCGCGAACTGGGCGCCGCCCAGATCGGTGAGTACGAGCCCGAGGTGCGCGGGCTGGCCGCCATACACGTCGGGACCACCGGCGTGTGCGACTTCGTCGGCGTCGCACGGCAGCTGGCGCGGGCCTCGGGGGCGGAGATCCGCTACGGGGCGCGGGTCGTCCGGGTCGACCGTCGGCCGGAGCGGGGCGTGGCCGTGCTGACCTCGGGCGGGGACGTCGTGCGCGCGCGCGTGCTGGTGAACTGCGCCGGGCTGTACTGCGACGAGGTGGCCCGGCTGACCGGGGACGAGCCCGGGGTGCGGATCGTGCCGTTCCGCGGGGAGTACTACGAGCTGGCGCGGCCGGAGCTGGTGCGCGGGCTGGTGTATCCGGTGCCGGATCCGGCGTTCCCGTTCCTCGGGGTCCATCTGACCCGGGGCATCGACGGCGGCGTGCACATCGGCCCCAACGCGGTGCCGGCGCTGGCCCGGGAGGGGTACGGCTGGGGGGTCGTGCGGCCCCGGGAGCTGGCCGGGACGGTGGCCTGGCCGGGCTCGTGGGCGATCGCCCGGCGGCACTGGAGATACGGCGCGGGTGAGCTGCGCCGCTCGCTGTCGAAGGGGGCGTTTCTGGAGGCGGTGCGCAGACTGTTGCCGGCGGTGGAGGGGGACGACCTGGTGCGGGCCCCTGCCGGGGTGCGGGCGCAGGCGGTGTTGCGGGACGGGACTCTGGTGGACGACTTCCTCATCCGAGAGGGGGCGCGGACCGTGCACGTGCTGAACGCGCCCTCGCCCGCGGCCACGGCCTCCCTGCCCATCGGGCGGGAGGTGGGGCGCCGGGTGCTGGACATGCTCGGGTCGCACGAGCCGGGGCAGGCGCCCGGTCCGCCGAGTGGGCGCCGGTAAAATCGGTGTCACTGTGTCTGAGTCCCTGAATCTCCCCGAAGCTCCCTCGCCGACCCCCCACACCCCCGGCGTGTCCGTCCGGCACACCCGGTCCAAGGGGGAGCCGCGGTTCCCGGACGGGCCCAAGGCCGATCCCGCCGGATCCCACTTCGAGCGGCGGATCCGGAGTTTCCAGCCGCGGCGCAGCCGGGTGACCGCCGGGCAGGCGGACGCGCTGCAGCGGCTGTGGCCCAAGTGGGGGCTCGACATCGACGGGCAGCAGGTCATCGACCTCGGCGAGCTGTTCGGGAACGACAAGCCGGTGGTGCTCGAGATCGGGTTCGGGATGGGTGAGGCCACCGCGCAGATGGCCGCCGCCGACCCGGACACCGACGTCCTCGCCGTCGACGTGCACACCCCGGGGCAGGGCAATCTGCTGGCTCTCGCCGACCGCAACGGCCTGTCCAACATCCGCGTGGGCAACGGGGACGCGATCATCCTGCTCCGCGAGATGCTCGCCCCCGACTCCCTCGCCGGACTGCGGGTGTACTTCCCGGACCCCTGGCCCAAGAAGCGGCACCACAAGCGGCGGCTGATCCAGCCCGAGTTCCTGACGCTCGCCGCGACCCGGCTGAGGCCCGGCGCGATCGTGCACTGCGCGACCGACTGGGAGCCGTACGCCGAGCAGATGCTGGAGGTGCTCACCGCGCACCCCGACTTCGAGAACACGCAGGCGGACGGCGGTTTCGCGGCCCGTCCCCCGTTCCGTCCACTGACCCGTTTCGAGGGGCAGGGTCTGGACAAGGGACACGTGGTGAACGATCTGCTCTTCCGGCGCGTACCGCACCGGGACCGATAATCCGCTCCAGCCCCTCGTCCCGCCACCGTTAGGGTCGATGCCGTGGCCACCAGTCCTGCGTTTCCGACGTACCCTCCGGGCCCCGACGGCCTTGTACCGCCCTCCCCGCACTGGTGGCAGCGCCGGTGGGTGCGGTACGGCGCACTGATCACGCTGCTGGCGCTGTCCGGGCTGGTCATCCTCGCGCTGGTGCGCAGACAGACCGGTACGGAGGGGTTTCTCGTCGGACTCGGGCTGGCCGTGCTGCCCGTGCCGTGGCTCATGGCCGCCTTCCGGTGGCTGGACCGGGTGGCACCGGGACCCTGGCGGAACCTGGTCTTCGCCTTCGCCTGGGGCGCGTGCGCGGCGGCGCTGATAGCCATCGTCGCCAACAGCTTCGCGACCAAGTGGATAGCCACCGCCACCGCGGATCCGGCGAGTGCCGACACCCTCGGCGCCACCGTGATAGCGCCGATCGTGGAGGAGTCCGCCAAGGCCGCCGCCGTGCTGCTGGTCTTCCTCTTCCGCCGGCGTGACTTCACCGGGATCGTGGACGGCGTGGTGATAGCCGGGATCACCGCCACCGGGTTCGCGTTCACCGAGAACATCCTCTACCTGGGTACGGCCTTCGGGACCGACCAGCTCACCGGCGGCAGCGGCATCGCCTCCGTCACCGCCGCCACCTTCTTCGTGCGCATCGTGATGTCCCCGTTCGCGCACCCCCTTTTCACCACCATGACCGGCCTCGGCTTCGGCGTCGCCGCCCTCTGCGCCGAGCGGCAGCGGGTCCGGCGGGTGCTGCTGCCAGTCTGCGGGCTGCTGCTCGCGATGAGCATGCACGCCTTCTGGAACGGCTCCTCCACCTTCGGCGCGTTCGGCTTCTTCGCCGTCTACGGCGGCTTCATGGTGCCCGTGTTCGCCCTGCTGACCTGGCTCGCGATCTGGACGCGGCAGCGGGAGCTGCGCACCGTGCGGGAGGAACTGCCGGCGTACGTACTGGCCGGGTGGCTCGGGCCCGCCGAGCCGTTCGCGCTCGGCTCGATGCGGGCGCGGCGGACGGCCCGTGACTACGCCCGCCACCACGCCGGCCGCCCCGCGGCGCTGGCCGTGGCGCAGTACGAGGCGTACGCGACGTCGCTGGCGTCCCTGCGGCACCGGGGGCGCAGGGGGAAGGCCGGGGCCGACTTCGTCGTACGGGAGCGGGAGCTGCTGGACGAGCTGTGGAAGCGCCGGGAGCTGGCCCGGCCGGCTCTGGAGTACGCGGCCAGGGTCTGCGTTCCGGCACCGGTGTACTGGGCTCCGCAGTTCGGGTATCCGGCGGTGCCGTACCCCGCGTACAACCCCTATCGGTCGTAGACCCGGGGGGTTGCGGAGGGTTCGGCACCACCGGAGTCCGCCGTACCACCGGAGTCCGCCGTACCACCGGTTTCGCCGTTGCGGCGGAAAGGGGTGGGCTACGCGGAGGCCTTCGTCAGGCTCGCCACTTCCTCCTCCGTCAGCTTCAGGTCCGCCACGCCCAGCAGTGCCGGGAGCTGGTCCACCGTGCGGGCCGAGGCGATCGGGGCCGTGATCGTCGGCTGGGCGGCCAGCCAGGCGAGGGCGACCGTGGCGACGGGGGCCTCGTGGGCGGCGGCGATCTCGTCCAGGGCCGCCAGGACCTTCTGGCCGCGCTCGGAGTCGGCGTACTGCTGGGCGCGGCCGGCGCGGGCGCTGTCGACCTTGGTGCCGGGGCGGTACTTGCCGGTCAGGAAGCCCGAGGCGAGGGCGAAGTAGGGCACCGCGGAGAGGCCCTCGCGGGCGGCCAGGTCCTGCAGCGGACCCTCGTAGGTGGCGCGGGAGACGAGGTTGTAGTGGGGCTGGAGGGCGACGTAGCGGGCCAGGCCCTCGCGGGCGGAGTGGTCCAGGGAGGCCCGCAGGCGCTCGGGGCTGATGTTGGAGGCGGCGATGTGCCGGACCTTGCCCGCCCTGACCAGCTCGTCCAGCGCGCCGATGATCTCCTCGACCGGCACCTCGGGCTGGTCGTAGTGGGTGTAGTAGAGGTCGATGTAGTCGGTGTCCAGGCGACGCAGGGAGGCGTCGGCGGCGGCCTTGATGTTGGCCGCGGACAGGCCCTGGTACTCGGGGTGCTGGCTGACCTTGGTGGCGATGACCACGCTGTCGCGGTTGCCGCGGGCCCTGAGCCACTTGCCGATGATCGTCTCGGACTCACCGCCCTTGTTGCCCTCGATCCAGGCGGAGTAGGCGTCGGCGGTGTCGATGAAGTTGCCGCCGGCGGCCGTGTAGGCGTCGAGGACGGCGAAGGAGGTCTCCTCGTCGGCGGTCCAGCCGAAGACGTTGCCGCCCAGGGAGAGCGGGAAGACCTCGAGGTCGGAGGAACCGAGTGTGCGCAGAGAAGTCATGCTTCACGTCAACACCGGCGGCGGATGATCGCATTCCGCCGCCGGCGCTGATTTCCCGCGTTTCACACGGGTGACACGATCAGGGGGTGAGGCCCTTGTCCCGCAGCCACGGCGCCGGGTCGATGCCTGCGGCCTGGCCGTTCGGGTGGACCTCCAGGTGCAGGTGCGGACCGGTGACGTTGCCGGTGGCACCGATGCGGCCGATGACCTCGCCGGTCGAGACCTTCTGGCCGACCGAGACGTTGATCGAGGACTGGTGGCAGAACCACAGCTCGGTGCCGTCGTCCAGGGTGAGGACCGTGCGGTAGCCGTAGGCGCCGGCCCAGCCGGCCTGGGTGATCGTGCCGCCGTGGATGGCCTTGATGAGGGTGCCGGTGGGGGCGGCGAAGTCGAGACCGGTGTGGTAGCCGGAGGACCACATGGCGCCGGGCTGTCCGAAGGTGCCGGTGATCGTGTACGAGACGACGGGCAGCTGGTACTGCTTGGCCAGCTCGGCCAGCCGCTTGGCCTCGGCCGCCTTCTTGGCGTCGGCCTCGGCCGCCTTCTTGGCGGTGGCCTCGGCCGCCTTCTTGGCGGTGGCGGCCTTGGCGGCCGCCTCCTTCTCCGCCTTGGCCGCGGCGTCGGCGGTCTGCTTCTCGGCGGCGGCGAGCGCGGCGGCGGTGGCCCTGCTGTCGGCCTTGCTCTGCTGCTGCTCGGCCTGGGCCATGATCCGGTTGCGCAGGGCCTCGCCGGCGTTGCCGCTCTCGGCGCTGTCCGTGCGCGCTCCGACGTTGCTCAGCCCGGTGCTGGTGGCCTGGTGCGCGTCGGAGGAGCCGTCGCCGAAGAGGTGCTCGACGGAGTCCAGGTCCGGCAGGGATATGGAGACCGGCGGCTTGCCGGTGTTGGCGCTGGCCATGCCGCCCGCGCCGACCGCGGCCATCACGCCGACGCCGAGGACGGTGGAGCTGCGCGCGAAGCCGCCGCGCTGCTTGGCGACGCGGTGCCGGCCGCGGACCGGGGAGACGGAGTCCTCGGTGGGGTTCCACTCCTCCCACGGGCCCTCTTCGGCGCGGTAGGAGCCGTAGCCGAAGGTGTCGGGCTCGGCCCCCGCGGGCATGAACGGGGCTTCTGGGGCAGGCGGGTTGGACGCCACTCGGGCGTGCTCCTTTCCTTCCTCCGCCTACCGGGTTAGCTGACGGGTTCGGAGCAGGAAGGTCTCCTACGCGCGTATACCGGAGGTGGACTCCGTGAGTTCACGGCGTTCCACCGCGGTATCCGCGTGATTCACCCCAGGGTTGGTGGTTCCCCGGTTCCCTTACGGGATTCGGCGCGTGCGCACGGAGCCGTCTCTTGTGACGGCTGGGACGACCGCGCTGCGTTATCGAACGTTAATAGACCTGCTGGTCACTTTCCAAGCCGTTCGGCTTGATCATTAGCGTTTTCCGCCCTGGACTTACCGGTCAGGACTGCGACAAAGCGGGCGAGTTGGTCTACGTTCAGGAGTCTCGGCGTTTTTGATGGTGACTCAGATGTTATGCGGAGGGCTGCCGTCCGATCACCCTCGGTACAGATGATCACGCGGCACAGACGAACGATCACGGGCGCCGTACGGCGAGCAGGGCCATGTCGTCCGCCATCCCGCCGCCGGAGTGCCGCCGCACCTCGTCGGCGAGCCGGTCCAGCAGGGCGCCCGGGCCGTCGAAGACACGTCCGGCGAGCCGCCGTTCGGGATCGAAGAACCGGCCGTGCGCGTCCCGGGCCTCGGACAGGCCGTCGGTGTGGAACAGCAGGGTCGCCCCGTCCGGGAAGCGCTCCTGCCGAGCCCGGTCGGGCCACGTCCCCAGGTCGCCCAGGCCGAGCGGCAGCGCGGGCGCGGCGTCGGTGAGCGCGCGCAGGGTGCCGTCGGCGTACAGCAGCAGCGGCGGCGGATGGCCCCGGTTGACGATCCTCACCACGCCGTCGCCGTGCGGGAGTTCGGCGAGGACGGCCGTGGTGAAGCCCTCGAAGGCGTCGACGCCGCCCCGCCGGGCGCCCTCGCGGGCCAGCGCCCGCTCCAGCCGCCGCGCGACCGCCTCCAGCGTGGTCTCCTGCTCGGCCGCCTCCCGGAACGCCCCGATCACCACGGCGACGGCGGCGACCGCGCCCACTCCCTTGCCGCACACGTCACCGACGACCAGCCGGACCCCGTGCGGGGTGTCCTGCACCGCGTACAGGTCGCCGCCGATGAACGCGTCCCGCCGGGCCGCCTCGTAGCAGGCGGCGATCTCGAAGCCGCCGATCCGCTCGGCGGGCTCGGGCAGCACGGCCCGCTGGGCGGCCTCGGCGATCTCCCGGGCGGAGGCGAGCCGCCGGTCGCCGCGGCGGACCACCCGGTTGATCGCGACGGCCAGCAGGGCGACCGTGGCCACGGTGACGACGTCCGTGAAGGCGGCCACCACCGGATGCTCGCCGCCCCGGGCGTGCACCGCGTACATGGCGGCCACGGCCAGGGCGCCGGTCAGGGCGGTACTGCGCAGCGAGGACAGGGGCGCGGCGACCAGCGGGGCGGCGGTGAAGAAGGGGACGGCCGTGAACTGCCTCGGGGTGAGCAGGCCGTACAGGATTCCGCCCGTGATCAGCAGGGCGGGCAGGGCGCGGGCGAGGGAGCGCGGGGTCGGCCGGCGGCTGTGCCGCACCGGGGCGGGCTCGTCGCCGGGGCCGGGGCCGGGCACGGGGTCACCGGGGAGCCGGGCGCCCGCCCTGACGTACTGGCTCTCCTCCACCTCTCCTGGGCGCACCGCTTGTCTCCCGCATGTCCGACGTAGGTCCAGCGTGGCCGCAGCCGGCCCGCCGGGCGACCGCGGTGGACCGAGCGGATGACCCTCCGGGCGCGGCCCCGGGAAAGGCGGTGTGCGTGCGGCCCTGAACATGGGGTACTCTGGAGTCACAACGACGCGGGGTGGAGCAGCTCGGTAGCTCGCTGGGCTCATAACCCAGAGGTCGCAGGTTCAAATCCTGTCCCCGCTACTGAAGACTCAGGGCCGGAAGCCAGATGGTTTCCGGCCCTGAGTGTTGTGCAGGCCGACGGCGGTGCCGCGCCCTCCGAAGAGGGCGCGGGGTCACCCCAGCAGATGCGCGTTCGGCGCCTTGGCGACGTCCTCCAGCTCCGGGAGTACGACCACCTCCGCGCCCCCCTGTGCCAGGACCCCGGCCCCGTCGGCCGCGGAGACAAAGGTGTCCGGCTCCCGCCAGGCCGTCACCACCCTCCGCACCCCCGCCCGCAGGATCAGCTCCGCACAGGGCGCCGGCCGGGAGGCCCGCCGGGCGCACGGCTCCAGGCTGCTGTACACCGTGGCGCCGGCCAGCCGGGGATCCGCCGGGTCGATCCCGGCAAGCGCGGCCTCCTCCGCGTGGACCACCGGGTCACCGCCCTCGCGCGAGTACCCGCGGGCCAGCTCGGTGCCGTCGGCGGCCACGACCACCGCACCGACGCTGAACGCCGTCGCCGAGGCCGGACACCGCGCGGCCAGCTCACAGGCGGTGCGCAGCCAGTGGCGGTCGGCTGCGGTGGGCACCTGGCCGGTGCCGGGGGCCGTGGGCTCGTAGCGCATGAGGACCACGTCCTCGATGCGGCGGGTCTCGGTGAGACGCAGCCGGCCGGCCTGGTAGGCGCCCGGGCCGAACAGGCGGGGCGCGGCCGGGTCGCCGACGAACAGTGGCGCGAGGACCAGCTGGAGCTCGTCGGCGAGGCCCTGCTGGAGCAGCTGGGTGTGGACCGTGCCACCGCCCTCGACCATCAGGCGCCGTACGCCGCGCACGTCGTGCAGGTGGCTCAGCAGGGCCCGCCAGTCGAGGTCGAGGCCGAGCGGGACGATGTCCGCGGTGCGGCCGAGGAGACGTGCGGCCCGTTCGGCGCCCTTGTCGGTCGTGCAGACGAGCTTGTCGCCGCCGGTGTGCCAGAAGTGGGCGCCGGGGTCGAGGTCGCCGGTGGCGGTGACGGTCACCTTCAGCGGGTACTCCGGCCTGCCCTCGGCCACGCGGGCCGCGCGGCGCTCGGCGGAGTTGACCAGCAGCCGGGGGTTGTCGGCGCGGATCGTGCCGGCGCCGATCAGGATCGCGTCGACCGAGGCCCGTACCGCGTCGACCCGGTCGAAGTCGGCCGGGCTGGACAGCAGGAGCCGGTCGGGGCCGGTGTCGTCCAGGTAGCCGTCGAGGGAGACGGCGGCGGACAGCAGCACATGGGGGTATGACATCGGCGCGCTCTCCCTGCAGGTCTTGGTTCAAGTTTGAAACAAACTTACACTGGCGGCATGACGACCCGCTGGCTCACTCCCGAGGAGCAGCGCGCCTGGCGCGCCTACCTGGCCGCCGCCCGGCTCCTGGACGACGCGATCGACCGGAACCTGCAGCAGACGGCCGGCATGCCACATCTGTTCTACTCCGTGCTGGCCAACCTCTCCGAAGCACCCGACCGCCGGCTGCGCATGACCGATCTCGCCGAGACGCTGAAGATCACCCGCAGCAGGCTGACGTACGCGGTCACCCGCCTGGAGCGGGACGGACTGGTGCGCCGGGAGGACTGCCGCTGGGACAGGCGCAGCAGCATCGCCGTGCTGACGGCCGACGGGATGGCCGTACTGGAGCGTACGGCGCCCGGGCACGTCGAGACCGTGCGCGCCACCCTGTTCGACCGGCTCACGCCGGAGCAGGTGGGGCAGCTGGAGGAGATCTGCGCCGGGATCGCGAGCGGGCTGCAGGGCGGCGAGGCCGAGCCCGGGGCCGAGGACGTCCCCTGGCGGCGCCGGTCGTCCTGTTCCTCGTCGGCTCCACTCCCTCCCCCTGAGTCACACAGGCAACCCGAAAAGTAATTGCTTTAAGTTTTAAGCATGGGATAGGCTCCCTGCGAACCGTTGCTTCAAATCTGAAGCACATGCCCGCACCGGGAGGGACCCGCATGCCCGACACCCCCGCCGCCACGCCGCGCGCCCGCGTCCGGGTTCCGCTGCGCTTCGACGACGGCTACAGCGTCGACGCCGAACTCGTCACCTTCCACGGTCTGGCCGACGGCCAGGAGCATGTCGCCGTCGTCCTCGGCGACCCCGGCCCCGTCCCGCTGGTGCGCCTGCACTCCGAGTGCCTGACCGGCGACGTCTTCGGCTCGGCCCGCTGCGACTGCGGACCCCAGCTGCGCGAGGCGGTCGAGCGCATCGCCGCCACCGGGGGCGTCCTGCTCTACCTGCGCCAGGAGGGGCGCGGCATCGGCCTGTACAACAAGCTCGACGCGTACGCCCTGCAGGACCAGGGCCTCGACACCTACGAGGCGAACGCCGCGCTCGGCCTGCCGGAGGACGCCCGCGACTACACGGCGGCCGCGCAGATGCTCGCCGCCCTCGGCATCGACGAGCTGGACCTGCTCTCCAACAACCCCGACAAGGCCGAGCAGCTGCGCGCGCTGGGCGTCGTCGTACGCGACCGGGTGCCGACCGGTGTCTTCACCACGCCCCACAACGTCCGCTACCTCCGCGCCAAGGTGGTCCGTACCCAGCACACCCTGCCGCTGGCGGACCTGACCGGGCTGTCCGCCGGCTGAGCCCGGCCGGGCCGGCGGGTCAGCGCCCCTGCCCCCGGCCCGGCAGGCGCAGGGCCGGCAGGGCGGCCAGGGCCAGCAGGACCGCCGCGACGGCGTACGCGGTCCGGAAACCGGCCGGGTCCATGCCCGCCGAGCCCAGCACCACCGACAGCACGGCCGTGCCGACGGAAGCGCCCAGCTGGGAGGTGATGCTCAGCGCGGTGCTCGCCGCGGGCAGCCGTTCCCCCGGCAGTTCCCGGCTCGCGGTGGTCACGGCCGGCATCAGCACCATGCCCGTGCCGACGCCCATCACCATGGCCGACGCGACCATCCGCCAGGGCGCGACCCCGGGCACCCCGCACTGCCAGGCCAGCAGCGCCATCCCGAGGGCGGCCACCGCGACGCCGGCCGGGATCAGCCGGCGCGGCGCCACCCGGTCGATCCGCCGGGCCGCGATCTGCATCGTGGTGCCGACGGCGAGACCGGCCGGCGCGCCCAGCAGCCCGCCCGCCATGGCGCTCATGCCCCGCTCCTGCTGCCAGTACAGCGGGCCGAGCAGCATCGAGCCGAAGTAGCCGCAGGTGAACAGGGCGAGCGTGCCGGCGCCCGCGGCGAAGGTACGGTCGCGCAGCAGGCGCAGATCCAGCAGCGGGGCGGCGGCGGTGAGCGCCCGCCGTACGAAGGCCGCCGCGAGGGCCGCTCCGGCGAGCGTCGGCACGAGGGCGCCGGGCGCCGTGAAGTCGCCGCGCTCACCGCCTCGGGCCAGGCCGTACAGGAGCAGGGCGAGGCCGGGCGAGAGCATCAGCAGGCCGGGGAGGTCGAGGCGGGCGGCGCTCCCCGCGGGCCCGGTCGCCGGCGCGTCCGGCGGCAGCAGGCGTAGCGCGAGGGCCAGCGCCAGGGCGCCGACGGGCAGGTTGACCAGGAAGATCCAGTGCCAGGAGGCGGCGTCGACCAGCCAGCCGCCGAGTACCGGCCCGGCGACCGGTCCGACCAGGACGGGCAGCCCGCCAACGGCCATCGCGCGGCCGAGCCGGCCGCGGTCGGCGGCGCCCATCACCATGGCCATGCCGACCGGCTGCAGCAGCCCGCCGCCGAGCCCCTGCACCGCCCGGAAGGCGATGAGGCTGCCCGCGTCCCAGGCGCACGCGGCGAGCAGCGAACCGAGGGTGAAGAGAGTGAGCGCGGTCAGATAGGTGCGCTTGGCGCCGATCCGGGCCATGGCCCAGGCGGCGGTCGGGATGACGGCGGCCAGCGCGAGCGTGTACGCCGTGGTGGCCCACTGGATGGTCGCCAGCGGGGCGCCGAAGGACCGCGAGAGCCGGCGCAGCGCGACGTTGACGATCGTCATGTCGAGCACCGCCATCACCGTGCCGATGACGGTGACGGCCAGGGTGCGGTTCAGGGCCCTGGACGGGTCCGGCACCGGGCCGGCCGGTCGCACGGCGGGCGCGGTCGTACGCATCTCCCCCGCCTCTCTTCCCCGCCGTCCTCAGCCCGCGTACGGGCGCTCGGCCCGCGCGGCCCGCAACGCCCGCCCCCACCAGACGAGTTGACCGAGCATGCCCTTCGCGGCACCGGCGCACACGGCCGCGTCCCGCGGGATGCCGTCCTCGCCGAGGCCGGACCAGGGACCGTGCAGGCTGACCGAGTCGCGCACGGTCGTCGCGTGCAGTTCGGCGAAGACCAGCCGGAGCTGCTCGACCGCGCGCAGCCCGCCGCCGAGGCCGCCGTACGAGACGAAGCCCACCGGCTTGGCCTGCCACTGGGCGTGGTGCCAGTCGACGAAGTTCTTCAGGGACGCCGGGAAGCTGTGGTTGTACTCGGGCGTGACGACGACGAACGCGTCGGCGGCGGCCAGCCGCGGTGAGACGTCCCGCAGTGCGGCGGCGGCCTCGGGGCTCGGCGAGCCGCCCCAGCCGGGCAGCACCAGCGGCAGGTCGACCTCGGCGAGGTCGATGACGTCGAAGTGCACGCCCTCGTCCCCGGCGGCGGCGCCGAGGAACCAGTCGGCGACGGCCCGGCCCTGCCGGCCCTCCCGGACGCTGCCGACCACGACGGCGACGCGCAGCGGTACCTCACCGCCGACGGACACGGTTTCCTCCGCGACGGCTTCCTTGCTGGTGACAGACACAGGTGTCCCCCTATCTCCGGCTTCACCGGCTTCGGGACGGCCGCTCGGTGCGGTCGCCCGGACAGCAAAGTACAACGATCGTTATAGAAAGTACAACGCTCGTTGTAAGTCGGGTAGAGTGGCTGCTCACAGGAGGCAGGTGTGGGCGAAACGAACGAGTCCCGGCTGGCGCAGGCGCGACGCGAGGTCTCACCGCGCAAGCTGGAGAAGCAGATGGCGATCGCGAGCGCGTCCTGCACGCTCTTCGGCCGCGAGGGCTACGCGCGCGCCTCGGTCGACGCGCTGGCCGCCGAGGCCGGCGTCTCCACGCGCACGCTCTACAACCACTTCCCCGGCGGCAAGGCACAGCTCTTCCAGACCGTGGTGACCTGGACCTCCCACGAGGTCCGCGACGCCCAACTGGGCACCCTGCACGCGGTGCTGGACCCCGAGCGGCCGCCGCGCGCCGAGGACCTGGAACGCGATCTGGTCGCCCTGGCCCGCGCGTTCGTCGGCCTCATGGCCGACTACCCGAACCACTTCGCCCTCGTCCGCCACATCCACGCCGAGGCCGACCATGTGCCCCCGGAGGTCCTCAAGGCCTGGCACGAGGCGGGCCCGGCACCGGTCGGCCGGGCCCTCGCCGAGGCGATGGGCCGCCTCGCCGCCGCCGGGCTGCTCGACCTGCACGGCGACGCGGCGATGACCGCCGCCCACTTCACGGCCCTGACCGCTCACACGATCGTCCAGTTCACCCACTACGGCGTTCACCCCCTGCCGCCGGCGGAGACGGACCGCCTGATCAGGGGCGGGGTGGCGGCGTTCCTGCGGGCCTACGGGGCGTGACGGAGCAGGAGGAGGGGGTCCCGCCACCGGATGGGGGCTGACAACTTCATCTGGAGTACTCTCAGCGTCCATGGTGAGACGCAACGACCAGCGGCGGGCCGCGCTCGTGGATGCCGCCATCGAGGTGCTGGCGCGGGAAGGGGCGCGCGGGCTGACCTTCCGGGCGGTGGACGCGGAGGCGGGTGTGCCCCCCGGTACGGCGTCCAACTACTTCTCCAACCGGGACGACCTGCTCACCCAGGCCGGCGCCCGCGTCTACGAGCGGCTGCAGCCCGACGAGGCCACGATCGCCCGCCAGCAGACGGCCGGCCGGGACCGGGAGACGTACGCGGCGCTGATGCGTGAACTCGTGGGGCGGGTCGCCTCCTTCCGCACCGGTTACCTCGCCCTGCTGGAGCTGCGCCTGGAGGCCACCCGCCGTCCCGAGCTGCGCGCGGTGCTCACCGAGCGGGTCCGCGCCGACCTCGCCGCCAACGTCGCCTATCACGAAGCCTCCGGCCTCCCCGGCGACGCGACCGCCGTCAAACTGCTCTACCTCGCCCTCAACTGGCTGATCGTCGAGCAACTCACCCTGCCGGACGCCCTCTCCGAGGCGGAGCGGGACGCGCTGGTGACGGCGGCGGTCGAGCGGATCGTGACCGGGGCCTGAGCGATCCGGCCGCCGCGGCAGGGCCTTCGGCGGCCGGATCGGCCCGATCTGCATTCACGGAATGCCGTTTCCTGGCTAAAAGCATTTTCGCCAATTGCTGTCATCAGACCCGCGGGATACTGCTTTTGGGCCATGGAAACACCCGAATGCCGGACACCCCGGCCGCCCGAGGGGCTCGTTAGGCGGTCGTGATGACACGGACTGAGAGGCTCGGAGCCGGGAATCTTCGCTCAGCGCTCACACTGCAGACGGATCCCGACGACAGCGACGCGTACTTTGACGGATGTTCGGATCTCCTCGACGAGTTCCTGAGGAGAATCACACAACTGGAAACCGAGTACCTGCAGGCGATGGTGGGGCTATAGGACTTACGTGATGGACAGGATGCAGGACGAAGACATCTTCAGCGACTCCGAGTTCAGCACGATCGAGATAGAGTGGGACCCGGTCGAAGAGCTGGCGCAGATGCTGTCCGCCGCGTCCGGCGCGAACCCCGAGCCGAGCCCGCCGCACGAACGGTCCAGCCACAGACGCGCGCGACGACGGATCCGTACGGAAACCCGCTCGCCCGAGAACAACCGGAGCGCTCACGTCACGGCCCTGGTCGCGACGATCTCGGTGTGCGCGATCTGCATGCTGGGCTGGTCGTTCTCCTATTCTTATACCCAACTCCGCGCCACCGCCTCCTCAGTACTGCCGATGCAACTGGCCCAGTGGTGGCCGCTGACGGTATACGGCCCATGGCTCGTGGCGGCCCTTTCCATTCTGCGGGCCACGGTTCAGGGGCGTAGTGCCCGGAGGTCCTGGGGTGTGGTGCTCGGCGCTTCCGCCATGGCAGTCGCCCTGTGCGTCAGCCACTCATCACATTCACCGCTTTCACTGATCATCTTCGGAATTCCACCGATCACCGCTCTGGTGTGCTTCTGGGAGATCGTCGGCCAGGTCTCGTCCAAGGTGTCCAAGCCCCGGCACGCGGCACACAGTCGGCGGAACTCCCAGCCCCAGGGGTCGTACGAGGCCTCGTGACGCGCACGGCCCGTCGGCGCCTCGGCGCCCGGGCCGGCCGGAGCCGGCCCGGGCCTCACGCTGGTGACCCAGCGTGTTCGTTCGACATGCGGAGTGTGCGGGTCTACGCAAGCCTGGGCTCATTCCGGCAAGACACAGGTCTTGCCGGAGGACCCAGAAAGGACGGTTCACCATGCGACACATCGCTGCCCTGTTCACCGCCGCACTCCTTGCAGTTCTTGCCATCCCGGCCGGTACGGCCTCGGCTGCCGACGGCCACGGCCACGTGTGTGACGGCCACACGATCAGCACGCTCTGCTGGTGATCTCTTCTCGAACAGGGACAGGCCGTGGCCGTGACGTCGCGGCCTGCCCCCCTTCCCCCGCCGGTCCCGGGCCGGTTGCCCCGAGTTAGGCCAACTCCCTGGGGAAGCCCTGCCCGTTGCCGTATCTTCCGAAGTGTCCGGGGCTGCCGGAAACGACACGGGGGACGCGAGGGGGACTGCGCGTATGAGGGGGAGCCCGAACTTACCGCCGGACGGCCCGGGGCCGCGCGCTCGGATTCCGTCACCGCGCGGTGCGCAGCGGGCGTCCAGAGGGCGGGTGCTGATCCGTGCCGGATGGACCCTGCGGATCGTGGGTGCGGCGGCGGGCATTCTCGGGTTCGCGATCTTCAGGGCGAGCCTGCAGAGCGATCAGTGGTCCTCCGTTCCCCACGCCCGCTGGTGGTTGCGCCTGCTGGGGGCGGTGGTGGCCTTCTTCGGCGGCGCGACGGTCTTCACGATCGGCCGGCATGTCGTGGTGCGCGGAAAGCAGCACGTCGCCGACGTCGTCGACTCCCTGGACGGCCTGCCCGGCACCCCCTACCTGCTGTACCTGCGCCCGTTCTCCCACGACGAGGTCATGGGCTCGTTGCCCGACGACGTCCAAGGGGGCGGAAGCGCCCAGAACTTCTTCCTCGTCTCGGGGCTGACGCACGAGGAGTCGATGGTCCGCCGCTTCCGGCGGTTCGGGCGGGTCGTCGCGATCGGCCGGCCCGGCGAGGAACTACCGCTGCCGGGAGCGGCCCGCGGGTACCTGCCCCTGAACGACTGGCAGTCCACGGTGAGCAGCCTGATCGCGGGCGCACACGCCGTGCTCCTGTCGGCGGGCCCCGGCCCCGGCACCGTCTGGGAGTTCACCGAGGCGGTGCGCCTCGTACCAGCGACGCGGCTGTTGCTGCTGGTCTACTGCGACGCCCCGGCCTACGACCACTTCCGCGAGGCCGTCACGAAGGAGTACGAGCGGCGGTCACGCACCGAACCAGGGGCACGGGGCTCGGGGGTGTGGCCCCCGCTGCCCGGCCTGCCGGCGTTCCCCTCGCCCGCTCGCCCTGAGCGGCCGCGCTGGGAGGTCCTCCTGAACGGCGGCCGCAAGCGGCTGCGCTGGGACTTCCCCCTCAAGGGGCTGGTCGTCTTCCGGCCGGGCTGGGAGGCGAGGTTCATACGGTTCGACACCACGACCGTCCGGCTGTCCAGCACCTGGACGCTCAGCCGACTGGTCAAGCGCGAACTCCAGCCGGTCATGGACCAGTTGACGGCACTGGAAGCACGGCACTGACGAGGGGGCGGGAAGCGGCATGCGGCAGGTGCTCGTGAGGACCGACCGGTGACGGCCTCCAGTGGGCCGGACCACCGGCCGGAGCTGCTGGAGCTGTACAAACTCGCCGTGGAGATGGCCGACCGGGTCTCCGCCCGTCGCGGCAACGCCAACGCCTTCTTCCTGTCGGTGCAGTCCGCGCTGGTGACGCTGGTCGGGTTCGGCTTCCCCAGGCTCTCGGAGTCACCCTGGTGGGTGCCGCTGGCCGTGGCCCTGGCGGGCGTCACCCTGTCCGTCACATGGTGGATGCAGCTGCGCAGCTACCGGGATCTCAACCGCGCGAAGTTCGAGGTCATCCTGAGGCTGGAAGCCCGCCTCTCAGCGAAGGTCTTCGCCGACGAGTGGGACGTTCTGCGGCAACACCCGATTCCCAGCCGGCGCGGCTACACCGAGTTGGGCACGTCCGAGCGCATCGTCCCCCTCGTCTTCGCCGTGGCGCACCTGATCCTGTTTGCGGGCACACTGTCCGTGTGACCTACCTCGACTCCCTCGCCGATCTCATACGGTCCTGCCTGCCCCCGCAGGCGAAGCCCCCCGCGGGCTCCGACGACCTGTTCCGCCTGTATGCCGTGCTCCTGCGGGCCAAGGGGGAAGAGGTGACCGACGAGGACGTTCACGACGCCTGGTGCGCCTGGATGCAGACGGTGGACAGCGGCCACAAGGCGCTGGTCCCCTTCAGCGAGCTCGACCAGGAGACGCGCGCCGCGGACACGCCGTACACCCAGGCCATCCACGAGGCGGCCCGCCGGAAGGCCGGCGGCCGGGAGTAGCCCCCGGACTTCGGGGGCGGGGCACACGTCTACCCCCGGCTCGGGCTCACCAGCTCCCATTCCTCCAAGGGTCTGAGCGGGAGTCAGACCGCCTGGGTGTCCGGGACGGTCAGGGTGACCTCCCGGGCCGCCGCCCGCACCGGGCACACCGCGGACAACCGTGACACGCGCCGCCCCTCGCCGAGCACACTTCCGTCCGGACCGATCAGGAGCGCCGAGCGGGACAGGACCCGCGAGGCGAGCCGGGCGCCCCGCAGCGAGGAGTCCTCGGCCAGGGCGGCGGCCAGCGAGGCCATGACCGCCCGGGTACGGCGGACCAGACACGGCTCGGCATGGACGGCCCACACGGGCAGCCGCGCACCTGCGGTCACGAGCGCGTCGAACGACGGCAACCCGCAGTCCGCCACCACCAGCACGGCCCGCCACGACTGCCCCTCCCGCGCGCGCAGGAGGGCCGGCAACCGGTGCTGTGGGGCGAGCAGGGCGAGGACGTCACCGGTACCCCCACCGGTTCGCACGGCGAGCCCCGTCGCCCGTGCCCGCGCGGCGAGCAGCCCGGCCGGCCCGGTGCTGCCGTCGTCGTCGCACGCCACCGTCAGCGCCGTCGCGGCGAGGGCGAGCGCGGCGTCGGTCAGGGCGCGGGCGAGGTGGGTTTCGTCGGGTGCCCAGCTCAGCGCGGGCGCGCGGCCGGGGAGCAGCGGCAGCAGACAGGGGAGTCCGGCCTGCCGGTAGACGTCCAGCGCGCCGTCGGCGACCGACGGGTCTGCGTGGCCGACGACCGCCGTGAAGCCGCCGGCCGCCACGGTGTGCGCGACACCGGGTGTCTCGTGGAAGACCTGCCAGTCGGCCGTTCCCGGGGCGACGCCACGGATCCGGTCCACCTCGGCGAGGAGGACGGTGCCCGCGGCCGTTCGCGGCCCGGTGAGCGGGGCGACGACGGCGACGGCCGGTACGGGCACGGCGATCAGCCCCAGATGAGGGAGTCGGAGCCGGCGGCGACGGCCGTGGTGCCCGCCGCCGGTGCACCTGCGACGGCAGCGCCGCCCGCGAGCAGCGCGGCGAGGGCCACGGCGGAGGCGACACGCAGGAGCCGGCGCCGGACGGACACGGGGGACAGGAGGGACGCGGGGAACAGGACGGACGCGGCGGACGGAGCGGGCATGGCGAACCTCCGGGATCGGGGGGCTGGGTGTGCGGTGCGCGAGTACGCGGTGCGCCGTCAGCATGTGCCGGGACGGTCACCCACCACCATGTCTGCGCTGGTTCCGGGACCGGCCATGGCCAGGCCCGGACGGCTCACCCGGCTCCCGCCGCGTCCGTATGCCGGACCTTGTCTGGCCAGCTGAGCAGGGACGTTCCTAAGATCCACTGGGCGCCCGGCCGGGGGGCGGTCGCGCCGGGGGACGACATGGAGAGGCCCGATGGATGTGAAGGAGCGTGCGCAGGAGCTTTACCGCATCGCGCTGGAGGATGCGAACTGGCGCCCCGAGAGCGTGATCGGCGAGCGTGGCTGGAGCGACGCGGAGTTCGCCGACGCCATTCAACTCCTCAACGGACTACGGCTGTTCGTGTCGGCCCCGGACAGCGGGAACGGGTGGACGGCGCTGTCGCCCGACACCGCGCTGCGCAACCTCCTCGTGGAGGAGGAGCAGCACACGGCCGGGCTGCTCAGCTCCGTTCAGCGCACGCGTTCCGCACTGACGCGGATCCTCACCGACTTCCAGCCGGTGCACGCACGGGAGTTGCTCCCGGTGCGGATGGAGGTGGTGACCGGTGCCGCGAACGTCTCGGCGGTGCTGGAGGACGTGTCCCGGCGGGTCGAGGAGGAGCTGCTGTCGCTGCACCCCGGACGCGCGCTGCCCGCTCAGATGGTCGAGTCGGGCCTGGAGCGGGACCTCGCGGTGATCGGGCGCGGGGTACGCATGCGCACGATCCACCTGGGCTCCGCGGCGGCCGTGCCGCACATGGCGTCCTACCTGCGGCGGCTGAGCGCGGCCGGGGCGCAGGTGCGCACCGCGCACACGCTGCCGCTGCGGCTGATCATCGTGGACAGCTCGACCGCGCTGGTGCCGGCGCCGCCGTCGGCCATCGGTGAGATCACGGCGGTGATCCTCCGGGGAGAGACGCTGGTCGGAGTGTTCCGGGAGATCTTCGAGCACTCCTGGGCGGCGGCGAACGTGCTGACCGACGCGGCGGCCGGGCCG
Organism: Streptomyces sp. NPDC037290; assembly: GCF_055603245.1. Classification (NCBI taxonomy): domain Bacteria; kingdom Bacillati; phylum Actinomycetota; class Actinomycetes; order Kitasatosporales; family Streptomycetaceae; genus Streptomyces; species Streptomyces sp. NPDC037290. The sequence goes on along the minus strand of NZ_JBVJVZ010000007.1, from coordinate 370,899 downwards.
GACGGCGCATGGCGTCCCGAGGGACGCCACCTGGAACTGCTGCGGATGCTCGCGGGCGGACTCACCGACGAGGCCATGGCCCGCAAGCTCGGCGTCTCCGAACGCACGATCCACCGCCTCGTCTCCGAACTCACCGAACGCCTCGGTGCCGCCAGCCGCTTCCAGGCCGGAGCCTGTGCCGTCCGGCTCGGCTGGCTGGACGCCTGACCTCACACCGCGGCCCCAGGGCCGGCCCGGCGGATCCTGGACGCGGGGCCCCGGCCCGCCCTTGCTCACTGCCCCAAGGGCGTGGGAGGACCCCATCGCCCCCGCTCACCTGCGCTGATGAGGCGCCGTCACCGTCCCGCGACCTGATCCGCCGGACGGGCCCCGGTCCCGGCGGCCTCGGCTCCCGTCCCTGCGGCCGCCGTTTCCGCGGCGTTCGCGGTTCCCCGTTCCCGGTCCGCCACCGCTCGCCCCCACGCCGTACCGGCGAGCACCAGGACCGCGCCGAGCAGGCCCAGCCAGCCGGGCCGGTCCCCGCCGACGGCGATGCCGACCGCCGCGGCCCACACCGGCTCCGTGCCGAGCAGCAGGCTCACCCGGGACGGGGAGGTACGGCGCACCGCCCACATCTGCACGAAGAACGCGAACAGGGTGCAGAACGCGGACAGATAGATCAGCCCGAGCCAGTCCCCGGCGCCGAAGCCGGCCGCGGCCGCCCAGGGCGAGGCACCGGTGCCCGGCAGCGCCACCAGCACGGCGAACACGACGACCGCCCCGCCCAGCTGGACAGTGGTCAGCGACAGCGCGTCCGCTCCGCGTACCGACTCCATGCGGGACATGGCGAGGACATGCACGGTACGGGCGACGGCGGCCCCCAGCATCAGCAGGTCGCCGCCGGTCGGGGCGCTGAAACCGGCGCCCTGGGTGAGCAGCGCCACGCCGAGCACCGACAGCCCGGCGGCCGCCATGAAGGCGCCCGGCAGCCGGGTGCCGCGCACCCGGCTCTCGGCCAGCGGGGTGAAGACCATGGTGAGGCTGATGATCAGCCCGGCGTTGGTCGCCGAGGTGTGCACCACCCCGTACGTCTCCAGCAGGAAGATCCCGGCGAGGATCAGCCCCAGCAGTCCGGCCCCGCGCAGTTGCACGGCGCTCAGGCCGCGCAGCCGCCGCCAGCCCGCGGCGACCAGCACCGGCAGCGCCACGGCGAACCGCAGCACCAGCACGGCCAGCACGGTCCGTTCCGTGGTGACACCCTTGGCGGCCAGATAGCTGGAGCCCCACACCACCGCGACCAGCAGGACGGGAAGATCGGTCAGCCGGCCGCTGCGGGCCGCGGTGACGGTCATGGGCACTCCTCTGCGGAACTGGGGACGACGGTGCTGCGAAGACGGTGCTGCGAAGGGGACGGGCGCCTGGCGCGCGCGGCGGTCGGCACTCAGCGTGCTGTGTACGCGATCACCAGGACGTCACGGTGTGCCGGCAGCGCGGGGTCCACCGGGTGCACCGGGGTCACCGAGTGCAGCGTGCGGCGGTCGTCGCCCAGCAGCAGGTCACCGGGCTCGGACAGCGTAGTCGTCAGCAGGTGGGCGCCCGAGTCGGCGTACACCCCGCTCTCGCCGCCGCCGACGTTGGTGCGGCCGATCAGCAGCGAGGTGATGAAGGTGACCCCGTCGCGGTGCCGGCCCTCGGGAGCGGGCTGACCCACCTGTCCGTCGGCGGCGCTGATCCGGTACGGGTGCAGCTTGACGTTCCAGCGCCGGGTGCCGTCCGTGTCCCAGCCGAGGGCGGAGCTGAAGATCCGGCCGAGCGTGACGAGCACCGAGCGCAGCAGCGGGTCGCCCGCGAACGACACCGTCAGCGGGTCGAAGATCCGCTCGATGCCGCCGTTGAGCGGATTGACGTCGGTCTCCTGCCGGTACGGCTCGTGCGGCAGCAGCGTCAGCTCCCCGGCGGCCGGATCCAGGTCGAACTGGCCGTAGCGGCGGAAGCGGTAGGTGCCGCCGTCGGCCATGTAGGTGTCCAGGGTCAGTTCGTCCCAGTGCGCGGCGAACCGCGCCCAGTCGGTGGCGTCGACACCGAGCAGCGAGGACAGCTCGGCCGACGGCATCAGATGCCCGCCGGGCCCGGACAGGGCGGCGACGGCGTCGAGGGCGGCGGGGTGGGCGAGGGCGGTGGTCATGGGTGCAGCTCCGTACGTCGTGAAAGTGGGGGTGGTCAGGCGGTCACGGGAAGCAGCGCGGGGACGGCGGGAGCCTCGAACGGCGCCGACTCGGCGGCGATCGCCAGCTCCTCCCACTCCTCCCGGTCCCGCAGGTACAGCGGCCGGCCGGCGGTGATGGACCGGGTGTCGGCACCGCCCGTGCGCAGCCGCCAGGTGACGCTGCCACTGGTCCGGGACGCGCAGGCGTCGACGAACGACTGGGCGGCCAGCCGTAGTTCGCCGAACCACCGGCCCTCCAGCGCCTCCCGGACCCACAGCTGCTCCAGGTGCCGCTTCTCCCGGACGAGTTCGGCATCGAGGCAGGCGCTCTCGATGTGCCGGTAGGTGCTCAGCAGCAGCCAGGCGGCCGGCATCTCGCGGATCTCCAGGACCTTCTCGCCGTGGTCCAGGTGCTCCAGGCCCGAGTAGCGGCCCAGCCCGTAGGCGCCCACGCGCCGGTTGAGCAGCTCGATCAGTTCGGTGAGCGGCAGCCGGGTCCCGTCCAGTGCGACCGGGCGGCCGTTCTCGACGGTGACGGTGAGCAGTTCGGTGGCGCCCGGCGCGGCGGTGGGCCGGCTCCACGCGTACATCTCCTCCGGCACCTGGTGCTGTTCGGGATCGTCGAGGATGCCCGACTCGAACTCGCGGCACCACAGGTTGGAGTCGCCGCTCACGATCCGTCCGGCCAGCAGGTCGACCCCGGCGGCGCGCAGGGCGGTCAGCTTGTCCTCACGGGTGACGGGGTCGAGGTCGTACGGGCTGCCGTACGCGCCCTCGTACCCGAGCAGCGCCAGCGCTCCGTTGAGCCGGCGCAGGGTGTTCTGCGAGCGGTTGGCGGTGTGCAGGACGGCCTGCGCGCCCAGCGAGCGCGCCAGCTGCACCGCGGTCTTCGCGATGAGCGGACGGCTGAGCGTGGAGCTGACGGGGTGGATGCCGAGGTACACGGCCTGCGCGGCGATGGCCGGTGCGACGAAGCGGTCGGCGAACTCCGCGCGCCGGTCGAACAGGTGGAGCCGTGCCCCGAGCGCCTCGGCCACCTGGCGTTTGTAGGGGCCGGACTCGTCCTCGCCGATGTCCACGCTCACGGCGTGCACCTCGCGCAGCCCCATCCGGCTCAGCCGCAGCAGCAGGTAGGAGCTGTCCAGCCCGCCGCTGAACAGGGTCACGACCGGTCGGTCGGGGTCCAGGTCCGCGAGCTGGCCGAAGGAACGGACGAGCGGGGACGGTGCGGTGTTCGCAGCCTCTGTTGTGGTCACGGGGAGCAGACTTCTGCCCGGCGGCGCCTGGCACAACGCTTTCCCGACGGCCGCGCCCGGCCATGACCGGACCCGGACGCCCCACGCGGCGGCGGGCTCCGGTCGGTGGACACCGGCAGGCCCTGACGCGCCGGCCAGCGTGCCCCCGCCCGCCCTTCACCCCGACGCACTCCGTGGCGGACGGCATGCACCCCGCGATCGTCCGGCCACCAGGCCGGCGGCCCCAACGCCTGCCGTACTTCAGGAAACGAAGCAGCGCCCGAGCCGACCGAAGCCGACTCAGGCGCTGCACCGCAGGTCAGGGGCCATACCCCCCGCCTGTCGTCCGTAGGCCCTGTGGGACTCGAACCCACAACCAATGGATTAAAAGTCCTGGCCAAGGCTTGCCGGGTGGTTCCGGGCGATGCGTCAGAGTCCGGAAGTGCCTGGTCAGGGCATGTGCGCCATGATGGGCGGTGCGGCTCGTGACAGCTCGTGCCGCACCGTCCGCTCACGCATCGCTCACGCATAAGGCGCCCCTGAGCAGCAGGTTTGCGTCTTGCGAGCAGCGCGACGAGTCAGTGGCGCGGTAGCACTCCCGCCGAGCCGAGCCGAGCCGACTCGTAGTGGTCATGTCGCCGCAGGGATGCCGAGCTCGGCCAACAGGTTGCGTACCCGCTGTTCGATGGCGTCCCGGATCGGCCGGACGGCGTCGACACCCTGCCCGGCGGGATCGTCCAGCTGCCAGTCCAGGTACCGCTTGCCGGGGAAGACGGGGCAGGCGTCCCCGCAGCCCATCGTGATCACCACGTCCGAGGACTGCACCGCCTCGGTGGTGAGGACCTTGGGTGTCTCGGCAGAGATGTCGATGCCCACCTCCGCCATTGCCTTGACCACGGCGGGGTTCACCGCGTCGGCGGGGGCGGAACCGGCCGACCGAACCTCGACCTGGTCACCGCCCAGGTGGGTCAGGAACGCGGCGCCCATCTGGGAGCGGCCGGCGTTGTGGACGCAGACGAACAGGACCGAGGGGCACGGGGCGGAGGTGCTCATGGCAGGCGTCTTTCCGGGAGAGAGTGGATCAGGAGGAGGCGAGCTCGGGTTCGCCGTGTGGGACGACGGCCTCATCCCCGGCGGGGACGGGACGGCCGTACACAGCGATCACGACGCCCAGCCCGAGCACGGCTCCGACCATTTGGGCAGCGATGAACGGGGCGACGGAGGCAGGGGCGATTCCGGCGAAGGTGTCGGTGAAGGCCCGGCCGATGGTGACTGCCGGGTTCGCGAAAGAGGTCGAGGAGGTGAACCAGTAGGCGGCACCGATGTACGAGGCCACGGCCACCGGTGCGAGGGAGGCATTGCCGATGCGTTCGATTCCGAAGATCAGCAGGATCAGCACGGCCGTGGCGACCACCTCACCCAGCCACAGGTGAGAGGCGGACCGGTCGTGCGTGGACCAATGGGCCAGCGGCCTGGCGAACATCGCGTCGGCCAGGATTGCCCCGCCAACGGCCCCGGCGATCTGTGCGGGCACGTACGCGGCCACGTCTCGCAGGGTGAGGCCATCGGGCTTGCGACGGCCGGTGAACCAGACGGCGAGGGTGACGGCCGGGTTGAAGTGCGCGCCGGAGACCGGCCCGAGCACGGCGATCAGCACACCCAGGCCGAAGACGGTGGCGAGGGAGTTGGCGAGCAGCTGCACGCCCACGTCTTGCGACAGCTCGGTGGCCTGGATGCCGGAGCCGACGACGACCGCAACCAGCAGCCCGGTCCCGATGGCTTCGGCGGCGACACGGCGGCCCAGGGACGCGGTCACGCGGTGGCTCCGGCGGTCTGCGGCGCGGTCAGGAATGCGGCGAGGCGGTCCAGGACCCCGGGCAGCACCCAGTAGTAGACCCAGGTCCCGCGCCGCTCGCAGTCGATGAGCCCGGCCTGCCGGAGCAGCTTGAGGTGGTGGGAGATCGTCGGCTGGGAGAGCTCGAAGGCCGGCGTCAGCTCGCACACGCAGACCTCGCCGCCCTCACCACGGGAGGCGATCATCGACATCAGCCGGAGTCGGACAGGGTCGCCCAGGGCCTTGAACACCTTCGCCAGCTCGGCCGCCTGGCCCTCATCCAGCGGCGAGGACAGTCCGGCGCAACACGCGGCGTCCTGCCCGATCACCTCAAGCTCTTGTTTCGACATGCCTCTATGTTGACGTTTTTCGATTCAAGGCGCAAGGTTGCATCAATGAACGTCAATACAGGCCGTTCCGGGGCACCGCCATGCCCCGCCCCCTGGGAGTGAGTCATGAGCGAGCAGTCCAGTGACCTGCGTGAAACCGTCCGCCAGCGCTATGCGGCGGCGGCCATGAAGGTGACCGAGGGCGGCGCCGCCTGTTGCGGGCCGCAGCCGGTCGAGGTCGACGAGAACTTCGGCTCGACCCTGTACGCCGCCGACGAGCGCGACGCCCTCCCCGCTGAGGCCGTCGCCGCCTCCCTCGGCTGTGGCAACCCGACCGCCGTCGCAGAGCTGCGGGAGGGTGAGCGCGTCCTCGACCTCGGCTCCGGCGGCGGCATCGACGTCCTGCTCTCGGCCCGACGCGTCGGCCCCACCGGCAAGGTGTACGGGGTGGACATGACCGACGAGATGCTGGCACTGGCACTTGCCAACGCTGAGAAGGCCGGCGCGACGAACGTCGAGTTCCTGAAGGGCACCATCGAGTCCGTCCCGCTGCCCGCGAACACCATCGACGTGGTGATCTCGAACTGCGTGATCAACCTGTCCGTCGACAAGCCCGCCGTGTTCGCGGAGACCTTCCGTGTTCTGAAGCCAGGTGGGCGTATCGGCGTCTCGGACGTCGTTGCCGACGACTCACTCAGCCCCGACCAGCGTGCCGAGCGCGGTGACTACGTCGGTTGCATCGCCGGCGCGCTGTCCTTCGCCGAATATCGCGCAGGGCTGGAAGCCGCCGGGTTCACGGACATCGAGATCACCCCAACCCATACGGTCGCGGACGGAATGCACTCGGCGATCGTCCGGGCCACCAAGCCGGTAACGACCGACACGTTTTCCGAGGCTGGAGAGTCGCCCGACGCCTGCTGCGGCGTCAACGCCTGCTGCACTCCGGCCGAGGCAGCGGTCGACCCAGCCCAGACCGTCACCGAGGCCAAGGCCGCATCGGGGTGCGGCTGCACCGGCTGAGGCACAAGCCCTGGGGCCCCGGCCCCTTCCCGGTTGGAGGGGCCGGGCCCAGCAGCGGCTGAGCACCTGCCTGCTACTTCCATCCGTCAAGTGAGACTTGAGGACCGTCACTGAGGTAGCTGTGAAGGGCGCTGGCAGTGGTGTCGACGAACTCCTCAGGGATTGCGTCGGCGTCGACCCAGCGGACCTGGGCATGCTTGCGCGGCTCGCGGTTTTCGGGCTCGCCCGTCCATTCGTGGGCAGCGAAGACGACGGTGAGGAAACCGTTGGGAGCTTCGACGCCCCAGGCACCGTGGATGATGTGGGCCACCTTCAGGGCCTCCGGCTTCACTGTCAGGCCGGTTTCCTCGTACAGCTCGCGTACGGCGGTCTCGGTGATCGGCTCGCCGGGCTCGCTCTTGCCGACGGGCAGGTCCCACATGCCCTGGGCGAACTTGGCGTTCTGGCTGCGCTGGAGGAGGACGACGCGGTTGGTGGCCTTGTCGTGGACGATGACGGCGCCGACCAGCAGGGTCATGGATTCGAGGGCGGGCTTGAGGGCTTTGGGCTGGTCGTCGGTTGTCCGCTGAGCCACGGTTGTGTCCCTTCGTCGGCCGGTTGGTGGGCAGCTTAGGCCAGTGCTTCGCGTGCGCGACGGGCGAGTTCGGCGGCTCCGGGCACTCTGCGACGCTGGTAGATGGCGAGGGTGGAACGGAGTGAGTTGATCGCTTTGCGGGTGCGGTCCGAGGTCATGCCCTCCATGAGGGACAGGGCCTGGGACCAGGCGGCGACGGCTTCGTCGGCTCGGGCTTGGGCGGCGAGGCTGTCGCCGAGGTCGGCGTAGGTGAGGGCGTGGACACGCTTGTACTTCTCGGGGTCCCAGCGCACCAGGGCGTCGCGGTGTTGTTGCTCGGTGCCGACGTGGTCGGCGAGGTCGGTCAGGGTGCGGGCGGTGTGGCTGGCGACGGTGCCGGCGGCTGGACCGCTGACGCGGGAGTAGCTCGGCTGGGGGCCGTCGTCGCGTAGGAGGGCATCTTCGGCGGCGAGCAGGGCGCGGGCCGCTGCGGGCCTCTCGCCCACAGCGGCGTACGCGCGGGCATGGGTGATGTGGAGCAGCGCCTCGGTCTGGCCGTCGACGCGGCCCAGGCCGCGGGTCAGTGCGCCCTCGACGAGGTCGACGCAGTGGTGGGGTTCCTTGAGGCTGAGGGCCTGGTGGGCGAGGGCGCGCATCATCCAGGCGGCGTGACCGTGCGGGTCGGCTTCGCAGGCGAGTTGGTAGCCGACCTGGTAGTAGCGCTGGGCGGCACCTTCCTGGCCCAGGTCGTGGTGCTTCCACCCTGCTAGGTAGGCGAGTTCGGCGACCGCTCCGAAGGCTGCCCGGCGTAAGGCTTCGTTCGGGAACCGCCCTCGGAGCATGGGGGCTGCGGTGTCGGCGAGATACGCGGTAACGGTGGTGAGGCCATGGCCGCCACCGAGACGCTCGTCGGCGGCACTGAAAGCTGCGGTGATCTGGCGTACGACGTCCACGTCCTCCGCACCGACCAGGGAGCTACCGGTGCGAGCCCGGAGCATGCGGGCAGTGGCTTCGTGGTCGTACGCAAGGGGCATGGCGACGCCGGCTGCGGTGAAGGCGGCCACGGCCAGGAAGCGTCGGCGCTCGACGTCGGCACGGCCCAGGTCGGTCGCGGCGAGGACGGGATCGGCCTGCTCGGTCGGTGCCTCGCCGCCACGGAGACCGATCTCCGTCTCGGTGATCGTGCGGCCTGCTCGCCGGGACAGTGCCTCGGCGAGGTACCGGGCGGTCCGGCCGGTCGGCTGGCGGTTGCCGTTCACCCAATGGGAGACAGCCGACTTGTTGGTCTGGAGGGTCTCTCCGTTCTCAGCCGCGATGCGTCGGATGTCCTTCGCCAGAGCCTCGTAGGTACAGCCCGTCGCCTCGATGGTCTCGCGCAGGCGCGAGTTGGGTTCTCTCTGCGCTGCCACGACCGCCTCCGCTCCGGAGCTGTAAACCGCGTATACCGCTTCGACTGCCTCTCACCGTACCCACTGTGCGTGACGGCGTGTTCACTGAGTATCAGCCGCCCGGCACGGTCCGACACCGTGACCAGGCTCCCCCCTTCGGCCGGGCGGCTCCCCGAAGTTCCGTACACCCGCTCCGGGTTCGGGCACGCCTGTGCCCGAACCCGGCCGATCAGAGACGGAGACACGGTGACCACCATCGACACCACGGCCATCACGGTCGAGCTGCCCCAGGCGTTCGACGCACGCTGGAGCCGCCTGCCGGGCATCCAGATCCACGGCCGGCGCATCACGATCAACCCGGCCGAGTACTTCTTCCGCTTCGAGTCCAACACCTGGCTCGTCGCCGACTGGGAGCTGGTCAAGTCCCAGCTCCTGGAGGTGCAGGAGACGACCGAGAGCGCGGTCGAGCAGCTTGCCCTGGACTTCATCAAGGCCCACGGCGAGTCCACCTCGGACGCCGCCCGCGTACTGTCCACCGCCTACGAGGTGTACGCCTACCTGTTCCGCGACGAGCACCTCGCCGGCCTCGGCCTGCCGCAGATCACCGCCGAACACCTGCGGATGCTGCGCGAGGCAGCCACGCTGATGGCGCTCAACAAGGTGGAGCTGGACGGGCACATCTCGAACGTCGGCCCGTGCTGGTTCTTCCCGGCCGCGACCTCGGTCGTCTTCGACCTGGACGACGAGATGGGCGGGATGCTGGACGAGGTTTACCACGGTGGGTGGTTCAACGAGCACCGCCGCATCGAGTCCATCAAGGCCCACGCCGCCCTCGGTGGTCGGCTCGTGCACGGCTGCCAGTCCGTGCCGGATCAGGCCGGCGGCGTGGTCGCCCCCTACGGGGCGTCGATGACCGCCTTCCGCGACGACCTGGCGGCCTTCAAGGCCGGCTGGATGGAGGAGGTTTACGCCCACCGCGTCAGCCCTGCCGCATAGCACCCGCACCGCACGCTCGGCTCCGGGGCGGGCAGGCACTTCTCGCCCGCCCCGGACGCCACCACCGCACTGGAGAGCCCTTCATGGACGCGACCCTCAACGCCGAACTCCTGGACAACCTGCTGACCCTCGCCAACCAAACGTGCGCATCGCGTGAACAGGTGCGCGTCTGGTCCATGTCCGGCGTCGAACGCCTGACCTTCACCGACGGCAGCACCGCCATCTTCAAGTACGCCAGGAGGCCCTTCGACAGGGAGGACCAGGCACTCCGGTTGGCAAAAACGCTCGGCGTCCCCGTTCCTTCCGTTCACGCCTCCGCAGTCCTGGACGGCTGGCTCGGGATGCTGCTGGAAGACCTCGGCGCTCCCATCCGCGAAGCCGACGACCTCGACGGCGCCGCCGCAGCCGTGGTTCTGCACCGCACCCGCACGGCCGCCGCCCTGCCGGTCCTCGATCAGGACGGTCTGCACGGCCTCCCGGCGCGGGCCTTGGAACACCTCGGCCACCTGCGCAAGGCCGACCGGTGGGAGGACACCCTCGACATCGAGGACGCGCTCGACCGCATCGCCCAAGCCGCCGAGACGCGCTCGGCCGGTGCCACAGTCGGCCCGTTCGGCTGGGTGCACTCCGAGTTCCACCCCACCAGCCTCCACATCGGCCGGCGCGGCTGGCGGCTGCTGGACTTCGCCCGCGCCTTCACCGGCCCCGGCCTGCTCGACCTCGCCAGCTGGCACGGCACCATCGAGGACCCCGACCCCGTACGTCTGCGCGTCTTCCTGGAGACGTACGTCACCGAGGGCGGCACCCCGGACGCCCTCGCCGAGCGTGGCGGGCTTCCGGCGGAGAAGTGGGCGCTGGGCTGGCACCGCGTCTGGGCCGTCGAGTGGTTCATGGAGCAGTCCATCCGCTGGATCAACGACCCGGCCACCGACACCGCCTACATCAAGGCCGTACGCCGCCACCTCACCGACGTCCTCCGCCTCCTGGAGGTCTGACGTGCTCGCCCAGGCATCCCCGTGGTACGTCCACGCACTCCAACGCACCACGGCCAGCCCCGCCGAGCCGCTGTCCGTCCCCGCGCGCATGGAATGGACCACGCGGCCCGGTAGCGGACCCGGCGCCGAAATCCTCGGCCCGGATCTGCGGCGCAAGCGACTGCTGGAACTCGGCTGCGGCCCCGGCCACAACGCCGCCCACCTCGCCACCCGCTACGGCGCCCACGTCACCGGCGTCGACCTCGTCGGCCTACAGGTCCGCCGAGCCCGCTCCCACTACGGACGGCTGAACAACCTCACCTTCGTCGCCGGCCACGCCCTGCACTACCTGCAGGCTTCCGACGAGCGCTTCGACGCGATCTACTCCGTCTTCGGAGCGATCGGACTCGTAGCCCCCGAACTGCTGCTCCCAGCCATCGCCCAGCACCTCAAACCCGGGTGCACCCTCGCCTTCTCGGTTCCGCACCCTCAGCGGGGCGGCAGGCGGCCTTCCACCGATGACCGTCCCGGCCGGGACTACGTCACCCTCCCCGATCGCACACGCCTGCCCATCGCACGCTGGGAGTTCGACGCCGACCGCTGGGAGAAGCACCTCGGACGAGCGGGTCTCTGGCTCGCCTCGGCCCAGGAATTCCACGACGCCCGCCACGGCCTCTGGCCCACCACTCTGCTGATCACCGCGTGCAAGCTCTGACCCCAGCCCCCGGCCCCCTGGGAGAACCCGATGCGCCCGCCCTACCTACTTCTCGACGTCGACGGCGTCCTCATCCCCTTCCCGGACGCGGAAGGAGCCGGCCCCGAGACCCACACGCGCCACGATGTCGTACCCACCGGCCGGACCGCCGACAACCCGGTCACCATCTGGCTCAACCCCGCGCATGGCCCCCTGCTCATGCACGTGATCCGAACCGGCCTGGTCACCCCCGTCTGGTGCACCAGCTGGCGCCAGGACGCCACCACGCTCATAGGCCCGCTCCTCGGCCTCCCGCCCCTGCAGCACGTCGACCTGCCGCGTCCGCAGATCACCACCAGCCACCCCAACGGCTACCTGTGGAAACGCGACCACGTCGACGCCTGGCTCGGCGACGCACCAGCCATCTGGATCGACGACGACTTCACCAACCTCGACCACGAGTGGGCCAGGGAACGCACCGCCCGTGGCCATGTCACCGCCCTAATCCAGCCGGACCCGCACGTCGGGCTCCTGGCCAAGCACCTGGTCGAGGTCCTGGCTTGTGCCGCCCTGTTGCGCGTCTCGCGGGCTGATGCCTCAGGCGTCCCATGTGAAGCGAAGGTCGCCTAACGCGGCAAAACCGCAGGAATCGCTGATGCCATCGCCACCGAGAAGGAGCGAGGGCATCAGCGTTGACAGCTATGTCGCCGGGGCGCAGGCAGTGTTGGTCCCTACCGACGCTGCCGGTGCTGATGTTCGGTGAGCGTCGATGCGGCAGCTGTGATCTGGTGGCCACGGCTCTGGGAAGTGCCGACCGAGCCCGCGATGGTCGAGCGTCGGCGGGCGGCTTCGGCGCGGCGGTTGGGGGCCGGGTTTCGGCCGGTGTGCTGGATGCGGGTGATCAGGACGCGGGCGGGCTGGCGGGCGGTGGTCAGTTCGCGTTGGGCGGCGGCCTCCTTGAGTAGCTGGTGGGGTTGGTGGCCGCGGGCTTCGGCGTCGGCGAGGACTGTGGCGAGCGCGGGCCAGGCCGGGTCGGCGAGGATCCGTTCGGCGTGGTCGGGGACGGCTGCCCGTACGTCGCTCGCGAGAACGCGGCGGGCTTGATCCCTGGGCGGCCGGGCTGCGAGTTCGGTCAGCGTCGGGGCGAGGGCGCGGTCTGCGGCTGTCTGGAGGTGTTGGACGGCCTGGCGGGCGGCGTCGGCCTGGTGGGCGTGGTTCTTCGCTTCGTGCCAGCGCCTGGCGACGATGGTTGCCCAGAGAAGGGCTGCGAGCATGGCGGCGAGTGTGCTGCCGTCGGGGCCGGTGGCAGTGTGGACGATGTCGCGTGCCGCGTTGCGCAGGGCGTGGGCGGCTCGGTCCTCGGCGCGGATCTGGGAGCGCTGGGCTCGGGCGAACGCCGTGGATGCGGCTCGGAGTTCGGCGCGCAGGTTGTCGGGTGCCTTCTGGGCGGCGGCTTCGAGCAGCTCACCGAGGGCTGCGATGTGGGCCTGGGCGTGTGTGTCGTCGGTGAGGTCGGTGTGGAGGGTGTCGAGTGCCTCGGTGGCCTGGCGCCAGGGGGTGCTGGGGCGGTTGCGGCGGGCGGTGGGGTGCTCTTCAGGCCCGCTGGATTCGAGGCGTGCCTTGATCTTGGGCAGGGAGAGGTCGGGGGCGATCTTGCCTCCCGGGTGGAAGATCTGCTCACCGTTGTCGTTGAGGTCGCCGGGGCGGCCGACGGCGTATCCGAGGAGGTCGCCTGACGGTCCGCGCCTGGTCTTGACCTCGATGCCATCGGCTTCGAGGTAGGCGATGAACTCCTCGGCGCCTGTCACGTGGGGGATGGCGGCGCGGATGGAGTCCTGGAGCCACTCGGTGCTGGTCTGTTCCCATCCGAGGCGTTCGGCCTTGTGCAATTCGGCCTGGGTGGGTCGGCGGGCACCAGTACGGTCGCCCTTCTTGAGTTGCCGCAGCCCGTAGTCCTTCTCGATCTGGCGGCAGGCGTCGCCGACGCGCAGGCCGCTGTCGTGGAGTTTGGGGCGGCGGCCGTCTTCGCGGACGGTGGTGGCGAGGATGTGGATGTGGTCGTCGGCGTGGCGTACGGCGATCCAGCGGCAGGCAAGGTCGTCGCCGGCGGGTGCGATGCCGGCGGCCTGGACGATGCGCTGGGCTATCTCGCCCCACTCGGCGTCGGAGAGATAGCGGTCCTCGGGTGCGGCACGGACGGGGCAGTGCCAGACGTGATCGGTGACCTTCTGTCCAAACTCGCTGTTGCGCAGCCGCACGGGTTCGTCGAGGTAGCGGGCGAGTTCGGTAAGGGTGGCGTTCTCGTCGCGGCCAGGGTCGGGCATCCCGAGCATGGCGAACCCTGCGACGATGTGTGGGTCGAGGTGTTCGTCGTGGCGTCCGGGGCCGTAGAGGTAGGCGAGCAGGCCGCGGGTGTTGGAGCCTGCCGGTTTGATGGCGGCGATCACGCGGACACCTCCGTCTCCGGATCGACGGGCTGGCGCAGGGCCTCGGCGATCAGTTCCAGCAGCTGTTGGAGTTCGGTCAGGCGCTGGCGGATGTCGGGTGGGGTGTGGTCGCTGTTGAGGACGCGGGCGATCTGGTTGACGTTGACGCCGATCCGGTTGAGCTGGCGCAGAACCTGGGCGCGGAAGATATGAGTGCGGCGGCGGTCCTCGGACAGAGGCAGGTTGGCGGTGAACCGGCCGGTGATGAAGGCGAGGACGATGTCGGCGGCGAATCCGGAGTGGCCCTTGTAGCCATGCTGGGCGGCAGTGTCCTGAAGCAGGGCGAGCTGGTCGGGGGTGAAGCGCAGGGGGCCGACGCGCTCGACGCGCTTGGTGCCGTTGAAGCGGCGGATGGTGGGCTGCACGCTCTGCACAACGGGCTCGCCGGTGTAAATCTCGGCGGTGCGGGCAGGGCGGAGAACTTCGCGCTGGACGGCGTGGAGTATGTCCTGGTCGGGGCCGCCCTCGGTCACGACCTCCTGGTCCTGCGCCCCCTGGCGCTGGGCCGTCTCCGCCACCCCTGGGGCGGAGACCCCCGAAGTCCGGCCTTGAGTCGGACTCGGGGTACTACTGGCTCCGCCAGGGGCACCCCGTCCGAACGCGCTCCTCAGACGGCCCATCAGCGTAGGGGACTTCGCCTGGGTCAGTGGCTCGTCGGCAGGGTGGCCGGTGCGGGACAGGGGTGACGTCACGGGAGGTTCTCCGAAAAGGGGCGCAATGCGCATGCGGGTCGTAGGAGAGGGCTGGCCGGCACTGGCGGCCAGCGCGCGGTCCACAGGTTGTGGATGAGCGGGCGACGTGGCTGGCTGGCCGGGGTGACCGGAAGGGCTCCGGTCACCCCGTAGCTGTTCCGGTCAGTTGCCGTCCGGACCGGTTTCGACGGTGGCTTCGATCTCGGGCCGCAGGACGCTCATCACGTCGGTCTGCCGCTCGCTGCTGATCGTCAGCCCCTTGTCCTTGACGGACTTCCGGAGGAGGGACCGGGTGAGCGTGCCGTGCTCGGCGAGGGCAATCCGGCCGATCTCCACGAGTTCCTCAAGCGTGGCGCCAGGTGGGCGGCCACCGCGTGGCCTGCGCTCCGCAATCGCGGAAGGTGGTTCCGGCGGCTGGGCAGGTACGGCGGGCGCCTGAGCGGTGGGCTGCGCGGAATCGGCGGCCCTGGCGGGGGCGGTGACCGGTGGTTCCGGCGCCTGAACCGGCGCGGGATCCGGATGGCCTGCGGGCTGGTCGACAAGCTGGTGGATCTGGCGCATCAGGACACCGAAGGCCAGCAGCGCGGCGGTCGGCGGAACCGCAGCAACCACGTAGTCGAGCAGCGGCACGGTGCTCGCACTGCCCGTGCCGTTGACCCCGGCCACGTTGAGCGCGATGGAGCCGACCGATCCAGTGGCCGTGAGGGCGATTGCCCACTTATCGGTCACCCTGCGCAGGCCCGCGCGGAGCATGAGCAGTTCGCCCGCGATGATGAAGGCGTCCAAAGTGGCTGGCCAGGCCCAGCGGCGGGTGGGAGAGCTGCGCAACCCGTGTTGGCCGGCAACCTCGGCGAGGTGCGCGTACGACAGCCAGAATCCGCTGATGGTGAGGGCGACGATGACGACTCCGGCCGCACCGAGCGTGTATCGCTCGATGTCCTGCTTGGTCATCGACAGCCGTCCTTCGTCGGGGCGGTGCGCCCGACTCATGGGGGTGGGGAGGGTCAAGCGGGGTGCTCCTGGGGTGGGTGGTGTGATCCGTCTTGCCGTCTTGGCCGTTGCAAGCGCAGGTCAGGGCCGGTACGGCAGGGCCTTGATCTGCCGTACCCGCGGCGTTCGCGTGCCGTCCGGCGTGTGCGGGGCGCGGCCTCGCGGCGCGCGATCGGCCGGTTGCGTCTCGATGTATCCCCTGCGGGCCGGGACGGCACCGTTACGTCGTGCCGTCCCGGCGGACTGGGCTTTGACCTGCGGTGATACGGCGGGGACGCGCGGGACGGCACAAGACGGATCCGGGCGGCGTCCTGACGGCAGCCAGCGATCACCATGATCGAGTTGCCGTCTTGGCCCCAGTTGCCGTCTTGCCTGTATGCCGTATGACCTGCGAGATCACGGCAGGGACGGCAGGTACGGGCACCCGGGGGTGTGGGGTTCAGTCTGCGGCGGGGGCGGCCGGTGCGGCGTTCACTGAGCGAACGGTGGGGCAGTAGCGCCGCCAGGCGTCGAGGAACTTGTTGCGCATGTAGCCCTTGCGCTGGGTTCCGTCGGCGAGGCGGACGTTGCCGGGCCTGATGCCGAACTCCCGGAGCATCGCTGCCAGGTCCTTGGCGTTCAGCCCGTTGCGTCCCCACTCCGCCCAGGGGCTCTCGGCATCCTGGCGGAGCTGGTGGAGTAGTTCGTCCGTGGTGAGGCTGTCGGGCTCGCGCTGGGCCGCGAACACCTTGCGGATGTCGGCGAGGATCCGGGCTCCGCCGGGCCGGTCCTCCTCTGCCTCGACTTCGGCGGCGACCATCCGTGCACACGCCTGGCGGGCGCGCCGGGGCCAGGATCCGGCGGCCAGGTCGGCGATGATGACCAACGGCTCCCAGGTGTCCGCGGCCCGGTCCTCCACCGGCATGTCCGGTTCCAGGTCCGCCGCCTCGTCCAGCAGCGGCCTTGCCCATGCAGCGATCCGGTCGCGCAGGTCGTGCAGAGCGGGGATGTCGCGTCGGGAGCGGAAGGGCTTGACGCGCTCACCCTCCGCCCGGCGGCGCATACGGATCACCACAGCCCGATCCATGATCGTGTCGGGCAGGTCACCGATCCCCGCCAGCGCCGCCATGGCGAAGGTGGCGAACCGGTGCGGGGTGTGGTCATTGCCGACCACCCGCGTGACGAAGCGGTTGCGCTGATGGCCGGCGTTCAGCAGACCGCGCATCTCCTCGTTCTTCTCCGCCATCTTCGGCGTACCGAAGATGGTGTCCGCCTCGTCCACCAGGAGCGTGGGCGGCTCCTCGGTGATCGACCGGAACACCGCCGCCGGTGTGGTGTTGATGGTGAGCATCGGCTCGTGGACCGTCTCGGTCAGCACGTCCAGCAGCCGCGACTTGCCGCATCGCTTCGCCGGTCCCACCACTGCCAGACGCGGTGCGTGCTGCCAGGCAGGCTGCAGATGAGTCGCCGCCACCCACAGCGTCACCGCGTCCAGCGCCTCCGGCGAGGGCAGGATCACGAACTTCGCTATCTGCGCACGCAGTTCGTCCAGCAGCGCCGACCCAGCGGTCGGCTCCGGATCCGGTGTCGGTGTCTCGGTCGCCGCGACCGGCGCGGCGTGCTCGGGTTCGCCCTGGTCAGGCTTGCCCGGCACCGCGACCGGCGGCCAAGCGGCAGGTACAGGGGCGGAATAGGGCGCGGGGTTCTCAGGTTGCACTGGGCGGCTCCTCTTCTGCGGCGCCGGGCATGCAGGCCCGACGGCGCGGATCGTTCGTTGGATGCGGGCGACGGGGACTCCCGGGCCTCCGGCGTTGCCGCGCCGGAGGCTCGCCGTGTTCCGAGGCGGAACACGTGCTCTGTCCCGAGTCGGGACACGCGTTCTGTCCCTTCTCGGGACCTGCGGTCTGCTCCCCGAGGGAACACGGACAGTACGTCCGCCCCCGGCATCAGTCCAGCGTTTCTGTGTCAGCTCAGCGCAGAACCGTCTGCTACGCTCCCACGCCTTCACGCCGCCAGCCCGAGCAGCTCCCACAGATCTGCGGTCACCACCCGGTAGGCGTTGCCCAGCCGCAGCACCTTGCACGGGTAGGCGCCCCGCTTCGCCAACTCATACCCCTTACTCCGGCCGAGCCCCAGCGCCCGATTGCTCGTGTCCAGGTCAACCGCCACGGGAAGGGCGAGTACCTCTTCCCGGCTCATCCCCTTCACGCCCTTCGAGTCTGCGGCCGTCGCGTCGTCGCGCATGCAGCGCGCTCCTTTCCATGCAGCCCTCGGCGAACGCGGTCATCACATCCGTCTCCAGGCGTCTACAAACCAGGATGACGAAGCTACTGTGTCTTCATGACACAGCATGGTTCCCATGATGGAAGCGACGAGGACGACGTCCCCGAGTGGGCGGACCGGATCAAGGCCAACGTGGCCGGCGAAGTCCGGCGCAGAAGGAAGGAGATGGGATGGAGCGCACAGGACCTGGCGGACCGGTGCGAACAGCTCGGGCATTCCATCCCGCGCAACGTGATCGCCAACATGGAGTCCGGCCGCCGAGCCAACCTGCCCCTCGTGGACGTCATGGTCCTGGCCGCCGCCCTGGAGACGTACCCGGTCTGCCTGATCTTCCCGGTCGGCTACGTCGAGGAGACCCAGGAACTCCCCTTCCAGCACCTCGTGCCCACCTGGGACGCCCTGCGCCGCTTCACCGGTGAGGAGGACGTGCCCGGCTACGACGCGGGCCTGGTCCCCGACTTCGAGCTTCACGCCAGCCTCGTCCGCACCGCTCTCGCCGCGATCGAAGAGGAAGAACGGGCGCGGTTCGCGGCCAAGACAGCCACCAGCCGCGCCGAGAAGGAAGAGGCCGAGCGCCAGCGGGCCAAGTACGCCGACCAGGCCATCTCCGCCAAGTACAGGCTTCGCTACCTCCGCCGCGACCTCCGCGAGGAGGGAGCCACCCCACCCGACCTGCCACCCGTGCTGGGTGACGTCGACCCTGCCGAGCCCGATACCGAAACCACCCCGGAGGAACGCCTTTGAAGGGCTCCACCTACCGCCGTTGCTCCTGCCGCGACCCGAAGACCGGCAAGGAACTCGGTTCCTCCTGCCCGAAGCGCAAGAGCCGCAAGCACGGTTACTACTCCATACGTCAGGAGCTGCCACCCCGCGAGGACGGCACCCGCCGTTCCTTCAGCCGCGCCGGCTACGAGTCCCTGAAGGACGCCCAGGCGGACCTCGACCACGTCCGCTCCCTTCTCGCCCTCGCGGACAAGGACGACCCCGATAGTCTCCAGCGCCTCGTCGCCTTGCTGGAGGAAGTCGCAGCCGAGAAAGCCCCGCTACCGGCCATCGAGGAGACCCGGCGCCG
This sequence comes from Streptomyces sp. NPDC037290, assembly GCF_055603245.1. Taxonomy (NCBI): domain Bacteria; kingdom Bacillati; phylum Actinomycetota; class Actinomycetes; order Kitasatosporales; family Streptomycetaceae; genus Streptomyces; species Streptomyces sp. NPDC037290. The sequence goes on along the minus strand of NZ_JBVJVZ010000007.1, from coordinate 352,189 downwards.
TCTGCGCGCGGGCCTGGCCCTCCGTGGCAGCCTCACCGTCGGCGAGTGGCTCGACCAGTGGTTCGCCGCGAAGAAGCGCCGCAAGACCACGCTCAACGGCTACGCCTCCCACATCCGCGTCCACCTGAAGCCCCGCATCGGCCAGATACGCCTCGACCGACTCAACGTCGGCCATCTCGTGGAGATGTTCGACGCGATCGCCGACGAGAACGAGGTGATCGCGGCCGAGAACGAAGCCCGCCGCGAGCAGATCGCCCGCTGCAAGCCGAGCAAGCCGGGCCGCCCCGTAGGCGCCGAGCGAAAGCTGCTCGCGGCCGAGCGGGCCAAGCTGGCGGAGATGAAGCCGTTCCGGAAGATCACCGGTCCGGCCACCCGGCAGGCGATCCGCCGCACCCTGCGCGCGGCGCTGAACTCCGCGATTGCCCAGCAGCTGATCATCTTCAACCCGGCCTCCCACGTCGAGCTGGAGTCCGGCAAGCGCCCCAAACCTCTCCTCTGGACCGAGGAACGGGTACGACGCTGGCGCGAGACGGGCGAGATCCCCGGCCCGGTCATGGTGTGGACCCCGCAGCAGTTCGGCGTCTTCCTCGACGCCGCAGAGGGCGACCGGCTGTACGCGATCTTCCACCTGATGGGCACCCGCGGCCTCCGTCGTGGCGAGGCGGTCGGCCAGGACTGGCACGAAATCGACCTCGCCGCCGGCCTCATCACCCCCGCCAAGGAGATCGTGGTCGACGGCTGGGACCCCTACGAGTCCGAGCCGAAGACGGACGGCAGCGCGAACACGATCGCGCTCGACAGCATGAACATCGCCGTGCTGCGCGACCACAGGGCCCGCCAGGACAAGGAGCGTGCGGACTGGGGCGGCGCCTGGAAGGACACGGGCAAGGTCTTCACGAAGGAGGACGGCTCCTGGCTCCACCCCGAGACGGTCTCGGAGACCTTCCGGCGCATCCTCGCCACGACCGACCTGCCGCCCATCACCCTGCGGGACCTGCGCCACGTGGCCGCGACGCTCACGCACGGAGGCGGCGGCGACATCCACACGGTGAAGGAGACGCTCCGGCACTCCACCATCACGCTGACCTCGGACACGTACACGAGCCTGCTGCCCGAGCTGGACCGCGAAATCGCTGAGAAGGCGGCGAAGCTGATCCCCCGGTCTCGTCCGGCAGCAGCAGCAGCCGAACCGTCCGCCACGGCAGCGTTCGATCCACAAGCCACCGGCACATCCGCGCGTTCGTCACACGGGGATTGAAGTCCCTGCCCGAAAAGCAGCGGAGCGTGGAGGCCGTGTCACTCGCTCGGCCTGGGGTCACCCCACTCCTCTTCCTCCTCCATGTACCGGATGCCGTCATGGGACAGTGAGGCGGTGGCGGGCGTCTTGTGCGACGTCCACTCGACGGCGATCAGGCCCTCGTCGGCCAGGTAGGCGCAGGCTGCGGACAGGTCGTCGTCAGGCAGCCGGAGCGCCTCGCGGAGTGCCGCTCCGCTGACCTCGGGTCGGTTGCGCTCCACGGCTCCGTAGAGGTGCCGGAGGATGGCCTTGCGGTAGGTCTTGCGTTCACGGAGTGTCGTCATGGCTGGCGCTCTCAGGCAGGTCTCCGAGGCTGCTGATGCCGACAGACAGCCGACCCTGCGGCCTCGCAGCCGCCACCACCCGGGTGCCCTCTGCGCAGCCCCTCATGCGGCTTCCCCTCGCTGTGTACAGGCGTCCCGGCGATTCCCGGCGACGCGGGTGCTCGCGGTCATGCGGAGTAGCGTGGTCAGAAGCGAGGCGCATCCCGTGTTCGCGCCGGATCCCGAACGGATGGTCCCCATGACCGACTCCGACACATCCCGTGGTTCCCGGCATCTGCCGAGCGGTGTCCACCATGCTGTTAGGCCGGGCAGCGCACTGCTCCGGCTGGAGACGACGGCATCTCGCGAAGGTGTCCTCGACGGTGCCTGGTGGCCGCGGTCGCGTGACATCGGGGTCGAGTTGCCCGCCCTGCTGAGCGCTCTGACCGAGCACCTCGGCCCGCTGAGCCGGGTCGGGCTGGATGCCACGGCCTGGGCGGCGCTCCCCACGCGGATCGTCGTGAACGACCGTGTAGTGCACGTGGACTCCTTCCCGGTGGGTGATGACACGGTCTTGATCACCCGGGGGGACAGGGACCACTTCTCGCTGCTGGTCGTCCCGCCGGAGGCCACACCCGAGGACGCTCGCACGGCGATGGCCCAGGCCGTCCTGGCCGGCAACGTCAGCTCGGCGGAGCAGATCCTCATCGACACAGGAGGCGGGCACACGCCGTCGGGCTGACGAGTCGTCCCACCCGGCGGCCACAGGTCAGCCGCGCCACTCCACCAGGAGCAGTGTGGCGTCGTCTGTAGTCCGGCCGCCCCGCGCTCGCAAGAGTGTGTGCGACAGGGAGCGCGCCACCGCCCGGACCCCGCGGCCGGCCCCCTCCAGCCCATTCACCCAGTCGATCAACTGCTCCTCCCCGAACTGCTCCTGGCCCGCCTCGTGCTCCTCGATCAGCCCGTCGGTGAAGCACAGGACGCGATCTCCTCGCTCCAACCCCAGCGCACTGACCTCCGGCTCCGCACCGCCAAGGCCCACCGGCAGCGTCGTCGGCGCGACGAGCCGACCCGTGACACGGTGGTCGCGGACGAGTATCGGCGCGGGGTGGCCGGCGTTGACCCACTGCAGGTGGCCCGTCGTCGTGTCCAGCCGCATCATCTGCGCGGTGACGAAGTGGTCGGCACCGAACTGTTTCGCCACGGCGTAGTCCATGAAGGCGTAGATCTCCGTCAGGCCGGTGCCGAGGCGGCGGGCGTGGCGGTAGGCGCCGATGGCCACGGTGGCCATGGTGGCCGCGTCCAGGCCGTGCCCCATTGCGTCGATCATGGCCACGTGGAGGATGTCCCCGTTGAGGGCGTAATCGAAGCTGTCACCCGCCACGTCATAGGCGGGTTCCAGGATCCCGGCCACGGCGACACGAGGCATGATCATCGCCAGCGGTGGCAGCAGAGACCACTGGATCTCGGCAGCCACGCTCATCGGTTCACCGCGACGGGTACGGAAGAACAGGTCGGAATATCCGTGCTTGGTCACCAGCAGGTCGGCCACCAGACCGGAGAGCCGGCGCAGTATGCGGCGCCCGTCGTCGTCGAGCCGGTCCAGCGTCACGGCCAGGACGCCCACCTGGTCGCCACCGTCCAGCAGCGGCAGGTGGACCCGTACGCCGTCTTCCCCGGGCAGCTCCACGGACACCGCGTCGAGGAAACAGCGGCCGGCTGCGGAGTCGTCGATCACCGGCGGGTCCCCGCCCGCGAGGCCCTCGCCGGGCAGGGGTACGAGCAGCAGCTGGCCGTAGTCCTGCAGCAGCACCTGCGGGCAGCGGCCCCCCAGCCGCTCCACCACGTCGGCAACCAACGGGCCGATGAGGTGGGGTGGCAGCTCGTGCGCGCGATCGAGGACCGCTCCCAGCAGTGCTTCCCCGAAGCTCTCGGAGCGGTCCGTACGCGGCTCAGCCGTCATGTCCTCACCTGACGGATCCACTCGAACCCCGGCGGCCGAGGTGGCCGGCGAAGGAAACTGCCCGTCCCATCACTCAATCATCAGCCGTTCCGCTGCCCGGCGCTCTTCTAGCCGACATCGCCCTCGACCCGGGCAAGGACGCGCCCAGCCGACAGCCTGTTCCAGGGATCGGCGGCGGCAGTCATCAGCCGGCCTGCTGTTCCGGCCGGTTCGTCGGGCGGGACGACCAGCAGTTCCCAGCGTCCGACACTGCCGCACTCCAGGGTGATGGCATGCGCCTCGTCGGTGTCGTCGCTCAGGACGACCTCGATCACGTGGTCGGGCGCTCGCACCGTCTGCGGGGCGTCGGGCCAGTCCGCAGCGCCCACCGTGACGCGGGTGACCGTACCGTGGCCGGGGTCCAGCGAACCCACAAGCGCGGGCAGCTCCAGGGCCAGGGCGTCACAACGGGGCCACCACGCTCCGTCCAGTGGGCCGTGGCTGGCCTCCGGTGTGAGGCTCAGACGAGACAGCGGCATCGTGTACGTGTGCGCGTCGTCCGGTGGTGAACCGTCGGCGGGCGGTGTGAGGGAGTCCATCGCGCGGTCCCGTCCCAGGCAGCCAAGCCGCTGCCCTCGTTCGTCACTCGCCGGGAACGGCGCCGCTCGGAGCGTGCGCCCGACATGCTCTCGGTACGGCCCAGGCTACGCCCGGCCTGGACGGGCGGCCCGAGGCGCCGGTACCGGCCCGCTCTCCCGGAACAACACCAGTAGGCAGGGCGCGCCCCGACCGGGCAGCCCCATCATCTCCCCGCAGTTCCGCCAGCCCCAGGACTCGAAGGCGGCCCGACCGGTCTGGTCGGCCGGATGAAGCAGGACGACTCCGAGGGCGGCGTGCCGGTCGGCCAGCAGACGCTGTTGCAGACGGCGGCCGATGTCGCGGTACTGGGCGTGGTGACGTGCCACGACCTGGGTGAGGAGCATGAACCGGGCACAGCCGGTGAGCCGTTGGACGCTCTCCTGCAACCCGCGCTCGGAGCGGGCACCAGGGCCTACCGGAAATCCGAACGCGCACCCCACCAGCACCGTCGTCTCGGCAACCAGCAGCGCGAAGCCGGGCCGTCGGGCACTGACGGCAAGCCGGTCCAAGAAGGCGCTCCGCTGGCGGTCCGCATGTGCGGACAGTCCCGCAGCGGGCTCCACGGCCAGGTCGGCGATGTCCTCGCTCATCCCCTCCGCCTGCTCGCGGGTGAGGCGGCGGAGCCGGATCCCGTCCTTGGGGGCTGGTCCACCGGTGTAGTCGCCTTCCCCGTGCCGCTCGTCGGCCGACGGAGACGCGCCCGGCGGGGTGCTGAGCAGAGACGCGGAGTCGGTGACGGCGAGGAGCCGCGCGATCTGCGCGCACGGGTGGCGCAACCGCAGGCAGGAGTGCACCCGGTCGGCGCGGTCCGATGCCGTCAGGAAGACGTCCAGACCCTTGGCGTCACAGGATCCGACGGTAGCGAGATCGACGTCGATGGCGGTCATGCCGTCGCGCAGGCACTGCTCCAGCGCGGCCCGCAACAGCGGAGCCGTGGCCGGACCAATCGCGCCGGCGAGTGTGACAAGGGCCCGCTCCCCCCGGTCACGCCGGTGGATGTCGAGCCGCTGCACGACCATCACCTCGCCTCTTGGCAGGAAGGCGCAACGACTGGCCGCCATCGCGGTGTTGCCGTCATCGCGACGGCATGTTGCCGACCCGTCTCCGCGCCGTCCACTCGGGCGGCCCGGGATTCGTCTTACCGACCGAGCACACCGCCTGCCGAACCGGTCCTTGGACACATCCACGGCAGACGGCCCGCCCGTGGGGCACTCTGCCTGACCCCATACCTACGGGGTAACCACCGATCCCGGGCCCAAGCACGTTCGGCAAACCACAGGCACACCCGCTCACGCATCGCTCACGCAAGAGCCCGAAAACGGAGCAGCGCCCGAGTCGACCGAAGCCGACCCGAGCGCTGCGTAGCAGGTCAGAGGGGATGACCTCTCCCCCGCGTCCGTAGGCCCTGTGGGACTCGAACCCACAACCAATGGATTAAAAGTCCACTGCTCTGCCAATTGAGCTAAGGGCCCAGGCGATGTTGCCTGTCCGAGCATAGCCGGACGCGGCCGAGTCTCCGATCGGGTATCGGTGACCCGGCCGCGTCACGGGGAGGTCTGTCACTTTTCAACCAGCTTCGGAGCGGCGGCCCGCTCCCCGGCGAGGAACCAGTGGCGGGCCGAGGCCAGCCACCAGGTCGCCGCGAAGCCGAGGACGGCCAGAACGGCGGCGGGGGCGTAGTTGAAGGTCTTCCAGGTGACCGGGGAGACCTGCGGGAGCATGAAGAGGACCGTGATCACCACGACCCAGGTCACCGAGACGACACCGATCAGGCCGGACCAGGGGCCGAGGTGCCACGGCCCGCGTTCGAAGCCGGCACCCTTGCGGACCCGCAGGAAGGTCGGGATGACGTAGGCGATGTAGAGGCCGATGACCGCGATCGACGTCACCGCCGCGTACGCCGTCGAGTTGATCAGGTAGGGGAGGCCGAGGGCCAGGGCGGCCAGCGCGGCCAGCCAGACCGCCGCCACGGGGGTGCGGGTGCGCGGGCTGACCGTGTGCCAGACGCGGGAGAACGGCAGCGCCCCGTCACGCGAAAAGGCGTAGATCATGCGGCTGTTGGCCGTCACCGAGGCCATGCCGCAGAAGAGCTGGGCGCCGATCACGACCAGGAGCAGGAGTTTGCCGGTCGTGGCGCCGAGTGCGTCCAGGAGGATCTGGGCCGGGGGCGCGCCCGTCGGGGAGGTCAGTTCCCTGTCGTAGGACTGGATCGCGAACGTGAAGCCCAGCAGGAGCACGAAGCCGGCGATCCACGACGTCCAGATCGAGCGGACGATGCCCTTCGGGCCGGCCGTGGCGGCGTCGTGGGTCTCCTCCGTCATGTGGGCGGAGGCGTCGTAGCCGGTGAAGGTGTACTGGGCCATGAGAAGGCCGAGGAGGACGACGTACGGGCCGCTGCCCCAGCCCGTCTCGTTGACGAAGTGCGTGAACACGAACGTCGCCGACCGGTGGTGGTCGGGGACGAAGGCGAGCGCGCCGACGATCACCGCCACGCCCAGCACGTGCCACCACACGCTCACGTCGTTCAGGAGGGCGACGATCCGCACGCCGAAGGTGTTCAGCAGGCCGTGGAGGACGAGGATCGCCGCGAACAGCAGGACAGTGCGGCCCGGTGTCACCTCGAAGCCGAACTGGAGGTTCAGGTACGCGCCGAGGAAGGAGGCCGCGCCGAAGTCGATACCGGCGGTCACGGCGACCTGGCCCAGCACGTTGAACCAGCCGGTGAACCAGGCCCAGGCCGCCGCCGAGCGGGTTGGTGCGAGGCGGTGGGCCCAGAAGTACAGGCCGGCCGAGGTGGGGTACGCCGAGCAGATCTCGGCCATCGAGAGGCCGACGAACAGCGTCATCAGGCCCACCGCCACCCAGCCCCAGGTGATCACCGCGGGGCCGCCGGTGGTCATGCCGAAGAGATACAGGGTCAGGCAGCCGGACAGCACCGAGATGATCGTGAAGGAGACGGCGTAGTTCGAGAACGCCGACATCCGGCGGGCGAGGACCTGGGTGTAGCCGAGCTGGGCCAGCCGTTCCTCGTCCGACAGCCCACTCACTCTCGCGTCTTCTGTCATGCCCCCAGCAATTCCCTCCGTAGGGGTACGACATGCGTCACCCGGTGACTGAAAAGGGCCCGTACGACCGCAGTCGTACGGGCCCTCATCGGGTCACTCGGCGTCAGCCGTTGCGCTTCCAGCGCGGCTTGTCCTCGCGGCGGCCGAAGGAGCCGTTGCCGCGGTGGTCGTCACGGCGGCCGTAGGGGCGCTCGTGGCCGCCGGAGCGGAAGCCCGGACGGTCGTCGCGACGCTCGCGGTTGAACGGACGGTCGCTGCCCCGGTGCCCGCCGCGCTCGTCCCGGCGGAAGCCGCCACGGTCGTCACGGCGCTCGAAGGAACGGCCACCGCGGTCGCCACGCTCGCCACGGTCACGGTCGAACGGACGACGCTCATCGCGGCGCTCGAAGCCACGGCCACCACGGTCGTCACGGCGCTCGAAACCGCCACGGTCGTCACGGCGCTCGAAGGAACGGCCACCGCGGTCGCCACGCTCGCCACGCTCGCCACGGTCACGGTCGAACGGACGACGCTCGTCACGGCGCTCGAAGCCACGGCCACCACGGTCGTCACGGCGCTCGAAACCGCCACGGTCGTCACGGCGCTCGAAACCGCCACGGTCGTCACGGCGCTCGAAGGAACGGCCACCGCGGTCGCCACGCTCACCGCGGTCACGGTCGAACGGACGACGCTCATCGCGGCGCTCGAAGCCCCGCTCACCGCGGTCCCGGTCGTAGCCGCGGCGCTCCCGGCGCTCGTACGGCGCCGAAGCCGCCGGACGCTCCTCGCGCTCGGTCTCGCGCTGCGCCGACTCCTGGGCCACGGCGAGCTCCTCGGCCGCCGTCGCCTGTGCCTCGGCCACCGCGGTCTCGGGGTCCTCGCCGCGCTCGCGGGCGACCCGGGCGACCAGCCGGTCGGCCTCCTCGCGCAGCTCGGTCGCGCGGCGCTGGGCGCGCTCCAGCTGCTTGGTGAGCTGGGAGACCTCACGCTCGGCCTGCTGGGCGGCGTTGCCGGCGGACTCGGCCTGGACCTCGGTCATGGAGCGGGCGCCGGTGATCTCGGCGACCTCCGGGTCGAAGGCGCCGGCGCCCTGGATGATGTGGCGCGCGGCGTCCACACCCGCGTCCTCCATCAGGCGGAAGATCTGGCGGCGCTGGTGCGGCAGGGAGAGCGAGACGACCGTGCCGGTACGGCCCGCGCGGGCGGTACGGCCGGCGCGGTGCAGGTAGTCCTTGTGGTCGCCGGCCGGGTCCACGTTCAGGACCAGGTCGATGCCGTCGACGTGGATGCCACGGGCGGCGACGTCGGTGGCGACGAGGACGTTGACGTAACCGTCCTTGAAGTCGGCCAGCGTGCGGGTACGGGCGCCCTGGGTCATACCGCCGTGCAGCGCGTCGGCCTTCACGCCCGACTCGCGCAGCTGCTCGGCGACGCGGTCGGCGCCCAGCTGGGTGCGGACGAAGATGATCGTGCGGCCCTTGCGGGAGGCGATCGCGGCGGTCACCGGCGCCTTGTCCTTGGGCTTCACGATGAGGATGTGGTGCGACATGGTCGTCACCGCGCCCTGGGCCGCGTCCACCTCGTGGGAGACGGGGCTGTTCAGGTAGCGGTCGACGAGGGTCTGGATCTCGTTCTCCATCGTGGCGGAGAAGAGCATGCGCTGGCCGCCGGCCGGGACCTGGTCGAGCAGCTCGGTGACCTCGGGCAGGAAGCCCAGGTCGGACATCTGGTCGGCCTCGTCGAGGACGGCGATCTGCACGTCCTCGAGCGAGCAGGCACCGCGGTTGATGATGTCGCGCAGTCGGCCCGGGGTGGCGACCAGGATGTCGACGCCGCGCTCCAGGGCGTAGATCTGGTTGCCCATCGAGGTGCCGCCGCAGACGACCTTCATCTTCAGGCCGACGACGTCGCCGTACGGCTGGAGGGCGTCGGCGACCTGCATGGCCAGCTCGCGGGTCGGGGTGAGGATGACCGCGCGGGGCTTGTGCTTCTGGGTGCGGCCGCCGGCCAGCTGGGCCAGGGTCGGCAGGCCGAAGGAGAGGGTCTTGCCGGAGCCGGTGCGGCCACGGCCGAGGATGTCCTTGCCGGCCAGGGCGTCCGGGATGGTCGCGGCCTGGATCGGGAAGGGGGTCGTCACGCCGTTCTGCGCGAGCTTGCGCACAACGCCCTCGGGGAGGCCGAGGTCGGCGAAGGTGGTCTGGGGGGTGGTGTCAGCGGCCTCGACGGCCTCGGTGACCTCGGTCGTCACGTCGACGAACTCGTTCTCGTTCTCGGACACGACGATCTGGTCAGTACTGGACACGGACATGCGAATGCGAAACCTTCCGGAGTCTCTTCGGCACGCGCCCGTCAACTCCGTGATTCGCATACGACCGCCTCAATGCGGTCCGCCACGGCAAAGGAGAGTACGCGCCACACGGCGCGCTCTGTGGTGGCGCCGGGCAAATGGGATCAAACGATCTACCACCATACGCACCCTCCACCCCTGAAGGCAAACCGGCCCTCATCGCCGCAGGTCAGCTCGGCAGCCGCGGGTCGGCTCGACGCCGGCTCGGCCACTCAGGCCGGTGCGCCGGCCGTGGGCGCCGGCTCGCGCTGGACGAGCTGCGGTCCCGTCTCCTCGTGCGCCGAGGAGGACGGCTCGGCCGACGGCGGCTCGGAGGTCGCCGGGGGCGGGGTGGAGGCCGGCGGCGGCTCGGGCGGGGCGGAGGTGACCGGCGGGGCCGGCGGGGCCTTCGACGGCGCCGGGTCCACGGGGCCCGCGGTCCTGCCGGGCTTCGCCGGGGCCGCGGGCGCGCTGTCCTCGCCGGACGGGGTGGCCGACGCGGAGGCGGACTCGCCCGGCTTCGCCTTGCCGCCGTGGCCGTGCTTGCCGTCGGCCACCGGGCCGTTGTGCCCGAGGCCGCCGGCGCCGACCACCGGGCCGCCGTCGGGCGCCTGGCCGCCGTGCTGCCCCGCCGAGTGCGAGGGCTTGGCCGGGCTCGCGTCGTCACCCACGTTCACACAGCCGGCGGCAGCGGCGAGGGTCAGCACCGTGAGGGTGAGCCGGACGGGTACGGGCAAGGGGCGCACGGCGGCCACCTCCGGAGGCGAGGAAGGAGTCAACCTCCCCAACTCCCGCTACCCACAAGAGGACACGCGCCCCGCACGCATCTCCGTACCCCGCGGCCGGCCCCACACCGGCCGCCGCCCGGCCCTGCGCCCGTCCACGCCGGGCTTCACGCACATCCGCCGCCCGGTCCCACACCCGTCCGCACTCACCCGTAGCCGAGCGTGTGCAGACGGGCGTCGTCGATGCCGAAGTGGTGGGCGATCTCGTGCACCACGGTCACCTCGGTCTCCGCGACGACGTCCGCGCGGCTGTCGCACATCCTCAGTGTCGGCCCGCGGTAGATGGTGATGCGGTCCGGCAGCACGCCCGCGTACCACTCGCCGCGGTCGGTCAGCGGCATCCCTTCGTACAGGCCGAGCAGCTCGGGGTCGTCGGCGGGCGGTTCGTCCTCCACGAACACCGCCACGTTGTCCATGAGTCGCGTCAGCTCCGGTGGGATCCGGTCGAGCGCCTCGGCGACCAGTTCCTCGAACTCCTCGCGCGTCATCTCCAGCACACGGTCATTGTCCGGTACGAAGGGCCCGCGGGAGAGCCCCCCGACGAGCCGGGCGAGGCGCGGACGGTGCCCGAAGGAGCCGACACGGGTCGCATATCCGGCCCGGGACGTGGGCATACGGCACCAATGGTCCGCGTCCCCCTCGCAGCCCTCCGCACGATGACGAACCGCATGCTCCCCACCCGCCGCGGCAACCGCCTGCCCCGCACCCCCGAACTCGCCGCCCGCCCCCGCCCCTGGCTCAGTGCCCTCGGCCTCACGGCCGTCGTCCTCGTCGGCGCCTGGCTGGGCCTGCTGATCGTCGGGAACGTCCGCACCCCGGTCGGCCCGATGAACACGACGATGGCGCTGCGCCCGTCCCTCGCCGGCGGCACGAGGATCAACATCTCACCGCTGGGCGCGCTCACCCTGGACAGCCATGTGGCACCGGTCCGCCTGGACGTGAACGTGGACCAGTTGGACCCGCTGCGCTCCCAGGCCCTGGTCGACCATCCCGAGCGGATCTCCGGCCTCCAGGACGAGGTCGCCAGGGACGTCGAGCACGGCACGCTGGACCTGGCCGTGCGCTCCGGTGTCGCCGTGGTCGTCGGCGCCACGGCCCTCGGCCTCGCCGTCTACCGCAGCCCCCGCCGGGCCCTCGCCGCCGGCGGCCTCGCCCTGACCCTGCTGGCGGCGTCCGGGGCGAGCGCGTACGCCACCTGGAACCCGAAGTCGATCCTCGAGCCGAAGTTCTCGGGACTGCTCAGCTCGGCGCCGCAGGTGGTCGGCAACGCGCGCAGCATCGTCACGGACTTCGGCGTCTACCAGACGGAGCTGGCCCGCCTGGTGACGAATGTGACGAAGCTCTACGACGTCACCTCCACGCTCCCGGCGTACCAGCCGGACCCGTCCACCATCCGGGTCCTGCACGTGTCGGACATCCATCTCAACCCGGCGAGCTGGAAGATCATCTCCTCGCTGGTGGAGCAGTACAAGGTGAACGTGATCGTCGACTCCGGCGACACGATGGACCACGGCACGGCGGCGGAGAACGGCTTCCTGGACCCGATCCGGGACCTCGGGGTGCCCTACGTCTGGGTGCGGGGCAACCACGACTCCCGGACCACCCAGCGCTATCTGGAGCGGATGAGGAACGTGCACGTCCTGGACGACGGCCGTGCACAGACCGTCGCAGGCCTGCGCTTCGCGGGCATCGGCGATCCCCAGTTCACCCCCGACCGCTCGGTGGTGCCCGGCGGAGACGCGGCCGAGCAGCTGGCCGGCGACCGGCTGGCCAGCTCCCTGCGCGACCAGCGGGCGGCCGGGACCCCGGTCGACGTCGCGATCGCCCATGAGCCGTCCGCGGCGCGCGAGACGGACGGCGTGGTGCCGCTGGTGCTGTGCGGCCATCTGCACCACGAGGGGGACGAGATGCTGCCCTACGGCACCCGGCTGCGCATGGAGGGCTCCACGGGCGGCAGCGGCCTGCGTGCGGTGGAGCGCAAGTACCCCGCCCCCATCGAGGCCTCGATCCTCTACTTCGACCGCGACAGCCGCCGTCTCCAGGCCTGGGACGCGATCAAACTGGGCGGGCTGGGCGAGACGACGGCCGAGGTCAGCCGCCATCTGGCCGACGAGGCCCTCGGCCGGCGGCCCCACCGCGGCCAACCAGGCGCCACACCCACCCCGGCGAGCCCTCCGCGCCCCTCTTCCGCGCCCTCGCCGTAAACCGTTTTGGCGATACCCCTCGCCATCCCATATGCTTCTCACGTCCCCGACGCGCTGAGAAGCGCCCAGGCGGGCCGATAGCCCTCATCGTCTAGCGGCCTAGGACGCCGCCCTTTCAAGGCGGTAGCACGGGTTCGAATCCCGTTGGGGGCACGCAATACCGTGTGCGACACTGTTGCACGCACGCTTGGTCCTGTGGAGCAGTTTGGAGTGCTCGCCACCCTGTCAAGGTGGAGGCCGCGGGTTCAAATCCCGTCAGGACCGCTGGTGTTTCACGTGAAACACCGCGGCTGGGTAGCTCAGTTGGTACGAGCGTCCGCCTGAAAAGCGGAAGGTCGCCGGTTCGACCCCGGCCCCAGCCACAACCGCCCTGACCAGGGCCTGAGCCCCTCCCCGATGCATCCGGGGAGGGGCTCTTTCGTGTCGTCTACGCCAACCGGTACGCCAACGGCTCAGCAGAGAAGCGCACGATCAGGCCGTATCACTTCGAAGCCACAGCTACGTCGGTCGGCCGCCGCGAGACTTAGCCCCATGCCGATCGATCCCAAAATCAATCCTGTTGTAGCCGCGCTTCCGGGAGGGGGCTGGATCACCGAGTTCAAGCAGTCCGGCGGCGCCGTCGAGACCTACCCACTCGTCGCATGGCTCGTCCTCGCAGACGGCGAGATGATCCCGATGGATGCCGCCGTTGACGGCTTGGCTCAAGATCCACGTGAGCTAGGTAACTTCCACCGCCTCTACCACCCTGAGGCAACCGGAATCGACTGACGCCCGACGCTGAGAGCGCGTAGCCCCTGCCCGGGCTTCCAAGGCAGGGGCCCTCGCGTCGTCGGCATCCGTGCCACACATGGCTCAGGACAACGTGTCCCCGAGCTTCCGGAGCGCCTTCCGCTGCTCGTCCAGGGAGGCGTGAGCATAGACCTTCATTGTCACCCCGATGTCGCTGTGCCCGACGATCTGCCGGACGATGTGGGGCGGTACCCCGAGATCCAGCAGCAGCGAGACAGCCGAGTGCCGGAGATCGTGGAACCGGATCTCCAGACCGAGACGCTTCCGGAGTGGGTCCCAGCTCCGCCGGAGGTTGTCCGGCTCCAGCGGGGTGCCGATACGGGATGTGAAGACCAGCCCCCGCTCCTTCCATCCCATGCCGGCGGCGGCGCGCTCCTGAGCCTGCCGCTCACGGTGCTCGGTGAGCGCCTTCACCACGAGAGGAGGGAGTGGAACGGTGCGGACCGACGCCAGAGTCTTGGGCTTGACCAGCCGCAGCTCTCCCTCGACGCGCTGTAGGGCGCGCTCGATGGTCAGCGCCTCGCGATCCAGATCGATCGCGTCCCAGCGCAGCCCGAGCAGCTCACCGCGCCGCATTCCCAGGACCAGGGCGAGTACGTAGAGGGCGTGCAGCCGGTCACCCACGGACGTGTGGAGCAACAGCCGGGCATCGGCGACGCTGAGCCCCTTCCCGGTGTCGTACGTGGGCGTGGGGACCTGCACGAGCTGCGCGACGTTGCGCACGATCAGTTCCTCTCGTACGGCGTTCTGCAGCGCATTGCGCAGGACGGCGTGAATGGACTGCACCATGCGCCGGGACAGCAGCGACTTGCAGCACTCGCCAGCCGCGCAGCACTCCGGTTCCGGCCGCTCCTTGTCCCAGCCGTGCTTGCAGCACTGGCACTCGGAGGCGACGCGAGCGAGCCACGTCCGGATCTCAGCGGCCCGCAGGGTGCGGATCTTCTTCCGACCCAGTCCCGGGATTAGGTGGACGCGGGCCACGCTCTCGTAGCCCTGGTAGGTCTTGGGGCGCCGGTGAACCTTCACCACCGTGGCGAGCCAGTAGGTGAGGTAGTCCTCCAGGTTCATGTTCGTGTCGGGCACGGGAATGCCCTGGTTCTCCTGCGCCTGGAGTTCGGTGATCTTCTGTCGCACCTCGTCACGGGTCTTGCCGTAGACCGAGACGCGCTTACGGATGCCGCTCGTCGTGGTCACATACACCCGGCCGTGGTAGGTACCGTCCTTGCGGATGGTGATGCTGCCTTCGCCGTTGGCGCGCTTGGCCATCAGTCGTTGTCTCCCAACCGGTTCTGGATGTAGGTGTGGAGGGCATCGGCTGGCACGCGACGGGCGCGGCCGATGGTGAAGCTCTGGAGCTGCTTGGACCTGATGAGGTCGTAGACCTTGAAGCGGCTCAGCCGCAGCGCGGCCATGACCTCGGGGACCGTGAGCGCCTCATGGCTCAGGGGCAGGGCGGTGCTCATGCGGAGATCTCCTCGGGGCGAGAGGACCGGGCAGAGGTGTGGTTGGCGTCACAATGCCTTGGGTCGCGGCCCATCGCGGCCCAAGGCTGTGACCTGCGGCTTTGCGCCGGTGTTGTGCGGCCCGTCGCGGCCCACAGCATGAAAGCGGTGGGCCGCGACGGGCTGATTGTGAGACGCCGGAAAACTGCAGGTCAGACGTGGTGGGTCGCGATGGGCCGCGACCCGGCGGATTGTGCGCTCAACCGGCCAGGGTGATGCCGTTGTAGGTGGCGATCCGCTCGCCCGAAGGGGCGCGGGGGCGCGTGCGGTTGAGCTGGGGGATGACAGACAAGAGGTTGCGGCCGAAGAGCTGTTTCGTACCGGCGCGGACGCCGTTGTCCTCGGCCCACTCCCGCCAGACCGCCCACAGATCATCCACGGCAACGGTGCACGCAGGGCCGGTGGTGCAGCGCTCGCGGACAAACGCGCTGGTGGGAGATGCGGTGTCCCGCATGGTGGTGACCGCCTCGCGGCTGGAGGCAGGCTCCGTGAGCCGGCCGGTGCGCTGAAGCCGCGCGAGACCGTCCAGGGCCCAGTTGAGGATCCCGGGCATCTCGGCGGTGAGCCGGTCGGTCAGGGTGGGATCTTCCTTGCCCAGCCACGACACCCGCATGCTGAGCAGGATGAACCGGTTCGCGATGACGCCTGAGGAGTCACCGAAGTGGGGCAGCTCGTTGGACAGGACCATCAGCCGGGACGGCAGCTTACCCGTCCACTGCTCGCGGAACTTGCGGTCTACGTCGATCGTGTCGTCACCGGAGATGGTCAACAGCCGCTCCACCACCTGGCTGTTGTCGTTGCCGGACAGCCGGGCGTCGGAGATGACTGCCAGCGATTTCCCGATCAGGGTCGCAAGCCCGAAGTTCGTGCCCAGTCCGGCCAGTGTCGGCCCGGCAAGGTTCTCCTTGCCGACCAGCGCCTTCAGCACCCGCGCGATGGTGCCCTTACCGGAGCGGGACGGGCCCACGATGAGCAGGATCTTCTGTAGGTCGGTGCGGCCGGACAGGACGTAGCCGAACCACTCCTGTAGTGCATTGATCGCGTCGGCGTCGTCGGGCCAGATCTGCGACAGGAAGTGCTCCCAGATGGGGGCCGTGGCGGTGGGGTCATAAGCGAAGGGGACGGAGACCAGGTTGAAGAAGCTGGGGGTGTGCGGCAGAAGGGCCCGGTCACGGATCCGGAGTAGGCCGTTCTCGCACGCCACGATCGGCCCGCCGTCCTCCTGGCCGTCAAGCCATGCGGGGGCATCGGTGTCGGTGGGCAGGAGAGTGATGGCTCCGAGCGCGTCCAAGAGGTTGCTGATCTTCTGCTTGGTCGGTGCCCAGTCGCGTTCCTCGCTCTGCCCATCCTTGCCGGGGGCCTGGTAGACCACGTGCTCAAGCCGCTCGTACATGTGGGCACGTACCTGCGCTTCATCCAGCTCCCGCCAGCTGGTGCCGGTCCAGCGCATCCACGAGCCGCGCCACCGCCGGCAGGTCAGGTGCCCGTCCTGGGTCTGCCAGTCGGGCAGGAGACGCCGGGCGACGGCGAGCGGGTTGGACGGTGCGGGCAGTTCTTTCAGGCCGGTCATGCGGCGTTCCTCCCTTCCTGGGAGTTGCGGAGCGGACAGGTGCCGCGGTGGGCGGTGTGCGCCTCGATGAGCGCTTCGACACGGGCGCGGCCGACGGCGCTTCGGTCCCAGCCGCACAGGCACTTCGACGTGGCCGCGGGCACCGTGCCGCGCGGGGCACGGATGTGCAGCCACGCGATGGGGTACCGGCCGTCTGCCGTGTGCGGGTCAGAGCGAAGAGCAGTAGGGACGCCCTTGCGGGCGGCGCCTTTCGGCTCGCCTACGGCCGCCACGTCCACAGGCTGTGGAGCGGCGCGCGGGTGCCGGGTCGCGGCGGGGAGGCTCTTAGTAGGCGGGGGGCTGGTCACGCTGCACCCCTTCCGGCCGAGTTCTCGCCGATGGACCAGTCCAGGCCGCGCCGGATCACGTCGTCGTAGTAGCGCTGAGGCTGGGTCGCGTTGCCCGCCACCGCCCTACTAAGAGCCTGCTCAACCTCCACGCGGGTGAGGTCGCCGGACGCGACCAGCCGACCGAGCGCGCGGGCGGCCCGCAGAAGAGTCGCGTTGCGGGTGCCGTCAGCGGCGTGGGCCACGTTGGCGACCTCGTTGCGCAGGGCTGCCGCCGCGTATACGCCCGCACGAGTGGAGAACGGCACCGTGGCTGTCTGCGCGGGCTTCTGAGGGGGTTTCAGGGCCTTAAACAGCCAGTCGGGCAGCGGGGCGGGCTCACGGTCGTCCAGGACCGTGTACGCGCCGTCCGGAGTCGTGCTGCCAGCGGCGACCACGTACCCGCCCCACCCCCGAGTGTCGATCTTCCGAGCCAGACGTCCGGCGGTGTTGTGCAGTCGGACGCCGGACGGCTGGGTGAAGTACAGGTGCTCACCACCACGCGCGGTCCGCACTCGGTAGGTGGCGGGGACGGCCTGTCCGGCGCGCTCGCAGAGCGCTTGGAAGTTGGCGACGCCGTCAGGCGTTCCTTTCGGCTCTTGCGGTTTGAGCGTGTCCAGGTCGACCACGAGCAGTCCGGACGGGCCGGTGGCGATCCCGACGTTGTACGGCTGTTGAGCCCATGCGGCGATCAACAGTTCGCTGTCGGTGGTGGCGCGCTGCTCCGGGGTCTTGTGCCCGTCGGCACAGCGCCCGGTGCCGGGGCAGTACTTCTCTGCGTGCCCGGCCGGCCGCTTGTCGCCGGGGCGCAGGGGGATGACGTGCCAGCCACGGGCGGTGGCCTGCGTTGCCCAGGCCAGCAGGCCGAGACGGACCAGGTCCGTGGAAGGGAGCGCGGTCACCCTGCCACCCCCAGACGAGCCGTGCCGTCCGTGGCGAGGAAGGCGCGGCCGATGAACGCGGTGTAGGCGGGCGGGATCCACTCGCGGATGCCGGTGGGATGGGTCATGCTGGGTGACCTCCACTGTTCAGTTGGATGGGTGGAACAAGGGCGGCCCTGCGTTCTTTGGCGAGAGGTGGGGGCCGCCCTTGGCGTTGCTACTGGTGGTTGTTGGCCCAGAGGGCGTACTGCTGGCGGACGTAGGCGCGGGGGTCGCAGATCACGCCGGGCTGGTCCGTGTCGAGCAGATACAGAGCCGCCGCGAATGCGGTCTCGGCAGCGCTGTCGTCGACCGCACCGGGCTCATCAAGGAGAGCGATGCGGTCCAGCAGCGCGGCTTTGCGCAGGTAGAAGTCCCGGTCCAGCTCGGTGAGGCAATCGGTGTCGGCCAGGGTGCGAGCAGTCCAGCCGATCTCGCTGTTGATGCTGGGCGCGTTGGCGTACGCCTGCTCCGGGGTGGGCCAGGTGCTGGCGCTCTTGACGGTTGCGTGCTTGTGGTCGGCGCGGACGTAGAGGCGGTTCCTCCTACCGTCGCGGCTGGGGTACACCGTCACGGTTCCGGCGTTGAAGGTGTTGTCCAGAGCGGCGACGACGTGGTCGGTGTCGGCCGGGTCGCAGATGATGCGGATCTCGAACACAGGAGTCCTCTCGGGCCGGCTCACTGCTGGTTGGTGGTTTTGGCCCACACGCCGCGCGTGGTGGTGTGGACGTTGCGCTGGTCCTGGTAGACGGGGCCGGTGTAGTGCTGGTGCACGTCCGGAGCGGGCCTGGCCCGCTGGGCGAGCCGAGCGAGCGCGAGCACGAAGAGGCTGGGGGCGCCGAAGACGATCGCGCACACCACCGGATTGGCGGTCTGGGAGACGTACATGACCACGGCGGCGGTGAGCCCGGTCATGGAGAGGGCTGCTGCGCCGGAGAGCATGAGGACGCTGGCGTCGGTGGCGCCCTGGCTCATCGGTGGCCGGCCCGGCTGAGGAACGGGCGGGGTGCGGCCGTAGGCGGGCACGGGAGCGTCATCGCGGTAGGCGGTGGGCATCTCGGGCCTGGGCCGGTAGGCGTCGGCGATGATCCGGCGAGCCTCGGCGGCGGCTTCGCCCTCTGTCATCCTGGCGCCTACGGGGGCCGTTGCGGGCGTGTTCTCGGGGTGCATGCATGTTCCCTTCCAAAGGGCTGGCCGGGGGTGGGCAACCGTCTTGGGGCAGGGTCTGGGAGGGGGCCGGGCAGGGGGCGGCGGGCCCCCTTTACCGGCCTTACCTCGCAGGTCAGAGGCCTCTACCTCCCCCTCTACCGGGGTAAAGAGCCCCCTCTACCCGAGCGCGGTCACAAAGGACCGCGGGCCGGGCAGCGAAGGGGCGTTCGGAGAGGCCGGGGTAGGGCCGGGGGGCTTTACCTGCCGACGCTGAGGAGGACCTCGGCGGGCACGGCGGCTTCGATGTCGCGCCGCTGGTATCCGGCGCCGTTCGCACCGCTGATCTTGACCTGCTTGCTGGTGCGCTTCACGCCGGCGGCCTCCAGTTCGGCGGCGAGCCGTTCGGCGTTGAAGTCGCCGTAGACGTCCTCGTCCAGGTTGACCAGACCGGCGAGGAGATCGGTGGTGAACATGCGCGGGGAGTGTCGCATGACCTCCAGCACGTCGGAGACGATCGCGGGCACGCTGAGCCCGGCGGCGTCCGCGGCGGCGGTGACGTCGCCAGCCGCGTCGCCGGTGAGCTGTCCGGCAGCCTCACGCAGAGCGCGGCCCTTGCGGCACAGCGCCGCGAACCCGGGCCCGTCCAGGTAGTCCGCGCACACGGTCACGAACGAGGCAGGCCCGGTGACCAGCACACCGACACCCTTGTGGTCCTCGGACAGCACGGAGGCGTCCGCGCCCTGCGCGGCCTTGCCCTTGCCCAGCACCATGTCGGAGCTGGTGCGGTCCACAACCTGGGTGGAGTAGCGGATGGTGATGATCTCCCGCAGCTTCGCCGGAACCGACTCGGCGTCGGGGCGCTGGGAGGCGAAGTTGGAGATGAACCCGGCGGCCGGACCGCGACGGGCGACGCGGCACAGGTCGTTGATGACCTGCTCGCGGTCCTCTCGCTCCATGGCGCTGAAGTACTCCTGCAGCTCATCGATGGTCACGAAGATGACCGGCAGGTTGTACTTGACCATGATTTCCGGGGTCAGCTTGCCCTCCGGGCACACCGATGTCGGCAGGTCCCGCAGGAGAGCGAAGCGCCGTTCCATCTCTGCCAGCAGTTCTCGCAGCATGGCCTTGAGCGCTTCGATCGCGTCGTCTTCGGCGCCCATGACGAGGCGGTGGGCGACGGCCTTCATGGGCATCCAGTCTGCACCGCCCTTGCCATCGGCGACGTAGTGGCGCACGTAGGCGTCCAGCAGGCCGGCCGCGGTCAGCAGCCGTTGTGAGAACGTCTTGCCGCGGCGGGGCAGGCCGCCGAAGAACATCGACTGCCAGATCACGGGCACGTTGACGCGGTTGCCGCGGGCGTCCTGCCCGAAGGGGACCGGGTCCCAGATGGAGAACGTCTCTGCCTTCTCCAGTGGGGAGGGGTTCGGCGTGTTGAGGTAGGGGTCGTCGTCGGCGACCCACATTGAGACCCGGCCGGCGTTGCCGCCCTTGGCTGCGCGGACGCGGGACATGATGACCTGGATCTCATCGACCCCGAGTTCCTGCGCGATGACCTCACGCTTGGCGAGCACGTCGGAGGCGGTCTTGCCGCCCCCGCGGGGCATGTCGAAGATCACGGACCAGCCGCGGCCGTCACGGACCGGGCCCATGGTGCAGTGCACCTTCGGAAGATCCTTGTCTTCCTTGCCGCTGCCGCTTTTGAGGAGGCCCGCAGCGCGCAGCGCGTCGTTGAGCTGCTGCGCGGACATGTCGACCTTCAGCGGCGGCGCCGCCTGGTCCAGGAGGTGGGTCTCCTTGCCGCGACCCAGGTGAGCCAGAGGTGTGATGACCGCTATGGCCGCACCGGCCTGGAGCAGCGGAGGGGCCAGCGCCAGCCCGAGTGCCGCGGCGGCAACGGCCACGGCCGCGGCCCCGAACCGCCACCGCCGGGTCTGGGTACGGGCGTAGTGCGCGGCCTGCAACCTCACGGCCAGGTCGATGTCCTCCGGGCGGGCCTTGACCTGCGCCTTGAGCGCCTTCACGGCCGCACTGTGATCCTGCGCCGACAGCGTCGGCCACAACCCGACCACGGCCCGGTAGAAACCACGCGCGGCCAACAGCACGGTCTTGACCAGGTACTTCGGGGTGCGGATGCCGTGATAGCGGGTGTGCCACCAGGTCAGCCGTGCGAACGCTTGGAGGTTCGCCAGCACCGAGGCACGCGAGCGCGCCCACGCCGGCAACAAGGGGACGTCGGGCAGGGTGAGCCAGTCGGCAAGCGGGTTGTCAGGCCGGTCGACAGCCTCACCCTCAGTCTCAACCGTGTCCGGGATGGCAGGCAGGACTACCAAAGCAGGCGGCTTGCCCAGGTCGACGGGCATCGTTTCGGTGACCGAGTCAGGGTCGGGGTCGGGGGTCTTGTGGAGGTGAACGACGTTGTCGCCCATGACGGGATCTCCTGAACTGCCCTAGTAGAGCGGAGAGTCTGAAAGGGAGGTCTGCCCCTGCCCAGCAACAGCGCGGGCGGGGGCAGGCTCGGGGTCAGCGGCGTCGATGGCTGGCCTTGTGGGCGCGCAGTGCGGCCTTGCACAGCGGGCACGTGCGGCTGGGGCTATTGCCGACGACCTGCGGGGGGATTACCTGGCCACAGATGGCCCGGGTGACGCCGAACACCAGCGGCCCGCAGTCCGGGCAGTGAAAGTGCGCATCAAGGACGGGCATGGCCCCATCTGCGGCGCGGAACAGGGTCACCACCACCCCGAGGACTTCTTCACGGCGTTGGTCTTGGCGGCCTCGTTCACGATGCGCTGCCGCTCCTTCTGCAGGGCCTTGATTTCGGCGGCCAGCCGGGTCTCGGCGCTCTGCCAGGCGGTGTCGAGCTTCCGGTCCGCTCGGGCGGTGCCGTTGCCCCGGTGCAGGCTGTAGGCGCCGGAGCCGATCGCGCCCAGCACGGCACGGCGCTCACGGCCGTTCAGCGGCCACATCTCGCGGTTCTGAACCGCCTCCAGCATGCGAGTGGCCTGCTGGATCGCCTTGTCCAGGCGACGGGTGTCGGACTTGCCCATGTCAGCCCCTCCTCGGGGTGGTGTCGTCGGCGAGCGGAGCGGGAACGAGCTGGCCCGGCAACAGGGTGATGACGCGGGAGAGGTCCGCCGGGACGGCGCAGCCGCGCTCGCGCAGCCAGGCGGCGATCAGTAGGTAGGTCTGCTCGCGGGGCGTGCACGGCGGGACGGTGACGTGACCGCGTGCCCATGCGCAGCCGTGGCCGCTGACAGTGACCCAGCCGAACCAGTGGTGGACCACCTCGTACGGGGCAGCGTTGTTGCTGTTCATGGGTGAACTCCTGACGGCGAGTGGAGGGTCAGGCGGCGGCGTGCTCGTGGTCGGCACAGGGCACGCACATGCCGAGCGAGGCGGGGATGACGTATCCGGCGTCGCGTCGGCATGTCGGGCAGGTGCGGCGGGCGGTGTTGGCCTTGGCCAGGGCCGCCCACCGCGCCGGGGTCATGGGTCGGACCGGCTTGGCGAGGTCGACCCGGTACAGGTAGGCGACCAGCGGGCCGCGCCGACGGCGCGGGCGTTCGAGCTGAGCGGCCACCGGTTGTCCGCCGGGGCGCAGTCCGCGCGCTCGCAACTGGCGGTAGGTGGCGTATCCGTCCGGGGCCAGGCGCCACCGGAACACCGGCAACGCGCCCATCACACGACCCGCTTCCACGCGGCCCGCAGGCGGACCTCGGACGCGGCATGGCCAGCCGACCGGAACCGGCTCGCCATCTCCCGGTACGAGAGAGTCGGGTCCTCGCTGTGCCGGATCTCGTCCACCAGTGCATCCAGCGCCGCATCCGAGAGGGCCGGTCCTTCCAGCGCGGGCGCCGCAACCGGTTCTACGGGGCCCCAGACCGGCAGTTCCCAGCGGGGCGTGACACCGGGTGTGACGAGGGCCGTCACGCTGGTCAGCGCCCTGCCGGTGTCCTCACCGGCGCGGGCCGTCTCCAGCGTCGACCACGCCCCCGCAAGGGTCTTGGCGGTCTTGGCCGTGACGCGTGCGACGCGGGCACCGGCCCCCGTCACGGCCTCAAGCCGGGTCTCCTCAGTGGCAGCCTCGGCACGGAGCCGGGCGCGGGCCACGGCCGCCTCATCACGGGCTTCCTGCTGGATGCCGCGGATCGCGTCCAGCGCGGCCGGGGTGAGTGCGGTGCGCTCCCACAGCCCGTGGACCAGCCACAGCGCCTTTGCTGCGATGGGCAGCCAGGCGACGGCCAGCCACGCGCCGGGGGAGCTGGTGGTGGTGAGGGCGTGGGCGATCAGGACGCCGGCCGCGAGCAGGCCGAAGGACCAGCCGACGCCGGTCACGGGGTGGCTGTGGTCTCCCTGGGCGGCGAGTCGGCGCTCATAGGCCAGGGTTGCCAACCATCCGCCGTCGATCCCCAGACCGACGACCAGCGCGATGGGCCACGGCACGGCAGTGCCCAGCCACATAACGACCACGGCCAGGGTGAGCACCATGGACACCGCCGTCATCGCGACGGCGGGCAGCGCGGTCTTGGCTTTCATGCCGCGCCCCCCGGCAGGCTCACCATGGCCGTGCGGTTGGCGAGCGCGGTGCGCTCCACCAGCACCCTCGACAGGGCGCGACGCAGCCGGCGGGCGTCCAGCTCGGACGGGGTGCGGTCGAGCGTGATGATCTGTGTGTCCAACAGGTCGACGTCCGCGAGGATCGCGGGCATTTCCTGCTCGACCGCGTCCAGCTCAGCGCTGGTGGGCTCCATCCAGTCCGCGAACGCGGTAACAGCGTCCTGAACAGTGACGATGTGCTCCATTGGGTCGTGTTCCTCCCAGTCAGGAACGGCCCGAACAGCGGCCCCGGTGTTCCAGCACCGGGGCCGCGCGCCGTTGAAGTCGGAATCTCCGGCTCCCCTCGGCGCCGCTCGTACGAGACGAGCGACGGAGGCAACCGGCCGCAGCGGTGCTGCGGAGATTGACTCGCGCTGTACCGCACGCGGGGACAGAACCCGCGCACGCCCGTCCTCTTGCTCGCAAAGGGGGGACGGGCTTCCCTCGGCACACTGTTGAGTTCTCAAGGAACGACCAGCTCAGGGCCCCACATGCACGAGCTATCCCGAGCCGACACGGCCTAGAAGGCAACCCAAAGAAGGGCCCTTTCGACCCGCTGTCCTAGGACTGCGGGCGACTTGAGATGAAGATGCCACGCAGTCCTAGGACTGTCAACAGTCCTAGGACTGTGTTTCACTGGGACGCATCGAAGGGAGTTCGGCTGTGGCACCCAAGTGGCGCGAGCTGGCGGATCGACTCGCGGAACAGATCAAGAACGGCGAGTACGCCCCCGGGGCCCAGCTGCCCCAGATCAGAGACCTTGTCGAGGCGGGGGAAGGATCCAAGACCACGGTTCATCAGGCATATAAGGCGCTTGAGGCTGAGGGTCTGGTGACGTCGTCACGTGGGCACGGCACGGTCGTGCGTCCGCGCACTCCCCTCAAGAGGCTCGGGATCCATCGCTACGACAAAGTGAAGTGGCGCGACAGCGATGAGGTGGCGTTCATCGCTGACCGCGTGGCGTCGGGACGGGCATATAAGCGAAACGAGCAGACGCAGACCGTGAGCCGTATGGAGGCGAGCAGTCTGATTGCCGAGGGGCTCGGCGTCCCAGTTGGCTCCACGGTGTACGCGCGTGCTCGCCTCGTAAAGGAAGGCAGCCAACCAACGCACACCCTGACCAGCTACTACCGGCCCGAACATGTCGAGGGAACGCGCATCGTCGACCCGACGCCCGGTCCTGCCGGCCGTGGCGGCGGGTACAGGGTGCTATACGACGCCGGATACGAGATTGACCACATGAAGGAGGCCCTCTTCGCCCGCATCCCCACAGCGGACGAGGTGAAGCTTCTACAGCTTCCAGCCGGTGAACCGGTGGTAGAGCTTCACCGAACTACGTACACGGCGGATGGCACGGTAGTGGAGTTCGCCGTGGGTATCCACGCGGCCTCCCGGTTCGCATGGGAGTACGAGTTCAAGGTTCCCGATTCGGCCAGGGACCCGGAGACAAAGGACGGAGGCCCCCGTGCCCAGTGAAGGAAAGCCACAGCCGATCGACACGGTCACAATCGCGGCTCCCAGCGATGTGCCCACCATGGACGTTTGGCTCTTGGCGGACCGGCGTGAGCGCCACACCGCCCGCCTCACAGGCCATGCAGCGAGCGGCGCCAGTGCTGCCGATGCACTCGCCGCGCTCGCCCTCGGGGCTGTGATTCGGCGCACGCTCGATGACCAGGAGCAGCGTCTGATCCTTGAAGGCCGACGGCACGGAGCCACGTGGGAGCAGCTCGCCAAGGCACTCGACGTGTCGGAGCCAGAACAGGCGCGGAGCGCTTTCATGACGTGGGCCCAGCAGCTCCCAAAGAGTGAGGCCACGGAGGCGCGGCACCTCGCGGGAAATGGGAATGACCAGTGATCTCGACGCAGGCATGGCAGGACGCACGTCTCATCTGGGACTACCACCAGATGCATCACGCCCTAAGGCCCTGTTCGGTCGCCATTGGCCTCGGCAGTCATGACCTGAGCGTCGCGACGGCAGCAGCCGAGGCGTATCAAGCTGGCTTGGTGCCGATCATCGTGTTCACCGGGGCCAATAGCCCGACGACCCGGACGCGCTTCCCTGAGGGTGAGGCCGTCGCCTACCGGAAGCACGCACTGGCGCTCGGCGTGCCCGCCGAAGCTGTCTATGTCGAACCGAACGCCACCAATACCGGCCAGAATGTCACGCACTCGCAGGAGCTGCTGAAAGAGGCGGGCATCAACGTCTCGTCGGTCCTCCTCGTATCCAAGCCCTACGAGCAGCGTCGGGCCTACGCGACCGCGCGCAAGCTGTGGCCCGGCATTGAGGTCGTCTGCGCCTCTGCGCCGATGGAGCTTCCCGAGTATGTCGACAGCATCGGCGATGGCCGATTGGTGATCGACATGCTCGTTGGCGCACTCCAGCGGCTCATGATCTACCCGCTCCAGGGATTCATGATCGAGCAAGACGTGCCCGAAGACGTGATAGCCGCGTACGAGCGGCTGTGCCGAGCTGGCTTTACGCGCCGCCTCGTGCCCGCTGACGTGAGCTAACCCCCCGTACTTACGCCAACCCGTACACAAAGGCAGCTACCACCCGATACCCAAGCCCTCTATGATCAGGCGACGCCCCGCCAGAACACGGCCTGCAGCGCGAAACGACTCGCGCTCAGCTCCGCGCGGACCGATGCGGCAGCCCCCGTACGGTGCACGCAGCAATAGGTCGAAGCAGTGAACATTGGGCACTTGACCGGCAGAAACGTGATAACGCCCTGACAGCAACGCGCCCTGACACCGTACGGATAAGAGGCCCCGGACCCGGGGCCTCTCGGGTTCACGGGCCCTGCTACCTGTGCCGCAAGGCGAACCAGCTCTGGGCCGTGCTGGTCATGCCTCCGACATGGAGCGGCTCGATTGGATCTTGGACTTTATTTTATCGAAGCTGGTGATGATAACACCTCGGAACGTGGGCCTCATGCCCTGATCCCTCGTCCGGGCGAAAGGCGGCCCCCTTTCGAGGGGCACCGTCATAAAACGGGCGGACAATCAGTCCTTCTTCATGTCGGATTCCCGTTTACAGGAAGAAGGAAGCACATGCGTCGACAGTGCGGTCGATTACTGGCTGTAGTCCTCATAGCCTGCGGCATGGCGGGGCAGGGAGGTACGTCGCAGGCCGCAGGAGCAAAGACCCCTTCACCCGTATCGTTCACGGTGCCAGCGCGTCCACTCCAGATGATGACCAAGGCCCACAAACGGGTGGCCGCCCCAACGGCCGGCAAGGACGTTGCCAACGTCCGGGATTTCGGAGCCGTCGGAAACGGCAAGGCAAATGACACGGCAGCCTTCAAGAAGGCGATCGCCGAATCGACTGCCAAGAAGATCCCGGTCTATGTCCCGCAGGGCACCTACGAGATCACGGACACTCTTACACTGACGAAACAGCTGATGGCCGGAGAGAACCACGCCAGCTACACCTCAGACTACGCGACTCTCCCCACCATCATGGCGACCAATCCCTCCCGCAGCGCCATTCGTCTCAAGGACGGCAGCGCGGTAAGCGGCCTGAACTTCGACTACGTCCAAGATCAGTCCTCGGCCACACCGAAGCAGTACGCCACGACCATCCTCCTCGACGGTGCTGGAACCCGTGTGAGCAACGTGCGGATCTCACACGCTTGGAAGGGAATCGAGTCGGTCGCCGACAACACGGGACGCGCAGTGATCCAGGACGTGTTCATCGCGGCGGTCGCCAAACTGGGTATGCGTATCGACACTGGGTACGACGTCACGACGATCGCGAATGTGGAAGTGTGGACACCGCCCGACGTGTACAAGGGGGCGTTCTGGCACAAAGGCGGCATCGGCATCGAACTCAATCACCTCGATGCATTCCACATGAGCGGCGCGTTCGTCTATGGCGCCGATACCGGCGTGCTCCTTCAAGGGACGAAGAAAGGAAATGCCTGGGGGACGATCGACGGCCTGACCACCGACTTCTGCAATATCGGCATCCGGAGCGCCGACAAGACTCTCGTCACCCTTACCAACTCAACGAACCAGAGCTTCGTCCACGCTCTCGAGGTCGACGGGGCGATGAGCCAGATCAACGTGTCAGGTAGTCACTTCCGTTCCAACGTCTCTTACGGGGTCTACGTTCACGGTGGTTCCTACGTGACGATTTCGAGTTCCGAAATCCAACGCATCGACCCGGGTGGTGCTGGGCCCGCCCTCGAAGTCGACGGTGGCGCCAAGGTGATCATCACGGGGAACGACATTTCAGGCTCCACGGCAGGTGCCCAACTCGATGGTAAAGGCGTGATCATTTTCTCAAATAACCTGGTGGTGGCCAACACTCACGCCGGCGCTTTCCAGTACCACGCCACCAACCCATTCAACAAGCTCGTCGGAAACGTCGTCTATCCCTGATGGACGCCGACGGGCATCCCCTGTCACCAGGTGAGTTATGGTGCGCTCACCCGGGCTAGTGTTTCGTGATCCTGATTGGGTTACTTCACGTTGTTATTGACGAGTTCCTTCACGCTGGTCTGGACGAGTCGAACCTTGGTGAGGATCTCGTCGGCGGTGGCGGTCCAGGTGAAGGGTTTCGGGTTCTGGTTCCAGGAGTTGATGTAGTCGCGGATCTGTTTGACCAGGACGTTGACGCTCGCGAAGGTGCCGCGGCGGATGGACTGCCGGGCGATGATCCCGAACCAGATCTCGATCTGGTTCAACCACGAGGACCGGACGGGGGTGAAATGGAAGTTGACATGCGGGTTCTTCGCCAGCCACTCCTTCACGTCCGGGGTGGTGTGCGTGGAGAGACGGCGGACCGAAAACCTCCGTAAGTAGGCCTCCAAGAACAAGAACACCTCCGGCCGCACCGGGAAAGGAAACAGCTGGCTGCGCGGCGCGCTCGGTGAAGCCGCGATCTCGGCCGCCCGGGGTGGTTCACCTGCGCCAACGCGCGATCAACGGACTTTGCAATCACCCTGCCGACGTTCGTGACATAAAGTCAGAAGGGATTCACCCTGAAAGGTTGATTGAACACCACCAATCGAACCAGAGCAGAGATGGGCGTGACATGTCGAGAGCGAGAAGCCTCAGAGGCGCGCTAGCTGTCCTGGCCGCTGGGCTACTGTTAGCGAGTGGCATCACCCTGGCGTCGGCGGACGTGCCAGGTGGCAATGTCCTGGTCAGCTGGGCACTGCCGGGCGTGCCGGATAGGGGGGTTTCGAATATCACCTTTCCGATAACAGTCGATCCGTCGACACTGCACGCCGACGGGACATACTTTGCGGATCAGTTCAACTTCACCAACGCCGAAGACGTTGGGTACATGGGTCTGCAGCCACGGCCGAACGTCAACGGCCACGAACGTTTACACGCGGCCTTCTCCAGCTTCATCAGTGGCAGCAGCACCAGCGACCCGCAGTGCAGCAACGGAGCTGACGGCGGCCCCGGAGTCAGCTGTGCTACTGACCTTGACGCCGTCTACGGCGACACCTACGCCCTCACTGTCAGCCGAATCGGCCCGGATACCTGGGCGGGGACCGCCACCGACACCGTGACCGGTATCGCCACCCACATTGGGACCTATACGCTCCCTGCCAGCAGCGGTAATCTGGCGGGTTCCCAAGTCGGGTTTGTCGAAAACTACCTTGGCGTGCCCAGCTGTTCACAGACGCCCCACATTGACGTCACCTTCGGTGGCCCGACCTCCACTGACGCCGGCGGACTGCAGGGCACTCAGCAGGCTGAGTACGAGTACAACGGCTGCATCGGCCAGGCCAACTACAGAGAAAACAGTGCCGGCAATGGAACACACATCATCCGCGGCTTCATCAGCAACAACAAGGGTAGGCACACCGGCGCGATAACTGGGCTGGGCGGAATGTGTGTGGACAACGCGGGTAGCCGCACCGCGAATGGGAATCCCATCATCTTGTGGAACTGCACCGGCAACCCGAACCAGCAGTGGACGGCTCACCCTGACGGTTCACTTACCGTCCAAGGCAAGTGCATGGATGTAACCGGCGCTGGCACCGCCGCCGGCACGTTGATTCAGCTGTACGACTGCAACGGCACCCCGGCACAGGTGTGGCAGTCGCAATCCGACGGATCACTGCTAAATCCGCACTCAGCCAAGTGTCTGGACGCCCCGCGGTGGAATGTCAGGCCCGGCACTCGACTTGAAATCTGGAACTGCAACGGCGGCGCGAACCAACACTGGCGCCTGAGTGGGCGTTAAGTTCGTTTCTGGTACCGCGCGGTGGAAGAGCAAGGAGGAGCGACCTACGCCGCGAGTCTTTGGGCTCGCCGCGCTCGCGCTTCGACTGCCATCCGGGCGAGCCCTCGGCAAAACGGCACGTCAGTAGCCTGTTCATCGCACTGCTCGCATCCATGAGCAGACAGAACCGTGGCGTACGGGTTGGAGTACGCCAACCCGTACGCCAACAGCAGCGCACAGCGGCGCCTATCGCCCGATGTTCCAGCCCCCTATGATCAGGCTGCGCCCCACCAGGACGCGGCCTGAAAAGCGGAAGGTCGCCGGTTCGACCCCGGCCCCAGCCACAGCCAGAAGGCCCCGTTCAGCGAACGGGGCCTTCGTCGTGAGAGGGCTTGGCCGCGCCAGCCGGTAGGGGGCATCTGTGGCAGACGACTTCCGAGGCTTCGACATCGCCCGGCGCGGGTACGACCGCGCCCAGGTGGACGCCTACCTGGCCGGTCTGGCCGCGGGTACGGCAGCCGGCACGCCGCCCGCCTTCGACATCGTCCGGCGCGGGTACGACCGTACGCAGGTGGATCAGCGGATCGTCGAGCTGCGAGGTGGGGGACGATGAGTCAGGGCGACGTCAGAGCAGCGCAGGAGACCGAGCTGGAGAAGGACCGGGCCCGGTACGGGCTGCTCGCGGTCGTCGCCAGCAACCTCGCGATCGCCGTGGTCGCGATCTTCGGCGTCTGGCGGCTCAACGGGGACAAGGCGGTGATCGTCGGTATCCTCACCACCGCGTTCACCGCGGTCAGCGGCATAACGACCGCCTACCTGGGCATCAAGGCCGTCGCCAACACCGCGCGGTCGCTCGCCCTCGGCGATGGCATCCGGTCCCGGCAGCCCGACACCGCGGCAGCCCCGCCACCGCGTCCGGCGCCCTGAGTCAAATCGTTCGCTTGTTTTTTGGGCGGGGTGAGATCCTGGATCGCGTATGTCTACGCATCCCGCCTCCGCCCTCGGCACCCTCGCCCCCCGTCTGACCGAACTCTCGCTGCGCGACGCGCACCGGCTCGGCAGGCGGCTCGAGGGCGCGCGCAAGATCCGTAAGCCGGAGGCCCGCGCCGCCGTCCTCGCCGAGATCGAGGACGAGATCGGCCGGGCCGAGGAACGGATCGGTGAGCGGCGTGCCCGCGTGCCCGCCGTCACGTACCCCGAGCAGCTGCCGGTCAGCCAGAAGAAGGACGAGATCGCGGCGGCCATCCGCGATCACCAGGTCGTCATCGTCGCCGGTGAGACCGGCTCCGGCAAGACCACGCAGATCCCGAAGATCTGTGTGGAGCTGGGCCGTGGCGTGCGCGGCATGATCGGGCACACACAGCCCCGTCGTATCGCCGCCCGTACCGTCGCCGAGCGGGTCGCGGACGAGCTGAGGACGCCCCTCGGCGAGGCCGTCGGCTGGAAGGTGCGGTTCACGGACCAGGTGAACCCGGACGCCACGTTCATCAAGCTGATGACGGACGGCATCCTGCTGGCCGAGATCCAGACCGACCGCGAGCTGCGCGCCTACGACACGATCATCATCGACGAGGCCCACGAGCGGTCCCTCAACATCGACTTCCTGCTGGGCTACCTCGCCCAGCTGCTGCCCAAGCGGCCGGATCTCAAGGTCGTCATCACCTCGGCGACCATCGACCCCGAGCGCTTCTCCCGGCACTTCGGGGACGCCCCGATCATCGAGGTCAGCGGGCGGACGTACCCCGTGGAGGTGCGCTACCGGCCCCTCCTGGAGGAGGACGCCGAGGACGCCGACCGCGACCAGATCACCGCGATCTGCGACGCCGTCGAGGAGCTCCAGGCCGAGGGCCAGGGCGACATCCTCGTCTTCCTCTCCGGCGAGCGGGAGATCCGGGACACGGCCGACGCGCTGGAGAAGAAGAAGTACAGATTCACCGAGGTACTCCCCCTCTACGCCCGGCTCTCGCACGCCGAACAGCACCGGGTCTTCCAGGCGCACACCGGGCGCAGGATCGTTCTGGCCACGAACGTCGCCGAGACCTCCCTCACCGTCCCCGGTATCAAGTACGTCATCGACCCCGGCTTCGCCCGGATCAGCCGCTACAGCCACCGCACCAAGGTCCAGCGGCTGCCCATCGAGCCGATCTCGCAGGCCAGCGCCAACCAGCGCAAGGGCCGCTGCGGCCGTACCAGCGACGGCATCTGCATCCGGCTCTACTCCGAGGACGACTTCCTCACGCGCCCGGAGTTCACGGACGCGGAGATCCTCCGTACGAACCTGGCGAGCGTCATCCTGCAGATGACCGCGGCCGGCCTCGGCGACATCGAGAAGTTCCCGTTCATCGACCCGCCGGACCACCGCAACATCCGCGACGGCGTCCAGCTGCTCCAGGAGCTGGGCGCGCTGGACCCGACCCAGAAGGACGTCCGCAAGCGGCTCACCGACACCGGCCGCAAGCTCGCCCAGCTGCCCGTCGACCCCCGGCTGGCCCGTATGGTCCTGGAGGCCGACCGGAACGGCTGTGTCCGCGAGGTCATGGTCATCGCGGCCGCGCTGTCCATCCAGGACCCGCGCGAGCGCCCGGCCGACAAGCAGACCCAGGCCGACCAGCTGCACGCCCGCTTCAAGGACGAGACCAGCG
Organism: Streptomyces sp. NPDC037290; assembly: GCF_055603245.1. NCBI lineage: Bacteria > Bacillati > Actinomycetota > Actinomycetes > Kitasatosporales > Streptomycetaceae > Streptomyces > Streptomyces sp. NPDC037290. Next base: position 319,975 of record NZ_JBVJVZ010000007.1, on the reverse strand, counting down.
ACTTCCTGGCCTACCTCAATCTGTGGCGGTACGTCCGCGAGCAGCAGAAGGAGCGCGGGTCGAGTTCCTTCCGCCGGATGTGCAAGCAGGAGTACCTGAACTTCCTGCGCATCCGCGAGTGGCAGGACATCTACACGCAGCTGCGTACGGTCGCCAAGCAGATGGGCATCCACCTCGCCGAGGAGGACGCCCCGGCCGACCGCATCCACACCTCCCTCCTCGCCGGCCTCCTCTCCCACATCGGGATGAAGGACGTACGCGACGGCAACAAGAACGAGTACCTGGGCGCCCGCAACGCCAAGTTCGCGATCTTCCCGGGTTCGGCGCTGTTCAAGAAGCAGCCGAAGTTCGTGATGTCGGCCGAGCTGGTGGAGACGTCCAGGCTCTGGGCGCGGGTCAACGCCAGGATCGAGCCGGAGTGGGTCGAACCGCTCGCCGGACACCTCCTCAAGCGGACGTACAGCGAGCCGCACTGGGAGAAGGACCAGGCGGCCGTGATGGCACACGAGAAGGTCACGCTGTACGGCGTCCCGATCGTCGCCCAGCGCAAGGTGAACTACGGCCGCATCGACCCCGAGGTCAGCCGCGAGCTGTTCATCCGCAACGCGCTCGTGGAGGGCGACTGGCGTACGCACCACAAGTTCTTCGCCGACAACCGCAAGCTCCTCAGCGAGGTCGAGGAGCTGGAGCACCGGGCGCGGCGCCGGGACATCGTGGTCGACGACGAGACGCTGTTCGACTTCTACGACCAGCGGGTGCCCGAACACATCGTCTCCGGCGCGCACTTCGACTCGTGGTGGAAGCACAAGCGGCACGAGCAGCCCGACTTCCTGGACTTCGAGCGGGAGATGCTCATCCGGGAGTCGGCGGAGGCGGTCACGAAGGCCGACTACCCGGACTCCTGGCGGCAGGGGCAGCTGAAGTTCCGGGTGACGTACCAGTTCGAGCCGGGCGCGGACGCGGACGGTGTGACGGTCCACATCCCGCTCCAGGTGCTCAACCAGGTCACGGACGAGGGCTTCGACTGGCAGATCCCGGGCCTGCGCGAGGAGGTCGTGACGGAGCTGATCCGCTCCCTGCCGAAGCCGGTCCGCCGCCACTACGTGCCCGCGCCGAACTACGCGAAGGCGTTCCTCCAGAAGGCGGTGCCCCTTCAGGAGCCGCTGACCGTGACGATGGCGCGCGAACTGAAGCGGATGGTCGGCGTGCCCTTCGAGGCGGACGACTTCGACTGGTCCAGGCTCCCCGACCATCTGAAGATCACGTTCCGTGTCGTCGACGAGCGGCGCCGCAAGCTGGCCGAGGACAAGGACCTGGAGGCGCTGAAGCTCAGGCTGAAGCCGAAGGCGAGGAAGGCCCTGTCCCAGGCGGCCGCGGCCACGGCCTCCCGCGAGGGCGGCGAGTCCCTGGAGCGCAAGGGGCTGACCGACTGGACGATCGGCACGCTGACCCGGGTCTTCGAGACACGCCGCGCCGGCCAGCCGGTCAAGGCGTACCCGGCGCTGGTGGACGACGGCGACACCGTCTCGGTCCGGCTCTTCGACACGGAGGCGGAACAGGCGGAGGCGATGTGGAGGGGCACCCGGCGGCTGATCCTCCGGAACATCCCGGTGAACCCGGCGAAGTTCGCGTCGGACAAGCTGACCAACGCGCAGAAGCTGGCGCTCTCCGCGAATCCGCACGGCTCCGTCCAGGCGCTGTTCGACGACTGCGCGATGGCCGCGGCCGACAAGCTGATCGCGGACTTCGGCGGGCCGGCGTGGGACGAGGAGTCGTACCGGAAGCTGTACGACAAGGTGCGCGCGGAGATCGTCGACACGACGGTCCGTACGGTCGCCCAGGTCCAGCAGGTCCTCGCGGCCTGGCAGGCGTGTGAGCGCCGTCTGAAGGCCGTCCGCAGCCCCGTCCTCCTCGCAAACCTGACGGACGTCCGCAAGCAGCTGGACGCCCTCGTGAAGCCCGGTTTCGTCACCTGGGCGGGCATACGCCGGCTCCCGGACCTGATGCGCTACCTGGTGGCCGCCGACCGGCGCCTCCAGCAGATGCCCACGGGCGTCCAGCGGGACACCACGCGCATGGAGAAGGTCCACGAGATGCAGGACGAGTACGCCTGGCTCCTGGAGCAGCTGCCCCAGGGCCGCCCGGTGCCGCAGCAGGTCCTGGACATCCGCTGGATGATCGAGGAACTCCGGGTCAGCTATTTCGCCCACGCCCTGGGCACCGCGTACCCGGTCTCCGACAAGCGGATCGTGAAGGCGATCGACGCGGCCGTTCCGTAGCCGTACGCACACAGGGGGTGAGTTCGACCAGGCGGGCTCACCTCCTGTACAGTCTCTTCTCGCAGCGCAACGCAGCAAGCCAAGCGCCGCGAAACCTGGTCCTGTGGAGCAGTTTGGAGTGCTCGCCACCCTGTCAAGGTGGAGGCCGCGGGTTCAAATCCCGTCAGGACCGCAGTAAGGAAGGCCCTCATCCAGTGGATGGGGGCCTTTCGCATGCCCTCAGCCCGTCCGGCTTCGAGGGCGACGGCATCCAGGGCCTTGGCAGGGGGCCTGGGGGCGGCAGTCCCCTGACGTCGGCCCCCACCGCCCCCACCGCCCCCGGCGGATCGGCCGGCCCGGCGGAGCCACCCGCGGCCTTGACGGCGTCAGCTCGCGCCGGTACCCAAGGACCAGGGCCCGTTCCCCCTGTGCGGTCCGCGGAGGTGGCGTATGGCGGCATCGGCCAGGCACGAGACGCGGGCACTGCTGAGGGCGCATCTGTCGGCCGCCTCGTCCTACCGGCATCTCACCCGCCACTGCCCCATCTGCCACCACCTGCTGCGGCTGGCGATGGACACCGGCCCCCTGGTCCCGGATCCGAGCGACGAGGAAGCCGAGGACGAAAGTCCCCGCAGCGCGTGACCCACGCCGGCCCCAACGGCGCACCCACCGTGGGACGCTGGAACAGGTCACTCCACTAACGCACACATGCCACCGGCAACAACGGCCGGGGCATGTGACGGGAGTCACCGCATGAGTTTTGGAAAGGCCGGTACTTACCCCTGTCCTACAACTGGTCAATTTAATATGTGCAATTGCACCGGCCCCAGGGGTCACGCACAGCCGTTCCGACAGCCCTGCCCAGACTCCGACAAGGCCACTCACAGAGGCCCGGTCACGGCTCCGACCAGCGCACAAAAAAGATCGCGCTGGACCCGGCGGAGTCCAGCGCGATCTACGACGCACCCTGTGTCGCTGCCTACAACGTTCACTTCGGCTTGGGCGAGGGCCTGTTGGGGCAGGTCCCGCGTCGCTTGGAGCTAGGGTTTCGGGCGCCTCGGCCGGTTGGGGGACCTGCCGCTTCGCCCGGTTATGCAGTTGTTCAGGCCTCGCTGCGCTGCTGCGGGATGCCCGCGAGAAGAGCGCGGACCTCGGCCTCGCGATAGCGGCGGTGCCCGCCGAGCGTACGGATGGAAGTGAGCTTGCCGGCCTTCGCCCACCGCGTGACCGTCTTGGGGTCGACACGGAACATGGTGGCGACCTCAGCCGGGGTCAGCAGCGGCTCGGCATCAGGGGTGCGAGCGGTCATGAGCGGCCTCCTCGGGAGAACCGAACCTTCTCGGTTCTTTCCTCTAAATTCTGCACCTTGACCCGCGTTGCCCGAAATGGCGGACGCGAGTCGAGTCGGTTATAGGACGAACGGCTTGTCCTCGGCACTACAACTACACCATCTGTCCAGCCGCGTCGGCCAAACCGATGGAATTGCCCTCCCAGGTGTTCATCAGCGACGGAAGCCGATGGACCATGCCATAGCGGACAGTCACGCCACTGTGACGATCAGTCACAGGACGATCAGGAGTCACCAGACCCCCCAAAGCGTGCAATGCTGAGATTCCGGCCATAGTGGAGCATAGTTGGACGGACGGAGACCTCCCCGGACTCCTTGTCCTATTTTGGCATGAGGGGCGGCAGTTAGGGCAAGGCTCTTGTAAGTGCCGTCCGTCACCCTTGAGACAAAAGTCCAGATCGGGACCAACGTCCCGTCAGATGGGCAAGTGCCGTAGACCGTACGTCGTTCGAGGCCGTTCGAGCCGTGACGTACGTCACTCAGTTCGCGGAACGCCGGTCCCGTACCGCCCGCCACCGCTCCACGAGCCGCACATAGGCCTCTCCGGCCGCCGCCCCGTCACCCAGGCGCAGCGCCTCGACGCCCTCGGCCACGTCCGCCGCCGAGTGGTCGCCCTCCAACTCGCCGGCCGGCAGCACGTGCACGAGGCCGCCGTAGTCCAGCTCCACCAGCGAGCGCGGGTGGAACTCCTCCAGCCAGCGGCCGACGTCCACCAGGCCGTCGATCAGCGGGCTCTCCTCAACGGTGGCCTTCAGCGTGCGCAGCGCCCGCGCCACCCGGCGCCGGGCCTGCACCATGGGCGTGCGGTAGCGCAGCAGCGGCGGCACCTCCGCGGTGCCCTTCTCGTAGCGCCGCTCCTCGTCGGAGACCAGCACGAACCAGTTCAGGGGCACCTGCCAGGTCGCCGTGCGGATCCAGGGCCGGGCATCGGGGTTGCGGGCCAGCCAGCGCTCGTAGTCCTGGGCGGCCTGGCGGCGTACGACCTCGGGCAGCACCGCGTCCAGCACCGGCGCCGGCAGTTCCCCGGCCAGCTCGCCGAGCGCCTGCCAGCCGCGCAGCCGGGTCCGCCAGGGGCACACGCAGACCACCCCGTCGACCTCCGCCACGAAGGCGTCGCTGCTCTCGTGCACCGGCACCGCGACCGGCGGGGTGGGCAGCAAGTCGGCCAGGGAGCGGCGCAGTTCGTCCTGGTAGGAAGGGCGGTCGGGGCGGCGGGCGTAGCGGGCCCAGTGGCTGCGCTCCGGCTCCTGGAAGGCGCCCAGCGGCTCGTACACGCGCAGGTACGCGGCATAGGGGACGACCACGGAGGACACCTTCGGCACGCCTGCTCCCTCCCCATCGGGCCCGGCTCGAAACCACTGCAAATCGTGCCACGGTCATACGTGCACGAGCGGTCCGGGAGAGTGATCCTGAACACTGCACGGATGGTGGTCGCGCCAAGGCTCTACGCTCATGCCACGGCACCCCGCCACCCGTACGGGGTCCGAACCCCACCCGCCGCTCTTTACACAGGAGTCACCACAGTGACCGACGTAATTGGCGCACCTGCTGATGTCCTGCACACCCTGTTCCAGTCGGACCAGGGCGGCCATGAGCAGGTCGTGCTCTGCCAGGACCGCGCCACCGGCCTGAAAGCCGTGATCGCCATCCACTCCACCGCCCTGGGCCCGGCCCTCGGCGGCACCCGCTTCTACCCCTACGCGACCGAGGCGGAGGCCGTCGCCGACGCCCTCAACCTCGCGCGCGGCATGTCGTACAAGAACGCCATGGCCGGCCTCGACCACGGCGGCGGCAAGGCCGTGATCATCGGCGACCCGGAGCGCGACAAGACCGAGGAGCTGCTGCTCGCCTACGGCCGCATGGTCGCCTCGCTCGGCGGGCGCTACGTCACCGCCTGCGACGTCGGCACCTACGTCGCCGACATGGACGTCGTGGCCCGTGAGTGCCGCTGGACCACCGGCCGCTCGCCCGAGAACGGCGGCGCCGGGGACTCCTCCGTCCTCACCGCCTTCGGCGTCTACCAGGGCATGCGCGCCTCCGCCCAGCACCTGTGGGGCGACCCCTCGCTGCGCGGCCGCAAGGTCGGCATCGCAGGCGTCGGCAAGGTCGGCCACCACCTGGTGAAGCACCTGCGCGAGGAGGGCGCCGAGGTCGTCGTCACGGACGTGCGCGCGGACGCCGTGCAGCGGATCCTCGAGCAGTACCCCGTGGGCGTGAGCGCGGTCGCGGACACCGAGGCGCTGATCCGCGTGGAGGGGCTCGACATCTACGCCCCCTGCGCGCTCGGCGGCGCGCTGAACGACGACTCCGTCCCGGTGCTCACCGCCAAGGTGGTGTGCGGCGCGGCCAACAACCAGCTCGCGCACCCGGGCGTGGAGAAGGACCTCGCCGACCGCGGGATCCTCTACGCGCCGGACTACGTGGTGAACGCCGGCGGGGTCATCCAGGTGGCCGACGAGCTGCACGGCTTCGACTTCGACCGGTGCCGGGCGAAGGCGGCGAAGATCTTCGACACCACGCTGGCCATATTCGCACGTGCGAAGGTAGACGGGATCCCGCCGGCCGCGGCGGCCGACCGGATCGCCGAGCAGCGCATGGCCGAGGCCCGCGCCGGGCACACTGCACACTGACCCGTCGCACACGTGAGCGGTACCCGTCGGCAGGAACTTCGAGAGAACTCTCACTTCCACCGGCGGGTCGTTCCCCGATAAGTGGTTAAAATCGCCACTGACCAGCGAGGACAGGGCTCCTCGAGGGTCCTGTGCACACGCGCGTGCTGCGGGCGACGTACCGTATGGGCGCGGGCTCAGGTACCGTGGAAGCCCTACGGACCGGCCTCTCTGCGGAGGGTCCGTTCCAGATCATGAACGCGTGTCAGACTCTGGGGCCATCCAGCCCCGTCACCGAGGGGGTCGAGCCATGGGGCGCGGCCGGGCCAAGGCCAAGCAGACGAAGGTCGCCCGCCAGCTGAAGTACAACAGCGGTGGGACTGACCTGTCACGGCTGGCCAGTGAACTGGGCGCATCGACTTCGAGCCAGCCGCCGAACAGCGAGCCGTTCGAGGACGATGAGAATGAAGAGGACGATCTTTACTCTCGTTACGCCGACCTCTATGAGGACGACGACGAGGATGAAGACGACGGTCCCTCACAACATCGTCGCGGCGCTTGACCTTGCACTGAGCACTCGTCCGGTCGGTGGCACTGCCACCGACCGGCTTCTGTGCTACCCGCAGGTTCAGCCGGCGTAGTCTCCGGCCATCTCGGCGCCGGTCTCCTTCTCGCCCCGCTCGGTGATCTCTCCGGCCACCCATGCCTCGACACCGCGGTCGGCCAGGGTCGCGAGGGCCGCCTCGGTGGACTCCTCGGGGACGATCGCCATCATGCCGACGCCCATGTTGAGGGTCTTCTCCAGCTCCAGGCGCTCGACGTTCCCGGTCTTCCCGACCAGGTCGAAGATCGCGCCCGGGGACCAGGTGGAGCGGTCGACGGTCGCGTGCAGCCCGTCCGGGATGACCCGGGCCAGGTTGGCCGCGAGTCCGCCGCCGGTGATGTGCGAGAACGCGTGCACGTCCGTGGTGCGGGTCAGGGCGAGGCAGTCCAGCGAGTAGATCTTCGTGGGCTCCAGCAGCTCCTCGCCGAGGGTGCGGCCGAGCTCCGGGACCTCCGTCTCCAGGGCCAGGCCGGCCGTGTTCAGCAGGACGTGGCGGACCAGGGAGTACCCGTTCGAGTGAAGCCCGGAGGACGCCATGGCGATCACCGCGTCACCCTTACGGATGCGATCCGCGCCGAGCAGCCGGTCGGCCTCCACGACACCCGTACCGGCGCCGGCGACGTCGAAGTCGTCCTCGCCCAGCAGGCCCGGGTGCTCGGCCGTCTCGCCGCCGACCAGGGCGCAGCCGGCGAGCACGCACCCCTCGGCGATGCCCTTCACGATGGCCGCGACGCGCTCGGGGTGCACCTTGCCGACGCAGATGTAGTCGGTCATGAACAGCGGCTCGGCGCCGCACACCACGATGTCGTCCATGACCATGGCGACCAGGTCGTGGCCGATGGAGTCGTAGACGCCCATGCGGCGCGCGATGTCGACCTTCGTGCCGACGCCGTCCGTGGCGGAGGCGAGCAGCGGACGCTCGTAGCGCTTGAGGGCGGAGGCGTCGAAGAGCCCGGCGAAGCCGCCGAGGCCGCCGAGGACCTCGGGGCGCCGGGTCTTCTTCACCCACTCCTTCATCAGCTCGACGGCGCGGTCGCCCGCCTCGATGTCGACGCCCGCCGCTGCGTAGCTGGCACCAGTTGTCTCAGACATGACTGTGAGAGCTTTCGTGTCGTACTGCAGGGTGTTACTACGGGCGACGGATCGCGTCGGCCGCGGCCGTGGCGGCGGGACCGGCCGCCAGCTCGGTCTCCAGCAGCTGCTTGCCCAGCAGCTCCGGGTCCGGCAGCTCCATCGGGTACTCGCCGTCGAAGCAGGCGCGGCACAGGTTCGGCTTGGCGATGGTGGTCGCCTCGATCATGCCGTCGATGGAGATGTAGGCGAGCGAGTCGGCGCCGAGGCTGGTGCCGATCTCCTCGATGGTCATGCCGTTGGCGATCAGCTCCGCGCGCGTGGCGAAGTCGATGCCGAAGAAGCAGGGCCACTTCACGGGCGGCGAGGAGATCCGGATGTGGACCTCGGCCGCGCCGGCCTCACGGAGCATGCGGACCAGGGCCCGCTGGGTGTTGCCGCGCACGATCGAGTCGTCGACGACGACCAGGCGCTTGCCCTTGATGACTTCCTTCAGCGGGTTCAGCTTCAGGCGGATGCCCAGCTGGCGGATGGTCTGCGAGGGCTGGATGAAGGTCCGGCCGACGTAGGCGTTCTTCACGAGACCCGCGCCGAAGGGGATGCCCGAGGCCTCCGCGTAGCCGATGGCGGCCGGGGTGCCGGACTCCGGGGTCGCTATGACGAGGTCGGCCTCGACCGGGGCTTCCTTGGCCAGCCGGCGGCCCATCTCCACGCGGGAGAGGTACACGTTCCGGCCGGCGATGTCGGTGTCCGGGCGGGCCAGGTACACGTATTCGAAGACACAGCCCTTGGGCTTCGCTTCTGCGAATCGGGAGCTGCGCAGACCGTTCTCGTCGATGGCGACGAACTCGCCCGGCTCGATCTCGCGCACGAAGCTGGCGCCGCAGATGTCGAGGGCGGCGGACTCGGAGGCGACCACCCAGCCGCGCTCCAGGCGGCCGAGGACCAGCGGGCGGATGCCCTGCGGGTCACGGGCGGCGTAGAGGGTCTGCTCGTCCATGAAGACGAGCGAGAAGGCGCCCCGCACCTTCGGGAGGACCTGGTGGGCCGCCTCCTCGATGGTCAGCGGCTTGCCGTCCTCGTCGACCTGGGCGGCGAGCAGCGCCGTCAGCAGGTCGGTGTCGTTGGTGGCCGCGACCCGGGTGGAGCGGCTGTTGTTGTCGTTCGGCAGTTCGGCGACCATCTCGGCGAGCTGCGCCGTGTTGACGAGGTTGCCGTTGTGGCCGAGCGCGATCGAGCCGTGCGCGGTGGCGCGGAACGTCGGCTGGGCGTTCTCCCACACGGAGGCGCCCGTGGTCGAGTAACGGGCGTGTCCGACCGCGATGTGACCCTGGAGCGAACCGAGCGAGGTCTCGTCGAAGACCTGGGAGACGAGGCCCATGTCCTTGAAGACGAGGATCTGGGAGCCGTTGCTGACCGCGATTCCCGCGGATTCCTGACCCCGGTGCTGGAGGGCGTAGAGCCCGAAGTACGTGAGCTTTGCGACCTCTTCACCCGGAGCCCAGACACCGAAGACGCCGCAAGCGTCCTGGGGGCCCTTCTCGCCGGGAAGCAGATCGTGATTGAGTCGACCGTCACCACGTGGCACGCCACCGAGTGTAGGCGAGGTCGACCACTGGTCCGAATTGGGGATACGTGGCCGTAACCGGCACAGCGGTCCTGATCACCTTGTCGGTTTCCTCGTTTGCGCTGGTCAGCGCGGCGCCCCTGGTGTCCGTGCGGCCGTTGGGGACCTGTCCCGCAACAGCCCGGGGCGCTCTGGGCGTGGGCGTGAGTGAGGTGTCGCACATCATTCGGGCGCCCTGCGGCTGAGGTGGATGCGGTCGCCGTCGCCGTCGGTGAGGGTCAGCTTCCCGGCGTCGGTCTTGGCGACGAGGGTGCCGGTGGTGAGCGCGCGGGCAAGGGCACGCTCGAAGTCCATGCGGTCCGGGGCACAGGCCATCCTGGTCGTGCGCAGGTCACCGAAGGTGATCCGGTCGCCGTGCACGGTGGCCCGGGCGCTGAACTGGTTGCAGCCGAGGTTGCCGGCCGCCTTGCCGTCCTCGTCGATGCGGAGCCGGGCGGAGGCGGGTGCGTGCCGTGTCGTGTCGCCGACGGTGAGGCCGTCGACCCGCCAGTCGACGCCGGTCACCGGCTGTCCGCCACTCACCGTGCCACTGTCCGCCTTTCCGGTGCCACAGGCCACCGTGAGCGGGACGAGCACGGCGGCCGCTGTCAGGGTCATGCGCTGCTTGTACCGGTTCATACGGGTTCGACGGGCCGACGGTACGACCGGTTCCGCTGCCGCGGCCTACGCCATGAGCGGCAGCAGGCTCCCGATGTCCGCCCGCTCTCCGCTGGCGCTCACCTTGGCATCCTCAAGGGCGTCCTTCCAGGTCAGGCGTCCGGTGGCGAGCCGGAGCCAGGTCAGCGGGTCGGTCTCGACGACGTTGGGCGGGGTGCCTCGGGTGTGCCGGGGCCCCTCGACGCACTGCACCACGGCGTACGGCGGCACGCGCACCTCGGTGGAGCCGCCGGGCGCCTTCACGGCGAGGGCGTCGGCGAGCAGCCGGGTGGCGGCGGCCAGGGCCTGACGGTCGTACGGCACCTGGAGGCCGGGGACGGCGGCGTTGAGGTCGTCGGTGTGGACGACGAGTTCCACCGCGCGGGTGACGAGGTAGTCGTCCAGGGGCAGCGCACCGGCGTTGGTCTGCAGCAGCCGGGAGCCGGGGTGTTCGGCGAGGAGGCTGCGCAGGGAGGCGTCGACGCCGGCGAGGTAGGCGTCGAGGTCCTCGTGGCCGGCGGAGAGGTTCCGGGTGGACTCGTCGACGGCCGAGGAGTGGGCGGCGGTGGCGAAGGGCCACTGCACGACGGTCGCGTCCTGCTTCGGCGGCGCCGGCCGGTCGAGCGCGCGGTGCACGGCCGTGGCGGCCATGCCGATGTGCGCGATCAGGTCCCCCACGGTCCACGCGCCGAGCCGGGTGGGCAGGGCCAGCTGCTCGGGGCCGAGACCGCGGACGGCCTCGCGGACGTTTCCGAGCTGGGCGAGGACCGCGGCCCGGGTCCTGGCGGGGTCGTAACTGCGGGCGCGTTTCTTGGCCGGGGGCATGGCGGTGAGCCTATGCCTTGACGGCGTAGCCCTTCAGGCCGTTCTCGATCAGGCCGAACGCGTGGTGGGCGCGCTCGACGGCGTCGGCCGCGATCGCCTCCGGGCTCTCGCCGGCGGCGAGACGGCGGTAGTGCTCCTCGACCAGGGCGTTGCGGGCCGCGGTCAGGGCGACGGCGGCGACCATGGCGAGCATCGGGTCACCGGTCTCCTCCGCGAGGAGGTCGGCCATCTCCCGGGTCCCGCGCCGGGAGGCCAGGAAGGCGCGCTCCATCAGCGCGCCCGTCCCCGCGACGACCTTGCGCACCTTGAGGAAGATCGGCTCGCTGTGCAGCCCGATGGAGGCGTCCCGGGCCTCGACCATCTCCAGGAACTGCCGGCGTACGGCGTCCACGGCGGACTCCCCCGGCAGCCGGTCGCGCACGGCTCGGGCCGCGTCGTGGAAGTGGTCTTCCATGGGATGGAAGACCAGGTCCTCCTTGGAACCGAAGTAGTTGAAGACGGTCATCTTCGACACGTCGGACGCGTCGGCGATCTCCTGTACCGACACCTTGTCGAAGCCCCGCTCGGCGAAGAGGTCCAGGGCGGTGCGGTAGATCCGCCACATGGTGTCGCGCTTCTTGCGCTCCCGCAGTCCCAGCTCTTCGGCCATGCGGACACCTTACCAAGGCGAATTTTGTACGCGGATGAAATCTAATCTCGGATGAAAGATTGACTCGGTCCATGAACTACGGGCATGGTGGTGCCCATGACTGAGACCCAGCGCAAGATCGGCCTCGCGGCCTGCCTCGTCACGATCGTCCTGGCCGTCCTGGACATGCAGATCGTGTCCGCCGCCACGGTGCCGATCGTCAAGGACCTGGACCCGGACCACGGCATCGCCAGGATTCCCTGGCTGATCAGCGCCTTCTCGCTGGCGTCGGCCGCGATGCTCCCGCTGTACGGCAGGCTCTGCGACGTCCTCGGCGCCCAGCGCGTCTTCCTCGGCGCCCTCGGCACCTTCCTGGCCGGTTCGGCGCTGTGCGGGGCGGCCCGGTCGATCGGCTGGCTGATCGCCTCCCGGGCCGTGCAGGGCATCGGGGCGGGCGGGCTGATGAGCGTGACCATGGTGGTGATCGCCCACCTCGGCGGGCCGGGCGAGAAGAGGAACAAGGGCGCCGGCACCGGCGGGATCGTCGCGGGCGGCGGCATGGCGGTCGGCCCCTGGCTCGGCGGCTTCCTCGCCGACCACGCGAGCTGGCGCTGGGCCTTCTACGTCAATCTGCCGCTCGGCATCGCCGCCCTCGCCGCCGCCGGCTACGCCCTGAAGCTCCCCCGGCACACCACGAGCCGCACGATCGACTTCCCCGGCGCCGCCCTCGCCGCGGCCTTCTCCACCACCCTGCTGCTGGTCACCGAGTGGGGCGGCAAGCAGTACGCCTGGTCCTCCCCGCAGGTCCTCGGGACGGCACTGGTCTCGGCGGCCTCGCTCGCGCTGTTCCTGCGCCGCCAGTCCACCACCGCGGAACCGATTCTTCCCCCCGCCCTGTTCCGCGTCCCCGAGCTGCGCCTCGGCTTCGCGATCCAGGCTCTGGTGGGCGTCGCCATGACCGGTGTCATGTACTACGTGCTGGTCTACCTCCAGCTGGTCCGGGGCATCGCCAGCTCCTCCGCCGGCCTGTTCCTCGTCTTCATGGCGGCCGGCCTGGCGACGGTGGGCTTCGCGGCCGACCGGCTGAGCCGGCGCGGCTGGTCCGAACGGACCTTCACGATCAGCGGCGCCGCCGTGACCGCCGCCGCCTTCCTGCTGCTGGCCACCACCGGCACGCACACCTCGCTCTGGCAGCTGCGGGCGGCCCTGCTCCTCGTCGGCCTGGGCTTCGGCCAGCTCCTCGGCCAGCTGATCCAGCTGGTGCAGCAGGCGGCCCCGCCCCACCAGATCGGCGTCGCCACGACCTCGATCCGCTTCTTCCAGACCCTCGGCGGGGCCCTCGGCGCCACCGTCTTCGGCACCCTGCTGAACCGCCTGTACGACGGCCCCGGCAACGTCGGCTCGCTCGCCGCCCTGCGCGGCCCGGCCCGGGCCCGGGGGGTGAGCGCGTACGTCTCCGCGCTGGACGCGGTGTTCCTGTGCGGGGCCGGGGTCATGGCACTGGCCGTACTGCTCGCACTGCGGCTGCCGCGGAGGCGGCCGGTGGAGGCCGGCGGAACCCGGGAGCCGGTGGCGGCGTGAGAAGGGCCCCGCCCGGTGTCCCGGACGGGGCCCTCCCCCTGACTACGGCTGACTAGGCCAGCAGCGCCGGGATGGTCTCCTCGTGCGCCTTCCGCAGCTCCTCCAGCGTGAGCGCGAACTCGCCCTGGACCTCCACGGCGTCACCGTCCACGACACCGATGCGGGTGGCCGGCAGACCCCGCGCCCCGCACATGTCGTTGAAGCGGACCTCCTCGGAGCGCGGCACCGCGACGATCGCGCGCCCGGCCGACTCGGAGAACAGGAAGGTGAAGGCGTCCAGGCCGTCCGGGACGACCAGACGTGCGCCCTTGCCGCCGAGCAGTGCCGACTCGACCACGGCCTGGACCAGACCGCCGTCGGACAGGTCGTGCGCGGAGTCGATCATGCCGTCGCGGGAGGCGGAGATCAGGATCTCGGCCAGCAGCCGCTCACGCTCCAGGTCGACCTGCGGGGGCAGGCCGCCGAGGTGGTCGTGGACCACCTGGGACCAGGCCGAGCCGCCGAACTCCTCGCGGGTGTCGCCGAGGAGGTAGATCAGCTGGCCCTCCTCCCGGAAGGCGACCGGCGTGCGGCGGGCCACGTCGTCGATGACGCCGAGGACCGCGACCACCGGGGTCGGGTGGATCGCCGCCTCGCCCGTCTGGTTGTAGAGCGAGACGTTGCCGCCGGTCACGGGGGTGCCGAGCTGCTGGCAGGCGTCCGCCAGACCGCGCACGGCCTCCGCGAACTGCCACATCACCGCCGGGTCCTCGGGCGAGCCGAAGTTCAGGCAGTCCGACACCGCGAGCGGCTTCGCACCCGTCGTCGCCACGTTCCGGTAGGCCTCGGCCAGCGCCAGCTGCGCGCCCGTGTACGGGTCGAGCTTGGCGTAGCGGCCGTTGCCGTCCGTGGCGATCGCGACCCCGAGGCCGCTCTCCTCGTCCACGCGGATCATGCCGGAGTCCTCCGGCTGGGCGAGGACGGTGTTGCCCTGCACGAAGTGGTCGTACTGGGACGTGATCCACTTCTTCGACGCCTGGTTCGGCGAGGCCACGAGCTTCAGGACCTGGTCCTTCAGCTCCGCGCTGGAGGCCGGCCGCGGCAGCTTGTTCGCGTCGTCGGCCTGGAGGGCGTCCTGCCACTCGGGGCGGGCGTAGGGACGCTCGTACGTGGGGCCCTCGTGGGCGACCGTGCGCGGGTCGACGTCCACGATCTTCCCGCCGTGCCAGAAGATCTCGAGGCGGTCGCCGTCGGTCACCTCACCGATGACGGTGGCGATGACGTCCCACTTCTCGCAGATCTCCAGGAAGCGGTCGACCTTCTCCGGCTCCACGACCGCGCACATGCGTTCCTGCGACTCGCTCATGAGGATCTCCTCGGGTGAGAGCGTGGAGTCGCGCAGCGGCACGTCGTCAAGGGTGACGCGCATGCCGCCGGAGCCGTTGGAGGCGAGCTCGGAGGTGGCGCAGGACAGACCGGCGGCACCCAGGTCCTGGATACCGACGACCAGCTTCTCCTTGAAGGCCTCCAGGGTGCACTCGATGAGGAGCTTCTCCTGGAAGGGGTCGCCGACCTGGACGGCGGGGCGCTTCGACGGCTTGGCGTCGTCGAAGGTCTCGGAGGCCAGGATCGACGCGCCGCCGATGCCGTCGCCGCCCGTCCGGGCGCCGTAGAGGATGACCTTGTTGCCCGCGCCGGAGGCCTTCGCGAGGTGGATGTCCTCGTGCCGCATCACGCCGATGGCACCGGCGTTGACCAGCGGGTTGCCCTGGTAGCAGGAGTCGAAGACGACCTCGCCGCCGATGTTCGGCAGGCCCAGGCAGTTGCCGTAGCCGCCGATGCCCGCGACGACGCCCGGGAGCACCCGCTTGGTGTCGGGGTGGTCCGCGGCACCGAACCGCAGCGGGTCGACCACGGCCACCGGCCGCGCACCCATCGCGATGATGTCGCGGACGATGCCGCCGACACCCGTGGCCGCGCCCTGGTAGGGCTCGACGTAGGAGGGGTGGTTGTGCGACTCGACCTTGAAGGTCACGGCGTAACCCTGGCCGACGTCCACCACGCCCGCGTTCTCGCCGATGCCGACGAGGAGGGCGTCGCTCTCGGGTGCCTTCTCGCCGAACTGGCGCAGATGGACCTTGGAGGACTTGTACGAGCAGTGCTCGGACCACATGACGGAGTACATGGCGAGCTCGGCACCGGTGGGCCGGCGGCCGAGGATCTCGACCACGCGCTCGTACTCGTCCTTCTTGAGACCGAGTTCGGCCCAGGGCAGCTCGACGTCGGGGGTCGCGGCCGCGTGCTCGACCGTGTCCAGAGGCGTCCGGCTCATACGTTGACCAGCTTCTTGAGGATCGAGGTGAAGAACGGGAGCCCGTCGGTACGGCCCGTACCGATCAGCGGCTCGACGGCGTGCTCGGGGTGCGGCATGAGGCCGACGACGTTCCCGGCCTCGTTGGTGATGCCGGCGATGTCCCGCAGCGAGCCGTTCGGGTTGAAGTCCAGATAGCGGAAGACGACCCGGCCCTCCGCCTCCAGCTTGTCGAGCGTGTACTGGTCGGCGACGTAGCGGCCGTCCATGTTCTTCAGCGGGATGTGGATCTCCTGGCCCTGGCGGTAGTCACCGGTCCAGGACGTCTCCGCGTTCTCCACCCGCAGCTTCTGGTCGCGGCAGATGAAGTGGAGGTGGTCGTTGCCGAGCATCCCGCCCGGGAGGAGGTGTGCCTCGGTGAGGACCTGGAAGCCGTTGCAGATGCCGAGGACCGGCAGGCCGGCCTTCGCCTGCTCGATGACGGTCTCCATCACCGGCGAGAACCGGGAGATGGCACCGGCCCGCAGATAGTCGCCGTAGGAGAAACCGCCGGGGAGGACCACGGCGTCGACCTGCTTGAGGTCCTTGTCCTTGTGCCACAGGGCGACCGGTTCGGCGCCCGCGAGGCGGATCGCGCGCTGGGTGTCCCGGTCGTCGAGGCTGCCCGGGAAAGTGACGACGCCAATACGAGCGGTCACTTGGCCGCCTCCGCGACTTCTTCGACCTTGACGGTGAAGTCCTCGATCACGGTGTTGGCGAGGAAGGATTCCGCAAGATCGTGGATGCGGGCGAGCGCGGCCTCGTCAACAGGCCCGTCAACTTCCAGTTCGAAACGCTTTCCCTGACGTACGTCCGAGATCCCCTCGAAACCCAGGCGCGGCAGCGCACGCTGGACCGCCTGGCCCTGGGGGTCGAGGATCTCCGGCTTGAGCATGACGTCGACTACGACGCGTGCCACTGGCACTCCCGGTGTGTGGTGCTGAGCAGGTTCCTTCAGACTACCCGCACAAAATTTCTACGCGAGTAGAGTTGGAGGAAACTACGTGAGGCGCATCACGATCGGGTGTCGAAGCCGGGCCGCCGTGAAAAGTTCTGGGAAAGTTCGACCGTCCGCCCGGTTCACCTATTGTCTCCGGACACGCGGGCGGATTTAGTCGGGCTTCACTTTGCATTGCCGGGCACTGTACAAATGAATTGGCAATAGCCGATACTCGGCACGTCATCGCCGTTGAGCTGTATCGACGTGCCGCACGAAGGGACCGATATTCGTGGCTCAAAAAGTCGTGGTCACGCTCTTTGACGACATCGACGGCTCGGAAGCGGCGGAAACGATCGCCTTCGGACTCGACGGCAAGTCGTACGAGATCGACCTGAACGAAACCAACGCCAAGAAACTGCGCAAGGCGCTCGCGCCCTACGTCGAGGCCGGCCGCAAGCGGTCACGGTCCGGCAAGGCGTACAAGCAGACGGAGGTCGCCCCCGACCCGGCGGCCGTCCGTGCCTGGGCCCAGGCCAACAAGATGGACGTCCCGGCCCGCGGACGCATCCCCAAGAAGGTCTACGAGGCCTTCAGCGCCGCGCAGTGAAGCCCGCGAAGGGGTGGCCCTCAGGGTTCGTCAGCGGACCCTGAGGGCCGTGCACTTGGGCATACCGGGCAGCGGGGGGACGCCGACTTGCGCGACCCCCCTGCTGATCAGCTAGTGTCTGGAGCACGCCGAGGGGCGAGGCCGAAAAGGCCGGAACCCCGAGGAGCGTGCGGGTGTAGTTCAGTAGCAGAACATCCCCCTTCCAGGGGGAAGGCGCAGTGTGCGATTCCTGTCACCCGCTCTGGCACCGGTCATGACCACCCTTGTGGATCAGGTAGGCTGGTGCTCGCACCGATCGGTGGGAGCCGGTCGGGAGCAGTGCGGACGTAGCTCAGTTGGTAGAGCGCAACCTTGCCAAGGTTGAGGTCGCGAGTTCGAGCCTCGTCGTCCGCTCGGGAATGAGACCCCGGTCCACTGGACCGGGGTCTTTTCGTTGCCCGTGATCCGCTCTGACATTTGTCATGCCGAGCGATGACACCGCGCACTGCCGAGCCGCTCCGGCCGCCGGGACGCTGGCTGTATGCACTACGACGAACACGAACACGTGATTGAGGTCACCGACCTCAGGCGCGTCTACGGGGGCGGGTTCGAGGCGGTACGGGGAATCAGCTTCTCCGTGGCCCGCGGGGAGATCTTCGCCCTGCTCGGCACCAACGGGGCGGGCAAGACCTCGACGGTCGAACTGATGGAGGGCCTCGCCGCGCCCGCCGGGGGCCGGGTCCGGATCCTCGGCCACGATCCCTGCCGGGAGCGGGCGGCCGTGCGCCCCCGCACCGGCGTGATGCTCCAGGAGGGCGGCTTTCCGGCCGAACTGACCGTCGCCGAGACCGCCCGGATGTGGGCGGGCTGCACGAGCGGGGCACGGCCGGAGGCGGAGGTGCTGGAACTGGTCGGGCTCGCGGACAAGCACCGGGTACGGGTCAAGCAGCTGTCCGGCGGCGAGCGGCGCCGGCTCGACCTGGCGCTCGCCCTGCTCGGCGATCCCGAGGTGCTGTTCCTCGACGAGCCGACGACCGGGCTCGACGCGGAAGGCCGCCGGGACACCTGGGAGTTGGTGCGCGCGCTGCGCGACGCGGGCACGACCGTGCTCCTCACCACGCACTACCTGGAGGAGGCCGAGGGCCTCGCCGACCGGCTGGCGATCCTGCACGAGGGCCGGATCGCCGCCTGCGGAACCCCGGCCGAGGTCACCGCGGGCCGGCCGTCCCGGATGACCTTCGAACTGCCCGCCGGCTACTTCCTCGGCGACCTGCCACCACTGGCCGACCTCGGCGTCTGCGCCCACGAGAGCGACGGAAGGGTCGTACGGCTGCAGACCACCGCGCTGCAGCAGACCGCGACCGGCGTACTGACCTGGGCCGCACGGGCGGGTGTCGAACTGCGCGCGCTGGACGTGCGGTCGGCGTCGCTGGAGGAGGCGTTCCTGGGGATCGCACGCGAACAGGCACAGGGGGTGGCGGCATGAACGGCGCGAAAGCGGGAGCGGCCGGGGCCGGAGCGGGTCTCACCGCCGAAGCGGGTCTCGCCGTCGGAGGCGGTAGCGGGGCCGAAGTGGGCGCGAAGGGACGCGAGGTGAACCGAGGTCCGGGTGCCGGGGCCGGAGCGGGCCTCGCGGCCGGAGCGGGTCTCGCCGCCGGAGCCCGTCTCGCCGTCGGAGGCGGTAGCGGGGCCGAAGTGGGCGCGAAGGGACGAGAGGTGAACCGAGGTCCGGGTGCCGGGGCCGGAGCGGGCCTCGCGGCCGGAGCGGGTCTCGCCGTCGGAGGCGGTAGCCGGGCCGCAGGACGCGTCGGCGAGTGGGGCGGTGGCGAAGTCGGAACAGGGCTCGGAGACGCAGCACGCGTCGGAGATGCAGCCGGCCTCGGAGACGGGGGTGCTGGTGAGGTTGGAGTGGGGGAACGCGGCGTGAGTGACGTCGGGACAGCGGGTCGGGTTGGCGGCGTGCGGAGCGGCGGGCAGGCGGTGACGGGGCGGCGGCTGTGGGCGTTGGCCCGCGCCGAACTGGCCCTGCTCGCCCGCAACCGCGGAGTCGTGTTCACCGCGCTGGCCGTGCCGCTGCTGCTGCCGATCAGCATGCGGCCCGCCATCGACCAACTGGACCTGAAGAAGCAGGGGCTGACCATCGGCACCACCCTGCTGACGACCGCGGTCGGCTTCTCCTTCCTCTTCGCCGTCTACACCTCCCTGGTCAACGCCTACGTCGCCCGCCGTGAGGAACTCGTCCTCAAGCGGCTGCGCACCGGCGAGCTCTCCGACGCCGAGATCCTCACCGGCACCGCCCTGCCCGCCCTCGGCATCGGCCTCGTCCAGGCGCTGTTGCTGTGCGCCGGGTGCGCGGCCCTGCTGCACACCGGCGCGCCCAGGGCGCCGTACCTGATCCTGCCCGGGCTGCTGGCCGGTTTCCTGGTCAGTGCCGCCCTCGGCGCGTTGACCGCGTCCTTCACCCGCAGCGTGGAGAGCAGCCAGGTCACCGCGATGCCCGTCATGCTCCTGTCGATGCTCGGCTCCGGGATCACCGTTCCGACCGAGGTCCTGCCCGACAAGCTGGCCGCCGTCTGCGAACCGCTGCCGCTGTCCCCGGCGATCCGGCTCTTCCGCGGCGGCTGGACGGGCCAGTTGAGCACGGGCGAGACCCTGACCGCCCTGACGACCGCGCTGGCCTGGGCGATCATCGCGGTGTTTGCTGTACGACGGTGGTTCCGGTGGGAGCCACGGCACTGAGCACGGGGGAACACATGGTGGGGCGGATACGCCGGTGGCAGCAGCGGCACTGGGGGGCACGCAGCAAGGCCGAGCGGGTCGAGCTGTACAGCCTCCTCACCTGGTACTGCACGGTCTGGTTCATCATGGTCTGCTGGGTGCTGCTGCCGCTGCCCGCCGGTCTGGCCCACCGGCCCGTGGCGCTCGTCCTCGGCGCCCTCCTCGCCGTCGTGGCCATCCTGCAGTGCGCGCTCACGAACCGGCTCACCAGGCCCGTGCTCGACCACTACCTGGGGCGGGCCGAGCTGCCGGCCGGTGCCCACCGCGCACCGGCCGTCCTGCTCGGGCTGGCGCTGGCGCTGCTCGTGGCGCTCGCCGGCCTGGACGCGGCGACCCCGATGACGGTCAGGTTCGCGATCAGCGGCGTCCTGCTGCCGTTCGGGCTGCTGTACGGACTCCTGGTTCCGGTCAGGACGTACCTGCGCCGGTCGGCGGTGTTCACGGTCCTGTTCCCGGCCGCCGTCGGGGTCGCCGACCAGGACGGTCCGGGCCTGGTGGCGACCGGTGTCACGATCGTCTTCCAGGGGCTCTTCGCGCTGCTCGCCGGCCGCTGCGGCGCCTGGACCCTCGCCGTGCTGTGGGAGGCGGAACGGGCCCGCGAGGTGGAGACCCGGCTCGCCGTCGCCGAGGAGCGGCTGAGGTTCGGGCGGGATCTGCACGACGTGCTCGGGCGGAACCTGTCCGTGATCTCGCTCAAGAGCGAGCTGGCCGTCCAACTCGCGCGGCGGGGGCAGCCCGCGGCCGTCGAGCAGATGATCGAGGTGCAGCGCATCGCGCAGGAGTCGCAGCGGGAGGTACGGGCCGTCGTACGCGGCTACCGGGAGGCCGACCTCGGGGTCGAACTGGCCGGTGCACAGGGTGTGTTGACCGCCGCCGGGATCGACTGCGAGGTCAGCGCGGAGACGGCGGGGCTGCCCGCCGAGGTGCAGTCCGCGCTCGGCTGGGTGGTGCGCGAGGCGACCACCAACGTGCTGCGGCACGGGGATGCCGGGCGCTGCACGCTGTGTCTGCGGGTGTCGGAGGGACGTGTGGTGCTGACGGTGGAGAACGACGGACTGGCCGGAACCCCCCACGGGGGTGGGGGTTCCGGTCTCGCCGGGCTGCGGGAGCGGCTCGCGGCCGTCAGCGGGACCTTGGAGGCCGGAGTGGTCGACGGGGCTCGGTTCCGTGTGGTGGCGAAGGTGCCGCTGGGAGAGAAAGCGAGTGAAGTCACGTCATGAGCACTCCGGTACGGCTGTTGCTCGCCGACGACGAACATCTGATCCGGGGGGCGCTCGCCGCGCTGCTGTCGCTGGAGGACGATCTCCTGGTCGTCGCGGAGGCGGCCAGCGGCCCCGAGGCGCTGGCGATGGCGCGGGCCCACGAACCCGACGTGGCCGTGCTCGATCTGCAGATGCCGGGCGCCGACGGTGTGAAGGTCGCCACATCCCTGCGGACCGAACTGCCCGGCTGCCAGGTGCTGATCGTCACCGGGCACGGGCGGCCGGGGCATCTGAAACGGGCGCTCGCGGCCGGTGTGCGGGGGTTCGTCCCGAAGACGGTCAGTGCTCAGCGGCTCGCCGAGATCATCCGGACCGTGCATGCCGGAAACCGCTATGTGGACCCGGAGTTGGCGGCCGACGCGATCTCCGCCGGGGACTCGCCGCTGACCGCGCGGGAGGCCGAGGTGCTGGAGCTGGCGGCCGAGGGAGCACCGGTCGCGGAGATCGCCGAGCGGGCCGCGCTGTCGCCGGGGACCGTGCGGAACTACCTCTCCTCGGCCGTCACGAAGCTCGGCGCCGAGAACCGGCATGCGGCAGTGCGTCTCGCACGGGAGCGAGGTTGGGTATAGTTGCTCTCGCGCCACGGCGCAACGCGGACGTAGCTCAGTTGGTAGAGCGCAACCTTGCCAAGGTTGAGGTCGCGAGTTCGAGCCTCGTCGTCCGCTCCAGAAAAGGCCCCCGGTCTCCCGGGGGCCTTTCGCGTTCCCGCTCGGGGGTCACGCCCAGCTCAGGCCCGTCAGCCGCTCGTACGCCTCCGCGTACTTCTGCCGGGTCGCTTCCACGACCTGCCGCGGCAGCGGCGGCGGGGGCTGCTCGCTCTTCCGGTCCCAGCCGGACTCCGCCGAGGTCAGCCAGTTCCGGACGAACTGCTTGTCGTACGACGCCTGGGCCCGGCCCGGCTGCCACTGGTCGGCCGGCCAGAAGCGGGAGGAGTCCGGGGTGAGGACCTCGTCGGCGAGGACCAGGGTGTCCCCGTCGAAGCCGAACTCGAACTTGGTGTCGGCCAGGATGATCCCCCGCTCGCGGGCGATGTCCCGGGCGCGGGAGTACACGGCGAGGGTGCTCTGGCGCAGCTGGGCGGCCGTCTCGGCGCCGACCTGGCGGGCGACCTCCTCGTAGGAGACGTTCTCGTCGTGCTCGCCGACCTCGGCCTTGGTGGCCGGGGTGAAGATCGGGCCGGGCAGTTCGGAGCCGTCGACGAGGCCTTCGGGGAGGGCGAGGCCGCAGACCGTACGGGACTCGTTGTACTCCAGCAGGCCCGAACCGGTGAGGTAGCCGCGGGCCACGCACTCGACCGGGACCATCTTCAGCTGTTTGCAGACCAGCGTGCGGCCCGCCCAGTCGGCGGGGGCGCCCTCGGGCACCTCGGTGCTGATCACATGGTTCGGGGCCAGGTCGCGCAGCTGGTCGAACCACCACAGGGAGAGCTGGGTGAGGATGCGGCCCTTGTCGGGGATCTCCGTGGGCAGCACCCAGTCGTAGGCGGACATGCGGTCGCTGGCGACCATCACGAGGTCGCCCGCCTCGTTCTGGTACAGCTCGCGCACCTTTCCGGTGTGCAGGTGCACCAGGCCCGGAACCTCGATCGGCTCGGGCTTTTCTACGAATCCGGACACGGTTCCTCCCCGTGGTTCTGTCCAAGTGCCTCGATTCTCCCTTATGGGGGTGATGGGTTTCGGCCAGGGGGTCGTGTCGTCGCTGGTGATCAGTCGCGTTTGCAGATGCGGTCCAGCAGGTTCGCCGTGGCCCGCTGGATCCGGGGGTCCACATGGCCGGGGCGGTCCAGGGAGGGCGACCAGGCGAAGGTGCCGGAGGCGAAGACCCAGGCGCCGGAGGGGGCGCGGTAGAGGGAGGTCTCCTGGTGGCGCAGGGCGCCCTCGCCGTCCGTGTACGGGGAGTGGGCCAGCAGGATGCGCTCCTCGTGCGCGGGCAGCGCGGTGCGCGGGAAGTACCGGTCGGCCTCGCCGGCGACCAGACCCTCGATCTCGTCGCCCTCGTGCGCTCCGGTCGCCTCCCACAGCCAGTGGTCGGCGTTGCGGACGATCAAC
Source organism: Streptomyces sp. NPDC037290 (assembly GCF_055603245.1). NCBI lineage: Bacteria > Bacillati > Actinomycetota > Actinomycetes > Kitasatosporales > Streptomycetaceae > Streptomyces > Streptomyces sp. NPDC037290. The sequence continues at coordinate 296,845 of NZ_JBVJVZ010000007.1, read as the reverse complement.
GGGTGCGGCTCCGGCACCCGGCCCGCGTACTGAATGCCGACCAGCTGCTGCTCGGGCCGGTCGATCTCGCGCCACAGCACCGGTTTGCCGGGGCCCTTGCGCTTGCGGCAGGTCAGCAGCCGGTCCGGGACGCCGGACGGGGACGGGCCCAGCTCCACCTGCCAGTACATGGTGTTGGCGGAGAGGAAGACCAGCGAGGTGCCCCGGTCCCGGGCGTCCTCGACGGCCCGGCGCATCGGCACCGACCAGTACTCGTCGTGGCCGGGGAAGACCAGACCCCGGTAGCGGGAGGTGTCGACACGGCCGGCGTGCAGGTCGCGGGCGTCGGCGTAGGCGAGGTCGTAGCCGTAGCGCTCGGCCCAGCGGATGAAGTCGTAGGCGTGGCCGACGTGCAGGGGCAGGCCCGCGCCCGCGTAGGGGCGGTCGAAGGAGATGGTGGTCGCCGCGTCGGCCTCGCCGAGGAGGCGGCCCTTGTGGTCCCAGGCGTGGTAGAGGCTGGCGCCGGTGCGGCCGTCCTCCGGATACAGGTTGTACGCCTGCCAGGTGATGTCCGGGAGCAGCAGGAGCAGGTCGGCGGGATGGTCGTCGCGGACCGTGAACGGCACGTGGGAGCGGTAGCCGTCGGCGGTGGTGAGGACGGCCACGTGGGCGCCGATGCGCCAGTGGACGGGCACCTGGAGGCGCCAGGACAGCCACCAGTGGTGGCAGGAGACCGTGCGGTCGGCGGTCAGCGGCGGGGGCTGGACGATGCCGGACAGCCGCGGGCTGGTGGTGATCTTGGAGGCGCCGTCGCCGCCGTAGTGGCCGATCCGGTAGACGTCGACGCTGAACTCCTGGGGCGGGTCGACCGTGATGTGGAAGTCGATCGCCTGGCCGGGCCTGACCGCGCCGGTGGACGTGAAGCCCTTGATCTGGCGGTGCACGTCGTCGGCCGAGCGGGGGCCGGGGACGCGGGGGACGGTGCCGACGCCGGTCAGGTGCTGCGGGCTCGGGTCTACGTACCAGGGCACGACATGCCCGGTGTCGTCGAAGTAGGTCTCACTGCCGCGCAGCCAGGGCACCGGGCCCTGGCCGAACGGGTCCGTGACAGCGTGTGCGAGCGCTCCGGACTCCCAGCGGCGAATGTGGTCCGAGGCCATGGTCGTCCCCTCCCTCATGCCCCCGTGTCGTCCTGTCTCGGTGATGCTCGCTGTGCTCGGTGGTGCACCCCGGGCTCGGCCGTGCTGTCGTATGTCGCACGCCTTTGCCAGGTGCGTGGTCGCTCCCAGCACATCACATAACGCACGGGCTCGGTCACTAGTCGTTGCGAATTGACCTGAAGTGGAAGGCGGAGTTCCCGTTGAACCGGCGCTACGGGCTGCTAAACGAGCCGTACGGGCTTCTCCGGGCGTATCCCGGACGCGGCCAGCCAGTCGCGCAGCGGGCCCGGATCTCCCTCTTCGATCAGGCTGAGCACCCTGGGCGAGAGGTCGGCGGCACGCTCGCCGCCCAGCAGCAGGGAGGGACCGTCCAGCCAGTCCAGGGCGGGGACCGCGCCGGCCGTGTCGACGGCCGCGCAGCACACCATCGCCATGACGTGGTCGGTGAGCAGGTCGCGGGCCGTGCGTGGGGGCTGCAGCGGCAACAGGGGCAGACCGCCGTCGCCCCACAGGGCGCTCCCGGGGCTCTGGCCGGAAGCGGTCGCCCCTCTGGGCGCAGCCGCCTCCTCACGGGCCAGCTCGGCGCTCAGGCCGGCGGCGAGGGTGGCGCTGCGTTCCCTGCCGGGGGTGTCCGGCGCCGGCTCCGGCTCGGCCTCGGCGGGTATGCCGGCCACCGGGCCGGTCGCCGGGAGCTTTGGCGTTGCTGTCTGCGGACCGGGCTCGGTGAGGTGGTCCAGGACGCGGGCCAGAGTGGGGCCGCCGGGGTTGGGTGCTGCGGGGTCGAGCGAGTGGCGTACGCCCAGGGCGTCCAGGACGCGGTGCAGGCGGGCCGCCTCGGCGCGCCAGGTGCGGTCCACGACCTCCTCCGGATACGCCTGCCAGTCCACCGGCGCCCAGTCCGGGCCGGACTCCGCCGGGCCGCCGTGGAACAGCCGCGCGGCGAGCAACGAGGTGGCCTCGTCCACCGCGCCGGGCTCCTCCAGCAGGTCACAGGCGGGGCGCTCGCCGAGCCGGGAGGTGAAGCCCTCGGCCAGGCGGTCGCGCCGGGACAGCTCGGTGAGCGCCGACACCACGCCCGCGTCCAGCCCGGAGGGCCAGCGCCCCATCCGCCAGGCGGGCAGCGCGACCCGGGTCAGCAGCCGGTCCCAGCCGGCGTAGGCGAGGCCGACCTGTTCCTGGGCGACGATCCGCAGGCCGTAGTCGACGGCCTGGGCCCGCTCGGCCGCCGCCGCGGCGACCCCGCGCTCCATCTGCGTCGCGTGCTCCTGGCAGCCGCGCAGCAGCAGCCGGGCCACCCAGCCGAGAGCCGCGCACACGCCCCGGGTCACCGGACAGCGCCCCGGTGTCGAGGCGACCGCGACCGCCGCGTCCAGGCCGCGCACGAAGCGCCGCGCGGCTGCTATGTCCGGGTGCGCCGAGGGGCCCGTACCGGCGATGACCGGGGCGAGGACCGCGCGCAGCTCGCCGACCCGCATCCACCACAGGAACGGGGATCCGATGACGAGCACGGGCGCGACGGGGACCCTGCGCCGGCCCGGGCCGGCTATCTCGTCGGGCGCGGGGCGCGGGGGCGGGCCGTGGGCCGAGTGCGTGCGGTCCTCCAGCCAGCTGTCGCAGTCCGGGGTGAGCGCTATGGCCGAGGGGACCGGGACGTCCAGGCGGTCGGCGAGGTCGCGCACCATCCGGTACAGGTCGGGGGCCGACTGCTCCGGGACCGGCACCGTCGGGCTGACGGCAGGGCGGGCCCTGGCCACGACCGCGGCGACACCCGTGGCGGCCAGCAGCACCAGCACGGCGAACACGCCGACGGCCCAGCGGGCGGCGTCCCAGCCCCGGCCCACGAAGTGGCCGGTGGAACCGCCGGCCAGCAGGATCACCGCGGCGGCCGCGGGCAGCAGGGCCACGGCCAGCGCCCGGCCCCGGACCCGCAGTACGGCGAGGGCCCGGGTACGCGCGGCCTGTGCGCCCGCCTCCGCACCGATTCCGGTCACGTGCCGACCTCACCCCCTCGCTGCCGTTGCCGTGCCGACCTGGTGGTGCTCACTCCCCCACTGTGGCACCCGACACTGACATCGCAATGCCGGTGGGCCAAGTGCCGGAACGCTTGCGCGGCACCCTAGTTGGGGCCCCGGCCCCCGTCAGCCGTATGGGCCATCGCTCACTCGATGGAATGGCTCTGGTCAAAGGTGGGCGACAGACAGCAAAGATCAGGCCCCGGATTCCGGATCCGGGGCCTGAGGGTCGTGCCGGCGGCGGCAGGGCAGGTCAGGAGCCTTCCTGCGCCGCCTTCGCGGCGATGTCGGTGCGGTGCTGGGAGCCGTCCAGGCGGATCCGGCCCACCGCCCGGTACGCCCGCTCGCGCGCCTCGGTCAGGTCCGTTCCGGTGGCGGTGACGGACAGCACGCGCCCGCCCGCGCTGACGACGGCGTCGCCGTCCCGCTTCGTCCCGGCGTGCAGCACGTACGCGTGCGGGGCGTCCTCGGCGGCGACCTCGTCCAGACCGGTGATCGGGTCGCCGGTGCGAGGGGTGCCGGGGTAGTTGTGCGAGGCGACGACGACGGTGACGGCCGCGTCCTCGCTCCAGCGCAGGGGCGGCAGATCGGCGAGGTTGCCGGTGGCGGCGGCCATCAGGAGGCCGGCCAGCGGGGTGTTCAGCCGGGCCAGCACGACCTGGGTCTCGGGGTCGCCGAAGCGGGCGTTGAACTCGATGACCCGGACGCCGCGGCTGGTGATCGCCAGGCCCGCGTAGAGGAGCCCGGAGAAGGGGGTGCCGCGGCGGTGCAGCTCGTCCACGGTCGGCTGCAGGACCGTCTGCAGCACCTCGTCGACCAGCTTCGGCTCGGCCCACGGCAGCGGCGAGTACGCCCCCATGCCGCCGGTGTTCGGACCCTCGTCGCCGTCCAGGGCGCGCTTGAAGTCCTGGGCGGGCTGGAGCGGTACGACCGTCTCGCCGTCGGTGACCGCGAAGAGGGACACCTCGGGGCCGTCCAGGAACTCCTCGACGACGACCCGTTCGCAGGCGGCCGCGTGCGCCTTGGCGGCGTCCAGGTCGGAGGTGACGACCACGCCCTTCCCGGCGGCGAGGCCGTCGTCCTTGACGACGTACGGGGCGCCGAAGGCGTCGAGGGCCTCGGCGGCCTCCTCGGCGGTCGTGCACACGTAGGAGCGGGCGGTCGGCACCCCGGCCGCCGCCATGACGTCCTTGGCGAAGGCCTTGGAGCCCTCCAGGCGCGCGGCCTCCTTCGAGGGGCCGAACACCGGGATGTCCACCGCGCGGACGGCGTCGGCCACACCGGCGACCAGCGGGGCCTCCGGGCCGACGACGACCAGGTCGGCACCGAGGCCGACGGCCAGCTCGGCGACCGCCTTGCCGTCGAGCGCGTCGACCTGGTGCAGCTCGGCGACCTCGGCGATGCCGGCGTTGCCGGGAGCGCAGTGCAGCGCGGTGACGTCGGGGTCGAGGGACAGGGAGCGGCACAGGGCGTGTTCGCGGGCGCCGCTGCCGATGACGAGGACCTTCACGGGGGTCAGCCTAATGGCAAGGTTGCCGAAGGCCGGGGGCCGGGTTTGTTGGACTTTCCTCCAAACCGGCTCCGCGTGGCCCGCTGGGGCTCGGCCGGCTACTCGTTCGAAAACTCCTCCACCACGGTCGCCCCCAGCTCCCGGACGATCAGCTCGTGGCCGGAGAGGGCCGACTCGTCGAGGTCCGGGTCGTCGTCCTCGGGGATGTCGTCCTCGGGCGCGACGGGGGCCGGCTCGGGCGCCGCGGCCGGCTGGGGGGCGGGGGCGGGTGCCGCGGGAGAGGACCCGGAGCCGAACTGCGGGGCCGCGGGCGCCTGCGGGGCCGGCTGGGGAGCCGCGGGGCGGGGTGTGCCCGGGGCACCGTAGCCGCCACCGGCGGGAGAGGCGCCGTAGCCGCCCGCGGTGGACGGGGGTGCGGACCCGCCGCCGGACGGGTCGACGACCGCCTCGATCTTCCACTGCACGTTGAACTGCTCGGCCAGCGCCGCCCGCAGCACGTCCTCGCTGCCACTGCTCGCGAAGTTGTCCCGGGCGCCGGCGTTGACGAAGCCGAGGTGGAGGGTGGTGCCGTCGAAGCCGGTCACCTGGGCGTTCTGGCTGAGCAGGATCCAGGTGAAGCGGCGGCGGTTCTTGACGGCCTCCAGGATGTTGGGCCAGAGCACACGGGGGTCGAGGCCGCCGGCGGGGGCGGCCGCGACCGGGGCCGGGGCCGCGGGGGCCGCCTGCGCGGGGCCGCCCGTCTGGGGCTGCGGCGGAGCGGGGGCCCTGCCGGGGGCGTGGCCGGGGCCCTGGCCCTGCTGCCCGCCGGCCGGCGTCGCGGCCGTGGGCCAGCCACCGGGGCGCCGGCCGCTACCGGCGGCAGCGGCGGTGGGCCAGGCGCCCGGAGCGGCGGCGGGCGGGCTGGAGGGGCCGGCCGGGGCCGGGGAGGCGGCCGGCGCGCCGGGGGGCGCGGAGGACGGCGGCGGGGCCGGGGTGGCGGGCTCGGGTGCGGGGGCGGCCGGGGCGGGCGCTGCCGGGGCCGCGGGGGTCGCAGGGGACGTGGGAGTCCCAGGGCCGGTGGGGGCGGGGGCAGCCGGGGCCGGGGCACCGGCACCCTCGACGCCGGGAGCGCCGGCACCCGGAGCACCGGAACCGGAATCGCCGGCGCCGTGCCCCGCGGCACCCGGACCACCCGCGCCCTGGGCACCGGCACCGTGCCCCTGAACGCCGGGAGCGCCGGCACCACCGGTGCCCGGGCCGTTGGACGCCCGCACCGCCGCGCGAGCCGCCGCCGGGCCGCCGCCGGGCGGTACGGCGGGCGTGCCGGGGTGCACGGGGGCACCGGGGGGCGGCACGAGGGCGCCGCCGGTGTGGGCCCCGGGGCCGGGGACGTAGCCCATGGCAGGGGCGCCGGCTCCGCCCGAGAAGTTGACGCCGCGTTCGAGGCGGTCGAGGCGGGCCATCACCGACCGCTCGTCGCCGTAGGCGGCGGGGAGGAGCACGCGCGCGCAGATCAGTTCCAGCTGGAGGCGGGGCGAGGTGGCGCCGCGCATCTCGGTCAGGCCGCCGTTGACGAGGTCGGCGGCGCGGCTCAGCTCGGCGGCGCCGAAGGTGGAGGCCTGGGCCTGCATGCGTTCCAGGACGTCGGCCGGGGCGTCGATGAGCCCCTTCTCCACGGCGTCCGGCACGGCGGCCAGGATCACCAGGTCGCGCAGCCGCTCCAGCAGGTCGGCGACGAAGCGCCGCGGGTCGTTGCCGCCCTCGATGACGCGGTCCACGACCTCGAAGGCGGCGGCCCCGTCACCGGTGGCGAAGGCCTCGACGACGGAGTCGAGAAGAGAGCCGTCGGTGTATCCGAGGAGGGAGGTGGCCATGGCATACGTCACACCCTCCGCCCCGGCACCGGCGAGGAGCTGGTCCATGACGGACATGGAGTCACGCACCGAGCCCGCGCCGGCGCGCACGACGAGGGGCAGCACGCCCTCCTCGACCGGGATGTCCTCCTTCTGGCACACCTCGGCGAGGTACTCCCGCAGGGTGCCGGGCGGCACGAGCCGGAAGGGGTAGTGATGGGTCCGGGACCGGATGGTGCCGATGACCTTCTCGGGCTCGGTGGTGGCGAAGATGAACTTCAGATGCTCCGGCGGCTCCTCGACGACCTTCAGCAGCGCGTTGAAGCCGGCCGACGTGACCATGTGGGCCTCGTCGATGATGTAGATCTTGTACCGGCTGCTCGCGGGGCCGAAGAACGCCTTCTCGCGCAGCTCACGGGCGTCGTCCACGCCACCGTGCGAAGCCGCGTCGATCTCGATGACGTCGATCGAACCCGGCCCGTTCCGAGCGAGGTCGCGGCAGGACTGGCACTCCCCGCAGGGGGTCGGGGTGGGGCCTTGCTCACAGTTCAGGCAGCGGGCGAGGATCCGCGCGCTGGTCGTCTTGCCGCAGCCGCGCGGACCGCTGAACAGGTACGCGTGATTGACCCGGTTGTTCCGCAGCGCCTGCTGCAGCGGGTCGGTGACATGCTCCTGCCCGATGACCTCGGCAAAGGTCTCCGGGCGATAGCGGCGGTACAGCGCGAGAGACGACACGCATACGAGGTTATAGGCGCCCACTGACAACCGGCTCCGGCCGCGGACGCCCCGGGAAACGCAAGGGCCCCCCACGCACCCGCCAGAGCCGACCTACCCTTGCTGCCTTCCGGCCCTGGGGGAGTTCAGTCAGATAGCGCCGCGTGAGGGGCTGCGCCCACAGTACCCGATCGCGGCCCGCGGGCTGTAACGGATACGGGCCTGCGGGAACGGGTTCGCGAGCACTCCCCTCGGTCATGTAATGTTTCCGGCGGAGGATTCGCCTAGAGGCCTAGGGCGCACGCTTGGAAAGCGTGTTGGGGGCAACCCCTCACGAGTTCGAATCTCGTATCCTCCGCCAGTGCCTCACCGGGCACGATGTCGAAGGGCCCCACCGCTTGCGGTGGGGCCCTTCGACGTTGTCCGTCTCGGCATGGTCCCCGTCACCTGCATGTACCGGCCCCGCATCGGGGCCGCTCCCCCGGGCTCCCCACCCATGATCGAATCGATCACGACGTCCGGAACGCCGCGGATCAGCAGGACACCCGCGTCCCGCAGAAGCCTCTTCCCTTCCCAACCAGTAGGCCGCCGATCAGGAGGAGAAGCCTCGTCCGTACTCCTCGGGCCCGACGGTGAAGTCGTTCGGACGATCACGGCGTAGTTCCTCGTACCGAGCCGCGAACACGTCGATGGCTTCATGAATCGTGCAGCCCAGCGTTTCGCGGATCACCTTGATCGCAAAGATGATCCGGTGATCGAGGATGTCGCGGTCGACGGTTGCCGGCAGTGCGGTCACGGGTCCCCCAAAGTCGCTGTACAGCAGCGGAGTACAGCAACCTCACAGACCGCAGTCAACCGAGTAAGACCCCTGCCACCCTTGCTGAACAGCCCATTGATCCTCAGCGCCGCCGGACCGGCGTCTTCCGGCTACCGCGTCACCCGCACCGGCGCCGACACCGTCACCTGGTCCACCTCCGACACCCGTACCGTCACCCTCATCGTCCAGGTGCCCGGCAGGGGGAGGTCGAAGGAGTCGGCCGCCCAGTAGCCGCCCCGGTCGGTGACCCTGGCGTCCAGGGGGCCGATCCTCCGGCCGGCCAGCGTGAAGGCGACACGGAGTTCGGGGACCGCGGACAGGCCGCCGTCCGGGCCGTAGACCACCGCCTGGACGGAGGTCCGGCCCACGCGGCCCGGGTCAAGGGTGACCTGGACCCTGCCGCGGCCCCCGGGGGTGCCCACGTCGAAGGGGACCGTGGCGACGGAGGCCGTCGGGATGCCGCTCGCCGGTGCCGCGTCCTGCGCCGCCTCGGTGGCCGTCCGGCCGGGCACCGTGCTCGTCAGGAGGGTCGTCAGGGCCAGCACCACCACGCCGACGGCCGCCTCCGCCAGCACCGAGCGGCGCAGGAGGTGGACGGGCAGCTGCGGGGGCGGCGCGGGGGATTCCGCGGGGAGCGGGGGACCCATGGCCGGTTCGAGGACGCGGACGGAGGGTGTCGTCTCCCTCGCCCGGGCCGGCGTCAGGCGAGCCGTCCAGCTGCGGGAGCAGGCCGCGGCCAGCAGCAGCGCGGTGACCGCCGCGAGTTTGGCCAGCAGGGTGCGGCCGTACGTCGTGTCCGTGAGCGCCTGCCACGAACCGAGGCCGCGCCAGGACTGGTAGACGCCGGTCAGGACCAGCACCGTCACCGAGGCGAGGGCCAGGCGCGAGAAGCGGGCCGGGACCGAGGCCGGCAGGGCCGGCGTGCGGTACAGCACCCTCAGCAGCGCGGCCAGTCCGCCCAGCCAGCCGGCCATGGCCAGCAGATGGAGGGTGGCGGCGGTGATCGCCAGCGGGACCTGGAGACCCACCGAGGCGTGTTCGGCCGCCGACCAGGTCAGGGCGAGGGGCAGGGACAGGGCCGCGGCCACGAGGAGCGTTGCGCGGCGCGGGAGCCTCCTGCGGCGGGCCCTCAGCAGGGCCACGGCGGCTGCCGCGAGAAACAGCAGCGCCAGCCGGGCGAGCAGGAGGGCGCCGGGGCGGCCGGTGGCCGCGTGCGAGAGGGCGCGCAGGGAGAGGGCGTGCGCGGGGGAGGTGCCCTCCTCGTACGGGGTGCGCAGGACGAACAGGAAGGCCGTCGAGGCGACCAGGGTCCAGGCGGCGGCCAGGGCGGGGGTGCGCAGCGGGGCCGCGGCGGGCGGGCGGCAGTACGCCACGAACGCGGCCGTGCCGAGCAGGAGGGCCAGGCAGAGGTAGGCGAGCCAGCGGGCGATGTTGTACAGGGCCGCCGTGGCGGGGTTCTCGGTGGAGTCGGGGGCCGGGCTCACGGTCGTCGCCGAGCGTGAGCCGACCGAGAAGGTCAGCGCGCCGGACACCGGGTGGCTGTCCGCCGACACCACCCGCCAGGCGACCGTGTAGGTGCCGGTGGCGAGCTTGGCCGGGAGGGAGACGCGGGCGGTGTCCGAACGGTCCGGGGCGTGCTCGGCGGGGCCCGTGCGCATCTGGTGGTTGCGGGGGTCGTAGACGCGGAAGGAGTCGGTGAGCAGGCCGACCGACTCGGTGAAGGTCAGGGTGACGTGCCGGGGCGCCGTGCGCACGACGCTGCCGTCGCCGGGGTCGCTGGTGCGCAGGGCCGCGTGCGCCGACGCGGGGGCCGCGCCGAGCAGGGGCAGCAGGAGGCCCGCGCAGAGCAGGGTCAGCCCGCGCCACCACCGGTGTGCCTCGCGCACCTCGTCCCTCCCTCGCCGCGTGCCCTCCGTACGAGTACGCAGAGATCGGCCGCAGTGCTCACCACGTCGGCCGCGCCGAGATGCCGCCGTCCACGGTCAGGTCGTGGCCGGTGATCCAGCGGGCGAGCGGCGAGGCCAGGAAGACACAGGCGTCGGCCACGTCCTCGGGGCGGCCCAGACGGCCGGTGGGGGCGGCGGCCAGCCACCGGCGTACGCCGTCCGGCCAGGCCTCGGCCAGGCCCTCCCGGTCGATGAGGCCGGGCGAGACGGTGTTGACGCGGATGCCGTCGGGCCCGTACTCCAGGGCGGCCGCGCGGGCGTGCACGACCACCGCCGCCTTGGCCGAGCCGTAGTGGGCGTGGCCGGGCGCGGGGTGGGCGGCCTCGATGGAGGCGATGTGGGTGACGGTACCGCCGCCGTGGGTGCGCATGTGCGCGGCGGCGGCCTGGGTGCAGGCGAAGACGCTGGTGAGGTCGGTGTCGACGACCGTGCGCCACTCGGCCGCCGTCATCCCGGGCAGGGGCTGGACGGGCTGGACCGCCGCGTTGTTGACGAGGGCGGTGAGCCGGCCGCCGGACCAGTCCGTCACCTGCCCGACCAGACGGCGGCAGGCCTCCTCGTCCGTCAGGTCCGCCCGGAGGACGACGGCCTCGCCGCCCGATGCCCGGATCCCGGCCGCCACTTCCCGGGCCGCGCCCAGCGCCGTACGGCAGTGGAGGGCCACCGCCGCGCCCTCCTCGGCGAAGCGCAGCGCGATGGCACGACCGATGCCGCCGCCCGCGCCCGTCACCAGGGCGGTCTGCCCGTCGAGCAGGTTCCTGTTCATGGGCGGGACAGTTCCGCGATCCGGGCGGCCTCGGACGGGTAACGCGCCGTGAGGTCGGCCGCGTTCCCGTGTTCGTAGTCCGCGTAGGTGAATCCGGGCGCCATCGTGCAGCCGAAGAGCGCCCACGCGCCGCCCGGTGCCACCCGCGCCCCCATCCAGGTGCGGGCCGGCACGGTCAGCTGGACGTGCTGGCCGGACAGCGGGGCGGGGCCGAGGACCTCGGTGCGGGTGGTGCCGTCGGGGGCGAGGAGCAGCAGGTGGAGCGGGTCGCCGAGGTAGAAGTGCCAGATCTCGTCGGTGGGCAGGCGGTGCAGGGCGCTGTAGTCGTCCGCGGTGAGCAGGGCGACGATGGCGGAGCCCGCGGGGCGGCCGTCGGCCCGCTCCGGTCCCTCCCAGGTACGGCGGAACAGACCGCCCTCGCGGGGGATGGGTTCGAGGCCGTAGTGGGTGATCAGCTCCTCGGGCGTGGTCGTCACCCGGGAAAGGCTAGTGCCCCGGCTCCCCCGGCAGGGCCACCGTCCGTTCCAGGAAGGCGAGTTGGGCGTGCTTCTCGGGCAGGTACACGTCGGGGAGGTCCACCTCCGGGAGGACGACCGACGGGCCGCGCACGAAGCCCTGGCGTTCGAAGCGGGCGATCGCCCTGGCGTTGCGTACGTCGGGGTCGGCCACGAGCCGCCGCCGGTCCAGGGCGCGCAGCGCGAACGTCGTCATCACGGCCAGCAGCGCCGAGGTCCAGCCGGGGCGCGGGCCGTCGGGGCCGGCGGGGGCGAGGAGGACGTGGACGCCGAGGTCGCCGGGCCGGACGTCGTAGCACTCGCCGACCCGGTCCGCGGCCGGCTCGTACGTCTGGAGCAGCGCCGCCGGTGCGCCGTCCTTGGTGACGAGGTGCGCGTGGTGGGTGTCGAGGCCGGCCATGTGGGCGTAGACGCCGGCGACCTGGTCCCGGGTGAGGCCGTGCATGCCCCAGAAGACGGCGCGCTCCTCGCTGACCCAGCCGTGGATCACGTCCGCGTCGGACGCCGGGTCGAGGGGGCGGACACGGACGGTGCCGAAGCCGTCGACGTGCTGTTGGTAGGGGGTGGTGGGGTCGGTCATCGGGTTTCCTCGGTGCGTTCCAGGGGGGTCAGCAGGGTCCAGTCGGTGACGACCGGGGCCAGTTTCCCCTCGAGCCACAAGGGGAGTTGGTCACGGTGGTGGGCGGTGCCGGGGACGCCGTCGGCGCCGAACGGGACCACCCAGCGGCTGGCCGCGCGGTCCGCCAGGTCCCAGACGTACCGGGCGGCGGGGCCGCGTGCGGCGCGGTCGGTGAGGCCGGGCACGGCGGAGGTGCACAGCACGCAGTCGTGGTCGCCGGCGAGGCCGGGTTCGTCGTACGGCTCCCCCGGCAGCGCCTTCCAGGGCGCGAGGCGGTGGCTGTCGGACCAGGTGCCGGGCGGGGGCGCGGCGGCCACCTCCTCCAGGGCCGCGCGGACGGTGGCCGGGCGGTCGATGCCGTACAACTCCTCGGCGCGCAGCAGGTGTTCGAGGGCGTACCCGATGCGCGGGACCAGGGCCAGCCAGGGCAGCAGGACCTCCGGGTAGGCCGGGGGTTCGGCGAGCGGGGCGAACACCGGGTGGGCGGCGAGCCGGCGTACGACGGCGGAGCGCACGGCCGCGTAGGCGGCCGCGTCGGTGCTGTCGGCGTCCATGCGGCGGTTCCAGGCGAGCAGGCGGTCGCGCAGCCGGGCCGCCTCGGGGCCGAGGCCGTCCAGGGCGGCGAGACGGTCCAGCAGGGGGCCGGCGGAGGCGAGGTGGGTGTCGGTGTGGACCGCGGACATGGCGTCGGCCGTCCAGGTGGGGCGCGCGTCGAGGAGGGCACGGATGCGGTCGGCGCGGTGCGGTGGGGCGAACTCGACACCGAGGGGGGTGGCCGGCCCGCGCTGGTTGGCCATCACCGCGATGCCGTCCGGCACGGGGGCGTACGGGCTCCTGTGCCAGCCGTGCCAGTCGTGGCCGGGGTGCCAGGCCGGGACCGGGTGGAGGCGGTTGGCCCGGGCTCGCACGGGGACGCGCCCGGCGACGCGGTGGAGGGTACCGCCCTGGGTGTCGGCGGCCTGTACGACGTTGACGGGCTCGGCCCAGGCGTCCAGGGCGCGGTCCACGTCGGCGACCGTGCGGGCCCGGAGCAGCGGAAGCAGGGCGCTGAAGCCGAGGTCCGCTGTGACGCGGGGCGGGTGGCGCAGGGCCAGGGCGGTGTTCTCGCCTGCGCCGTCCGTGCCGCTCTGGTCGTCGGGTGCGGGTGGCCCCGGTGGGTGGTGCGCGCCGTCGGTGGCCCGCGGGCCGTACGACCGGGTCGAGGTGAGACCCGCCGCCAGGCCCTCCGGCCCCCCTGCGATCACCGGCCCCCGTTCCGTCTCGATCACCTCGACCTCGATCGGCGGCTCCCCCGCGATCCCGACGGTCTCCGTGTGCCGTGCGGCCCGGTGCCAGTGGCCGTCCGGGCCGAGGGCCTGCACACCCGCGCCGGTGCGCCGCAGCCGTTCGCGGTAGAGGTCCTGGTAGTCGGCCATGGCGTTGGTGATGGCCCAGGCGACCGTGCCGGTGTGGCCGAAGTGGGCGATGCCGGGGACGCCGGGCACGGCCAGGCCGACGACGTCGAACTCGGGGCAGGACAGGCGGATCTGCTGGTAGACGCCGGGGTCCTCGATGAAGCGGTGCGGGTCGCCGGCGATCAGGGCGTGGCCGGTGGCGGTGCGGGCGCCGGAGACGAGCCAGCCGTTGCTGCCCGCGGTGCCCGGGCCGTCGGTGGCGAACAGGCCGACGGCGTCGGGGCCGAGGTGCCGGATCGCCTGCTCGCGCCAGAGCTTGGCCGGGAAGCCGGCGAACAGGATGTGGGTGGCGAGCCAGACGCCGAGCGGGGTCCAGGGCTTCCAGCGGCCGGCGGCGAGAGCGGTGCGGGTGAACTCGGGGGCGCGGCGGGACCCCTCGGGCAGGCCCGCGTTGACGCCGTCGACGTACGCGCGGACCCAGCCGGCCGTCTCGGCATCCCGGCGTTCCAGCGCGGCGAAGCAGCGGCGGGCGGTGTCGTCGAGGCGGGCCCGGCGGGCGAGGACGTCCCAGGAGAGCGCGCCGGCGCCCAGGAAGGAGGCCGAGGTTCCCTGGGCGCGGTGGCGTTCGACCTCCAGTTGCCAGGCGCGGTCCAGCGCGGTCACCCGGCCCTGGGCCCAGGCCAGTTCGCGGGCGCCGGAGGCGCGCAGATGGGGGATGCCCCACGGGTCGCGGAAGATCTCGGTGGTCACCCGGGCACCCCTTCATTTTAGGTAAGCCTTGCCTAACTTTCCACTGTGGGGGAATCGTACGCGAGGTGCGCGGGGCCGAGCGCCGGGGGGCGCACAACCATTCGAGTGCATCAGGGGTCCAGTGGCCTCGGCTCGGCCGGAGGAGCGGTGACGAACGGCTCCGTCGCCGTCTCCGGCGCGAGCGCCGGCGTCACCGTCCGCTCCACCGGCGACACCACCGGCGGCTTCGGTGCCGCGCTGCCCAGCACCGCGGTGACCCGGTAGGCACCGCGGTGACCCGGTAGCGGACCCGCCCCGGCGGCGGGCGGACGTCGGGCGAGGCATGATCGGCACATGGACGTCACCCTGCACCTCGCCCAGGACCCCGAGGCCGACGCGCTCCTCGGGCGCAGTCCGCTCGCCGCGCTGGTGGGCATGCTGCTCGACCAGCAGGTCCCGATGGAGTGGGCGTTCAAGGGTCCGGCGACCATCGCGCAGCGCATGGGCGCCGATGACCTGGACGCCCATGAGATCGCCGCCCGGAACCCGGAGGCCTTCGCCGCCCTGCTCGCCGAGAAACCGGCCGTGCACCGCTATCCGGGCTCGATGGCCAAGCGGATCCAGCAGCTGTGCCAGTACCTCGTCGAGCACTACGGCGGGGACGCGGAAGAGGTGTGGCGGGGCGTCGGCAGCGGCGCCGAGCTGCTGAAGCGGCTCGAGGAGCTGCCGGGGTTCGGCAAGCAGAAGGCGCAGATCTTCCTCGCGCTGCTCGGCAAGCAGCTCGGGGTCACCCCCAAGGGCTGGCGGGAGGCCGCGGGCGCGTACGGCGAGCCGAAGTCCTTCCGCTCCGTCGCCGACATCACCGGACCCGACTCGCTGGCGAAGGTCCGCGCCCACAAGCAGGAGATGAAGGCCGCGGCGACGGCGGCGAAGGCCGCCGGCCACTGAGCCGGCAAGGGTGCGCCGCGTCTTCGGCGGCGGGTGCGTGGGGGGGCGCGCAGTTCCCCGCCCCTCGGCCGGCACAGTCGCCCGCGTGAAGAGGCGTCCCCCGGACACCGCCTCACCCGTACGGGCCCTCCCCGATGGTGGCCCCCACCCCGCCGGTCCAAGCATGGACCATGACCGAGGCACCCAACAGCGGCCCGGAGTGGGGCCGCGAGTACGACGACCAACACGCCCACGCGACACAGCCGCCCGGCGGTCCGCAACCGCGCCACGAGGCCGAGCCACCGTTCGAAGGGCCCCTGCACGCCCTGTCCCAGGCCGCCTGGCAGACGGTGCTGGTCACCGGGATCGCCTCCCTGATCCTCGGCGTCCTGGTCCTGATCTGGCCCGGCCCCTCCCTGCTCGCCGCCGGCATCCTCTTCGGCGTCTACCTCGTGATCAGCGGCATCTTCCAGCTGGCCTCCGCGTTCGGCACGCACAAGACGACCTCGCTGCGCGTGCTGGCCTTCATCAGCGGCGCCCTGTCGATCCTGCTCGGCCTGTTCTGCTTCCGCGGGCCCATGCAGTCGATCCTGCTGCTCGCCCTGTGGATCGGCATCGGCTGGCTGATCCGCGGCATCACCCAGACCCTGGCCGCCCTGCACGACTCCCGGATGCCCGCCCGGGGCTGGCAGATCTTCCTCGGGGTCATCACCTTCATCGCCGGGATCGTGCTGATCGACTCGCCGTTCCGGTCCGTCGCCGTGCTGACCCTTGTCGGCGGCATCTGGCTGGTCGTGGTGGGGATCACCGAGATCGTCACCGCGTTCGGCATCCGGGGCCGGGCCAAGGCGGTCCCGCGGACGGTGTGACACCGGCGTCAACACCGTGCCGCATTCCTACGCCGAGCGGGCGGATCTCGCGCCGGAGATGCAGCATGTGCCGCCCGCGGCGGGGACACACCCGCTGTGAGCAGGAGCGCGAGCCGTCCCCGCAGCCGGATCTGGCTGCGGGTGCTCGTGCTGCTCCTCGTCCTGTGGATGCCCGGCGTCCACGTGCAGGCCCAGGCGGCCCCCGCGCTGGGCGTGTCGGCCGAGAGCTTCGAGGACGACGGCACCGACGCCCTCGACATGCTCGTACGGCCGTCCGCCCGCACCGTCCACCGGGCCGACGTACCCGAGCGCCCCGCGCCCCTGCCCGACCCGGCGCCCGCCCGGCCGACGCCCCGGACCCGTGCGGTCCCGCCCCGGGTGCCGTACGCCCAGCCCCTGCTGCGCACGGTGGTCCTGCGCTGCTGACAGACCCGCGTCCCCGCGACAGGTCGGTCGGCTCGACGCAAGGAGCACAGTCATGCCCATGGATCCCTACGCCGTCCTGCGCGCCCTGGTGCGCGCGGAGGCCAGACGTGCGACGGCACCCAGGCCGGAGCAGAAGAAGGAGGCGCAGCGGCCGCCCGAGCAACAGGGCCGCTGAACCGGTGCCGGCGGGGGCGGGCCACCGCCTCCGCCGGGCCGTGCCGAACAGCGAGCGCGGCTCCTGCCCCGCGGCCCGCGGAGCCTTCGGGGACGGTGGCTGCCGCTCCGGCGCGGCAGCGCTCAGCTTCGCGTACGCCGACTCGCGGTCCACAGCCTGTGCATAACGGCCGGGGAGTGCGGAAGCGTGGACAGCCCGGTCCAGTTCCGCCGCGTCCACCGGGCCCAACAGGGGCGTCCTCGGCCGTACGGAGGAATTCGCCGTGTCGAACTCCGGCTGGCCGAAGAAGTCCGCCACGCCCTGCGCCTCGAAGGCCGTGAGCGAGCGCAGGACCCCCGGCCGTGGCGCTGGACAGGCCGCCGGTGCCGCCCGGTTCGGCCTTTCCCTCGTCCGAGGTGCAGGTGCCGTCCCCCAGGAGCGCGCCGAGGTCGAGGGCGGGGCCCGTGAAGGCTTGTCCGGTGGCGGTCTTGCGCGCCTCGGCGGGAAGACCGGCGGCGCCCCAAAGAGCGGCGGACGGCACGGTCTCGCTGTCGCTCATCTCCGGCCCGTCCTCCCGGCATCAGCCCATATGACCCTTTTGCAGCATCTTTTCAAGCGGTGCACTCCGCCGCCATGGCTGCGCCCGGAAGGTCTTGACCGGTAGGCTTTCCGTGTGATCTTCAAGCGCATCGGAAACGGCCGGCCGTACCCCGACCACGGCCGGGAAAGCACCCGGCAGTGGGCGGACGTCGCGCCGCGCCCGGTCCGCCTCGATCAGCTCGTGACCACCAAGCAGCAGCTCGACCTGGAGACCCTGCTCGCGGAGGACTCGACGTTCTACGGCGACCTCTTCGCACACGTCGTGAAGTGGCAGGGCGACCTCTATCTGGAGGACGGGCTGCACCGCGCGGTCCGCGCCGCCCTCCAGCAGCGCCAGGTGCTGCACGCACGCGTGCTCGAACTCGACTGACCCGGCGCGGCACGGCCGTTGGCCCTTGACCCTTTCGGGTTCCGCTGAGCGGCATCGACTGATCATCTAATAGGCATCGCCGCTCGCGCGCACTACGCTGCGCTCATGAGCATGCTGACTCCCCCCGGCATGGGCGGCCAGTACCGGATCACGGGGGACAAATACCCTCGGATGCGTCCGCCGCGCCGACGCGGCAGGCTCGTGGCCGCCGTGGTGGCGTCCGTCGCCGCCCTCGGCCTGCTCGGCTGGGGCACCCTGCAGCTCATCGACGTCTTCACCGGCGGCAAGAAGGGCACGGTGACCGCTTCCAGGGCGCGGTGCCGGACCAAGGCCGCGCCGGCGGCCCAGGTCAGGACCCTGCCCAAGCCCGGCGACATCACGGTGAACGTCTACAACGCCACCCAGCGCACCGGGCTGGCCAAGGACACCGCGGACGCGCTGAAGAAGCGCGGCTTCAAGATCGGCACCGTGGGCAACGCGGCCGCGGAGTTCGACAAGAAGGTCAAGGGCACCGGGATGCTCCTCGGCCCGGCCGACGCCCGGAACACCTCGCTGGCGGTGCTCGGCGCCCAGCTCTCCGGCGCCGAACAGCGCACCGCCGCCGGCCGGAAGGGCGCCGCCGTCGACCTCGTCATCGGCGACGCCTACAAGGGCCTGGCCACGCCGGCACAGGCGAACCAGGCACTGACGGCGCTGAGCGCCCCGAAGCCGACGGCCTCCACCGAGAAGAGCTGCTGAAGAGCCGCACGGCGGCGCGGGGCTGTGTCCCGTGTGCGGCTCCGCCGCGCGGGCGCGAACCTATTCGGCGGCGCCGTACAGGCGGTCCCCCGCGTCCCCGAGCCCCGGCACGATGTACCCGTGCTCGTTGAGGTGGTCGTCCACCGCCGCCGTGACGACCGTGACCGGCGTGCCCGCGAGCTCCCGCTCGACGACCTCGACACCTTCCGGCGCGGCCAGCAGAACCACCGCGGTCACGTCGTCCGCACCCCGCTTGATCAGCTCCTGGATCGCCGCGACCAGCGTGCCGCCCGTGGCCAGCATCGGGTCCAGGACGTACACCTGGCGGCCCGAGAGGTCCTCCGGCATGCGCGAGGCGTAGGTGGAGGCCTGCAGCGTCTCCTCGTTGCGGATCATGCCCAGGAAGCCCACCTCGGCGGTCGGCAGCAGCCGGACCATGCCGTCCAGCATGCCGAGGCCGGCGCGCAGGATCGGCACGACCAGCGGGCGCGGGCGGGCGAGCTTGACGCCGGTGGTGCGGGCGACCGGCGTCTGGAGGTCGACGGCCTCGGTGCGCACGTCGCGCGTGGCCTCGTAGGCGAGCAGGGTGACGAGCTCGTCGGCGAGCCGGCGGAAGGTCGCGGAGTCGGTGCGCTGGTCGCGCAGCGTGGTGAGCTTGTGGGCGACCAGGGGGTGGTCGACGACGTGGAGACGCATGCCCCTAACGGTACCCGCGCCCGGCACCCCGCCGACCCTGGCGTCGGACCCGCCGTCCGAGGGAAAGTGGGAGGGACGGACTGGGGTGGTGTGACGTGCCTGAACTGCCTGAGCCGCCCGGTGACGCGGGCGGCGATCCCGGGATAGCCGGACCCGCCGCGCCGGAGACGGACGCCGAGCGGCGCCGCCGCCGCGCCCAGTTCCTGCGCGACCTCGCCGAGGCACGCGCGCTGCGCGCCCGGGTCCAGCCGCGACGCGCCAAGGCGGCACGGCTGCGCCACGCGATGCGCATGCGGACGTTCCGCTGGTAGGGAGGAACCCCTTGTGACCCCTGTGAGCACGACACCGTAGGGAAGTTCTGGGTAAGTAAGATCCGCGCGTGCACCGGCGTTTGCCAGGTGGGCATGCGTGAGTGCCGGGAAAAGCCGCGTACGATCCGCAGGTGGCGGCAACGAACGCTCAAGACACAGGGAGCCGAAGACGTCCCCTGAAAGCCTTGTTTCTGCCACGATTCCGAGTGGGTGGGGCTCGGAGCCCAGCTCTCTCCGCCCAAGTACCTCCGCCGGGGGGACCCCCAACCGGCACGCCTATGACCAGTGGGAGAGTCACGGTGTACTTCGCCGCACTGCTCGCGCGCACCGAAGACGGGTGGGAAGCGAGCGACACAGAGCTCGACGATGTGGAGACCCTGTCGGATCTCGCCGACCTGGCCCGGGAAGCCTCTCCCGAGGAGGACACGGTGCTCGTCCTGATCGAGCAGGAGGACGCCTGGTTCGGCGTCGTCCGCGTGGACGGCGAGGACGACCCTCGCATCTACGTCTCGGACGCCGCCGCCGCCCAGCGCAGCGCGTACGGCGAGCTGCTGCTCACCGACGAGCTGCTCGGCCGGGAGCCGGGTGCCGACGACGGCCCCGACCTGGACTCCCTGGACCTCGACGGCACGGAGGACGGCGAGTCCGAGTCCGACGAGGACGACGAGGAGGGCGGCGCCGACGCGGTCCCGCACAGCCCGGTCGGCGACAGCCGGATCCTCGACGACCTGGGCATCAGCGAGAAGGAACTGCGCTCGCTGGACGCCGAGGACGCGCTCAGCTCGATCGCCGAGGCGCTGGGCGCCTCGGAGGTGCTGGAGACCGTCCGCTGACCGCACCACAGGAGCCGTGGGGCGCCGTGGATCCGGTGCGCGACCGCTGGCGGACCGCCATACGGCTCGCCCTGGACGAGGCCGAACGGGCCGTCCGGGGCGGGGACGTCCCCGTCGGCGCCGTCGTACTGTCCCCGGACGGTACGACGGTGCTCGCCACCGGGCACAACGAGCGCGAGGCCACCGGAGATCCCACGGCCCACGCGGAGGTCCTCGCGATCAGGCGGGCCGCCGCCCGGCTCGGCCAGTGGCGGCTGACCGGCTGCACCCTCGTGGTCACCCTGGAGCCGTGCACGATGTGCGCGGGCGCGATCGTCCAGTCCCGCCTCGACCGGGTCGTCTACGGCGCCAGGGACGACAAGGCGGGCGCGGCGGGCTCGCTCTGGGACGTGATGCGCGACCGGCGCCTCAATCACCGTCCCGAGGTCGTCGAGGGAGTTCTCGCGACGGAGTGTGCGCGGCTTCTCACCGAGTTTTTCCGGGACCGGTGACGGGGCCGCCGAATTCCGATTTCAAACCACGCCCCACCTTGCTGTAAGGTCTCCCTCGGTAGCGTGTCCGAGCGGCCGAAGGAGCTCGCCTCGAAAGCGAGTGTGGCGCAAGTCACCGAGGGTTCAAATCCCTCCGCTACCGCTCGAAGAAGGGCCCCGTCGAAAGACGGGGCCCTTCGTGCGTCCCAGAGGAGGGGACACACGGGAGCGGACCCTCAAGTGCGCGCGCCCTCCGGGGGGATTCGGCGGCCCGCACCCCGCAGTCGGGGCCCGTCCCCGCCCCGCGGATTCCTGCCGGACCCGCGGGGCTCCGGCTCCGTCCTGCCGGGCGCGTGCGCCGTCGGGGCCCGGCAAAGGACCTCGGGCGGAGGGCCGTTGGTCCTCTCAAAGGGGTGCGAAGGTTACACTCGCCGCCGGCAGCAGGGGCCCACAGACGCAAGCACAGGGGAGGCCGCGGTGGCGGTGAACGCCAAGAAGATCGCCATATACGTGCTCGTGGTCTTCGCGCTGTACGTGATCATCACGGACCCGCCCAAGGCGGCCCACTACGTCCAGATAGTCTTCGAGGGCATATCGGACGCGGCCAAGGCCGTGGGCGACTTCATGACCTGGGTCGCCAACGGAGGAAAGAGCTGAGGTACACCCCATGATCCGCCACCTGGTCCTCTTCAGGCTCAACGAGGGTGTCGAGCGCGACGATCCGCGGGTCGTGGCGGGCGTCGACGCCTTCAGGGCGCTCGGCGGCCAGATCGAGGAGCTGCGCTTCTGGGAGTGCGGCTGGAACATCAGCGACCGGCCGATCGCCCACGACTTCGCGATCAATTCGGCCGTCGAGGACAGCGACGCCCTCAAGCGCTACCTGGAGCACCCGGCCCATCAGGCGGGCGTCGCACTGTGGCGCGAGTTCGCCACGTGGGTGATCGCGGACTACGAATTCTGAGTCCCCCGCGGCAAGAGCCCTCCGCCGGAACGGCGGGGGGCTTTCCTGCTTTTTACGCCCCAACTTGTCATTGTTTGTGCACAACACGGCGTTATGCGGTGCTTGCACACAGTGCACATCTCTTGTGATGCTATGACCACTTTTGACGGATGATTGATCGATGAAGAGGTGGCGTTGACCGTGTCGGCCAGTACTGCGCCGCCCCAGGAGGAAGCGGCCGCTCCCGCGCCCGGACCCGCTCCCGCGGCCCCCGAGAAGCGGCGCGGCGCCGACACCCGAGCCCTCACCCAGGTGCTCTTCGCCGAGCTGAAGGAGCTCACCCCGGGCACGCCGGAGCACAACCGGGTACGGGGGACGCTGATCGAGGCCAACCTCCCGCTCGTGCGCTACGCGGCCGCCCGCTTCCGCTCCCGCAACGAACCGATGGAGGACGTGATCCAGGTCGGCACGATCGGCCTGATCAACGCCATCGACCGCTTCGACCCGGACCGTGGGGTGCAGTTCCCGACCTTCGCGATGCCGACCGTGGTCGGCGAGATCAAGCGGTACTTCCGGGACAACGTCCGCACGGTCCACGTGCCCCGCCGGCTGCACGAGCTGTGGGTCCAGGTCAACAGCGCCACCGAGGACCTCACCACGCTCTACGGCCGCTCGCCCTCCACCGCCGAGATCGCCGAGCGGCTGCGGATCACCGAGGACGAGGTGCTGGGCTGCATCGAGGCGGGACGCTCGTACCACGCCACCTCACTGGAGGCCGCACAGGAGGGCGACGGACTGCCCGGCCTGCTGGACCGGATCGGCTACGAGGACCCGGCCCTGGACGGCGTGGAACACCGCGACCTGGTCCGGCATCTGCTCGTCCAACTCCCCGAACGCGAACAGAGAATCCTTCTTCTGCGCTACTACAGCAATCTCACCCAGTCACAGATCAGCGCGGAACTCGGCGTCTCCCAGATGCACGTATCCCGGCTCCTCGCCCGCAGCTTCCAGCGGCTGCGCTCGGCGAATCGCATCGACGCATAGAAGGTCTCGGGGGGAAGCACGGCGGGGCGCACGGGAGCACACCCGGGAACACCCCCTGCATCGCAAACCCGCTCGATCCCTCACCACCGCGAGCGAATCGCTCACCTGCGCAGATGCCGACAGTTGAGATCCGAAAAAGCGTCAGACCCCTTCTTTCCAGGGCGGATTCGCATCTCGCATGTCGACATGTCACTACAGCGTGTTGCCGACATGTGACATTCTGCCGGAGACGCGTTTGCCGGGCCTTCGGCGCCGGTATTCAGGTGAAGGCTGCGTTGCTCGAAAGACGACGCCGCCCCGACCGTCCCGCGACCCAAAGGGGGTGGCATGTCCGCAGACCAGGGCAGCTCGAAGGTGCTGACGCCCGCGATGAGCGAGGCTGCGCCCAAGAAGCTCGACGCTTTCGACGTCCTCGACGGCATCGAGGGCGTCACGGCCCTCGACGCCGCGCCGACCCCGCCCGCCCAGGCGGCCGCCGAGGTTCCGGCCCCGCCGGCCTCGGGGGACATCGACACCCGCACCCTGTCCCGCTCCCTGTTCCTGCGGCTCGCCGCACTCGACGAGGACAGCCCCGAGCGGGCCTACGTCCGGGACACGCTGATCGAGCTGAACCTGCCGCTGGTCCGCTACGCGGCCGCGCGCTTCCGCTCCCGCAACGAGCCCATGGAGGACATCGTCCAGGTCGGCACCATCGGCCTGATCAAGGCGATCGACCGCTTCGACTGCGAACGGGGCGTGGAGTTCCCGACGTTCGCGATGCCGACGGTGGTCGGCGAGATCAAGCGCTTCTTCCGGGACACGTCCTGGTCGGTGCGCGTCCCGCGCCGCCTGCAGGAGCTGCGCCTGGCCCTCACCAAGGCCAGCGACGAGCTCTCCCAGAAGCTGGACCGCTCCCCGACGGTCACCGAGCTGGCCGCGGTGCTCGGCGTCTCCGAGGAGGACGTGGTCGACGGCCTCGCGGTCGGCAACGCCTACACCGCCTCCTCGCTGGACTCCCCGGCCCCCGAGGACGACGGCGGCGAGGGCTCGCTCGCCGACCGGCTCGGCTACGAGGACACGGCCCTGGAAGGCGTGGAGTACCGCGAGTCCCTGAAGCCCCTGCTGGCCAAGCTCCCGCCCCGGGAGCGCCGGATCATCATGCTGCGCTTCTTCGCCAACATGACCCAGTCCCAGATCGGCGAGGAGGTCGGCATCTCCCAGATGCACGTCTCCCGGTTGCTGACCCGGACCCTGGCCCAGCTGCGCGAGGGCCTGATCTCGGACTGACCCTTCAGTTCTGACACTCCGTCAGCCAGACTGACCCGATGCTGCGAGCGACAGGGTCGGGCAGGGCGGCGGGGACGACCTGGACACGTGGCCGCCGGGGCGCCGTTACGGCAGCGTCGGCGGCCGTCGTCGTCCTGGGCGGGGTACTGGCCGCCTGGGGGGACCACGGCCCGGGCGGCGGATACGTCGCGGTCGGCTCGGCGGGCGGTCCGGGGAAGCGGAGCGCGGCGAGCACACCGACGGGTTCGGTGTCACTGGTGCCGCTGGCCGGCCAGAGCGGAGCGCACGGCGGCGGCACGAGGGGCAACCCGCCCGCGCCGGCGCCCGGTTCACCACGGGCCGCCGGCGACTCGACCACCCCCGGCGGCCCGCAGCAGCCCACACCGTCACCGGACACGCCGAAGCCGTCCGGCGGCACGGGTGACGACCAGGGCAGCCCGGGCGGTCGTACGGAACCTCCCGGCGCCTCGACCTCGCCCGTCCCGGCTCCCGGCCACAGCACGGCACCCGCGCCGGCCCGTCTCTCCTGGGGAGAGCCGGTGACCGAGGCGACGGACAGGCGCTGGTGCCAGAAGGTGACCGTCGCCCTGCGCAACTCCGGTGGGACAGCCGTGCGTTCGGGCTCGGTGAGCTTCGGGACGCACGTCATCGGCGCACTCGGCATCGACTGGGGGACGGTCACCTCGACGGTGGACCTCCCGGTCCCGATCGCTCCGGGCGCGCGCAAGGACCCCACGTGGACGGTGTGCACCGACGCCTGGCGCGTGCCGCTCGGCATGCACATCGAGACGCGGGACGTGTCCGTCGAGTGGAGGTGACCGCCGCCGGCGTGCCCCGGGGGCGTCCTACTTCAGCGCGAGCCAGGCGACGCCGGCCACCACGGCCAGGGCCACGATGACACCGATGATCACGCCGATGCGGGGGCCGGAGGGAGCGGCGGCCGCCTGCGCCTGGCGCCCCTGGGGAGCCTCGTCGACGAACGCGCGGAACATCTGGGTGCTGCCGGCGGGGTCGTAATTGCCCTGGGGGCCCTGGGTGTTAGCCATGGCCCGAGACACTAGCGAATCCACGTGTCCGACCCAAGTGCGGGGCCACCGGGACAGAGAGGGGCACCTCACCCGCACCGACCAGCGCGTTTACGTTTGCAATACTTGCCTTTGCCAAGTTTTTGCGCCCGCCATCCCTGATTTGTTTGCCTGCAGCAACCAAACAGCTGCTATGGTTGCCCCAAGCAACGAATACGGGAGGTGTGATGGCCGAGCAGGCGCAGTTCGAAGAGCTGGCGCGTCAGCTCAGCGCCGTCGGAGCCGTGAAACGGGACATGGGGCGGATCCTGCCGCCCGACTGCCCGGCCGGCTCGGCCGCCGTGCTGACCCTGCTCGGCCGCCACGGAGACATGCGCATGAGCAAGCTCGCCGAGCTGCTCGCCGTGGACATGTCGGTCACCAGCCGGCATGTCGCGCACGTCGCCGCGCGCGGCTGGATCGAGCGGCACCCGGACCCCGCGGACAAGCGCTCGCGCATCCTGCGCCTGACGCCCGCGGGACTGGGGCAGCTCGAGGAGCTGTCCCGGCGGACCACGCATCTGCTCGCCGAGCGGCTCGCCGACTGGACCGACGACGAGGTGGCGCAGCTGATCCGGCTGATGTCCCGCCTGCGCGAGTCCTTCGGCGACTGCCGGTCCACCGCGCTCCGGCACCTGGCCTCCGTGGCCGCTCCCGTAGTCGAAGAGACCACCCGTACACCCGCAAGCACGTAAGAAAAGGAAGCCCATGGCAACGACCACACCAGCCGGTGTGCGGGCTCACGCCAAGCACGGGGGAGGCTCCCACGGCGACGCCCCGATGACGCACCGGCAGATCATGGAGGCCCTGTCCGGGCTGCTGCTCGGCATGTTCGTGGCGATCCTGTCGTCCACGATCGTCTCCAACGCCCTGCCGCACATCATCGGCGACCTCGGCGGCGGCCAGTCCGCCTACACCTGGGTGGTCACCGCCGCCCTGCTGTCGATGACCGCGGCCACTCCCCTGTGGGGCAAGCTCGCCGACCTGTACAGCAAGAAGGCTCTCGTCCAGATAGCCCTGGTCATCTACGTGGTCGCCTCGATGGCGGCCGGCCTGTCGCAGAACCCCGGCATGCTGATCACCTTCCGGGTGTTCCAGGGCATCGGCGTCGGCGGTCTGTCCGCCCTGGCGCAGATCGTCATGGCGGCGATGATCTCCCCGCGTGAGCGCGGCCGCTACTCCGGCTACCTCGGTGCCACCTTCGCCGTCGCCACCGTCGGCGGCCCGCTGCTCGGCGGTGTCATCACCGACACCTCCTGGCTGGGCTGGCGCTGGTGCTTCTACGTCGGCGTGCCCTTCGCGATCATCGCGCTGATCGTGCTGCAGAAGACCCTGCACCTGCCCGTGGTCAAGCGGGAGGTCAAGGTCGACTGGGGCGGCGCGACCCTCATCGCCGCCGCCGTCTCCCTGCTGCTGATCTGGGTCACCTTCGCCGGTGACAAGTACGACTGGCTGTCCTGGCAGACGTACGCGATGGTCGGCGGTTCGGTCGTCCTCGGCGCGCTGTTCGTGCTGGTCGAGTCCAGGGCGAGCGAGCCGATCATCCCGCTGCGCCTGTTCAGGAACCGCACCATCACGCTGGCGTCGCTGGCCTCGCTGTTCGTCGGTATCGCGATGTTCACCGGCACGGTGTTCTTCAGCCAGTACTTCCAGCTGGCCCGCGACAAGTCCCCGACGATGTCGGGCGTCATGACGATCCCGATGATCGGCGGCCTGTTCGTCTCCTCCACCGTCTCGGGTCAGTTCATCACCCGTACCGGCCGCTGGAAGGCGTGGCTGGTCAGCGGTGGTGTGCTGGTCACGGCCGGCCTGGTGCTGCTCGGCGGCATCCGGTACGACACCGACTACTGGAAGATGGCCATCTTCATGGCGCTGCTGGGTCTCGGCATCGGCATGATGATGCAGAACCTGGTCCTCGCCACGCAGAACCAGGTGGCGCCGTCCGACCTCGGCTCGGCCAGCTCCACGGTCACCTTCTTCCGCTCCCTCGGCGGTGCGGTCGGCGTCTCCGCGCTGGGTGCCGTGATGTCCCGCCGGATCACCCACTACGTCCAGGACGGCGTCGCCGCCCTGAGCCCCAAGTACCAGGCCGCGATGGCCGGCAGCTCGGGCTCGACCGACAGCATCCCGGACATGGACAAGCTCCCGGCGCCCATCCGGACGCTGCTGGAGAGCGCCTACGGCCACGGCATCGCCGACGTCTTCTTCATCGCCGGCTGCCTCGCCGCCGTGGCCTTCCTGATCACGCTGTTCATCAAGGAGGTCCCGCTGAAGACCAAGGGCGCGCTCGCCCAGGCCGCCGGCTCCGAGGCCCCCGTGGCCGCCCCGGCCGCCGCCCCCGTCGCGACCCCCGCCGAGAACGCCGTGGAGAACGCCGTGCAGGAATCCGCACCGCAGAAGGTGCCCAGCTGGGCCGAGCCCGCCCTCGCGGCGGACCGCTTCCAGGAGGCGCCCGCCAGCGCCGCGGCCACCCGGCAGCCGACCGCCGTCGCCACGCTCGCCGGGCCCGGCACCGGTGGCGGCACCCCGGTGCACGGCTTCGTCCGCGGCGCCGAGAGCGCCCCGGTCCCGCAGGCCGCGGTCACCCTGATCTCGCTGTCCGGCCGCCAGCTGGGCCGCGCGGTCGCCCAGGCCGACGGTTCCTACGCCGTCGACGCCCCCGGCACGGGGTCGTACGTCCTGATCGCCTCCGCCGACGGCTACCAGCCGCAGGCCTCCACCATCATGGTGGGCGAGGAGCCGCTGCCGTACGACATCCTGCTCAGCGGCACCAGCGGACTGACCGGTGTGGTCCGGGCCGCCGGGAGCGCGCTGCCGGTCAAGGACGCCATGGTGATCGTCACCGACGTCCGCGGTGACCTGCTGGCCACGGCCGCCACCGGCGAGCAGGGCGACTTCGCCTTCACCGACCTGGTGCCGGGCATGGTGACCATGGCGGTCAACGCGAGCGGGTTCCGGCCGCGCGCACTGCCGGTCGAGGTCGGCGCCACCGGGGTCACCCGGATCGAGGTCGACCTGGACGCCGGCGCCCGCCTCCAGGGTGTCGTCAAGGCGCCGTACGGTCCGCTGGCCGACGCCCGCGTGACGCTCGTCGACCAGGCCGGCAACGTCGTCGGCACCGCCACCACCGGCTCGGACGGCGCGTACGCCTTCACCGACCTGGACAGCGGCGAGTACACCGTCATCGCGACGGGCTACCCGCCGGTGGCGACGGCCCTGACCATCTCCGGCACCGGAGTCGACGGCCACGACGTCCAGCTCGCCCACCCCGGCGAGTAGTTCCACCCGGCCCGGGGGGGGGGGGGGGGGGGGAGGAGGGGGGGTGGGGGGGGGGGGGTGCTCGCCGCACCACATGGAAGGATGTTGGGGGAGGAAAAGAGAGGGGGAAGGCGACGAACAACGACG
>NZ_JBVJVZ010000007.1:267317-268729 GCF_055603245.1 Streptomyces sp. NPDC037290 | reverse complement strand
ATGCCCCGCCTCCTCCCCTATCAGTAGCTCAACACCCCACCACGCCCCTCCGCCCCCCCCTGCGCGCGATGCCACCCGCTCCCGTGGCGGGGCACGCTCCGAACGGAGGTGCCCCCGCCACGGGCCGGTCTCATACGACCAATTTGTAAGGCTTTGCAGGGAGAAAACGGGATGGGACTGACCGCGAAGATCCGTACGCGGGACGGGTGGGCCGTGTCGCACGCGGTCGTCACGGTGACCGACATGACGGGTACGCAGGTGCTGCGCGCCGAGGCGGATGCCGAGGGAGCCGTACGGGACGCCACCGAGCTGGCGCCAGGGGCGTACACGGTGATCGTGACGGCCGTCGGCTACGCGCCCGCGGCCTCCTCCGCGATCGTCACCGCGAGCGGCCGGGCCGAGGTCGGCACGATCACGCTGGCCCGGCAGGGCGGCACCGAACTGCCGCCGCCCGGGCCCTGGACCATCGACCCGGTGCACTCCTCGGTCGCCGCGGTCGCCCAGCACCTGGGGATCTCCAGCGTGCACGGCCGGTTCGCGGAGTTCGGCGGCACGATCGAGATCGCACCGGACGACGTGACCAAGTCCCGGGTGGAGGCGGTGATCAGGGCCGCGTCCGTCGACACGGGCAACGGCATGCGCGACGGGCACCTGAAGTCCGCGGACTTCCTCGACGTGGAGAACCACCCGGAGATCACCTACCGCTCGACGGGCCTGACCCAGTCGGGCTCCGACCGCTGGACGGTCCACGGCGAGCTGTCCATGCACGGCGTTGTCCGCCCGGTCGACCTGGACCTGGCCTACCTCGGCACCGGCGCCGACCCGTGGGGCGGCACACGCGCCGCGTTCCGCGCCACCGCCGAACTGCACCGCGAGGACTTCGCGATGAACTACAACCAGGTCCTCCAGGCGGGTATCGCGGCGATCGGCACGACGCTGAAGGTGGAGCTGGACATCCAGGCGGTGCAGGGCGACTCGCTGCCCCAGGCGTAGGCACAGCAGGGTCAGCCGTGGGGGCACGCACTGCCCCTAGGCTGACCCCATGGCACCGAACATCGCGACCAACACCCGTGTCTCGCCGGCCGAGCTGCTGGACTTTGTACGGCCCCGCCACCGCGCCCTGCTGATCACCCGCCGCACCGACGGCGGACCGCAGGCCTCCCCGCTGACCTGCGGGGTCGACGACTCGGGCCGGATCGTCGTCTCCACCTATCCCGAGCGCGCCAAGACCCGCAACGCCAAGCGCGACCCCCGGGTCAGCCTGGTCGTCCTGAGCGACGAGTGGAACGGCCCCTGGGTGCAGATCGACGGCACGGCCGAGGTCGTCGACACGCCGGACTCGGTGGAACCGCTCGTCGAGTACTACCGCAACATCGCCGGCGAACACCCCGACTGGGACGAGTACCGGGAGG
>NZ_JBVJVZ010000007.1:0-267222 GCF_055603245.1 Streptomyces sp. NPDC037290 | reverse complement strand
GGAGGCGATGGTCAAGCAGGGCAAGTCCCTCATCCGGGTGACACCCGAACGCTGGGGCCCCATCGCCACCGGCGGATTCCCGGCACGGCTGATGTCCGACGACAAGTGATCACCACCCCCACCGGAGCCCCCGGACGGAGTCCGGCGCAGCGCCCCGAAGCCTGCGCAGCAGTGCGAGGGACGCAGACAAAAGGGGCCCGGGAGGCGATGGTCAAGCAGGGCAAGTCCCTCATCCGGGTGACACCCGAACGCTGGGGCCCCATCGCCACCGGCGGATTCCCGGCACGGCTGATGTCCAACGACAAGTGATCACCACCCCCACCGGAGCCCCCGGACGGGGTCAGCCGCGTTCGACCATCGCCTCGATGCCTGCGAGCAGCAGGTCCAGGGCGAAGTCGAAGTCGCGGTCCAGCATCTCGGCGACCGTGTCCCCGCCCCTGGCCGCCATGAGGTCCCTGGACTCCTGGACCACCTCGGCGGTCTCCGGGGCCTCGGTCACCATGGCCATGGTCTGCTCGTAGTACTCGTCGGGGCTCAGCCCGGTGTCGGCGATCCGGGCGGAGAAGTGGCCCTCGATCGTGCCGTAGCCGTACACGAACTGGAAGACGGCCGAGATCGCCCCCGTCACCCCGTGCGCGGGCAGCCCCGCCCGGCGGACGACCCGCTGGACCACCCGGGAGAAGGCCAGCGAGTTCGGGCCGATGTTGAGGTAGCGCCCCGCCAGCGGTGACAGCCAGGGATGGCGCACCAGCAGCGCCCGGTACTGCGCGGCCAGCCCCCGCAGCTGCTCGCGCCAGTCCTCGCCCTCCGTCTCCGGATCGGGCAGCCGCAGCTCCCCGAAGGCCGCGTCCAGGGCGAGTTCGAGCAGGTCGTCCTTGGTGTCGACGTACCAGTACAGGGACATCGCGGTGACGTTCAGCTCACCGGCGAGCCGGCGCATGGAGAACTTCTCCAGACCCTCGGCGTCCAGCAGCCGCACGGAAACGGTCGTGATCCGCTCCCGGTCCAGCCCCGAGGGCTGCCCGCCACTGCGGCCGCCCCGACGGGCCCTCCCCTCCAGCCAGACACTGGCCCGCGGAGACCGACCTGCTTCCTTCGTCACCGGCGCACCTTTCTAGTTTTCGGCCACTGGTCCAACCTAAGGGGGCGCGATCAGCCGCGGACAACCCGCACCCGCACACATACCCACGCCCCCCGAGCTCTTAGGCGGCCTTCCGCTCCGCCCGCCTGAGCAACCCCGCCGCCACGAACCCACCGGCGAGCACCGCGACCGCCCCCACCAGCTGGCCGGCCCCCAGCCCCGCCGACATCGACTCCCCCGACGCCACGGAAGAGCTGAGCACAGCACCGAGCACGGCGACACCGAGCCCGTTGCCGAATTCGGCAAGAGTGCCGTTGATCCCCGCCCCCACCCCCGCCTTCTCCGGAGGAATCGCGCTCATGATGGCGTGCGCCATCGCCGGGTTGGCGACGGCGCACCCCGCGCCGATCAGCACCAGTCCCAGCAGGGTCCCCGCATAGCCCCCGGAGTCCAGCTCGGCGATGGCCGTGAGCCCCGCCGACATCAGCACCATCCCGAGCGCGATGGACACCGGCGTACCCAGCCGGCCGGACCACTTCGCCGACACGCCGGTGAAGTTGAGCAGCACCACGGTCAGGGCCAGCGGAGCGGTGCGCAGGCCCGCCTCCAGGGGGCCGTAGCCGAGCACGAACTGCAGGTGCTGGGTCAGCAGGAACAGCGCTCCTCCCATGCCGAAGGTGATGAGCACGGCCCCGGCGACCGCCCCGGTGAACCGCCGGTCCCGGAAGAAGTGCGGGTCGAGCATCGGGTCGGCGATCCTGCTCTCCCACCAGGCGAACAGGCACAGCACCACGACCGCCACGAGCGCGGGAGCGAGCACGCGCGCCGACGTCCAGCCGTGGACGGGGCCGGAGATGATCGCGTAGACGAGTGAGGCCATGCCGATGGTGGACAGCAGCGCGCCGAGCAGGTCGGGGCGCTCCCCTCGGGGGTTCTTGGATTCCGGTACCAGGGCCACGACCGCCACGAGGCCCAGCACCGCCACCGGAAGGTTGATCAGGAAGATCGCGCCCCACCAGAAGTGGTTCAGCACGAACCCGCCGATGAGCGGGCCCGCCGCGAAGCCGAGGGCGGCGACCGCGCTCCAGATGCCGATCGCCTTCGGCTGCTCCTCGGGCGTGAAGATCTGCATGGCCACGGCGAGGGTGGTGGTCATCAGCAGCGCGCCGCCGATGCCCATCCCGGCCCGGGCGGCGATCAACTCGGTGGTGGAACCGGCGAGTCCGGCCACCAGTGAGCCGGTGCCGAACAGGGCGAGCCCCGCGATCAGCATCTTCTTCCGGCCGTAGCGGTCGGCGGCGCTGCCCGCGGTGAGCAGCAGACCGGACTGCACCAGGGAGTAGGCGTTGATCATCCACTGGATGTCGGAGGTGGCCGCATGCAACTCGCGGGTGAGCGAGGGGATGGCCACGTTCAGGACGGTGTTGTCGAGCAGCACGGTCAGCTGGGCCAGGCAGATGACGCCGAGGATCAGCCAGCGCTGAGGGTGGCTTTGGGGCGAGGGCGTGGGCGAGGACGTGGACATGTTGTACACCGTATATCTGTGACTATACGGTGTACAACTCGGTTTTCCGTCAGCTCTTCTTCTGTGTGAGGTCGTAGAAGGTGGCCGAGCCGACCGTGACCTTCCTGAAGGTGCTCTCGACCCACGAGGTGATCCGGGACGACGTGCCGTTGCTGTTGCCGCCCATGCCACCGCGCATGCCTGAGCCGGCGATGAAGTAGTGGATCCTTCCTTCCTCCACGTACTTCTTGAACTGCGTCAGCGTCGGGGACGGGTCGGTGCCGTTGAAGCCGCCGATCGCCATCACCGGGTCACCCGTCGCGAGCTGGTAGCCGGCCGCGTTCTGCGAGCCGATGGAGGCGGCCACCCAGGTGTACCTCGAGGCGTCCTTCTCCAGCAGTTCCCTGGCGGCGGAGGAGACGTTCGCGCCGTTCAGCAGGCCACCGGCGCCACCGCCGCCCATGCCGCCTCCGCCCATCCGGCCGCCACCGGGGAAGCCGTTGCCGTTCCGCTGCCCCTGCCGGCCGGGCATGCCGCCGCCGGGGAAGCCGTTGCCGTTCTGCTGCCCCTGCCGGCCCTGCCGGCCCTGCTGGCCCGGCATGCCGCCGCCGAAGCCGCCCCGCATGCCACCGCCGGGACCCCGGCCGCCGCCGAAGCCCATCATGCTCGCGCCCGCCGGACCGGCCGTCGGGATGGAGCCGGTGTGTGCGGAGTCCACCGTGCTGAGGGTGTACGCCGTCGGACCGGCGAGCGCCGCCACCAGGCCCACCGCCGCCGCTCCGAGGGCCGGCTGCCGGGAGATCCGCCCGGCGAACACCAGGCCCAGCGCGGCCGCCAGACCGCCGACCAGCACCAGCCACTTCAGCCAGGGCAGATAGGAGGAGGTGCGGTTGAGCAGGACGTATCCCCACGCCGCCGCGGCCACGACGGACGCGGCGAGGGTGATCGACGCCCAGGTCTCCTTGCGCTTCTCCCAGAGCAGCCCGGCGCCCATGCCGACGACCGCCGCCAGGTAGGGGGCGAGGGCCACCGTGTAGTACTGGTGGAAGATGCCCGCCATGTAGCTGAACACCGCCATGGTGGTCAGCAGCGAGCCGCCCCAGACCAGGAACGAGGCCCGCGTGACGGACGTGCGGCGCAGCTTCCGGGTCGCCCACAGGCCCGCGGCCAGCAGGACCAGCGCGGCCGGGAGCAGCCAGGAGATCTGGCCGCCGATCTCGGAGCTGAACATCCGGTCCCAGCCGGTCGCTCCCCAGCGCCCCGTGCCGCCCGCGCCGCCGCCCCCGCCGCCGACGCTGCCGGTCTCGTCGCCGTTGATCCGGCCGAGGCCGTTGTAGCCGAAGGTCAGCTCCAGGAAGCTGTTGTGCTGCGAACCGCCGATGTAGGGACGGGAGGAGGCCGGCCACAGCTCGACGATCGCCACCCACCAGCCGCCGGAGACGACGAGCGCGACGGTCGCGAGGCCCAGCTGCACCAGGCGCCTCCTCAGCCTCACCGGACCGCAGACGGCGTAGACGATCGCCAGCGGCGGCAGGATCAGGAACGCCTGCAGGGTCTTGGCGAGGAAGGCGAAACCGATCGCGGTCCCGGCCCACACCAGCCACTTCGTCCGGCCGTCCTCCACCGCTCGTACGACGAAGTAGCAGGCCAGTGACATCAGGAGGGCCAGCATCGCGTCCGGGTTGTTGAACCGGAACATCAGCGCGGCGACCGGGGTGAGCGCCAGCACCGCGCCCGCGACCAGCCCGGCCACGGGGCTGAACCGGCGCCGTACGGCCGCGTACACGACCGCCACCGTGCCGACGCCCATCAGCACCTCTGGCGTGAGGATCGCCCACGAGTTCAGGCCGAAGATCCGGACCGACAGTTCCATCGGCCACAGGAACGCCGACGGCTTGTCGACGGTGATGGCATTGCCCGCGTCCAGCGAGCCGAAGAAGAACGCCTTCCAGGACGTGCTGCCCGCCTGCACGGCCGCCGAGTAGAAGGAGTTGGCGTAACCCGAGGCGCTGAGGTCGTACAGGTGGAGCAGGAGGGTGGCGGCCAGCAGGCCGAGGAGGGCCGGGCGCGCCCAGCGCGGGTCCTCGGGCCGGCCGCGCCACAGTCTGCGCGTCAGCGGCAGCCCGGGCCCGGCCTCCTCGGGAGTCTTCGGGGGAGCGGTCGTGGCGCTGTCCTGGTGGATGGTCATCGGGGGTCCTCCGGGTCGGTGTCGTGAGGGCGCACCGGCTGCAGTCGCATGGTGGCGTCCCTCCAGCTGCCGTCCGCGGCTTCACCGGCGCGGACCTGGGTGGCCGGGTACGGCTGCCGGTACGGCACCGGCTGCTGGGGCAGCGGTGTGCAGGGAGCCGCGGGGCTGGTCGTGCCGTAGGCCGGCGAGGGCGGGGTGTGCCCCACGACCGCCTCGGAGGGGCCGTTCCCGTCCCGGTCCGGGAAGACCCAGGCGCGGAAGAGCAGGAACCGCAGCACGGTCGCGGCGAGGTTGGCGGCGATGAGCACCGCCAGCTCGGTGGAGTGCGCCGGGCGGTCGGCGGCCGCGTTCAGGGCGGCCAGCGAGCCGCTGGTCAGGGCGAGACCGATACCGAAGACGACCAGGCCCTGCGCCTGGTGGCGTACGGCGCCGCCCCGGCCACGCACCCCGAAGGTGAGCCGGCGGTTGGCGGCCGTGTTGGCGACCGCCGAGACGAGCAGCGCGAGGGCGTTGGCGATCTGGGAGCCGGAGAACTGCCGGAAGACGCTGTAGAGCAGGAGGTAGAAGAGGGTCGACAGACCGCCGACCACGCAGAAGCCGACGAGCTGGCGGGCCAGCCCGGTGGGCAGGTTGGTCAGGTCGCGGTCGCGCGGGTCGTCGCCGAAGGGCCGGGTGAGCCGGTCCAGTGGCAGCGAACCGGTGGCCAGGGCCTTGCCGATGCGCCAGACGCCCCTGAGGTCGTCGGTCGCGGTCTTCACGAGGTGCACGGTGGAGTCCGGGTCGTCGACCCAGTCGACCGGCACCTCGTGGATACGCAGCCCCGCCCGCTCGGCGAGCACCAGCATCTCGGTGTCGAAGAACCAGCCGCTGTCCTCCACCAGCGGCAGCAGCACCTGCGCCACGTCCCGCCGGATGGCCTTGAAGCCGCACTGCGCGTCCGAGAAGCGGGCCTGGAGCGAGCCCCGCAGGATGAGGTTGTAGGCCCGGCTGATGAACTCCCGCTTGGGGCCGCGTACGACCCGGGAGGCGCGGGCGAGCCGGGAGCCGATGGCGAGGTCCGAGTGACCGGAGATCAGCGGTGCCACCAGCGGGAGCAGGGCGTTGAGGTCGGTCGACAGGTCGACGTCCATGTAGGCGAGGACCGGCGCCTCGGACGCGGACCACACGGTCCGCAGCGCGCGCCCCCGGCCCTTCTGCGCCAGGCGGAAGTTGGTGACCTCGGGGATGTCCGCCTCGAGCCGCGCCGCCACCAGCGGGGTGGTGTCCGTGGACGCGTTGTCCGCGATGGTGATGCGGAAGGCGTACGGGAAGGTGCGCGTCAGATGCTCGTGCAGTCTGCGGACGCACGGCTGGAGGTCCTTCTCCTCGTTGTAGACGGGGATCACTACGTCCAGGACAGGCGTGCCGGCGTCTGTGGCCGGGAGATGCTCCCGCGCCGGCAGGGTGCCGGGAGAAGAGTCGGTTCGCATGGAACCGACTCAACTCAAGCGCCCTGTCGCGCCCGTGTGGTGGCACTGTGCTGTGCCTGTGAGTGCGACTGCCAGTTGGATTCGGGCGCCGGCCGGGGAACGGCGGGGGCGAGCGCCGGCAGATGCACGGTGAACACCGTCCGCCCCGGAACGCTGTCGACGGTCACCGCGCCGCCGTGCGCGGCCGCGACGGCCTGCACGATGGCGAGGCCGAGGCCCGTGGACCCCGTCGCCCTCGACCGCGCGGAATCCCCTCGGGCGAACCGCTCGAAGACATGCGGCAGCAGGTCGGGCGGAATCCCCTGCCCGTCGTCCTCGACGTCGACGCACATCCACGGCCCGCGCCGCTGTACGCGCGCGGTGACGGTCGTACCGGGCGGGGTGTGTTTGCGGGCGTTGCCCAGCAGGTTGACCAGCACCTGCTGGACGCGGGCGGCGTCCGCGGACACCAGGGCGGGCTCGTCGGGCAGGTCGAGCCGCCAGGTGTGGTCCATGCCGGCGGCGCGGGAGTCGCTCACGGTGTCCACGACGAGCGGAATCAGATCGGTCTGCTCGAACTGCAGGGGCCGTCCGGCGTCCAGCCGGGCGAGCAGCAGCAGGTCCTCGACGAGCAGGGTCATCCGCCCGGCCTCGGACTCGATCCGACCGAGCGCGTGCCGGGTGTCGGGCCCGACCTGCTCCCGCCCGCGTCTCGTGAGTTCCGCGTACCCGCGGATGGAGGCGAGCGGAGTGCGCAGCTCATGGCTGGCGTCGGCGACGAACTGCCGCACCCGCGTCTCGCTCTGCTGACGGGCGTGCAGGGCGCCGTGCACATGGTCGAGCATCCGGTTGAGCGCGGCGCCGACCTGGCCGACCTCGGTGTGCGGGTCGCACTCGGACCCCGGGACCCGCTCGCTGAGGTTCACCTCCCCGCTGTGCAGGGGGAGTTCGGAGACCCGGGTGGCGGTGGCGGCGACCTTGCGCAGGGGGCGGGTGGCGACGCCGACGAGTGCGTATCCGGCGATACCGGCGGCGACGAGACCGGCGGCGGTGACGCTGATCTCGACGAGGATCAGGGTGCTGATCGTGTTGGTGACCGTCTCGGTCGGCAGGGCGACGTAGTAGGTGCCACCCGCTCCGGGGACGTACCGCACGAGGTACTCACCCAGGCCCGGGATGCCGACGGTGTGCATGCCCGTGGTGGGCACCTTGTTCAGGGCGGCCTTCTGCTCACCGTTGAGTTCGACGGCGTCGTTCCGCTGGAAGGGGCCGTTGTCGGCGGGGGTCTGCCGGGCGATGACCGCCCGGGTGACCGTGCCGCCGGTGCCGACCTCGGCGGCGATCGTCTTCGGCTGCGTCGGTCCCCTGACGAAGCCCGTGAGCCTGTCCGACAGCCTGGAGTCGTTCATGCCGCCGGGCCTCATGGGCCCCGACAGACGCTTGCCCGCCTCCGCGACCTGCCCGTCCAGCTGTTCGTACAGATGGGTCCGCAGTGCCAGCGTCGTCACCGTGCCGATCACCGCGGACACCACGGCGATCAGCACCACCGACGCGACGACGAGCCGGGTCCGCAGGGTGCGCGGCTGCCCCGCTCGTCGCTTCTGCCGCTTCTGCCGTTGCTGGGGACCGGGCCGTCGTCGCCCGCTCATGAAACGGCGGGCTTGATCAGATATCCGGCCCCCCGCCGCGTGTGGATCATCGGCTCGCGCCCGGCGTCGATCTTCCGCCGCAGATAGGAGATGTACAGCTCGACGACGTTGGCCTGCCCGCCGAAGTCGTACGACCAGACCCGGTCGAGGATCTGCGCCTTGCTGAGCACCCGCCGCGGGTTGCGCATGAGGAAGCGCAGCAGCTCGAACTCGGTGGCCGTGAGGTGGATGGACTCCCCGGCCCGCGACACCTCGTGGCTGTCCTCGTCGAGCGTCAGGTCGCCGACGACGAGCACGGAGTCGGACCGCCGGTCGGCGGCACCGGACCGCCGGATGAGCCCCCGCAGCCGGGCCACGACCTCCTCCAGGCTGAACGGCTTGGTGACGTAGTCGTCCCCGCCTGCGGTGAGACCGGCTATACGGTCCTCGACGGCGTCCTTGGCGGTGAGGAACAGGACGGGCACGTCCGGCAGTTCACGGCGCAGCCGCCCCAGCACGGTGAGCCCGTCCATGTCGGGCAGCATCATGTCCAGTACGACGGCGTCGGGCCGGAACTCACGGGCGGTCTGGACGGCTCCCTGCCCGTCTCCCGCACTCCTGATCTGCCAGCCCTCGTAACGAAGGGCCATGCTCAGCAGTTCGGTAATCGACAACTCGTCGTCCACCACAAGCACTCGGACGGGGCTCCCGTCCGGCCTCAGCAGTTCGGTGCGCCCCTGGGGCGAGGTCGTGGTCATGGTGGACACCTTGTCGCCGTCCTCTGAGAGGAGACTTTCCCGAATCTGTGAATCCCCTGAGAAACCCACAGGCCCCCCTCAGGGAGCACCTGGGAGGCGCACCGGGATCACGCCGGGCGGTCGAAGGTGTGGCCGTGCTCGACTCGGGCGATGTGGATGGCGTACCGCTCGTACCACCGCTCCCGCCCGCGCCGCTTGGCCGCGACGTGCGCCGGGTGGTCCCGCCACCGCTCGATCCCGGCGAGGTCCCGGAAGTAGGCGACGGAGATCGCGAGGCCGCCGGGGGTGTGGGCGAAGTCCTCGCCGAGGAAGCCAGGGACCTCGCGGACGAGACGGGAGAGGTCTTCGGCGGTGCGGGTGTAGCCGTCGGCGTCGTCGCCGGTGCGGGCGGACGTGAAGACGACGGCGTAATAAGGGGGTTCGGGAAGGGACGCGGGCCGGGAAGGGGTGTCCGTGCGGTCGCTCATGTCAACCACGGTCGCTCGTAAGGCCGTTCGCCGTCCATGGGCCTTACCGAAAGGGATCCGTACGGGATCCGAGTCTTTGCCCACGCCGCCGTTCACCTCGCCGGCCGCGGCCGGAAACCCTCAGAACAGCCCCTCCTGCGGCTGTGGGAACTCCCTGAGCGGAAAGGTGAGTCCAGCGGCACCCGAAGCGGCCGGGGGCACCAGATCCCAGCCGGTCATGAGCCGGGTGTCGAGAACGACGACCCCGCGCCCGTCCATCCCCAGGTGCAGATCGGGCCCGGCGGCCGCGACCAGCGCACCGCTCACACCGCCCCCCGGCACGAGCTCCACCACCTCCCCGAGCGCGGCGGCGGCACCGGTGAGGCCGAACGCCCCGACGTGGTCGGTCACTTCACAGGGCTCGGGGCGCAGGGACTCCGGCCACCCGCTGAGCGCAACGGCCCGGGCGTGCAGCTCCCGCAGCTCAGCCGCCCGCTCCCCTGGGCCCTGCGGCAGCGCCGCCCGCACCGCCCGCTTCTCGGCGTACGGAATCCGGTCCGGCACCTGGAGCGCGGCCCGCAGCAGCTCCTCGGTGCGCCGGGCCGCCATCAGCGGACCGGTGCCGAGCCAGCTGAAACAGACGGCACCCTGCTCCAGCAGCCGGGCGGCGCCCCGCTCGACCGCGGTGATCCCGACCTTGACCATCCCGGGTCCGAACCACGCCAGATACACCCGGTACGGCCGCGGATCGTCGGCGATCGTGTCGGCGGCCACGGAGTGCGCCCGGTCCAGCCGCGCGCACTCCTCGCACCGGGCCCCCGTACTCCGCCCCGGCACCACGGCCCGCACCGGGCAGGGGTGACCCCGCGCCCCCACACACGTCCGCACACCCCCTTCCGGCACCGCGAAGCCGACCCGCTTCCCCCAGGGCAGCGCACTGCGCCGCCCGCCGTCCCACACCAACACGGGACCATCGGGCGTCCAGCGCAGCCCCGAGCACTTCCATCCGTG
This sequence comes from Streptomyces sp. NPDC037290, assembly GCF_055603245.1. Classification (NCBI taxonomy): domain Bacteria; kingdom Bacillati; phylum Actinomycetota; class Actinomycetes; order Kitasatosporales; family Streptomycetaceae; genus Streptomyces; species Streptomyces sp. NPDC037290. Next base: position 257,158 of record NZ_JBVJVZ010000007.1, on the reverse strand, counting down.
TGCCATCACTGGTGAGAGTAGGTGGGGGGTCTGACAACGGTCCCGGTGGGCGCAGTCGCTCGACGCGTGACAAGAGGATGCCGTTCACCCGGCGGGGACAAGGGGAGGCCGTTCACGCGGCGGGGGACGGCGGGTGCCGTTCACTCGACGGGGGACAGGGGGATCGATTCGGCAGCCGTGGACACGGCCACCGCCGCGGGCCTGCGCCCCCGCCCCGCCAGCCGGCAGCTGACGCATGCGGGGTGCCCCTGCCGGGCCTGTGTGTCGCGGTCCCGCATGCCCCAGTGGCCCCACGACCGGACACCCGGCGGTTTGCCCCAGCCGGCCAGATGCAGCACCCACGTCACCAGGACGCTCACGGCCACGACGGCGAGCCCGCCCCCGACCACCGGCAGCGAGGCCGTACACACCCCCAGCCCCACCACACCGCTTCCCACGGTCGCGATGCCGAAGCCGGTCCAGCCGGCGATCGTGTGACCCTCGTCGTACAGACTCATACAGCCGCCTCCGGGGAGAAGTTTCCCTCACGAGCTAAGAAGTTCATCTCACCGAATATCTCACGAGCTAAGGGATTCCGAAAGATGCACGGCACGCCGCGACCGCCCGCCACTCCGGCCCAGGCGCTGTCGGCGATGGACCACCTCATCGCCGCCCACCTGATCGGACAGCAGGAGCTGGCCCGCCGGCTGGGCCTCACCGTCACCGACCTGACCTGTTTCGCCTTCGTCCTGGAGGCCGGCGACGACCTGCTGACGGCGGGCGACCTCGCCGCCCGCGCCCACGTGACGACCGGCGCGGTGACCGGCATCCTCAACCGCCTCGAACGCGCCGGCTACGTCACCCGCCGCCCCGACCCCACCGACCGCCGCCGGGTCAGGGTGGCCGCCGTACCGGCCGCCGTCGCCCGCGTGGAGGCGGTGTACGCGGGTCACTACGAACGTCTGACGACCCTGTTCTCCGACTACTCCCCCGAGGAACTGGCGAGCATCACCGACTGGTTCACCCGGGCCACGGCCCTGGCCCACGAGTACCTGGAGAAACTGAACCGGAACGACCCGGGCGAGGAGTGCTGACCGACGACGTCGGCCACCACGCCGGACGAGAAGCGTCCTTGTCCGTCTGTCAGTCCTGGCGGCACCGGCCGCCACGGCGGGACGTCTCACGCGGAAAGATCCTGGCCAGCGTTGGCGGATTCGTCCAGGAGCATCAACAATGGGAGTTGATGGCCGGATGCGCCGGATGCCATGCCGAGCGGTCGGCTCGGGTGGGCGGGCGGGCGCGCGCCAAACCCTTTTCCACAGGCCGGTGTGAGTCGACGCGCGAGTGATGCGTCCTGATGGCAGCCGGGAGGACGATCGTGGCACTCACCCAAGCGGATCTGCTCAAGATCGGCGACGCTGACCTGGTGGAACTGTTCCGCTCCAGCCCGTCGGGGGAGATCCCGAAGGGGCCGCTGGAGGGGTCGGCCTTCCTCCGGTGGGGGGACAGCTGGCCGGTCCGGTCACTCAGCCGCCTGGTGCCCCTGCTCCTGTGGCGGGGAAAGGTCTTCGTCCCCGACGGGTACCTGAGCAACCGGATGACCGCGTTCGACTTCCTCGGCATCGTGGCACAGGTGTACATCGGTCCGAGCCTGGTGGACAGTCAGGACTGCATCGTCATCGACTACTCCAGAATCTCACTGGTTGCCCGAGGGGTTCGCGATGAAATACGCGAAGTGAGCCCTGGACTGTATCTGGGCGTGGTCTGGCTCCTGGGGGCCAGGGTTGCCTGGTTCTCCCTGAGGGTGCCGGAAGGCGCCGAAGCGATGGGGTCGCAGGAATCCGCAACCGCGTGATGCAGAGCGAAGGGTTCGAGAACCATGAGCCCAACGGGTATACGTGCTCGTAGGCCGGCCCCGCCCGAGGGGCGCGGAGCAAGAAGGCGGCCCAGGGCTCTGCGATGGACGTCAGCCACCGCGGCAGCGGCCTGCGCGGCCCTCGCCCTGCCGGTGGCCGGCACCGCGGCACCGGCGCTCGGTGCCGCACCGGTCGCCGTGCAGGGAACCGTCACAGGGGCGGGGAAGCCGCTCGGAGGTGCCCGGGTCACGCTCATGGCCGGGTCACGCTCCGGAGTCACGAAGCTGGGACAGGCAACGGCCGATGCGCATGGTTCCTTCCGGCTGACGTACACGAAGCCTGCTGACGGAGTGCTCTATCTCGAGGCCACACCCGCGCAGGCGCACAAGCTGCGGCTGCGCTCGGTCGTGGGGTTCGGCGCGGGCGGCGGCCTGCCCGAGCGGGCCGTGAGCAAGGTGACGGTCAACGAACTGACAACGGTCGCCGCCACGTACGCCCTCGCCCAGTTCAGCGACCACCGCGGCATCACCGGACCCAGCCCGGGACTGCAGAACGCCGCCGCGACCTCGTTCAACCTGGCGGATCCGGCAACGGGCAAGCCCGGCGGTCCCGTTACCGGCGACAGCGCCAACAGCGACACGCGAGCGACGCAGAACACCCTGGCCAACCTCGTCTCCCTCTGCGTGACGGACAACGCGCGCTGCGACAGACTGCTCCAGCTGGCGACTCCCCGCGGCGGGACCGTGCCCGCCGACACGGTGCAGGCGGTCCTCAACCTCGTCCACGATCCGACGCTGTCCCCGGGCCGCCTGGAGGCCCTGGCACGTTCCGCAGACGTCTTCACGCCGGCGCTCACCTCAGCTCCCAGGGACTGGATCCTGGCCCTGCGCTACAGCGCGCCGCAGGTCTACGCCCCGGGCCGCATCGCGTTCGACGCCAAGGGCAACGTATGGGCGTCCAACAACTGGAAGCCGGGCACCCGGGACCCCAACCCCTACGTGACCGTGCAGGACCCCATCGGCCGGCCGACCCTGGGCAGTCCGATCAGCGGCGGTGGCATGAAGGCCGGGGCGTGGGGACTCGCGATCGCTCACGACGGATCCGTGTGGGTGCCCAGCTACGGCGGCAACGCGATGTCGAAGTACTCCGCCTCCGGCACACCGCTGTCACCCTCCGGCGGCTGGACGAACGGCGGACCGAACAAGCCGCAGGGGGTGGCCGTCGACCAGCACGGCAACGTGTGGTTCGCCAACTCCCTCGGCCTCAAGGGGAAACCCGGCGGGGGCAACGTCATCGTCTACCCCCACGGTGACCCGACCAAGGCCGTCGTCATCAACGACAAGAGCTTCAACCATCCGTTCGCCGTCCAGATCGACGGCCAGGGGCGGGCCTGGGTCACCAACAGCCACTTCTCCTTCGAAGAGATCAGGCAAGCGGGGCGACCCGGCAAGGTCGGTGGGAGTGTCACCGTCATCGGCCCCGACTTCAAGGCGGTCACGACCACCACCGACCGTTCGCTCCAGGGCCCCGTGGGCCTCGCACTGGACTCCAGGGGCAACGCCTGGGTCGCCAACTACTTCAGCAGCACGATCACCGAGATCCGGCCGAACGGCACGGTCGCGGGCGCCTACCGGCTGCCCAAGAGGGTTTTCCCCTGGTCGGTCGCCATCGACGGCCAGGACCGCGTGTGGGTCGCCGGTTTCGGTGACTCCTCCGTGTCCCTCCTGTGCGGGGTGAACAGCGCGGCCTGCCCGCCCGGCTCCTCCGCCGGCACCGTCCTGTCTCCCGCCCAGGGCTTCCGGAACAAAGCGATCCAGCACCTCACGGCCGTGCAGGTCGACTCTTCGGGCAACGCCTGGGCGGCCAACAACTGGTCGAAACTCGTCCCGCCCACCGGCGGAACGGGCCTGGTGGAACTCATCGGCGTCGCCACCCCGGTCTGCACCCCCCTGACCCCGCTGCCCGTGCGCTGTTGATGTCAGACATTGATGTCAGGGGGTCGTCGCGTTACCGCTGGGGCCTGCAGCCAAATGGCTGACCAGTCATGTCGATACATCATCGACCAATACTCAAACCGTACATTCCTCACTGACCAGCTAAATCTGGTGAAAAACGAGAGGTAAACAACGTGAGGAAGACCTTGCGGTTTGTGACCACACTGGCGGCGGCAGCTGCTGTGAGCAGCTTGGGTGCCGGCAACGCCCACGCCCAGGACGGCGGCGGACTACTGTCCGGACTCCTGTCGCCCGTACTCTGCGGCCTGCATCCTGCGACCTGCCTTCCGCCCCCGCCCGCCGGAGGTGGAATCACCGGATACCAGGTGATCGCGCCCGACAACATCGGGCTTGCTCCGGGTGCCTCGGTCACCTCGCTTCACGGACCATGCCCTACCGGAAAGCGCGTCCTGAGCGGCGGCGCGACGGTGTTGAGTGGCACAGCGAACAGCCTCCGCATCGACGAGTCTGGTCCGAGCGCTGACGGGACCAGCTGGACCCTGTCGGCAACGAACGAGGGAACCGACAATGTGAACTTCAATTTCTACGTCATCTGCGCGAACGCGGCCGGCTGACTCCGGAAGAGCATGACCACAGCCCAGAGCTGGTTCGCCTCCCCTCACGGGACCCTGCGGGCAAGGGGTGCTGCGGCAGGGCCACCTCCCCGGCGCGACGTTGAGCGAGCCACGGACGGGCTGATCTTCACCACGACGACCGGTCGCGCCACCGACCCCCGCGGCCTGAACCGGATGCTCACCACCCTGCGCCGGGACGCCGGCGTACGGCGTGTGCGAGTGCACGATCTTCGGCACACGTGCGCGTCGCTCCTGCTCGCTCAGGATGTGGACGCTCGCACGATCATGGAAACGCTCGGGCACAACACGATCATGATGACGCTGGACACACAGTGATCGGCGTCTTTGGACCGCGTTGATGTCAGCCGTTGATGTCAAAGGCCCTTCAGGATGATCCTGAAGGGCCTTTGATCTGTGTGCACTCGGCAGGATTCGAACCTGCAACCTTCTGATCCGTAGGATCGGGCGGGCTGCTGGGCGGGGGCTCCGCCCTCCTCCCGGCTGATCGCTGATGATCGCGATCAACGGCCTCTGTGTGCCGTCGTTGCCGTCAGCACTGAACAGTGGCACCGGCAAGCACCGACTCCCGGCATGCGCAGGACTTCAGGCTCAGCCCGGCTGAGAGTTACAACTTTCTCTACGGGTTCAAGGCGGCTCGCCCCGTTCACCGCGCGCGACGTGGGCGCCTGAGCCAGAGAAGGGGTACGTCGTGGCTGGGGCGGTCGGCTCCACGGCCTTACGGAGCCACTTTGGCGCGAGCCTCGAAGCAGTTCCGCCGACCTTCGTGCCTGAGCCTGGGCCCCGGGCGAACAGGAGACGTGGATCTTTCAGAAACCCCACGATTGATCTTCCGCTTGCACATACTGGTGTGCACCCAGTGACTGCGGCTGCGAGGCCGCCCGAGCGAGTGGTGAACGCCGTGAGCACTCCTATCGCGCAAACCAACCGACTGTTCGTCAGCTACGCCCACGCCGACAACAATCTTTTTGATGACGCCGTCGCTTCCTTTGTGCGAGACCTGCAAGGATTCTACACCGCAAAAACAGGAAACGAACTCTCTGTCTTTTTTGACCGGGAAAGCATCGGATGGGGCGAGGAGTGGCGGGATGCAATTGACACTGAACTCAGAAACGCATCCATTTTCATGCCAATTATTACCATGCAGTACTTCAACCGCCCGGCCTGCCGCGACGAGCTTAACGCGTTCCACAGTAGTGCGGGCCGCCTGAACGCTCGATACTTGATTCTTCCCGTTGTCATTTCAGGAGCAAGGTCCATCAACACGGATCATCCAATTCCGGAGGTTGTGACGATCGAATCGCTTCAGTACCGGGATCTGGAAGACGTGTTCCTCGCTGGGCCAGGAACGAGTGAGTGGCGAAGGGCGATCAGCGGCCTTACCGACGAACTAATCTCGATCATCTCTAAGGCCGAAGCAGCCATGGCGGAGGCCGCCGCTTCGGAGGCGGCCGAGCTTCCAGACCCGTCGGGTTTTAACGAGGATGACGACTTTCTCGAAACCGTCGCGGAGATCGAAGCAATAACGCCTCTAATGGACTCCGAGCTGACGCAAGCCCTTACGGACCTGCAAGCTTGGATTGAGATTGCCACCGAAAGCATGGAGGGATTCGGCCCAGGTAAGTCGACACAGCAATTGAGAGCGGCTTCCATGCTCATGGCGGACAAGATCCGAGAACCATCGAAGCGGCTGCAAGAATCAGGCATTCGCCTGGCATCTTCGGCCGAAGTAGCCGACGCGGCAATGAGCGCGCTCGTCAGGCAAATCGCGCAGGTGGAGGCCCCAGTAGCCAAGGATATGGCCCAGAAGATCGTCACTTCCACTAAGTCTGGGTCCTCTGAACTACGCACAGTAACACAGCAGATGTCCGAGTTCTTGACCATGTTGACCATGGTCGAACTCATGAGCGCTCCCTTGCGCAAGGCGATCAAGCCCGCGCGCATCGGGATCACCAAAATTCAGGATGCCGTTCGCGTGGTCGATCGCTGGGCGAACATTCCGGACCTCTGACACGGGAGTGCCCCAGGCTGAAAGGCCTACATCAAGAGGGCGGGCGTACCGGGCGGCCGTGAGCCGTCTGAGTCGGGACGGCCTACGCGAACCCGTGGGGCCAGGAGGGGTAAAGTCGCTGCCCGCCAGCAAGGTCACTGCGCGGCTCCTGGGGCGTCACCGCTCAGCAACAGCCGCCCCTATCCGGACTGACGCCGGACACACTGAGCCCGTGAGGTCGCAGCAGGTGAAGGGTCTGGCTCTGTGCCAGACCACCTCAGTTTCCGTCTCATTCAGTGAGGTTCAAGAGGTCAGCCAAGATAGGGCCCCTCACGGTGCTCAAGGAAGTGACGGATCCGGAGCCGCTGCGTGTGATGCATCGGCAGTTGATCAATCTCCTCAGGCCGGACGAACCGCAGCTCCGTGGACTCGTCCGAGATCGCGAGCCGACCCCCGACCACGCGGGCGGTGAAGCAGACGTTGAACTGCCTGCGCACCTCGCCGTCCGAGTAGGCGATGATGTGGCGAGGGTCGGTGTACGTGCCCACGAGCCCGGTGATCTCCACGTCCAGACCCGTTTCCTCCTTCACCTCGCGGACGGCCGTTCCGGGAAGTGAGTCGGTCATCTCCATGCCGCCACCAGGGAGCGCCCAGAGATCGTTGTCCCGGCGGCGCTGGAGGAGCACCCGCCCCTCGTCGTCGGTAACCACGGCCGACGCGGCGACCACCATGCTGTTCGGCTCCGGTGCCGCCGGGTCGTCGTAGTACTCGGTCCGTGCCATCGTCACCCTTCTTCGCTTACCGGCGTCGCGGTCTCCCACACCGCGTCGAAGCTGCTGGCGTAGGTGTCGAACATGCCGCCCGCTCCGCTGCGCCGAAGATGCCACACAGGTGCACCGTAGGCGTTCACACCCCAGACGTGGGCGTTGACCATCACCTCGTCGTCCGCTCGATAGATCGAGTTGTAGAGCGTGGTGGCATGGGTCCGCACCTCGATGCCAGGTACCCCGGCAAGAGGGCGATAGTGCAGGAGGGCGAGCCGGCAACGGGACTCGATCCCATGGCCGAACCTCTCTTCGGCACCCCGCTGTTGGACATTCGTGCTGTCCGGGTCGCCGACCGCGATACGGACCGCACACCCGTCGGCAGCTCGCTCTCGCAACAGCTCGTTGAGCCGCGGGTACGCCTCGTGCAGGAAGACTGCGGCGTACACCAGCACGTCGATGTGCTCGCGGGCCTGGGTCATCAGGTCCACGAACGCAGAGACGGGGACGTCCGCCCGCTGGTCGTAGAGCGTCACAAGTTCCGGGCTGACAGCACGGGCAGGGCGTGCCTGCCTGAGTGATGGCCATAGAGCATGCACGTCTTCTCCTAGTGTTTCCGCTGCCAGCATGGCCGTGACACGACGCGGCGTACGCCCCAAATTGACCCATCGTTCGACGGACTTGGGATCGACTTCGACCTTGTCCGCGAGCGCGGTGTACGTCCAGCCGCCTGCCGCCATGGCCGCACGTAGCCTCTCGTTCGGCATCCCAATCTCTCCCAACACTCGGGGACGGCACTAGGGACGTTCTACCCGACGCGGGACGTCCCGAAGTGGTGTTTGTCGGAGGTTCCGACGTCCCGATGAGCGGCAGGATGCTCGTGCGCATGGCGAGCAACCAGCAGACCAGACCAGGCATCGGCGAACTGGCGAAGGACACCGCCAGTGGACGAATCGGCGTCGTCATGGGTGAGGTCGGCGCCAGGGTGCAGATAAGGCCCGTCGGCGGCGGCGTCGAATGGGACGCCCTGCCGGACAACGTGGTGGCCCTGACCGCGCGGGAGGAACTGAGCGCCCGCCTTGCCATCCGCAACGGCATCAGCCGGAACGGCCTTTGATGCGCGTCATCGGCCGGTATGCGGGGGTTCTCTTCATCATCATGATCAGCGGGTCCTGTGGCCTGGTGATCGGCATGGCCCTCGGTACCAGCCAGTAGACCGGCCGCCCGAATGGGGTGCCACCTTCCTTGGCTCCCCCTTCCCCGTTCGGGCCGGCCTTCCATCCCACTCGGTCGTCCTCGTCCACGCCTCGGCGACCGATGGAGGCGCAAGTGCCAGAGCACAGCGACACTCAAGGAGTACTCGCATGACAGCAACGGCCAACGACCAGAGGACCGGTCGCGCGGTGGCTGGTGAGGACCTGTTCGACAGCCTCGCCCACTTCGTGGTCGCCCACAACGGACAGCCGCGTGAGCGCGCCGAGCGGATCGCGGACCAAGCGGTGGCCTTCGTCGTCACGGCAGCGACCGCCACCGTCCCCATGGTCCCGTCGGACGACGTGGACTTCGGCCTGCACGCGCTCATCCTGCACACGAAGGAGTACGCCGAACTGTGCGAGCGGTTCGCCGGCCGTTTCGTCCACCACAACCCCAAGCCGGGTGGAGGGGCGCGTGACCCGAAGAAGGTCGCCGCCTCGGCACACGCGATGAAGGCGGCCGGGTTCATGGTCTTCGACGATCTGTGGACCGTGGACGGCACGAACCTCGCGCAGTGCGACTCGGACTGCGGCCGTCCGTACGGTCAGGCGTAGCGACACGACACCAGCGACGCGGCCGGCCTCGACATGCGGTCGGCCGCGTCGCCCGGAAGGAGAACAGACGTTGTCCGGGACACCCCCTGAACTGCCGATCGTCGTGCTCGACGCACTCATGCCCACGGCTCAGCGCCTGGTCCTCAACCGCCGGGGCTCCATGGTCTGGGGGGTGGAGAGCCATCGGGGCCACTACGCCGTGAAGGTCGGTTACCCCATCGAGGAAACGGCCGACTGGCCTGCCCAGCCCTGGACGGCGCTCGCACCCGCACGCGAAGGCGCCGTGCTGCACCGCCTCGGCTTCCACGACTTCGCGTACGGCGAATGGGAAGGCGGTACCTGGAACTACCAGCCCTGGCGGGAAGGACCGGACCTCTACCAGCTGTGGGAGCCCTGCCGTACGCCGGACTCGCACATCGAACCGCACACCAGCGTGGCCCTCGGCTGCGTGGAGGCACTGGTCGAACTGCACGCCCAGGGCTGGGCCCACGGCGACGTGCAGCCCGCGCACTTCATCATCGGCCCGGAACGGACACACCTCATCGACCTGGCCTTGGCGCGCGGCGGACACGTGCCCGAGGGGTACGACTTCCCGTTCCGCGGCTGCCTCGTCCACTACGAGGCACCGGAGATCGCGCGCAGTGTGCTCGAGACCGGAGAAGCTGAGGCGACGCAGCAAGCAGACATCTACGCGCTCGGCGCATCCCTGCTCATCTCCGCCACGGGCTGGCGGGCCGTCGAATACCCGGACGACGCACCGCGCCCCGTGCAGCGACAGGCGGTGGCAGACGGCAAGCGTCGGCCCGTCAAGGCCCGTGGTGAACTGGGTGAGCTGATCGAGGCCATGCTCAGCAATGCTCCCGAAGACAGGCCCACGATCTACGAAGTCGGTAAGGCTCTGAGCTGAGTCCGACGCGCCGGCGCTCGCCGACGGTGCATCCCACAACGAAGACCAACCACACAAAGACCGGATCACCCCTCAGCCTGGACAGCATTCCGGTTTCATGACCTCCGCCACACCTGCGCGTCCCTGCTCCACGAACAGGGCGCCGACGCCCGAATGATCATGGAGGTCCAGGGCCATAGCTCCATCCGCGTGACCATGGACATCTACACGTTCGTACGGCTCGACTCCCAGCGGTCCGCCTTCGACCGCGTCGGGGATGCGCTGAGGGGTGACAGCAACGATCCAGATGATGACGACGGCGCGGCGGGCGTCCCGGTAGCCGTCTGATCAACCCTGCCTCCGCCTTCTGAGGCGGTTGCCGTCAAACATCGCCGTCAAGGAAAAAGCCAGAGGCCCTGTGGATCTCTCCACAGGGCCTCTGGACTGTTGTGCACTCGGCAGGATTCGAACCTGCAACCTTCTGATCCGTAGTCAGATGCTCTATCCGTTAAGCTACGAGTGCTTGTGTTCTTTTGTTTTGGTCTCCGTTTCGGTCCTTTCGGCCCGTCCCGGCGACAGGAAGAACATTACATGACTGCCGCCGACATGTGAAATCCGATTGGCACACCCCTTGTGACCTGCACAAATGCCCTGGGAGCGAGGATGGGGCAGGGCAGGGCCGGGAACGCCGAAGCCCCGGTCCTGGGGACCGGGGCTTCGGGATCGGTGCGGAGGCGGAGGGATTTGAACCCTCGATGGGCTGTAAGACCCAAACCGCATTAGCAGTGCGGCGCCATAGACCGGACTAGGCGACGCCTCCAGCACAACCGCTCACGCGAGCGCGCGAGTGGTGCGTGCAGATGATGACACAGCCGAGCGGCCTGTCACCAATCGCCCCCCACGGTACTAGGCAGTCGGGCCGCAGGGCAAAGGGCTTCTCTCCGGCGAGGCGCGGCGCAACGTCCGGGGGGCGGAGGCGTTGGGCAGGGCATGGTCATTCTTCTTCCGCGAGGTCCGGTCGGGGGCGGCGCCGGGCCGGTGCTCGCCGCCGTGTGCGGTCTCCTCGCCCTCTGCGCCGTACCCGCCGTCGCCGCGCCCGCCGTGCCGCCGCCCGTGCGGTCCGGGGACCGGAGCGGTGATCACCTCACCGTCGTCGTGCGGCAGACCGGGTCCGGGCGGGACGGCACGTACGAGCTGTCCTGCCATCCGGCCGGCGGCAGTCACCCGGACGCGGCCGAGGCCTGCCGGGCCCTGGACGAGCACACGCGCTGGGGGCGGGACCTCTTCGCCCCGGTGGCGCCCGGCACCACCTGCACCATGCTCTACGGCGGACCCGCCACCGCCCGGGTGACCGGTACCTGGGCCGGGCGCAGGGTCGACGCCGGCTACGACCGCAGCGACGGGTGCGAGATCGGACGCTGGGACGGGATGGTGCCGCTGCTGCCGAAGCTGGGCCCGACGACGGCCTAGGCGGCCCGCCCGCGCGACGGGCGAAATCACCGGTCCGGTAAAGGTCCGGCGAAGGTCTCGCGGAGCCGTAGCCGGTGCCGCGGCCGTGGCGCGGCCGTGGCGAAGCCGGTACCGGAGGCGGTACCGGCGGCGGTGCCGGAGGCCGTGGGCCGCATGCGGTCACGCGTTCGGTGTCACTTCGTCGTGGGACCTCCCTCTCATCCGGCGTCGCGAGCGCAACGGGTGCGCTTAGACTCCCTCGCGTGACACGTCGCGGGCCGGTTGGCAAGATGGCCCGAGCGGTCGGCAAGGTGCGGTAACAGGGAGGAAGGCGTCTCGTGAGCAGCAGGCCATCCCGAGGCGCTGCTCGCCTCGCAGCCATACTCGACGCGCTGCCGGACGCGTTGGTCCTGGTCAACGCCAACGGAACCGTCGTCAACGCGAACACCATCGCGCTGGAGGCCTTCGAGGCGCCCGGCACCGCGCTCGTCGGGCGAGGGCTGCTCGATCTGCTGCCGGAGTTCGACTCACGGCTCATCCCCGGGTCGATGCGGCGTCCCGCCCACATGGATCCGCACGGGCGGACCAAACCGACCCGGATGATCGCGCGGCGTACCGACGGGGCCGAGTTCCCGGTCGAGGTCACGAGCGCGAATCTGGAGAACGGCCAGCAGGCGTACGACGGTTACGGCTACACCGGCGACGAGCTGCTGATGGTCGTCGTACGGGACCTGTCCGGGACCGTCGACACCGAGGCCGAGCTGGCCCGCTCGCAGCGGCAGACCGAGATGATCCTGCGGGCCGCGGCCGAGGGCGTCGTGGGCACCGACACCGAGGGGCGGATCGTCCTCGTCAATCCGGCCGCCGCCCAGATACTGGGCTACCGGGCCGGCGAGCTGGGCGGCAAGGAGCTGCACACGCTGGTGCTGCACTCGCGCCCCGACGGTTCCCCCTTCCCCTACGAGGAGTCCCCGCTCGCCGACACCCTGCGCTCCGGGCGCAAGCACCGGGTGCGTGGGCAGGTGCTGTGGTCCAAGGGCGAGGACAGGGTCTCCGTCGACCTCACCACCGCTCCGGTGCGCGACGGGGACCAGCTCGTCGGCGCCGTGATGACCTTCACCGACCGGCGCCCGTACGAGGCCCTGGCCGAGGAGAAGGCGGCGCTGGAGAAGGCGCACGCGCAGGAGGTGGAGCGGCTCACCGAGGAGCACGCCTCCGACCTGACCGCGCTGCGCCAGCAGCACGTCACCGAGCTCGAGGAGCTGCGCGAGAAGCACGCGGAGCAGCTGGCGGCCGGCGAGGAGCGGTACGCCGCGCTCGCCGAGCGGGAGAAGGACCGGTACGAGGCGCTCGCGGGCCGCCACGAACAGTTGCTGACCCTGCTCGGGCAGTCGCTGCGCGGGCCCCTTGACGAGCTGCGGCGGGAGCTGGCCGCGCTGGCGGCGGACGACGCCGGACAGCTGTGGCCCGAGGCCAACCAGGTCCTCCATCACCTGTCCGCCGGGTACGCGCGGATCACGACCCTCATCGACAACGTCCTCGGGTACCAGCGGCTGGACGCAGGCGCCGAGGACATCACCCGGACGAAGGTGATGCTGGACGCCGTCGTCGCCGCGGGTGTGGACGGGGCCGTCGAGCTGATCGGCCCCGGGCGGGTGCAGTTCGCCGTGCACGCGCCGCCCATCGAGGCCGAGGTCGACCCGCAGCGGCTCGCCACCGCGCTGGCGCATCTCGTGGCGGACGTGGCCGGCGTCGACGCGACCGGCAACTCTCCCGTCTCCGCGGGCGGTTACCTGGACAACACCGTCGTGGTCGCGGCCGCGCAGCGCGGTGAGGTCGCACGGATCGAGGTGCGCGGACCGTACGCCGGAGGAGACGCGGTGCACGAGCCGATCGTGCGCGGGATCGTGCGGGCCCACGGCGGCGTGCTCCAGACGCACGAGGTCCCGGGCATGAGCGGCAGCGCGTATGTGCTGGAGGTGCCGCTCGGCGGTGGCGCCGGGACGGTCGCCGGCCAGGTACCGGTGCAGGCGGCGCTTCCGGCCGGGCCGGGCACGGGCGCGGCGGAGCCGGACGAGCAGGCCTCGGGCGGCGGTGAGCCGGTCGCCGAGGAGGCGGCCGGCGGCGCCGAGCAGCCGGCCGGTGGCGGACGGCGGCGGGCCCGGCGGGCCTCCACGGACGCCTTCCTGGACAGTGACGTGCCCGGCGCGGGCCAGGCCGGTGAGGCGGAGGGGCCCGTACCGACGGGACGGCGCCGCAGGCGTGCCGCCGCGCCCGCCGAGGAGACCGGCGCGGTCCCGGCCGAGGGCGCGGACACCACGTCCGGCGGTACCGGGCGACGCCGGGGCCGGCCCGCCGAGAACAACGCCGGTGACGGGACGGCCGTGAGCGAGGGCGCGGTGGTGACGGCCGCCGAGCACGCCGCCGGGGCCGCCGCCTCGGGTACGGGCCTCGGTTCCGCCGTTCCGCCCCAGGGCGTGCCCGCGCCCTCGGGCCTGCGCGCCGCCCACGACTCCGGCGCCCCCCAGGCCGCGCTGCCGCCCGCACTGCCCGCGGTGGCCGGCGAGCAGGCAGTTCCCGGTGCGCAGGCCGTTCCGGCCGAGGGTGAGCAGCCGACCGGGCGGCGCCGGCGTGCGCTGGCCGCCGCCGCGGAGCGTGCCGCGGCCCAGGAGGCGGGTGCGCGTACGGTCTTCGCCCTGCCGCCGGCCGAGGCCGACCGCTCACCGCAGTCCGCGGACGCGGCGAACGGCGTGGGTACGGTTCCCGCGGCTGGTCCGATTCCGGCGGCCGGCGGGGTTTCCGGCGCGGGGGCGCCTGTCGTGCCCGCGCCTGTCGCGCCTGGGGCGGGTGCGCCCGTCGGGCCCGGTGCCGGGCTCGTCCCGGCCGCCGGTGCGGGTGCCGTTCCGGGAGCCGGTGCGGGTGCCGTTCCGGGAGCCGCCGAGGGGCAGCCGCAGCTTCCGGGGCAGGGCGCCGGACAGGTGCGGGTGCCGGCTCAGCCGGCGCCGGCCGCCGCGGGGGTGCCCGGTGACGACGGCCGGCACGACGCCGTACCGCTCGACCAGGCCTCGGACCACACTCCGCCGCAGCCGCATCCGACCAGCGCGCCGACCGGCCGGCGCCGCCGGGCCGCGGCCCAGTCCGCCGAGCCCGCCCCGTCGACGGCACCGGAGGCACCGGGCACACCGGCGGGCGCACAGCCGGCACCGACGCCTCCCGCCCAGACGCCTCCCGCCCCGCTGCCACCGGCACAGGCCGCTCCCGGCCAGGTGACTCCCCCTCAGGGGGTTCCCGTCGGTCCCGGGCAGGGCATCCCCGTGCAGCAGCCGCCCGCCGCGGCGGCCGCGACTCCGCCCGGGGGCGTTCCGAACGGCGGGCCGCTGCCCGCGCAGGCCGCTCCCGGGCAGGTGCCGCCAGCCGCACAGGCGCCCAGCGTGCCCCAGCAGTGGCCCGGCGCGGGCACACCGGTACCGCAGACCGGCACGCCGGCCCCGGGTACCCCGCTCCCCGTGGAACGCGCCGGTGTCCAGGCGCCGCGGACCGCACAGCCGTTGGCCGCCGAGGACGCCGCGGTCGATCCGAACTCCACGCAGGGCCGTGCGATCAGTGTGCGCACGCTCGGACAGGGCGTGCCGTTCTCGCGGCAGGCCGCGCAGGTGCAGCAGCCGACGGCGACCCCGCCGCCGCACACGCCGGGCGGATCCGGCCGGCGGCGCAAGCTGGGCACGCCTCCCGACCCGGCCCAGCGCACGGAGCAGCAGCCGGAGCAGGCGGCGCTGCCGCGTCCGCCGGCCGAACCGGCGCCCGCGCAGCCGTCGCTCGGCGGCCGGCCGGTCTCCGCGCCGGCGCAGCCGTCGCTCGCCGGGCAGTCCCGGCTCGCCCCGGCCACCGAGGGAGCCGGGCGTTCGTACGCCATAGGCGCGCCGGACGCCGATGCCGCGGAGGGGCCCGAACCGCTGGACGGCCCCGGTGGGGCGGTCGAGGTCGCGGACGCGCCGTTGCCACAGCCGCTCGACGACGAGCTGCCCCCGGAGCCGCTGGACAACCCGCGCCGGCTGCTGGTGTGGCCCGCGCCGGACGCGACGACCCAGCAGGCGCTGAGCGACCGTGGCTACCGGCCGGTGATCGTGCACTCCCGTGAGGAGGTCGACGCACAGATCGCGGCGTTCCCGGCCGCGCTGTTCGTGGATCCGCTGACGGGTCCCATCACGCGTACGGCCCTGCAGTCGCTGCGGCAGGCCGCCGTCGCCGCCGAGGTGCCGGTGCTGGTGACGGCCGGGCTCGGGCAGGCGACGCGCGAGGCGGCGTACGGCGCCGATCCCGCGGTCCTGCTGAAGGCGCTGGCGCCGCGCGACAGCGAGCAGCACCCGCCGCGGGTGCTGCTCATCGAGGAGCACGCGGAGATCGCGCTGGCGCTGACCTCGACGCTGGAGCGGCGCGGGATGCAGGTGGCGCGGGCCGCGAACGACAACGACGCGGTGACGCTCGCGGGGCAGTTCCGGCCGAACCTCGTGGTGATGGACCTGATGCAGGTGCAGCGGCGGCAGGCCGGCTCCATCGGGATCATCGACTGGCTGCGCGCCAACGGGCAGCTCAGCCGCACCCCGCTGGTCGTCTACACCGCCGCCGTCGACCAGGCCGACCTGCCGCCGCTGGCCTCGGGCGAAACGGTGCTGTTCCTCGCGGAGCGCTCCACGAGTACGGAGGTGCAGGGCCGGATCGTGGACCTGCTGGCCCGGATCGGCACGAACTAGGCGGCGCCCGGGCGCCGATGCCGGGTGGCTTGTCCCATCGGGCGGCTGTGGGCTTCAGGGGCCGCCAGGGTCTGTCCTGGGGCCGGCGTACCACCAGCCTGCGGGCCGCCTCGCGCTGTGGGCGTCGCCGGCGCTGCTGCTGACCGGCCCCGCCTGCGGCCTGTCGACCGCGACCGCCGGACTCTTCGGCCGGTCCGGACTGTCCTCCAGCGCGGTGGCACCGCTGTCCGGCGGCCTGGTGGACCGTTTCGGCGCCGCACGTGTCGTCGGCACGGCCCATCTCCTCGCGGCCGTGGCCGTGCCGCTGTTCCGGCTCGGCGGTCACGCCCTGGTGGCGCTGTTCGCCGCCGCGAGCGCCGTCCACGCCGCGCTGGCCGCCTCGCGCGTCGCCAACCAGACCCTCGCCCCACCACGAGGTCCACCCCGGCCACCGCCAACACCGCCTACGTCGTCTCCGGCTTCGCCGACGGCGGCCTCGCCTCCGCCGCCACCGCGGGCCCCGCCTTCGGCCGCCGGGGCTGGGCCGGGGTGTGCGCGGTGGCGGCCCTCCGGCTGCTCCCGGGCTGGACGTCCACGCTGCGTCGCCACTGAGCGGCGCGGCCGGGACGGCGCAGGACGCCGGGGCTACGGCGCGTGCCGGACGGTAAGGGCACACGGGCGGGGCCGCGGGGCGCTGCGCACCACGGGGTCAGCCCGAACCGACGACCTCCATGGCTGGTGCGGTCACCCCGGCGGCCTCCCGCGCACCGCCGGCGACCACCGCGCACGTGACCGCGATCGCCAGGGCCCTCCAGCCCCAGGAGGCGAACACGATGACGGGTGCGACGAACACCGAGTGGACGGCGGACGCGGCAAACGCCCCCCGCGCCCACCCTCCGCCGATCATCGGCCGAGGTACGGCCGCCCAGTGGGACCACCACAGTCCGGCAGCCACCGCCGCGATGCCGGCCATCAGGACAGCGGCCAGCCGGGCCACATCGGCATCGGTCACGCTGTCGGGGTCCAGTACGGTCGAGTCGGTCGTGTGCACGCTCAGTGCAACCGCAGTCCATACGACGGCGGCCGCACTCAGCAGGGAAGCAAGAACCGCTGCGCGCCGCCGGCTCCAACTCGGTCCGGAATGGGTGGAGTTCGATTCCATGACTCATTCTAGCCCGGGTGTGCGCATCCGGGCCGGCATCCGAGGAGAGCGTGGGGCCGTGCGAGGTCACGTCACCGTGATCACGTCGAGCTGGCCCAGCCTGTGCGCTTCGCGGATCTTCTTCTTGTCGAACTTGCCCACGCTCGTCTTCGGCACCGACTCGACGATCGTCCAGCGCTCGGGCAGCTGCCACCTGGCGATGCGGCCCTCCTCGGCGAGGAACGCGCGCAGGGTCTCGAAGTCGGCGGTGGCGCCCTCCCGCAGGACGACCGTGGCCAGCGGGCGCTCGCCCCACTTCTCGTCGGGCACGGCGACCACCGCGGCCTCGGCGACGTCCGGGTGGGACATCAGCGCGTTCTCCAGATCCACCGAGGAGATCCACTCGCCGCCGGACTTGATGACGTCCTTGGCGCGGTCGGTGAGGGTGAGGAAGCCGTCCGGGGAGATGGTTCCGACGTCACCCGTCTTCAGCCAGCCGTCCTCACTGAACTTGTCGGCGGGACACAGGGGTTCGGCGTCGGGACCGTTGTAGTAGGCACCGGCGATCCACGGGCCGCGCACCTCCAGCTCGCCCGCCGACTCGCCGTCCCAGGGGAGGCGTTCGCCGCCGGGGCCGGTGAGGCGGGCCTCGACTCCGGCCGGGAAGCGGCCCTGGGTGAGGCGGTAGGCGAACTCCTCGTCCGTTCCGGCCGCGTGGGCCGGCGGGCGGGAGACCGTGCCGAGCGGGGAGGTCTCGGTCATGCCCCAGGCGTGACAGACCCGCATGCCGAGGTCGTCGAAGGCCGCCATGAGGGAGGGCGGGCAGGCGGAGCCACCGATGGTGACCTGGGTGAGGGACGTCACGTCGCGGGGCCGGGCGGTCAGCTCGGCGAGCAGGCCCTGCCAGATGGTCGGTACGGCCGCCGCGTGGGTGGGCTTCTCGCGTTCGATCATCTCGGCGAGCGGGGCGGGCTGCAGGAAACGGTCCGGCATCAGCATGTTCACGCCGGTCATGAAGGTCGCGTGCGGCAGGCCCCAGGCGTTGACGTGGAACTGGGGCACCACGACCAGCGAGGTGTCCTGGTCGGTCAGGCCCATCGACTGGGTCATGTTGACCTGCATGGAGTGCAGGTAGATCGAACGGTGGCTGTACACCACGCCCTTGGGGTCACCGGTCGTGCCGGAGGTGTAGCACATGGCGGCGGCCTGGCGTTCGTCCAGCTCCGGCCAGTCGTACGTCGTGGGCCGGTCCGCGATCAGCTCCTCGTACTCGTGCACCCGCGCGGTGGCGCCCGCGAGCGGCGTACGGTCGCCGGGGCCGGACACGACGATGTGCTCCACCGTCGGCAGCTTGGGCAGCAGCGGCGCGAGCAGCGGGATCAGCGAGCCGTTGACGATGACGACCTTGTCGGCCGCGTGGTTGACGATCCACACCAGCTGCTCGGCGGGCAGCCGCAGATTGAGCGTGTGCAGCACCGCGCCCATGGACGGGATCGCGAAGTAGGCCTCGACGTGCTCGGCGTTGTTCCACATCAGGGTCGCCACCCGGTCGTCGCCCCGGACGCCGAGTTCGTCCCGGAGCGCGTTGGCCAGCTGTACGGCACGTACGCCCGCCTCGGCGAAACTGCGCCGCTGCGGCTCGCCCTCCCCGGTCCAGGTGGTGATCTGGGACCGCCCGTGCACCAGCGTCCCGTGCACGAGGATGCGGGTGACGGTCAGCGGTACGTCCTGCATGGTGCTCAGCACGGAGTCCTCCCGGGGCGGCGTTGCCTACGCGGTGGTAGAGGTAGCGCTGATTCTGCTCACATACCGCGCGGTATGTCACTAGGGTGCGGGCCACCGGGGAGGAAAACGGAAGGAAATTCCGCGCTAGCGGACCAGTCCCAGCTCAGGGTCCTCACGCAGCTTGGCGAGCGCACGCGACACCGCCGACTTCACCGTCCCCACGGACACCCCGAGCACCTCGGCGGTCTGGGCCTCGCTGAGGTCCTCGTAGTAGCGCAGGACGACCATCGCCCGCTGCCGGGCCGGCAGCTTCATGACCGCCTGCCACATGGCGTCGTGCAGCGCCTGCCGCTCGGCCGGGTCGCCGGCACCGGGCACGGGCTCCGGCTCGGGCAGCTCGTCGCAGCTGAACTCGTCCACCCTGCGCTTGCGCCACTGCGAGGTCCGGGTGTTCAGCAGCGCCCGGCGCACATAGCCGTCCAGCGCCCGCTGGTCCTCTATCCGCTCCCACGCCACGTAGGTCTTGGCGAGCGCGGTCTGCAGCAGGTCCTCGGCGTCGCTCGGGTTGGCGGTCAGTGAGCGCGCGGTGCGCAGCAGGACCGGCTGACGGGCCCGCACGTACGACGCGAACGACGGGTAGGCGGGGGTCTCCCCGCCCTGCCTGTGCCGTGGGTGCGGGAGGGTCTGCCGCCTTGGTGCGGCGGCGGCCGAGGCGCTGGTGCAGACGGGTGTGGTCATGGCTCCACGCTAGGAGCGGGCTCCCCGTGGGCGGATCGCCCGCAGGTCCCTAAGCGGGGTCCCCCTCAGGTTGTAGGGCTGGGGCCGACTCCACCTCCTGAAGGTGGACGGCGGATGCATCCCGTCTGCGGGTACGACCCTGACTCGGGGTGCGGGCCGGGGCCGGCCGGCGGAACTCCGAAGCGCGGTTCCCAGGCGAGGCCCGCTCCTCCGGTCAGCCGTCCCCCGTCAGCACCAGCCCCGACGTCGGCACCCCCGTACCGGCCGTCACCAGGGTCCGGGCCGCGCCCGGTATCTGGTTCACCGCCGTGCCCCGCAGTTGGCGCACCGCCTCCGCTATGCCGTTCATGCCGTGCAGATACGCCTCCCCGAGCTGGCCCCCGTGCGTGTTGAGCGGCAGCCGCCCCTCGGCCACGAGGTCCGCCGCCTCCCCCCTGCCGCAGAACCCGAACTCCTCCAGCTGCATCAGCACGAACGGCGTGAAGTGGTCGTAGAGGATCCCCACGTCGATGTCGGACGGGCCGAGCCCGGACGACCGCCACAGCCGGCGGGCCACCACGCCCATCTCCGGCAGGCCGGTCAGCTCGTCCCGGTAGAAGCTGGTCATCTGCTCCTGCGCCCGGCCGGCGCCCTGGGCGGCCGCCGCGATCACGGCGGGGGGATGCGGCAGGTCCCGGGCCCGCTCCAGGGACGTGACGACGATCGCCTGCCCGCCGTCGGTCTCCTGGCAGCAGTCCAGCAGCCGCAGCGGCTCCACGATCCAGCGGGAGGCCGCGTGTTCGGCGAGGGTGATCGGGCGGCCGTGGAAGTACGCCGCCGGGTTCGTCGCCGCGTACGCGCGGTCCACCACGGCCACGTGCCCGAACACCTCCGGCGCCAGCCCGTACGCGTGCAGATACCGCTGTGCCGCCATCGCCACCCAGGAGGCCGGGGTGAGCAGCCCGAACGGCAGCACCCAGCCGAGCGCCACGCCCTCCGCCGAGGGCTCCCGGTGCTGCACGCCCGCGCCGAACCTGCGGCCCGACCGCTCGTTGAAGGCGCGGTAGCAGACCACCACCTCCGCAACGCCCGCCGCCACCGCGAGCGCCGCCTGCAGGACCGTCGCGCAGGCCGCGCCGCCGCCGTAGTGGACCCGCGAGAAGAAGGACAGCTCGCCCATCCCGCACGCCTGGGCCACCGTGATCTCGGGGCTGGTGTCCATCGTGAACGTCACCATCCCGTCCACGTCCGCCGGCGCCAGCCCCGCGTCGTCCAGCGCGGCCCGCACCGCTTCCACGGCCAGCCGCAGCTCACTGCGCCCGGAATCCTTGGAGAACTCGGTGGCGCCGATCCCGGCGATCGCGGCGCGTCCGGCCAGGGTGTCACGGCTGCGCACGCTCATGAGCGGCCCTCAGGGACCGTGACCGTCACCGTGCCCGTCACATGTCTGCCGAGGGCGTTCGCACCGATGACCCGCACCGTCGCGGTGTCGCCGTCGACCGCCTCGATGCTGCCCGTCAACACCATCGTGTCCCCCGGATAGTTGGGCACACCCAGCCTGATCGCGACCTTGCGGAGCACCGCCGCCGGGCCGAAGTGGTCCGTGATGTACCTGCCGACCAGTCCGTTCGTCGTCAGGATGTTCATGAAGACGTCCGGTGAGCCCTTCTGCCTGGCCAGCTCGGCGTCGTGGTGGACGTCCTGGTAGTCCCGCGACGCGATGGCGCCCGCCACGATCAGCGTCCGGGTGACCGGGATCTCCACCGGGGGCAGCTGCTCCCCGGCCCTCACCGTTCCACCACCCGGAACACCGGCAGCGTCAACTCCTCGTCGCAGGACTGGAATTCGAGGCGCACGGGCAGCCCGATGCGCACCTTGTCGTACGACATCCCCACCACGTTGCTCACCATCCGCACCCCCTCGGCGAGCTCGATCAGGCCGACCGCGTACGGAGGTTCGAAGGCGGGGAAGGGCGGGTGGTGCATCACCACGTACGAGTAGACGGTCCCCTCGCCGCTCGCCTCGACCGTGTCCCAGTCGAGGCAACCGCACGCGTTGCAGCCCGGCAGCCAGGGGTGGCGCAGGGTGCCGCAGTCCGCGCAGCGCTGGATGAGGAGCCGGCGGGCGGCCACCCCCTGCCAGAAGCCGGCGTTGTCCCGGTTGACCACCGGGCGGGGGCGCGGGGCGCCGGGTTCCCGGCGGGCCGGGGCGTACTTCAGGATGCGGAAGCGGTGGGTGCCCACGAGGGCGCCGTCGACCCGGACGTCCGTGCGGGTCGTGACGAAGTACCCGGTGCCCAGTTTCGTCGTCTTGCGGCCGGAGACCGACTCGATCACCGAGTCGAACGTGATCCGGTCGCCCGGGCGCAGGGGCCGTAGGTACTCCTGCTCGCAGTCGGTGGCCACGACCGACGTACAGCCCGAGGCGTCGAGGAGGGCCAGCAGCTCGTCGTAGGCGCCGGTGCGGCCCTCGTGTCCGGACAGGCCGCCCATCGTCCAGGCCTGGAGCATGGTGGGCGGGGCGATGGCCCCGGGGCCGCGGTAGGCCGGGTTGGTGTCGCCCATGGCCTCGCACCAGTGCCGGATCATCGGTGCGTTCACCGGGTCCTTGCCGACCCCGGCGACGGCGGCGGGGCGCCCCTGGTACGCCCTGAGTCGCGCGCCGAGCTCGTCGGGAACCACCTCTGCCGTGCTCATCGCCGCTCCCTCGCCGCCCCGGGCCGCGTTCCTGTGGGCCTCGCGTGCCTGAAAGAACCGTTTCTGACTGTCCGTCAGATAACGGCGGGTGTCAAGGTCGGCCGCCGGCGCTCGCGGGAAAGACGGCTGCGCGGCGGCACCGAAGCACCGCCGCGCAGACGCGTCACGACCCCTGAGCACACCCCACGAGGCCCCTTACCGGAAGGGACCTGAGCCGAGGCTCACCACAGCCGGGTGAAGTGGACGGCCACGTTCTCGTTGCCCTGCTGGATGGCTGTGAACGCGGAATGGCCGACCTGGGCGCTGTTGCTCTGATTCGAGGCGCCGGGGCCTACCGCACTCTGCTGCGTGGTGGACGAGTTGCCGCTGTTGTTGTGACCGACTCCGCTGCCGATGAGGGACGCCACACCCGCGTTCGATCCGTTGTCCGCGAAGGCGCCGTTGTCGGCTGCCGCCACGCCGCCGAAGAGGGCGGCTGCGAGCGGGAGCGCGGCGACGGCGGCGAGAACGCGGACGGTACGGATGCTTGCCATGTTGTTCCTCCAGAACCAAGCACTCGGCGGCCCTGGTGCCGCGAGTACGTGAAGTACGGCTTGCGTCAGGGCAGTTGGCCGACCGCTCTGACTGTCTTGGACGACGTCGCGAGATCAGAGTTGCCCACCGAATCCCCGGCGAACCACCCCGGAAGCCGCCATTCGCACGCAAGCGTGATGACAAGTCGATAAACCCCTATCGTCACCTTTCGCCTCCCCAGCCCCCAGGAGAGATCAGGAGGACACCCTCAGCCCTCAAGCGGGACAAGGGGTGAATCGTCCCTTCGCACATCCGGCCAATTTCTCCCCATCCGGCGCGTCGCCAGGGACCGCCCTTCCCTTTTTCGAACATGCATACGAACATGAAGGCATGGCCACCACCGACCGGCAGGCCACGACGCTGGCCCTCGCACACGCCCTGTCAGCCGCCGAACGCGGACTGGCCGTCCTCCCCCTGTCCCGCACGAAACTCCCGGCCCTGCGCTCCCCCCACCGCGACGACCCCGACCCCACCGGACCCCGCTGCCACGGGGAGTGCGGCCGCCTCGGCCACGGCGTGTACGACGCCTCGACCGACCCGGTCCGCATCCGGGAGCTGTTCACCGCCGCGCCCTGGGCCACCGGCTACGGCATCGCCTGCGGGCTGCCGCCGTACCACCTGATCGGCGTCGACCTGGACACCAAGTGCGGCACCGACTCCTCGACCGCGCTGCGCGAACTTGCCCTGCGCCACCTGTTCACCATTCCGGAGACGGTCGTCGTGCGCACCCCGAGCGGCGGCCGCCATCTGTGGCTCACCGGTCCGCCGGACGTCGTCGTACCGAACTCCGCCGGCCGCCTGGCCCCCGGCATCGACATCCGTGGCGCCGGCGGCTACCTGGTGGGCCCCGGTTCCCGTACCGACCACGGCATGTACACGACCGCCCCCGGCACCGCGCACCTGGCCCCGGCGCCCTGCCCGCCGTCCCTGCTGCGCCTGCTCGTGCCACCGCCCCGGCCTCCGCACCCGGCCCCGGCCGCTCCCGGCGACCACGGCCGCGGCCTGGTCCAGTTCGTCCTCTGCGCGCACGAGGGCCAGCGCAACACCCGTCTGTTCTGGGCGGCCTGCCGCGCCTACGAGAACGGCATCGGCCCCGCCCTGGTCGACCCCCTGACCGAGGCCGCCCTCAACACCGGCCTGTCGGAGCGCGAGGCCCGGGCGACGATCG
Organism: Streptomyces sp. NPDC037290; assembly: GCF_055603245.1. Classification (NCBI taxonomy): domain Bacteria; kingdom Bacillati; phylum Actinomycetota; class Actinomycetes; order Kitasatosporales; family Streptomycetaceae; genus Streptomyces; species Streptomyces sp. NPDC037290. Next base: position 233,089 of record NZ_JBVJVZ010000007.1, on the reverse strand, counting down.
CCTCGGCGGCACGGATGACGGGGCACCGGCCGTGACGGCCGGAAAGCCGGCCGCACACCCGCGAAGGGGCGCCCCCTTGGGAGCGCCCCTTGCCAACATCCGCGGTGGGTGTGGGATTTGAACCCACGGTGACTCGCGCCACGACGGTTTTCAAGACCGTTCCCTTAGGCCGCTCGGGCAACCCACCTCGCTCCACTCACCTGGGGCGGAGCGGGTACAGCGTACCGGGATCGGGCGGCGGGCGGGGGCGGTGGTCCCGCACGGGGTCCACCGGATCCGTCCCGCCCAGGCGACCTCGCGGCCCCACCCCGCGCCTGGCCGGGCTTCTCAGGAAGCGACGACGGAGATGCCGTCCCCGAGCAGTTTCAGCCCGAGGACGAAGAACAGGACGGCCATCACGGCGACATTGTGCCGAGCTGCCCATTCCCTCCAGTCGCCGAGCGTGGTCCTGGCCCGCTCTCCCCCGAGGAGAAAGACCGCCAGCGGGATCAGCAGGCCGAGGGTGGCGATGACGACGAAGATCGCCAGTGCGGCGGTCTGCTGCCCGACCGGTACTCCCGCTGAGCCGATGGCGGCGCCCGCGGCGATGGTGAGCGGTGCGTTCTTGGCGTTGAGAGCCGCCAGGGCCACTCCGAGCGCGAAGGTCTTGACCGGCGTGAGGCGGTCGATCGCACCCATCCACTTCGGCAGCCGGGCTTGCGAGGGATCCCTCGGGCGCCGGTGCCACTGCCGGGCGCCGAAGACGACGAGGAACACGCCCAGGGCGAGCTTGAGCGCTCCCACCCAGGTGGCCGGGTGCTTGTGGGCGGAGGCACCCGCCGGGGAGGCGATCGCCAGCATCACCGCACCCAGCACCGCGAGTCCCACGATCCAGCCGACGGTGAACAGGACGCCGTTGAGACGTCCTCGGGGCGTGGCGAGCACGAGGATGACGGCGATGATCGGGAGCGGGCTGACCGCGACGGCCGCCGCGAAACCCAGCACGTCACCGAGAACTGCGCCCATGACTGCCTCCGCACCTCGGCCACCCGGACGAAACCGGCAGCCCGCCGCCCGTGCCGCAACCCGATGTGCCGGGACGCAACGGCACCTGCGCGGCCGTTCGCACGGCCCGCACCGACGTGGCGGCCTGGCGCCGTTTCCCGCGTGCGAACAGCTCCAGCGCGCGCGAGGGTACTCCGCCCGGCCCCGTGAGACCGGCCGACATGAGCGGTCAGTTGTCGCCCACGCGCGCGCCCAGCGTCAGCTGCACCGTGTGCTCCTGGCCGTCGCGCTTGTAGGTGATCGTCACCTTGTCACCCGGCTTGTGGGTCCAGATCTCGCCGATCAGGGTCGGGCCGCTGTCGATCACCATGTCGTCCAGCTTGGTGATCACGTCGCCGGGCTTGAGGCCCGCCTTGTCGGCCGGACCGCCCGACTCGACCGCGGCGGCACCGGCCGCACCCTGGTCGGTGATCTTCGCGCCGTCGCTGGAGTCCTGCAGCGAGACGGAGGCGCCGATCTTGGCGTACACCGGCTTGCCGGTCTTGATCAGCTGCTGGGCGACGTACTTGGCCTGGTCGATCGGGATGGCGAAGCCGAGGCCGATCGAGCCGGACTGGCCGGAGCCGCCGAAGCCGCCGCCACTGCTGCTCGACTGGATCGCCGAGTTGATGCCGATGACCGCGCCGGAGGCGTCCAGCAGCGGGCCGCCGGAGTTGCCCGGGTTGATCGAGGCGTCGGTCTGCAGGGCGCTCATGTACGACGCCTTGCTGGTGGAGCTGCCGTCGCTGGAGGCCACCGGGCGGTTCTTGGCGCTGATGATGCCGGTCGTCACCGTGTTGGACAGACCGAAGGGGGCGCCGATGGCGATCGTCTCGTCGCCGACGGCCACCTTGTCGGAGTCACCGAGGGCGAGCGGCTTGAGGTCCGACGGGGCGTTCTTGAGCTTGATGACGGCGACGTCGTACCCCTGCGCGTGGCCGACGATCTCGGCGTCGTACTTCTTGCCGTTGGGGAACGTGGCCGTGAGCTTGCCGCCGTCGACCGCGTCGGCCACCACGTGGTTGTTGGTGACGATGTGGCCCTGGGTGTCGAAGACGAAGCCCGTACCGGTGCCGCCCTCGCCGTTGCTGCTCTCCGCCTCGATGGTGACCGTGCTGGGCAGCGCCCTGGCGGCCACGTTGGCGATGGTGCCGGGCGCGCGCTTGACCTGCGCGGCACTGCTGTCGGAGGCGGAGACGGTGGTGGAGCCGCTGCTGTCGTCGTTCTTGGCCAGGGTGTAGCCGAGGCCACCGCCCAGGCCGCCCGCGACCAGCGCGGCCACCAGGACCGCGGCGACGAGGCCGCCGCGCCCGCTGCGGGGCCTGGGGGCGGGCTGCTGGTACGACGCTCCCCAGCCTGCGCCACCCGCGCCACCGAAGCCGGCGGCACCGCCGTCGCCGTAGGCCGCGCCGTCGCCGTACGGCGGGGTGGCCGGCGGCGGGGGCGGCCAGGAGCCGGTGGCCCCCGGGGCGCTGGGCGGCCCCGCCGGTGTCCCGGCGGCGGCCGACGCGTCCCCGGGCACCGGCGGAAGGGGAGCCGTCGGCGCGCTCCCCTCGGGTGCGGGGCCCTGCGGGGAGGCGGGAGAGGCCACCGGCACGGGAGGCGCCGACGGGGCCGGGGGTACCTCGTTGCCCTCGTTCTCGGTGCTCACAGCTCTTCTCCTCGATCCACGGCTGTTGTCCCGTTGTATGCAGTCAGCTTTTCCCACGGGCCGTCAGAGCACGATAAGCGGTGGCTGTGGGTCCGGGGGTTCTCTTTATATAAGACCTTCTGGGCAAAAGTTATATAAACGCACAGATGGGTGCCGTCGTTCGCCGGACGGACGCGTCCGCGCCGCCACGCGTACCCCGCGACGGTGGCACCATGACGCGGTGACCCACGCACCACAGCGCTCCATCCAGGTCGTAGCCCACCGAGGCGCCTCCGAAGACGCTCCCGAGCACACCCTGGCCGCCTACAAGAAGGCGATCGAGGACGGCGCCGACGCCCTCGAGTGCGACGTACGGCTGACCGCCGACGGCCATCTGGTCTGCGTCCACGACCGACGCGTGAACCGTACCTCGAACGGCCGCGGTGCCGTCTCGGCGCTGGAACTGGCCGATCTCGCCGCCCTCGACTTCGGCTCCCGGAAGACGCGTGACGCCTGGCGCGGGCGGGACGAGGAGCCCGACTGGGTGCACCGGCCGGAGGACCCGGCGGACACCTCCGTGCTCACCCTGGAGCGGCTGCTGGAGCTGGTCTCGGACGCCGGGCGGCGGGTGGAGCTGGTCATCGAGACCAAGCACCCCACCCGCTGGGCCGGGCAGGTCGAGGAACGGCTGCTGACGCTGCTGAAGCGGTTCGGGCTGGACGCCCCCGCCTCCGCGGCCGAGTCCCCGGTGAGGATCATGAGCTTCTCGGCGCGCTCACTGCACCGCGTGCGTGCCGCCGCGCCCACCCTGCCGACCGTCTACCTGGTGCAGTTCCTCACGCCGCGGCTGCGCGACGGACGGCTGCCCGCGGGCGTGCGGATCGCAGGGCCCTCGATCCGCATCGTGCGCAACCACCCCGCCTATGTGGAACGGCTGAAACAAGCCGGTCACCAGGTGCACGTATGGACCGTGAACGAGCCCGAGGACGTCGACCTCTGTGTGGACATGGGCATCGACGCCATCATCACCAACCGACCGGGCGCGGTCCTGCGCCAGTTGGGGCGGGTGTGACCTCAAGAGACCGGTAAAGAGCTGTGCGCAGCCCTTGACCCGGCTGTGCCGCTGCTGAATCCTCCCTTCTCGGCCACACCACTGAAATCCAGCCATACGACGACCAGAGGAAAGGCCTTCGTCACAGGGAGTGCTCCGGCGCGTTCGCTCCGTGCAGGGCCGTTGCAAATGCGTCACCGGAAGGGGATTGGCCGGTTTCCGGTACAGGCCAATGGGGCATCCACACCGTGGCGTGGGGCAAAGGAGGTCTCGGGGGTGGCGTTGGTGGTGGCACAGGAGGTGCCCACGTCGTCGAGCATGGCCGTACCCCATGGCCCTGCGGGCGTGGGGAAGGCGAGGCACCGGATGCGTTCACAGTTGCGCAGCGGTGGCGTGGCCGAAGCGGTCATCGACGATGCCGTACTGATCCTTTCCGAACTGTTGAGCAACGCCTGCAAACACGGGCGGCCGCTGGGTGACGCGCTCTCGGGCGACGGTGACGTGCGCGCCGCGTGGCGGGTCGACCCACGGGGCCGGCTGGTCGTCGAGGTGACGGACGGCGGCGGTCCGACCCGGCCGGCGCCGGCCACCCCGTCGGTGACCGCGCACGGCGGCCGCGGGCTGAACATCATCACGGCCCTCGCCGACGACTGGGGCGTCCGGGACGGCGTCCGCGGCGAGGTGACGGTCTGGGTGGTGGTCCACGAGGACGTCCACGATCCCGACGCCGGGGCGCGCCCGGACGGTTTCGCTACGCGCGTCACGGCACCCGTTCTCGCGGACATGGCCGACCTGGACTTCGCGGACGCCTTCGAGGACCTGGACTGACCTTCGAGGACCTGGACCGGCCTTCGAGGGTCTCGACTCGGCCTCCGAGGACCTGGACCGGCCTTCGAGGGTCTCGACCGGCCTTCGAGGAACGGGAAGTTGTCCACAGGTTCACTCCCCTGGCGTCCCGCGGGCGTGCGTTGTCCACAGGTTCCCGCCGGTCATGGCCCGAACGGCTAGGCTCGCGCCCGTACCAGAAGAGCCGTAACCGGGAGACACCCACGATGGCCAAGAAGCGACCCCAGACGAAGGCCGAGCGGCCGCAGCTCAGTGATGCAGAGGTCCCGGTGGTCGGCGCCCGCGAGCCCTGCCCCTGCGGCAGCGGCCGGCGCTACAAGGCGTGCCACGGCCGGGCTGCGGCACACGCGGCGACCGAGCTGGTGCACCGCCCGTTCGAGGGGCTGCCCGGTGAGTGCGACTGGGTGGCGCTGCGCGAGCTGGTGCCGGCCGCGACGGTCGAGCTGACCCTCAAGGACGGCCTGCCCGAGGGCGTTCCCTCGGTCACGCTCGCCACGGTGCTGCCGATGGCCTGGCCCGCCCTGCGCCGCGACGACGGCTCGGTCCTGCTCGGCCTGCAGAACGACACGTCGTCCGGCGACCTCAGCCGCGACCTCGCCGACACCCTGCAGCGCGCGCTCCGGGCCGACCCCGGCACCCCGGTGCAGGGCCGCCGCGCCCCGGCCGGCGGCCCGCGGCTGCAGGAACTGCTCGACCCGGAGGCGCCGTTCGAGCCGGTCGTGCACGAAGGATTCGAGTTCTGGGTGCCGGACGCGGAGAACGCCACGCCGGAGGTGACCGCCTCCCTGGAGCGGGCCAACGCCGCCGCCATCCCGACGGCGAAGCTGACCGGCGTGGACGCGGCGTACTGGTGCCAGACCCCGGAGAAGAACCACCTGCGCTGGGTGATGCCGCATCCGGAGGAGCAGCTTCTGGACGCTCTCGCCCGGCTGCACGCGGCGGGCCGCTCCAGCCTGGGCGAGGGCACCCGGCTCGTGGGCTCCTTCCGCGCGCACGGCCTCACCGTCCCGGTCTGGGACCTGCCGAGCGGGGTCACGGCGGACGACGTGGAGAAGCCGGCCGCCGAGTTCGCCGAGCGGCTCGCCGCCGCCCTGACCGCCACCGAGCCGCTCACGGCGGACGAGCGCCGGGCACGCGGCGGGCTGACCAACCGGCAGGTCACCCTCAGCTGACGGCACGCGCGGGTCGCGACTGAACGGTCGGTAAGGCACGGAGCGGCCCGCGCACCAGGTGACTCCTGTCACAACTCCCCGCTGTGACAGGGAAATCGGTGGCCGAATGACCCGGGCGGAATTTGCTAACCGCCGATCTCTTGTTACCGTTCCAGTAGCCCGGTTGCTGGTGCATCCCCCGTCGCCAGCAACCGGGTCTTTGTATCTCCGCGAGCGCCACACATCGCGTCGCGGGCCGTCAACTCCCCTTCTGTACGACGGAGTTGCTGTCACGGTCCGACGAATCACTGCCCGAGCGCAGCAGCAGGGCGCCGTCGGTGCCGCGCGAGGCGAACTCGGTGACGGCCGTATAGCCCTCCGGTCCCCCCTTGCTGCGCTGACGGGGTGTCTCGCAGGTGGCGGGCTCGTCGTCGGTGCTCGTGACACAGCGCATCTGCAGCGTGTGGCCGTCCGGCCCCATCAGGCTCAGCACGGAGTCCAGCGGCTTGCCGGTGGCGTTGCGGTAGTAGGTGCGGGCCCAGGTGTCCTTGCCCTGGGTCAGCACACACGTCTGCGCCTCGATGCCGTCCGGCGAGGTGAGCTGGGGGCCGCACCGCGCGGCGGTGGCCAGGCCCAGCCCGAGCAGCCGGGACGCCCCGCCGGACGGCACGATCTTGCCGTCCGCGATCCCGACGCCGTCGTCGCTTCCGGCCGTGCCGTCCTCGGTGGCGCCGGCGCCGTCGTCGCTTCCGGACTCGCCCTTTCGCCCTGGCTTCTCCCCGCCGTGCGGCTTTGCGGCCGCCGCGTGCCGGGCCGCCTCGCGCACCTGCTCCGCGGACGCCACGGCCAGCGGCAGCACGACCGCGGCCGTCACGACGCCGAGCAGCGCGAGGAGCCGCAGCCTTTGGGAGTCCGGCCCGCCCCGCTGTGGCGATCTGCGGCCGTGCCGCCCGGAGTTTCGACGGCTGTGTCCCCCAGAAATTCGCAGCATGTGCGGAAGATAACGATCGGGCGCGGCTCGCCCGCCTCGACCGCGCCGGAGATCCCTACAACTCGGGTGCGCTCACACCCGTACGAGTGAGGGCGTCGACCACGGCGTCGACGACGGCCTCCACATCGGGCACCCAGGGCGCGGCCGAGCCGGGCAGCGGGGCGCGCTCCCAGCGGACGGCGCCCTGGCCGGTCTCGGACGGGGGCAGGGCGAGATAGCCGCCCTCGCCGTGGAAGCGCAGGGAGCCGGGGACGAAGTCCTTGGCGTAGAGCAGTTCGCCCAACTGCTCCATGGAGTACGGCTTGACGAGCAGCGCCCAGCGGTTCGGCGAGGCGATCACCGGGCCGAGGCGCATGCCCCGCCGGTCGAGCAGGGCGAGGGCGCGTGAGGCGGCGAGCGCCGGCAGGCTGACCGCGCAGGGCGCCCTGCCTCCGGTGGCCAGGACGATCGGCGCGCTCGGCCGGTTGGCCCACCACCAGCGCACCATGCGCGCGTCGGTCGTGGCCGCGAGCAGGCCGGGGTCGAAGGGGTGCGCTCCGGGCACCGTGCACTCCGGGTCGGGGCAGGCGCAGCGGGCCCGTCCCTGCGGGTCCGGAGCCACACCCGGGAGTACGGGCCACTGCCACTCGGTCGCGAAGGTCAGGGCCGCGCCGATCAGCTCAGGCCGCCCGCCGTTCCGCCTGGACAGGAGCCTGCGTCGCCTTCCGAGGATCTCGCGCATGAGCGCTCGTTCCTTTCCGTTGCACCGCTGGCAACACCGTGGTCCACATCACACCATGTGTCGATCACTTCACTGTGCGTACCTGTTGGCGCATCACACCCCTGCGCACGGCAGGGGGAACCCCAGGGGGTCGAGCATGGGCCGCGTCCGCGTCCTTGGTGCATCCGTCAAAAGCACGGTGCGGCGCGAGGGTGGCGAAGTATGGCGTTTTGCCGTCGCGCGTGTTTCTCTCCGCCTCCGCCAGGGAGGATGGGGCTCGGCCGTCGGTGACTATGACGCCCGGGTCCGTCGCCAGGTTCCGGGTGGCCCCCAACCACCCCTGGCCTTCTCCGAGTACGTACCCATCACGACCGCTGTGACGCTCTGTGGAGCAAGGCCAGTCGACCGCAATGAACCGTTACCCGAGGCAGTTTTCAGCCAACTTGGCAGTAAGGCAAGGGGTTCGGAAGAAACCCTCACCAACCCCATGGACACCAGGAATCCCCGCAGGACAATGCTGGACATCCCCTCACGAGTGCGTGTACATGTGGAGACACTGCTAGCGGCGCAGAATGACATGGGGGTTTGCGATGCTTTTCAGCAATACGCACCGGTCTGAAGGCCGGACGCCATGAACGCCCCGCACCCACCGAAAGTGGCCGGAATCGATCCAACGGTTCCCACGCCCGCACACACTGTCGCGCCCGCAACCCCCTCCCCCAGCGCCTCTCCCGTCCCCGCCCCCCACGCCCCCGCGCCCGGCGCCGTCCTCCAGGACCGGCTGGCCGGCTGGGTCTCGGACCTCACGACTCTCCACGAACTCACCGAGCGCCTGTCCCGCACGGACACACTCGAAGGCGCCCTGCACGAGCTGCTGCGCGCCGGAGCCGCCCTCGTCGGCGCCCGCCGCGGCCTCGTCGCCCTCGAGCCCGGCGACGGCCTCGGCCCCCGCACCACCCTCGGCCTCGGCCTCGGCCGCGCCGACCTCGGCCACATCGAGACCGTCCCGCGCGGCGCGCTGCCGTACGACACCGGCACGGCCGACGAGATCGTCCACCCCGACCTGCTCGCCGAGGACGGCCTCGATCCCCGGCACCGGGAGGTGGCCGTCCGCCTCGGCTACGCCGCCAGCTACGCCCTGCCCCTGGCCACCCGATCCGCCGGCCGCCTCGGCGCCGCCGTCTGGTTCTACGACGAGCCCGCCGAACCCCACGAGCGGCAGCGCCATCTCGCCGGCCTCTACCTACGGCACGCCACCGAGCACCTCGCCCGCCTGCTGGAAGTGGCACGCGCACGCGCGTGCGTGGCGATCCTCACCGAGGAACTGCTGCCCACCCGGCTGCCCCGCGTGCCCGGCGTCCAGCTCGCCGCCCGGCACCGCACCGGCCCGCGCGGCGGCGGCGACTGGTACGACGCGCTGCCGCTGCCGGAGGCCGCGCTCGGCCTCTCCGTCGGCTCGGTCACCGGCTCGGGGCCGAGCGCCGTGGCCGCGATGGGCCGGCTGCGCGCCAGCCTGCGCGCGTACGCCGTGATGGAGGGCGAGGACCCGGTGGCCGTCCTGTCCGACCTGGAGCTGCTGCTGCGGCTGACCGAGCCCGCCCGCTCGGCCACCGCCCTGTTCGCCTACTGCGAGCCCGCCCTGCGCAAGGTCACCCTCGCCGGCGCCGGCCACAGCCCGCCGCTGCTGATCGGCGAGCGCCGCACCGAGTTCGCCGAGACCTCCGTCTCCGCACCGCTCGGCATGCTCGCCTGCTGGGAGGCGCCCAGCGTGGAGATCCAGGCCGAGGCGGGGGAGACGGTCCTGCTGTACACCGACGGGCTGCTGCACCGCACCGGCGACTCGATGGACCGTGCCTTCGCCCGGCTGCACTCGGCCGCCGCGAGCATCCCGCGCGCGGTGCGCCACGACCCCGGTGCCGTCGCCGACCACGTCCTGCGCACCGTCCTGCCGGACGGCCTGGACGCGGCCGACAGCGTGGAGGACGTGGTGCTGCTGGCGGCCCGGTTCGACTGAGCCCACCTGGCATGACCGGGCATAACAGGGCATCCGGCCCTGCTCCGCTCCTGGTACGACCGTACGATGATGGAGGTCCCCGCTCGGCCACAAGCAGGAGCGTCGCGGGCCCCGGGGGAGATCACAAGGCGTATCGAGGAGGATCACGTGTCCGACGAGCTCAACCCGGCTGTGCCCGACTCCGCTACCGCGGAGGGCCCCGAGACCGAGTCCGAGGAGCCCATCAAGCAGCGGAAGAACGGCCTGTACCCGGGCGTCTCCGACGAGCTGGCCGAGAACATGAAGTCCGGCTGGGCCGACACGGAGCTGCGTGACCTGAAGCCGATCCCGCAGGCCGCCGAGACCGCGCGCCGCCGCGCCGCGCTCTCCGCCCGCTTCCCGGGCGAGCGCCTGGTGATCCCGGCGGGCAACCTGAAGACCCGCTCGAACGACACCGAGTACCCCTTCCGGTCCTCCGTCGAGTACGCGTACCTCACCGGCAACCAGACCGAGGACGGCGTCCTGGTCCTGGAGCCGAAGGCCGACGGCCACGAAGAAACGATCTACCTTCTGCCCCGCTCGGACCGCGAGAACGGCGAGTTCTGGCTCTCCGGCCAGGGCGAGCTGTGGGTCGGCCGCCGCCACTCCCTCACCGAGTCCGAGGCGCTGTACGGCATCCCGGCCGCCGACGTGCGCGAGCTGGCCGACCGGCTGCGCGAGGCCACCGGCCCGGTCCGTGTCGTACGCGGCCACGACGCCGGCATCGAGGCCGCCCTGACCGACAAGGTCACCGCCGAGCGCGACGAGGAACTGCGCGTCTTCCTCTCCGAGGCCCGGCTGGTCAAGGACGACTTCGAGATCGGCGAGCTGCAGAAGGCCGTCGACTCGACGGTCCGCGGTTTCGAGGACGTCGTGAGGGTCCTCGACAAGGCCGAGGCCACGAGTGAGCGCTACATCGAGGGCACGTTCTTCCTCCGCGCGCGCGTGGAGGGCAACGACGTCGGCTACGGCTCCATCTGCGCGTCCGGCCCGCACGCCTGCACGCTGCACTGGGTGCGCAACGACGGCCCCGTCCGCTCCGGCGATCTGCTCCTGCTCGACGCCGGCGTGGAGACCCACACCCTCTACACCGCCGACGTCACGCGCACGCTGCCGGTCAACGGCACGTACAGCGAGATCCAGAAGAAGATCTACGACGCCGTGTACGAGGCCCAGGAGGCCGGCATCGCGGCCGTGAAGCCGGGCGCCAAGTACCGCGACTTCCACGACGCCGCCCAGCGCGTCCTCGCCGAGAAGCTCGTCGAGTGGGGCCTGGTCGAGGGCCCGGTCGAGCGCGTCCTGGAGCTGGGCCTGCAGCGCCGCTGGACCCTGCACGGCACCGGCCACATGCTCGGCATGGACGTCCACGACTGCGCCGCCGCGCGGACCGAGACGTACGTCGACGGTGTTCTGGAGCCGGGGATCGTGCTGACGGTCGAGCCGGGACTGTACTTCCAGGCCGACGACCTGACGGTGCCGGAGGAGTACCGGGGGATCGGGGTCCGGATCGAGGACGACATCCTGGTGACGGAGGACGGCAACAGGAACCTGAGCGCCGCGCTGCCCCGGCGGTCGGACGAGGTCGAGGCGTGGATGGCCTCGCTGAAGGGCTGATCTGAGATTCAATGGCCGGGTACCTGGGGGAGGTGCCCGGCCGTCGTCGTCTGCGGGTCCGTCCGTGGCTGGTCGTGCAGTTCCCCGCGCCCCTCACGGGGCGCTGCGCTCACGGGGGTGGAGAAGTGGACGATCTCTGGGCCGGCTTCGGCGTCGACCTGCATCTGGAGCCCGACTCGGCGGAGGGGCGCCGTATCGGGCTCGAGCGGGCATTGCGCAATGCCGTGCGGGACGGGCGGCTCGTGCCCGGGACCCGGTTGCCTGCCACCCGGCGGCTCGCCACCGAACTCGGCATCTCACGCGGCACCGCCAAGGCCGCCTACGACCAGCTCGTCGCCGAAGGCTATCTGACGGCGCGCCAGGGATCGGGCACCCGGGTCGCCGAGCTGCCGACCGTCGAGTCGGCCGAACCCGGCGCGGCGACACGCACGCGTGCCCCGCGTTTCGATCTGCGTCCCGGCAGCCCCGACGTCGGCGCGTTCCCGGCGGCGGCCTGGCTGCGCGCCCTGCGCGGGGCCATAGCGACGGCCCCCTCACTGGCGTACGACTACGGCGACCCGCGCGGCCGGATCGAGCTGCGCACCGCGCTCTCCGGCTATCTGGGCCGGGCGCGCGGGGTGCTCGCGCCGCCGGAGCGGATCGTCATCACCTCCGGGTACGTCCAGGGCCTCGCGCTCCTCACGCGCGTGCTGGACGGTGCCGCCGTGGCCATGGAGGACCCGGGGCTGCCGTTCCACCGGGAGGTGGTGCGGCGCAACGGCGGAACGGTCCTGCCGGTTCCCGTCGACGCGCGCGGGCTGCGCCCCGAGAAGCTGGGCGAGGCGGCCGCCGTGGTGGCCACCCCGGCGCACCAGTACCCGACCGGCGTGACCCTGCACCCCGAGCGGCGCCGGGCGCTCGGCGACTGGGCACGTGCGCGTGGCGGGCTGATCGTCGAGGACGACTACGACGGGGAGTTCCGCTACGACCGCCAGCCGGTGGGCGCGTTGCAGGGCATGGCGCCCGGACAGGTGGTGTACCTCGGCACCGCCTCCAAGACGCTCGGCCCGGCGCTGCGGCTCGGCTGGATGGTGCTGCCGCCCCAGCTGGTCGACGCGGTCGCCGACGCCAAGCTGCACAGCGACCACCACACCGAGACCATCGGGCAGCTGGCGCTCGCCGAGCTGATCGACAGCCATGCCTACGACCGGCACGTACGCGCGTGCCGGCTGCGTTACCGGCGCCGCCGCGACCAGTTGCTGGACCGGCTGGGCGCCGGGCGGAGCGTGCACGGGATCGCGGCGGGGCTGCACGCGCTGATCGACGTGCCCGACGAGACGGAGATGCTGGCCCGCGCGGAGGCCGAGGGCCTCGCCCTGGGCGCCCTGGGCGACCACTGGCACACCCCCGGCCCCGGCCGGCCGCAGGGCCTGGTCGTCGGCTACGGCACGCCCCGGGAACGGGCCTATCCGGAGGCGCTGGAGGTCCTGGCCAAGGTGCTGGACATGGGCTGAACCCGCCGAGCCCGGGCTCAGAGGACCGGATCGTCCTCGTGCAGGACCCGCTGGAAGAGCCGGCAGTCCCGCCACTCCCCGTCGATGTGCAGGTACTTCGGCGCCATGCCGATCGGTTCGAACCCGCACTTCTCCAGGACCCGCTGCGAGCCGGCGTTCCGCAGCAGGGTGGACGCCTCGATCCGGTGCAGCCCCACGGTGTCCCGCGCGACCTGGCACACCCGCTCCACCGCGGCGCTGGCAAGGCCCTGTTTCTGCTGGTCGGCGGCCACCCAGTAGCCGAGGGAGGAGCTGCAGAAGGGTCCTCGGACGACCCCGGTCAGGGTGATGGTCCCGACGATCCGCCCATCCGCCGCCTGGAGCACCCAGGGCACCGCGGCGCCCTCGGAGAACAGCCTCAGCACCCCGTCGATGCGCTTGCGCTGCCCCGCCTCGGTGAAGAAGGACTCCGGCCGGCGCGGCTCCCACGGCCGCAGGTGATCCCGGTTGTCCGCATAGGCCGCGCACAGCGCGCCCGCGTCGGCCTCCGTCACAAGCCGTAGCGTCACCCCGGCCGCTATCTCCCCGCTGTCGATTCGCATGCGGTCACTATGCCGTCCCTGGGCCGTCCCTGGGCCGTCCCTATGCCGTCAACAGGGAGGGATCCTTCTTCCACTTGAGGATCTTGTCGAAGCTGACCACCGTGCCGACCCGGCCGGGCCTGGGGCCGATGTGGACATGGTCGGCGAGTTCCCGGATGAGACAGAGCCCGCGGCCGTGCTCGGCATCCGGGCAGGCCGGCCGGATCTCGGGGGCGCGGGCGAGGCCCGGTCCGGAATCGGCCACCTCGATGCGGCACTTCTCGCCGTCGAGGTACGCGGTCACCCGGTACGCCTCCGAGGAGCCGCCGCTCAGGGCGTCACCGCCGTGCTCGACGGCGTTCGCGCAGGCCTCGCTCAGGGCGACGGACAGGTCGTAGGAGATCTCGGGATCGACGCCCGCCGTCTCCATGGTGCCGATCAGCAGCCGTCGGGCGAGCGGCACGCTCGCGGCCTCGCGGCGCAGATGGAGTGACCACCAGATGCTCATGCTCCAGCCTCCTGGCCGCGGCTCGACATACCGATACGTATTGCCGCCCGTAGGCGGACGTAAGCACACCGTTGACGTGACTCCGCCCATACAGCCGATGCGCGACGGGAGGAATCGGTGTATGAGGGGACGTTCCCGCGGCCCTGCCATGGGACGCCGGTAAGCGCAGTGCGATGATGAGGCCGCCATGACTGCCCCCCAGCCGCGCACGGCGCGCCCCGGAGCGGGGCTCCGGATCCTGCGGGCCGCGGTGTTCGCCGCGGTCTGCGTCGCGCTGGCCGCGTGCGGGCACACCCTTGCCTCCTGCGCGGGCGTGCCGCTGTGGTCGCTGGGCGCGGGCTTCCTCGGGTGCCTGCTGCTCGTGGCGCCGCTCGCCGGGCGGGCCCGCTCGCTGCCGGGCATCGCCGCGCTTCTCGCACTCGGCCAGACCGCGCTGCACACGCTGTTCGGACTGGGCCAGCACGGGGCCGCCATGGCCTCGGGCGCAATGGTTTCGGGCGGCACGGGGGGAGCGGCGCCGGGTGCGCGCGGCTCCTCGCTCGGCGACACCGCGCTGGTCGAGCAGGCCGCGCGCTTCCTGTGCGGGTCGAGCCCCGCCGCCCTGACCCCGGGGCGCGCCTTGCACGTCCTGCTCGCCGCGCACCTCATCGACCCCTCGGGCCGGCCCATGAACGTCATGCGCGGCATCCACCCCGCGCACGACGCCGGCGCCTCCTTCGCGGGGCTGCTGCCCTCGCTGCCGATGCTGCTCGGCCACGTCCTCGCGGCCGTCGCCGCCGGCTGGCTGCTGCGCCGCGGCGATCTGGCCCTGCTGCGGCTGATCGAGCTGTCGACGCATGGAGTCACGGAGGGGGCGCTCGTACGATCCCTGCGCGCCGCTCTCGCGCTGACGCACGCCCTGTGCGCCGGGCTGCTCCCCGCCGCCGGACCCGGCCCGCGCGGCCGTCGTAGCGCCCGGGACGAGGCACCCGGCCCGCACACCACCGCACTCCAGCACACGGTGATCCGGCGCGGACCGCCGGCCGCCGGTTTCCTCCTCGCCGCCTGACGCGACGCGCACCGCCACTCCACGAAGAGGCTGCCGCCGTCGCGCGGCACGCGCGTGCGCACCCGTGCACCCACCGAGTGACACGGTTCCGCACCCGCATACCTCTCTTCGTCACCTGAACTCTCAGAGTGGAGTGCTCCTGCCATGCAGGCTTCTCGTATCGCCTCCCGTCACGCCGTCTCGCGCCGCGTCGTCTCCCGTGTCGCCACCCGTGTCGCCGCCGCCGGCGCCGTCGCGGGCACGGCCGTACTGGCGCTGTCCGCCCCCGCCTTCGCGCACGTCACCGTGCAGCCGGAGACCCCCGCGGCCAAGGGCGGCTACGCGGTCGTCGACTTCAAGGTCCCCAACGAGCGCGACAACGCCTCGACCACCAAGGTCGAGGTCAGCCTCCCGGCCGGCCACCCGATCGCCTCGGTCATGCCGCAGGCCGTCCCCGGCTGGAACGCCCAGGTCACCAAGGCCAAGCTGGCCAAGCCGCTGACCCTGCACGGCGAGAAGATCGACGAGGCCGTCACCAAGGTCACCTGGACCGCCGCCGACGGCAAGGGCATCCGGCCCGGCTACTTCGAGAAGTTCCCGCTCTCCCTCGGCGCCCTGCCCGAGAACACCGACCAGCTCGTCTTCAAGGCGCTCCAGACCTACTCCGACCACGAGGTCGTGCGCTGGATCGAGGTGCCGCAGACCGGGCAGGACGAGCCGCAGAACCCGGCACCGGTGCTGGAGCTGTCCGCCGCCACCGACGACCACCACAGCACCGGGAGCGCCGAGGACGCCTCCGAGAAGACCGGGAACGCGTCCGCCGCCACCGGCTCCCACACCGACACCACCGCGCGCGTGCTCGGCGTGGTCGGCATCGTCGTCGGCGTCGCGGGCGTGGCCTACGGCGTCCTCGCGGGCCGCCGCCGCACCGTCTGAACCCCACCGCTTCCGCACCGCGCAGTACTCACGTCTGGGATATTTCTCTATGCGCAAGAAGACCTTCGCCGCGGCCGCGCTGCTCGCCGCCGCCACGCTGACCCTCTCCGCCTGCGGCAGCGGGAACGACGGCACCTCACCGGTCTCCGTGGTCTCGGAGGAGTCCGGCTCGGGCAAGGCCGCCACCGTCCTCGACCAGCCCTTCGAGAAGCCGGATCTGGTCCTCACCGACACGCACGGCAAGAAGTACGACCTCCGCAAGGAGACCAAGGGCCGTCCGACCCTGCTGTACTTCGGCTACACCCACTGCCCCGACATCTGCCCGACGACGATGAGCAACATCGCCGTCGCGAAGAAAGCGCTGCCCAAGGCCCAGCAGAACGATCTGCAGGTCGTGTTCGTCACCACCGACCCCGGCCGTGACACGCCCGCTGAGCTGGGCAAGTGGCTCAAGGGCATCGACCCGCAGTTCATCGGCCTGACCGGGGACTTCGCCACCATCCAGGCCGGCGCCCGCTCCGTCGGTATCTCTGTCGAGCCGACCACGAAGGACAAGAACGGCAAGCTGGTCTCCGTCCACGGCACCCAGGTCATCGTCTTCTCGCCGAAGACCGACGGCGGTTACGTCCTCTACGGCGAGGACGCCACGGTCGACGACTACACCAAGGACCTGCCCAAGCTCGTCAAGGGGGAGAAGCCGTGAGGCACCGCCCCGCCGTCCTGACCGCGGCCGCCGCGCTCGCCGGCGCCCTGGCCCTCGCGGGCTGCTCGGACTCCGGGTCCGGGTCCGGGTCCGCGACGGCCGAGCTGTCGGTGAACGGGCCGTACATGCCGCAGCCGGTCTCCGCCGACATGGCGGCCGGCTTTCTGACGATCACCAACAAGGGCGGCGCCAAGGACGAGCTGACCGCGGTGACCAGCGATGTCGCCGGCCAGGTCACCATGCACAGCACCATGGGCGGCGCCATGCGGGAGCAGACCTCCTTCGCCATACCCGCCCATGGTCAACTCGTGTTCAAAAGCGGCGGCAACCACCTGATGTTCGAGAAGCTGAAGCACCAGCCGAAGCAGGGCCAGACGGTCAGCGTGAAGCTCACCTTCGCCAAGTCCGGGCCCCTCACCGTCGAGATGCCGGTGAAGTCCGCCACGTACAACCCGTCGACCGGACACTGAAGGAGGGACCCCCCACCGTGACGCGGACCCACACCCCCACGCTGCACAGGGGCAGCCTGCGCACCCTGGTGCTGCTGCTCCTCGCCGTCACCGGCGCACTGCTCGCGGGTGCCGGACCGGCCTCCGCACACGCGGCGCTGACGGGCAGCGACCCCGCGCAGGGGGTGGTGGTCAAGCAGGCACCCAGCCAGGTGGCGCTCACCTTCTCCGAGAAGGTGGCGATGAGCGACGACTCCCTGCGCGTCCTCGACCCCAGGGGCAAGCCGGTCCAGACCGGCGGACCCGCCAACCTGAGCGGCACGACCTACGCCGTGAAGCTCAGGAGCGGCCTGGGCAAGGGCACCTACACGGTCACCTACCAGGTCGTCTCGGCCGACAGCCATCCCGTCTCCGGCGCGTACACCTTCTCCATCGGGGCGCCCTCGCAGACCGTGGTCTCCGACGCCGGGCCGGCCGCGGGCGGCGGGGTCGTGGGCGGGCTCTATGCCTTCGGGCGGTACGCCTCGTACGCCGGCTTCATCGTGCTCGCGGGCGGCGCGGCCTTCGTGCTCGCCTGCTGGCAGCGCGGCGCGGGCGTACGGTCCCTGCAGCGGCTGGTCGTCGGCGGCTGGCTCACGCTCACCGCGGCCACCCTGTGGCTGCTGCTCCTGCGCGGCGCGTACACCACCTCCGGGGAGGTCGCCGACGTCTTCGACCTCGGCCTGCTCGGCCAGGTGCTGCAGACCAAGACGGGTGCGGCGCTGGTGTCCCGGCTGCTGCTGCTCGCCGCGGCCGCACTGTTCATCGCCGTCCTCTTCGGTGCGTACGCCAAGCGGGAGGAAGGCGAGGAGAAGCGCGATCTGACGTTCGGGCTGGCGGTCGGCGGTGTGGTCGTCGCGGCGGGGCTCGCGACCAGCTGGGCCATGGCCGAGCATGCCTCGGTCGGGCTCCAGCCGGGCATCGCCATGCCGGTCGACGTCGTCCATCTGCTCGCGGTCGCCGCCTGGCTTGGCGGGCTCACCGCCCTGCTGGTCGCCCTGTACCGGGCACCCGCCGAGACACCGGTCCAGTCCGCCGCGGTCCGCCGTTTCTCCCGCGTGGCCTTCGGCAGCGTCGTGGCGCTCGTGGCGACCGGCACCTACCAGTCCTGGCGCCAGCTGGGCTCCTGGTCGGCGTTCACCGACACCCGGTACGGGCAACTGCTGCTGGTCAAGATCGGCCTGGTGGCGCTGCTGGTCGGCATCGCCTCGGTGTCGCGGCGCTGGACGGGCCGGCTCGCCGACACCGTCGCCGCCGCCAAGAAGAAGCCCGCGAAGGAGCGCGAGAAGGAGGCCGCGAAGGAGCGCGTCTCCGCGACGAAGGCGGCCGGAAAGAGCGGCGGCTCGGAGGACTCGAAGCGCGCCGCCGAGCTCGCCCGGCAGCGGGCCGCGATGGACGCGGCCCGCCAGAAGCGGGTGCGGGACGGCGATCCGAACCGCTTCGGGCTGCGCCGCTCGGTGCTCGCCGAGGCCGGTGTCGCGGTCGTCCTGCTCGCTGTCACCACCTGGCTGACCCAGACCGAGCCGGGCCGCACCGAACTGGAGGCCAGGGCCGCCACCTCGTCCTCTGCCGGCTCCGCGACGGCGCCCTCGAACGGCGCGCTCACCCTGGACATGCCCTTCGACACCGGCGGCACCGACGGCAAGGGCGTCGTCAGCATCGACCTCGACCCCGCGCGCGTGGGCGGCAACGAGATGCACGTGTACGTCCAGCGGCCCAACGGCCGGGCCTTCGACATCCCCGAGGTGAAGGTCGAATTCACCCTCGAGGCGAAGAAGATCGGCCCGCTTCCCGTCACCCCCGACCACATCACGACCGGCCACTGGTCGGCGAGCGGAGTGCAGATCCCCATGGCCGGCGACTGGAAGATCGCCGTCACCGTGCGGACCTCCGACATCGACCAGGTGACCGTCTCCAAGAACGCGCAGATCGGCTGAACGACACCATGCCCGACCAGTCCATCCCCCAGGCCCGTACGCCCGAATCCGCGGTGGCGGAGTCCGCGCCCGGCGGCGGCGCGGGCATCTCCCGGCGGACGCTGCTCGGCACCGCGGGCGCCACCGGTCTCGTGCTCGGCGCGGCCGGCGGGGCCGTGGGCTATGCCTCCGCCCCCGCCCAGGCCACGCCGCTGACCTCGGTGGGCTCCGAGCGGGCGATGTTTCACGGGAAACATCAGCCCGGCATCAGCGAGGGCCTCCAGGCACGCGGTCATCTCGTCGCCTTCGACCTGGCGGCGGGGGCGGGCCGCAAGGAGGCGGCGGCCCTGCTGCGTCGCTGGTCCACGACGGCCGAGCGGCTGATGGCGGGCGCGGCCGCACCGCACGACGACACCGATGTGGCCCGCGACGCCGGCCCCTCCTCGCTCACGATCACCTTCGGCTTCGGGCACTCCTTCTTCGGCAGGACCGGCCTGGAGAAGCAGCGGCCGACCGCGCTGGACCCGCTGCCGGACTTCTCCTCCGACCATCTCGACAAGGCGCGCAGCGACGGCGACCTGTGGGTGCAGATCGGCGCGAACGACGCCCTGGTCGCCTTCCACGCCCTGCGCGCGATCCAGAAGGACGTGGGGGCCGCGGCCCGGCTGCGCTGGCAGATGAACGGCTTCAACCGCACTCCGGGCGCCACCGCGCACCCCATGACGGCCCGCAATCTCATGGGCCAGCTGGACGGCACCCGCAACCCGAAGCCGGCCGACTCCGACTTCGACAAGCGGATCTTCGTGCCCGCCCCGGGCGAGCCCGCCTGGATGGCGAACGGCTCCTACGCCGTCGTACGCCGGATCCGCATGCTCCTGGACGACTGGGAGAAGCTGTCGGTGCCGGCGCAGGAGGCGGTCATCGGACGCCGGAAGTCCAACGGGGCGCCGCTGTCCGGCGGGGACGAGACGACCCCGATGGACCTGGAGAAGACCGACACCAAGGGCGCGTACGTCGTGCCGCTCAACGCGCACGCGCGGATCACCCGGCCCGACAGGAACGGCGGCGCGGCCATGCTGCGGCGCCCCTTCTCCTACCACGACGGCTTCGACGCGGACGGCACGCCCGACGCCGGTCTGCTCTTCGTCTGCTGGCAGGCGGATCCGCTGCGGGGCTTCGTACCGGTGCAGCGCAAGCTCGACCGGGGCGATGCGCTGTCGCAGTACATCCGGCACGAGGCGAGCGGGCTGTTCGCGGTGCCGGGCGGGGCGGCGGAGGGGGAGTATGTGGGGCAGCGTCTGCTGGAAGGGTGATTTTCCGGTTCCAAACCACCCGGTCGTGTGGTGGTCATGAGACACCGAGGCTGCTCGGCTCTGCGCCCATTAGGGTGAGGACATGCCAGCGAGCTATGCGTATCTCGGCCCCGAGGGCACCTTCACCGAGGTGGCCCTGCGCACGCTCCCGGAAACGGCCACCCGGGAGCTCGTCCCGTATGTGTCGGTTCAGTCCGCGCTGGACGCGGTGCGGACCGGCGAGGCCGAGGCGGCGTTCGTACCGATCGAGAACTCCGTCGAGGGCGGCATCACCACCACCCTGGACGAACTGGTCGCGGGCGAACCGCTGATGATCTACCGCGAGGTGCTGCTGTCGATCACCTTCGCGCTGCTGGTCCGGCCCGGCACGAAGCTCACGGACATCAAGACGGTCTCCGCCCACCCGGCCGCGCAGCCGCAGGTGCGCAACTGGATGCGCAAGCACCTGCCGGACGCCACCTGGGAGTCGGCCGCCTCCAACGCGGACGCGGCCCGTCTGGTCCAGGAGGGCCGCTACGACGCCGCCTTCGCGGGCGAGTTCGCAGCCGGCCGGTACGGCCTGGAGGCGCTGGAGACCGAGATCCATGACGCGGAGAACGCGCAGACCCGGTTCGTGCTGGTCGGCCGTCCGGCCCGGCCCGCCGCGCCGACCGGCGCCGACAAGACCTCGGTGGTGCTGTGGCAGCGCGACGACCACCCCGGTGCCCTGCGCGATCTGCTCGGCGAGTTCGCCTCGCGCGGGATCAACCTGATGCTGCTGCAGTCCCGGCCGACCGGTGCCGGCATCGGCAACTACTGCTTCTGCATCGACGCCGAGGGGCACATCTCCGACCGCCGTATGACGGAGGCGCTGATGGGCCTGAAGCGGATCTGTCTCCAGGTGCGTTTCCTCGGCTCCTATCCGCGCGCGGACCTCGGGCCGGCCGAGGCTCCGGCGACCAGGGCGGGGACCTCGGACGAGGAGTTCATGGCGGCGGCGGACTGGGTGGCACGGTGCCAGGACGGCCGGTTCTAGCCAGTCCTACCTGCGTATCATCGTTATCCACAGAGGTTATCCACAGGTGCCCTTCTCGACCTGGGGACAAGTCGACAGACAAGGCCGACCGAGTCGACAAATCGCCCTGCGGCCCACAGATCGGGTCACCGTCACCTGGGTCACCCTTCGTCCACCTGTTTCCTTTGGTTCATCTTTCAGGGCGACCGTTTTCCACCCGAAAGCAGGTGTCGAGGCGGTTTGACCCAGGAATTCTTCCCTCCGTTCCTCACTTCCGGAGTGATCAATTCCGAAATCCACAGACCTTCCACACAGCCTGTGGATAACCCAGCGGGGGATGTGGATTTCTGTGGACAACCAGCTCGCCAAGTCCCGTTCTCCACAAGGGGATCCAGTCAACCCGGCGCCCCGGAGATGCCCCGTCCCAGGGAGTGAGACACTTTTCCTTGACACGCTCGGCAATTACCGCATAGCGGAGCGTAAGCCGCGAATGGGAACACGTCGGAATAGAGATTCGTGAGCGGCAACCCAGCACCGGTAGCCTTGGCCTCGTGATTGACCTTCGCCTGCTCCGTGAGGACCCCGACCGTGTGCGCGCGTCCCAGCGCGCCCGTGGAGAGGACGTCGCGCTCGTCGACTCCCTCCTGTCTGCCGACGAGCGGCGCAGGTCCTCCGGCGTCCGCTTCGACGAGCTGCGTGCCGAGCAGAAGCAGCTCGGCAAGCTGATCCCCAAGGCCACCGCCGACGAGAAGGCCGAGCTGCTCAAGCGTGCCGAGCAGCTGAAGGCCGACGTCAAGGCCGCCGACGCCGAGCGCGACGCGGCCGACGCCGAGACCCAGGAGCTGCTGCTCCAGCTCGGCAACCTCGTCCACCCCGACGTCCCGGTCGGCGGCGAGGAGGACTTCGCCACGCTGGAGACGCACGGCACCATCCGTGACTTCGCCGCCGAGGGCTTCGAGCCCAAGGACCACCTGGAGCTGGGCCAGCTGCTCGGCGCGATCGACGTCGAGCGCGGCGCCAAGGTCTCCGGCTCCCGCTTCTACTTCCTCACCGGCGTCGGCGCCCTGCTGGAGCTGGCCCTGGTGAACGCGGCGATCGCCCAGGCCACCGCGGCAGGCTTCACCCCGATGCTGACCCCGGCGCTGGTCCGCCCGCAGTCCATGGCCGGCACCGGCTTCCTCGGCCAGGCCGCCCAGGACGTCTACCACCTCGACAAGGACGACCTGTACCTGGTCGGCACGTCCGAGGTGCCGCTCGCGGCCTACCACATGGACGAGATCATCGACGCCGACAGGCTGCCGCTGCGGTACGCGGGCTTCTCGCCCTGCTTCCGCCGCGAGGCCGGCTCGCACGGCAAGGACACGCGGGGCATCTTCCGCGTGCACCAGTTCGACAAGGTCGAGATGTTCACCTACGTCGCTCCCGAGGACTCCCAGGCCGAGCACCAGCGGCTGCTGGAGTGGGAGAAGCAGTGGCTGACCTCGCTGGAGCTGCCGTTCCGGGTCATCGACGTCGCCACCGGCGACCTCGGCGCCTCGGCCGCCCGCAAGTTCGACTGCGAGGCGTGGATCCCGACCCAGGGCAAGTACCGCGAGCTGACCTCGACCTCGGACTGCACCGAGTTCCAGTCCCGCCGCCTGTCGATCCGCGTCCGCGACGGCAAGCAGGTCAAGCCGCTCGCCACGCTCAACGGCACCCTGTGCGCCGTACCGCGCACGATCGTGGCGATCCTGGAGAACCACCAGCAGGCCGACGGCTCCGTCCGGGTCCCCGAAGTGCTGCGCCCGTACCTGGGCGGCCGGGAGGTCCTGGAGCCGGTCGCCAAGTGACCGGTTTCCCCTACCGATTGATCGCCACCGACCTCGACGGAACGCTCCTGCGCTCCGACGAGTCGGTCTCCGAGCGCACGCGTGACGCGCTCGCCGCGGCCACCGCGGCGGGCGCGGCCCACATCGTCGTCACCGGCCGCGCGGTCCCGTGGACCCGGCACATCCTGGACGACCTCGGCTACGACGGCCTCGCGGTCTGCGGCCAGGGCGCCCAGGTGTACGACGCCGGTGCGCACCGCCTGCTGACCTCGGTCACCCTGGACCGGCAGCTGGCGGGCGTGGCCCTGGCGAAGATCGAGGCCGAGGTGGGCCCGCTGTACCTGGCGGCCAGCCGCGACGGCCTCGACGGCGAGGTGCTGGTCGGCCCGGGCTACGCGGTCACGGGCACACTGCCCGCCACGCCCTTCACGGACGCGTCCGACCTCTGGGCGGCTCCGCTGGGCAAGATCTACCTGCAGCATCCGACCATGAGCGACGACGAGCTGGCGGAGGCCGCCCGGCAGGCGGCCGGAGGCTTCGTCACCGTGGCCATGGCGGGTGAGGGCATCGTGGAACTGCTCCCGCTGGGCCTTTCCAAGGCCACCGGACTGTCTCTCGCCGCCCGCCGCCTCGGTCTGAAGGCCGCCGACACGATCGCCTTCGGCGACATGCCCAACGACATCCCGATGTTCGCCTGGGCCGCTCACGGCGTGGCCATGGAGGGCGCCCACGAGGAGCTCCGCGCGGTGGCCGACGAGGTGACGGCGTCCAACGAGGACGACGGCATCGCGGTGGTGCTGGAGCGGTTGCTGGGCTGAGATGTCCGGCTTCTTCTGCGGAGGATGCACGGATCGAACGTGCGCGGGGTCGCCCCCGACCATGGCTTAGCAAGCCAGTGCCTTACCACTCGGCCAATCCTCCGGGAGGGCGGCCCACGCGAGAGACACATCGCGTGCTCGAAGCGGCCGCCCCGGGCAGCTCCTGGAGCTCCACGGTGGGGTAACTACACCGGAGCCGGCCTCGGGCTGCCCTGTCGGGAGCTGGGCGTACTGCCGTGCATGGACATCGCCCACCTCCTCTCCCAGAACGCGGCGCCGGGAGGTTCCCGGCGGGTGGGGCACAACCACTCTGCCCCGCCGCCGAGTTGAGCGCCACCGAATAAGGCGGGCGCTATCGGCGGCGCCACCGGCGTCTGCGCCCCTTGCTGAAGAACCAGCCCGCCGGCGGCTCGTCGGAGCGCCACGGCTGTGGCCCCGGCTCCTCGGCCCGCCAGCGGGCGGCGAGCATCCGGGCCCGGGCGGACGGCTCGGAGGTCTCGGCAGCGCGTATGAAGGCCTCGTCCAGGACCAGCCCGTCCCAGGCGTCGGCCTCGGGCTGCTCGCGCCCGTCGTTTCGGGGCGTCTCCTCCGCCATCACCGGCCTCCTAGCCGTACATCCACTGTGCCCAGTGTGCCGGGGACGGGGTGAAGCCCCCGTCAAGGCGCCCCGGGCCTACTCCTCGCCCGCCAGCTTCAGCGACCGCAGCTTCTGACCGGCGTACCAGGTGGCCAGCACGGTGACCGCGACCAGCAGCACGGTGGCCGTGGACAGGCCGACGTCCGAGGTCACCAGGTCACCGCCGGCGATCTTGTGGGCGACGGCCAGCGACCACTGCTGGACGCTCAGCGTGCGCGCGCCGGGCACCAGGGAGCCGAACAGGGCCTCCCAGACGAGGGCGTAGACGAGTCCGAAGACCACCGCGTGCCGGGAGACCGTGCCGAGGAGCAGGAACAGCGCGGAGTACGCGATGGAGCTGACCAGGGCGGCCACGGTGTAGGCGACGGCGATCTGCTGGCCGTTGCCGTTGAGGATCAGGCCCGCGATCAGCGTCGGCAGTGCCGAGAAGACCATGGTCACGCCGATGGCGACGATCAGCTTGGTGAAGATGATCGTGGTCCGCTTCAGCGGCTTGGACAGGAGGTAGACGACGGAGCCGTCGATCTCCGGGCCGATCGCACCGGTGCCCGCGATGACGCCGATGATCGGCACCATCGTGGCGATCGCGAAGCCGCCGAGCACGTCCGCGGCAATCTGGTCGTCGGCTCCCGTCAGGCCGCGCACGGCCACGGAGAGCACGATCAGCAGCAGCGGCAGCGCGCCCAGGATGAGGGCCCGACGACGGCCGAGCAGGGCCCGGTAGGTGAGCCGGGCGACGGTGGGGTCGTACATATGGGCCTCCTACGCCGCGACCAGGTACGAGAAGACGGACTCCAGGGACTCGTCGGACGGCGAGACCGTGAGCAGCCGGATGCCGTGGTCCCTGGCGACCTTCGGCAGCAGCGCGGTGAAACGGCCGAAGTCGACGGCCTGGACGCGCAGCGCGCCCTCGGTCAGGTCGACCTCGATGCCGGCCGTCGAGGGGTCGGCGATCAGCACGGCCGCGAGGGCGCGGTCGTCGCTGGAGCGGACCAGGTAGCGGTGCGGGCGGTCGGTCATCAGCCGGCGGATCCTGCGGAAGTCGCCGCTGGCCGCGTGCCGTCCGGCGACGACGACCTCGATGTGCCGGGCGAGCTGTTCGACCTCTTCGAGGATGTGCGAGGAGAACAGCACCGTGCGGCCCTCGTCGCCCATCTTCCGCAGCAGGTCCATCAGTTGCATGCGCTGGCGCGGGTCCATGCCGTTGAACGGCTCGTCGAGCAGGAGCAGCGACGGGTCGTGCACCAGCGCGCTCGCCATCTTCACGCGCTGCCGCATGCCCTTGGAGTACGTGGAGATCTTCCGGTCCTGCGCGTACTCCATCTCGACCGTGGCGAGGGCGCGTTGGGCGGCCTTGGCGCCGAGTCCGTGCAGTTCGGCGTTGGCGACGACGAACTCGCGGCCGGTCAGGAAGTCGTACATCGCCTCGCGCTCGGGGACGATGCCGATGTGCCGGTAGATCTGCTCGTTGCGCCACACCGGCTGTCCGTCGAGGGTCACGGTGCCGGTGGAGGGGGCGAGGAAGCCGCCCATCATGTTGATCAGGGTGGACTTGCCGGCGCCGTTGGGGCCGAGCAGGCCGGTGACACCGGGGCCGATGGTCATGGTGATGTCGTTGACGGCGACCACGTTGCCGAACCACCGGGAGACATGGTCGATGCTGAGCGTGGTCACAGTCCCACCTTCTTGTAGCGGCGCATCAGCAGGCCGTAGCTGCCGGCGATCAGTGCGAGCACGACCAGGACGTAGACGACGCCCTGCCCGGCCGACGGTTCGACCGAGCCGGGGTTGCGGGCGGTCGCGCCCAGGAAGGCCGACTGGACGCCGTCGATGAGCGTGACGGGCGAGAACAGGCCGATCCAGGGGATGGCGGAGGTGTGGTTCTGCACGTTGGCGATGGCCTGGAGCGTACTGACCGCCCCGTAGGAGATGATCATCACGGCGATCACCGCGGCGATGCCGAAGCCCCGGCGCGGGGTGACGGCGGCGATGACCAGGCCGATGCCGGCGAAGAGCAGGGAGAGCAGGGCCACGGAGACCAGTCCCTCGGCGAATTCCTTCGTCTGGTGGGCGAAGCCCAGTTTCGAAAGCAGCGCGCCCACGTACATCACGAGCAGGGGAGCGGCGGTGAGGATGAAGATCGCCGAGGCGAGCGCGGCGAACTTGGCGCGGACGTAGTCGGCGGTCTCGATGGGCCGCGAGAAGTACAGCGGTACGGTCTTGAAGCGCAGGTCGCGGGAGACGGCCTGGGGTGCCTGCGCGGCGACGTACAGGCTGATCACGGCCTGCAGCATGATCGCGTAGCGGGTGTAGGCGACCGGCAGTTCGTGCGCCTTGGTGGCGACCGCGACGGCCACCATGATGGCCGCGGGCACGCACATCACCGTGAACAGCAGCATCGGCAGCACCTTGGACTTGGCCGAGCGGCCGAGGCCGTAGGCGCCGCGCAGGGACTGCGAGTACAGCGAGCGGCGGGCGTAGGCGCGGCCGAGGCGCGGGCCGTCGTAGCCGCGGTAGCCGATGTCGTGGATGCGGGTCTGGTCGCCCGCGGGCGAGGTCAGGGGCTGCTCAACCGCCATGGCCGACGGCCTCCTTCCGTTGCTCGTCGTCGCTGTCCTGCTCGTCCGCGCTGGTGAACACCTCGGAGATGTGGTGCCGGCGCTGCTCCATGCGCACCAGGCCGAGGCCGAGGTCGGCGACGACGTCCCGGATCAGGTCGTGGGTCTCCTCACCCTGGGCCGTCAGCAGCAGGATGTGTCCGGCGCCGGGCAGGCCGGCACCCTCGTTCTCCGTGACCACTCCGCGCGCGTGGAGGGCGTCGCGGACCGCGCGGGTGCCGTCGGGGTGGGTGTCGCTGTCGGTGACCTCGATCGCGAGGGTGGTCGTGGTCTGCGTGAAGTCGGTGGTGGAGCTGGAGCGCAGCAGCTTGCCGCCGTCGATGACGACGACGTGGTCGCAGGTGCGTTCCAGCTCGCCGAGCAGGTGGGAGGTGACCAGGACCGAGATCCCGAACTCGGTGTGGATGCGGCGGATGAGGCCGAGCATCTCGTCCCGGCCGACCGGGTCGAGCCCGTTGGTCGGCTCGTCCAGGAACACCAGCTGCGGGTCGTGCACCAGTGCCTGGGCGAGCTTCACGCGCTGCTTCATGCCGGTGGAGTAGCCGCCGATGGGGCGGTAGCGCTCCTCGTACAGGCCGACGTGGCGCAGGGTGTCCGCGGTGCGCTCGCGCGCGGCGGTGGGCGGCAGGCCGGACATGCGCGCCATGTGGACGACGAACTCGGTGGCCGAGACGTCGGGTGGCAGGCAGTCGTGTTCCGGCATGTAGCCGACGCGCTCGCGGATGGCGCCGCCCTTGGTGGCGACGTCGAGGCCGAGCACCTCGGCACGGCCCTCGCTCGCGGGGGACAGACCCAGCAGGATCTTGATCAGGGTGGACTTGCCGGCGCCGTTGGCTCCGACGAGTCCGGTCACACCGGGCCCGATGTCCACGGACAGCCGGTCGAGCGCGGTCACCCGGGGGAACCGCTTGCTCAGGCTTTCGGTCGCGATCACAGTCACGCCTACGACGGTAGTGATCCGGGCCACGACCGTCGTCAGACCTCAGAGCCGTGTTCGCATCAGACCCAGGTATTACGGGGCCCTAAGGGATGCCCCACCCAGGGGTCCCCCCTGACGTGTCCCCGGCCTTCCACCGCTCCTATTGACGCCGCCTCTAACAACTGTCACATTCACCAGTGTCAAGTTACGGACGCGTACCGCAGTCGGCGCAGGAGTCGACGGCACGACGGGACGGGGCGGCATGACGACGGCAGTGAGCAGCGAACTCTCCGTGGAGCTACGGGGATTCAGGCGGGTGCAGCGCCTCGCCTACGAGTGCGCGGAGGCGGTCGCGGCGCGCCTCGAGCCGGGCGTGACCGAGCGCGAGGCCGCGCGGATGCAGCGGGAGTGGCTGCGCGAGCGCGGGGTGCGGGACTGGTTCCACCTGCCCTTCGCCTGGTTCGGCGACCGCACGGCGTTCGTGAACTTCCGCATACCCCTGCAGTTCTTCCCCACCGACCGCGCCCTGGCGCCCGGCATGCCGTTCATCCTGGACATGGCGCCGGTGTACGAGGGATACACGGCGGA
This sequence comes from Streptomyces sp. NPDC037290, assembly GCF_055603245.1. Lineage (NCBI taxonomy): Bacteria > Bacillati > Actinomycetota > Actinomycetes > Kitasatosporales > Streptomycetaceae > Streptomyces > Streptomyces sp. NPDC037290. Next base: position 204,725 of record NZ_JBVJVZ010000007.1, on the reverse strand, counting down.
CATCGGCTACTCGGGCTCGCTCGGCGTCAACCCGGTGCAGGACCGGCTGCTGGCCGACCTGGAGGCCCACCGGGAGCTGATCCTGCGCGAGGTGCGCGAGCGGCGCCCGCTGCGCGAGATCTACGAGGACGTGGACCGGCTCATGGTCCGCCAGGGCTACGCCAACCGGCATCGCGCGTACCCGTTCGGCGTGATCGCCCACAAGGTGGACCGCGTGCGGCAGCGCCGTTTCTCGCCCCGCCTCTTCGGGTTCGGGACGCAGTCGCTGAAGGGCCTGGCCGCCGACGCGCTGCACGGCCACCGTGAGGGCTGGTCACCGCTGTGGTCGCCGTACCGCTTCTCCGACCACCCGCCGCAGCCGGGCCTGTGGGCGGTCGAACCACACCTCGGCTTCCGGGGTACGGGCGCGAAGTTCGAGGAGATCCTGGTGGTCACCGACTCCAGGGACCCCGAACAGAGCGCCTTCTGGCTGGACGACGATCTGCCGCACGTGCGGCGCTGGGCGGAGGAGAAGTGACGGCGGACGTGACGCTGAAGGGTGCGCGGGAGCGCCGGGTGGCGACCGGCGGGATCGAGCTGTGCGTGGCCGAGCTGGGCGACCCCCAGCAGCCGACCGTGGTGCTGGTGCACGGCTACCCGGACAGCAAGGAGGTCTGGTCACAGGTCGCCGTCCGCCTCGCCGACCGCTTCCACGTGGTCCTGTACGACGTCCGGGGCCACGGCCGCTCGACGGCACCCCAGCCGCTGCGCGGCGGCTTCACGCTGGCCAAGCTCACCGACGACTTCCTGGCCGTCGTGGACGCGGTCAGCCCGGACCGCCCGGTGCACCTGGTCGGGCACGACTGGGGCTCGGTGCAGTCCTGGGAGTTCGTGACGGTGGGCCGTACGGAGGGCCGTATCGCCTCCTTCACGTCGATGTCCGGGCCGTCCCTGGACCACTTCGGGCACTGGATCAACGCGCGCGTGAAGCGCCCGACGCCCCGCCGGGTGGGTCAGCTCCTCGGCCAGGGCGGCAAGTCCTGGTACGTGTACCTGCTGCACACGCCCGCCCTGCCCGAGCTGGCCTGGCGCGGCCCGCTCGGCAAGCGCTGGCCCAGGATCCTGCAGCGCGTGGAGAAGCTCCCGGCCGACGGCTATCCGACCTCCTCGCTGCCCTCCGACGCGGCGCACGGCGCCTGGCTGTACCGCGACAACGTCCGCGCCCGCCTGGCGAGGCCGCGCTCCGACGCGTACGCGCACGCGCCCGTGCAGCTCATCACGCCCCAAGGGGACGCGTTCCTCTCGGAGCGGCTCTACGACGACCTGGAACAGTGGGTGCCCCGGCTGACCCGGCGCACGCTGCCCGCCAAGCACTGGATCCCGCGTACCCGCCCCGACCAAGTCACCTCCTGGATCGAGGAATTCATCATGGCGGTGGAAGGCGGCCGCCCGGCACCGAAGGCCACCGGCCGCCACGCCGACCGGTTCGGCGGCCAGTTGGTGCTGGTCACCGGCGCGGGCAGCGGCATCGGCCGGGCCACGGCGTTCGCGTTCGCGGAGGCCGGAGCGCGCGTGGTGGCCGTCGACCGCGACACCGAGGCCGCGGCCCGCACCGCCGAGCTGTCCCGGCTGGCCGGCGCGCCCGAGGCGTGGGCGGAGACGGCCGACGTCTCGGACGAGCAGGCGATGGAGAAGCTCGCCGAGAAGGTGCACCGCGCGTACGGCGTGCTGGACGTGCTGGTCAACAACGCGGGTGTCGGCCTGTCCGGCTCCTTCTTCGCCACCACGTCCGAGGACTGGCGCAGGGTCCTCGATGTGAACCTGTGGGGCGTGATCCACGGCTGCCGGCTGTTCGGCGGGCGGATGGCCGAACGCGGCCAGGGCGGCCACATCGTCAACATCGCCTCCGCGGCCGCCTTCCAGCCCTCCCGGGCCCTGCCCGCCTACAGCACGTCCAAGGCGGCGGTGCTGATGCTCTCCGAGTGCCTGCGGGCCGAACTCGCCGGTCAGGGCATCGGCGTGAGCGCGATCTGCCCCGGCATCGTCAACACGAACATCACCGCGACGGCCCGTTTCGCCGGTGTGGACGAGGCGGAGGAACGCCGCCGCCAGAAGAACTCGGCCCGCCTGTACGGCCTGCGCAACTACCCGCCGGAGAAGGTGGCCGAGGCCATCCTGGACGCCGTGGCCGGCAACCGGGCGGTCGTCCCGGTAACCCCGGAGGCCCGCGGCGCGCATCTCATGTCGCGTTTCCTGCCGGGAGCGCTGCGGCGGATCGCGCGCGTGGAGCCGAGGCTGTGACATGACCGACCCGCCACCCCGGGGGACCTACCGCATCGAGGCTCTGGCCCACCACACCGCCACCACGGTCCGGACCATCCGCGCCTACCAGGACCGCGGTCTGCTCCCCCGGCCCGAACGCCGGGGGCGGTCCAACCTGTACTCCGAGGCGCACGTCACCCGGCTCCACCAGATCGCCCATCTCCTCGACCGCGGCTACACGCTGGCCTCGATCAAGGAGCTGCTGGACGCCTGGGACACGGGTCGTGGCCTGGGCGGGGTGCTCGGCCTGGTCACCGAGGTGGAGGGGCCGTGGACGGACGAGCGCCCCGACCGCGTCACGCGCGCGGAGCTGGACGCCCGCTTCGGCGGCACGCCAGACGACGCCGCCGTGAACGAGGCGGTCGAACTGGGCGTGCTGGAGCGGATCGAAGGTGATCCCGACGTCTTTCTCGTGCCGAGCCCCCAAGAGCTGTCCGTGGCCGTCGAGTTGCACGCCGCCGGAGTACCGTTGTCCGCGATCTCGGACCATCTGCGGGAGTTGAGGGGACAGGTCGAGCACATCGCCGCTCGCTTCCTGGAGTTCACCACCGAGTACGTCTTCGCGCGCTACCTCGACGATCCCGGGCACCGCACGGACGCGCACGCCGCGGAGGCCGCCTCGCTCGTACGCCGGCTGCGCCCGCTGGCCCAGCAGACCATGGAAGCCGAACTGGCCCGGGCACTGCGCTCGTTGGCGACCCGGCAGCTGCGCACACGCCTCGGTGCCGGGAAGCCCGGGGAAGAACGTTCCGGCACCCGCCCCGTCACCCTGCCCGCCCGAACGATCGACGCTGTGGAACGCCTCGTTGGGCGCGCACAGGTTTCCGAGTTCATCGCACTGGCAGCCGAACGTGAGGTGATGGCACGCACGTTGAACGAGCTGACGGCAGGCACCTTGACCGAGACGGAAGTTCACGAAACGCCATAAAGCGCCCGCCACTTGTCCACAGATTCGCCAATTCCCCTGTGGATAACTTTAGTTGGTTGTGGATCAAACCTACGCGCCAAAAAAACCTGCGTGATCCGCGCCTCTGGCACACGCTGAGCGTATGAACGCACGATACGACGAAAGACGCACCGTGCAGGTGTCGAAGTACCTCTCCAGACACCTGCGCCACCAGCCGGAGCGCATCGGGCTCACTCTCGACCCGGGCGGCTGGGTGGAGATCGACACGCTGATCGCCAGGGCCGCCGCGCACGGATTCCGGTTCACACGCGAGGAACTGGACCATGCGGTGGCCACCAACGACAAGCGGCGCTTCGCGATCGAGGGCACCAGGATCCGGGCCAGTCAGGGCCACAGCATCGACGTCGATCTCGGCCTGCCCCCGGCGACCCCACCGCCGTACCTCTACCACGGGACCGTCGCAGGGAACCTGGACGCGATCCGCGCCGACGGCCTCAGACCCATGAGCCGGCACGACGTGCATCTCTCCGCCGACCGCGAGACCGCCACCCGGGTCGGCGCCCGCCGTGGCCGCCCCGTGGTGCTCGCCGTCGACGCCGGCGCCATGCACCGCGACGGCCATGTGTTCCGCGTCAGCGCCAACGGAGTCTGGCTGACCAAGGCCGTCCCCCCGCGCTACCTGCGGTTTCCGGGGACCCGCTGACACCGGGCTCCGGCCTGCGGTCATGATCGGTGGTATGGACCATGCTCATGAGCACCTGCCGACCACGGAGGCAGCCGTCACCGCGCTGCGCGCCCTCGCCGCCCATTACGCGCGCGAGATCGAGGTGACCCACGACATCGGCGCCGACCAGACCTCCCGCCGCGGCACCGCGGGCATCGGCGTGACCACGGACCCCGACGGCTCCCTGCCGCACGAGGCGTACGCCGAGTTCGGCGGCGTACCCCGGGTGAGCGTGCGGCTCTACCCGGAGGACGACGCGCTGATCACGGTCGAGGGCATCGAGTGCCCGGACATCCCGCGCGACGACGTGCCCGCCTTCCTCCGCTCCGTCTTCGAGGGCCTCGCCCACGTCAAGGCGCGCCGCTTCCCGCCCGGCTACCGCCTGGTCGTCCCGCTGCCCGGCGACCGCACGCACAAGGAGTACGTCCCGATGGTCCTGCTCAGTCCGTGGCTGAGCAGCCGCGTTCAGTGACCGTTTGGTCCGTTGTCGGTGGGGCCGCTTACTCTCGAGCGCATGAGCCTGCGTCTGAGCACCGTGATCCTGCCGTACCGCCGCTGGAGCGAAGGCGGCCGTTCGGCCTGGGTGCGGGCCGAGCAGCTCGGCTTCCACACCGCGTACACCTACGACCACCTGTCCTGGCGCAGCTTCCGTGACGGCCCCTGGTTCGGCGCCGTTCCCACGCTGACGGCCGCCGCCGGCGTCACCGAGCGGCTGCGCCTGGGCACGCTGGTGACCTCGCCGAACTTCCGGCACCCGGTGACCCTCGCGAAGGAGCTGATCTCCCTCGACGACATCTCCGGCGGCCGGATCACCCTCGGCATCGGCGCCGGCGGCACAGGCTTCGACGCCACCGCGCTGGGCCAGGAACCGTGGAGTCCGCGCGAGCGAGCCGACCGGTTCGTCGAGTTCGTGCCGCTGCTGGACCGGCTGCTCACCGAGGACGCGGTGACGCACGAGGGCCGCTTCTACTCGGCGCACGAGGCCCGGAACATCCCGGGCTGCATGCAGCGGCCCCGGCTGCCGTTCGCGGTGGCGGCCACGGGCCCGCGCGGCCTCAGGCTCGCCGCCCGGCACGGCCAGGCATGGGTGACCACCGGCGACCCGAAGCTGTACGAGACCGGCACCCCGGAGCAGTCCGTCGAGGCTCTGCGCGGCCAGATCGCCAGACTGTCCGAGGCCTGCGCGGACGCCGGGCGGGACATGGCCGGCCTGGAGAAGATCCTGCTCACGGGCTTCACCCCGGACCGCGCCCGGCCGCTTCAGTCCCTGGACGCCTTCGTGGACTTCGCCGGCCGCCACAAGGAACTCGGCTTCACCGAGATCGTGATCCACTGGCCCATCCCGGACTCCGACTTCGCCGCGGACGAGAAGGTCTTCGAGCAGATCGCCATGGAAGCCCTCGCCCAGCTGGGCTGACCGGACGTCTCCCGGGACCTGCGTCGAGCGTCATCTGTGTCTCATCTGTGCGCACTCCCGCACGGCCGTGCTGGCATATGCGTGAGAATGGCCGGGTGACCTCAGCGACCAGACAGCCCGGGACCCCGTCCGCCGCCGTACGGCCGCGGTTGATCGCCACCGACCTCGACGGCACGCTGCTGCGCGACGACAAGTCGGTCTCACCGCGTACGGTCGCCGCGCTCGCCGCCGCGGAGGAGGCGGGCATCGAGGTCTTCTTCGTCACCGGCCGCCCGGCCCGCTGGATGAACGTCGTCAGCGAACACGTCCACGGACACGGCCTGGCGATCTGCGGCAACGGCGCCGCCGTGGTCGACCTGCACGGCGGCCCCGGCGCCCACCGCTTCGTGAAGGTGCGCGAACTGGCGCGCGAGAACGCCCTGGACGCCGTACGGCTGCTGCGCGAGGCGGCACCCGGCACCGTGTTCGCGGTGGAGCAGACCTACGGCTTCCACCAGGAGCCGGACTATCCCAAGCTGCACAGGGAGATACCGGACAACCTCCTGCCCGCCGAGCAACTCCTCGCCCCCGACGGCCCGGACGCCGACCAGCCCGTGCTCAAGATCCTGGCCTACCACCCCGCCCTCGACCCGGACGCCTTCCTCACCCTCGCCCGGCTCGCGATCGGCAACCGCGCCAACGTCACCCGCTCCAGCCCCAGCGCCCTGCTGGAACTGAGCGGCCCCGACGTCTCCAAGGCCAGCACGCTCGCCCTGTGCTGCGCCGAGCGCGGGATCTCGCACGAGGAGGTCGTCGCCTTCGGCGACATGCCCAACGACGTCGAGATGCTGAGCTGGGCCGGCCACTCGTACGCGATGGGCAACGCCCACCCGGACGTCGTCGCCGCCGCGTCGGGCCGTACGGTCGCGAACAACGAGGACGGAGTCGCCGTCGTGATCGAGCAACTGCTCGCGGAAAGTCCCTGACCGGGACGGTCACTGGTACGGCGCCTCCCACACCACCGTCGTGCCGCCGCCGTTCTCCCCGATGAACCCCAGCGGTACGGCAGCCGTGTTGATCTCGCGCACCACCCGTGTGCGCAACCCCGCCGGTACCTCCACGCGGGGTCGGTCTCGCCGCGCGGGGCCGGGAGAGGGCACAGCGCACATGCCACGGCCACCGAACAGGACCCGGTCACCCCACCGCCACCAACGACTCCGCCTCCGCCTCCCGCCGCACCAGCGCCCGCAACGGCCCGTCCACCGCGAGCAGTTCCGCGTAGGTGCCCCGCTGCACCACCCGTCCCACGTCGAGAACGATCACCTCGTCCACCGCCTCCAGCCCGGCCAGCCGGTGCGTGATCAGCAGCGTCGTACGGCCCCGAGTGGCGGCCAGCAGGTCGGCGGTCAGCGCGTCGGCCGTCGGCAGGTCCAGGTGCTCGGCGGGCTCGTCCAGGACCAGTACGGGGAAGTCGGCCAGCAGAGCGCGGGCCAGCGCGAGCCGCTGTCGCTGACCGCCGGACAACCGCGCCCCGTGCTCGCCGACAAGCGTGTCCAGGCCGTCCGGCAACCCCTCCACCCAGTCCAGCAGCCGGGCCCGGTCCAGCGCCCGCCGAAGCTCGGCCTCGGTGGCGTCCTTCCTGGCCAGCAGCAGGTTCTCGCGCACCGAGCTGTCGAAGAGATGCGCGTCCTGCGCACACAGCCCGACGAGCCGCCGTACGTCGTCGCCGTCCAGCGCACAGGCGTCCACACCGGCGACGGTGTACGAGCCCTCGCTCGGGTCGAGGAAGCGCAGCAGCACTTGGGCGAGGGTCGTCTTGCCGGAACCGGACGCCCCGACCACCGCGATCCGCCGCCCCTCCTCCAGGGTGAGATCGAACCCGGCCAGCGCCTCCCGCCGCTGGCCCTCGTACCGCGCGGCCAGCTCCCTGACCACCAGCGGGAACGGCGAGGCGGGCGCCTGCCGGGGCCGCTCGGGCTCACGCACGGGCGCCGGGGCGTCGAGCACTTCGCGGACGCGCTCCGCACTGCGCCGCACCCGCTGCCGATGGCGCACGGCGAGCGGCAGCCCCAGTACGGCCTCGAAGACGGCCAGCGGAGTGAGGACGACCACGGCCATGGCCACACCGCTGAGCCGGCCCGCGACCACCGCCTGGGCACCGAACAGCGCGGTCGCCGTGACCGTCAGGCCGGAGATCAGCGCGGTGAGACCGTCGCCGAGCGCGGTCACGGCGGCGGCACGCGAGGCGATCCGGGTGAGGGTGCCGTCCGCTCGCCGGGCCACGTCGGTACGAGCGGGCAGCGCCCCGGCGACGGTGAGTTCGGCGGTTCCGGTGAGCAGGTCGGTGACGCGGGTGGCGAGGGCGCCGCGGGCCGGGGCCAGCCGTCGCTCGGTCCGCCGGGCCACCGTCGCGGTGACGAGCGGGACGCCGACACCAGCCGCGACGAGACCCGCCGCGAGGGCGGCACCGGCCTCGGGCAGCAGCCAGGCCGTGAAACCGACGGAGACGGCCGACACGGCGACGGCGACCGATGCGGGCAGCAGCCAGCGCAGCCAGTAGTCCTGGAGCGCATCGACGTCCGCGACCAGCCGGGTCAGCAGGTCACCGCGGCGAACGCTGCGCAGTCCAGCAGGCGCCAGCCGCTCCAGGCGCCTGTACACGGCAACCCGGGTGTCGGCCAGCATCCGCAGCACGGCGTCGTGCGACACCAGCCGCTCGGCGTAGCGGAAGACGGCCCGCCCGATCCCGAAGGCCCGCGTCGCCGTCACGGCGACCATCAGATACAGCACCGGCGGCTGCTGCGAGGCCCGCGAGATGAGCCACCCGGAGGTCGCCATCAGCCCCACGGCACTACCGAGCGCCAGGCTTCCCAGCACCAGGGCCAGCACCAACCGGCCCCGCCGGGGCCCCGCCAGCCCACGAACCCAAGCAAGCACTCGCCGCGGTCGCCCCGAAGTCACGTCCGCTGCGCCATCCCCGGCCCGCCCAGCCCGAGAACCCGACAGGCCCCCTTCCGCGCGCCCGAGCCCGGAGACCGGGCGGTCATCTTCGAACGTGCCGAGTCGGGATCCCGCGGAACCCTGCCAGGGGTCCAGGGGACGGAGCGCCCTGGGGGGCTCATCGCCGCTCCGGTGCGTCACCGGCTCCGCGTCCCGTAGCCGCACCACCCGATCGGCCAGCGACAACAACGCCGGCCGATGCACGACAAGCAGCACCGTGCGCCCGACAGCAAGCCGCCGCACCGCCGCGACGATCTCCCCCTCCGTTGCCCCGTCCAGGGCAGCCGTCGGCTCATCCAGCAACAGCACGGGCCGGTCCGCGAGAAACGCCCGGGCCAGAGCCAACCGCTGCCGCTGCCCCGCCGACAGCCCGGCCCCGTCCTCCCCGAGCACCGTCTCGATCCCCTCGGGCAGCGCGTCCACGAACTCCAGCGCACCCGCGTCCCGCAGTGCCCGGCGTACGGCAGCGTCATCTGCGTCCGGCCGGGCCAACCGCACGTTCTCCGCGATGGTCCCGGCATACAGGTGCGGCCGCTGCGGCACCCATGCGATGCGTGACCGCCACTCCTCCACATCGAGTCCGGTGAGGTCCGCTCCCCCGATCCGCACCCGCCCCTCGGTGGGCTGGACGAACCCGAGCAGCACGTTCAACAGTGTCGACTTGCCCGCCCCGCTGGGCCCGACCAGCGCGACCGTCTCGCCGGGCTCGACGCTGAACGACACCTCCGTCACGGCGTGCACGGAACGGCCGGGGTAGCGTACGGAGACCTCCTCGAAGGTCACCGTGCCCGCCGGCACCGCACCGGCACCCGATGCCGGAACCGGCGTCTCCAGCACGCCGAAGATCTCCTCCGCGGCGGCGAGCCCCTCGGCCGCCGCGTGGTACTGCGCACCGACCTGACGCAGCGGCAGGTAGGCCTCGGGCGCCAGCACCAGGATCACCAGGCCGATGTACAGGTCCATGTCGCCGTGCACGAGCCGCATGCCGATCGTCACCGCGACCAGGGCGACCGACAGCGTGGCGAGCAACTCCAGCGCGAAGGAGGAGAGGAAGGCGATCCGGAGGGTCCGCAGGGTGGCCTCGCGGTACTCACCGGTGATCCGGCGGATCGACTCGGCCTGTGCCTTGGCCCGCCCGAAGACCTTCAGCGTGGGCAGTCCGGCGACCACGTCCAGGAAGTGCCCGGAGAGCCGGGACAGCAGCCGCCACTGACGGTCCATGCGGGCCTGGGTGGCCCAGCCGATCAGCATCATGAAGAGCGGGATGAGGGGCAGGGTGCCGACGATGATCGCCGCCGACACCCAGTCCTCGGTGACGATCCGCGCCAGTACCGCCACCGGTACGACCACCGCCAGCCCCAACTGCGGCAGATAGCGCGAGAAGTAGTCGTCGAGGGCGTCGACCCCGCGCGTGGCCAGCGTGACCAGCGAACCGGTGCGCTGACCGGCCAGCCACCCGGGACCGAGCGCCGCCGCACGGTCGAGAAGGCGCCCCCGCAGTTCCGACTTCACCGCCGCGCTCGCCCGATGGGCGGCACGTTCGGTGAGCCACGCGACAACCGCCCGCCCCGCGGCCACGGCCACCAACAGCAGCAGGGGTGTACGCAGCCCAGCGGCGGACTCCCCGTGCTGGAATGCTCCGACAACGACCTCGGCGATGAGCATCGCCTGGGCAATGACCAGTCCCGCACCAACGGCACCCAGGCCGACGACCGCAGCCAGGAAGAGCCGGGTGGCGCGGGCGTAGCGCAGAAGACGAGGATCGATTGGTTTCACGTGAAACGTGCCCTTCGGTCCAGAGGGTGTGTTTCACGTGAAACACACCCTCGGCGGACTCAGTGTGCGGCGCCCGCCGCAGCGTCGGGAGCGATGTGCTGCGTGCCGATCCGCTTGCGGAACACCCAGTAGGTCCAGCCCTGGTAGAGCAACACCAGGGGCGTGGCGATGGCCGCCAGCCACGTCATGATCTTCAGGGTGTACGGGCTGGACGAGGCATTGGTGACCGTCAGACTCCAGTCCCCGTTGAGCGAGGACGGCATGACATTCGGGAAGAGCGACAGGAAGAGCACCGCCACAACGCCCACGATCGTGACGCCGGACAACGCGAACGCCCATCCCTCACGCCCGAATTGGTTGGCCACCAGAGCGGCCACCAGGGCGGCGACCGCCACGATCAGGGCCACCAGGCTCTTGTCGTCACCGCTGTGGGCCTGCGTCCACAGCAGAAAGGCGAGCGCCGCGACGGTCGTGACAAGACCCACCCGAAGAGCCAGCTGCCGTGCCCGCACCCGGATGTCCCCCACGGTCTTGAGCGCGGTGAAGACCGCCCCGTGGAAGGTGAAGAGCGTGAGCGTCACCAGACCGCCGAGCAGGGCGTAGGGGTTGAGCAGGTCCAGGACACCGCCGACGTACTCGAAGTGCTGGTCGATCTTCACGCCCCGCACGATGTTCCCGAAGGCCACGCCCCACAGGAACGCCGGGATCAGCGAGGTCCAGAAGATCGCCGTCTCCCAGTTGCGCTGCCAGTTCTCCTCGGGACGCTTCGCCCGGTACTCGAAGGCGACGCCCCGGACGATCAGGCAGACCAGGATGATCAGCAGCGGCAGATAGAAACCTGAGAAGAGGGTGGCGTACCACTCCGGGAACGCGGCGAAGGTCGCACCGCCGGCCGTGAGCAGCCACACCTCGTTGCCGTCCCAGACGGGCCCGATGGTGTTGATCAGCACCCGCCGCTCCGGCCGGTTTCGGGCCAGCAGCTTGGTGAGGATGCCGACCCCGAAGTCGAAGCCCTCCAGGAAGAAGTAGCCGGTCCACAGGACGGCGATCAGGACGAACCAGACGTCGTGAAGTTCCATGGCTGTTCCCTCGGCCTAGTACGAGAAGGCCATCGGCTTGTCGGCGTCACGAGTGTCGCCGCCGATCTTCGTGGGTGGGTTGAGATCGGCTTCGGTCAGCTCGGGCGGGCCGGACCTGATGTACTTCGCGAGCAGCTTGACCTCGACCACGGCGAGGATCGCGTACAGCGAGGTGAAGACGATCATCGAGGTGAGGACCTCGCCCTGGGAGACACCGGGGGAGACCGCGTGCCGGGTCTGCAGGACGCCGTAGACGACCCACGGCTGGCGGCCCATCTCGGTGAAGATCCAGCCCCACGAGTTGGCGATCAGGGGGAAGGCCAGCGTCCAGGTGGCGATGCGCCAGTACCAGGGCGTCAGCTTCGGGCTGAGCGCCTTGTTCTTGAACAGCACCAGATGAGGCACCTCGTCCTCGCCGACCCGCAGGTGGTCCGGCAGCATGAACTTCTTGCGGGTCAGCCACAGCCCGGCCAGGCCGATGGCGAAGGAGGCCATGCCGAAGCCGATCATCCAACGGAAGCCCCAGAAGGCGACCGGGATGTTGGGCCGGTAGTCGCCCGGCCCGAACTTCTGCTGCTCGGCCTTGTTGACGTCGTTGATGCCGGGGACGTGCGAGGTGAAGTTGTCGTTGGCGAGGAAGGACAGCAGGCCCGGGATCTCGATCGCGACGGTGTTGTGCCCCTTCTCCACGTCTCCGTAGGCGAAGATCGAGAAGGGTGCGGGCTTCTGCCCGTCCCACAGCGCCTCGGCGGCGGCCATCTTCATGGGCTGCTGCTTGAACATGACCTTGCCGAGGGTGTCGCCGCTGACCGCGGTGAGCATGCCGGCGATGACCACGGTGACCAGTCCGAGCCGCAGCGAGGTCTTCATCTCACGGATGTGCTTCTTGCGGGCCAGGTGGTAGGCGGCGATGCCCACCATGAAGGCCCCTCCGGTCAGGAAGGCCGCGGACAGGGTGTGGAAGGCCTGGCTGAGCGCGGTGTTCTGGGTCAGTACGGCCCAGAAGTCCGTCAGCTCGGCGCGCCCCTTCGCCTTGTCGATCTTGTAGCCGACCGGATGCTGCATCCACGAGTTGGCAGCGAGGATGAAGTACGCCGACAGGATCGTGCCGATCGAGACCATCCATATGCAGGCGAGGTGGATCTTCTTGGGGAGCTTGTCCCAGCCGAAGATCCACAGGCCGATGAAGGTGGACTCGAAGAAGAACGCGATCAGCGCCTCGAAGGCGAGCGGTGCGCCGAAGATGTCGCCGACGAAGCGCGAGTAGTCGGACCAGTTCATACCGAACTGGAACTCCTGCACGATGCCGGTGACCACGCCCATGGCGATGTTGATCAGGAAGAGCTTGCCCCAGAACTTCGTCGCCCTGAGGTACTTCTCCTTCTCCGTACGCACCCAGGCCGTCTGCAGCCCGGCCGTGAGGGCGGCCAGAGAGATGGTCAGCGGGACGAACAGGAAGTGGTAGACGGTGGTGATGCCGAACTGCCAGCGCGCCAGTGTCTCCGGCGCCAGAGCCAGGTCCACGTCGTCACTCTCCTTACTACGCCGTGGTACAGCGGCGGTTTGCCCTGTTTATCGCGCACATACAGGACAATCGGGACGCGCTTGTGAACGCGTTCACATTCACAAGCTATTATGACGCACTGATTTTCGGCAACCGACGGGGGGTCCCCCCTTCGCCGTCGCGTCAAGGCCTTGGCAGCGACTCCAACATCTTGTTGAATTGCGCTCCATGCAGATACGCATTTCCTGGCCCGCGGGAAACACCACCGCGACCCTCGACGCAGACTCACCGACGGCGCAGGCCCTCGCCAAGGCGCTGCCACTCACCTCCAGCGCCTGCACATGGGGCGAGGAGGTGTATTTCGACACAGGAGTCTCCGTTTCACGTGAAACGGACGCCCGGCAGGTCGTGGAGCCGGGCACGGTGGCCTTCTGGACGGAAGGCGACGCGCTCGCCCTCCCCTATGGGCCCACGCCGATCTCGCGAGGCGACGAGTGCCGCCTCGCGAGCCCGTGCAATGTGCTCGGGAGCCTGGACGAGGACCCCGGCGTTCTGGCAACCGTACGAGCCGGCGACCCCGTCCGTGTGGAACTGATCAACGAGTAGAGCTACAGCTCCTTGCAGAACGCCTCGGCCACCTTCAGGAAGATGTCGTTCGCCTCGGTCTCTCCGACCGTCACCCGCACACCCTCGCCCGGGAACGGCCGGACCACGACACCGTGCTGCTCGCAGGCCTGTGCGAACGCGACCGTACGCTCGCCCAGCCGCAGCCAGGCGAAGTTCGCCTGCGTCTCCGGCACCGTCCACCCCTGGGCACGCAGCGCGTCGACCACGCGCTTGCGCTCGCACACCAGCGAGCCGACCCGGCCGAGCAACTCGTCCTCGGCCCGCAGCGAGGCGATCGCCGCTTCCTGCGCGAGCTGGCTGACGCCGAAGGGCACCGCCGTCTTGCGCAACGCCGCCGCGACCGGCTCATGGGCGATCGCGAAACCGACGCGCAGCCCGGCGAGCCCGTACGCCTTGGAGAAGGTCCGCAGGACACAGACGTTGGGCCGGTTCCGGTACAGCTCGACGCCGTCGGGCACCTCCGGGTCGCGGATGAACTCGCGGTAGGCCTCGTCCAGCACCACCAGGACATCACCGGGCACCCGGTCGAGGAACCGCTCCAGTTCGGCCCGCCGCACCACCGTGCCGGTCGGGTTGTTGGGGTTGCAGACGAAGATCAGACGCGTCCGGTCGGTGATCGCGTCCGCCATCGCGTCCAGGTCGTGCACGTCACCGGGCGTGAGCGGCACCTGCACCGACCGGGCGCCGCTGATCTGCGTGATGATCGGGTACGCCTCGAAGGACCGCCAGGCGTACATCACCTCGTCGCCGGGGCCGCTGGTGGCCTGGATGAGCTGCTGGGCAACGCCCACGGAACCGGTGCCGGTGGCCACGTGGGAGACCGGGACACCGAAGCGTTCCGACAGCTCGTCCATCAGCCCCGTGCACGCCATGTCCGGGTAGCGATTGAAGTTGCAGGCAGCCGCCGTCACGCTCTCCATCACACCCGGCAGCGGCGGGTAGGGGTTCTCGTTGGAGGACAGCTTGTAGGCAACCGGCCCACCGGCCGCGGCGGGCTTGCCCGGCTTGTAGGTGGGGATCCCCTCCAGCTCGACACGCAGCTTGGGGCTCGTCTCGCTCACCGCAGTCCTCCTCGCGATCGCCGGCGGACCGTCGACGCCGCCGGCTTCCAATACTCCTCACCTTATGAGGATTCAGCCCCGCTGCGTACAGGTGCGGGCAGGCAATACGAGAACCACCGCCGCCCCGGCCCCATCGCGGGCATCACCGTACGAAGGCGTACGTTTCAGGGGGCGCGCCGTACATATATCTATGCGCCGGTGGCTCGCGCCGTAGCGCGCATCACCCGTGCAGGTGAGTTGAGACCTCTTCGAAACATCGGGCACTTGGCAGGCCCATCCGCGTTGACAAGTCACGTCCTACCGCCGGATCGATGAACTGCCTTTATTTCAAAGGCAGTTGACTGCTTGCGACCATGCAGAAACGTGCCTGTCAACGCGTGCATATGCGTCCGCACTACCCCACCGCATGAGCCCTACTATCGGCTCGCCATGACAGCAGCAGGGAAGCACCAGGTGAGCCGCGCGGAAACCTCACGGCGAGGCAGCCGGCCGGGCCGGGCGGGCATCAGAGACGTGGCCGCCGCCGCCGGAGTCTCCATCACGACCGTCTCCGACGCCCTCAACGGCAAGGGCCGACTCCCGGATGCCACCCGGCGCCACGTCCGCGAGGTCGCCGACCGGCTGGGGTACCGTCCCTCGGCCGCCGCCCGCACCCTCCGTACCGGCAAGTCCGGCCTCATCGGCCTGACCGTGACGACGTACGGGGATGAACCTTTCACCTTCACGGAGTTCGCGTACTTCGCCGAGATGGCGCGGGCCGCCACCTCGGCCGCGCTTGCCCGCGGCTACGCCCTCGTCATCCTGCCCGCGACCTCCCGCCACGACGTGTGGTCCAACGTCGCCCTGGACGGCACGGTCGTCATCGACCCCTCCGATCAGGACCCGGTGGTCAGCGAGCTGGTCCGGCAGGGACTCCCGGTCGTCTCCGACGGGCGCCCGGCCGGCTCGCTGCCGGTCACCGCCTGGGTCGACAACGACCACGAGGCCGCCGTCCTCGGCATCCTCGACCACCTCGCCGACGCCGGCGCCCGACGGATCGGCCTGCTCACCGGCACGACGACGGACACGTACACCCATCTGTCGACCACCGCCTACCTGCGCTGGTGCGAGCGCGTCGGCCAGGACCCGGTCTACGAGGCCTACCCCGCGCACGACCCGTGCGCGGGCGCCGTCGCCGCCGACCGGCTGCTCGCCCGCCCGGACCGGCCCGACGCGGTCTACGGACTGTTCGATCCCAACGGCACGGACCTGCTGGCCGCCGCCCGCCGCTACGGGCTCCGCGTCCCCGACGACCTGCTGCTCGTGTGCTGCAGCGAGTCCATGGTCTACGCGAGCACCGAGCCGCCCATCACCACGCTCTCCCTGAAACCCCGCCGCATCGGCACCGCGGTGGTCCAGCTCCTCATCGACGCCATCGAGGGCGTGGATTCGAACCAGCCGGTTGAGCAGGTGATACCGACCGAGCTGATCGTGCGCACCTCCTCCCAGCGGCGCCCGCCGCGCACGACGGTCAGTCCGCCGCGAATGCCGGACGACAAATAGCGCCCAAAGCAGGGCGCTCACCCCGCACCTTTCTCGGCCGGTGGAGGGAGCAGGGCGGGCCGGCGGTCAGTGAGCCGGGGGTTCGGCCGGCGTGGAGTCGGCCGAACCCCTGCCCAAACGGGGCGAAAGCCGCGGTGAACTGGAGTCTTGTTCCGATTCACCACCCCTGGGTCATCACACGGCGCGACGCGCATTCCTATGATGGGCCCACGACACCGTGGACCGCTGCGACCAGGCAGTCCGAAGCGGTGCAGCTGCGGCGCGATGGTGGAGGGGTCTGATGACTCAGGGGGCCGGTCAGGGACCCGAAGTGGAGCGGACGGCGACGCTGCGCGACTTCCGGGTGCCTGCATACGTCCACGAGACCGGTCCGTACGTCCGCACCGCCCCTCCGGGCGACACCGTGCCGCCCGCCGACGAGGCGTACCCCGACGGCTACACGCCCACCCGGCGTGATCTTCCCGTCATCAACCGGACGGAGACGGTCCAGGTCCCCGTCGAACCGGCACCCACGGCCCCCGCCCCGCAGCCCGCGGCCGGGCCCGGACCGCTGTTCGTCGTCGGAGACGTCCACGGATACCTCGACGAACTGGTGACCGCCCTGCAGGAACAGGGTCTGATCGACGCCTCGGGTCAGTGGTGCGCGGGCGCCGCCCGGCTGTGGTTCCTCGGCGACTTCACGGACCGCGGGCCCGACGGCATCGGCGTCATCGACCTCGTGATGCGGCTGTCCGCCGAGGCCGCGGCGGCCGGCGGCTACTGCAAGGCCCTCATGGGCAACCACGAACTGCTGCTGCTCGGTGCCAAGCGGTTCGGCGACACGCCCGTCAACTCCGGCGCGGGAACCGCCACCTTCCAGGCGGCCTGGCTGCTCAACGGCGGCCAGAAGACCGACATGGACCGACTCCAGGACCACCACCTGCAGTGGATGGCCCGCCTTGACGCCATCGAGGAGGTGGACGGCTATCTGCTCGTGCACTCGGACACCACCGCCTATCTCGACTACGGCGACTCCATCGAGGCGGTCAACGACACCGTCCGCGAGACCCTCACCCGCAATGACGCGGACGAGTGCTGGGATCTGTTCCGCAAGTTCACCAAGCGCTTCTCCTTCCGCGACGAGGGCGGCGCCGACGCCGTGCGCTCCCTCCTCGATACGTACGGCGGGACCCGCATCGTTCACGGCCACAGCCCGATTCCCTACCTCCTCGGCGAGGTCGGCTCCGAGGAGGGCGAGGAGGGCACCGGCCCGGTCGTGGAGGGACCGCACGTCTACGCCGACGGGCTCGCCATCGCCATGGACGGCGGGGTGACCATGGCCGGAAAACTCCTGGTCCGGCAACTTCCCCTGACTACCTGACCGTTCCGCGGGCAGGCGTCCCCCGGCGGAGTACGCGCAGGCCGAAGGGCAATTTCCGGCAACCCCCTGTCACCGTGCGCCGTCACGGCTCTACCATCGGCTTATCCGTAGCAGGCTCCCCTCCGTTTCTGCCCGACGGCTCGCCGGCGTGCGAGCCCCAAGCCCTACGGAGCATCGGGGGATGCACATGAACAGCGTTCCGCAGCACCTGCAGAGCGAGGACCGCCTGGAATTCGAGCGGCTCCTCGATGAGGCGCTGCGCTCCGCACCGCACCGGCCGGAACTGGCCGCTGTCGGACAGCGGCTCAATTCCGAGCAGTTGCGCACCATGGCGCTCAATGCCAGCGCCCTGATCACGGCCGCCGCCGCGGCCGAATACCAGCACTATGTGAAGGTCCGCGAGGAACTGCGCCATCCGGCGATGGCCCCGTCGACCACCCGCGACTCCCCCCTCGATGACGAGAGTCCGGCCACGACGGGACTCGTCACCAGCCTCGGCGAGGCCGCCGAGAACACCGGTGCGGGCGCCGTCGCGGTCATCGCCGTACTGGCTCCCGTCCTCTCCGGAACCGCCGCCGCGATCTTTCTGCTCGTCGGCTACATCCTGAAGACGCTCAGCCCCGGACAGGCCTTCGGGCAGACCATGCTCACCGCCGGCTGGGTGTTCGGCGCGGTGACGGCGGCCACGATCCTCGTCGCCGCCGTCGGACTGCTCCTCACCGCCCTGCGCAACGGCAGTTCGCCCCAGGCCCAGGCACTGGACGCGGCCCACCGGGAACTGGACAGGGCCAGAGAGGCCTGGCGGGACGCTCTGCTGGAGCGCGGCATCCTGCCGTTCCTGCGAGAGGCACTCGCCGATCCCGGACCGGCCGCCCTGCACCACACGACGCCGCCCGCCCCGAGCGGCCGCATGCCGCGCCTGGGATACGGCCGCCCCGGCTTCAGCAGCCCCGACGACGGCACAGACTCCGGCCGCCCGAGCTTCACCAGCCCGGACTACACGAGCCCGGAATTCGGCGGCCCGGAGCACCAGCCCGACTGACCCCGCAGCACTATCCGAACAACCCGGCTCGCGCTCCCGGACTCCAGGGGCCCGACCGGGCGGACCGAGCGGCCAACCGGTGTGGCGTCACCACCCCGGTCAGCCGCGATCCCGCCGTCCCCAGCCGCACCTGCCACCGCACCGGCCGCACCGGAGCGGCGATTTCCTTCCCTCTGCCTCAGTCGGCGATCGGCAGGTACACCCTGTTCCCGCTCGCCGCGAACTCCTTCGACTTCTGGGCCATGCCCTCCTCGATGTCGGCCCGGCTGCCGCCGTGTTCGCGGCGGATGTCCTGCGAGATCTTCATGCTGCAGAACTTCGGCCCGCACATGGAGCAGAAGTGGGCCGTCTTGGCGGGCTCGGCCGGCAGGGTCTCGTCGTGGAACTCCCGTGCCGTGTCCGGGTCCAGGGCGAGGTTGAACTGGTCCTCCCACCGGAACTCGAAGCGCGCGTCGGACAGCGCGTCGTCCCACTCCTGCGCACCCGGGTGTCCCTTGGCGAGGTCGGCCGCGTGTGCGGCGATCTTGTAGGTGATGACGCCGGTCTTGACGTCGTCCCGGTTGGGCAGGCCCAGGTGTTCCTTGGGCGTGACGTAGCAAAGCATCGCCGTGCCCCACCAGGCGATCATCGCGGCACCGATGCCGGAGGTGATGTGGTCGTACGCCGGCGCGATGTCCGTGGTCAGCGGGCCGAGCGTATAGAACGGAGCTTCATCGCAGATCTCCTGCTGAAGGTCGATGTTCTCCTTGATCTTGTGCATCGGGACATGCCCCGGGCCCTCGATCATCGTCTGTACGTTGAAACGCTTCGCGATCCGGTTGAGTTCCCCGAGCGTGCGCAGTTCGGCGAACTGGGCCTCGTCGTTGGCGTCCGCGATCGAACCCGGCCTGAGGCCGTCGCCCAGCGAGTACGTGACGTCGTAGGCGGCGAGGATCTCGCACAGCTCCTCGAAGTTCTCGTACAGGAACGACTCCTTGTGGTGCGCCAGGCACCACGCGGCCATGATCGAGCCGCCGCGCGAGACGATGCCGGTCTTGCGATTGGCGGTGAGCGGGACGTACGGCAGCCGCACGCCGGCGTGGACGGTCATGTAGTCCACACCCTGCTCGGCCTGCTCGATGACCGTGTCCTTGTAGATCTCCCAGGTCAGTTCCTCGGCCCTGCCGTCGACCTTCTCCAGGGCCTGGTAGAGGGGCACGGTACCGATGGGAACGGGGGAGTTGCGCAGCACCCACTCGCGGGTGGTGTGAATGTTGCGGCCGGTGGAGAGGTCCATGACCGTGTCGGCGCCCCAGCGGGTCGCCCAGGTCATCTTCTCCACCTCCTCCTCGATGGAGGAGGTCACCGCCGAGTTGCCGATGTTGGCGTTGACCTTCACCAGGAACCGCTTGCCGATGATCATCGGCTCGATCTCCGGGTGGTTGACGTTGGCCGGCAGCACCGCACGACCGGCCGCGATCTCCTCACGGACCACCTCGGGAGAGACGTTCTCGCGAATGGCCACGTACTCCATCTCGGGGGTGACCTCGCCCCGGCGGGCATACGCGAGCTGTGTCACCGCCTCGCCGTCCCGGCCCCGGCGTGGCTGACGCGGCCGCCCCGGGAAGACCGCGTCCAGGTTGCGCAGCCCACCGCGCGGCGAGGTGTGCTTGATCCCGTCGTCCTCGGGACGGACGGGACGGCCCGCGTACTCCTCGGTGTCGCCGCGGGCGATGATCCAGTTCTCCCGCAACGGCGGCAGACCCCTGCAGACATCGGTGTCGACGAGTGGATCGGTGTACGGGCCCGACGTGTCGTACAGCGTGACCGACTGCCCGTTGGTGAGGTGCACCTGACGGACCGGCACGCGCAGGTCGGGGCGCGAACCCTCAACGTACGCCTTGTGCCAGCCGATGGACTTCCCGGCCTCCTGGGACGTGTCGTCCTGAACGGAGGCAGGCGTGCGTGCGTCCTTGTTGGTCATGAGACCTACTCCCTACGCCGGCATTACCCGGTAACAGGTTCGGCGGTCGACGCAGCGGTTTCCGTTCGGCGACGTTTCCTGCGGAACATCGTCTGTTCCACGTGAAACATCGCGTGTACGGAGGTCAGCGCCCTCTCAGCCCGGTGCTCCGAGCTCCCGCGTGTGCAAAGGTGCCTCCACGCTAGCGTCATATGTGGCGCGGTGAACAGTGGGCCCCTGCCCTTCTTGCAATGATCCGGCGGTGACCAGGATGGAGCAGTATCCGTATCAGCCGCCTGAGCCGCGCCATCAAGGCGGCTCGGGACCGGACGACGGCTACGGCCACGACGACCCTGTGACCAGCGGTCATGGGCAGGGAGCCGGGTTCGCCGGGGGCGACCGGGGCACCGGACAGGCATCCGGAGGGGACGACGACCGCGGTCACGGCCACAGTAAGGGCCACTCGCACGGCCACAGCCACGGCCCCGCTGCTCCCGTCTCCCAGCACCTGCGCAAGGTCATCGCCGCGATCCTGGTCCCTTTCACCGCGGCGGTCGTCGTCGGCCTGCTGGTGCTCTGGCCGGGGGAAGCCCCACCCCACAAGCGCACCGGTGTCGGCTTCGACCGGGAGACGCAGCAGGCCACGGTCACCGCGGTCGTCGAGGTGAGCTGCAAGTCGGTGAACGCTTCCGGTGACACCCCGACCGGCGACACCGCCACCGCCGAGGGCACCTCGGCGGAGCAGGAGGCGAAGGGCACCTGCAAGAAGGCGACCGTCCGGGTCGACACCGGCAAGGACAAGGGCCGTACGTTCACCGAGATCGTCCAGCCGGACCAGCCACGACAGCTGCACCAGGGCGAGAAGGTGGTGGTCGCCTACGAGCCCTCGGCGCCGAAGGACCTGCAGTACTCGGTGGCCGACGTGGACCGGAAGTTCCCGATGACGCTGCTTGCGGGGATCTTCGCGCTCGCGGTCGTGGTGGTCGGCAGGCTGCGCGGTGTCATGGCGCTCGTCGCACTGACCGTGAGCTTCCTGATCCTGACCCTCTTCATCCTGCCCGCGATCCTCCAGGGCTCGAACCCGCTGCTCGTGGCAGTGGTCGGAGCGAGCGCCATCATGCTGATCGCGTTGTACATGTGCCACGGCCTGTCGGCGCGGACTTCGGTGGCGGTGCTCGGCACGCTGATCTCCCTGTCACTGATCGGTGTACTCGGCTCCCTGTTCATCGGCTGGGCCGCCCTCACCGGCAACACGGACGACAACACCGGTCTGATCCACGGCCTGTATCCGTCGATCGACATGAGCGGTCTGCTGCTGGCCGGCGTCATCATCGGCTCACTCGGCGTCCTGGACGATGTGACCGTGACGCAGACGTCGGCGGTCTGGGAGCTGCACGAGGCCAATCCGTCGATGGGCTGGCGGGGGTTGTACCGAGCCGGTATCCGTATCGGCCGCGATCACATCGCTTCCGTGGTCAACACCCTTGTCCTCGCCTATGCCGGTGCCGCGCTGCCGTTGCTGCTGCTGTTCTCGATCGCGCAGAGCAGTGTCGGGACCGTGGCCAACAGCGAACTGGTGGCCGAGGAGATCGTGCGCACGTTGGTGGGTTCGATCGGTCTCGTCGCCTCGGTCCCGGTCACGACCGCGCTCGCCGCCCTGGTGGTCTCGGCCGACCGTCCGGGCCCCGGCACAACGGCCGTGACAGGGGGTCAGCCGGCCCCGGCGCGCGGCGGCCGTGGCCGCCGCCGGAAGCGGTGAGCGTGCCCCCGGGCCGACGCCGTGAGCGGCGAACGGTGAGCGGCGAGCGCCGAGCCACAGTGGGCCGACCTGAGACGCGGTGCGTCCAGCCGCAGCCGGCATCGGAACGGGAAGCGCCGGGGCGCCCGAAACGGGGTACGCCCCCACGTCCACGCAGAAGCGTTCCTGCATGCGTCCACGCGGCACGGTGGAGCGCCCGGCGCCCCGTGCCGTAACACTTCAGCCCGCGCTCTGTTCCTCGGCCAGGATGCGGTCCAGGGCCTCCTCCAAATGGGCGTCGAAGTCGGCCAGGGCGCCTTCCTGACCCAGTGGCACGAGCTTGTCGGTACGGTCCAGGAAGGCCACGAGCGGAGGGGCGGAGGAGCGGAACAGGGCCTGGTCACTTCCCACCTGAAGCCTGATCAGCACCTCGCCCAGCACCTCCCCACTGACGGGAGCGATGTGGACATCCCCTTCCCCGCACGGCCGGCCGACGCCGTCGATCAGCAGCTCACGTCCGAACGCCCAAGTCACCGGGGCATCTCCGGGCAGATGGAAGGTGAGCCGCACGGCATAGGGATCACAGGTCTCGTAGCGCAACTCCACCGGGATGCGGAAGGAGAGTTCCTCCGACACGAGAAAGCTCATCATGACCTCTGCCTGTACGGACTCGCGCATCGTCTACCCCGTCATATGACATCGACTGGCCGGGATTGATCCCTGTCGCCGTGGTCAAATCTTGCTGAACGTACACGGGAGATCACAAGGAGTAAGTTTTCAGATACTGATAGAGAGCGTCAGGGTGCCCAGATGCCGCCCGATCTCCGTCTGGAGCCGATGGGCCGCGGGCAGCAGCCGGTCGGCCTGGTCGGCCGGCAGCGACATGGCCATCGTGGCCACGGTTGTACCGACGGTGATCGGAACCGCCGCGCACACCGTCCCGAGCGCGTACTCCTGGCGCTCCACCACCGGTTCCATGCGCGGCATCCGTGCCAGCCGCCGCAACAGGGCATCGTTGTCGCGGACCGTGTAGGGAGTGAGGGACCGCACGGGATAGCGGGCGAGATGCTCGCGGCGGGCGTCCTCGTCCAACTGCGAGAGCAGACACTGTCCGATGGCGTGCGCGTGGCCGGTCTCGCGGAAGTCGGCCCACTCCTCGACCGCCGGCGCCTCGGGAGAGTCGGAGACGCACATGACCTCGATCTCACCGGCCCGGTACATCGCGTAGTACACCGGCACACCGATGGAATCACGCCAGTGCGCGAGCGTATCGGCCACCGCGCTGCGACGTTTCTGCTGGGCTCCGCTGCTGCTCAGCCGCTCGGCCGCGTCACCGAGGAAGAACCGCCCCTTCTCGCGGCGCAGATAGCCCTCGTGCACCAGGGTGCGCAGCAGGTGGTAGGTCGTCGGGAGGGCTAGGCCGGTCTCGCGGGCGAGTTGCTTGGCGGGCGCGCCGTAGACATGCGTGGCGACGGTCTCCAGCAGGCGCATGGCGCGCTGGACGGACCCGATGAGCGTCGCGGCGGCCGGGGGGCCGGGAGCGCCGGCAGGAAGCCGTGGACCGGGGGCGTCGGCGCGCGGCGCGGGGCCCGGGGCGTCGGCGCGCGGCGCGGGGCCCGGGGCGTCGGCGGCGTGCGGTTGTTCGGGGACCGCGACGGCAGGCGGCCGGTGGGTGGGGTGCACGCAGGGGCGCGGTGGGGTGGGGGGTGCGTGGGGTTCTGCCGGTGCGGTGTCAACCGTGGCCAAGGGGGTCACTCCCGGAACGCGAGGGGCAGCCCGTGCGAAGGAAGAGCACGGAGGGGATCTGCGCCGTCCGCGGGGCCGGTCCCCGCGGGAGTTCCGGACTCTAACCGTCCGCCACCGCACGCAGACGGCCTCCGGGGAAACTTCCCTCCCCCGAGGGAAACCCGTGCTCACCTTGCCGGGAACCGGAGATCCCGTCAGCGGTCGCCCGTTCCCGCGTCCGTCACCAGTCGCTGCGCGACGAGGAGTTCGACAGGAACTTGCGCACGATGTAGATGAGTCCGCCGACCAGGGCGACGAAGACCAGGGCCTTGAAGAGCAGGCCGATCACGATGGTGAGCACGGTCGCTATCAGGCCGCCGAACACGACCAGAGCGATGACCGGCACCGCGACCCACTTCACCCACCACGGCAGTCCCGCGAATATCTCTCGCATCGCCCTCGTCCTTTGCCTTCTCGTATGCGTTCCCGTACGGCTCTGTTCCCGCACGGTGTTGATGTCTGCACTCGAATGCTAGGGCCGACAGGGGGCCCCACGGGGGCCTCGCGTCCCTTGTCCTCCCCTGACCCGTCCCCTAGGGAACCCGGAGGTCCGGGCTCACGCCTCGGGCGGAGAGAAGACGACGAGAACCCTCAGGTCCTCGCTGATGTGGTGGAACTTGTGGGCGACCCCGGCAGGCACGTACACCACGCTGCCCCGCGCCACCTCGGTCGTCTCCAGGCCCACCGTGATCGACGCCCGGCCGCTCACGACGAAGTACACCTCGTCCTGATTGTGCGGCTTCTGCGGGTCGTGCTCGCCCGCGTTCAGGGCGTACAGGCCGACCGACATGTTCCGCTCCCGCAGGAACTGAAGGTACGCCCCCTCATTGGCGGCGCGCTCCGCCTCCAGTTCGTCCAGCCGGAATGCCTTCATCGCCGTTGTCGCCCTCGCCTCACTGCTCGGTTCCGATCCGGTCTGCCACGATCAGACCATGAAGAATTTCGTAGTCAAGACGATCGCCAACGCGGGTGCCCTCGCAGTCGCCGTGTGGCTGCTGGACAAGATCACTCTGACGGGTGACAACACGGCCAAGAAGGCCGGCACGCTGATCGTCGTCGCGCTGGTCTTCGGCCTGGTCAACTGGCTGGTCAAGCCGATCGTGAAGGTGCTCACCTTCCCGTTGTTCATCCTCACCCTGGGCCTGATCACCCTGGTCGTGAACGCGTTGATGCTGCTCCTGACCTCCTGGGTGTGCGGCAAGCTCAACCTGAGCTTCCACGTGGAAGGCTTCTGGACGGCCGTGGTCGGCGGCCTGATCATCTCGGTCGTCTCGTGGGCCCTGCACATGATCCTCCCCGACGAGGACTGAGCACGCCATGACCTACCGCGTCTGCTTCGTGTGCACCGGCAACATCTGCCGCTCCCCGATGGCCGAGTCCGTCTTCCGCGCGCGCGTGGCCGAGGCCGGCCTCGAGGACCGGATAGAGGCCGACAGCGCCGGCACCGGCGGCTGGCACGAGGGCGAGCCCGCCGACCCGCGGACCGTCTCGGTCCTCGAGGAGCACGGCTACGACAGTGATCACGTCGCCCGCCAGTTCCAGCCGTCCTGGTTCTCCCGCCTCGATCTCGTGATTGCCCTCGACGCCGGTCATCTCAAGGCCCTGCGCCGTCTCGCTCCCACCGAAGAGGACGCGCGCAAGGTCCGCCTGCTGCGCGCCTACGACCCCGCCGCCGGTGACGACCTCGATGTGCCCGATCCGTACTACGGACGCCGGGACGGCTTCGAGGAGTGCCTTGAGATGGTGGAGACGGCGAGCACCGGCCTGCTCGCCGCCGTACGCGAGCAACTGGAAGGACGGGCCGCATGAGCGACACCAGCAAGGCCCGGGGTCGTAACGGCGACGGCACGCGCGCGGTGCGCGCCGGACTGCCCGAACCGGTCAAGCACGAGCCGACCCTGCCCGGACCGGTGTTCGCGGCCCACTTCCACCTGCCCGGCGAGGTGACGGGCCCGTACGCGTACGGCCGTGACGACAATCCGACCTGGACGCTGCTGGAGCGCGCCATCGGCGAACTGGAGGCGCCCGGGCGGGCCGACGTCGAGACGCTGGTCTTCGCCTCCGGCATGGCGGCGATCTCCTCGGTGCTGTTCTCCCAGCTGCGCGCGGGAGACGCGGTCGTACTGCCCTCCGACGGCTACCAGGTGCTGCCGCTGGTCCGGACCCAGCTGGAGGCGTACGGCATCGAGGTGCGCACCGCGCCCACCGGCGGCGACGCCCAGCTGGAGGTCCTCGAGGGAGCCCGGCTGCTGTGGATCGAGTCCCCGTCGAACCCTGGGCTCGACGTGTGCGACATCAGGCGGCTGGTGGAGGCGGCCCACGCCCAGGGAGCCCTGGTGGCCGTCGACAATACCCTCGCCACGCCGCTCGGGCAGCGCCCGCTGGAGCTCGGTGCCGACTTCTCCGTGGCCAGTGGTACCAAGCAGCTCACCGGGCACGGTGACGTGCTGCTGGGCTACGTCGCCGGCCGCGACGCCGAGGCGATGGCCGCCGTACGTCGCTGGCGCAAGATCGTCGGAGCGATCTCCGGGCCCATGGAGGCATGGCTCGCGCACCGGTCCATCGCCACTCTCCAGCTGCGCGTCGACCGGCAGAACGCCACCGCCCTCGCCGTCGCCGAAGCCCTCAAGCAGCGGCCCGAGGTCTCGGCCCTGCGCTATCCCGGACTGCCCGACGACCCCTCGCACAAGATCGCCGCGCAGCAGATGCGCCGCTACGGCTGCGTGGTCTCCTTCACGCTGCCCACGCGCGCGCGTGCCGAGCGTTTCCTTGAGGCGCTGCGCCTGGTCGAGGACGCGACGAGCTTCGGCGGTGTGCGTTCCACGGCTGAGCGCCGCCGCCGGTGGGGCGGGGACGCGGTCCCGGAGGGCTTCATCCGTATGTCCGTGGGCGCCGAGGACCCGGAGGACCTGATCGCCGACCTGCTGCGCGCCCTGGACGAGTCCGCCGAGTGACACCGTCGCCGTCCGCCCCCTGAGGTCGCGGGACGGTCCGAGCCTCCCCCCTCGTGACTCGGACCGTCATCGGTTCCGCGCGCGAAGAACCGCGCGAACAAGGCTAGTTGACTCTGTGTCAGTGTCCAATCACGCTAGCGACAGAGGCGTATCGACTTATTTATAGTTGGGGCCTGCCTTGGGGGCCGGAGAAGGGCAGGGATAGGGGAGGCATGCCATGGACCTGGCCTTGCTGCGCACCTTCGTCACCGTGCACCGGGCTGGTTCCTTCACCCGTGCCGCCGCTCTGCTCGGTCTCTCCCAGCCCGCCGTCACCTCGCAGATCCGCACCCTGGAACGCCAGCTGGGCAGGCCTCTCTTCCTCCGTCAGGCGCGCGGGGTGACCCCGACGACCATCGGCGACGAACTCGCACACAAGGCCGCGCCCCATCTCGACGCCCTGGTGGAGATAGCCGAGAGCGGACTGGACGACGAGTCCTCGCTCAGAACCCTTCACCTCGCCGGCCCTCCCGAGTTCACCGCCGAACGCGCATTGCCCGCCCTGACGGAGCTGACCGGCGACGACGGCCAGGGTTTCGCACTCCGTGCGTCCTTCGGCACGGCTGAGGAAACGCTGGACGGCCTGGCCGCCGGGCACCATGACCTGGCCATCAGCACGGCTCGTCCGCGCGGTGCCCTGCTCACCGCGACCCCGCTCTGCGACGAGGAGCACGTGCTGGTCGCCGCCTCTCGCTGGGGCGAGCGGATCGACAGGGAGACGCTGCGCCTGAAGGGGGCGCCCGCGCTGGAGAACCTGCCCGTCGTCGAGGTCCACGAGTCACTGCCCTTCGTCTCGCGCTACTGGGCCTCCGTCTTCGACTCACGCCCCGCTGCCTCGGGCACGGTCATCGTCCCGGATCTCCGGGCCGTGCTCGCCTGTGCGGTCGCGGGCGCAGGACTTGCCGTGCTGCCCCGCTATCTGTGCGCCGCAGCCCTCAGCGACGGCCTGATCGCTGCCCTGCACGACCCGGCGGTGCCGCCACTGCGCACATACTTCCTGGTGGTGCGGACGGGAACCCTCGCCATGCCTCATGTGGCGCGGGCCCACGAGTGGCTTCTGCGGGCGGCTACAGCCTGGTGCTGAGGCCCTCCCGGCCCTGCCTCCACGTACGGCGGTCACGTGGTGACGCTTTGCGATGTTTCACGTGGAACCAGCCGGGCCACATTTCTCCCATGACCGTCCGACCCGTGGTCAAGCGCACCGCCCGTGCCGTTCTTCTGGACGGTGACGACCTCATCTTGATCAAGCGCACCAAGCCCGGTGTCGATCCCTACTGGGTCACTCCCGGTGGCGGGGTCGAGCCCGAGGATCCGACCGTCGTGGACGCCCTGCATCGGGAAGTGTCCGAGGAACTCGGCGCCAAGATCACCGATGTGGTGCCGTGCTTCGTGGACACCGTGGAGCACATCGGCGAAGACGGCGGCGCGACCGGCGTCAAGGTGCAGCACTTCTTCGTCTGCCGACTGGAATCCATGGACCCGGCCCTGCGGCACGGCCCCGAAGTGGACGAGCCGGCTGGTGAGTACGAGATCGTCCGCGTCCCCTTCACCCGCGTCGGCATCGCCTCTGTTCACTTGGTTCCGCTCTCGCTGCGCCACTATCTGGACGGCAATATCGAGGGGGTACGCGCCATGCACGCCCCCGACCTCGGTTAGCGCTCTCAGTTCCCGAGCCGCCCCCGACTCCAAGAAGCCCTGTCACCTGCCGGGCAGGGCGACCAAGGCATAGGCGTCCCACAGATCCCGTCCCGCGTAGGAGTGGGTCGCCAGCCCGGCCAGGTGGGCGTCCGCATTGACCGCCACCGATACCGGTACGGCGGCGAACAGATCCTTGTCGGACGACGAGTCGCCGTAGGCCACGCAGTCAGCTCGTGTCACTCCGAACTCCGTGCAGAGCCGGTCTGCGATGGTCACCTTGGCAGCGGCGCTGAGCACCCCGGACGGATCGACGGGCTCGGTGAACGGCACGGCCGGGAAGCGGGATCCGTGCGCCGCGTGAGCGCCCCAGTCGAGAAGACGCTCCACGAAGAACGACGGCGAGAGCGATACCACCGCGCAGTATTCGCCCGCGTTTCTGATCTCCGCCCAGACCTCACGGATGCGGGCCAGCCAGGGAGCCGCCTCGAAAGCGGCGCCGACATGCGCCTCGGTGAGGCCGGCCCACAGGTCGTACACCTGCGCCGCGTACTCCGGCGGACCGATCCGTCCCTCCGCGATCGCACGGTCCAGTGCCACGGTTTCCGCTTCCAGCCCCAACTGACGGGAAATCTCCACCGGTGCGGTGCTCCCGTGCAGCAACGTGCCGTCAAGATCGAAGAGATGCAGTCTCGCCATGGCCTGGAGGCTAACCGGCTGCCGGTGTTTCACGTGAAACACATCCTGCTGTCCGCGGGCTTTACATATGGCCACGGCATGGCCAAAAGCACGTGTGTCTGCGTCGAAACGGGTGGACGCCGGGGGCGCCGGTCGGAAAGCCTGACCTGCGTGTCGACTCCTTCCCTCGCCGCTCTGCCCATCCGTCGCCTGACGCTTCGCGATCTCACCGCCTGCGCCGACTTGTCCGAAGACCGGGGGTGGCCACGTGAGGAACACAAGTGGGGGCTTCTCCTCGCGGCCGGCAAGGGCTTCGGCATCGATGACCCCCGGGGTGGTCTCATCGCCGCGTGCGTCGTCACGGAGTACGGCTCATGGGAGCGCCCGGATCTCGGCGCCATCGGCATGGTTCTGGTCGCCGAACGCCATGCCCGTCGGGGCGTCGGACGCCGCTTGATGCGCCATGTCGTATCGGCCATGGGAACCACCCCGCTCACCTTGCACGCCACGCCCAATGGCCGTCCGTTGTACGAGGAACTGGGCTTCAAGGTGACGGGCCGGGCGGAGATGCTGAGTGGCCGCTTCACCCCGGGCGGGCCGGAAACCGGCGTGTTCACTCGCGCGGCCACCGCCGAGGACCTTCCCGCGATCCTGCGTCTCGATGAGGAGGTGTTCGGCGCCGACCGCACTCCCCTGATCACCCGGCTCCCTGCCTTCGCCGACCAGCTGCGGGTAGCCGAGGAGGACGGCAGGGTCATCGGCTACGCGGCCGCGTGGCCCAACATGGACACCCACGTGGTTGGTCCGCTGATCGCCCGGGACACCGAGACCGCCCAGGCTCTCATCTCCTCGCTGGCGGCCCGTACGGACCGTCCGCTGCGCACCGACATCGACGTGCGCCATGAGGAGCTGCGGGCATGGGCCAAGGCGCGCGGACTGGCCTCCGTGACGTTCAATGCGGTGATGACCTACGGCATGACGGACCTCCCAGGGGACTGCACCCGACGGTTCGCGCCCCTGACCGTGGCCGCGGGCTGAGCCGTCGCAAGCCGAGCGCCGGCCCCGCCGCGATGTGCGGCGGGGCCGGCGTAGTCCGTCCCGGCTGGCTGATCAGGCGAGCGCCTGCAGGGCCGCGGTGGCGAAGCCGTGATCCTGCTCCGGCGCAGCGCCACCGACACCGATCGCGCCGATCAGTCGACCGTTGCGGTGGACGGGCACGCCGCCCGCGATGAACAGCAGAGGCCGGTCGAGGGCGGTGGGCAGCGTGTGGAAGAGGCCGCCGGGCTGGACGGCGTCGACCAGGTCGGCGGTCGGGGTGTTCAGCTGAAGAGCGGTATAGGCCTTGCGGGTGCTGGTCTCGCCGGAGATCAGCACGGCCCGGTCGTCCCGGCGGAAGGCGAGCAGATGGCCGCCGGCATCCAGGACGGTGACGCTGACCGTGACTCCGGCGTCCTCGGCCGCGCGGCAAGCTGTGGCGACGAGCAACTCGGCGTCCTCGATGGACAGCGGTGCGACGGCGGTGGTGCTCATGGAGTTTTCTCCTCAGGTGTTGCTGACATGGATTGCTTGCCGTGCCGGGATGCGCCCGGCAGGGAGGTCTGTCTGACCGGGGTGGTGCGGCGCGTCCAGGGGGCTCAGTGGTGGACCGGCGCCTGCTGCCCGGCGGAGGTCCGGGAGGCGACCACGGTGCTGCGGGAGCCGTCGCGCCGCTCCAGCGCCGCCGAGAGCACGGCGAGGATCAGAGCGGCCGCTGCGAGGGCGGCGCCGACCCAGTTGGGGGACGTGTAGCCGAAGCCGGCCGCGATCACGATGCCGCCGAGCCAGGCGGACAGTGCGTTGCCCAGGTTGAAGGCGCCGATGTTCACGGCCGACGCGAGCGTCGGGGCACCGTGGGCCTGGTCGAGCACGCGCTTCTGCAGCGGCGGTACGGTCGCGAAGCCCAGGGCACCGATCAACGCGATCGTCACGGCCGCCGCGATCTTGTTGTGGGCGGTGAACGTGAAGAGGGCCAGAACGAGGGCCAGGGCGCCCAGGGAGACGTACAGCATCGGCATCAGGGCGCGGTCGGCGAACGTGCCGCCGATGAGGTTGCCGCCGACCATGCCGAGGCCGAACAGGACGAGCAGCCAGGTCACCGAGCCGTCGGCGAAGCCGGCGACGTGGGTCATCATCGGCGCGATGTAGGTGATGGCCGCGAAGACGCCGCCGAAGCCGAGGACGGTCATCGCCATGGCGAGCAGGACCTGGGCGTTCTTGAAGGCGGCCAGTTCGTGCCGCAGGTGCACACCCTCGGGCCGCGGCATCTCGGGCACCAGCTTGGCCACACCGGTGAGACCGAGGACCCCGAGGGCGGCGACGATGCCGAAGGTGACGCGCCAGCCGACGTGCTGTCCGATGAGCGTGCCCAGCGGGACGCCTACGACATTGGCGACGGTCAGACCGGTGAACATCATGGCAATGGCGCCGGCTTTCTTGTCGGGCGCCACCAGCTCGGCCGCCACGACGGAGCCGATGCCGAAGAAGGCGCCGTGCGCGAGCGAGGCGACCACGCGTCCGATCAGCATGATCGCGAAGGTGGGGGCCACTGCGGAGAGCAGGTTTCCGGCGATGAAAAGTCCCATCAGCAGCATCAGCATGCGCTTGCGCGAGACCTTGGTGCCGAGCACGGTCATCAACGGGGCGCCGATGACCACGCCGAGGGCGTAGCCCGTCACCAGCAGGCCCGCCGTGGGGATGGAGACCCCGAAGTCGCCCGCGACCTGGGGCAGCAGTCCCATGATCACGAACTCGGTCGTTCCGATTCCGAAGGCCCCGATCGCGAGGGCCACAAGCGCGAGAGGCATGGAGGGGTACACCTTCCCAGAGATTGCAGGAGCGCTTTACGTGCATCCACAATAATTGCAGACGCGGGTTAATGGCAACCGCGCACTATTGCGGACGTGCTCTACCCTTGATGCAGCCGCTCCGGGACGGAGGAAACGCCCATGACAGCGACGGACCCCGCGCT
The DNA here is from genome assembly GCF_055603245.1 of Streptomyces sp. NPDC037290. Taxonomy (NCBI): domain Bacteria; kingdom Bacillati; phylum Actinomycetota; class Actinomycetes; order Kitasatosporales; family Streptomycetaceae; genus Streptomyces; species Streptomyces sp. NPDC037290. Next base: position 172,628 of record NZ_JBVJVZ010000007.1, on the reverse strand, counting down.
CACCGCCCTCGCGCAGGGCTGGTGCGCCCTCTCTGCCCTGCACGGAAGGATCGAGGCGCACATCGAGCGCGCTCTGCAGGCGAAGCACGACCTGAGCGTGCGCGAGTACTCCCTGCTCGATGTGCTGAGCCGCCAGCACGACGGCGAAGGTGGTCATCTGCAGATGAAGCAGGTCGCCGACGCAGTCGTCCTCAGCCAGAGCGCGACCACGCGCCTGGTGACCCGGCTGGAGGACCGCGGCCTGCTGGAGCGCTACCTCTGCCCCACCGACCGGCGCGGCATCTACACCAACGTCACCGAGGCGGGCCTGCGGCTACTGGAGGAGGCAAGGCCGACCAATGACGCCGCCCTCCGTGAGGCTCTGGACGACGCCTCCAAGAGCCCTGAACTGGCCCCGCTGGTAAGGGTCGTGGAGTCTTTGAACGTCCCGGCATAGGGTGCCCGCATGGGAGATCTTGAAATACGTCGCGCCACGGTTGACGACCTTCCGGCCATCGTGGCCATGCTTGCCGACGATCCCCTGGGCGCCCAGCGCGAGTCTCCCGATGACATGGCCCCTTACCGGGACGCACTGGAACGCCTGGACGCCGATCCTCACCAGCATCTCGTCGTCGCCGTCCGCGAAGGCCGTGTGATCGGAACCCTCCAGCTCACGATCGTTCCAGGGCTCTCCCACAAGGGTGCGACGCGCGCGCTCATCGAGGCTGTACGTATCCACGCCGACGAACGCGGCAGCGGGCTGGGCGGCCAGCTGATCGAGTGGGCGATCGACACCTCCCGGCAGCTCGACTGCGCGATGGTGCAGCTGACATCCGACAAGACGCGCACCGATGCCCACCGCTTCTACACGCGGCTCGGTTTCAGTGCCACGCACGAGGGCTTCAAACTGCGTCTCTGACAGCCGCAGAACCACCGCCGGACGGAGTGTGTTTCACGTGAAACGCGCCCTGCCACTCAGGGCCTAACGGATTCCCCGCCAGCCCTCCGGGTCCACTCCACCGGGGATCGCCGCGTCAGGGGCGTAGGGCTGTCGCGTGAACACGAATGAGCCGAGGTCAAGGTGGCTCAGCGCTCCGTCCGGACGTCGTACAGGCCGCAGCAGTTCACCGGCGAAGTATCCCTCCAGACCGGTCCAGATGCCGTCACCGTTCGAGCGGAAGCGAGCGCGTCGGCCGCTGCCGGTCAGCGGGCCGAGCGCAAGAAGGCCATCGGCGGTCAGCCGCAGGCCGAAGGCGTTGGTCCCCCAGTACCACTGCCCCACCAGCTCCAGGACCGCCGGATCGACTTCAGGCAGCGGCCGCCAGGGCACGGGGATCCGAGGCTCCGCCTCAGCGACGATCCGGACCAGATCGGCGCCCACCGCTCCCAGCAGCGGTCCACTCGTGCAGTTGGCGAGCACCACGGCCGCCACGTCGTCCTCCACGCTGATGGTCAGATTCGCCAGGAAGCCCGGCAGCGAACCGGAGTGCCCGACCAGAAGCCGGCCGTCACGGCGCTGGATCTGCAGACCGAGACCGTAGGTGGCACCCTCGAGCAGGTCGGCGGCCTCGGCGGGCGCCGCCGGAGTGCGCATCTCCCGCACCGACTCCGCACCCAGGACCCGGTCGTCTCCGGCGACGAGAAACACGGCGAACCGCGCCAGGTCCCCCGTGGTCGACCACAGCTGACCGGCCGGCGCCATCCTGCCCAGGTCCTCCAGCGGCTCAGGCAGCATCGCGTCCGCCCATGGATGCACAGCCCATCCGCCGGCGTGCGGGGCCTGAGGCTGCGTACTCGTGCGGTGCAGGCCGAGCGGCTCGAGGATCTCGCGCCGCAGCACTTCCTCCCAGGCAGCGCCGCGCAGCTCCTCCACCAGTGCACCGAGCACCGTGTAGCCGGGGTTCGAGTAGTGGTGCCGCCGACCGACAGGGTGCACCAGGGGCTGCTCGCCGAGCACATCGCTCAGCTCCGGGCGGAGGGTGCCCGATGTCCGCTCCCACCAGGGGGCGGGCGACTCGGCCGCCAGTCCCGCGGTGTGCGCGAGCAGTTCGGCGATCGTCGCCTCGCCCACGCCGGTGCCCGGCAGATGCTTCTCCAAGGGGTCACCGAGGTCGAGCAGGCCCTCGTCACGCAGCCGCATCACCAGGACGGCCGTGAAGGTCTTGGTGATGGAGCCGATCCGGTACTGCACGTTCTCGTCCGGACCGTGGCCGTCCACCGAGGTGCGTGCCCCGTGCCAGACGGCGCGCCCGTCGCGCACGACGGCCGCGACCAGGGACGGCGACCGCCCTTCGGTCTGGGCCACGGCGATCCGGTGCAGCAAGGCTCGCCGGGTCGTGGGGAGCAGCTCTTCCTGAGGTGTCGTCATGGGCCCAGTCCACCCGGTGATCCAACCCCCGTCGAGTTCATTTCGCCGACGGCGTCACACGCAGCAGGACGTTCGCGGACGGGCCGAGCGTACGAGCCCCTGGCATCACCTGATCGAGGGATCAGGTCTGGGCCATGTCCACGAAGCGGGAGTAGTGACCCTGGAAGGCAACCGTGATCGTGGCGGTGGGGCCGTTTCGGTGCTTGGCCACGATCAGGTCGGCCTCGCCCGCGCGCGGCGACTCCTTCTCGTACGCGTCCTCGCGGTGCAGCAGGATGACCATGTCGGCGTCCTGCTCGATGGAGCCCGACTCACGCAGGTCGGAGACCATCGGCTTCTTGTCGGTGCGCTGCTCGGGGCCACGGTTGAGCTGGGAGAGCGCGATGACCGGGATCTCCAGCTCCTTGGCGAGCAGCTTGAGGTTACGGGACATGTCCGAGACCTCCTGCTGACGGCTCTCGGCGCGCTTGGAGCCGCCAGACTGCATCAGCTGGAGATAGTCGATGACGACCAGCTTCAGGTCGTTGCGCTGCTTGAGGCGCCGGCACTTGGCGCGGATCTCCATCATCGACAGATTGGGCGAGTCGTCGATGTAGAGCGGTGCGGCCGAGACGTCCGGCATGCGGCGGGCGAGCCTGGTCCAGTCCTCGTCGGTCATCGTGCCGGACCGCATGTGGTGCAGGGCGACCCGGGCTTCGGCGGACAGCAGACGCATCGCGATCTCGTTGCGGCCCATTTCGAGCGAGAAGATGACACTCGGAAGGTTGTGCTTGATCGAGGCGGCCCGCGCGAAGTCCAGTGCGAGCGTCGACTTACCCATGGCGGGGCGAGCGGCGATGACGATCATCTGTCCCGGGTGCAGACCGTTCGTCAATGAGTCGAAGTCGGTGAAGCCGGTCGGCACACCGGTCATCTCACCGCTGCGTGAACCGATCGCCTCGATCTCGTCAAGGGCGCCTTCCATGATGTCGCCGAGCGGAAGATAGTCCTCGCTGGTGCGCTGCTCGGTGACGGCGTAGATCTCGGCCTGGGCGCTGTTGACGATCTCGTCCACATCACCGTCGGCCGCGTATCCCATCTGCGTGATGCGCGTACCGGCTTCGACGAGGCGGCGCAGCACGGCCCGTTCGTGGACGATCTCCGCGTAGTACTCGGCGTTGGCGGCCGTCGGCACGGTCTGGACGAGGCTGTGCAGATACGCGGCCCCGCCGACCTTGTTGATCTCGCCGCGCTTGGTGAGTTCGGCGGCGATGGTGATCGGGTCGGCCGGCTCGCCCTTGGCGTAGACGTCGAGGATCGCCTGGTAGATCGTCTCGTGCGCAGGCTTGTAGAAGTCGTGGCCCTTGAGGATCTCGACGACGTCAGCGATGGCGTCCTTCGACAGCAGCATGCCGCCCAGCACGGACTGTTCGGCGTCCAGGTCCTGCGGCGGCACCCTCTCGAAGGAGGAGCCCCCGCCGTCCCATGAGGCGTTCTCCCTGCCCCGGTCGTGCTGTTCCTCACGGCCCCGGCCACTGTCACCGCGTCGACGGGAGGCGGGCAGACGATCACTGGGTCCGGCCTCGGCCCACGGATCGTCCAAGGGCTCGGAAATGCTCACCGAGCCACCTCCTCCCGTCCGCAGGGCGGACCTCGCCATGCCCTCTTTTGTACGGCACGGCACTGACAAATGAGAGGCCCAACTCCGGTTCTGGCGCGTCGGATTTGTGACGGTTCCAGGCCCCGAAGGAAGGACGATTCCAGAGCCGGGGGAAGGAGCGGGCGCCGGACCACGGTAGGCCCGTCGGCACCGTCAGCCAATCTGGTTATCCACAGGCCATGTGGACGACGGCCCGGATGCTGTGGAGAACTCGCCGAAACCTGTGCACGACCCGGTGGACAGCCCTGTGAACAAGCACTCGCTCCCGCCCTACAGGCCGCTCTGACCTGCACCTTTACCGTCCACCGGCTGTGCAGAAGAAAAACTTCCCCAGTCGGATCAAGATCGCGTCGAACGGTGCACGAAAGGACACACCCCAGCGCGAGCGGTAATAGTCACTTGCCGATTGCATCACTTACCTGTGGACGATTAGATTAGTGCTCATGACACAGGCTCCCGCGAGACCCAGGGCCGTCCGCCGACGGCACGACCGAGAGATCGTCGCGCTGGCCGTCCCGGCCTTCGGCGCGCTCGTCGCCGAGCCTCTCTTCGTCATGGCGGACAGCGCCATCGTCGGCCATCTCGGGACCTCCCAGCTCGCCGGTCTCGGCGTTGCCTCGGCCCTTCTCACCACCGCGGTGAGCGTCTTCGTCTTCCTCGCCTACGCGACCACCGCCGCCGTGGCCCGGCGCGTCGGCGCCGGCGATCTGCAGGCTGCCATCCGCCAGGGCATGGACGGCATATGGCTGGCGCTTCTGCTGGGCGGCGCCGTCATAGCCGTCGTTCTCCCACTGGCCCCCGGCATCGTCGACCTTTTCGGCGCCTCTGCGACCGCGGCCCCCTATGCCACGACGTATCTGCGCATCTCCGCGCTGGGCATCCCGGCCATGCTCATCGTCCTCGCCGCCACGGGAGTGCTCCGCGGACTGCAGGACACCAGGACCCCGCTCTACGTCGCCATCGCGGGCTTCGTTGCCAACGGAGCACTCAACGCGGGACTTGTCTATGGCGCCGGGCTCGGCATCGCCGGTTCGGCCTGGGGCACGGTCATCGCCCAGTGTGGCATGGCAGCCGTCTATCTGACGGTGGTCGTCCGCGGTGCCCATAGGCACGGGGCTTCTCTTCGCCCGGATGCCGCTGGCATCCGGGCCTCGGCTCAGGCAGGCGTTCCGCTCCTGGTGCGCACGCTGTCCCTGCGGGCGATCCTGATGATCGCGACGGCGGTCGCGGCACATCTGGGCGACGCCGACATCGCCGCCCATCAGATCATCCTGTCCCTGTGGAGTCTGCTGGCCTTCGCCCTCGACGCGATTGCGATCGCGGGACAGGCCATCATCGGCCGCTATCTCGGCGCGAAGGACACCCAAGGAGCGCGGGAGGCCTGCCGCCGCATGGTCCACTGGGGCATAGCGACGGGAGTGGTCCTCGGTCTGCTCGTGGCAGCCGCCCGGCCACTCTTCCTGCCGCTGTTCACCAGTGACTCCGTGGTCAAGGATGCGGCGCTGCCCGCGCTGCTGATGGTGGCGCTCTCGCAACCCGTCTGCGGGATCGTCTTCGTGCTGGACGGAGTGCTGATGGGCGCGGGTGACGGGCCCTACCTGGCCTGGGCCATGGTCGTCACTCTCGCGGTGTTCGCTCCGGTCGCCCTGCTCGTCCCCCTACTCGGCGGCGGTCTCACCGCGCTGTGGGCTGCGATGACGCTCATGATGACCATCCGCATGCTGACCCTGTGGCTGCGCACCCGTTCGGCCCGTTGGATCGTCACGGGTGCCACGCGCTGACCGTTTCACGTGAAACAAGCCAGCTGTCGTGTTTCACGTGAAACACCCGCCCTTCCCCACTGTGCACGTGCGCGAGCCCGGCCCATGCGAAAGGGGCCGCACCGTAAAGATGCGGCCCCTTTCAGAGCTGCTCAAGCAGAGCGCAGCGATCAGGCCGAGACGACCTCGATGTTGACCTTGGCGGCAACCTCGGGGTGCAGACGCACGGACGTCTCGTGGGCGCCCAGGGTCTTGATCGGGGCGGACAGCTCGATGCGGCGCTTGTCGACCTCGGGGCCACCGGAAGCCTTGATCGCGGACGCGATGTCGGCCGGGGTGACGGAACCGAAGAGACGACCGGCGTCGCCGGAGCGCACGGCCAGACGGACCTTGACGCCCTCGAGCTGAGCCTTCACAGCGTTGGCCTGCTCGATGGTCTGGATCTCGTGGATCTTGCGAGCGCGACGGATCTGCTCGACGTCCTTCTCGCCACCCTTGGTCCAGCGGATAGCGAACTTCCGCGGGATCAGGTAGTTGCGAGCGTAACCGTCCTTGACGTCGACGACGTCGCCCGCGGCACCGAGGCCGGAGACCTCGTGGGTGAGGATGATCTTCATGTGTCGGTCACCCTTCCCTTAGCGCGCGGTGGACGTGTAGGGCAGCAGCGCCATCTCACGGCTGTTCTTGACGGCCGTGGCGACGTCACGCTGGTGCTGCGTGCAGTTGCCGGTCACGCGGCGGGCACGGATCTTGCCGCGGTCGGAAATGAACTTCCGCAGCATGTTCGTGTCCTTGTAGTCCACGTACGTGACCTTGTCCTTGCAGAAAGCGCAGACCTTCTTCTTCGGCTTGCGCACAGGCGGCTTCGCCATGGTGTTTCTCCTGTGTGATCAAGAAGTTGGGGTACGACCCACCCTTGGTCCGAGGACCTAGAAGGGGGGCTCGTCCGAGTAGCCGCCACCGCCGCCGGAGCCTCCGCCCCAGCCGCCGCCACCCTGGTTGCCACCGGCGGGAGCACCGGTCGCCCACGGGTCGTCGGCCGGAGCGCCGCCGCCCTGCTGGCCGCCACCGGGGCCTCCGCCCCAGCCGCCGCCACCCTGGCCGCCGCCGCCCTGCTGGCCACCACCGCCGTAACCGCCCTGGCCACCGCGAGCGCCACCGGCGGTCTTGGTGACCTTCGCCGTGGCGTTGCGCAGGCTGGGGCCGACTTCCTCGACGTCCAGTTCGTAGACCGTGCGCTTGACGCCCTCACGGTCCTCGTAGGACCGCTGCTTCAGCCGGCCCTGCACGATGACGCGCATGCCTCGCTGGAGCGACTCGGCGACGTTCTCCGCCGCCTGACGCCAGACCGAGCAGGTCAGGAACAGGCTCTCGCCGTCCTTCCACTCGTTCGTCTGACGGTCGAAGGTGCGGGGAGTGGACGCGACACGGAACTTCGCGACCGCCGCACCGGACGGGGTGAAGCGCAGCTCGGGGTCGTCGACAAGATTGCCGATGACCGTGATGACGGTCTCGCCTGCCATGGGGGAACCTCTCGGCGGGTTTGCTCTGGCTGCTTGCTTGCTACTCGAATCCCGAGATCAGCTGAGCGGAAGGGCTCAGTGGGTCTCGGGACGGAGGACCTTGGTCCGGAGGACCGACTCGTTCAGGTTCATCTGGCGGTCGAGCTCCTTCACGACCGCAGGCTCGGCCTGCAGGTCGATGACCGAGTAGATGCCCTCGGGCTTCTTCTTGATCTCGTACGCGAGACGACGACGGCCCCAGGTGTCGACCTTCTCCACCTTGCCGTTGCCCTCACGGACGACGGAGAGGAAGTTCTCGATCAGGGGGGCGACAGCGCGCTCCTCCAGATCGGGGTCGAGGATGACCATCACCTCGTAGTGACGCATGTGGAACCCACCTCCTTTGGACTCAGCGGCCACGGTCGTTCCGTGGCAGGAGGGTTGTGATGCGTGCGCAACGGTATCGGCCACCACTGACCATCGGGGTCCCGAGGGGATCCCGTGGTGTTACCTGGGCAGGGGTGGGCAGACACCGGTGCAGACGGTACAGACTACCCGCACACCCGCTTCCGGTTGAAATCCGGGCGTGCAGGCCGTCACCCTGTACACGTCGGGTGTGTACGGCGCTACTATGCGCCGCCTTCCGCAGGAGGTGCCCATGGCACAGACATTGCATCCCAACGTCGCCGGTTCCCTCTTCGCCACGGACGGCAAGGCCCGTCCGCTTCAGGACACCCTGATGGCGGTGACCTTCGTCCTCGGCGTGCTGTCCTTCGTCACGTCCTTCTTCCACGGCCTCCACCTGCTGAGCTCGTGGACAGGGCTGGTGGGGCTCGCCGTCGGCATCTACGGACAGTGGATCTCGGTGACCACTCGGGAGCGCTTCGTTCTGATCCTGGGCCTGGGCGCTGCGGGAGTCGGTTTCCTGATCAGCATGGCGCACGGCGGACTGTTCGGCGGAATCATCAGCAGCTGACCGCCGGACGACGTCCGCACCACGCCTTTTCGAACACCGCGGGCCGCCCCGGTCGCCCGCCCGGCCGGGGCTAAGGCCCGTGCGCCCAGTCGGGGCGTTCGCAAGGCGCAGTAGGCTTCGGCGCGAGAGCCGGAGCCCCTGTACCCATGGGGACACACCAGCCCGAGGAGCGCCCCGACATGAGCCTGACCCTGAGGACCATCAGCCGCGAGCAACATCTGGCCTACATCCAGAGCCTGCCGTCGGCGAGCCACATGCAGGTCCCGGCCTGGGCCGATGTGAAGGCGGAGTGGCGTTCGGAGAACCTCGGCTGGTTCGACGAGCGCACCGGCGAGATGGTCGGTGCGGGCCTCGTTCTCTACCGCCAGCTGCCCAAGATCAAGCGTTACCTCGCCTACCTTCCCGAGGGCCCGGTCATCAACTGGTTCGCGCCGAACCTGGACGACTGGATCCAGCCGATGCTGGCGCACCTGAAGCAGCAGGGCGCCTTCTCGGTGAAGATGGGCCCGCCGGTGATCATCCGTCGCTGGAACGCCGAGACGATCAAGAAGGGCATCCAGGACCAGGACGTGAAGCGTCTGCGGGACATGGAGGCCGACTTCATCGAGCCGCGCGCCTTCGAGGTGGCGGACAAGCTGCGCCGGATGGGCTGGCAGCAGGGCGAGGACGGCGGCGCCGGCTTCGGTGACGTCCAGCCGCGCTACGTCTTCCAGGTGCCGCTGGCCAACCGTTCCCTGGAAGAGGTCCACAAGAACTTCAACCAGCTGTGGCGGCGCAACATCAAGAAGGCCGAGAAGGCCGGCGTCGAGGTCGTACAGGGCGGCTACCAGGACCTGGCCGAGTGGCAGCGGCTGTACGAGATCACGGCGGTCCGTGACCACTTCCGGCCCCGCCCGCTGTCGTACTTCCAGCGCATGTGGACGGCCCTCAACACCGAGGACCCGAACCGGATGCGGCTGTACTTCGCCCGCCACAACGGCGTGAACCTGTCCGCCGCGACGATGCTGATCGTCGGCGGGCACGTCTGGTACTCCTACGGCGCCTCCGACAACATCGGCCGTGAGGTCCGGCCCTCGAACGCGATGCAGTGGCGGATGCTGCGCGACGCCTACGCGCTCGGCGGCACCGTCTACGACCTGCGCGGCATCTCCGACTCGCTGGACGAGACGGACCACCTCTTCGGTCTGATCCAGTTCAAGGTCGGCACCGGCGGTCAGGCCGCCGAGTACCTCGGCGAGTGGGACTTCCCACTGAACAAGCTGCTCCACAAGGCGCTCGACATCTACATGTCGCGCCGCTGAGCCGCGGGCGTTTGATTCCATAGGCTTCACAGTCCGCACACCTCTGACCCACCGCAGCCACGAGAAAGGTTCCAGGTCCGGCCATGGCGCTCACGCTCTACGTCGACACCGCGCGCTGGCGGGCGCACCACAAGCACGTGCACGAGCAGTTCCCGGGCCTGATCCCGGTCTGCAAGGGCAACGGCTACGGATTCGGGCACGAACGGCTGGCGGAGGAGGCCACGCGGCTGGGCGCGGACCTGCTCGCGGTCGGCACGACCTACGAGGCCGCGCGCATCAAGGACTTCTTCGGCGGCGACCTGCTGGTGCTGACGCCGTACCGGCGCGGCGAGGAGCCCGTGCCGCTGCCCGACCGGGTGGTGCGCTCGGTGTCGTCGGTCGACGGCGTGTACGGCCTCGTCGGCGCACGGGTCGTCATCGAGGTGATGTCCTCGATGAAACGCCACGGCATCAGCGAGCAGGACCTGCCCCAACTGCACCAGGCCATCGAGAACGTCCGGCTGGAGGGCTTCGCCATCCATCTGCCGCTGGACCGCACCGACGGCTCGGACGCCGTCGAGGAGGTCATCGGCTGGATGGACCGGCTGCGCGCCGCCCGGCTGCCGCTGCACACGATGTTCGTCAGCCACCTCAAGGCCGACGAACTCCACCGGCTGCAGCAGCAGTTCCCGCAGACCCGGTTCCGCGCCCGCATCGGCACGCGGCTGTGGCTGGGGGACCACGAGGCCACCGAGTACCGCGGCGCCGTCCTGGACGTCACGCGCGTGGCCAAGGGAGACCGGTTCGGCTACCGGCAGCAGAAGGCGGCCTCCGACGGCTACCTGGTGGTCGTGGCGGGCGGAACGTCGCACGGCGTGGGTCTGGAGGCCCCGAAGGCCCTGCACGGCGTCATGCCGCGCGCCAAGGGCGTCGCACGGGCCGGCCTCGCCACGGTCAACCGGAACCTTTCTCCGTTCGTCTGGGGCGGCAAGCAGCGCTGGTTCGCCGAGCCGCCGCACATGCAGGTGTCGATCCTGTTCGTCCCCTCGGACGCGCCGGAGCCGAAGGTCGGCGACGAGCTGGTGGCCCATCTGCGGCACACCACCACGCAGTTCGACCGGCTCGTGGACCGCTGATCCCGGCCCAGGACAGCGAGAAGGCCGTACACGCGCGCTGTGTGTACGGCCTTCCTCATGTCCCTTCCGCCGGCGCGTTCGCTCAGAGCGAACGGTCTTCCGGGGACGACGGGACCGGCCTGCCCCAGTCCACCTGAGGCCCCTCGAAGTGGGCGGCGTGCCGCGGCGGGTGGGCTGCCACGCCGAGCACGAAGACGTCCGGTGCGCCGTCGAGCACCCCGCCCGAGGGATCGTCGTCCCCCGAGCGCCGCACCACGTCCCGCTCCGGCATGAGGATGTCCCGTACGACGACGGCGCACAGGTACAGCGTGCCCACCAGGTGCAGCACGATCGCCCACTGATAGCCGTGCGTCGGCAGGCCCTTGTGGGCGTCTCCGCTGGTCGTGTAGGCGAGATACATCCAGATGCCCAGGAAGTACGCCACCTCGCACGCCTGCCAGATCAGGAAGTCGCGCCACTTGGGCCGGGCGAGGACCGCCAGCGGCACCAGCCACAGGACGTACTGCGGTGAGTAGACCTTGTTGGTGACGATGAAGGCCGCCACCATCAGGAAGGCCAGCTGGTCGAAGCGCGGCCGGCGCGGGGCGGTGAACGTCAGCGCGACGATACCGAGGAAGCACAGCACCACCAGCACCATCGCAGCGGTGTTGACGAAGCCGATGCCGGGCGGGTTGCTGGAGTTCTGCGCCCAGACCAGCCAGAACGAGCCGAAGTCGACGCCCCGCTCCTGGCTGAACGTGTAGAACTTCGACCAGCCCTGGAAGGCGAAGAGCATCACCGGCAGGTTCACCACGAGCCAGGCGATCGCCGCGCCGCCGACGGCCTGGGCGTACTCCCGCCATTTGCCGGCCCGCCAGCACAGCACGAGCAGCGGGGCGAGCAGGAACACGGGGTAGAGCTTGGCGGCCGTGGCGAGGCCCAGGAGGACACCGAAGGCGACGGGACGGCTCCGGGACCACATCAGCATGGCCGCGGCCGTGAGCGCCACGGCCAGCAGGTCCCAGTTGATGGTCGCGGTGAGCACGAAGGCGGGCGCCAGGGCGACCAGCAGGCCGTCCCAGGGGCGCCGGCGGTGGGTGCGGACCACGCAGACGGCGATGACGGCCGCGCACACCATCAGCATCCCGGCGTTGACGAACCAGTACCACTGCTCCTGGTGCTGGATGGAGCCGCTGTGCGGGGTCAGCCAGGACCCCACCTCCATGAACACGCCGGTCAGTACCGGGTATTCGAGGTAGTCCATGTCGCCCGAGAGCTTGTCGAAGTACGGCACGAGGTGATCGGCGAACCCACGCCCCTGGTAGAGGTGCGGGATGTCCGAGTAGCAGGCGTGCGTGTACTGGCTGCTCGCGCCGAAGAACCAGGCGCTGTGGTAGCAGGGTGCCTTCTGGACCAGGCCGAGGGCGAACATGCCGATCGCCACGAGCGCGACGACCCGCACGGGGGTCCACCAGGAGGTCCCGAGCAGGGCCAGCCGCCCCAGGGGACCGCCGATCAGCTCGCTGCCGGCCCGGGCGATCTCGTCCTCACTGGTCGGCCGCACCGGTTCTGCCGTGGCGGGCCGCACGGCCTCGGGCTCGTGCATGCTCGCGGGCGTCATCTCTGCACTGGGCATGGGGCACATCCTGCCGTACCCGCCTGTGGAGCGGCGTGGCGCTCGGACGGCTTCTCGCGCTGATCCGGTCTTGTGTCTGTCCCGTTTCCCCGCAGAACGTTTCCCCCGCAGAAAAGGGGGAGGGGCCGTCGGGAGACCCGACGACCCCTGTTCATGTGCCTCATGCCACAGCCGGCGCCTACGGCGTGGGGCTCCTCACCTCAGCCGGTCGGGCCCCCGAAGATGCCTCCATTGCCGTTGCCGTTGCCCCGGGTGTTGCCGCCGGTCCCGGTCGTCTCCGTGGCCGTCGGGGTCGGAACGGTGCCCCCGTCGGTACCACCCGTGTCCGTGCCACCGGTGCCGTTGCTGTTGCCGTTGCAGTTATTGCCCCAGCTCCACTGGCAGGTGTCGCTCGCGGACGGGGACGGGGACGTGGCGGTGTCGCTGGGTGACGGGCTCGGCGACGGACTCGCGGTCTGGCTCTGGCTGGCCGACGGCGTCGGCGCCGGGCTCGGGTCGGCGTTGAGCACCTCGCCGATGGGCGGCGGGGGCGGGAAGTTCTTCGCCGGTGTCCCCTGCAGCGCCTGGGCCATGTAGTCGTGCCAGATCTCGGCCGGGAACGAGGCACCGTGGATCTTTTCCTGGGCACCCGTTCCGTACATCTCCAGGAACTTGCGGTTCTTGTTGTTCGCGTTGTCGTCCAGGCGGAACATGCTGATCGCGGTCGACAGCTGCGGGGTGTAGCCGACGAACCACGCGGACTTGTTGCCATCCGTGGTACCGGTCTTACCGGCGACCTCCCGGCCGGGGAGCTGGGCCTTGGTGCCGGTGCCCTTGTCCACCACGGTCTTCAGCACGTCGGTCACGTTGTCGGCGACCGCCGGGGTGAAGGCTTCGGTGGACTTGTCCTGGTGAGTGAAGACCACCCCGTCCTTGTCACTCACCTTCACGACGGAGTAGGGATCACGCCGCTGACCGCTGGCCGCGAACGTGGAGTAGGCGGAGGCCATGCGGATGGCGCTGGGGTCCGACGTACCGATCGAGAAGGACGGGTAATCGGCGCTGGCGAGGCTCCCCTTGAGAATGCCCGCGTCCATGGCGCTCTCCTTGACCTTGTCCAGCCCTACGTCCATGCCGAGCTGGACGTAGGCGGAGTTGACCGAGTACTGCATCGCCTCGCGAAGGTCGATCTTGTAGTTCGGCGCCTTGCCGACGGACTCACCGCCGTCGTTGGTCTGCAGCCACTCGTTGCCGTCCTTGTCGGTCCAGACCTGACCGTTGTATTCCTTGATCTTGAGCTTGTTCTTGCCGCTGTACAGGCTCTCGGGGGAAGCCTTCGTGCGCGCGTCCTGGGGCTGTTCCGCCGGACCGTGCGGATCGCGCACGCCCCACTTCATGGCCGCCGCCAGCACGAACGGCTTGAAGGTCGAACCCACCTGGGCACCGGTCGAGTCGGCGTTGTCGGTGAAGTGCTTCGTGGCGTCCTCACCGCCGTAAATGGCCTTGATGGCACCCGAGGTCGGGTCCACGGAAGCCCCACCGAACTGGACGTGGGTGTCCGTCTTGGGCCGCAGAGCGGGTTTGATGTTCGCCTTCTGGACGTTCTTGACGGCGGCCTCCAGCGCCTTGACCTTCTTCTTGTCGAAGGTCGTGTAGATCTGGTAGCCGCCCTTCTGCAGATCGTCCGCAGTGATGTGCGTCTCCGGGTTGTTGACCAGGTACGCCTTGGCAAGGTCGACGAGATAGCCGATCTGACCGCCCAGCTGGCCGTTCGACCGGGGATTCTGGATCTTGGGGAGGGTCCTGTACTTGTCGCGCTCCGCAGGACTCAGATGGCCGTACTGGACCATTTTGTCAAGAGTGTCCTGCATCTGCGCCAGCGCCCGCCTGCTGTTGGCGTCCGGCGTCGCGGCGGGGTCGAGGGACGTCGCGCCCGCCGGGTCGTAGTACGTGGCGCCCTTGACCATCGCCGCGAGGAAGGCACACTCGCCCGGGTTCAGCCTCGTCGCGTCCTTGTTGAAGTACGCCCGGGACGCGGCCTGGAGCCCGTAGGCCCCACGGCCGAAGTACGTCGTGTTGAGGTAGCCCTCCATGATCTTTTCCTTGGGGACCTGGGCTCCCACCTTGATCGCGACGAAGATCTCCTTGAACTTCCGGGACAACGTCTGTGCCTGGTCGTTCAGCATCGCGTTCTTGACGTACTGCTGGGTGATGGTCGAACCACCCTGTGTCTGACCGCCGCGGGCCATGTTCAGGACGGCGCGCGCAATACCCTTCGGATCGACACCGCTGTCCGTCTCGAAGGTCTTGTTCTCCTGCGAGATGACGGCGTAGCGCATCTCTTTGGGGATGCTGGCGTAGTTCATGTTCTGGCGGTTGATCTCGCCGCCGGTCGCGACCATCACCGAGCCGTCGGACCAGTAGAAGACGTTGTTCTGCGCCTTGGCGACCGCGGCCTCGTTGGGGACGCTCACCATCGCGTATGCGATGCCCGCCACCGCCACGAGGCTTCCCACGAACCCGATGCACAGTCCGGTGACGAGCCTCCACGACGGCACCCATCGGCGCCAGCCGTACTTGTCGGCGCGCGGATAGTCGATGATGCGTTTCCTGGTGGGGGAAGCCGCGCGGCCAGCGCCGCGGCCAGGCCCGCCCGGCCCACCGCGCCGGCCACCGGGACCGGCCGGCTCGGGTCCTCGGCGGCGACCGCCTCTCTGGGCCGCGCGCCGGGCCTCGGCGCGACCTCCGTACGGCCGTGCCGCGTCTTCCGATTCGTAGGACGCGGTCCCGTACGAGTCGGCAGGCGATCCGCTGGCGCCCCGCGGTGCCGCACGGCGACCGGAGGACGAGCCGGGCTGGCCGCGTCGGGCCGCGGCACGTCCGCCTCCCTGCGGCTGCGGCGGTTTGCGACGGTGCTCGCTCATCGAACGATTACTCCTCGGGCAGGCGCATCCGTGCGCGCCTGGAACGGCGGCTGATTTCCGGTCCCCCCGAAGTACGGATGTGGTCGGTCCTGCATTCACCCGTACTGCACCGGGGACGACGACGCTCCCCGGGCGTCACTTGGTTCCCGGTGGCGTGCATGCCGCACAGACTACGCACCCCCAAAACCCGCCGAGCCCTGAAGTTCACCCCAAATCAGGCAACCTGCACCGTATGAATCGGTGATGTGATCCCGTTCACCACGGCCCCTCTTGTCGCCCGAGGCAGGCCGTTCTATCGTCGTGATGTATCGAGTCGATACATCAGCGCGAGATAAAGACGCTCGGGACCGAGAGGAGGCGACGATGAGCCGACGTTCCGGCATCCTCGAGTTCGCCGTGCTCGGCCTGCTGCGCGAGTCCCCGATGCACGGCTATGAGCTGCGCAAACGACTCAACACGTCCCTGGGTGTGTTCCGTGCGTTCAGCTACGGGACCCTGTATCCCTGCCTCAAGACGCTGGTCACCAGCGGCTGGTTGATCGAGGAACCGGGCAGCACTCACGAGGACGCCCTCGCCGCTCCGCTCGCCGGACGCCGCGCCAAGATCGTCTACAGGCTGACGGCGGAAGGCAAGGAGCACTTCGAGGACCTGCTCTCGCAGACCGGCCCCGACGCGTATGAGGACGAACACTTCGCCGCACGCTTCGCCTTCTTCGGGCAGACGTCGCGCGATGTGCGCATGCGCGTGCTGGAGGGCCGCCGCAGCCGGCTGGAGGAGCGTCTGGAGAAGATGCGTGCCTCCCTGGCCCGCACACGGGAGCGCCTCGACGACTACACACTTGAGCTCCAGCGCCACGGGATGGAGTCCGTGGAGCGCGAAGTGCGCTGGCTGAACGAGCTCATCGAGAGCGAGCGGGCCGGGCGGGACCTGAAGGGTTCCGCGTCCGGGGAGTCCGCTCAGCAGGACACCACCACTGGATCGACGGGCGGCCTGCCCCGTCTCGGGGACACCCCCCGGACGGATACGCCCGGAGACACCGCCACGTGAGACCCAGTCAGGGCCTCACTCGTACACACAGGGAGCAACCGGAATGGGTTCGGTTCGCGTAGCCGTCGTCGGCGTGGGCAACTGCGCGGCGTCGCTGGTGCAGGGAGTCGAGTACTACAAGGACGCCGACCCGGCGTCCAAGGTCCCCGGCCTGATGCACGTGCAGTTCGGTGACTACCACGTGCGCGACATCGAGTTCGTCGCCGCGTTCGACGTCGACGCCAAGAAGGTCGGCCTCGACCTCGCGGACGCGATCGGCGCCTCCGAGAACAACACCATCAAGATCTGCGACGTGCCCAGCACCGGTGTCACCGTGCAGCGCGGCCACACCCTCGACGGTCTCGGCAAGTACTACCGCCAGACCATCGAGGAGTCGGACGCCGAGCCGGTCGACGTCGTCCAGGTCCTGAAGGACAAGCAGGTCGACGTCCTGGTCTGCTACCTCCCGGTTGGCTCCGAGGACGCGGCGAAGTTCTACGCCCAGTGCGCCATCGACGCCAAGGTCGCCTTCGTCAACGCCCTCCCGGTCTTCATCGCCGGCACCAAGGAGTGGGCGGACAAGTTCACCGAGGCCGGTGTGCCGATCGTCGGTGACGACATCAAGTCCCAGGTCGGCGCCACCATCACGCACCGCGTCATGGCGAAGCTCTTCGAGGACCGCGGTGTCATCCTCGACCGCACGATGCAGCTGAACGTCGGCGGCAACATGGACTTCAAGAACATGCTCGAGCGTGATCGCCTGGAGTCCAAGAAGATCTCCAAGACGCAGGCCGTCACCTCCCAGATCCCCGACCGGGACCTCGGCGAGAAGAACGTCCACATCGGCCCGTCCGACTACGTGGCCTGGCTGGACGACCGCAAGTGGGCCTACGTCCGCCTCGAGGGCCGCGCCTTCGGTGACGTCCCGCTGAACCTGGAGTACAAGCTCGAGGTCTGGGACTCCCCGAACTCCGCGGGTGTCATCATCGACGCCCTGCGTGCCGCGAAGATCGCCAAGGACCGCGGCATCGGCGGCCCGATCCTGTCGGCTTCCTCGTACTTCATGAAGTCCCCGCCGGTCCAGTACTTCGACGACCAGGCCCGCGAGAACGTCGAGAAGTTCATCCGCGGCGAGGTCGAGCGCTAAAGCCCCCGAGGGCGATCGCTCCCACCGGAACGCTCCTGCCAGGGCTGTGAAGGTCCCCGGGTTCACCGACCCGGGGACCTTCCGCATGTGTGAGGCTGTGCCCCATGCCCGTCGTCCGTGACCTGCGCGTCCTGTTGCGCCTGCGGTACTTCCGACGTCTGCTGTCCATTCGCCTGCTGTCCCAGGGCGCGGACGGCGTCTACCAGGTCGCGCTCGCCGCGTACGTCGTCTTCTCCCCCGAGAAACAGACCTCGGCCACCGCCATCGCCTCCGCCATGGCGGTTCTGCTGCTCCCCTATTCACTGGTCGGCCCGTTCGCCGGCGTCCTGCTCGACCGCTGGCGACGTCGACAGGTCTTCGTCTACGGCAATCTGCTGCGCGCCCTGCTGGCCGCGATCACCGCTGTGCTGATCGTCAGCCAGGTCCCGGACTGGCTGTTCTTCGTCTCCGCGCTGTGCGTGACCGCCGTCAACCGCTTCGTCCTCGCCGGGCTGTCCGCGTCCCTGCCCCGCGTGGTGGACGCCGACCGTCTGGTGCTCGCCAACGCACTGTCACCGACGGCCGGAACACTTGCCGCGACCGCGGGCGGCGGTCTGGCCTTCGCCGTACGGCTCGTGGCGTCGGGTTCCGACGCGGCGGTGGTACTCCTCGGTGCCTTCCTCTATCTGTGCGCCGGCCTCACCGCGCTCACCATGGCGCCCGATCTCCTCGGTCCCGACCAGCAACCGAAGCGGCCGCACATGGCCACCGCCCTCGCCGAGACGGCACGCGAGCTCATGGCGGCCGTCCGGCATCTGACCGGGCCCCGGCGCAGGGAGGCCGCTTGGGCACTGGCCGCGATGACGCTCATGCGCTTCTGCTACGGCGCGCTGCTCGTCCTCCTGCTCATGCTGTGCCGGTACGCCCTCTCCACGACGCCCGAGGAAGGGCTCCGGCTGCTCGGGCTCATGCTGGCGATGTCCGGCGCAGGATTCTTCGCGGCGGCTGCCGTGACGCCGTGGGCGGCCGGATACCTGGGCCCCGGGCGCTGGATCGCGGTGTGCGCGGGCGCCGCCACCGTACTGGTGCCCGCCCTCGGTCTTCCCTTCGCCAGCCGGCCCCTCCTGATCGCGGCCTTCGTCCTGGGACTGATCACCCAGGGCGCCAAGATCGCCACCGACACCATCGTCCAGGCCGGTGTCGACGACGCATTCCGCGGCCGGATCTTCTCCGTGTACGACGTGCTCTTCAACGTGGCCTTCGTCGGCGCGGCCGGAGTGGCGGCTCTGATACTGCCACCGGACGGCCGCTCGACATTCCTGGTGATCCTCGTCGCCGTGCTCTACGGCGGGGTCACCGCCGCCGTGGCTCGTTTCGAGCGTCGCTGAGGCGGTGGCCGGGAAACGGAAAGGGGCGATGTTTCACGTGAAACATCGCCCCTCGGTGCCAGGAGTCCGGGCGGGGTGTTTCACGTGAAACATCGCCGAGCCCGACCCAGCAGAGATCAGTTCTGCTCGGCCCACCAGTCCTTGAGAGCCGTCACGGCCGCGTCATGCTCCATCGGGCCGTTCTCCAGACGCAGCTCCAGCATGTGCTTGTACGCCTTGCCGACGACCGGGCCCGGACCGACGCCCAGGATCTCCATGATCTGGTTGCCGTCGAGATCCGGGCGGATCGCATCCAGCTCCTCCTGCTCCTGCAGCTGAGCGATGCGCTCCTCCAAGCCGTCGTAGGCCCGGGACAGCGCGACGGCCTTCCGCTTGTTACGGGTGGTGCAGTCCGAGCGGGTTAGCTTGTGCAGACGGTCCAGCAGCGGGCCGGCGTCACGGACGTAACGCCGCACCGCCGAGTCCGTCCACTCTCCGGTGCCGTAGCCGTGGAAGCGCAGGTGAAGTTCGACCAGCTGTGAGACGTCCTTCACCAGCTCGTTGGAGTACTTCAAGGCGGTCATGCGCTTCTTGGTCATCTTGGCGCCGACCACCTCGTGGTGGTGGAAGGAGACCCGGCCGTCCTTCTCGAAGCGGCGTGTGCGGGGCTTGCCGATGTCGTGCAGCAGCGCGGCCAGCCGGAGCGTGAGATCCGGACCCTCCTGCTCCAGCGCGATCGCCTGCTCCAAGACGATCAGCGTGTGCTCGTACACGTCCTTGTGCCGGTGGTGCTCGTCCCGCTCCAGCCGCAGCGCCGGCAGCTCGGGCAGCACATGACCGGCGAGCCCGGTGTCGACGAGCAGGCTCAGCCCCTTGCGCGGGTGAGCGGACAGGATCAGCTTGTTCAGCTCGTCCCTGACCCGCTCGGCCGAGACGATCTCGATACGGCCGGCCATCTCCGTCATCGCGGTGACGACCTCCGGGGCGACCGCGAAGTCCAGCTGGGCGGCGAACCGTGCGGCCCGCATCATCCGCAGGGGATCGTCCGAGAAGGAATCCTCGGGCGTGCCCGGCGTTCGCAGCACCCGCGCCGCAAGGTCCTCCAGGCCTCCGTGCGGATCGATGAACTCCTTCTCGGGCAGCGCCACGGCCATCGCGTTGACCGTGAAGTCCCGGCGGACCAGATCCTCCTCGATGGAGTCGCCGTACGACACCTCGGGCTTGCGTGAGGTGCGGTCGTAGGCCTCTGACCGGTACGTGGTGATCTCGATCTGAAAGTGCCAATCCGTGTCTCCGACACGGGCGCTCTTGTGCGCGCCGACGGTGCCGAAGGCGATGCCGACCTCCCAGACGGCGTCCGCCCAGGGACGGACGATCTTCAGTACGTCCTCGGGGTGGGCGTCCGTCGTGAAGTCCAGGTCGTTCCCGAGCCGGCCGAGCAGCGCGTCGCGCACCGAGCCGCCGACCAGGGCGAGGGAGAACCCGGCCTCCTGGAATCGACGGGCAAGATCGTCGGCGACGGGGGCCACCCGCAGCAGCTCGGCGACCGCGCGCTGCTGCGCCTGGCTCAGGGCAGAGGGAGTGTCTTCGTTGGGGTTCGGCACAACAGAAGAGGGTACGTGCCCCGGCGACCAGGGGCGCTCTCCATTTCCTCCGGGTCCGGCCCCGGAGGGGCTGCGGACAGCCCCTTGCATACCCGTCGCAAGCACTGCCCTCGCGGCGTTCGGAAGCTCTCGGCTCGATACTGGATATAGAGGATGTGCCGCCGGAGTTTCCCGATCTTGTGAGGGAGACCGCGGCACTTCCCCTCCGCGCGCATCGTTACCATGCGTGGACGCACATTCCGACGACCACTGACGACGACGAGGGACGGGCGAGCGCGTGGCCGAGGCGGCAGACTTCCAGGGGACCAGTGCCTCACCTGCCCGCCGGTGGCTGCGGCGCACCGGCGCGATGCTCGCGGGGGCGCCTCTGCTGGCCGGGCTGCTGCAGCTGCCCGCCGCGGCGCCCGCCCAGGCCGCCTCCTCGGACGCGGTGTCCGTCTCCCTGGACTCGCTCAGCCCCAGCGCCCCCACGGACGGGGACACGCTGACCGTGTCGGGCACAGTGACCAACAACGGCAAGCAGCCCGTCACCAGCGCCCACGTGGGCCTGCAGGTCGGCCCCATGCTGGACACCCGCTCGGCGATCGACGCCGTCGCCCAGCACTCCGACGAGGTGCAGGGCGGCACGGGCTCCGAGGTCGGCGGCAAGTACGAGGAGAAGTTCTCCAAGCTGTCCCCGGGCGTCGCGGAGCACTTCAGCATCTCCGTCCCCGTGGACAAGCTCGACCTCGGTGACGACGGTGTCTACGAGCTCGGGGTCGCCCTCTCCGGCCAGACCGCCGCGCAGCCCTGGGACCAGGTGCTGGGCATCCAGCGGACGTTCCTGCCGTGGCAGCCGTCCGAGGCCGACACCAAGACCCGGACGACGTTCCTGTGGCCGCTGCTCTCCACGGTCCACATGACGGCCAAGACGGGTGCCGGCGAGCTCCAGACACCGGTGTTCCGCAACGACGACCTGGCCAAGGAGCTGGCGCCGGGCGGCCGACTGGCCCAGATGGTGGACCTGGGCAAGGACCTGGACGTCACCTGGGTGATCGACCCGGACCTGCTGGCCTCGGTGGACACGATGGCGACCGGCAACTACCGGCTGCCGGGCGACGGGGACACCACCACGCCCGGCCCACGGGAGCACCAGGTGCTCGCCAAGCAGTGGCTGGCGAATCTGCAGAAGGCGGTGGCGGGCAAGGAAGTCGTCGCGCTGCCCTTCGGTGACCCGGACCTCGCGTCCCTCGCCCACAGCGGCACCAGCGTCACCGGCTCCCTCAGCCACCTCAAGGACGCCACCGACGTCGCAGCCATCACCGTCAACACCGTGCTTCACGTCACGCCGAGCACCGACTTCGCCTGGCCGGCGGAGGGCGCAGTCGACCCGGCGATCATGAAGGTCGCCACCTCTGCCGGGGCCGACCGCGTGATCGCCCGCAGCGACAGCCTCCGGGAAACCGCCGGACTGCCGTACACGCCTTCTGCCGCCCGCCCGGTCGGCGGGGGCACCACGGCGGTGGTCTCCGACGCCCGGCTGTCCACTGCCTTCGAGGGCGACCTGACGAAGGCGGACTCGGCCACGCTCGCCGAGCAGGAGTTCCTGGCCCAGAGCCTCGAGGTGAACGCGCAGACGGACAAGCAGCGCAGCATCGTCGTCGCCCCGCAGCGCATGCCCACCGGGAGCCAGGCACAGGCGATGGCGGCGGCGGTGAAGGCGCTCCAGGGCAGTAACTGGTCCCAGACCCAGGGCCTCGGCGCCGCCGCCAAGGACAAGCCCGACCCCAATGCCACCACGCGCATCCCGTCGGGGTCCGCCTATCCCTCCTCGCTGCGCTCGCGGGAGCTGCCCCAGGCGGCCTTCGAGCAGATCGCGCGGACCCAGGACAAACTCGACAGCTTCCAGGTGATCCTCTCCGACCAGTCCCGCGTCGTGACGCCGTTCGGACGGGCCATAAACCGTGAGATGTCCACGTCGTGGCGGGGCAGGAGCGCGGAAGCCACCGGTTACCGCAACGGCGTCGAGGGGTGGCTCGACCACCTGGCCGACCAGGTCAACCTGATCCACAAGTCGGAGACCAAGCTCTCCGGCCGCAGCGCCACCATCCCGGTGACCGTGCAGAACAACCTCGTCCAGCCCGTAGGCCATCTAGTCCTGCGTCTCACCTCGAACATGCCGACCCGTCTGAAGATCGGCGGCAAGGCCTACTCCGAGCAGCGGGTCGAGATCTCCGGCGGGCACAGCCAGTCCGTGAAATTCACCACCTCGGCCAACGCGAACGGCCGGGTCACGGTGGTCGCCCAGCTGTACACGGAGGACGGCCAGAAGTACGGCGACCCCGTCAGCTTCGACGTGAAGGTCACCGAGATCACGCCCACGGTGATGCTGGTCATCGGCGGCGGCGTACTCCTCCTCGTTCTCGCCGGATTCCGGATGTACACCCAGCGCAAGCGCGCCGCGGCCCGCCAGACGGAGGAGGACGGCCCCGGCCCGGCGGAGGACACCGCAGACGAGCCGGGGAACCCCGACGCCCCCGCAGACCGTCTCCCGGACACGCCCGAGGAATCGGGCTCCCCCTCCGGGGCAGACGACCCGGAGCACCCGAGTGACCCTGCGCCGGACACCGCACCGGAAAGCGCCGACCCGTCCGGGACGGGTGAGAGAGTGGACCGTTGAGCGATGTCGTGGCCGGTGAGCCAGGGACGATGAGGTGGGGTAAGCATGAACGCGCCGTACGACGGTGATCGCGGCCAGGGCGCGGCCGGCTCGGGCTCCCCCGGGACGCCGCCGGAGCCCGGTCAGGTACCGCCGCAGCAAGCGGCGGACATGTACCTCCAGGACGCCTACGACCAGGACCCCTACCGGGCGCACGACCTGACCGCGCAGGATCCGGTGGCCGAGGCGCTCTACGACCGCGCCGCGCACCCGCCGCCCGCTCCGGGCAGCTATGAGCAGCAGCAGCCGCTGTACGGCACGCCCGCCCAGTCCCCGTACGCCCCTGACCCCCGGGTGTGGGCGCAGACGCCGGCGCCGGAGCCCGAAGGTGCCGCCCCTCATATGCCGTACGGCGACGATCCGCGCACCACCCAGTTCGTCGGCGTGGACGACCTGGTCACGCACTCCGGCGAGGAGTACCACGAGCCGGACGCCTTCGCGCACCTCTTCAAGGACCAGCAGCAGAGCGGTGGGCAGGCGCCCATGGATCCGCCGGGCTTCCCCGGACCGGCCGCCCCTCCGGGCGCCGGGCACGGTCCCGTCGGCCAGTACCCGCCCGCGCCCGGCCAGGGCCCCCGGCAGGGCTATCCGTACGCCGAGGCCTCCTACCCGGCTACACCGGCACAGCCGCCGGTACCCGCCCCGGCGCCGGCTCCGGATCCCGCCGGTCCGCACAGGGACGCGGAGTCCGTCGCGGCGACCGCTCCCGCCGCTCATGCGGCACCCGCGCCCTCCGCCGCGCCCGCGAAGAAGGGCGGCAAGGCCGCCGGGCTGCTGAAGTCCAGTGCCGTGATGGCGGCGGGCACGATGGTCTCCCGCCTCACCGGCTTCATCCGCTCGGCGCTGATCGCGGCGGCGCTGGGTCTCGGCTTCCTCGCCGACTCCTTCCAGGTGGCCTACCAGCTGCCGACGATGATCTACATCCTCACCGTCGGCGGTGGTCTCAACTCCGTCTTCGTGCCGCAGCTGGTGCGGTCGATGAAGGAGGACGAGGACGGTGGCGAGGCCTTCGCCAACCGGCTGCTGACCCTGGTGATGGTGGCCCTGGCCGCCCTGACCGGTCTCGCGATGTTCGCCGCGCCGCTGCTGGTGCGTCTGCTGTCCAACCCGGTCGCCACCAACCCCGCAGCCAACGACGTGGCGGTCACCTTCACCCGCTACTTCCTGCCCTCGATCTTCTTCATGGGCATCCACGTGGTGATGGGCCAGATCCTCAACGCGCGCGGCAAGTTCGGCGCGATGATGTGGACCCCGGTCCTGAACAACATCGTCATCATCGTGACCCTCGGCATGTTCATCTGGGTCTACGGCACCGCCGCCAACTCCCACATGGACGTCACCAACATCCCGCCGGAGGGCCAGCGGCTGCTCGGTGTGGGTGTGCTGCTCGGCCTGGTCGTCCAGGCGCTGGCGATGATCCCGTACCTGCGCGAGACCGGCTTCCGGATCCGGCTGCGGTTCGACTGGAGGGGCCACGGCCTGGGCAAGGCCGCGATGCTCGCCAAGTGGACGGTGCTGTTCGTCCTCGCCAACCAGGCCGGCGCCATGGTCGTCACCCAGCTGTCCACCGCCGCGGGCAAGGACTCCGGCATCAAGGGCACCGGCTTCGCCGCCTACGCCAACGCGCAGCTGATCTGGGGCCTGCCACAAGCCATCATCACGGTCTCCCTGATGGCCGCCCTGCTGCCGCGCATCTCGCGCTCGGCCGCCGAGGGTGACGCCGGCGCGGTCCGCGACGACATCTCCCAGGGCCTGCGCACCACCGCCGTCGCCATCGTCCCGATCGCCTTCGGTTTCCTCGCGCTCGGCATTCCGATGTGCACGCTGATCTTCGGCTCCGCGGGCACCGACTCGGCCACCAACATGGGCTACATGCTGATGGCCTTCGGCCTCGGCCTGGTCCCGTACTCGGTGCAGTACGTCGTCCTGCGGGCCTTCTACGCCTACGAAGACACCCGCACGCCGTTCTACAACACCGTCATCGTCGCCGCCGTGAACGCGAGCGCCTCGGCGCTCTGCTACTTCCTGCTGCCGGCCCGCTGGGCGGTCGCGGGCATGGCAGCGGCGTACGGGCTCGCCTACGCGATCGGTGTGGGCGTCGCCTGGCGGCGGCTGCGCAAGCGGCTCGGCGGCGACCTGGACGGCGCCCGGGTGATGCGGACGTACGCGCGCCTGTGCATCGCCTCCGTACCGGCGGCCCTGCTCAGCGGCGCGGCCTGCTACGGCATCGGGCACACTCTCGGCCAGGGCGCCATCGGCTCCTTCGCCGCACTGCTCGCCGGCGGTGCCGTCCTGCTCGGCGTCTTTTTCGTCGCCGCCCGCCGGATGCGCATCGAGGAACTCAACTCGCTCGTGGGCATGGTCCGCGGACGTCTGGGCCGCTGAGGCGGGGGTAGGTGCACAACCATCGTCCGCCGCCGTGTGTCGTGCATAGCGGCGGACTGTGGGCACAATTGGTTTCGGCGTCGGACAGCGTGCAACGGATGGGGAGGCAGGGACGACGGTGGCGGAACGGAGCACGGCTGCCGTCGACGTGGCAGACAACAGCGGTGACCAGCCGCTGACCGCCAAGGCGGAGCAGTCCACGGCCGACGGGGTGGCCAAGAACCCGGAGCGGGACACGGACAGCGACGAGGCACGGGGGAGTGACGGGACCGGGACTTCCGGGAAGAAGGCCTCGCCTCCCGAACTGCACAGTGGTCACAAGCTGGCCAGACGCTACCGGCTGGAGGAGTGCGTCACCCGTCTGGACGGATTCAGCAGTTGGCGTGCGGTCGACGAGAAGCTCCGTCGGGCCGTCGGCGTGCATGTTCTTCCCGCGGACCATGCGCGGGCCCGTGCCGTCCTGGCTGCCGCCCGTTCGTCCGCGCTGCTCGGCGATCCACGGTTCGTCCAGGTCCTGGACGCCGTCGAGGAGAACGACCTCGTCTACGTCGTGCACGAGTGGCTGCCCGACGCCACCGAGCTGACCACTCTCCTCACGGCCGCCCCCCTGGAGCCGCACGACGCCTACCAGATGGTCAGCCAGGTCGCCTCCGCCATGGCCGCCGCCCACCGCGAGGGCCTCGCCCATCTGCGGCTGAACCCGAACGCCGTACTGCGCGCCTCGACCGGCCAGTGGCGCATCCGGGGCCTGGCCGTGAACGCCGCGCTGCGCGGCATCAGCTCCGACACCCCGCAGCGCACCGACACCGAGGCGCTCGGTGCCCTGCTGTACGCCGCGCTGACCCAGCGCTGGCCGTACGAGAGCGACGCGTACGGTCTGTCCGGCCTCCCCAAGGGCGTCGGTCTGATCGCGCCGGACCAGGTCCGGGCCGGTGTTCACCGGGGCCTGTCCGAGCTGGCCATGCGCGCTCTCGCCAATGACGGGGCCACCGCCTCCCGTCATGAGGCTCCGTGCACCACGCCGGAGGAGCTGGTGAAGGCGATCGGTGAGATGCCGCGCATCCGCCCGCCGGAGCCGGCGTTCACGGCCCCGCCGGAGTACCAGCGCACGACCTACCAGCAGGGCACGTACGGCCGCCCGATGCCGCACCCCGGCGCGGCCCAGCCGATCGCGACCCCGCCGCCCCCGCTGCAGAGCCGCACCGGCAAGGCCCTGAAGTGGGCCGTGTCGGCTCTTCTCATTGCCGCCCTCGGCCTGGGCAGCTGGCAGTTGGCGGACGCCCTGATGGACCAGAGCGGCAAGTCGGAGGACACCAAGAAGAGCCAGACGACCGACGACGGGGGCAAGGGCGCCACGAAGCCCAAGCCGACGCAGCTGAAGATCCAGAGTGCCCATGAGTTCACGCCCAGTGGCTCGGGCATCCAGCAGGGTCAGGTGCCTCTCGCTGTCGACGGGGATGCGGGGACTGCATGGGTCACCCCCCAGTACCAGGGATACGCCAATTTCGGCAACCTGCCGAATCGAAAAGAGGGAAGCGGAATCATCGTTGACCTCGGAAGCGTACAGAGGGTCACCGATCTCGATATCTTGATGTATCGAAGCAACCAGAAGGTGGAAGTCCTGGCCGCGGACGAGAACGCTTCCGGAGCCACCTCTCTCAGCGATTTCCCTCAGCGATTGACTCCGCTGGCAACGGTGGGCGAGCGGCTTAAGACCACGCTCAGCAAACCAGTGCGCACGCGTTATGTACTCGTTCATGTAACCGAGTTGCCCACAGACGGCTCTCCGGATCTCTTTCGGGGCGGTATTTCAGAAGTAAGGCTGATGGGCGCCTCCTAGTTCCCGTCGCAGAGTTGAACGATCTTGCGAACCAGAGTGCGGATCTGCAATGATGATCTTCGTGCTGGCCAGATGAGCCGACCACCTCATCGCTATGCATGCCGGCCCGCACTCTGGAGGGGAAACAATGAAGCGAAGGTCGCTCGGGGCATTTGCCATTACTGCGGCACTGACGTTCGGCGGGATTTTGACTGCCACGGGAACGGCGAGCGCATACGCGACTTGGGATTGCAGCTACCGTATGCAGAAGACGAACTCCGGACACGGAGACGACATTATTCTGCAGATTTACCGCTGCCCCGACGGACATGACTACGGCAGAGGCATCATTTCCGGAAGTCTGAACGCTCGCAATGCACGCGTATGGATCGATGATTCCATAAACGGCGGAAGGACGTGGACTGCGCGCCAGTACACAACCACTCCGTCGCGCTCCACCCAGACTCCTCAAGGGGAGATTCTGTTCGATGGCTCACCCCACACGGTGCGGGCCTGCGGAGACACAAGCGGCCATGGCACCATTTGCACCGGTTGGTACTGATTGACCGTAGGTGAGGTGTAAGGGGATTACACCCTCGCCCCATGGCTCACAAAGGACTGACCCCGTCTCGGCCATGACTTGACGGAAGAAAAGCACCCGATCGAACGGACGATCGGGTGCTTTCCCTTATCGGCGAAGGGGCAAGACAAGACACCGGACCGGCGTCGGAGGGATACCTCGTCCAAAGGGATATGTCGTAGGGTCTGCGCGGAAGGAGGGACAAGTGCCGGACGGATCCGACGTGAGTGATCAGGACCTCCTGGCCCGTCACGTGGCCGGCGACCCGGATGCCTTCGGTGAGATCGTGCGGCGGCACCGGGATCGGCTCTGGGCGGTTGCGCTGCGGACGCTGGGGGATCGTGAGGAGGCCGCTGACGCGGTCCAGGACGCCCTGGTGTCGGCCTACCGGGCTGCCCATACCTTCCGGGGCCAGTCGGCTGTCACGACGTGGCTGCACCGGATCACGGTGAACGCCTGTCTGGACCGTGCCCGTAAGGCGGCCTCGCGGAAGACCTCGCCGGTGGACGACACCGAGCGGCTGGAGCAGCTGCTGGAGCCGCACGAGTCGGCCTCGGCACCGGCCGAGCGCAGCGATGTGCAGCGCCAGCTCTTCGAAGCCCTCGGCACCCTCCCGCACGACCAGCGGGCCGCCTTGGTCCTCGTGGACATGCAGGGCTATCCCGTGGCCGAGGCCGCCCGGATCCTCGATGTGCCGACGGGCACGGTGAAGAGCCGCTGTGCCCGGGGCAGGGCCCGGCTGCTGCCTCTGCTCACCCATCTACGACCTGAAGGCTCCGGAAGCGGAAAAGAACCCCCCGCGGGACGGAACCGGGTGGAGGGGACATCCGTCCCACCGGCAACGGGGTCTTCGAAGGAGAGCCCCGAGGACACCGGGCCGAGCGATTCAGCCGTAGTGAAGGGCGGAGGTGGGCGAGCGTGACTTCCACGACGGACACGGCCGGGCACCCGGACGTCGCCGAGATCTCCGACCTCACCGAGGGCCTTCTCCCTCCGGACCGCAGCGTGGACGTACGGCGCCATCTTCAGACCTGTGAGCTGTGCGCGGACGTCCGTGCCTCACTGGAGGAGATCCGGGGTCTGCTGGGCTCCGTATCGGCGGCGGAGCGCATGCCTGCCGATGTGGCCGGTCGGATCGATGCCGCCCTCGCCGCCGAGGCACTGCTCAGCGCCTCCGCTTTCGACGTGCCGAGCGCTCAGGTCTCCGGGACGGCCGGGCCTGCCCGTGAGAGCGCTGAGCACGCCGAGCGTCATGTTTCACGTGAAACATCGCTCCCATCCGACCGGCCCGCAGGACGTCCGCGCGCAGCGACGACCGGCCCGGGACGCACGGGTCGCGAGCGAGGTCGACGCCGCACACGCGTGGTCCTTGGAGCCGTTCTCACCGCGGCCATCCTCGGAGCCGGATCCCTGGTGCTGCAGTCGCTCGGCGATCACTCCTCCGATGACACCACGGCCCATGGAAAGCCGGCTCCTTCCGTCGGGCCCTTCTCCGGCGCGAGTTTGGAGAGCCAGGTGAAGGATCTGGTCGCCACCAAGGAGAAGTCACAGCACGGACAGCGGCCCCGGTCAGGCCTTGATACGGAGCAGAACAGCCCCCACTCGACCGAAAGCGCGAACACTCTTCTCCAGAAGGATGTGGCCGTCCCCAGCTGCGTCCGGGCGGCGCTCCACCAGGGCGACGACGTTCTGGGCGCCAAGACGGGAATGTACGAAGGAAAGCCCGCCTATCTCGTCGTCGTGCCCGATGCCGGCGACAGCACACACGTCACGGCCTACATCGTCGACGAGGCCTGCATCCGGCAGCAGCCCGGAACCGTCGGCAAGGTTCTGCTGAAGCACTCCTTCACCCGCTCCTGAGTCTGCTGGCCGCTCCATCAGTCGCTCCGCGCATGCGTGTGCCCCGACACAGCGGGAATGCGCGCCCCGTAGGATCCGTTGGGTGGGGTGGGAGTTCCGAAAGGCGCTCCCGCCGGTCGACTGACGCAGACCAGAGACGAGGAATCAAGCCGTGAGCGACGTCCGTAACGTGATCATCATCGGCTCCGGGCCCGCAGGCTACACGGCGGCGCTCTACACCGCGCGCGCGTCGCTGAAGCCTCTGGTGTTCGAGGGGGCCGTCACCGCCGGTGGCGCGCTGATGAACACCACCGAGGTCGAGAACTTCCCGGGCTTCCGCGACGGCATCATGGGCCCCGAGCTCATGGACAACATGCGGGCGCAGGCCGAGCGATTCGGCGCCGAGCTCATCCCGGACGACATCGTCTCCGTCGACCTCAGCGGCGAGATCAAGACCGTCACCGACACCGCCGGTACGGTCCACCAGGCGAAGGCCGTCATCGTCACTACCGGCTCCCAGCACCGCAAGCTGGGTCTGCCGAACGAGGACGCGCTCTCCGGCCGAGGCGTCTCCTGGTGCGCCACCTGTGACGGGTTCTTCTTCAAGGACCAGGACATCGCCGTGATCGGCGGCGGTGACACCGCGATGGAGGAGGCCACCTTCCTCTCCCGGTTCGCCAAGTCCGTGACGATCGTCCACCGTCGGGACACGCTGCGTGCTTCCAAGGCGATGCAGGAGCGGGCCTTCGGCGACCCGAAGATCAAGTTCGTCTGGGACAGCGAAGTCGCCGAGGTCCAGGGCGAGCAGAAGCTCTCCGGTCTGAAGCTGCGCAACGTCAAGACCGGCGAGCTGTCCGACCTCCCCGTGACCGGTCTGTTCATCGCGATCGGTCACGACCCGCGCACCGAGCTGTTCAAGGGCCAGCTGGACCTGGATGAGGAGGGCTACCTGAAGGTCGCTTCCCCGTCCACCCGTACCAATGTGACCGGTGTCTTCGCCGCCGGTGACGTGGTCGACCACACCTACCGCCAGGCGATCACCGCGGCCGGCACCGGCTGCTCCGCCGCTCTCGACGCCGAGCGTTTCCTCTCCGCCCTCGCGGACGAGGACAAGGCGGAGCCCGAGAAGACCGCCGCCGTCTGATCTTCCCCCCCTTCACCTCGCCCCACCCCACGATCCAGTTAAGGAGCCCGCCGTGGCCGGCACCCTGAAGAATGTGACGGACGATTCCTTCGAGCAGGACGTCCTCAAGAACGACAAGCCCGTCCTGGTGGATTTCTGGGCCGCCTGGTGCGGTCCGTGCCGTCAGATCGCCCCGTCCCTGGAGGCGATCGCTGCCGAGTACGGCGACAAGATTGAGATCGTCAAGCTGAACATCGACGAGAACCCGGGTACGGCCGCCAAGTACGGCGTCATGTCCATCCCGACCCTGAACGTCTACCAGGGTGGCGAGGTCGCCAAGACCATCGTGGGTGCCAAGCCGAAGGCCGCGATCGTCCGCGACCTCGAGGAGTTCATCACCAAGTAGGGCGAAGCATAGAGCGGTACCGTCGCGCCGGCGGTGCATGTTTCACGTGAAACACGAATGGGCCAACCCGGCTGGGTTGGCCCATTCACTTTAGAGCGGCCGCAGCGCGGGTTCCTTCTGGACAGCCCCCAGCAGCCGGTCGAGCGCCATCTCCACGTCTTCCTTCCAGGAGAGCGTCGACCGCAGCTCCAGCCGCAGCCGGGGATGTGCGGGGTGCTGCCGGACCGTTTTGAACCCGACGGCCAGCAGATGGTCCGCCGGCAGCAGACAGGCGGGTTCCTTCCAGCGGGCGTCACCGAAGGCCTCGATCGCCTTGAAGCCCCGCCGCAGCAGATCCTTGGCGACCGTCTGCACGAGCACGCGGCCCAGTCCCTGGCCCTGATAGCCGGGCATGATGAACGACGTCATCAGCTGCACAGCGTCGGGAGAGACAGGACTCGTGGGAAAGGCCGTCGAGCGCGGGACATAGGCGGGAGGAGCGTAGAGCACAAAGCCCACCGGCACGTCATCGACGTACACCACCCGGCCGCACGACCCCCAGTCCAGCAGGACGGCGGAGATCCAGGCTTCCTTCTCCAGCGCGCAGGTGCCCGCCTTTACCGCCGCTTCACCGCTGACGGGGTCCAGCTCCCAGAAGACACATGACCGGCAGCGTGAGGGAAGGTCCTGAAGGTTGTCCAGCGTGAGCGGCACGAGCCGACGCCCCATGAAGGCTGTTCCTCGCTTCCTTCGCCCGCCGCATCACGGGCGGCTGTCAGAGCGCTCCGCTCCCTGAGCAGGCTGCCGACGAATCCGCCGACCGCTCCAAGGCCCAGGCCCGCGCTCACCAGTCCGGTGCGGCTCATCGATCGCATGGCCCCCGTCTCCCCACTCAGAGATGCAGATGCTGTCCGGTGGATGTGCCATACCCGATCGCATCGTATCCACGATGTGATTCCCTCGATACCGCCTCAAAGCAAAGAGCGGGCCGTGTTCCGGTACACACCGGACACAGCCCGCTCTCTGAACGACCGGGACGGTCGGACCAGGCTCAGTCGTCCTGGTCCTCCGTGGCGTCGTCCTGCAGCTCCGGCGTCAACACCGGCCCCTCACCCGGAGCGAGGGTGCTCAGGATCCGCTGGAGATCGTCCACGGAGGCGAACTCGACGGTGATCTTGCCCTTCTTCTGACCGAGGTCGACCTTCACCCGGGTCTCGAAGCGGTCCGACAGACGGGTCGCCAGCTCGTTCAGGGCCGGGGAGAGCCGGGAGCCGGCGCGCGGGCCCTTGGGGCGCTGCGGCTTCTGGGGCCGCGAGCCCATCAGGGTCACGATCTCCTCGACGGCGCGCACGGACAGGCCCTCGGCCACGATGCGGTGAGCCAGCCGGTCCTGCTCCTCCGGATCCGTCACCGACAGCAGGGCCCGCGCGTGACCGGCGGAGAGCACTCCGGCGGCAACGCGCTTCTGAACCGTCGGGGAGAGCTTCAGCAGACGCAGGGTGTTGGAGACCTGGGGCCGGGATCGCCCGATCCGGTCGGCCAGCTGGTCATGCGTGCAGTTGAAGTCCTTGAGCAGCTGGTCGTAGGCGGCCGCCTCTTCCAGCGGGTTCAGCTGCGCGCGGTGCAGGTTCTCCAGCAGCGCGTCCAGGAGGAGCTTCTCGTCCTCCGTGGCCCGGACGATCGCCGGGATGGCCTCCAGGCCGGCCTCACGGCAGGCACGCCAACGGCGCTCACCCATGATCAGCTCATAGCGGGCGGGCCCCAGCTGCCGGACGACGACAGGCTGCAGGAGACCGACCTCCTTGATGGAGGTGACCAGCTCGTGCAGTGCGTCCTCGTCGAAGACATCTCGCGGCTGGCGCGGGTTCGGCGAGATCGCGTCAAGAGGGATCTCGGCGAAGTGCGCACCCATCGGAGGAGCCGGCGTCTCCGTGACCGGGCCCGTCGGCGGCTCCTCGGTTTCATGTGAAACAGGCGGCAGCGTGGCCACCTTCGCCGCGGCCACTCCACGGTCGGTCGTCAGCACCGGAACCGCCGCCGGGGAGACGGACGCTCCGCCTCCCAGCGCGGCCGGTGTCGGCGTCTTCTCGGTCGGGGCAGCGGGGATCAGTGCGCCGAGCCCACGGCCCAGCCCCCTCCGTCGCTCGCTCACTGGATCCCCTCCACCATGCTCGGGTCGTTCTGTGCGCCGATATGGGCCTGGCTTGCGTCGTAGCTGACGCCGATGCCCCTCAGCGCGATTTCTCGGGCCGCCTCAAGATACGAGAGGGCACCGCTCGAACCAGGATCGTAAGTCAGCACCGTCTGCCCGTAGCTCGGCGCCTCGGAGATACGGACCGAGCGGGGAATGCTTGTCCGCAGCACCTCGTCGCCGAAGTGGGTGCGCACCTCTTCGGCGACCTGGGAGGCGAGACGCGTCCGGCCGTCGTACATGGTGAGCAGGATGGTCGACACATGCAGCGTGGGGTTGAGGTGCCCCCGCACCAGGTCGACGTTGCGCAGCAGCTGGCCCAGGCCCTCAAGTGCGTAGTACTCGCACTGGATCGGGATGAGGACCTCCTGGCCCGCCACCAAGGCGTTGACCGTCAACAGTCCGAGCGAGGGCGGGCAGTCGATGAGGATGTAGTCCAGTGGCTGTTCGTACGCCTGGATCGCCCGCTGCAGTCGGCTCTCGCGGGCCACCAGGGACACCAGCTCGATCTCGGCTCCGGCCAGATCGATGGTGGCGGGGGCGCAGAAGAGACCTTCCACGTCGGGGACCGGCTGGACGACCTCGGCGAGAGGCTTGCTCTCGACCAACACGTCATAGATGGAAGGGACTTCGGCGTGATGGTCGATACCGAGGGCCGTGGAAGCGTTTCCCTGGGGGTCGAGATCGATCACCAGGACACGGCCGCCGTGCAGAGCCAGCGAGGCGGCAAGGTTGACGGTCGTCGTCGTCTTGCCCACGCCGCCCTTCTGGTTGGCGACCACGATGACTCGGGTCTGCTCCGGTCGTGGCAGGCCTTCGCCGGCGCGGCCCAGAGCCTCTACCGCCAGTTGGGCCGCACGACCGATGGGAGTGTCGTCCATCGGGGGCGGTGTTTCACGTGAAACATCCGCCCCCATCGACTCGGTACGGGGACCGGGGACCGGATCGGTCATCGGTCCCGCGATGTTGGCGTCGGACCGCAAGGATTCACTCTCCTCGACTTCAGGCTCGCAATGAACAGAGCCTCCCATGCCTTCGGGGTCGTGAACCAGTGAGGCCTGGTGTTCTGTGGAGAAATCCACCTCTGTGGACAACTCCGTGCCTCTGGAGATGGGCGGAGTTCCCCGAGAGACGGGCTCATCCCCCAGGGAACCGAGGGGCTTGCGGTCGCGAGGTTCGGCCGCAGCCCGGCCGCGACTGATGATGCCGTGCAACAGTGAGCGACGTTTCACGTGAAACACGATGCACAGCGACGGCGACAGGATCTTCGCGACACTCCGGCCTGCATAGGTTTGGCAGCTTGTGTGGAGTACGTCTCGTCGTCAGGCCGGACCAGAGGCGTCCATACCACCCAGCATGGACGCCTCTCCTTACATCAGCGGCGTCGACGGGCCCGGCCGGTCCGGGCGGCCTTCGCGCGCTTCGCCGCGAACCGCACACCGCCGGGGCTCTCCCCGACCTCAACCCGCACGACGGTGGACAGCGGGTCCACCACTCCCTCGCCCACATGCAGGATGGAGGTCTCCACCGCACCGAGCTTGCTGAGTGCCGTGGCCGCGGCCTTCAGCTCCTCCTCGGCG
Organism: Streptomyces sp. NPDC037290; assembly: GCF_055603245.1. Classification (NCBI taxonomy): domain Bacteria; kingdom Bacillati; phylum Actinomycetota; class Actinomycetes; order Kitasatosporales; family Streptomycetaceae; genus Streptomyces; species Streptomyces sp. NPDC037290. The sequence continues at coordinate 137,747 of NZ_JBVJVZ010000007.1, read as the reverse complement.
GTGTCCCCCTTGAGCGCGAGCATCTCACCGTAGGGGCGCAACAGCGGGATGCCCCAGGCAGCCAAACGGTCCAGCGGGGCCACGGCACGAGCAGTCACCACATGGACCGGCGACAGCTTCCCCAGAACCTCCTCGGCACGGCCCCGTACGACCGTGACGTGGTCCAGGCCGAGCAGTTCCACGACCTCGGTGAGGAAGTTGGTGCGCCGCAGCAGCGGCTCCAACAGGGTGATGTTCAGGTCTTCCCGGACCAGAGCCAGCGGGATGCCGGGCAGGCCGGCGCCAGAACCGACATCGCAGACCGTCACTCCCTCGGGGACGGCCTCGGAGAGCACCGCACAGTTCAGCAGATGCCGCTCCCACAGACGGGGCACTTCCCGCGGGCCGATCAGGCCACGCTGCACACCCGCCTCGGCAAGCAGCTCCGCGTAGCGGACCGCATCGGCGAAGCGATCACCAAACACTGCCCGCGCCTGTTCGGGCGCGGGGGGAAGCTCCGCTGCCTCCGTCACGGGGACCGTCCTTCCGTACAGCGCCGGCGCTTCGCGCACCGGCCACCAGAACTACCAGGCTGACAAAGTTCGGCCCCGTCTGCTCAACAGACGGGGCCGGTGGAACGTGGGGACCGATCAGGCGGGCAGCACGACGACGAACCGCTGCGGCTCCTCGCCCTCGGACTCGCTGCGCAGTCCTGCGGCCTTGACCGCGTCATGCACGACCTTGCGCTCGAACGGGGTCATCGGCTTGAGCTTGACGGGCTCGCCGGTGCTCTTCACGTCGGCAGCGGCCTTGGCGCCCAGCTCGGACAGCTCGGCCCGCTTCTTGGCCCGGTAACCCGCGACGTCCAGCATCAGACGGCTACGGTCGCCGGTCTCCCGGTGCACGGCCAGGCGCGTCAGCTCCTGCAGTGCCTCCAGCACCTCGCCGTCCCGGCCGACGAGCTTGTGCAGATCACGGCTGCCGGTGTCGCTGATGATCGACACGGAGGCGCGATCGGCCTCGACGTCCATGTCGATGTCGCCGTCGAGGTCGGCGATGTCCAGCAGACCCTCCAGGTAGTCCGCCGCGATCTCACCCTCCTGCTCCAGGCGGGTCAGGGTGTCTGCACCCTCGGCAGCGGCGGAGGTGGTGCCTTCCGTCACGGGATGGGCTCCTTCTTACTTCTTGGACGGGGACTTGGGCCGCTGCGGGCCACCCTTGCGCTGGCCGGACTGGGCCTTGCTGCGGGCGCCGGAGCTGGGCTTGGAGGCCTGGTCGGCAGCGGCGGGCTTGGCGTCCTGCGGCTCGTCGGACTTCTCCAGCGAGGTGGACGAGGTGGTCCCGCCCGCCGGCTTGGGCCCACCCTGACGCTGGGACTTGGACTGGCGCTTGGGCTGCTGGCGCCGTGCCGCGGCGCCGGCACCGGCTGCCGAGGTGGTCTCCGCACCGTCCGCGGTCTGCGCCTCGGCCTGGGTCAGGCTCTTGACCACGCTGCCGTCGGCCTGGGCGGCGAGACCGGCCTTGTTCAGGGCGTTGATGAACTTGCGCTCGAACTCGTTGCGGTCACGGCCCTTGGCGACGATCGCCTTGACGATGGTCTTCTCGCTGCGACGGCGGACCTTGCCGGCGTGCGTGACGTGCTTGGTCAGGCGCTCCAGGTAAGCGGCCTGGGCCTTGGAACCCGGGGTCGGGTTGTTGCGGATGACGTACATCTGCTGGCCCATGGTCCACACGTTGGTGGTCAGCCAGTAGACGAGGACACCAACCGGGAAGTTGATACCGAAGACGGCGAACATGACCGGGAAGACGTACATCAGCATCTTCTGCTGCTGCATGAACGGCGTCTTGACCGTCGTGTCGACGTTCTTCGTCATCAGCTGGCGCTGCGTGTAGAACTGCGAGAACGACATCATGACGATCATGACCGCGGTCACGACCCGGACGTCGGTCAGCGAGGCGCCGAGCGCCGCGACCTTGTCCGAGCTGTCCATGAACTTCGCAGCGAGCGGGGCGCCGAAGATGTGCGCCTTACGGGCGCTGGCGAGCAGCGGCTCGTTGATGACGCCGATCGTCTTGCCCGTCGCGATGCCGTTGAGCACGTGGTACAGGGCGAAGAAGAACGGGGACTGCGCCAGGATGGGAAGGCACGAGGAGAGCGGGTTGGTGCCCGTCTCCTTGTACAGCTTCATCATCTCTTCGGACTGACGCTGCCGGTCGTTCTTGTAGCGCTCCTGGATCTTCTTCATCTCCGGCTGGAGCGTCTGCATCGCGCGCGTCGACTTGATCTGCTTCACGAAGAGCGGGATCAGGCAGATGCGGATCAGGATCACCAGGGACACGATGGACAGGCCCCAGGCCCATCCGGTGTTAGGGCCGAAGATCGCGCCGTACACCTTGTGGAACTGGACGATGACCCAGGAGACGGGCCAAGTGATGAAACTGAAGAGGCTGGCAATCGTGTCCACTAATCATGCTCCTTGGGCATGGGACGAGGTCTCTGCGGCCGGGCTCGGAGGAAGCGCGGAAGGAGACTTCTCAAGCTTCACTTCGGTGGCCGGTTCGGCGGCGGAGGGCCCGCCCTTGCGTGCGCGCCAAGCGTTGCGCAGCATTTCGTGCCACCGCGGGCGCTTGCGCGGCGGAACATGGTCCACACCACCCAGCGACCACGGATTGCACCGGAGGATGCGCCAGGCGGTGAGTGCCGTTCCCTTGATCGCACCGTGCCGGTCGATGGCCGTGTAGCCGTAGTGGGAGCACGACGGGTAGTACTTGCACACGGGCCCCAGCAGTGGACTGATCGTCCACTGGTACAGCTTGATCAGAGCCAGTAGTGGGTACTTCATCGCGTGCCCCCTCCCAGCAGCCGCTGGAGGGCGGCATCCAGGTCTCGGGCCAGCTGTGCGTGGTCTGCGTCGCCCGATCCGGGCAGCGCTCGTACGACTACCAGGCTACCGGGGGGAAACAGGGCTACTCGGTCACGCATCAGATGACGCAGTCTGCGCTTCACTTTGTTGCGCACGACCGCGCCACCCACGGCCTTGCTCACGACGAAACCCGCACGCGTCAGGGGAGCGCTCTCCCCAGGCGCGTGCGGGTCCGTGGCACCGCTACGAAGGTGGACGACGAGGGTCGGGCGTCCTGCCCGGCGTCCTCGTCGGACCGCGGTCGCGAAGTCCTCGCGCCGCCTCAGCCGATGCTCGGTAGGCAGCACGACGTCATGACCTGATCAGGATCAGGCGGACAGGCTGGCGCGACCCTTGGCACGACGGTTCGCGAGAATCGCGCGGCCGGCACGGGTGCGCATCCGCAGGCGGAAGCCGTGGGTCTTCGCGCGACGACGGTTGTTCGGCTGGAAGGTGCGCTTGCTCACTCGGGGGCTCCAGAAATAAATCGGTAGTGGCGGGGTGCCGTCTTGGCTGTCACCGTGCGCCCACGAGTAGCTCGCGTCACGCCCGAGTGCACCGCTTCCCGATCACCTGAAGTGATCTGTGCCCATCGGAGGCAGGCGGCAGCAGCCATCGACAACTCGACCTGGTTACGGTACGCGGGGCTACGCCATCCGGTCAAACCGAGGGTCACGGAGAGACACTATCCACAGGCTGGGGACAACAACTTGAACCGCACCCGCCGCGCTGACTACCGTGGCTGAACTCCGATTCGTTCTTTTGTCCCCCGCCCCGGCGGGTTTGACCCACCGACCACCCGATGTACCCCCCGACCCGTCCCGCGATCACACGTTCGTGGGACCTGTGAGAGAGCGTGCCCTGTGGCTGACGTACCTGCCGATCTTGCCGCAGTGTGGCCACGAGTACTCGAGCAGCTCCTCGGCGAGGGCCGTGGGCAGGGTGTCGAGGCTAAGGACGAGCACTGGATCCGGCGCTGCCAGCCGCTCGCGCTGGTGGCGGACACCGCCCTGCTCGCCGTACCGAACGAATTCGCGAAGGGCGTACTGGAGGGCCGTCTCGCACCGATCGTCAGCGAGACGCTGAGCCGCGAGTGCGGCCGCCCCATCCGCATCGCGATCACCGTGGACGACTCCGCCGGCGAGCCACCCCCTCCCGCGGCGCCCCTGCAGCAGCAGCCCAAGCCGCGCTACGAGGAGCCGGAGCTGCCGTCCGGCCCGTCGTACGAGGAGCGGCCGTACGAGGAACGGCCGTACGAGGGGTACGGCCGCCACCGCGCCGCCGACCAGCCACCGGCGGAACAGCAGTCCCACCCCGATCAGCTGCCCGGCGGCCGCGCCGACCAGCTCCCCGTCGTACGCCCGGCATACCCCTCCGAGTACCAGCGCCGCGAGCCGGGCGCCTGGCCACGCCCCACGCAAGACGAATACGGCTGGCAGCAGCCGCGGCTCGGCTTCCCCGAGCGCGACCCGTACGCGTCGCCGTCCTCACAGGACGCCTACGGCTCCGGTCCGGACTCCTACGGCCCGCCGTCTGCGGACTACCGCTCACAGGGCATGGACCGGCCGTCGTACGAGCAGCAGCGCGGCGAATACGACAGCCAGCGCGCGGACTACGACTCCGCACGCCCCGACTACGACTCCGCGCGCTCCGGGTACGACCCGGCGCGAACCGAATACGACCAGCGCGACCCCGTGCGCCGTGAGCTGCCCGAGCAGCCGGCGGGCGGGGGCCCGGCGCACCGCGGCGGCCCCGGCCGCCCGGACCTGCCCCCGACCGGCGCACCCGGCCCGCTGGCCGCACAGCCGGCTCCGGCGAGCGGTCCCGGTGAGCCGACCGCGCGGCTGAACCCGAAGTACCTGTTCGACACGTTCGTCATCGGCGCCTCCAACCGGTTCGCGCACGCGGCCGCGGTCGCCGTCGCCGAGGCACCGGCCAAGGCGTACAACCCCCTGTTCATCTACGGGGAGTCGGGACTCGGCAAGACGCACCTGCTGCACGCCATCGGGCACTACGCGCGCAGCCTCTACCCGGGCACGCGCGTGCGCTACGTGAGCTCGGAGGAGTTCACCAACGAGTTCATCAACTCCATCCGCGACGGCAAGGGCGACAGCTTCCGCAAGCGCTACCGCGAGATGGACATCCTGCTCGTCGACGACATCCAGTTCCTCGCGGACAAGGAGTCGACCCAGGAGGAGTTCTTCCACACCTTCAACACCCTCCACAACGCCAACAAGCAGATCGTGCTGTCCTCCGACCGGCCGCCGAAGCAGCTGGTCACGCTGGAGGACCGGCTGCGGAACCGTTTCGAGTGGGGCCTGATCACCGACGTCCAGCCGCCCGAGCTGGAGACGCGTATCGCGATCCTGCGCAAGAAGGCGGTGCAGGAGCAGCTGAACGCCCCGCCGGAGGTGCTGGAGTTCATCGCCTCCCGGATCTCGCGGAACATCCGCGAGCTGGAGGGCGCGCTGATCCGGGTGACGGCGTTCGCCTCGCTCAACCGGCAGCCGGTCGACCTCGGCCTGACCGAGATCGTCCTGAAGGACCTGATCCCGGGTGGTGAGGACAGCGCGCCCGAGATCACGGCAACGGCGATCATGGCGGCGACGGCGGACTACTTCGGGCTGACCGTGGAGGACCTGTGCGGCACCTCGCGCGGGCGCGCGCTGGTCACCGCGCGGCAGATCGCCATGTACCTGTGCCGGGAGCTGACGGATCTGTCGCTGCCGAAGATCGGGGCGCAGTTCGGCGGCCGTGACCACACCACCGTCATGCACGCCGACCGCAAGATCCGTGCGCTGATGGCCGAGCGGCGGTCCATCTACAACCAGGTGACCGAGCTGACGAACCGGATCAAGAACGGGTGAGGTGCGGCTGACGCCGGTCGTACGCCGACGCTGAGGGCGCCTTCGGGATACCGCATCCCGGGGGCGCCCTTTGTCATGGGCGTCCACCGTGCCCGGCGTCCACCGTGCCCGGCGTCCACCGTGCCCGGCGTCCACCGCCGGCTGTTCGATTACCTGCCTGGTTACGGCCGCTCTCCACAGATTTGGTGACTTTCTTCCGTCCACATGCTGGGGACTGCGGAGTTGTCCCGAACCGCGTCCACAGGAAGCCTGTTCATACGACGTTCGCCCAGCTCAACAGCCTGTGGAATCGTGGACGAGCGATCTCCACAGCCTGTGGACCAAGCGAAGATCCACAGGCTGTGTACGAGGTTTTCCACCGGCGGCCCACAGGCTGGAGCCGGTTGTCCCCAGCGATCCCCAGCTTCTCCACACGGCTGTCCACTGTTCGGCAACGCGACGCACCCGCTCACCGCGTCGAGTGAAAGCCGTCACACGAAGGTGCCGGGTTGGGGTGTGGGAAACCTGGGTAAACCTGGGGACGCAGCTGGGGAGAACTGCCCTCAGGCTGTGGGCGGGGTGTGCAGAACTTTCCGTTCTCCACAGACACCCCCGATTGTCCACCGGCGTCACCCACAGGGCCAGTGGACAAAATCTCCGTGCTGAGCTGGGAAAACGTGGTTATCCACGGTATCCACAGGCCCTACTACTACCCCCGACTAGAGAGAGTCCGGCAATCGCTTTGAAGCGGGGGCTGTGCACAACTCGCCGTCTCGGGCCCGGCTGCCTCCCGGAGCGACTTGACCCCGACGGGCACCTACTGTCAGTGCGGTGCGTCAGACTGGTCCCCGGTGTCCTGCCCTTCGCAGTGGGCGGTGACACCGAGTCGGAGGACTCAGTAGCAACAGCAGGAGGCGGCTTACGGTGAAGATCCGGGTGGAACGCGACGTACTCGCGGAGGCAGTGGCGTGGGCGGCACGCAGCCTCCCGGCCCGTCCGCCGGCGCCTGTCCTCGCCGGCCTCCTCCTCAAGGCCGAGGACGGCCAGCTGAGCCTGTCGAGCTTCGACTACGAGGTCTCCGCTCGCGTGTCCGTGGAAGCCGAGGTCGAGGAGGAGGGCACCGTCCTCGTCTCCGGCCGGCTGCTCGCCGACATCTCCCGCGCCCTCCCCAACCGGCCGGTGGAGATTTCCACAGACGGTGTACGGGCGACGGTGGTCTGTGGATCCTCCCGGTTCACCCTGCACACCCTGCCTGTGGAGGAGTACCCGGCGCTGCCGCAGATGCCGAACGCCACCGGCACCGTCCCCGGCGAGGTCTTCGCGGCCGCCGTGTCACAGGTGGCCATCGCCGCCGGCCGTGACGACACGCTGCCCGTCCTCACCGGTGTGCGCATCGAGATCGAGGGCGACACGGTCACCCTGGCCTCCACCGACCGCTACCGCTTCGCCGTCCGCGAGTTCCTGTGGAAGCCGGAGAACCCGGACGCCTCCGCCGTCGCCCTGGTCCCGGCCAAGACGCTGCTGGACACCGCCAAGTCGCTGGGCGCCGGTGACAGCGTGACGCTGGCCCTGTCCGGGTCGGGCGCGGGCGAGGGCCTGATCGGTTTCGAGGGCGCGGGGCGGCGTACGACCACGCGTCTGCTCGAGGGCGACCTGCCGAAGTACCGCACGCTGTTCCCGACCGAGTTCAACTCCGTCGCCGTGATCGAGACCGCCCCCTTCGTGGAGGCCGTCAAGCGTGTGGCCCTGGTGGCCGAGCGCAACACCCCGGTGCGGCTCAGCTTCGAGCAGGGCGTGCTGATCCTGGAGGCCGGTTCCAGCGACGACGCACAGGCTGTGGAAAGGGTCGACGCCCAGCTGGACGGCGATGACATCTCGATCGCCTTCAACCCGACGTTCCTGCTGGACGGTCTGAGCGCGATCGACTCGCCGGTGGCCCAGCTGTCGTTCACGACGTCCACGAAGCCGGCGCTGCTCAGCGGGAAGCCCGCGGTGGATGCCGAGGCCGACGACGCGTACAAGTACCTGATCATGCCGGTGCGGCTCAGCGGCTGACCGGTTGTCCACAGCTGTTGACAGTGCCGGGCGCCCGCTGTGGGTGCCCGGCACCGTGGTCGGCGGGGCAGGCCCGAGGCGGGGCACAGCCACCGGCCGCCCCTCAGCAAAGCCGCAGGTGAGCGCCTATGCCCACAGCTGTGCGCGCGAGGTCGCGACTAGGCTCGGCACGGCACGTGAGTGCCTCTCCCGCCACACAGCGACCTAAGGAACACAACTGATGGAGCTCGGTCTCGTCGGCCTCGGCAAGATGGGCGGCAACATGCGCGAGCGGATCCGCCGCGCGGGCCACACCGTCATCGGATACGACCGCAACGCGGACCTCGCGGATGTCCACAGCCTGGAAGAGCTTGTGGGCAAGCTCAGCGGTCCCCGCGTGGTCTGGGTGATGGTCCCGGCCGGCGAGCCCACGCAGTCGACCGTCGACCAGCTCGCCGAGCTGCTGGAGCCCGGCGACGTGGTCGTGGACGGCGGCAACTCCCGCTGGACGGACGACGAGAAGCACGCCGAGGAGCTGGCGGCCAAGGGCATAGGCTTCGTCGACTGCGGCGTCTCCGGCGGCGTCTGGGGCCTGGAGAACGGGTACGCGCTGATGTACGGCGGCGACGCCGAGCACGTCGCCAAGGTCCAGCCGGTCTTCGACGCGCTGAAGCCGGAGGGCGACTTCGGCTCGGTGCACGCCGGCAGGGTGGGCGCGGGCCATTTCGCGAAGATGGTCCACAACGGCATCGAGTACGCGATGATGCAGGCCTACGCCGAGGGCTGGGAGCTGCTGGAGAAGGTCGACTCCGTGGAGAACGTCCGCGAGGTCTTCCGCTCCTGGCAGGAGGGCACCGTCATCCGCTCCTGGCTGCTCGACCTCGCGGTCAACGCACTGGACGACGACGAGCACCTGGAGGGCCTGCGCGGTTATGCACAGGACTCCGGTGAGGGACGCTGGACTGTGGAGGCCGCGATCGACAACGCGGTGCCGCTGCCGGCGATCACCGCGTCGCTGTTCGCGCGGTTCGCCTCCCGGCAGGAGGACTCGCCGCAGATGAAGATGATCGCCGCGCTGCGCAACCAGTTCGGCGGTCACGCCGTAGAGAAGAAGTAATCCACAGGGATTCACAGGCCCGCCCTCGCGGGAGCCCGTGATCCACAGCTCATCAGCACTCTGGGGAAGGCCGGCGAAACGACCATGCACGTCACGCATCTTTCGCTGGCCGACTTCCGCTCGTACGCCCGGGCCGAGGTTCCGCTCGATGCGGGCGTCACCGCCTTCGTCGGCCCGAACGGACAGGGCAAGACCAACCTGGTGGAGGCGGTCGGATACCTCGCCACCCTGGGAAGCCACCGGGTCGCCTCCGACACCCCCCTCGTCCGCATGGGTGCCGACCGGGCCGTCATCCGGGCGCAGGTCCGGCAGGGCGAGCGGCAGCAGCTGGTCGAGCTGGAGCTGAACCCCGGCAAGGCCAACCGCGCCCGTATCAACCGGTCCTCGCAGGTCAGACCCAGGGACGTACTGGGGATCGTACGAACCGTGCTGTTCGCCCCCGAAGATCTCGCCCTTGTCAAGGGCGACCCGGGCGAACGGCGGCGGTTCCTCGACGAGCTGATCACGGCCCGGTCGCCGCGTATGGCCGGGGTGCGTTCCGACTACGAGCGGGTGCTGAAGCAGCGCAACACACTGCTGAAGACCGCCGCTCTGGCGCGCCGGCACGGCGGTCGGTCGATGGACCTGTCCACGCTCGACGTGTGGGACCAGCACCTCGCGCGCGCGGGCGCCGAGCTGCTCGCGCAGCGGCTGGACCTGATCGCCGCGCTGCAGCCGCTGGCCGACAAGGCGTACGAGCAGCTGGCCCCCGGCGGTGGGCCGCTGGCGCTGGAGTACAAGCCGTCCGCGCCCGGCGAGGCCCACGCGCGCGAGGATCTCCATGCCCAGCTGATGGCGGCTCTCGCGGAAGCGCGCAAGCAGGAGATCGAGCGCGGGGTCACCCTCGTGGGGCCCCATCGCGACGATCTGGTTCTCAAACTCGGTCAGCTGCCGGCCAAGGGGTACGCCTCGCACGGTGAGTCCTGGTCCTACGCGCTCGCCCTGCGGCTGGCCTCCTACGACCTGCTGCGGGCCGAGGGCAACGAGCCGGTGCTGGTCCTGGACGACGTCTTCGCCGAGCTGGACACGCGCCGCCGTGAGCGGCTGGCCGAGCTGGTCGCGCCCGGCGAGCAGGTACTGGTCACCGCGGCCGTGGACGACGACGTACCCCATGTGCTGGCCGGGGCGCGGTACGCCGTGTCCGGGGGGACGGTGGAGCGGGTATGAGCACCGACGACCCCACCCCGCGGACGCCCGGCAAGGCTCCGGAACCCTCCGGTGTCGACCTCGCGCGCGTGGCGTTGCGCGCGGCGAAGGAACAGGCACGCGCGCGGGGGGACGCGGCGCGGCAGAAGAAGCAGGCGCGGCGGGGCGGCGGTCTGCGTTCCGGCGCGCGTGCCGACGGGCGCGATCCGATGGCGCTGGGCGCCGCGATCAACCGGCTGCTGACCGAGCGCGGCTGGGAGACCCCCGCGGCGGTGGGCGGCGTGATGGGCCGCTGGCCGCAGATCGTCGGCGAGGACCTGGCCAAGCACTGTGTGCCGCAGCGCTACGACGAGGACGAGCGCGTGCTGGTCGTCCAGTGCGACTCGACGGCCTGGGCGACCCAGCTGCGCCACCTCGCGCCCGCGCTGGTCGCCCGGCTCAACGAGGACCTGGGGCACGGCACCGTACGGATGATCAAGGTGCTCAATCCGGGCGGCCCGGCCCGGCGCTACGGCCCGCTGCGGGCTCCGGGGAGCTCCGGACCCGGCGATACGTACGGGTGACGTACCTCACGTCGTAGAGCGGGAGCGTGCTGTCGGCGCGGCTCCGTACACAGGTGTGGAGAGCCGCCGTGACGGCGCCGGAGCGCCATCTGACCCCCCAGTAGCCAAGGGTTGACGCCTCGAAGCGCTGAGTGCCGCTGTGAGCCCCTTGGAGCCCCCATCCGTATATCGGGACCCGATCGAGGCGGGTTCAGGGCGGCACATGGGGACTCAGGTACCGGCAAACCCCCATCGATGTCAGAGCTACCGGTAGACTGGAAGACAATCCCGCCCCATTGTGGGGAACGCCCGGGAAAAGCTGAGCAACGCTGATCAAGGCTTACCAACGCAACATGCCGCAGCCGCTCCGGCAACCCGCCGACGAGCCCGGCTCGTGCTGTGCCAGAAAGGGCGCTTCGTGGCCGATTCCGGCAACCCCAACGAGAACATCCCGTCCACCGACGCCGGCGTGAACGGCGAGCCCGCCGAGGCCCCCGTGAACGCCGAGGTCACCGCCTCGGCTTCGTACGACGCCAGCGCCATCACCGTGCTCGAAGGGCTGGACGCGGTCCGCAAGCGGCCCGGCATGTACATCGGTTCCACGGGCGAGCGCGGTCTGCACCACCTGGTGTACGAGGTCGTCGACAACTCCGTCGACGAGGCACTGGCCGGGTACGCGGACACGATCGACATCACGATCCTCGCCGACGGCGGTGTCCGGGTCGTCGACAACGGCCGTGGCATCCCGGTGGGCATCGTGCCCTCCGAGGGCAAGCCGGCCGTCGAGGTCGTGCTGACCGTGCTGCACGCGGGCGGCAAGTTCGGCGGCGGCGGTTACGCCGTCTCCGGCGGTCTGCACGGTGTGGGCGTGTCCGTCGTGAACGCGCTGTCCACGAAGGTCGCCGTCGAGATCAGGACCGACGGTCACCGCTGGACGCAGGACTACAAGCTCGGCGTCCCGACGGCCCCCCTCGTCAAGCACGAGGCGACGGAGGAGACCGGCACCTCGGTCACCTTCTGGGCCGACCCCGACATCTTCGAGACCACCGAGTACTCCTTCGAGACGCTGTCGCGGCGCTTCCAGGAGATGGCCTTCCTCAACAAGGGCCTGACGATCCGGCTGACCGACGAGCGCGAGTCGGCGAAGGCGACCAGCGGTGCGGACGAGGCGGGCGCGGACGAGAAGGCCGAGGTCAAGTCGGTCACGTACCACTACGAGGGCGGCATCGTCGACTTCGTGAAGTACCTCAACTCCCGTAAGGGAGAGGTGGTGCACCCCACCGTCATCGACCTGGAGGCCGAGGACAAGGACAAGAGCCTGTCCCTCGAGGTCGCGATGCAGTGGAACAGCGGCTACAGCGAGGGTGTGTACTCCTTCGCCAACATCATCCACACGCACGAGGGCGGTACGCACGAGGAGGGCTTCCGCGCGGCCCTCACGAGCCTGATCAACAAGTACGCGCGCGACAAGAAGCTGCTGCGCGAGAAGGACGACAACCTCACCGGTGACGACATCCGTGAGGGCCTGACCGCGATCATCTCGGTCAAGCTGAGCGAGCCGCAGTTCGAGGGCCAGACGAAGACCAAGCTGGGCAACACGGAGGCCAAGACCTTCGTGCAGAAGGCGGTCTACGAGCACCTGACGGACTGGCTGGACCGCAACCCGGTCGAGGCCGCGGACATCATCCGCAAGGGCATCCAGGCGGCCACCGCGCGCGTGGCGGCCCGCAAGGCCCGCGACCTGACGCGCCGTAAGGGCCTGCTGGAGTCGGCCTCCCTGCCGGGCAAGCTGTCCGACTGCCAGTCGAACGACCCCACCAAGTGCGAGATCTTCATCGTCGAGGGTGACTCCGCCGGCGGCTCGGCCAAGTCCGGCCGCAACCCGCAGTACCAGGCGATCCTCCCGATCCGCGGCAAGATCCTGAACGTGGAGAAGGCCAGGATCGACAAGATCCTGCAGAACCAGGAGATCCAGGCGCTGATCTCGGCCTTCGGCACGGGTGTGCACGAGGACTTCGACATCGAGAAGCTCCGCTATCACAAGATCATCCTGATGGCGGACGCCGACGTCGACGGTCAGCACATCAGCACCCTGCTGCTGACCTTCCTGTTCCGCTTCATGCGGCCGCTGGTCGAGGCCGGGCACGTGTATCTGTCCCGCCCCCCGCTGTACAAGCTCAAGTGGGGCCGGGACGACATCGAGTACGCCTACTCCGACCGTGAGCGCGACGCGCTGATCGAGATGGGCCGCCAGCGCGGCAAGCGCGTCCGCGAGGACTCGATCCAGCGCTTCAAGGGTCTCGGCGAGATGAACGCCGAGGAGCTGCGCGTGACCACGATGGACCAGGAGCACCGGGTCCTCGGCCAGGTCACCCTCGACGACGCCGCCCAGGCCGACGACCTGTTCTCGGTCCTCATGGGCGAGGACGTCGAGGCCCGGCGCGCGTTCATCCAGCGCAACGCCAAGGACGTCCGCTTCCTCGACATCTGAGTCGGTCTCAGCTGACCGCACCAGGAAGGATCTTCACCAGCAATGGCCGACGAGAACACCCCAGTCACCCCGGAAGAGGGCGGCGAACTCGTGATGCGTGTCGAGCCCGTCGGGCTCGAGACGGAGATGCAGCGCTCGTACCTCGACTACGCGATGTCCGTCATCGTCTCGCGTGCGCTGCCCGACGTCCGGGACGGCCTCAAGCCCGTCCACCGGCGCGTGCTGTACGCCATGTACGACGGCGGCTACCGCCCCGACCGCGGCTTCTACAAGTGCGCCCGTGTCGTCGGTGACGTCATGGGCAACTACCACCCGCACGGCGACTCCTCGATCTACGACGCGCTGGTGCGGCTCGCCCAGCCGTGGTCGATGCGGATGCCGCTGGTGGACTCCAACGGCAACTTCGGCTCCCCGGGCAACGACCCGGCGGCCGCCATGCGGTACACCGAGTGCAAGATGGCGCCGCTGTCGATGGAGATGGTCCGCGACATCGACGAGGAGACCGTCGACTTCACGGACAACTACGACGGCCGCTCCCAGGAGCCGACCGTCCTGCCGGCCCGCTTCCCGAACCTGCTGATCAACGGCTCGGCCGGTATCGCGGTCGGTATGGCGACCAACATCCCGCCGCACAACCTGCGCGAGGTCGCGGCCGGCGCCCAGTGGTACCTGGAGAACCCGGACGTCTCGCACGAGGAGCTGCTGGACGCGCTCATGGAGCGCATCAAGGGCCCCGACTTCCCGACCGGCGCGCTCGTCGTCGGCCGCAAGGGCATCGAGGAGGCGTACCGCACCGGGCGCGGCTCCATCACGATGCGCGCGGTGGTGGAGGTCGAGGAGATCCAGGGCCGGCAGTGCCTGGTGGTGACCGAGCTGCCGTACCAGGTGAACCCCGACAACCTGGCGCAGAAGATCGCCGACCTGGTGAAGGACGGCAAGATCGGCGGTATCGCCGACGTCCGCGACGAGACGTCGTCCCGCACGGGTCAGCGACTCGTCATCGTCCTCAAGCGGGACGCGGTCGCCAAGGTCGTCCTGAACAACCTGTACAAGCACACGGACCTCCAGACGAACTTCGGCGCCAACATGCTGGCGCTGGTCGACGGCGTGCCGCGCACCCTCTCGCTGGACGCGTTCATCCGGCACTGGGTGACGCACCAGATCGAGGTCATCGTCCGCCGTACGCGCTTCCGGCTGCGCAAGGCCGAGGAGCGGGCGCACATCCTGCGGGGTCTGCTGAAGGCCCTGGACGCCATCGACGAGGTCATCGCGCTGATCCGGCGCAGCGACACCGTCGATGTCGCGCGCACCGGCCTGATGGACCTGCTGGAGATCGACGAGATCCAGGCCAACGCGATCCTCGAGATGCAGCTGCGGCGCCTGGCGGCCCTGGAGCGGCAGAAGATCGTCCAGGAGCACGACGAACTCCAGGCGAAGATCAACGAGTACAACGAGATCCTCGCCTCCCCGGTCCGCCAGCGCGGGATCGTCAGCGAGGAGCTGGCCGCGATCGTCGAGAAGTACGGCGACGACCGCCAGACAAAGCTGATCCCGTACGAGGGCGACATGTCCATCGAGGACCTGATCGCCGAGGAGGACATCGTCGTCACGGTCACGCGCGGCGGCTACGTCAAGCGGACCAAGACCGACGACTACCGGGCGCAGAAGCGCGGCGGCAAGGGCGTGCGCGGCACGAAGCTGAAGGAAGACGACATCGTCGACCACTTCTTCGTCTCCACCACGCACCACTGGCTGCTGTTCTTCACGAACAAGGGCCGGGTGTACCGGGCGAAGGCGTACGAGCTGCCCGAGGCCGGCCGGGACGCGCGCGGCCAGCACGTGGCGAACCTGCTCGCCTTCCAGCCGGACGAGGCGATCGCCGAGATCCTGGCGATCCGTGACTACGAGGCGGCGCCGTACCTGGTGCTGGCCACCAAGTCCGGTCTGGTCAAGAAGACGCCTCTGAAGGATTACGATTCGCCTCGCTCCGGCGGTGTCATCGCGATCAATCTGCGCGAGCAGGGGGACGGCAGCGACGACGAGCTGATCGGCGCGGAGCTGGTCTCGGCCGACGACGATCTGCTTCTGATCAGCAAGAAGGCACAGTCGATCCGCTTCACCGCCTCGGACGACTCCCTGCGCCCGATGGGCCGCGCCACCTCCGGCGTGAAGGGGATGAGTTTCCGCGAAGGCGATGAACTTCTGTCGATGAATGTTGTTCGACCCGGTACGTTCGTGTTCACTGCCACCGACGGTGGGTACGCGAAGCGGACCGGCGTCGACGAGTACCGCGTCCAGGGTCGCGGTGGCCTCGGCATCAAGGCCGCCAAGATCGTGGAGGACCGCGGTTCGCTCGTCGGCGCGCTGATTGTCGAGGAGAGTGACGAGATCCTCGCGATCACCCTCTCCGGCGGTGTGATTCGCACGCGAGTCAGCGAGGTCAGGGAGACGGGCCGTGACACCATGGGCGTCCAACTGATCAACCTGGGCAAGCGCGATGCCGTGGTCGGTATCGCACGTAACGCCGAGGCGGGGCGCGAGGCGGAGGAGGTCGACGGTGTGGACGCCGTCGACGAGACCGCCGAAGGTGCCGCGACCACCGGCATGGACGAGGGTGAGGCGCCCTCGGCCGAGTAGGCACGAGGAGTGAGTCATCGTGAGCGGAGCCACGGGCGCCGGATCGGCCGGTACCTCCACGGGTACGGAAACGGACGGCGGCGGCCGTGGCTCCGCCGCGAACGGGACGGGTGCGGGGAGCGTGACCGATCCGCACACGACCAATCTGAAGCCGGTACAGGTGTCCGGTACGGACTCCTCCGGCACGTCTGGAACCCAGGGGGGCACTGTGACGGACACCCGAGGCCCGGCCGCGGCCGGTGCGGCCCAGCAGCCGGCGTCCCCGCTCCCCGGGGAGCGGCGCCCGGAGCAGCCCGCGGGGCCGTACCACCCGCCGCAGGCCTATGCGGCGCAGGTGCCCGCCGGTGCCGTACGCCGTCCGCGCACCGGTGCGCGCACGGCACCGCGCACCCGCAAGGCCCGGCTGCGCGTGGCCAAGGCGGATCCCTGGTCGGTGATGAAGGTCAGCTTCCTGCTCTCCATCGCGCTCGGCATCTGCACGATCGTCGCCTCGGCGGTGCTGTGGATGGTCATGGACGCAATGGGCGTGTTCTCGACGGTGGGTGGCACGATCTCGGAGGCCACCGGCTCGAACGAGGCGAACGGCTTCGACCTGCAGGCGTTCCTGTCGCTCCCCCACGTCCTGACGTTCACGACGATCATCGCGGTCATCGACGTGGTCCTGGCCACGGCGCTCGCGACGCTCGGCGCGTTCATCTACAACCTCTCCGCGGGCTTCGTCGGTGGCATTGAGCTGACGCTGGCCGAGGACGAGTGACCCGACCTGCCCGGCTGTCCTGACGGTGCCCCGACAACCGATTTTGGGACTGGCGTGGTCGTGCGCTAATCTTCAGGAGTCAGCGCGCGGGAGACACCGCAGAGCGCGGCGGGGCTATAGCTCAGTTGGTTAGAGCGCATCCCTGATAAGGATGAGGCCACAGGTTCAAATCCTGTTAGCCCCACCAGTACGAAGACCCCCAGTCGACAGTGGCTGGGGGTCTTCGACATCTACGGATGACATCAGCCGATGAGTGGATCTTCCCGTAGCTCGGCGAGGTGGAAAGACCCCCTGCGCTGCCCCGATAGAGGAGCCGCACAGGGGGAATGGACTCCTCAGACCAAGTCGAGCGGGACTCGCCCCTCGGAAGGTCCGGCCAGCGTTTCCCGTCTCACGAGAAGGCGGGAGTCACATTGGCGTGTGCCTGAGCAGGCATGTACTTCTCGCTGCCGTCGTAGACAGCCTGGTATCCGGTGCTGACCGCCTTGAACCAGAACACGGGGTCCCCCAGGTACGACCCGGAGTTCACCGTCGCTGTGCCGGTGGCATCGGTAATGCCGGTGCCGACCACCGTCTCACCGACCTTGAAGGTGATCTTCTCGCCTACGACCGGCTTGCCGTTCTTGTCGGTGAGAGTTGCCCTTCCCGTGCCGCTCGCCAGGCCGGTGACGGTGCCCTTCGTATCCGACGCGGTGAGCTGGACGGGCTCCTTCTGGCCGACCTGGCCGTTGTGACTGCCGCCGTGCTGGCCGTCCGGGTCGGTCTTGTCCTGCTTCTTCTTCAGCTCTTCGTTCTGCTTCTTCAGCTGGTCGTTCTCCGCCTTCAGCCGGGTGATCTCAGCCATCATGCTGTTCAGGAGATCCGTGTCGGTGGCTGGCATGGAGCCCTCCTCGCTTCTCGTGCATCGCGCCTTGCGATGACGTCACCAGCGCGGGCATGACGAGATGCAACCGGCATATTCAGTTGCGCCAACTGGGTTATGTGCGGGGCCCTCCCGAGGACTGATGTTCTCAAGCTCACCTGTTCGGATCCTTCCGGTGGCGGCCCGACATGGAACGGCAAAACCATGGAGGCGGCCAGCAATGTCAGAGGCATTTGACAGCGGCCACCACATCTTGGTGACCACGCGAGACACGGAGGATCGCCCATGCCCATCACGCCCGTACGCCCTGTACCGCCCACAGACTCCCCGCAGGTGATCGTGCACTCGGTCAGCGGCCTGTTCATCACGCCGATCGGTCACACGCACGATCCCGGGGAGGTCCGGCTGTGGCGGGGCGGGGTGAAGACGAACAACAAGCAGGACATGTGGGAATTCATGCCCGCTGACGAACAAGGTCTCTGGCGGATCAAGAACGGGCAGGACGATCTGTACCTGACGATCAGGGACAAGCACCCGAAGGCCGTCGTCTACCAGGACCGCTGGAGCGACAGCAACAAGGGGCAGCTCTGGAGGATGGTCCAGGCGGACCCCGCGCAGGCCGACGTGGTCATCGCTTCAGCGCTGGATGAGCGACTGGTGATCTCGCCGGTCGAGAGCTGCCAGTGGGCCGAGACCACCTTGGAGGTCGACCAGGTCGGCCCCTACACGGACCAGTTCTGGCGCTGGCGCAGCCCGCGCGGCTGACCCGGCGTCACGCCACGGCCATCGGCTGGCGGAGCCTGGCCGGCGATCAGGCGTCGGGCTTGCACCGGGCATCGGCCCCACCAGTTTCGAAGACCCCCAGCCGGTGTCGGCTGGGGGTCTTCGGCGTTCAGGGCCCCGGGTGCCGTGCACCGGGAGTGGGCAGAAAAAGGCCCGACCGCTGGCGACGGGGGATGCACCAGCGATCGGGCTGTGGCCAAGGGTAACAAGCCCGGGCGCTTTGCGGGGCGAACTCGGACGGGATTCAGTCAGGTCGGTCGATCACTGATCGCACGGAGGGTCGTAGGAAAGGCGGGGAAGGTACTCGTGCCACTTCTGCGGGGTCAGTACGCCCCGGGTGACCCTGCAGACCCGCTCGATCGCCGCGTCGGCGTCCAGGCTCCACAGGCGGACCGTGTCGGTGCCGCTGGAGACGCCGAGGACGTTGCTCCTGGGGCCGAAGGACAAGAACGTGCCCGACCTGGCGTTGGGGCTCATCGACTGGCCGATGGGGGTCGCCGAGGCAGGGTCGCTGACGTTCCACAGCCGGTCCGTGTTGTCGTTGCCGCCGCTGACCAGGACATGCCCGTCGGGGCTGAACGTCAGCAACTTGACCGCTTCGGTGTGGCCGACGAGCGGCGCACCCAGCGGGCTTGCCGAGGCGGGGTGGCCGACGTTCCACAGCCGGACCGTGTCGTCGTCACTGCCGCTCGCCAGTACCTGCCCGTCCGGGCTGAAGGCGATCGCGTTGACCGGTCCCGAGTGGTCGGTGAGCCGGCGCAGCGCGGTCGGCCGGCCCGGGTCGGCGACGTTCCAGAGGCGGACCGTGCTGTCCGCGCTGCCGGAGGCGAGGGTGTGGCCGTCGGGGCTGAAGGCGATCGCGTTGATGTAGCCCCGGTGGCCCGTCAGCGGCCTGCCGAGCGCGGTGGGGTGCGCGGGGTCGGTGATGTCCCACAACTGGATGGTGGTGTCGTCGTAGGCGGTGGCGAGGGTGCGGCCGTCGGGGCTGAAGGCGATCGTGGCCGGTCCCGCGAAGCGCGTCCGCAGGGCGATGGGCGATCCGGTGGCGACCGGGTGGGACGGATCGCTGACGTTCCACAGGTACACCGCGTGGTCGTAGGTGAGGACGGCGAGGACGCGGCCGTCGGGGGAGAACCGCAGCGAACGATGGCCGGCGTCTCCCCGCATGAACGGTCTGCTCAGCAGTACCGGCCGGTCGGGCCGGGTCACGTTCCACAGCCGGAGCCTGCCGTCCCGCGCCGCCGTGCCCAGCACCCGCCCGTCCGGCCGGAACGCGCCGGTGCGGCCGACGATGTCCGAGGTCGGCAGCGACCACAGACGCACCTTGCTGTCGCCGCTGCCGGTGGCCAGGGTCCGCCCGTCGGGGCTGAACCCGAGGGCGTACATCTCCCCGCTGCTGCCCGCGAGCGGCTCCCCGACCTGCGACGGGGACGAGGGGTCGCTGACGTTCCACAGGCTCGCCGTGCTGTCCGCGCTCGCGGCGGCCAGTCTGCCGCCGTCCGGGCTGAAGGCCACCGACCAGATCGGCCCGGTGTGCCCGGCCAGCGGTGAGCCGAGCGCGGAGGGGTGCGCGGGGTCGGTGACGTTCCACAGCCGGATCGTGTCGTCCGCGCTGCCGGAGGCGAGGGTGTGCCCGTCCGGGCTGAACGCCACCGAGTGCACGAGGTCCGTGTGGCCCCGCAGCGCGGTGCGGTACTGTTTCGGGTGGCGTGGGTCGGCGGTGTTCCAGAGCAGGATCGTGTCGTCGTCACCACCCGCCGCGAGGGTGTGTCCGTCCGGGCTGAACGCGACGCTGCGCGCCGCGGCGCTGTGCCCGCGCAGGGCGCCGAGCGCACTCGGCCGGCGCGGATCGGACACGTTCCACAGCCGTACGGTGTGATCCTCGCCGGCCGAGGCCAGCGTGTGTCCGTCCGGGCTGAAGGCGACCAGGTAGATCGTGCCGCGGTGCCCGGTGAGCGGCTTGCCGAGCGGCGCCGGATGGGCCGGGTCGGTCACGTCCCACAGCCGGATCGTGCCGTCGTCGCCGGCGCTCGCGAGGGTGTGCCCGTCGGGGCTGAAGACCGCGCTGCTCACCCAGCTGGTGTGTCCGGTCAGCGGCCTGCCGAGCGGCTTGGGGTGACCGGGGTCGGCCACGTTCCACAGCCGGACGGTCCGGTCGTAGCTGGCCGTGGCCAGGGTCCTGCCGTCGGGGCTGAACGAGGTGAGGTAGACGGCACCGGTGTGGCCGGACAGCGGGGTGGCCAGCGGCGCGCTCACGATCGAGATCAGCCTGCTGTACGTGCCCTCGTCGTCCGGGCGCAGCTTGTGGGCGACCAGGTCGAGCTGGGCGGCCAGGGACGGATCCGTGCGCTGGACCCGGTCGGCCTCGGCGAGCACCTGCTCGAACACGGCGTCGTCCCGCTGCTTCCAGGCGATCACCGCCGTACCGCCCGCGACCAGGGCCAGCGCCACCAGCGCCGCCACCGCGGCCCGGCCGAGCCACACCGTGCGCTTGCGCAGCCGGACCGCGGCGGCCAGGAACTCCACCGCGCTGCGGGTCAGGTACGTGTCCCCGGCCGACCTCGCCCAGCTGCGCGCCTGCTCCAGCCGGGAGCCCCGGTAGAGCAGGGAGCTGTCCCGGCCCGAGTCCTCCCAGGCCCGGCCGTCCTCCTCCAGCCGCTGGCGCAGCAGCTGGTCGCCCCGGTCGTCGTCGATCCAGTTCCGCAGCCGGGGCCAGGCGTGCAGCAGTGCCTCGTGGGTGATCTCCACGGTGTCCGCGTCCAGGGTGACCAGCCGGGCCTGTACGAGGGCCTCGAGGGACTCCTCCGTCTTGCCGGGGTCCGCCGACTCCTGCGCCAGCTGCCGGCGGGTGCCGCGCCGGCGAGTGGCCTGGGTGTCCTCGCCCAGCCGCACCAGCCGCAGCAGGAGCAGCCGGGCTGCCGTACGGGCGGCGGGGTCGAGCCCCGACCAGGCGCGCTCGGCGGTCGCCGCGACCGCGCCCTGGATCCCGCCCGCCGCGCGGTAGCCGGTCAGCGTCAGCCGGCCGGCCTTGCGGCGCTGCCAGGTGGCGAGCAGGGCGTGCGACAGCAGCGGCAGCACGCCCGCGTCATGCGCCCCGCGCGGGGCGTCGGCGCTCACCTCGCGCAGGATCAGCTCGGCGAGCCCCGGTTCCAGTTCGAGGCCCACCGCCTTGGCCGGTCCGGTCACCGCCTCGCGCAGTTCGGCGCTGGTCAGCGGGCCGAGCACCATGTGGCGGTGCTGGAGGGCGTCGGCGAGTTCGGGATAGCCGAGGCACTGTTCGTAGAAGTCGGCGCGCACGCCGAGGACGACGAGCACCGGCGCGGCCCCGTCCGCGTCGGCGGGCGGGGTGCAGGCGGCGTGCAGGAGCTGGATGAACGTACGCCGGTTCGCCTCGTCGGGGCAGAGGGTGAACGCCTCCTCGAACTGGTCCACGATCACGACCGGCCGGTGCCCGGCGGGCACCTCGCGGCGCGCCCACGCCGCCATGGCCTCCCGGGCGGCCCGCGCCACGCGCGGGGAGTCGGAGCCGGGGACCGCCGGGTTCTCCGTGGCCTCCTGCTCGGCCCGGCGCGCGTCGGTGGCGACGGGGGTGAGGTCCGGGATGCGGCGGACCAGCTCACCCAGGGGGTCGGCGCCGGGGACGAGGTGCAGCACGTGGCCGGCGCCGGTGTCCTCGGCGACCTGGGGCGGTGTGCCCGTGCCCTCGCCGTCGCGCAGGGCGCCGCCGCGTACGGCGGGGACCAGGCCGGCGTTCAGCAGGGACGACTTCCCCGCTCCCGAGGCGCCGACCAGCATCACCAGGCCGCCGGTCCGCTCAGCGGCACGCAGCTGGGCGACGAGCGCGCTCGTGCTCCGGTCCCGGCCGAAGAACCACCGGGCGTCCTCCTGCCGGTAGGGGGCCAGGCCGCGGTAGGGGCACACGCCTCCGGCGACGGGCGGGGCCTGGGCGGGCGGGCGCCGGCTCTCCTCGGCGGGCGGTGCGGGCCGGTCGCCGACCGGGTCGGCCAGCGCGCGCTCCCACAGCCGCTGCCAGTGCGCGAGGTCGTACAGGCCCGTGGACACCGGTGCGGGCCGCAGCCGGCGTGCCTCCGGGATCAGGATGTGCAGCACCGCCGCGAGCGCGGCGAACTGGGCCGGTACGTTCCGGGCCCGGCGCCAGTCGCTGATCCGCTGCGCGGACACCCGCACGGGCCGTCCGCGCTCGTCGACCCGCTGCAGTCGTGCGACCGCCTCGGCGACGGACTTGAGGGGAGGGTTTCCAGCCTCCTTGTACAGCAGCGCGAGCCGCTCGGCGAAAGCTGTACGTGTCCCTGAGTCGGAACTCAAGGTCCCACCCCTTTACTTCCCCCGCGTCTGGACGTCCGGACCGGAAAACCCACCTTATACGTCTGACCTGCAAAGAAGCACGGGAAAGGGGGCTGCGGCCTCCTCGGTACGGGCCACAGATGGCAGGATCCCGACCCGGTGGCGGAGCCCCCGGACACCATCCGGACAGGCCACGGAGCCGTGCTCGGAGAGGCAGCCCCGGGTGCCGAAGCATCTCGGCCAACCTCGTTGAATCCGCGAGCTTCCGGAAGCGGCTCCCCGCTTCGGCCCGCGCCGAGCCGACGCGGCACGGGCCGACGACCCGCACCGTCCGGCACCGGTCCCCACGAGGGGAGGGACCGGCGCCGGGCGGCCCGGGTGCCGGGTGGTCCGTCAGCGGTCCGCCGTCCGCACGTCAGCCTTCCGTCGTCCGCGTGTCGAGCCAGCCGGCCGCGCGGGCCGTGGCAACGGCGTGCCGCTCGGCCTCCTCGGCAGAGGCGTTCAGGGCCGGGTTCCGCCCCTGGGCTCTGCCGCCGGCCGCGGCCGCCGCGGCCTGGGAGGCGGAGAGCGCCGCGCGCAGGGCCGTGACGGAGGCCGTGGCGGCTGTCGTGCCGCTGTCGGCGCGGTCCCGTGTCGCGGCCACCTGGGCGGCCAGCGCCGCGGTGGCCGCGGCGTTGCGGGCGCAGCGGGCGTCCGCCGCCGGGTCCGGGGTGCCCGTGGTCAGCGCGGCGAGCGAACCGGCCGACAGGCGCAGGGCGTTGGCGGCCCGGCCGACGGGGTCCCTCGGTACGGCCTCGGCCGCGTCCTGGCCGACACCGGCGTACCGGCACGCGGCGACCGCACGGTCGTAGGCGCTGTGCGCGCGGGCCGTGTGGCGCCGGCGCAGCACCTCGGCCCCGGTGACCGCTGTGGCCGCTGTCTCTTCCCGTCCGCTCATCCTCGGCCTCCCTCGTCCGGGACGCATCGCACCCTCGCTGCGGGGTGCGGGCAGGGTGCCACGCCGGCCGTGAAGAGGCCAGAGGCACCGGGGCACTCCTGGCGGGCGGGCACTGGTTATCTGACGATGCGTCAGATAAGGTCCGTTCCGCCTGCTGCTCTGGAAGGGGTGAGTGTCATGGAGAAGCGTCCCTCGTGCCCGCGACCGCCCGGTGCTCCGCGCTGGGTCGCGATGTTCCACCGGCCCGCGCAGGGCTCCTGGACGGTGGGAGCCGAGTCCCCCGACCGCGATCCGGTGCTGTACGCCGTCGGAGACATGACCCAGACCGTACGGGCGCGCGGCGAGGAGGTGACGGTCGCGCTGTGGGGGCCGCAGGACGGCGAGTGGCGCCGCTACGACGCCCCGGCCGCCAGGGAACCCGTCCCGGCCGGCGCGCCCGCGCCCGACGCGGGGCCCGGCAAACCGGCCAAGCTCGCGGAACGCATGACGGACCGCCGGCACCAGGTGCTCATGGCCGGTCTGAGCAAGGCGGGCCTGTACGACCTGAGCGCCGAGGACGGCGAGGCGGTACGGGCGATGGCCGACCTGCTCGACGAACCCACGGTCCGCCGGGTCGCCCACTGGCTCTCGGCCGCGGGCGGGCCACGGTAGCCGTCGGTTCGGGGCGGGGACTGGTGGGCAGGGAGGTGGTGGAGGTCATCGAGCCGACCCGCGGCCGGAGCTGTCGGCCGGGGTCGTTGACGACTGGAGGACGCATGAAGGTCTCCGTCGACCGTGCCCTGTGCTACGGCTCGGCCGAGTGCGCGTACCGGGCGCCGGCCGTGTTCGCGTTCGAGGACGGGTACGGAGTCGTACGGCCCGGCCGGGAGGAGTCCGCCGACGACCCGCAGGTCCGGGAGGCGGCCGAGAAGTGCCCCTCGCAGGCGATCCTGCTGGTGGCCGACCGCCTGGCTCAGGACGGATAGGCCCAGGTGAGGCCGGCCAGGGCGTGGGCCCGGGCCTCGGCGACCGCCATGCGGGCCGCCCGCTCGACCGGGTCGACGTGCGGCGCCTGGCCCGTGACCTGGCCCTCCCACTTGCGGTACAGCAGGCCGACCTCCGCAGAGAACCAGCCGCGGCTCACGGCGTCCAGCGCCAGCAGCAGGCCCGTGTCCTCGGAGGCGGGCAGGGCCATCCAGCCGCCGAGCGCGAGGAGCAGCTCCCGCCGGACGCACAGGCTCGCCGGATGGACCGGTGCGCGGAAGCCGTTCCGCTTCCAGTGGCCGAGCACGGCACCCCGTTCGAGCGGGCCGTCGTCCGGGTCGCCGGGGAAGCCCGCCGTCGAACCGTCGGGGAGCAGGTCGAGGACCCGTGACGTGGTCCAGCCGACCGTGCGGTCCGCCTCCAGCACGGCCAGATCGCGGGCCAGCACGCCGGGCGTGAGCTGGTCGTCGGCGTCCAGGACCTTCACATACGCGCCCCCGGCGCGCGCCAGCGCGATCGTACGGGCGACTCCCGGGCCGCCCGGCCGTCCCTGGCC
Source organism: Streptomyces sp. NPDC037290 (assembly GCF_055603245.1). NCBI lineage: Bacteria > Bacillati > Actinomycetota > Actinomycetes > Kitasatosporales > Streptomycetaceae > Streptomyces > Streptomyces sp. NPDC037290. The sequence continues at coordinate 112,850 of NZ_JBVJVZ010000007.1, read as the reverse complement.
GAAGCTCACGCGTGTGTCGTCCGGGACGTACGGGCGGACCCGGTCCGTCGTGCCGTCCTCCTGGATCACCCACTCCCACTCCCAGTCACCGGGAAGCCGCTGCCCGGCCAGGGACGCGTAGGCCTCCGGCAGGAACCGCGCGGAGGGGCCGTGGACAGCGGTGACGACGGTGACGCGCCGGCTCACGGCAGCACTCACCACCGTGTGCGGGGGCGTGATCGGTGTGTCGGTCATGGTCCCAGGTAACAACAGCTCCCGGGCCACAACAGCGCGAGACCCCCGGCCGCATGCGGCCGGGGGTCTTTCCGTATCGACTGGTGCGTACGCAAGTCGCCTGGTGTCGAGACGTTGCGGTACTGCGAGGGGCGGGCGGTTCAGCAGTCGAGTCTGGCCGCCGTCGCCTGCTCGGGAATGGTCACGGTCTCCGCCTGGGGGTCGGTGACGGGCCGGTGCCGGCAGCTCGGGGACTTTCCGTGGGCCTCGGCCCGGATGCGCTGCTTCATCGTGGGGGGCAGTGCCCTGCCGTGGGACCAGGCCCAGTGATGGGCTGCTGGGATCGTCGGGATCGCCGGGATGGTGCGGTGCGCGGTACCGGAACGGGGGCCCTCGCTCCGGGGGGTGGCCGCCGCGGACGTGGCGGTCGAGCCGGCGACGAGTCCGAGCGCCGTGCACAGTGCGAAGAAGGCGGTGACGATGGCGGTCCACAGCTTCATGACCTTGTTCTCGGTCATGGCCCCTCACTTTCGGGTTGGGCGATTTGCGTACTTTCCTCATGATGTGTATGAGGGCCGCGAAGTGGTGGACCGACGCCCGTGGCGCGTTGATGTTCCGATGAACACCACCCGGATGGAGGCAAGGCGGTCGGAAAACCCCCAAAATCTGGTGAGGGCGACCGAAGGGGGATCAAAGTAACCTTCCGTCGAGGTGTGATCACCCTCCGATCGGAACGGCGCCGGACCTGGCCTATTGCTCTGTCGCAGGCGGCAGTTGGGGCCCGAAGCAGGTCACCGATCGATATCGGTCGGTGTGTATAGTCGGGCGCCAGAGGTCCCCTACGTCAAGGAAAGACGAGGTCGCGCGGTGAAGAAGCTGCTCCTGGTCGCACTGGCCGCCATCGGCGGGCTCCTCGTGTACCGCCAGATCCAGGCGGATCGCGCCGAGCAGGATCTGTGGACGGAGGCGACTGACTCCGTGCCCACGGGTTCGTGAGTGCCGATATCAGAGTCTGAACAGACCCCGACCGCCCTTCGCGGTCGGGGTTTTGCGTTTTGCGTTGCCCGCCGGCTCCGCGTGCGACGGGTTCGTGTTGCGGCGGCTCACCGGGTGCGGTAGGCGTTCCGGGGAGCGCGCGGCCGGCACGCGGGTGCCCGGCAGGGCGTTGCGGGCGTTTCGGACGGCCGTACGCGTTGCCCGGATGGCGCAGGCACGCCCGGGGCAGGATGGGACGCGGTCCGGTACAGCGCGTGCGACGGCGGCGCGGCGACGACAAGGGGAGGGCGGCAGGTGCGGGGGCGAGGGCGACGTACGGCGTGGTGGCGGCGGTACGGTCGCCGGGCGGTCCCCGGCGCGGTGAGGACGGCCCTGGTCACGGGGCTGTGCGCGCTGCTCGCCCTGCCGGTGGGCACCGCGTCCGCGACCGCCGCCGAGCTCACGCGGTCACCGTCGTACGCCTTCGCGCCCGGCGCCCGTACCGTCGCCGGCGCCACGGGCACCGCCACGGCTGAGCGGCTGGAACCCGGCCGTACCTACCGCAGCTCCCTGCCGAGGAACGGCGGGCTCTACTACCGGCTCGACCTCACGGCCGCCGACACGGCGTACGTCCCCGTCACCGCCGTACCCCCGCCGGGCACCGCCGTCACCGCAACCGACGGCATCAGGGTGTCCCTCCGGGACGCGCACGGCACGCCCTGTTCCTTCGGTTCCGCCCGGTTCGGCGCCGGGCTCAGCGCGCGCCCGGTCACCGCGCTGGCGCAGCGGGAGGCGGGCAAGGCGCTGTGCCAGGGCAGCGGGACGTTCTACGTGCTCGTCCAGCGCATGGACGCCGAGGGCTCCGGTGCGGCGGCCCCGGCGCAGCGCTGGGACCTGGAGATCGCGCCCGTCACGGAACCGCGCCCGGCGCGGGCCGGGGCCACGTCCGCGCCGGGGAACTGGGACTCCGCCACGCCCGAGCCGCTCACCGGTGAGGCCCGCGACCGCTCGGGCGGCACCGGTTTCGCCGCGGCCCGCCCGCTGGGCCAGGGGGTCTGGACGACCGCGCTCGTGCCCGGCGAGACACGGTTCTACAAGGTCCCCCTCGACTGGGGCCGGCAACTGCACGCCTCCGTCGAACTGGGTGACGCCCAGGGCCACGGCTATGTCGGCGGCGCCCTGAACCTCTCCGTCTACAACCCCGTCCGCGGCTCTGTGGAGGACGCCGCCCTCGGCTACACCGGCGCCCGGAAACCCGCCGTGCTCGCCCCGCTGCCGCCGGTGGAGTACGCCAACCGCTACGCCGCGCCCGCCGCCGTGACCTCCGTCCGCTTCGCCGGCGACTACTACCTGGTCCTGCACCTCAGCGAGCAGCTTGCCGGCCCGTTCGGCCAGGGACCGTTCCGGGTCACGCTGCGGGTGCGGGTGGCCGGGCGGGCACACGCGGGGCCGCAGTACGCCGGGCGGCCCGTGCCGGGTGACGCGTTCACGGTCACCGAGCAGGACCCGGCGGCGGCGCTCACCGGGACCCCCGCAGGCGGGGGTGGCAACCGGGCGATGAGGCTGGTGGCGGCCGGTGGGATCGGCCTGGGAACCGTGCTGCTGGCGGTGCTCGCCGGCTGGACGGTGGCGGCCCGGCGGGCTCAGACGCGGGTCAGCGCCCAGAAACCCACGGCGTAACAGGCCAGCGCGAGCAGCAGAAGAGGGATCGCGGCCCTGGCGGGCGGCCCCGGCCGTCCGCTCCGGCGCGCACGGTGCCCTCCGCGCCCCCGGGCGGGTGCGGCGGTGGCGGGTACGCCGTGGACCGGCTGGGCCGGAGACGGAACCTGTGCGTCCTGAGCGGTGTACGAAGCAGTGGAGGCGTCGGCACGGTACGCCGGCATCCCGCTCGACGAGGTGGCGTAAGAGGAGGCGTAGGGAGAGACATAGGGGGAGACGTAGGGCTGGTGGAGCGGGCGTTCGGGCGGTGGGTGCTGCTGGGCGTACGGCTCGGGGGCCGAGGGTTCCCGGGCGTACGGCTCGGGGGTCGAGGGTTCCTGGGGCGGCGGCAGACGGAAACTGCCGGTGTCCGAGAGGGAGCCGGTGGTGCCGGTGTCCGCCCGCTCGTCGGCCACGGCACCGGGATCGTCCTCCGCCCCGGCACCCGGATCCGCCTCCTCGGACCGGCTCAGGGCCACCCCGGAGGCCCTGCTGAGGGGGCCGTCGGGAGCGAATCCCGGTGGTAACGGCGGGAGTTGGTCGAAGATCTCGATCAGCTCGTCGTCGGGCTCGGGCTCCGGCAGGAGTTCCACGGCGGAGGCGAGGGCCTTGCGCGCGCCCGTGGCGGTGCGGAAACGCGCGGCCGGATCGGGCTGGAGCAGGGTCGCGACGACCTGCCAGAGCGGTTCCGGTATCCCCTTGGGCGGGCCGGGCGTCCCGTGCTCCGCGAAGTACTGCACCAGCGCCTTGGCGTCCGGCTTGGCACCCTCGAGGAGGTACAGCGCGACCAGGCCCACCGCGAACAGGTCGGCGGGGAAGTCGGGTTCGCAGCCGAGCATCTGCTCGGGCGCCAGATAACCGGGCGTGCCCACCACCAGGTTGGTCTCCGTCAGCCGGGGTTCGCCGAGCCGCATGGCGATCCCGAAGTCGGACAGCCGCAGCCGGGGCCTGCCGGTTCCGGTGGCTTCGAGGAGGACGTTGGCGGGCTTGACGTCCCGGTGGATGACACCTTCGGCGTGGACGGCGGCGAGACCGGACAGGAGCTGGTCGAGCAGGGTGCACACGAACGCCGGCGGCAGCGGGCCGTAGTCCCCGACGAGGTGGACCAGCGAGCCGCCGGCGACCAGGTCCATGGTGAAGAGCACCTTGTCGTCGTCGGCGGCCCAGCTGGCCGGGGCGAGGACATGGGGGTGATCGATCCGCAGGGCCTGCTCCCGTACGAAGCGCAGCAGGGAGTGGGCGTCGCGCTGCTGGAGCACCTTGGCGGCCACATAGCGCCGTCGGCGGTGGTCCCAGGCACGCCATACGGCGCCCACGCCGCCGCGTCCGATCGGGTCGGCCAGCTCATAGCGTCCGGCGAACACCTCACCCATGGCAGCTCATCGCTCCTCCCCCTGCACCCGCCTCACCCGCGGCTGATCCCCCCTGCCCCCTACTTCCCGCGATTCCCGTCCGCCACTCCGGCCCCGGGACTTCATGGACCGGCGCCCGGACCCCCTCCGGCGCGCCGGGCCGTGGCCCTCAGCTCTGGTGGGACTGGTAGTGCGCGACCGCGTCCGAGGTGCGGCCGGCGCCGTAGACGCGAAGGAACTCCGCCAGCTCGGGATGGCTCGGGGCGAGGCTCTCCGCGGCGTCGATGATGTCGCCCGCGGCGGCCACCGAGCGCAGCAGCGACTGGATCTCACGGACCACGCGCTTGACCGTCGGCGCCCCCGAACCGCTCGTGGTCTGCGTGGTGTTGCTGAGCACCGAACCCCCCTGCGCCTTCTTGATCTCGTCCATGCGCTCGGTCGCCTCGGCGGCGCTGACGCTGCCGTCCGCGACCTGGGCCGCCAGCTCCTGCAGCAGCTGCACCCGCTGGACCACGGCGGGATTGCCGATCTTCGCGCGCTGGCCGCTCATCAGCTGCGAGAGCATCGGGGCGGACAGCCCCAGGACCGCGGCGAGACGGGCCTGGTTCAGCCCGAGATCGTCGATGAGCTTACGGAAGAGCGCCCCCAACGGCTCCCCGTACCAGTTCCGCTGCAGCTCCCGCGCTCTCGCGGTGGCTTCCTGCTGTGCGGCGTCCATGCGTCTCCCCATCGCTTCCCCTGAAAAACCGCGGTTCGCTGTAGCGAACCACGTCGTGCATCTTACGGAGAGTGGTCATCCACGGGGAGCCCCAATCTTTTTGCGGGATACCCGGGGTGACCCGGTACTCTGGTGTGCGGCGCCCGCCGGAACGCGATGTCTCCGGGCGGCCGCTGCTTTCCGGGGCCTTAGCTCAGTTGGTAGAGCGCCGTCTTTGCATGGCGGATGTCAGGGGTTCGACTCCCCTAGGCTCCACATATAAAAGCCCTCCGACCTGCGGAAACGCGAGGTTGGAGGGCTTTTTCGTGCTGACGCGTCAGCACGGTGGTGCTGACGTGAGCTCCAGGAGGCCTGTGATTGCGGGGGCTTTGGCGGCTCTGGACCGTGCACGGCTTTCTGGTTTCCTACTTGTTTGACACAATGGGTGCATGTCCGAGACGGCGTACAGCATCGGCGAAGGGCCGGCGACGCGGGTCAGCCTCTCCCTGCCCGAGGGGACCGCGGAGGCCATCCGCGCCAGGGTCGGTAAGCGGGAGTTCTCCGCGTTCATCGCCGCGGCCGTCGAGCGGGAGCTGAGGGGGCAGGTGCTGGACGAGTATCTGGCCGACTATGAGAGCCGCAAGGGGCCGGTGTCCGAGCAGGCACAACAGCGGGCGCGGCAGGTGTTCGACGAGGTCTTCGCCGAGGAGGACCAGTGGCCCGCCGCAGGCTGAGCCACGAGGGGACGCTGGTCCTGGACAGCGAGGGACTCTCCAAGCTGCTCGCCGATGACGAGACCGTGGTGGCGCTGGTCGCGGAGGCGCGGTCGCGGGGCATGGAGGTGGTGAGCTGCGCGCTCACCATCATCGAGGCCGTGCACGCCCGCACGAACAAGGCTCGGCTGAGCCGGCTGCTGACGGGACTGCGGGTGATTCCGGTGGGGGATGAGGAGGCGAAGGCGGCCTCGGCCCTGTTGGTGGGCGCCGGCCTGCCTGGTCACAAGTACGCTATCGACGCGGCCGTTGCTGAGGCTGCCCTGCGGCAGCAGCGTCCAGTGGTCATGCTGACATCCGACATCGACGACATGACCAAACTCTGCGGCGATCGGGTTCGGCTCGTCGCTGTGTGAGGCGGGCCGAACGATCGGGGAAAGGCGCAGAGCGGCATGTGAGCGGTTGGGATGACCCTGCCACCGCCGTCGACTGCGTACCCGGCTGATCACCGCGTGCCCGCGCTCCATGGCTCACTCCGAAACGCTCTACCTGTACGTCGTGGCCTCATTGCACAGGCGAGGCGGGGAGAGCGACATGGCCCGGGTGACTGGCGGCGGCACTTTGCAGGCCCGTCAACTCAGTGCCGTGCTCGGCCGTTGGCTCGGCGATCTCATCGACACACAGGACGTGGTGACCTCCAAAGCCACGGGAGAGCTGTGGCTGATCCAGGCCAAGTGGAGCGACAGCACCACGGCCCGCCCCGACCACGCAGCGGCTTCGCAACTCGTGCAGGGCTTCCGAGCGCTTGAAGGAGGCGACTTCGAGCGTTTCAATCAGCGGCTCCAGCCGCACGCGGCGGCAATCGACGAAATTCTCGCTGCACCGGGCGCCGTGGTCCACCCCGTTCTTGCTGCCATGGGAACAGCCGAACCCGGGGGCGCCGCGATTGATTCGGAACTTGCCGAACTCCACCGCTTCGGGCCCCTAGCAGACCTGCGGGTACTCTCAGCTGCGGACTTCCATGCCGCTGTACAGGCCGAATTGGAGCCCCACTCGGCCGATCTGACGGCCACGTTCTCGCGTGGCTGGCTCCACGAGGCCCTGCCGTATCCGGCCTACTTCGGGGTGGTCAGCGCGGATGGGATCGCGCATTGGTACCTGGAACAAGGCTCGGCTCTCTTCGCACGGAACATGGTCCGGCGAGGCGGCGGCCGGTCCGAGCCTGAGGCAGGCCGGCGAGCAACCCCTCCAACCCGCAAAAGCGTGGTTCGGAGGGGTTTTTCGATCGGTGACCGGCCCTCGCTCCCGGAGCGTGTGAGGGATGGAAACCAGTCACGGCCGGACCTCGCGGTGCTCGTCAACACCTTCAGCGCCCTGGGTGTCGTGGCAGGTCAAGCGCTTTTGGCGCGTCAGGTGGCGATGAGTTTTCCAGCCAGAAGACAGGTCTCTCCTTGCCCCCGGTAAGAGTTGGTTCATAGATTGAGCATCTCTGCGTGATCTTGAATGCTCAGAGGGGGAGCGAGCACATGGGGGAGCTGTCGGCACGTCCGCCGGTCCGCATCCGGACGACGGTGTTCGCGCGCAGGAGACCTGCGGGCGACTGACCGTGCCTTGACGCAGCCCTTCCCCGACACGACACGACACACGACTGCGATTCCGCCTTCGACCCCGACTTCCATCCGGTTCGAACGTTTCCGATCCTTCTTGTCTCACCGGGCCGTTCAGGCCTGAGTTCTGATCCCACATGTCCAGGCCCCGCGCATCGTGCGCCGGAGGCCAGTTCGGTGTGCGTGGCCGGTGCCGGGCACGACCGTCACGGAAAGGCTGTCATGGAAAGGCTGAGCGAGGCGCACGAGAGCGCCGGTGCGCTTGCAGCGACCGACGGGCCGGAGATACCGATTCCGGACAACGGTCTGAGCGAGGTCTTCGAGAAGCAGGTCGCACAGACCCCCGAGGCGGTCGCCGTCGAGTACGGGCCGCACGGGGAGCACCAGCTGTCCTACGCGGAGTTGAACGCCCGCGCCGAGCGTCTCGCCCGGTGTCTCGTCGCCCGGGGTGCCCGCCGCGGCGGTCGCGTCGGCGTGCTGGTCGAGCGGTCCGCCGCCGTGGTGGTGACCCTGCTCGCCGTCGCGAAGACGGGCGCCGCCTACGTGCCGCTCGACACGCGGTCCCCCGAGGCGCGGCTGGGCGCGATCCTCGACGGCTCCGACTGCGCGCTGCTGGTGGTGGACGCGAGCACCGGGCGGCATCCCGCGGCGGTGGGGCGGCGCACCGTGCTGGTCGGCGAGGACGGCGTGCCCGCCGGCGGGTCCGACGGGACGGAACCGCCGTACGACGCCGCCGTCGACGAGCCGGGGACCGGTGCGCCCGGGGCCGACGACGTGCTGTACGTCATGCACACCTCCGGATCCACGGGCGTCCCCAAGGGGGTGCGGGTCACGCACCGCAACGTGCTGGCCCTGGCGCTCGACCGCGTGTGGCGCGGCGGCGCCCACGAGCGGGTCCTGTTCCACTCCCCGCACGCCTTCGACGCCTCCACCTACGAGATCTGGGTGCCGCTGCTGTCCGGCGGCCGCGTCGTGGTGGCCCCCGAGGAGATCAACGCCCCGCTCCTGCGGCGTCTGGTGGGCGGTGGCCGGGTCACGGCCCTGTGGCTCACCGCGGGCCTGTTCGGGGCGCTGGCCACCGGTGACCCGGGCTGCCTCGAGGGTGCCCGTGAGGTGTGGGCCGGCGGTGACGTGGTCCCGGTGCACGCGGTGCGCCGCGTCGTCGAGGCGTGCCCCGGGATCACCCTCTACAACGGCTACGGCCCCACCGAGACCACCACCTTCGCCACGCGCCACCGCATCCACCCCGGGCCGCCGGCGGACGGGGACATCCCCATCGGCCGCCCGATGGACCACACGCGCGTGTACCTCCTCGACGAGGAACTGGCACCCGTCGCGGACGGGGAGACCGGGCAGCTGTACGTGGCCGGGGCGCATGTCGCCGCCGGGTACGCGGGTCACGAGGGGCTGACCCGCGAGCGGTTCCTGCCCGACCCGTTCGGCGCGCCGGGCGAGCGGATGTACGCCACCGGGGACCTGGCCCGCAAGGACGCGGCCGGTGACCTGCGGTACGTGGGGCGCGCGGACCGTCAGGTCAAGGTCAACGGGTTCCGCATCGAACCGGGTGAGACGGAGGCGGCGCTGGTGCGGCAGCCCTCCGTCGCCCAGGCGGCGGTCGTCGTCGACAAGGACGCAGACGGCGGTGGCCGGATGACGGCCTACGTCGTTCTCGAAGACGGACCGGAAGGCGGTGCGGCAGACGCAGTGGGCGTCGACGCCGGGGCGTTGCGCCGTGCCCTGCGGGACGAGCTGCCGTCCTATCTGGTGCCCGACGACGTGGTGACGCTGCCGCGCCTCCCGCTCACCGCCAACGGCAAGATCGACCGTGCCCGGCTCGCCGAGACCTCCGGTGTGCCCGCCCTGGTGGAGCGCTGGGTGCGCCGCCGCCCGGCCGAACCCGCCGTGCACGACCCGGTGACCGGCATCCGTCTGACGTACGCGCAGCTGTGGCAGCGCTCCGGGCGGCTCGCCGCCACCCTCGCGGGCCGCGGCGTGGGGCCCGGTGACCTCGTGGCCGTGGACCTGCCCCGGTCCGCCGACCTCGTGGTGGCGTTCCTCGGCATCGCCCGCGCCGGTGCCGCGTACCTGCCGCTCGACCTGCAGGCGCCGCCCGAGCGGGTCGCCGAGCTGCTCGCCGAGTCGGGTGCGGTCGCCGCGGTGGCCGGTGAGCGGACGCGCGTGCCGGCCTCGACTCCGGTGCTGCGCCCGGACGGTGGGGACGACGCCGGACGGCCTCCGGTGCTCGCCACCCGGTCCGACGAGGACCCGCTGTACGTCACGTACACGTCCGGTTCGACGGGGCGGCCCAAGGGCGTCGCCGTACCGCACCGCGCCGTCGAGCGCCTGGTGGAGGGGGCCGAGTACTGCCCGATCGAGCCCGGTGACCGGGTGGCGAGCACCTGCAACCCGGCCTTCGACGTGACGACCTGCGAGATCTGGTCGACGCTGTGCGCGGGTGGCACGGTCGTGCCGCTGCCCACCGTCACCGACCTCGCCCTGGACGAATGGGCCGCGCTCGTCCGTGACCAGGACATCGCCGTGATGTTCCTGACCACCTCGCTGTTCCACACCGCCGCCTGGGAACTGCCCGACGCCTTCTCCTGTCTGCGCACTCTCGTCGTGGGCGGCGAGCAGCTCGATCTGGCCGCCGCGCGCCGGGTGCTCGCCGCGGGCGGGCCGAGGCGCCTGGTCAACGGGTACGGGCCGACCGAGGCGACGGCGTTCGCCACCTGGTTCCTGTGCAGCGAGAAGAGCCTCGCCGGGCGCGAGCGCATCCCGATCGGCCGCCCGCTGCAGCGCACCACCGCGTACGTCCTCGATGACGAGCTGCGGCAGGTGCCGGCCGGCGAGCCGGGGGAGCTGTGCCTGGGCGGACCGGGGGTCGCGCTCGGCTACCTGCACCGCGCGGAGCTGACCGCGCAGCGGTTCGTCACCGCACCCGGCACCGGCGAACGCCTCTACCGCACCGGGGACCTGGCGCGCCTGCTGCCCGACGGGGAGCTGGAGATGCTCGGCCGGCGCGACCGGCAGGTCAAGCTGCGCGGCTTCCGCATCGAGCTGGAGGAGGTCGAGCGCGCCGCCGTGGCCACCGGGCTGGTGGAGGCCGCCTTCGTCGAGAAGACCGACGACAGCAATCTGGCGGGCTGCGTCCTGCCCGACGCGAGCGCCGACGTGGCCCGCGCCGACCTGGCCGGCGCCCTGAACGCCCGCCTCGCCGAGCGGCTGCCCGAGTACATGATCCCGGCGCGCTGGCTGGTCCTGGACGAGCTGCCGATCGGTTCCACCGGCAAGGCGGACCGGGCCCGCATGCTCGAACTCCTCACCCGGCAGCCGGCAACGGGCGGCTCGGCACCCGAGGCCGAGGACCTGCGCACCCCCACCGAGCGGGCGCTGGCCGCGATGTGGTCGGAGCTCCTGGAGGTTCCCGTGACCTCGCGGGACGCCTCGTTCTGGGATCTCGGCGGGCATTCGCTGCGCGGCGTCACGCTGATCGCCCGGATCCGGGAACGCCTGGGGGTGCGGCTGCGGCTGCGGGATCTGTTCAGCGTCCCGGTCCTCGCCGATCTGGCCGCGCGCATCGACGCCGAGGCGGAGCCCGGCGACCCGGACCCCGCCGCCCAGCCGGCCCCCGCCCCCAGGGAGATCGAGGCCACCGCGTTCCAGCAGCAGATCTGGCTCGCCGAGACCCTCGATCCGCAACCCGGGCTCTACAACGTGCCGTTCGCATGGCGGGTGGCCGGGCACCTCGACGCGGACCGGCTCGCCGTCGCCCTGGAGCGGGTGGTGGCGCGGCACGAGGCGCTGCGGACCACGTTCGCCCGGCGCCCGGACGGGCTGCGCCAGCTCATCGGCGGCCCCTGGCGGCCGGAGATCCGCACCCGGCGGGCCGACGGGCGGGAACAGCTCGCGACCCTGCTGCGGGCCGCCGCCGACGACACCTTCGACCTCGCGGCGGGACCGCTGCTGCGCGCGGGGCTGATCGACGGTCCCGACGGGCAGATCCTGGCCCTGACGGTGCATCACATCGTCTTCGACGCGGGATCGCTGCCGGTCCTGCTGGAAGATCTGCGCGAGGAGTACGAAGCGGGCGCAGGCGGCGCGGGTGGTGCGCCCGGGCCCCAGTTCAGGGAACTGGCCGCCGTGACCGAGCGGCCCGACCCCGAAGCGCTCGCCCGCTGGACCGACATGCTGCGCGACGCCCCCAGCCGGCTCGGACTGGCCGCACCCGCGGTGCCCGAGCCGCACGGCACCGTGCCGCTCGATCTGCCCGACGGCCTGCTGCAGCGGATGCGTCCCCTGCAGGAACGCCTGGGCGTGTCGTGGTTCATGGTGGCCTCCGCGGCGCTCGCCGCGCTGCTGCACCACGTCACCGGTGACACCCGCCTGACGTTCGGGTTCCCGGTGGACACGCGAGAAGGCGACGGATTCGCACGGGTCGTCGGACCCTGCCTCAACACCGTCGTCGTGCCCTTCCGTTGCGATGCCGGCACGACGGTCGGCGAGCTCCTCGAAGCGGTCCGCGACGGTGTCCTCGACGCCCTGGAGGACCGGAACGTCCCCTTCGCGCAGGTCGTCGAGGCCCTCAACCCGCCCCGCAGCGCGGGCGCGACCCCGTACCTCGACGTGGTGCTCGCCCCGCAGACGCGTGCCCAGACGCCGCCGCGCATCGGCGACGCGCGGCTGTCGCCCCTGGAGGGCACGCAGGGAAGCGCGACGTACGGGAAGTTCGCCCTGACCGTCGGCCTGACCGTGACGGGTGAGCGGCTGAGCGGGGAGCTCGTGTACCGAGGCGACCGGCTCGCGGCCGACGCCGTACGGGAACTGGCCCGCCTGTACCCGGCGTTCCTCGCGGCGTTCGCCGAGCAGGACGGGACCACCGTGGCGCAGCTGGCGGCGGCGCTCGGCGCCCCGGAGGGCGCCCTGCGGGCCGAGGTGACGACCGCACCCGCGGTCGCGGCCGACGCCCCGGACACGTCCCCTGTATTTGGCGCCGAGCAGCGCGTCGCCGCGATCTGGGCGTCCGTCCTCGGCCTCGGCCCGGACCGGGTGCCCGGCGGCGACGCCAACTTCTTCGACTGCGGCGGAACGTCCCTCAAGCTCGTCACCCTGCACGCCGAGCTGTGCCGTGCCTTCGGCACCGAACTGCCCATCCAGCGCCTGTTCGAGAGCACCACGGTCAGCGCCATGGCGCGCCTGGTCGGGCGCCCCGACGAACAGCCGGCCACGGCAGGGAGCGCCGCGAGCGACCTCGACGCCCGCGCCGCCGCCCGCCGCCGCACCCGCCGCCCCGGCACGGGAGGCCGCATATGACCACCCAGCCCTACCCCCATGACTCCGAGACCGCGATCGCGGTCGTCGGCATGGCCTGCCGCTACCCGGGCGCGCCGGACGTGCGCGGTTTCTGGCGCGGGCTGCGCTCCGGCACCGAAGGGATCACCCAGTTCAAACGCGACGACCTCGTCGCGGCCGGCGCGGATCCCGACCTGGTGTGGCACCCCGACTACGTGGCCGCACGCGGCGTACTCGACGGCTCCCGCCGCTTCGACTGGCGTGCCTTCGGCTACAGCCGCGCCGAGGCCGCGTTGCTCGACCCGCAGCACCGCATCTTCCTGGAGTGCGCCGCCGCGGCGCTCGACGACGCGGCCCTCGACCCGGCCCGCTTCCCCGGCTGGATCGGCCTCTACGCCGGGTCCGAGGGACCCGTCCGGCCCGAGCGCGGCGACGTGGACGCGCTCGCCCAGATGATCGGTCGCCGGCCGGACTTCCTGACCACCCGCGCCGCGTACAAACTCGGGCTGCGCGGCCCGGCCGTGACCGTGCAGACCGCCTGCTCCACCTCGCTCACGGCCGTTCACACGGCGGTGCAGAGCCTCCTGTCGTACGAGTGCGACGCCGCCCTCGCCGGAGGAGTGTCCCTGACGCCGCAGGGCGAATGGGGCTACCTCTACCAGGAGGGCGGCATTCTCTCGCCGGACGGGCACTGCCGGCCCTTCGACGCGGAGGCACGGGGCACCGTGCCCGGCGAGGGCGTCGGCATCGTCGTCCTCAAGCGGCTCGACGACGCCCTGCGCGACGACGACCACATCGCCGGTGTGCTGCTCGGCACCGCCCTCAACAACGACGGCAGCGACAAGATCGGCTACACCGCGCCGTCCCTCACCGGACAGCGCGACGCGATCCTGCTCGCGCAGAAGACGGCCGGTGTCGACCCGGCCGAGATCGGCTACGTGGAGGCGCACGGCACCGCCACCACGATGGGCGACCCCGTCGAACTCCAAGCGCTCACCGATGCGTTCCGCACGTCGACCGACGCGGTGGGCAGCTGCTGGATCGGAGCCGTCAAGAGCAACATCGGGCACACGGGCTCCGCGTCCGGCGTCGCGGGCCTCATCAAGACGCTGCTCATGCTGGAACACGGCGAACTCGTCCCCACCCTCCACTACCAGCGGCCCAACCCGCTGCTCGGCCTGGACCAGACCCCCTTCAAGGTGTGCGCGCGGCTCGCGCCGTGGCCCGAGCCCGACGGCCACCGTCCCCGGCTCGCCGCCGTCAGCTCCTTCGGGGTCGGCGGCACCAACGCCCATGTGGTGGTGGCCGAGGCCCCGGTACGGACCCTGCCCACCGGCACGCGCGGCGGGGCCCGGCTGCTCGCCCTGTCCGGCACCTCCGCGCGCTCGCGCGACCTCCTGCGCGAAGGGCTGGCAGACGCCTTCGAGCCCGACGCCCCGCACGAAGGGGGCGCGGTGACCCGCACGCGGGACCGGGCGGCCGGCGACGAGCTGCTCGCGCAGGCCGCCCGGACCCTCGCCGACCGCCGACGCCACCCCTGGCGCCAGGCTGTCGTCGTCGACAGCCCCGGGAACGCGGCCCGCGCCCTGCGCGCGGCCGTGCCGCCCGCCCCCGGTGCGGGCCTCGACCGGGTCGCCTTCCTGCTGCCGGGCCAGGGCACCCTCACCGACGCGGCGGGCGCCGCCGCGTACCGGCTGCAGCCCTCCTTCCGTGCCGCCTTCGACACCTGGCGGGAGACGGTGCGCGACGTGTGCGGCATCGACCTCGCTCCCGTCGTCGGCGAACAGAGCGCCCCGCCCGGGTGGTTCGAGGACACCGTGCACCAGCAGCTCGGGCTGCTCGCGCTCGGCCACGCCCTGGGCCGCCGTCTCATGGACCTCGGTGTGACGCCGAGCGCCCTGCTCGGCAACAGCATCGGCGAGTACACGGCCGCGACCCTCGCCGGGGTGTGGTCCCCCGAGCAGGCCGCCCGTCTCGTGCACGCCCGGGCCACCGCCATGCGGGACACCGAACCCGGCCGGATGGCCGCCGTCACCGCGTCCGCCGCTGAACTGGCCGGCCGCCTGGGTGAGGCCCACCCCGCTGTCGAGGTCGCTGTCGCCGGCCCCGGCCGCACCGTCCTGACCGGCCCGTGCGCCGCCATGGACCGGCTGCTGGACGGCGACACCCTCGCAGGGCTCGACGTACGGCCCCTGCAAGTGCGGCGCGCCTTCCACTCCTCCGCCATGACGGAGGCGGCCGACGCCCTGCGCGCCGCCGTCGCCGCCGTGCCCGCCCAGCCACCCGCGCTGCGCGTGGTGGCCAACACCACCGGCACCTGGACCGACCCGGAGCAGCTGCGCACGCCGGACCACTGGGCCGCCCAACTGCGCGGCACCGTACGCCTGGAGGACGGCCTGACCACCCTCCTCGACGCGGGCTGCGACCTCTACGTCGAGCTGGGCCCCGGAACGTCGATGGCCGGGGCGCTGCGCCGGCACACCGCGTGGGACCCGTCGCACACGACCCTGCCGCTCATCGGCGGCGACGCGGACCGCGCCGGAGCCACGTTGCTGCGCGCCCTGGGCACGCTGTGGGAGCGGGGCGCCGACATCGACCTCGCGGAACTCGCCGGTGTCCCCCGGCCCCTGCGGTGCTCGCTGCCGGTGCGGACCTTCGACCCGGTGGAACCCGATGACGAGGCCGCTGACACCGCCGACGGGGGCGCCTCTCCGAGCGCCCCGCGGCGGCCGGCGGGGCCGGCGCAGGACAGCAGCGCAGCGGCCCGTACCGTCGAGCGCCTCTGGTGCTCAGCCCTCGGCGTGACCGGCGCCGTCGCCGACGACGACTTCCTCGCGCTCGGCGGCGAGTCCCTCACGGCGGTGGCGCTGATGGGCGACGTACGACGGCACACCTCCGTCACGGTCCCGGTGGCCGACTTCCTCGCGGATCCGACCTTCGGCAACCTGCTCGCCCTCGTCGAGCGGGCCACCGAGACGGCGGCGCCGCCGGGAACGGTCCGGCTGCGGCCGGGCACGGGCCGCCCGGTGTTCCTGGTCGCCGACTCCCTGGACAGCACCGCCGGTTACCGGGAGCTGGCCGCCGCCCTCGACACCGGCCGGCCGGTGTACGGGCTGGAGAGCGCGCACGCGCTCGGCGCGTCCGTCCGGCAGATCGCCGGCCGGCACGTATCCGCACTGTGCGCCGTGCAGCCCGAAGGCCCGTACACGCTCGGCGGCTGGTCCTTCGGCGCCGTCGTCGCCCAGGAGGCCGCGCGACAGCTCACCGACGCGGGGGAACGGGTGGAGGTGCTGCTGTGCCTGGACGGGTACGCGCCCGACCGCAGGGGGCGGCCCGTGGCCACCGACCCGGTCTTCCTCGCCGCACAACTACGGCTGCAGGCCGACGTGCTGCTCGGACGCGGCACGTTCGGCGCGAAACTGGCCCGCGCGCCCCGGATGCGCCGGATCTTCCTCTCCCGTATCCGCGCCCTGCTGCGCCACCGGCCGCGGCCGGTGCCCTGCCCCGCCGTCGTCCTCACGGCGGCGGCGCGCCCCGCCGACGTGGCCCGCATCCGGCGCGGGCTCGCCCCCCTGCACCCGTCCGTCGAGATCAGGCCCGTTCCCGGCGACCACTGGTCGATGCTGACCGCACCCCAGGTCGGCGCCGTCGCCCGCGAGGCGGGCCGGGCTCTCGCCCGCCACGGGCACACCGACCGCACAGAAGGGGAGACCCGCCCGTGACCCCGCCCGAAGAGACGACGACCGAGCAGCCGGCCGCTGCCGGCACCGCGCCCGACGCGGATGTCCCCCTCATCCGCAACCGCGACTTCCAGGCCCTGTGGATCAGCCGCTTCCTCGCGTCCATCGGCAAGGAGTCCGTCGAGGTCGCCTACCCGCTGCTGATCCTCGCCGTCACCGGCAAAGCGGCCTACGCGGGCGCCATCGGCGCGGTGCAGCTGCTCGTCGCCGGTGCCACGTCGATCTGGGGCGGAACGCTCGCCGACCGCATGGACCGGCGCCGCCTGATGATCCTGTGCGACGCCGGACGCGCCGGACTGCTCGGTCTGTTCAGCCTGCTCGTCGTCAGCGGCCACGCGAACGTCCCCTCCGTCTTCGCCCTCGTCGCGCTCTCGGCGCTGTGCCTTGGCCTGTCCGAGCCGCCCGCACTCGCCGCGATCAAGCAGGTGGTGCCGCCCTCGCAACTGACGAAGGCCACCGCGCAGAACCAGATCCGGCCGCTGGGCGCCACTGTCGCCGGTGCCCCGCTGGGCAGCTCACTGTTCGGGGTGGCGCGCTCCCTGCCCTTCGTCGCGACCGGCCTGGCCTTCGCCGCCGCCGCCGTCTCGCTGCTCTTCGTGCGGCGCCCGCTGCAGGCCGCGCCGGTCGCGGGCGGCGAGCGCGGCAGGGCGGCGGAGGGGTTCCGGTTCATCGGGCGCACGCCGGTGCTGCTCGTCTGGATCGTGTGGATCATGGGCTCCAACATGGCGTTCAACCACACCGGCGCCTTCCTGGCACTGATCGCCACGGGCAAGGACCGGGGCGCCTCGGAGGGCTCGATCAGCCTCATGCTCAGCATCGCCGGGGCCGGCGGCCTGGTCGGCGCGGCCCTGGCGACCGCGGCCCTGAAACGGCTGAAGCCCGCCACCCTGTTCCTCGCGGCGGCGTGGATCGGCCCCGTCGCGGCCGTCCTGCTGATGACCGTGCCCGGCGTGGTCTCGCTCGGCGTCGTGCTCGGCCTCGTCTTCCTGCGCGGCCCGATCGTGAACGCCCTGTTCTTCGCCTACGTCGCCGTGCTCGTCCCCGACGAGATGCAGGGCCGCGTGATGGGCGCCGTCACCTTCCTCGCCTACGTCGCCCAGCCGCTCGGCATCCTCGCGATCGGCACCATCTTCGACGCGGGCGGAGCCCCCTGGGTGTTCGCCTTCATGGGCGTCGTGTCGACGCTGGCCGCGCTGCCCACCCTGACCCGCCTGATCCGGCGGCTACCCGCCCCCGAGGCGCTGGCGGAGACGTGAGGACAAGGAGCCCGCTGCGGACGATCCCGACGCCGGCTCCCGGCCGGAACCGGCCCCCCGACATCCCGCCCCGCCCACCGACTTCCGCCGTACCAGGCACATGTGCCCTGACCGAGGAGTGAGTAGTGTCCGCCCTTCCTGAGGAGTCCCGGTGCCCGTTCTCGGGTGACGAGCCCGTCGTTCCGGCCCAGTACGTCACGTGCCCCGGCTCCGACCCGCACTCCGCCGCCGCGCGGCTGCGCGAGCGCGGTCCCGTCCACCCCATCGACTTCCCTGCGGGCTCCGCCGACCACGCGTACGTCGTCGTCGACCACGCGAGCGTCATGCGCGCCTTCAGCGACCCGGGCATCTCCAAGACCCTGGAGGCGGCACCGGCCTGGTTCCGCGAGCAGACCGTGCAGAGCAGCTCCGTGCTCACGAGCAACATGCTGCTTGCCGACCCGCCCGAGCACACCCGGCTGCGCAGGCTCGTCAGCCGGGCGTTCCTGCCGCGCCGCATGGAACTGCTGCGCCCGCGCGTCCAGGAGATCACCGACGACCTGATCGACGCGTTCCCCGAGTCCGGCGAGTTCGACCTCCTGGAGGCCTTCGCGCTGCCGCTGCCGATGATGGTGATCTGCGCGTTCCTCGGCGTCCCCTACGCCGACCGGGACCGGTTCATCGACTGGGGCAGGGTGCTCAGCCAGGACCCGAGCCAGGAGGGCGAGGCCGCCCTGGAGCGCAAGCGCGTCAACGACCAGGTCGTGGAGTACTTCACCGACGTGCTCGCCCAGCGTCGCGCCCAGCCGCAGGAGGACCTGCTCGGCGACCTGGTGCGCGCCGCTGACGAGGACGGCATGTTCACCGACGAGGAACTCGTCTCCACCGCCATCTTCCTCGTCATCGCCGGCCACAAGACCACCGCCAACCTCGTCGGCAACGGCGTCTGGGCCCTGCTCCGCCACCCCGACCAGCTCGAACTCCTCCGTTCGAAGCCCGAGTTGACGGAGTCGGCGATCGAGGAGTTCCTGCGCTACGAAGGCTCCGTCGACCGCGGAACGCTGCGCACCGCCGCCCGGGACGTGACGCTCGGCGGACAGCCGGTCCCCGCGGGCAGCTTCGTCCACCTCTCGGTGTCCGCCGCCAACCGCGATCCCGCCGTCTTCCCCGATCCCGACCGTTTCGACATCACCCGCTCGCCCAACCGCCACATGACCTTCGGGCACGGACCGCACTTCTGCGCCGGCGCACCGCTCGCGCGTCTCGAAGGACACATCGCCTTCGAAACACTGCTGCGCCGCATTCCGGACATCGCGTGCACGGTGCCGCCTGAGACGCTGACGTGGGTCGCGGACAGTTCCATCAGCCGGGGCCTGGAGCGGCTGCCCGTCCGGATCACGGGCAAGAAGCCGCGCCACACGCCCACCGTCTGACACGTGATGCACGGACTCCAGAAGTACAGAACTCCGGAAGTACAGAACTCCAGAAGTACCGAACTCGCAGAGCAGGAGCACCACTTCATGACCGATGAATCCACCGCCCCCGTAGCCCTGATCACGGGCGGATCCAGCGGCATCGGCGCGGCCACCGCCCGCAAGCTCCTCGCCGAGGGGCACCGCGTCGCCGTCACCGGCCGCAGCGGCGAACGGCTGCAGCGCTTCGCCGAGGAGACCGACGCCAAGCCCGGCACCCTCCTCACGCTCCCCGGCGACGCCGGCGACCACGCCAGTGTCGAGGCCGCCGTGCAGGCCGTCCTGGACGCGTACGGCCGCATCGACACGGTCGTCGCCAACGCCGGGTACGCCACGCACGACTCGCTCGCCGACGGCGACCCGGCCGGGTGGCGCGACATGGTCCTCACCAACGTGCTCGGGCCCGCCCTCCTCATCCACTACGCGCTGCCCGCGCTCAAGGAGACGGGCGGCCGGATCGTGCTGATCGGCAGCGTCGCCGGGGTCGTCTACACGCCCGGGAACATCTACGGCGCCACCAAGTGGGCGGTCACCGGCCTGGCCGAGAACACCCGCCGCATGGTCACCGCCGACGGTGTCGGCGTCACCCTGGTCGCCCCGGGCCGGGTGGAGACCGGCTTCTGGGACGCCGCGGGCGGCGCACCCCAGGGCGGCATCAACCTCACCGCCGACCAGATCGCCGACTCGGTGGTGTGGGCCGTGCGCCAGCCCGCCGGCGTCGACATCAACTCCGTCGTCGTCCGCCCGGTCGGTCAGGCGGTCTGACCCTCCGGTCAGCGCGACGCCGCCCCGCGCGGGCGTCCTGGAGGAGGGACGCCCGCGCCGGGGGGAGGCGCGTGGGGAGAGGCGCGCGGGGAGGGCCGCCACCGGGCATGGGCCGTGCCGCCCTGCCCACCCCGCTCGCCTCCTCGCCTCCCGCCCCCTCGCCTCCGCCCCCTCCACCCTCGGCCCCTGGGCCGACGACCGCGGCCCGCGCGCGTGGCCGCCACCGCACCCTGCCAGGACGCCCGCACACGTCCTCGCCCCCTCGGGGGCCACTGCCCACCCCGCCCCGCAGCACCCAGGAGCGCAGTCATGTCCACCGAGACGTCCGCCACGGCCCCCACCCCGGCACACGCACCCTCGGCCGGCGACCCGCACACCGCACACGACCGGCTGTGCACCGACCTGGCCCGCATGTGGGGCGACGTGCTCGGCACCGGGCCGGTCGACGCCACGGCCGACTTCACCGAACTCGGCGGCAACTCCCTGCAGGCCGCGCGGATCGCCGCCCGCATCCGCACCCGCCTCGGGATCCCCGTGTCCGTGGCCGAGTTGTTCGAGCACGGCACCGTCACCGCCCTGGCCCGCCTGCTCGCCGACCGGCCCGGCGACACCGGTGACGCGCTGCCCCCGGTGACCCCCGCTCCCGGCGCCGGCCCGCTGCTCGCCCCGGCCCAGCGGCGCCTCTGGTTCCTCGACCAGCTCAGCCCCGACGCGGGCACCGCGTACAACGTGCCCGCCCTCACCCGGCTGCGTGGTCCGCTGGACACCGCCGCCCTCGACGCCGCCTGGCAGGACGTGGTCGACCGGCACGAACAGCTGCGCACCGTGTTCACCTGCACCGGCGACGTGCTGCACGCCGAGCCGACCGACAGCCGGGCCGGACTCGACCTCGTCGACCTGACCGGCCACCCCGACCCGTACGGGCACGGCCTGCGTGCGGCCGAGGAACGCGCGGCCCGGCACATCGACCTTGCCACCGGCCCCCTGGCCCGGCTCACCCTGTACCGGCTCGCCGCCGACGACCACCTGCTGCTGCTCGTCCTGCCGCACCTGGTCTCCGACGGCCGCACCCTGGACGTCATCGACCAGGACCTCGCCCACGCCTACAGCCGCCGCACGGGCGGCGCACCGGCACACGAGCTGCCCGAACCCACCCTGGGCTACCGCGACTACGCCCACTGGTCGGCCGGCCTGGACGCCGAACGCCTCCTTGCGGCGTGGCGCCCCCGCCTCACGGGCGCACCGACCGTCCTCGACCTGCCCGCCGACCACCCCCGCCCGGCAACCCGCTCACACCGCGGCCACCGGCTCACCCGGCGCACCACCGGCGCCCTGCTCACCGCAGCGGCCCGGCTCGCCACCGCCACCCGCACCACCCCGTACGCGGTGACACTCACCGCCTACGCCACGCTGCTCGGCGAACTCACCGGCAGGGACGAGCTGTTGATCGCGACCCCCATGGACGGACGCCCCGATCCGGCCCTGGAGGACGTCGTCGGCTACTTCGCCACCACCGTGCCGGTGCGCCTGCGCCCGTGCGGTGACCCCGACCGTCCCGGCGCATTCCGGCGGTCGGTGAAGGAAACCCACGGCGTGGTGCTCGACGCCGCGAACGACCAGCACGTGCCTTTCGAGCAACTCGCCGCCGAACTCGCCCCCGCGGGAGACCTGTCCCGCACCCCCCTGACCCAGGTGGCCCTCGCCTACCAGGGCCGCCGCCGTCCGCTCGCCCGGTTCGACGGCCTCGACGCCGAGCCGCTGCCTGTGGACAACGGCACCGCCAAGTTCGACCTCACCGTCGAGATCCACGAGCTGGACGACGAGTTCGAGGTCACCGTCGAGTACGCCACGGACCTGTTCACCCGGGAGCGGGCGCAGCGGATGCTCGACCGCTACCTGGACATCCTCGGTGCGGCGGTGCACGCGCCGGAGGCACCGGAGGCGGCTGCTCCCGCTCAGGCTTCGGCCGGACGGCGGTCCACCCGGGAGCTGGCCGACCCGCGCCGCCTGCACGAGATCTTCGCCGAGACCGCCGCCCGGCACCCGCACTCCGTCGCCGTCACCGACGGCACCCGCAGCCTCACCTACGCCGAGCTCGACCGTGCCGCCAACCGGCTCGCCCACCGTCTGCGCGCCCACGGCGCCGCACCGGAGAGTCTCGTGGGCCTGTGCGCCGAACGGACCGTGGACCTCGTCATCGGCGTCCTCGCCGTCCTCAAGTCCGGTGCCGGCTACCTGCCGCTCGATCCCCGGCACCCGGTCGCCCGGCTGCGCGACACCCTCGCCGACGCCGAGTGCCGCATCCTGCTCGGCGACCAGGCGTCCTGCGCCCCGCTGCTCGACGGCGACGCCCCCGTCTTCGTCCCCCTGACCTCCGACGGCGACGCCGGACCGGACGAGGCGCCCGAACCCCACCCCGGCGCCGGTGCCGACACCATCGCGTACGTCATCTACACCTCGGGCTCCACGGGCCGTCCCAAGGGCGTCGTCGTCACCCACGCCAACGTGACCCGTCTGTTCACCGCCACCGAGCACGACTTCGGCTTCGGCGCCGACGACGTGTGGACCCTTTTCCACTCCATCGCCTTCGACTTCTCCGTGTGGGAACTGTGGGGGCCGTTGCTGCACGGCGGCCGGCTCGTCGTCGTGCCGTACCTGACCAGCCGGGACCCCTATGCGTTCCTGGACCTGTTGCGCACCCAGCGGGTCACCGTCCTCAACCAGACGCCCACCGCCTTCCGGCAGCTCGCCGCGGCGGCCGAGGACGCCGGTTACCCCGACCTCGACCTGCGCACCGTCGTGTTCGGCGGCGAGGCCCTCGACCCGGCCACCCTCGACGGCTGGGTCGGCGCGTACGGCATCCGCAGGCCACGCCTGGTCAACATGTACGGCATCACCGAGACCACCGTGCACGTCACCGTCCGCCCGCTCACGCTCGCCGACCTGTCCGGCTCCCTCAGCCCCATCGGCCGCCCCATATCCGACCTCCGCGTCCACGTCCTGGACGCGGACATGAACGAGGTACCGGACGGCACCGAGGGCGAGATGTACGTGGGCGGCCCCGGCGTCGCCCGCGGCTACCTCAACCGACCCGAGCTCACCGAGCAGCGTTTCGTACCGGACCCGTTCGGCGCCCCGGGGGAACGCCTGTACCGCTCCGGCGACCTCGCGGTGCGCCGGGAGGACGGCGAACTCGAATACCGCGGCCGCATCGACCACCAGGTCAAACTGAACGGCTTCCGCATCGAACTCGGCGAGATCGAACGGGCCCTCCTCGACCAGCCCGGCGTCCGCGCCGCCGCCTGCGTGCTGCGCGAGGACACCCCCGGCCTGCCCCGTCTCGTCGGTTACGTCGTCCCCGCACCCGGCCACGACGACCCGCAGCCGGCGCGTCTGCGCGAGGCGCTGAGCGTACGGCTGCCCGCCCACATGCTCCCGGCAGCCGTCGTCCCCCTCGCCGAACTCCCGCTGACCGGCAACGGCAAGCTCGACCGCGACCGCCTGCCCGCCCCCGAGACACACCGCGCCACTCCCGCCGAGCACCGGACGACGGGGCCCCGCACCCCCGCCGAGCACACGCTCGCCGCCGTCTGGCGCCAGGTCCTCGACGTGCCCGGCCCGGACGTCGACGACAACTTCTTCGCTCTCGGCGGCGACTCGCTGCGCGCCGTCCGCGTCGCCGCGCTCGCCCGTGAGGCCGGTCTCCCGGTCTCGGTCGAGCAGATCTTCCTGCACCCGAGCGTGGCCGCCCTCGCCGCGGCCGTGGACGTACCGGACGAGGGCCCGCCGCCCGCCCCGGTCGTCTGCTCGACGACCCTCGCCGACCTCGACCCCGCCCAACTGCCCGCCGGCACCGCCGACGCCTACCCCACCGCGGCGATGCAGCTCGGCATCCTCTACGAGTGCGAGTTCGCCGAGGACGAGACCACCGGCCTCTACCACGACCTGATCAGCGTCCGCCTCGACGGCCCCTTCGACCGCACCGCCCTCGAACGCGCCCTTGCCACGCTGACCGCACGCCACGCCATCCTGCGCACCTCCTTCCGCCTCGGCACCTTCCGCGAACCGATGCAACTCGTCGCCGAGACCGCGCAGATCCCCCTGACCGTCGAGAACCACCTCGCCCCGCAGCCGGACGCCAAGACGCACGAACACCTGCTCCGCACCTGGTGGGACGGGGAGAAGGCGGACCCCTTCGACACTGAGCGCCCCCCGCTGGTGCGCTGCCATGTCCTGCGCACCGACCCTGACAGCTTCCAGCTCTCCCTCGCTGTGCACCATGCGATCCTCGACGGCTGGAGCCTCGCCCTGCTCACCACCGAACTCCTGCTCGCCTACGACGACGCACTGCGTCCCCACACCGCCGAGCCCGCCCTGCCGCCCGCGACCGGCGCCCGGTACCGCGACTTCGTCGCCGCCGAACAGCGTGCCCAGGCCGACCCGGCCGCCCGCGCCTGGTGGGAGACGCTGCTGCGACAGGAAGGCGAGCCCGCCGATCTGCCCCTCGACCCGGGTGGCGCCGCCGAGGACGAATTCGCCTTCCACGCACCGCTGCCCGACGACCTGGACACCGCCCTCGACGAGACGGCGGCCCGTCTCGGCCTGCCCGTCAAGAGTCTCTTCCTCGCCGCCCACGCCCGGGCCCTCGCCGAACTCACCGCATCCGAGCGGACGGTGACGGCCGTCCAGGTGAACGGCCGCCTGGAAGAGCCGGGGTCGGACCGCGTCCTGGGCCTGCTCCTGAACATGGTGCCGCTCCACCTCACCGCCCGCGGCACCTGGGCCGAACTGGCCGGCGCCGCCTTCGACGCCGAACGCGAACGCCAGCCGTACCGCCGCTACCCCCTCGCCGCCCTGCAACAGCTCACCGGACGCGGCACCACCCTTTTCCACGTCGCCTTCAACTACACCGACTTCCACACCTTCGACGACCTCGCCGCGCTGCGCGCGATCAGCCCGCGCGACTGGTGGTTCTCCGACCGGCACAGCTTTCCGCTCATGGTCGAGATCACCCGCACCCCGCACACCGGCCGCCGCGCCCTCGCTGTCACCCTCGGCGCCGACAGCCCGTACGCGGCGACGGGCGCCCGCCTGGGCCGCCTGGTACTCCGCGCCCTGCACGCCATCGTCGCGGACCCGTACGCGGCGGTCTCCCCCACCGAGGCGACGGAGCCCCGACGATGAACCGATCCACGCTGCCCCGCGGCCCGGTCCTGCTGACCCCGACACCCCGGCCCCAGGCCGCACACCGACTGCTCGTCTTCCCCCACGCGGGAGGAGGCCCGTCCTTCTACCGCGGCTGGGGAGGGGCGGCCGACGCCGACATCGAGGTGTCGCTCGTGCAGTACGCGGGGCGGGAGCAGCGCATCGGTGAACCTCCCGTACCCGATGCCCGGGCCGTCGCCGCCGAGGTGAGCGACGCCCTGCGGGCCCAGGGTGACAGCCGCCCCGTCGCGCTCTTCGGCCACAGCATGGGCGGGATCACGGCCTACGAGACGGCACTCGCCCTCACGGACGTGGACCTGTCGGCCCTGTTCGTCTCCAGCCGCCGTGCCCCCGCGACCATCACCCTGCCGGCCGGCCCGATCCCTCCCCGCACCGACGACGAAATCCTCTCCCACCTGCGTGCCCTCGGTGGCACCCCCATGTCCCTCTTCGACCACCAGGCGATCCGCGACGTCTACCTGCCGGTGTTCCGCGCGGACTACCGCCTCGTCGACTCGTACGCCCCCGGGCCCGCCCGCCACGCGCTCACTCTGCCGGTCACCGCCCTGTGGGGTACCAAGGACCCCACGGCCGACGAGGCCCTGATGGCCCCCTGGCAGGAGACGACCACGGGCCGGTTCCGCTTCCACGCTTTCGACGGCGGCCACTTCTACCTGGTGGACCATCTCGAGAGCGTCCTGAAACTGGTGGAGGAGCAGCTGGCCGGGCGAGGTTTCACGTGAAACGAGCCACGGGGCAGGCGAACGTCACCTCTCGCCTGCCCCACAGCCGCTCTGGTGGCCGCCGGTGTCCGACCTACTGGTCGTCCTGGTCCGCAGCCTCCTCCTCCGCCTGCTTCGCCTGAACCTCCGGGTCCAGGACCGAGGCGCCGCTGCCGTCCACCGAACTGAGCCGGGCACCCGACTCGGGCACCTCCGTCGCGGCGGGCGGTTCGACCAGCCAGTCGGGGTTGGCCTGCTTGTCCCACCACTTCCACGCCGCGAAGGCACCGCCGGCCAGTGCGGTCAGCAGCCCCAGCACCTTCACCGCCCGGCCGGCCCGGGAGCGGCGCTCGTGCTTGCGCGCCAGCTTCTGGATCTCCTCCGCGGAAACCTGGCCCCGCAAGGCGGCCAGGGCGGCGGCGCCACGCGCGGCCGCCTCGTCACGGACCGGGCCGGCCGCGGCCACAGCATGCTCGATCTTCGGACGTGAATAGTCGGCGGCCTGCCGGGCCGCCTTTCGGGCACGCACGGCGGCCTCCTGCGCCGCCAGGTCCACCCTCGGCGGCACATGCGCGCGTGCCTGTTCGAGACGTGGGGCGAGCCGGGCGTCGTACTGCACACGGGCCTGTTCAGCGGCCTGCGACACCACGGGCGCCAGCCGTACGCGTGCCTCCTGCGCGTAGAGCGCGGCACGCTCCTTGGCCGTGTCGGCATAGGGCGCCACCACTTCCGCGGCGTGCAGCACGCTGTCCTTTGCCGAGCCGGTCGCGGCGCGCACGCTGTCGATGCGGGTCACGGGTTCCTCCTCCTCGGTGGCGTACGGTATTTCGACTTTCCACCCTTTTACGGATCATGCCTGCCAACGGTCCGTGCGGCATGCGAGGGCGGGCATATGGGTGCTGATCGCTCCCTTCGGCTCCATCCGGATGATTTCCGGGCAACCCGAGCCTGTCTCGACCCTGCCACGAATCACCGCCCGGCGCTGCCTTCCGGGCGGAACTCGTGGCCGTCGGGCGACGCACGCGCCCGGCCGTGCGAGGATCAGGGAGTCACAGGAAGACAACGGAAGGCAGATCGTGGCCGAGCAGCTTTACGCCACCCTGAAGACCAACCACGGCGACATCGTGGTGCAGCTTTTCCCGAACCACGCGCCCGAAACGGTCAAGAACTTCGTCGAGCTGGCCCAGGGAGAGCGCGAGTGGACGCACCCCGGAACCGGTGAGAAGAGCAAGAAGCCGCTCTACAACGGCACGATCTTCCACCGCGTCATCAGCGGCTTCATGATCCAGGGCGGCGACCCGCTGGGCACCGGCATCGGCGGCCCCGGCTACAAGTTCGGGGACGAGTTCCACCCGGACCTGTCCTTCAACAAGCCGTACCTCCTCGCCATGGCGAACGCCGGCCCGGGCACCAACGGCTCGCAGTTCTTCATCACCGTCGCCCCCACGACCTGGCTGAACCGCAAGCACACCATCTTCGGTGAGGTCACGGACGCGGCCAGCCAGAAGGTCATCGACGCCATCGTCGCCGTTCCCACCGGCCGTAACGACCGCCCGGTCAACGACGTCGTCATCGAGTCGGTCGTCGTCGAGAAGCGCGAGGGCTGAGCGCCTCACCGCTCCCCGGCCGGTTCATCCCGCAGGGAACCAATCGCCCCGCTCGTCCGTACCAAGGATGAGCGGGGCGGGGCATTGCCGGGGGCAGTCCCACGACGAGCAAGGGGAGCACATGGACCAGGCCGAAGCCGGCACGCAGGGCGCCCACCACGTGCCCGTGTGCTATCGGCACCCGGACCGCGAGACCGGCGTACGCTGCACCCGCTGCGAACGCCCCATCTGCCCCGAGTGCATGGTCAGCGCCTCGGTCGGCTTCCAGTGCCCGGAGTGCGTGCGCGGCGGCAGCGGCACCGGACACCCCCCGACCGCCGCCCAGCCCCGCACGATCGCCGGAGGCACGCTCACGGCCGACCCGCGGCTGCTCACCAAGGTGCTGATCGGCGTCAACCTCGCCGTCTTCCTGGTGCAGATCGCCGTCGGCGACCGCTTCACCAACCGGTTCGAACTGATCGGACAGGCCTACACCCCCCTGCTCCCCGGGGTGCAGGGCATCGCCGAGGGCCAGTACTACCGCCTGCTGACCGCGATGTTCCTGCACGGCGGCTACGCCCACATCCTCTTCAACATGCTCAGCCTGTGGTGGATCGGCGGCCCCCTGGAAGCCGCCCTCGGCCGCGCGCGCTACCTGGCCCTCTACGCCGTCTCGGGCCTTGCCGGCAGCGCCCTCACCTATCTGCTCGCCGCACCCAACCAGCCCTCACTCGGCGCCTCCGGAGCGATCTTCGGCCTCTTCGGCGCGACGGCCGTGCTGATGCGCCGCCTCAACTACGACCTGCGCCCGCTCATCGCCCTGCTGGTGATCAACCTGATCATCACCTTCACCTGGGCGAACATCGCCTGGCAGGCCCACATCGGCGGCCTGGTCGCCGGGGTCGTCACGGGGTACGCCATGGTCCACGCCCCCCGCCAGAAGCGGTCAATGGTCCAGTACGGCACCTGTGCCGTCGTCCTCGCGGTCGTGGTGGTACTCACGCTGGTCAGGACCGCACAGCTCACCTGATACCGAACCGTTGTCCACAGCCTGTGGCGGATCTTGTGCACCGTGTGCGGACACAGTTGCGCCCCCTGTCGCTCGGATGTGTTTCCGCAGGTCAGACAGGGGGCGAACAGGTGTATCAGGAACGCTAGGCCAGTCACACCGGCGTCAACGCCCGATGAGTTATCCACAGATCGTCTTTCTTTTCCCCATGTGGACAACGCTGTGGATAACTCAGAGGACAGCCCTGGGGAGAGCTACTTCCACTGCGTGGAGACGCCGAAGCCGGCGGCGATGAAGCCAAAGCCGACCACGATGTTCCAGTTGTCCAGCGCGTCGATGGGCAGCGAGCCGTTGGTCACATAGAAGACGACGATCCAGGCCAGACCGATGACGAACATGGCCAGCATGACAGGGGCGACCCAGGCGCGGCTGTTCAGCTTGATCGCCTGCGCCTGCTTCGCCGCCGGCGGCGTGTAGTCGGCCTTCTTGCGGATACGTGACTTCGGCACGAGGGTCTCTCCTGTCGATGCGCTGCGTGGCCGCGCAGGGAACTGGGTCGGGGCTCGGGGCAGCGTACAAGGGGCCAACACGACGACTCTGTGGTGCTCCCCCGGGCGTCCGTTAGCGTAGTGCTTCCGTGGCGCCGAAGGAGATAAGGGTACGTTGAGCAATTCTGCCGACTCCCCCGGGACGGGGGCAACGGGCTCGGGCCCTGGCCGCAGCCGGCGTTTCCGCCCGGTGCGGGTGCTCACCGCTGCCGTCTTCGCCCTGGCGGGGCTGATCTTCTTCACCAGTTTCAACACGGCCAAGGGCACCGACATCCGGCAGGACGGTTCCCTGCTGAAGCTGTCCGATCTGATTCAGCAGCGCAGCCGTAAGAACAAGGAGCTGGACGAGTCCAACGCGGCCCTTCGGGGGAGCGTGGAGTCCCTCGCCGAGAGCGACGACGGCAGTACGAAGGCGCAGGACCGGGAGCTCAGCGGACTGGAGGAGAGCGCCGGTACCCAGAAGCTCACCGGCCGGGCCGTCACCGTCACGCTCAACGACGCCCCGCCCAACGCCACGGCCAAGCTGCCCGGCTACCCCGAGCCGCAGCCCGACTACCTGGTCATCCACCAGCAGGATCTGCAGGCCGTGGTGAACGCGCTGTGGCAGGGCGGCGCCAGGGGCATCAAGGTCATGGACCAGCGGCTGATCTCCACGAGCGCGGTGCGCTGCGTCGGCAACACGCTGATCCTCCAGGGCCGTGTCTACTCGCCGCCCTACAAGATCACGGCGGTGGGGGACCCGGACCGGCTGCAGCAGGCGCTCGCGGCGAGCAAGGCGATCCAGACCTACATGGTCTACGTCAATGTGTACGGCCTCGGCTGGAAAGTCACCGACGACGGGACGGTGACTCTTCCGGGCTACTCGGGCACAGTGGATCTGCACTACGCGAAGCCCGTGCAGTAGCCATCCGCAGCCGTCCGTACACGGAGGCGCCGGTGCGCGTGATCGTCCGGACCGTCAGCGAGCTGTGCATCACCGCCGGCACCCTGATCGTGCTCTTCGTCGTCTATGTGCTGTTCTGGACGGGGGTGCGGGCCGACGGCGCCATGAACGACCAGATCGACCAGTTGCACCGGCAGTGGTCGAAGGGGAGCGTGCAGTCGGCGGCCGCGGCTCCGGGCGAACAGACGGTCAGGGCGACCAGGCCGGAGCCGTACCGCTACGGCAAGGCGTTCGCGATCATGTACATCCCCAGGCTCGGTTTCACGTGGAACAAGCCGGTCCTGGAGGGCACGGGCCGGGACGTGCTGGCGAGGGGGCTCGCCCACTACCAGGGCACGGCGCGGCTCGGCCAGGAGGGCAACTTCGCGGTGGCCGGCCATCGGCGGACGTACGGCGATCCGTTCAAGGACTTCCCGAAACTGCGGCCCGGGGACGCGGTCGTACTCACGGACGGGAGGACCTGGTTCACGTATCGGATCGACAAAGGGCCCTACAAAACCGTGCCGACGGACGTTGAGGTGATCGACCCTGTGCCACGTAAGTCCGGGTACACGCGTCCGGGCCGGTATCTGACGCTGACCACGTGCGATCCCGAATGGGGGCACAGTCACCGGCTGATCGTCTGGGCGCACCTGGACTCCACACAGTCTGTGGAGGCAGGCGAACCGAGGGCTCTGCGCCGTTAGTCTGGTGGCGTACGGCGTGAGTCCGGTGCCGTGGGGAGATGGAAGGAACGGCATGTACGGCTGGATCTGGCGGCATCTGCCGGGGAACGTGTGGGTGAAGGCCCTCCTCTCATTCGTCCTGGTCCTGGCTGTGATCTACATCCTCTTCCAGTACGTCTTCCCGTGGGCGGAACCGCTGCTGCCCTTCAACGATGTGACGGTGGACAACCAGTGAGTGCGCGGATTCTCGTCGTCGACAACTACGACAGCTTTGTCTTCAACCTCGTCCAGTACCTGTACCAGCTGGGTGCAGAGTGCGAGGTGCTGCGCAACGACGAGGTGTCGACGGCGCATGCCCAGGACGGCTTCGACGGGGTGCTCCTGTCCCCCGGACCGGGGACGCCGGAGGAGGCGGGGGTGTGCGTGGACATGGTCCGCCACTGCGCCTCGACGGGGGTGCCGGTCTTCGGGGTGTGCCTGGGCATGCAGTCGATGCAGGTGGCCTACGGCGGTGTGGTGGACCGTGCGCCCGAGCTGCTGCATGGCAAGACCTCGCTGGTGGAACACGGGGGCAAGGGGGTCTTCGCGGGCCTGCCCTCGCCCTTCACGGCGACCCGCTACCACTCCCTCGCCGCCGAGCCCGCGACGGTGCCGGCCGAGCTGGAGGTGACGGCCCGGACGCACGACGGCATCGTCATGGGCCTGCGTCACCGTGAACTCGCCGTCGAGGGTGTGCAGTTCCATCCCGAGTCGGTGCTCACCGAGCACGGTCACCGGATGCTGGCCAACTGGCTGGTGGAGTGCGGCGATGAGGGTGCCGTGGCGAGGTCGACGGGGCTCGCCCCGGTGGTGGGCAGGGCCACGGCGTGACCGCGCTGCGCCCGGAGCGCGAGACCGATGCCTCGTACGGGGATCAGTCGTACGAGGCTTCCGGTGCGCTTGGGGACTGGGACGCGGCAGTGGCGGGGGGCGCGGCCCACCAGGGGTCGTACGAGGAGTCGTACGGCGAACCGTATCCGCGGCCCGCGGACGACGAGACGATGGCGCTGCGGCTCTCCGACCTGTCGACGGGCGGCGAGAACGGGTCCATACGCGCCTCTGCGGCCCCTTCCGCCTCGTCCGCCACGGCAGCGACGGTCGGCGGCCGTGCCGCCCGCAGAAAGGCCGCCAAGCGGCGCGGTGGGCGTCATGGCGGCGGCCGGGAGGCGGCGCCTGAGGAGACCCGTGAGTCCGGCCGGCCGTTGTCCCGGGTGGAGGCGCGGCGGCAGGCGCGGTTGCGCAAGGCGAGTCCGGCCGTCGTCGCGAGCCGGGCGATCGGAGAGGTGTTCATCACCACCGGTGTGCTGATGCTGCTGTTCGTCACGTACCAGCTGTGGTGGACCAACGTCCGTGCCCATGCGCAGGCGGGCAGTGAGACGCATCAGCTGCAGGACGACTGGGCCAGCGGCAAGCGCAACCCGGGTGTTTTCGCGCCGGGGCAGGGTTTCGCCATCCTGCACATACCGAAGCTGGACGTGGTGGCGCCGATCGCGGAGGGCGTCAGCAATGCGAAGGTGCTCGACAAGGGCATGGTGGGGCACTACGGCGAGCCTCCGCTGAAGACGGCGATGCCCGGCGACAAGACCGGTAACTTCGGTCTCGCGGCCCACCGCAACACGCACGGTGAGCCGTTCCGGTACATCAACAAGCTCGCGGCCGGCGACGTGGTCGTGGTCGAGACGCAGGACACGTACTTCGTGTACAAGGTGACGTCGATGCTGCCGGTGACGGCACCGTCCAACACCAGCGTGCTGAACCCCGTTCCGAGGGGCTCGGGCTTCACCAGGCCCGGCCGCTACATCACCCTCACCACCTGCACGCCGGAGTTCACGAGCAAGTACCGGCTGATCGTCTGGGGCAAGATGGTCGAGGAACGCCCGCGCAGCAAGGGCAAGCCGGACGCGCTCGTCGAGTAGGGCATCGAGCAGGGCTGAAGCGAGTAAGGGCAAAGGCAGAGGAAACAGTGGCAGCGACCGCCGACGACACCGAAGAACACACGGACGCGTCCGACTCGGATCCGGCTCCGCGCGGCCGTCCGGGCCGCATCGCCATGGCGGTCAGCGTCCTCGGTGAAATCCTCATCACCGCAGGCCTGTTGCTCGCTCTGTTCGTCGTGTACTCCCTGTGGTGGACGAACGTGATAGCGGATCGCAAGGCGGACAAGCGTGCCGATCAGGTCCGCGACCACTGGGCCCACACGACGGATTCCGGGCCGGGGGCGCTGGACACCAAGGACGGCATCGGCTTCCTGCATGTGCCGTCGATGAAGAACGGCGAGGTCCTGGTCGAGAAGGGCACGGGCACGGACGTCCTCAACGACGGTGTGGCCGGCTACTACACGGACCCGGTCAAGGCGACCCTCCCCATGTCCGGCAAGACGGGCAACTTCACCCTCGCCGCCCACCGCGACGGCCACGGAGCGAAGTTCCACAACATCGACAAGGTGCGCCAGGGCGACCCGATCGTCTTCGAGACGCGGGACGACTGGTACGTCTACAAGGTCTTCTCGGTCCTCCCGGAGACCTCGAAGTACAACGTCAAGGTCCTTTCCCAGGTCCCGAAGGAGTCCGGCAAGAAGAAGCCGGGCCACTACATCACGTTGACGACGTGCACACCGGTGTACACCTCGGAGTACCGGTATGTGGTGTGGGGGGAGCTGGTGCGGGTGGAGAAGGTGGACAGCAAGCGGACGTTGCCGAAGGAACTTCGGTAGGCCCCCGGGGAGCGAGCTCAGGACGAGGAAAGGCCCTGGAACACCGCTGTGGTGCGCCAGGGCCTTTCTCACGGGCCGGTGACGTCGTCAGCCGTTGAGGCCGCCGAAGATGCCGCCGTTGTTGTTGCCCCCGTTGTTGCCGCCGCCGAAGTCCGCGGTGGTCAGGATGACCTGGGTGCTGTTCGGGTCGGCCTGCGTCCCCCCGTTCGGGTTCTGCTGGATGACCCGTGCCTTGTCGTCGGTGGGGCCGGTGACCTGGATCTGCGTGTAGCCGGCCTGCTGCAGGATCTGCTGGGCCTGCTGCACGGTCTTGCCCAGGACGGTCGGCACCTGGCCCTGCGTCTGCTGTCCGCCCTGGAACTTGCCGACGCTGAGGGTGACGGGCGTGTCCTTGGAGACCTGCTGGTTCGGCTGCGGGTTGGACCCGGTGACCTTGCCGTCGTCGTCCTGGTTGGTGGTGGGGGTGTCGGCGCAGGTGGCCGACAGGCCGAGCTGCTGCAGTTCGGCCTTCGCCTCGTCGCAGGACTTGCCGATGACGTCGCCGGGGATGGTGACCTTGTCCTCGGCCTTGGCGACCGTCAGCGTGATCTTGGAACCCTTCTGGACCTCCGTACCGAGGTCGGGGTTCTGCTTGATGACGGTGCCCGCCGGCTGCGTCGAGACCTCGTCCTTGCGGACGACGTCGAACTTGTACTTGTCGCCCTCAAGGGTGGACTGGGCGTTGTCGAAGGTCTGCCCGAGCACGTTCGGCACCGCCACCTTGGGCGCGCCCGTCGAGATCACCAGGCTGATGGTGCTGCCCTTGGCGACCTTGCCCTTGTCCGGGGACTGCGAGCACACGTTGCCCTTGGGCTGGTTCTCGCAGGGCTTCCTGGAGGTGCTGAGCTTCAGGTCGACGTTCTCGGCCATCTTCTCGGCCGTGCCCTTGGACACACCGACGAAGTTCGGTACCGGTACCTTGCCGTCGCCCGCGTTGCCGCCGCTCGCCACCCACTTGCCGATCAGGATCGCGCCGATCAGGACCAGGATGCCCGCGACCACCAGCAGGATCGTCGAGGTGTTGGACTTCTTCTGCTGCCGGCCGCGGCGGCCGGGGCCGTCGTCGTAGCCGTAGCCGCCGTCGTCCGGGTTCATCGGCGGGAGCATGGCCGTGGCGCCCGCTCCGGCGCCCGCGCCCAGGGCCGTCGTCGGCTGGTCGTCGGGGTAGCCGCCGTAGCCCACCGCGCCCAGCGCGGCCGTCGCCGCGACCGGCTGGCCGTCCAGGCAGGCCTCGATGTCGGCGCGCATCTCGTCGGCCGACTGGTAGCGGTAGTTCGGGTCCTTGACCAGGGCCTTCAGGACGATCGCGTCCATCTCCGGAGTGATCTCCGGGTCGAAGACCGAGGGAGGCTGGGGCTCCTCGCGGACATGCTGGTAGGCCACCGCCACCGGTGAGTCACCCACGAAGGGCGGCCGGACCGTCAGCAGCTCGTACAGGAGGCAGCCGGTCGAGTACAGGTCCGACCTCGCGTCGACCTGCTCGCCCTTCGCCTGCTCCGGCGACAGGTACTGGGCCGTGCCGATGACCGCGGCCGTCTGGGTCATGGTCATGCCGGCGTCGCCCATGGCGCGGGCGATGCCGAAGTCCATCACCTTGACCTGGCCGTTGCGGGTCAGCATGACGTTGGCCGGCTTGATGTCGCGGTGCACGATGCCGTTGCGGTGGGCGTACTCCAGGCCCTGCAGGATGCCGATGGTCATTTCCATCGCGCGTTCGGGCAGGAGTTTGCGGCCGGAGTGAAGAAGCTCACGGAGCGTGGAGCCGTCCACGTACTCCATCACGATGTACGGGATCGAGACCCCGTCGATGTAGTCCTCGCCCGTGTCATAGACCGCGACGATCGCGGGGTGGTTGAGCGAGGCGGCCGACTGGGCCTCCCGGCGGAACCGGGCCTGGAAGGAAGGGTCGCGTGCCAGGTCGGCGCGCAGGGTCTTCACTGCCACGGTGCGGCCCAGGCGGGTGTCATGCGCGAGGTAGACCTCGGCCATGCCACCACGGCCGAGCACCTGGCCCAGCTCGTACCGGCCGCCGAGGCGACGCGGCTCTTCCATAGCTACCTACCAGCCCTCTCCGTCGGTCTCGGTCGCACGGTGGTGTGCGGCCGGAGGCTGCCGTCCGGGCCTACGGTACCCGGCTCGCTTTGTATGACCTGGCCAAGCCCGGAACCCGATACAGGACCGGTATCGCAACGTGCGGCGATGTGAAGACGACGTGAGCGGCGTCACTTCCTCGGGTGGTCTGTGTCACTTCTTGGAGTTGATGACCGCCTCCATGACGTTCTTCGCGATCGGCGCGGCCAGGCCGCCACCGGAGATGTCGTCACGGTTGGCGCTCTCGTCCTCGATCACCACGGCCACGGCGACCGGCGAGCTGCCGTCGGGCAGCTTGGCGTAGGAGATGAACCACGCGTACGGGTTGGCGCTGTTCGCCACACCGTGCTGCGCGGTACCGGTCTTGCCGCCCACGGTGACGCCCTGGATCTGCGCCTTCGTGCCGGTGCCCTGCTTGACGACCGTCTCCATCATGCCCTGCAGGATCTGCGCGTTGGCCGGGGACAGCGGCCGGCTCATCTCCTTCGGCTCGGTCTTGTCGACCGGGTCGAGGTTGGAGGACTGCAGCGAGTCGACCATGTACGGCTGCATCAGCTTGCCGTCGTTGGCGACCGCCGAGGCGACCATGGCCATCTGCAGCGGGGTCGCGGCGGTGTTGTACTGGCCGATGGAGGACAGCGCGGTCTGCGAGGGGTTCATGTTGTCGGAGAACGTCGACGCGTTGGAGCGGACCGGGATGAACTGCTCGGCGTCGAAGCCGAACTTCTTCGCCTCCGCCAGCATCTTGTCGTTGCCGAGGTCGGCGCCGATCTTGCCGAAGACCGAGTTGCAGGACCAGCGCAGCGCCTCGCGCAGCGGCGCGTTCTTGCAGGGGATGTTGCCCTCGTTCTTCAGCTCGGTGCGGGTGCCCTTCATGATGTAGGGCAGCGGCGAGTCCGTCGGCTCGTCGGCCGACTTGTACAGCCCGTTCTCCAGCGCGGCCGCCGCGGTGACCACCTTGAAGGTGGAGCCCGGCGGGTAGGTCTCGCGCAGCGCCCGGTTCAGCATCGGGTCGGCCGGGTTGTTCTTCTTCTGCAGCTTGTTCCAGGCCCGGGCGTCGTCGTCGGAGTAGCCCGCGAAGGACGAGGGGTCGTACGACGGGTAGGAGGCCAGGGCCAGGATCTTGCCGGTGGAGGGCTCCAGGGCGACGACCGCGCCCTTGCCGCCCTGCTGGGCCAGCCCCTTGTACGCCGCCTTCTGTGCGGCGGCGCTCAGCGTGGTGACGACGTTGCCGCCCTGCTGCTTCTTGCCGGTGACCATGTCCAGCGTCTTGCGGAAGAAGAGCCGGTCGTCGTTGCCGGTGAGGATGCCGTCCTCGACTCCCTCGAGGAAGCTGCTTTGGAAGGCCTGCGAGGAGTAACCGGTGACCGGGGCCCACATGGGGCCGTTCTTGTAGGTGCGCTTGTACTTGAAGTCGCCGTGCTTGGTCTCGACCGAGCCGGTTATGGGGTTGCCGTCGACGATGATGTCGCCCCGCGGGTGCGCGTACCGCTCGATGATCACGCGGCGGTTGGCCGGATCGGACCGCAGTTTGTCGGCCTGGACGTACTGAAGCCAGTTGTCACGGATCAACAACGCCAGGACGAGGAGTCCGCAGAAGATCGCGATTCGGCGCAGTGGCTTGTTCACATCCGGCCTTTCCACAAGCTAACAGGTGCGCCTGTTGCTTCAGTCTCTCGGTGCCGATGGTGCTGGCGCTCATCCTTGGCCGCGCACAGTTTAGTGGCAGCGGCTGTGTGTCCCGGGCGGGGCCGTCCACAACGACTGATCAGTAGACGCGCCCGGGGCGCGAGAGGTTCCGGAAAACAGCGGACGGCTTCCGGTTCCGGCAGGTGCCGGTCCCGGAAGCCGTCCGTCAGGAACGCGCCGAGGGGCCGTTCAGCACTTCGGCGGGTTGCCGCTGGCCACGCTGAAGTAGTAGTCGGACGTGTAGCCCCAGACGTTGGCGCTGGAGCTGTTGTCCTTCACGTACCACCAGATGTTGTCGCCGTAGACGCCCTCACCGCGGACCCAGCACTTCACGAAGGCGCCGTCGCCCTTGTAGGCGTGGTCCACGATCGCCGTGTCGGTGCTCGGACCCTTGCGGATCTTGACGTCGTCCGTGGTCCAGCTGCCCCCGTAGCTGCCGGCGGCCTGCGCGCTCGTCGCGCTGGTCACGGTGAACAGTGCGGCGCCCAGCGCGGCGGCCGCGCCCACGGCGAGACGCTTTCCGCGCGAACCCATGCGAGGCATGAGATCCCCCAATGTGTCGTTCGTCCCGTCCCGTGGTCACGGGACGGGCAGGTCGTCCGTCACTCTAGTGGGCGGCCCGTACTGAAACGATCTTCACATTGGTGATCAGGATCACTCGACGGGGTTGGTGCCGCCGGGGCGGACCACCTGGGTCATCTCGGCGTCGGAGTTCGTGGCGGGGGTGGGCGCCGGGCGGCGGGCGGTGTCGCTGATGCGGATGAGGATGCCGATCAGCGCCCAGTTGGCGATCACGGAGGAACCGCCGTAGGCGAGGAACGGCATCGTCATACCGGTCAGCGGGATGAGTCCCAGCACACCGCCGGCCACGACGAAGATCTGGAGCGCGAAGCCACCGGACAGGCCGATGGCCAGCAGCTTGCCGAACGGGTCGCGGGCGGCGAGCGCGGTACGGATGCCACGCTCGGCGATCAGGCCGTAGATCAGCAGGATTGCCATGATGCCCGCCAGGCCCAGCTCTTCGCCGAAGGTGGCGAGGACGAAGTCGGAGTTGGCGGCGAAACCGATCAGTTCGGAGTGGCCCTGGCCCCAGCCGGTGCCAAGAGTCCCACCGGAGCCGAACGCCCACTGGGCCTGCATGAGCTGCTCGGAGTGGCCCTGGAGGCCCTGACGGCTGAGCTTGAACTCCTTCATCGGGTCGAGCCAGGCCTGGACACGCTGCTGCACGTGCGTCTCGAAGCTTGCCACGCCGACGGCGCCGACTGCGGACATCAGCAGACCGAAGACGATCCAGCTGGTTCGCTCGGTGGCGACGTACAACATGATCACGAACATGCCGAAGAACAGCAGCGATGTACCGAGGTCGGTCTCGAAGACGAGGATGAGGATCGAGATCGCCCAGACGACGAGGATCGGGCCGAGGTCACGGCCACGCGGCAGATACAGCCCCAGGAAACGGCGGCTGGCCAGGGCCAGCGCGTCCCGCTTCACCATCAGATAGCCGGCGAAGAACACCGCCAGCACGAGCTTGGCGAACTCACCGGGCTGGATGGAGAAGCTGCCGACGTGGATCCAGATTTTCGCGCCGTACACGTTCAGGCCGAGGCCCGGGACCAGCGGCAGGAGTAGCAGGACCAGCGCGCCGACCATCGAGATGTAGGTATACCGCTGGAGCGTGCGGTGGTCCTTGAGGAAGATCAGCACCACGGAGAAGAGCGCGAAACCCAGCGCCGTGTAGAGCAACTGGTTGGCCGCCTTGCCGCCTGCGGCATGCATCTGCTGGAGCAGCTTCGACTGGTCCAGCCGCCAGATCACGACGAGCCCGAGCCCGTTGAGCAGGGTGGCCAGCGGCAGCAGCAGCGGGTCGGCGTACGGCGCGAACTTCCGCACGGCGAGATGGGCGACTCCGGCCAGCAGACCGAGACCGAGGCCGTAGGACAGCAGGCCGGCGGGCATCGAGTTGTTGATGGCCAGGCCCACGTTGGCGTAGGCGAACACCGGGATGACCACGGCGAAGACCAGCAGGGCCAGCTCGGTGTTGCGGCGGCTCGGCGCGCCGATCGCGCCGATCGTGGACGTGTGGTGCGTCGGTGAGTTAGTCGTACTGCTCATCGTGTGACAGGGCCTCTCGCGGCTCGGCTACTGCTTGCCGCACTGATCGACGACCTTCTGCTCATCCTCGGAGAGGCTCGGGCCGGGGTTCGGAGTGGGGGACGTGGACGGGTGCTTCGAGGGCGATGTCGGCGGCTTCACCGTCCCCGAACCCGTCGAGGGGTTCGGCGTCGGTGACGCCTTGGACGTGAAGGCGGTACGGGTGGTTCCCGTGGTGCCTCCCGCCTCGCCCTGGCCCGTCTTCCTGTTCCGCTCGGACTCGGCCGCCGTGCGCTCCGCCTGCTTCTTGCACGCGGAGGCCTGTACGGACAGTGCCTCGATCTTCGCCTGGGCCTGCGGCAGACCGCCCGCGGTGATCGTGGCCTTGACCTGCTTCTGCTGGTAGGGCGGCAGGTACTTGAGTTCGATCTCGGGGTGGTCCTTCTCCACCTTCGACAGCGACACCCAGGCCAGGTCCTGGCTGATCCCGCGGTACAGCGCCACGTGCTCGCCCTTGGCGCCGACGTAGTACTGCGTCTGCGTCCAGCGGTAACCGCCGTAGAGGCCGCCGCCGATGACGGCGAGGGCGAGGGCGCCGTAGAGGGATCTCTTGAGCCACCTGCGCCCGCCGCGCGGCTTGGTCAGGTCGCCCTCGGCGTAGTCGTCGAAGCTGCCGGCCGGGATGTAGCCGGTGGTGTCGCCGGAGCCGGGCGGGCCGAACTCGCCGCCGCCGTGCCCGTGGTTCTGCCGGCCCAGGTGGGAGGCGCGGCCGGCCGGGGTCTGCATGATGCCGTTGTCGTGCAGGTGGTGCTGGTTCTCGGCGACCGCGCCGACCACGACCGGCTGGTCGGACAGCTGCCCGGCCATGGTGTCGCCGGTGTCCAGGTCGAGGACGTCGGCGACGATGACCGTGATGTTGTCGGGGCCGCCGCCGCGCAGCGCGAGCTGGATCAGCTCCTGGACGGTCTCCTGCGGGCCCTGGTAGCTGGCGAGGGTCTCCTCCATCGTCTGGTGGGAGACGACGCCGGACAGGCCGTCGGAGCAGATCAGATAGCGGTCGCCGGCGCGGACCTCGCGGATCGACAGGTCGGGCTCGACGTGGTCGCCGCTGCCGAGGGCGCGCATCAGCAGGGAGCGCTGCGGATGGGTGGTGGCCTCTTCCTCGGTGATCCGGCCCTCGTCGACGAGCCGCTGCACCCAGGTGTGGTCCTGCGTGATCTGGGTGAGAACTCCGTCACGCAGCAGATAGGCGCGCGAGTCACCGACGTGGACGAGTCCGAGCCGCTGGCCCGTCCACAGCAGGGCGGTGAGGGTCGTCCCCATGCCCTCCAGCTGGGGGTCCTCCTCGACCATGGCGCGCAGCTGGTCGTTGGCGCGCTGCACGGCCACGCCGAGCGAGGTGAGGATGTCGGAGCCGGGCACGTCGTCGTCGAGCGTGACCAGGGTGGAGATGACCTCGGAGGAGGCGACCTCGCCGGCAGCCTGGCCGCCCATGCCGTCGGCGATCGCGAGCAGCCGCGGACCGGCGTAACCGGAGTCCTCGTTGCCCTCGCGGATCATGCCCTTGTGCGATCCGGCGGCAAAGCGCAGTGACAGACTCATGCGCACCTCGCCCGTCGGCTCCGAATGCAGCCGGTCGTGTCGAGCCACACTGCCCACCCTCCGGTCGGGAGCGCGCCGGCGGCCGGGTGGCGGCCTGCCGCTGCGTGCTCGCTCCGCTCGCTCATTGTCGTACTACTTCCGCAGCTCGATGACGGTCTTGCCGATGCGGATCGGCGCGCCCAGCGGGATCGGCGTGGGAGTCGTCAGCCGGGACCGGTCCAGGTAGGTGCCGTTGGTGGAGCCGAGATCCTCGACGATCCACTGACCGTCGCGGTCCGGGTAGATCCTGGCATGGCGGCTGGATGCGTAGTCGTCGTCCAGCACGATCGTGGAGTCGTGTGCCCGCCCCAGGGTGATCGTCTGGCCCTGCAGCGCGACCGTGGTGCCGGTCAGTGTGCCTTCGGTCACGACCAGCTTGGTGGGGGCGTTGCGGCCGCGGCGGCCGCCGCTCTGCTGGCCACGCTGCGGCGGCGGCGCGGCCTGCTGCCGGGCCGCCTGACGGCCGCCCTGCTGCTGCGCCCGTCCGGCCTCCCTACGCGATCCGCGCTGGGTGACGCGCGTACCGAACAGGTCGCTCCGGATGACCTGTACGGCCACGATCACGAACAGCCACAGTACGGCCAGGAAACCCAGCCGCATGACCGTGAGGGTCAGCTCTGACATTGCCCCCGCTTCACCCTTCGGCTTGCCTATAGATAACGGTGGTGCTGCCCACGACGATCCGCGAGCCGTCGCGGAGCGTAGCGCGGGTGGTGTGCTGCCCGTCCACCACGATGCCGTTGGTGGAGCCGAGATCCTGGATCGTCGAGGGCGTTCCGGTCCGGATCTCGCAGTGCCGGCGCGAGACGCCGGGGTCGTCGATCCGCACGTCGGCGTCGGTGCTGCGGCCCAGCACCAGCGTCGCGCGGGAGATCTGGTGGCGGGTGCCGTTGATCTCGATCCAGTAGCGGGTCTGCCCGCCGCTCATCGGGGCGGCCGAGGGCCGCTGGGTGGCGGGCTGAGGGTAGCCGTAGCCGCCGGGGCGCGCGCCGGGAGGCGGCGCGGACGGCATCGGGGGTGCGCCGGCGGGTGCGCCCGCCGAGTGGCCGTAGCCGCCGCCGGAGGCGCCCTGCGCGGAGCGGCCGGGGGCCGGGGCCGCGGGGGCCTGCTGACTGCTGGAGGAGGCGAGGGTGCGCGAGCGCACCCGGTACAGACCGGTGTCCAGGTCGTCGGCCTTCTCCAGATTGACCTTGATGGGGCCCATGAAGGTGTAGCGCTGCTGCTTGGCGTAGTCGCGCACCATGCCGGCCAGCTCGTCGCCGAGCTGCCCGGAGTAGGGGCTGAGGCGCTCGTGGTCCGGCGCGCTCAGCTCCACGATGAAGTCGTTGGGTACGACCGTCCGGTCGCGGTTCCAGATCGTGGCGTTGTTGTCACACTCACGCTGGAGCGCGCCTGCGATCTCCACGGGCTGGACCTCGGACTTGAAGACCTTGGCGAAGGTGCCGTTCACCAGACCTTCGAGACGCTGCTCGAACTTCTTCAGGACTCCCATGGGGCACCTCCTCCGTCCCTGTGCTGCCTTGCCCTGTTGTGTGCGCTGCCTTGCCCGGTGCTGCTGGTACTGCTCACTGATCGTATCTACGCGTCCGGCAATCAGCCGGTTCCCCCAGCGACTCCCCTTCGAACTCCCGGCACGCACTCCTGCTGCCATGGATCGTAGAGGCGGGCGAAGACCAGTGTCCCGCACCCGGCTGTGGACCCGGCCCGCCTCCTGGACAGATGCCCGGGACCGGTACGAGGTTGATACGCGGAGCGGGTCTCCTTGATACGTCAGAGATGCGTGAGGGGCGCATGCGGGCGCTGGGACCGGCGGTGACGGGCGCTGTGCCGCCGGGCGGCCGCCCGGAAGGGATGTGAACCCACCCCGTACGGCGTGCTAATGTTCTGGATGTCGGAAGGGGCCAGCCCGAAAGGGTCGGAGCCGGAAGACACACCCAATGCGCGGGTGGCGGAATAGGCAGACGCGCTGGATTCAGGTTCCAGTGCCCGCAAGGGCGTGGGGGTTCAACTCCCCCCTCGCGCACAGAGGAGAGACGGGTCTCCACCGGTGACGGAAGTCACGGTGGAGGCCCGTTTCTCGTTGTCCGAGGTGGTGACAGAGCGCACACCCGGGCTCCCCGTGCGCGTCCAGTTCCGGGCGCCGGTGCGCCGTGAGGCCGTGAGGCATGTCACGGACGCCCTGACCGGTTCCGGGGTGCTGTGCCGCAGTGCGTCGGTCCTGCCGGGAGGGGTCTGCCGGGGAGGTCTGCCGGGGGAGGTCTGCCCGGGGACGCGTCAGGGTGCCGAGAGGCAGGGCCGCCGTCCTGACCGCCCGCCCTGATCGCCGCCGTGCTGCGGCCGGTGCGGCCGGGGTCTTCGACGAAGTGACGGACCGCGTCGATGGCGGGTCTGCCCGGGGCGCGGGGGTGTGCCGAACGTTCAGGGTGCGGGCGCGCGGGGGTGTGCCGAACGTTCAGGGTGCGCCGGGCGTCATCGTGGTGACGCGGATGCCCGCCCCCCCCAGCGGCGAACAGGCCCTGCCGCCCGTCGGCCGCCGGTTGTACGGTCTTCCCGAGTTGATGTTCGTACCGCGTCTGGT
Source organism: Streptomyces sp. NPDC037290 (assembly GCF_055603245.1). Classification (NCBI taxonomy): domain Bacteria; kingdom Bacillati; phylum Actinomycetota; class Actinomycetes; order Kitasatosporales; family Streptomycetaceae; genus Streptomyces; species Streptomyces sp. NPDC037290. Next base: position 69,535 of record NZ_JBVJVZ010000007.1, on the reverse strand, counting down.
CGGCAGACGGCGGCAGTACGGGGGAGGCGGTCGCGATGACCGGAACCGGCGTGGCAGTGGCGGACGCGGCAGACACGGCGGACCGGGACACGCGCCGGCTGCCCCGGGTACGCGGCTTCGCCCACTGGCCGCGGCAGGGCTCGCCCAAGGAAGAGGGCAAGGCACTGCGGACGAGCGTGCCGCGTTCCGCGCACCGCACGCTCGACCTGGACGCCTCCCGCCCCGACGCGGTGAGCGCGGTCACCGAGTCCAACGCCGGCCGGATCCCGGAACTGACCCCCATCCGCGTCGGGCGCATGGCGGCCACCCCCTTCGCCTTCCTGCGCGGCTCCGCCGGACTCATGGCCCACGACCTGGCCCGCACCCCCATGACCAGGATCGGCACCCAGATATGCGGCGACGCACACGCCGCCAACTTCGGCCTGTACGGCGACGCCCGCGGCGGTCTCGTCATCGACCTCAACGACTTCGACGAGACCGTGCACGGCCCCTGGGAATGGGATCTGAAGCGGCTCGCGGCCTCACTGGTGCTCGCCGGACGGGAAGCCGGTGCCGACGAGGACACCTGCCGCGCGGCCGCACGGGACGCGGTCGGCGCCTACCGCCGCACCATGCGGCTGCTCGCCAAACTGCCGGTCCTCGACGCCTGGAACGCCATCGCGGACGAGGAACTGGTCTCCCACGCCGACGCCCACGACCTGCTCGGCACCCTGCAGAGGGTCTCCGAGAAGGCCCGCGCCAACACCAGCGGCCGGTTCGCGGCGAAATCGACCGAGACGGCGGCGGACGGCGGACGCCGGTTCATGGACGCCTCCCCGGTCCTGCGCCGCATCCCGGACACCGAGGCCCACGCCGTCGCCGCCTCCCTCGAGGAGTACCTGGCCACCCTGTCCGAGGACCGGCACCCCCTGCTCGCCCGGCACGCCGTGCACGACGTGGCCTTCCGCGTGGTCGGCACGGGCAGCGTAGGCACCCGGTCCTACGTCGTACTGCTCCTCGACCACCGTGAGCAGCCGCTGGTGCTCCAGGTGAAGGAGGCCCGGCCCTCCGCGCTCGTCCCCCACCTGGCCACGGCCGGATTCGACGCGGCGCCGGTGCAGCACGAGGGCCGCCGGGTGGTCCTCGGGCAGAAGCGCATGCAGGTCGTCAGCGACATCCTGCTCGGCTGGACGACCGTCGACGGCCGCCCCTTCCAGGTCCGCCAGTTCCGCAACCGCAAGGGCAGCGTGGACCCCGCCGCCCTCGCCGCCGACCAGATCGACGACTACGGGCGCATGACCGGCGCCCTGCTGGCCCGCGCCCACTCCCACAGCGCCGACCCGCGGCTGATCGCCGGCTACTGCGGCAAGAACGAGGAACTGGACGAGGCGGTCGCCGCCTTCGCTGTCACCTACGCCGACCGCACGGAGGCGGACCACACGGAGCTGGTGGCGGCGATCAGGGCGGGGCGGATCGCGGCCGAGCTGGGGGTGTGAGCCACGCCCGGGCGCGGGGAGCGGTACGGCGAGGTCGTACCGCTGTGCGGCTCCGCCGCATGGGCGCGAGGCACCACGACGAACCCGCACCCGGCGGGCGAGCCGCAGTCCCACGGCGGGACAGCGAGACACCGCACCCGGCGCGAGCCGCGCTCAGCGCTACGCTTGCCGGGTGACGACCCCGGAAGCCGAACAGTCCGCACCGCGGCCCGAGGAACGGCTCGAGCAGGCCGTACGGGCCGCCGAGCAGGCATTGATCGAGTACGAGATCGCCGTCGAGACGTTCCGTGTCGAGGTCGAGAACTTCTCCCGGCTGCACGAGCAGAGACTCGGCCCGCTCTACGTCCGCATCGAGGAGCTGGACGCCGAGATCGCCGAGGCGAAGGCCGCCCGCACCGGTGACCCGGAGGACATCCGCCGCGCCGAGGAGGCCCGCGCCCGGGTGACGCCGATCCCCGGGGTGGAGGAACTGCTGCACGGCTGGATGGACGGCCACGGCCTGTTCCCGGAGGCCGCCGCCATGCTCACCGACCAGGCCGTACGGCCCCCGGAGCGGGTCCGGCCCAGCGAGGAGGCCCGCCGGCTCTACCGCGAGCTGGCCCGCAAGTCCCACCCCGACCTCGCCCAGGAGGAAGAGGAGTGCCGCCGGCGTGAGGAGTTCCTCGCCCGCGTCAACGCCGCCTACGCCCGCGGTGACGAGGCCCTGCTGAAGGAACTGGCCGAGGAGTGGGCCGCCGGCCCGGTACCGCCCGAGCGGCGCCCCAGCCCCGCCGAGGAGCTGTACGCCCGCCTCGAATGGCTCGCCCAGCGCAAGGAACTGCTCACCCTCGTCGCCCGCGAACTGGAGGACGGCGCGATCGCCGGCATGCTCCGGCTCGCCCCGGACGACCCCGACAGGCTGCTCGAAGAGATCGCCGCCAGGCTGCGCTCCGACATCGCCCAGCGCGAGGCGGAACTGGCGACACTGCTGGAGCAGGGCTGAGCCCACCGTGCCTGCGCTGGTGTCCGGGACCTTCGGGTAGCGTCGGAGACATGAATTTCGCAGCACGTGTGCCCACGGTCGAGATCACGGACCTCAAGGACGGCGACTTCCTGCTGGACGTCCGCGAGGACGACGAGTGGCAGGCGGGCCACGCCGAGGGAGCACTGCACATCCCCATCAGCGAGTTCGTGGCCCGCTACGGCGAGCTGACCGCGGCCGCCCCGCAGGACGGCCGCGTCCACGTCATCTGCCGCTCCGGCGGCCGCTCGGCACAGGTCACCATGTATCTGGTCCAGCAGGGCATCGACGCGGTGAACGTCGACGGCGGCATGCAGGTCTGGCAGGCCGCGGGCCGCCCGGTGATCACGGACGACGGCCGGCCCGGCTTCGTGGTGTAACTCACCTGCTGTTCAGCTCACCCCGACGGCCCGGGGCCGCGCGGTCAGCCCAGCGGATGGGCGGCCAGCAGGTCCCCGAGCCGCTCCTCGTGCGCCGCCGCCGGGCCGAGCGCCAGCTCCAGGTGCTTGGCCCAGGCGTGATAGCGGTGCAGCGGGTAGTCGGTGTCGGCACCGAACCCGCCGTGCAGGTGCTGTGCCGTCTGCACCACCCGGCGCACCCCCTCCGCCGCCCAGATCTTCGCCACCGCGACATCCGCGGCGGCGGGCAGCGCCCCCACCGCACCCGAGGCGATCCGCCAGGCGGCCTGCCAGAGGGTGGCCTCCATGGCACGCAGATCGACGTACCGGTCCGCGGCCTGCACGGCCACCGCCTGGAACGTCGCGATCGGATACCCGAACTGCTCCCGCTTGCCGGTGTACTCGGCGGTCATGCCCAGCACCCGCTCACCCAGACCCAGCGCCAGCGCGCAGGTACCGGTCGCGAGCAGCGCGTGCAGCCACTCCCAGGCTCCGTCGGCCTCGATGACGTCGTCCGCCCCGATCCGCACCGACGCGAGCCGCAGCTCGGCCAGCCGCTCCCCGCTGGTGGACACCTGCTCGGCGAGCACCACCCCGTCCAGCTCGCGCGGTACCAGCGCGAGGACGGTACGGTCGGCGGCCGTTCCCTCCAGGTGCGCCGGTACGACCACGAGATCGGCGTCGTACGCCCACGGCACCGCCGTCTGCACCCCGTCCAGCACCCAGACCGAGCCGTCCCGCCGTGCGCCGACGGCCAGTTCGGCCGGATCGTGGCCGCTACGGCCGCTCGCCGCGACGGTCAGCACCAGCTCGCCCCGCCCGGCCCTGGCCAGCAGCCGATGCGCCAACCCGGCCTCGCCGTAGGCCTGTACGGCAGCTGCCGCCGCGCTGTGCTCCAGCAGCGGCACCCGGGCGAGCACCTTGGCGGACTCACGCAGCACCAGGCACAGCGCGATCGCGTCCAGACCGGAACCGCCGTACGCCTCGTCGAGCAGCAGACTGAGCAGGTCCGCCTCGGCCAGCCGGGACCACAACTCCCGGTCGAAGCCCTCGGCCACGGCACCGGTGGTGAGCGCCGGGCTGGGCACCGCGTCCGGCACCACGCCGGCGAACACCCCGCGCGCCGCTTCGGCCGCCGCCCGCTGCTCCTCGGTGAAGGTGAAGTCCACGGCCTGTCCCTCCGACGGTGCGGTTGTCTGACGGGGCGTCAAGATAGAACAGGTTCTAGGAGAAGGGAATGGGGGTGGGGGTTTCGGTGTTCCTGGGGGCTTCCCCTCCCCCTCCCCCCCACCCCTCCCCACCCCAAGCCGCCCCCGTGCAGGACTCAGCGGTCGAAGTCCAGCTCCACCTGCTCCGTCAGCGGATGCGACTGGCAGGCCAGTACGTATCCCGCTTCCGTCTCCTCCGCCTCCAGGGCGAAGTTGCGGTCCATGCGGACCTCGCCGGAGACGAGGAAGGCGCGGCACGTACCGCACACTCCGCCCTTGCAGGCGTAGGGCGCGTCGGGGCGGTTACGCAGCACCGTCTCCAACAGGGACTCGCCCTCCTGCACCGGCCAGGTGCCGCCGCGTCCGTCGAGCCGGGCGGTGACCGTGCTGTGCGCAGGAGTCCCGGTGGTGGCCGGCGGCGAGCCCGCGTCCACGTGGAAGATCTCCTGATGGATCCGGGAGCGGTCCACGCCCAGCTCGCGCAGCGCCTTCTCCGCTCCCTGCACCAGGCCGTACGGTCCGCACAGGAACCAGCCCGCGACCTCGCCGACCGGCAGCAGCGCGGGCAGCAGCCCGGTGAGCCGCTCACGGTCGAGCCGGCCGGACGGCAGGCCCGCCTGCTGTTCCTCGCGGGAGAGCACGGTCACCAGCTGAAGCCGCTCGGGGTAGCGGTCCTTCAGGTCGGCGACCTCCTCCAGGAACATCGTGGACGCGGCCGTGCGGTCGCTGCGTATCAGGCAGAACCGGGCAGCCGGCTCGCGTGCCAGCAGCGTGGCGACGATGGACAGGACCGGGGTGATGCCGCTGCCACCGACGACCGCCGCGTACAGCCCTGGCGCCGGTTCCAGGGTGAAGCGGCCGGCCGGGGTCATCACCTCCAGCTCGTCGCCGACGTTGATCTCCTTCAGCGCGTAGGCGGAGAAGGCGCCGCCTTCCACCAGCCGTACGCCCACCTTCAGGGTGCCCGGGCCCGGGCCGGCCGGATCGGGCCCGGGGGAGCAGATCGAGTACGTGCGCCGTATCTCGGTGCCGTCGACCTGTCGGCGCAGCGCCAGGTGCTGGCCGGGTGCGTGCCGGTACTCCTCGCGCAGCTCGGGCGGGATGGTGAAGGTCAGGGCGACGGAGTCGTCGGTGATCCGGTCGACCGCGGCCACCAGGAGCGGGTGGAAGCGCGCCATCACAACTCCTTGAAGTGGTCGAACGGTTCACGGCAGGCGAGGCAGCGGCGCAGGGCCTTGCACGCGGTGGAGGAGAACCTGCTCAGCAGCTCGGTCTCGGGTGAGCCGCAGTGCGGGCAGCGGACGGGGTCGGTGGGTGCGCCCGCGGTGGGCGCACCGACAGTGGCTGCGTCCGCGGTGGATGCATCCCCGGTCCGGGTCGGGCCGAGGGTCAGGGGGACCGGGCCGGAGGTGCTGCGCACGCGCGGGGGAGCGATGCCGAACTCCCGGAGTTTGCGGCGGCCTTCGGGGCTGATGTCGTCGGTCGTCCAGGCGGGGCTGAGCACCGTGCGGACCGTGACCTCGCGCATACCGTGGGCGCGCAGCACCCGTTCGATGTCCACGCTCATCGCCTCGATGGCGGGGCAGCCGGTGTAGGTGGGGGTCAGGTGGACCTCGACCGTGTCGTCGGCGTGCAGCCGCACCGCGCGCACCACGCCCAGCTCCTGGAGCGTGAGCACCGGCAGTTCGGGGTCGGGGACCGAGCCGGCCAGCTCCAGCAGCTCCGCCTCCAGGGCGGTGGCGGTCACCATGACGCCCCCGGGTGACTGCGGTGCAGATGCTGCATCTCGGCGAGCATCCGCCCGAACGGCTCGGTGTGCAGGCCCTGTCGGCCGGCACCGGCCGACCAGGCGCCGGTGCGCGGGCCCTCGGGGACGGGGAGGGTGGCGCGGGTGAGGACGTCTGCGACGGACCGCTGCCAGTCCTCGTCCAGGCGTGCCCAGTCGGCCTCGAGGCCCTCCACCGGCTGGAACATCTCGCCGGTGAACCGCCACAGTGCCTCGCAGGCGCGGTGCATCCGTTCGTGGCTGGTCTCCGTGCCGTCCCCCAGGCGGAGCGTCCACTGCTCGGCGTGGTCGCGGTGGTAGGCGACCTCCTTGACAGCCTTGGCGGCGAGGGGCGCGAACGGGCCGTTTCCTGCGGCTAGTTCGGCGTAGAGCAGCTGCTGGTAGGTGGAGAAGTACAGCTGGCGGGCGATGGTGTGGGCGAAGTCGCCGTTCGGCTGCTCGACCAGCTGGAGGTTGCGAAAGGCCCGCTCCTCGCGCAGATAGGCCAGTTCGTCCTCGTCGCCGGCCATGGACAGCAGCACCCGGGCCTGGCCCAGCAGATCGAGGGCGATGTTGGCGAGGGCGACCTCCTCCTCCAGGACGGGGGCGTGCCCGACCCACTCCCCCAGCCGGTGGGAGAGCACCAGGGCGTCGTCGCCGAGGGCGAGCGCGGCGGTCACCGGGACGGTGGCGGGGCCGGTGGCGGTCACAGGTGCTTCACCCCTTCCGGGATGTCGTAGAAGGTCGGGTGCCGGTAGGGCTTGTCGCCGGAGGATTCGAAGAACGGGTCCTTCTCGTCCGGCGAGGACGCGGTGATCGCGGCGGCCGGGACGACCCAGATCGACACGCCCTCGCCGCGGCGGGTGTACAGATCACGGGCGTTGCGCAGGGCCAGCTCCGCGTCGGGGGCGTGCAGGCTGCCGGCGTGGGTGTGGGAGAGGCCGCGCCGGGAACGCACGAAGACCTCCCACAGGGGCCAGTCGGTGGTGCTCATGCTCGCTCCGCTCCTGTCTCGTGTGCTGCCTCACCGGCGCCGCCGGTGTGCTTGGCCGCGTAGACGGCGGCCGCTTCCCGCACCCATGCGCCCTCGGTGTGGGCGCGCCGGCGCTGCGTGATCCGCTGTTCGTTGCACGGGCCGTTGCCCTTGAGGACGCCCCAGAACTCCGTCCAGTCGATCGGGCCGAAGTCGTACTGCCCGCGCTCCTCGTTCCACCGCAGGTCCGGGTCGGGGAGGGTGAGGCCCAGGGACTCGGCCTGGGGGACGCAGATGTCGACGAAGCGCTGGCGCAGCTCGTCGTTGGAGTGGCGTTTGATCTTCCACTCCATCGACTGCGCCGAGTGCTGGGATTCGTCGTCGGGCGGGCCGAACATCATCAGCGAGGGCCACCACCACCGGTTGACGGCGTCCTGTGCCATCGCATGCTGTTCCGGGGTGCCCTTGCTGAGGGCCAGCAGCATCTCGTAGCCCTGGCGCTGGTGGAAGGACTCCTCCTTGCAGATCCGCACCATCGCACGGGCGTACGGGCCGTAGGAGCAGCGGCACAGCGGCACCTGGTTGGTGATCGCGGCGCCGTCCACCAGCCAGCCGATCGCGCCGACGTCGGCCCAGGTCAGCGTCGGGTAGTTGAAGATCGAGGAGTACTTCTGACGGCCGCTGTGCAGCTTGTCGAGCAGCTCGTCGCGGCTGGTGCCGAGGGTCTCGGCCGCGCTGTAGAGGTACAGGCCGTGCCCGGCCTCGTCCTGGACCTTGGCCATCAGGATCGCCTTGCGGCGCAGGGAGGGCGCGCGAGTGATCCAGTTCGCCTCCGGCTGCATGCCGATGATCTCGGAGTGCGCGTGCTGGGCGATCTGCCGGACGAGGGTGGCGCGGTAGGCGTCGGGCATCCAGTCGCGGGGTTCGATGCGTTCGTCGGCGGCCACGGCCGCGTCGAAAGCGTGCTGGTAACCCGCCGTGTCGACGGTGTCCGGTGCGCCGTCCGGCTCCGTGCGGGCCGTGCGTTGCGCGGCTGCTGTGGCCATGCGGTCCCCCTGATCTCGGGCTCTCGGGCTCTCGGGCCTTTGCTGTTGGACTCTTGGGCTCTTGGTGAATCCGTCCCGACCGATCGTTCGGTCCGTGCGAATCAATGGTGTGCTGGGCCGCCGTGGGGTGTCAACCGCTGTGGAAAACTCGGGCGAGCGGCCTGTGGACAAGGGCGTCGGCCGATGGGTACGGCCGGTCCGGCGCCGTACCGCGTGGCGAAGCGCACGGCCTGCGGCTCGTACCCGGGGCTGCGCGGGGCGGCCGGGGCTGAGTACCGTTCCGTGCGGACGCCGCGAGTGGCGTGCGTGCATCATGGGGCGCTCGCGGCGGGCGTCGCAGCACCGAGCTGGGCCACTGAGCCGAACGACTGAACCGAAACGGGGGACGGGGCGGAATGGACGCGTACGACGAGGACCCGGGGGCCCCACCCCGCCCCGGCGGGTCGGCGGGGGCGCGTCTCCCAAAGGGGGCACAGGAGGGCCGGCAGGCTCGTGTACCCCGGCAGTCTTCGGCAGCTCAGGAGATAGACAGCGCGCGCGAGGGCTCGGAAGCCCAAGCGACGCAGCAGTCCCAGCAGTCCCAGCAGCCCCGGGCATCGCAAGAAATCTCCGACACCCCCGCAGTCCCGTCGGGCCGGCAGGATGAGCCGGACGCGGCCGCCCGCTGCGTCGAGGCAGCCGACTCCGGGGGGCCGGTGCCGCCCCCCGCCCCCCGTACCGGCGTAGCCGCCCTGTCCCCCCGCTACCAGGTCGCCGCGGCGCTGACGCTCGCGGTGGTCGGTGTCGCCGCCTGTGTGCACCTGCTGATGGTGTTTCTCAGCCTCGCCCCGGCGAACACGGTGTCCAAGCAGCACGGCAAGGCCGTCGAGCAGTGGGTGTACCCCGAGTTCGAGCAGAACTGGAAGCTTTTCGCCCCGAACCCGCTGCAACAGAACATCGGTGTGCAGGTGCGGGCCGAGGTGCGGATGAAGGACGGCACCCTGCGCACCACCGGCTGGACCGACCTGTCCGCCCAGGACGGCGCCGCCATCGACGGCAATCCGGTGCCCAGCCACACCCAGCAGAACGAGCTGCGCCGCGCCTGGGACTTCTTCGTCGCCACGCACACCGCCGACAACCGTGCCGTCGGCATGCGCGGCTCCCTCTCCGAGCAGTACGTACGCCGGATCGTGGTCATGCGCCTGTACCGCACCGATCCCACCAGTCAGGACGGCGTCATCCAGCGGGTGCAGGTCCGTTCCAGCACCACCAATGTGCAGCCGCCCGCGTGGAGTCGTGAGCGGGTGTCCGACAAGCCTGTCTACCGGGTGCTGCCCTGGTGGACGGTGACCGCCGACGAGGCCGCCGGAGGTGTGCGGTGAACCAGTTCTCCCTGAGCCTCTCGCGCGGGATCGCCCGGGTGACCGGGACCGCCCTGGGGCCGTACCAGAGCGCCGTGATCCGCATCGGGTTCGCCGGGACCTGGCTGCTGTTCCTGCTGCGCGAGTTCCCCCACCGCCAGGAGCTGTACGGTCCGGCCGGGCCGTGGGGCTGGAACCTCGCCAAGGAGCTGACCGCCGACAATCACGCCTTCACTGCTCTGCTGTGGTCCGACGGGCAACTGTGGTTCGAGTGCTTCTACGCGCTGGCGATCCTCGCCAGTGCCGCGCTCCTGCTCGGCTGGCGCACCCGGACGGCGTCCGTGCTGTTCATGGTGGGCGTGCTGTCGCTGCAGAACCGCAGTGTCTTCGTGGGCGACGGCGGCGACAACGTGCTGCACCTGATGTCCCTGTATCTCGTGTTCACGCGGTGCGGACAGGTGTGGTCCCTGGACGCGCGGCGGGCGGCGCGCGTCGAGGCGGCACGCGCGCGTGGGGAGCGGGTTCCCGCCGACCGGGTGGGACCGGCCCTGTGGACGGTGTCCGGCCTCGCACTGGTCCTCGCGACGTTCACCGGCCGGTTCGACAACAGCTGGCTGATCCCCGCGCTGCTGTGGACGGCCTGGGCGGTGCTCGGGCTGTGGTGGGCCGTCGGCCGCTGGGGCAGGTCCCCGGAGCCGCGGATGCTGCTGGACGTCATCGCCGACGTCCTGCACAACGGCGCCCTGTTCGTGATCATGGCCGAGGCCTGTCTGATCTACGCCACGGCCGGCTGGTACAAGATCCAGGGCTCGCGCTGGCAGGACGGCACCGCCGTCTACTACCCGCTCCACCTGGACTACTTCTCGCCCTGGCCCGGACTCGCCGACCTGATGTCCTCCAGCGGCACGATCATGATGGCTGTCGCCTACGGAACGGTCATGGTGCAGGTCGCCTTCCCGTTCACCCTGTTCAACCGGCGGGTCAAGAACGTCCTGCTGGTGGTGATGATGCTCGAGCACACGGTGATCGCGGTCGTGCTCGGACTGCCCTTCTTCTCGCTGGCGATGATCGCCGCGGACGCGGTCTTCCTGCCGACGTCGTTCCTGCGCCGGCTGGGTGCGCTGGTCGTACGCGCGCGTGGCCGGATCGTCCGGCGCGGCGACCGTACGGTGCCCGCGCCCCGCTCCTTCGAGGAGACGCCCGAAGGGACGCCCGAGGAGAGCGCGCAGGGCCGCGTAGGGTTCACCGCATGACCGACCCGCTGACCCGCTGGCGCGAGCACGCCGGTGCCGGCGTGCTGCTCGACGGCTTCCATGCCCTCAAGCACGCGCTGCGCTTCGGGGCCGAGGTCCCGGTGGCGGTCACCACCGACCGGGGGGCCGCGCTCGCCCTCGCCGGTGAGCTGGCCGAGGACGTACGGGACGCGCTGGACGCGCTGCTCACACAGGTGTCCACGCAGACCTACGCCTCCCTGGTCCCACGGCCCCACCCGACCGGCGTGGCCGCCCTCGCCGTACGGCCGTCCCGCGAGGCCAACCTGCGCGCGCTGGCCCACGCCCCCCGCACCGCGCCGGTCGTGGTCCTGGACAACCCCCGCAACCTGGGCAACGCCGGCGCCGTGATCCGGCTGGCCGCCGGTTTCGGGGCGACCGGAGTGGTCACCACGGGCACGCTCGATCCCTGGCACCCCACGGTGGTGCGCGGAGGCGCCGGCCTGCACTTCGCGACGGCCGTGGAACGCCTCGGCGTCGACGAACTGCCGGCCGGACCGCTGTTCGCGCTCGACCCGGAGGGCGAGGACATCCGCGGCACCGAACTGCCCGACGACGCCGTGCTGGCGTTCGGCTCGGAGCGCAGCGGGCTGTCGGCCGAGCTGCGCGCGCGTGCCGACCATCTGCTGGCTCTGCCGATGCGCCCCCAGGTCTCCAGCTACAACCTCGCCACCAGCGTGGCGATGACGCTGTACCACTGGAGCGCCACCGGGGGCGCACCATCCGCCCACTGAGCGGACTCAGACCTCCCGGCGGACCTCCACCACCCGGAACCGGTTGGCCACGAACGCGCCGTCGCACAGCGCGGCGTTCGCCGCCGGGTTGCCGCCCGAGCCGTGGAAGTCGGAGAACGCGGCCGTCTGGTTGACGTACACCCCGCCGGTCAGGTTGAGCGACAGCTGGGCCGCCTCCTCCAGGCACACCTCCTCGACGGCCTGCTCGACCTCGCTGTCGGTGGTGTACGCGCCGACCGTCATCGCACCCTTCTCGCGGACCGTGCGGCGCAGCAGCTCCACCGCGTCGGTCACCGAGTCGACGGCGACGGCGAAGGAGACCGGGCCGAAGCACTCGCTCATGTAGGCGGCCTCGTCGTCCGGCTTGGCGCCGTCCAGCTTGACGAGGACGGGGGTGCGCACCACCGCGTCCGGGAACTCCGGGTTGGTGATCTCGCGGGAGGCGAGGGCCACTTCACCGAGGCCGGCGGCGGCTTCCAGGCGGGCCTTGACGTCGGGGTTGACGATGGCGCCCAGCAGCGCGTTCGCGCGCGCGTCGTCACCGAGGAGGCCGTCGACCGCGCGGGCGATGTCGGCACTGACCTCGTCGAAGGTCCTGGAGCCCTGATCGGTCCGGATGCCGTCCCGGGGGATCAGCAGGTTCTGCGGGGTGGTGCACATCTGACCGCTGTACAGGGACAGCGAGAACGCCAGGTTGGACAGCATGCCCTTGTAGTCGTCCGTGGAATGCACGATCACCGTGTTGACGCCGGCCTTCTCGGTGTACACCTGCGCCTGGCGGGCGTTGGTCTCCAGCCAGTCGCCGAAGGACGTCGACCCGGTGTAGTCGATGATCCGGATCTCGGGCCGGGTGGCGAGCGTCTTTGCGATGCCCTCGCCGGGGCGCTCGGCGGCCAGCGTCACCAGGTTCGGGTCGAAGCCGGCCTCGGCGAGCACGTCCCGTGCCACCCGCACGGTCAGGGCGAGCGGCAGCACCGCGCGCGGGTGCGGCTTGACCAGGACCGCGTTGCCGGTCGCCAGGGAGGCGAACAGGCCCGGGTAGCCGTTCCAGGTCGGGAAGGTGTTGCAGCCGATGACCAGGCCGATGCCGCGCGGCACCGCAGTGAACTCCTTGCTGAGGACGAGCGGGTCGCGCTTGCCCTGCGGCTTGCTCCACTCCGCCGTCCCGGGCGTGCGGACCTGCTCCGCGTACGCGTAGGCCACCGCCTCCAGGCCGCGGTCCTGGGCGTGCGGGCCGCCCGCCTGGAACGCCATCATGAAGGCCTGGCCACTGGTGTGCATGACCGCGTGCGCGAACTCGTGCGTCCGGTCGCTGATCCGCTTGAGGATCTCCAGACACACCACCGCCCGGGTCTCCGCGCCCGCGTCCCGCCAGGCGCGCTGTCCGGCCTTCATGGCGGGGATCAGCACGTCCACGTCCGCGTGGGGGTAACTGACGCCGAGCTCGATGCCGTACGGCGAGACCTCGCCGCCCACCCAGTCGTCCGTGCCGGGCTGGCCGAGGTCGAGGCGGGTGTTCAGCAGGGCGTCGAAGGCGGCCTTGCCGGCGGCCGCGTCCAGGCTGCCGTTCTCGCCGTAGGCCTTCGGATGCTCGGGGTGCGGGGACCAGTACGCGCGCGTGCGGATCGCTTCCAGTGCCTGGTCGAGCGTGGGCCGGTGCTTCGCGATCAGCTCGTCGGTGGTCAGTTCGGCGGCCATACGGGACCAACTCCTCGTCTGGAGAACTCTTCGTCGAGTTCATGACCTGGGCAGAAACATGGGCGGGAACGGCCGGTCAGAGCTAGAGTAACCGAACGATCGGTCGGGACAAGGGGGTCCGCCGCATCTGTGGAAAACGTCGTGCGGGAGGATCGCGCACATGACAGCACTCGACCTCACCAGCCCCGTGGCCGTCGTCGGCACCGGCACCATGGGCCAGGGCATCGCCCAGGTCGCGCTGGTCGCCGGCCACCCCGTGCGGCTGTACGACGCCGTCGCCGGGCGCGCCCGGGACGCGGCCGCAGCGATCGGCGCCCGCCTCGACCGGCTCGTGGAGAAGGGCAAGCTCACCGGCGCCGACCGGGACGCGGCCCGCGCCCGCCTCACGCCCGTCGAGCGCCTCGCGGAGCTGGCGGACTGCGGGCTGGTCGTCGAGGCCGTTCTGGAGCGGCTGGACGTCAAGCAGCAGCTCTTCCGCGAGCTGGAGGAGATCGTCGCCGAGGACTGCCTGCTCGCCACCAACACCTCCTCGCTGTCGGTGACGGCCATCGGCGGCGCCCTGAGCCGTCCCGGCCGTTTCGTGGGCCTGCACTTCTTCAACCCGGCGCCGCTCCTGCCGCTGGTCGAGGTCGTCTCCGGGTTCGCCACCGACGTCACGTCGGCCACGCGCGCGTACGAGACCGCCCGCGCCTGGGGCAAGACGCCGGTGGCCTGCGCGGACACCCCGGGCTTCATCGTCAACCGGATCGCCCGGCCCTTCTACGCCGAGGCCTTCGCGGTCTACGAGGCCCAGGCCGCCGACCCGGCCACCATCGACGCGGTCCTGCGCGAGTCCGGCGGCTTCCGGATGGGTGCCTTCGAGCTGACCGACCTGATCGGGCAGGACGTCAACGAGTCCGTGACCCACTCCGTGTGGCAGGCCTTCTTCCAGGACGTGCGCTTCACCCCGTCCCTGGCCCAGCGCCGGCTGGTGGAGTCCGGCCGCCTCGGCCGCAAGAGCGGACACGGCTGGTACGACCACTCCGAAGGCGCCGAGCGGCCCGAGCCGCACACCGCGGACAAGGAGCAGCCGCCCGCGTACGTCGTCGCCGAGGGCGGACTCGGCCCCGCGGCCGAGCTGCTCACGCTGATCCGCGAGGCGGGCATCCAGGTCCGCGAGGAGGACGAGGACAACGGCTCCCGCCTGGTGCTGCCGAGCGGTGGCCAGCTGGTCCTCGCCGACGGTCAGACCTGCGTGGAGTTCCGGGACGTCGTCTACTTCGACCTCGCCCTGGACTACCGCACGGCCACCCGCGTCGCGCTGTCCGCCTGCCACGACACCGCGCCGCGGACCCTGGCCGAGGCCATCGGCCTCTTCCAGGCCCTCGGCAAGGACGTCAGCGTCATCGGCGACGTCCCCGGCCTGATCGTCGCGCGTACGGTCGCCCGGATCATCGACCTGGCCCATGACGCCGTCGCCAAGGGGGTGGCCACCGAGGAGGACATCGACACGGCCATGCGCCTCGGCGTGAACTACCCGCTGGGCCCGTTCGAGTGGGACCGCCGACTCGGGCGCGAGTTCGCCTTCGACGTGCTGGACGAGATGCACGAGCGCGACCCCTCCGGACGCTACGCGCCCTCCCTCGCGCTCTACCGCCACGCGTACGCCATCGACGACCAGCGGAAGGGCACCTCATGACCACGGCCAGGCGCGACACGTACACGCCCGAGACGCTGCTCTCCGTGGCCGTGCGGGTCTTCAACGACCGCGGCTACGACGGCACGTCCATGGAGCATCTGGCCAAGGCGGCCGGCATCTCCAAGTCGTCGATCTACCACCACGTCAGCGGCAAGGAGGAACTGCTGCGCCGGGCGGTCAGCCGCGCCCTGGACGGCCTGTTCGCGATCCTGGACGAGGAGCACGCGCGCGTGGGGCGGCCCGTCGACCGGCTGGAGCACGTCGTACGGCGCATGGTCGAGGTGCTCATAGGCGAGCTGCCGTACGTCACGCTGCTGCTGCGCGTGCGCGGCAACACCGCCACCGAGCGGTGGGCGCTGGACCGGCGGCGCGACTTCGACCACCGGGTCGCGGAACTGCTGAAGGCCGCGGCGGCCGACGGGGACGTACGCGGCGACGTCGAGGTCCGCCTGGCCACCCGGCTCGTCTTCGGAATGATCAACTCGATCGTGGAGTGGTACCGGCCGGACCCTCGGGGCGCCGACGACCGCGAGGTGGCCGACGCGGTGGTCCGGCTGGTCTTCGCCGGCCTGCGCAAGGACTGAGGGCGGCCCCCTTCCGGCCTCCCGCCGCCGGGTCCCCCTGGGCTCCCGCCACAGGCGCCCTCTTGGCCTCCCGCCGCCGGCCCGCCCCGGTCACGCCTCCGGCACGCCCTTCTTCACGTCGCCGGGACGCCCCTTCTGCGCCTCCGGCTCCAGGTCCTCCTCCTCGAACACCAGCAGTGTGCGCGTGCTGAGCACCTCGGGGATGGCCTGGAGCCGGGTGAGCACCAGCTCGCGCAGTGCCCGGTTGTCGGGAGTGTGCACGAGCAGCAGCACGTCGAAGTCGCCGCCTACCAGGGCGATGTGGGAGGCGCCGGGCAGCTGCCTGAGCTGCTCACGGACCGTGCGCCAGGTGTTCTGCACGATCTTCAACGTGATGTACGCCGACGTGCCGTGCCCCGCCCGCTCGTGGTCCACGCGCGCGCTGAACCCCCGGATGACACCGTCCTCGACCAGGCGGTTGATGCGCGCGTAGGCGTTGGCGCGCGAGACGTGGACACGTTCGGCGACGGACCGTATGGAGGCGCGGCCGTCCGCCTGGAGCATTTTCAGGATGTCCTGATCGATGGCGTCCAGCGGCCGCGGTGGCAGCGGCGCGCGGTCCTGCGGTCCGTCGGCCATTTGTTCAGCTGCCATTGCCCCCCGCTCCCTCGCCGTGGACGTCCTGCGTTCATTCCAGGCCGTGGAGAACCGTTTGTCCACAGCCTGGAGGTGCCTGTAGCCAAAATGTGCCAGCGACCGAACAATCGGTTGGTGAGGCGCCTCACAGCCGAGGCGCCTCCCGTAGCCGCTCCCACGAGGAGGTGCCGTCATGACGGTTCTGGAGCAGCGGGGCGCGTACCGGCCATCGCCGCCGCCCGCCTGGCAGCCCCGTATGGACCCCGCGCCGCTGCTGCCCGACGCCGAGCCCTACCGCGTCCTCGGCACCGAGGCGGCCGCCAAGGCCGACCCGGACCTGCTGCGCCGGCTGTACGCCCAGCTGGTGCGCGGCCGCCGCTACAACACGCAGGCCACCGCGCTCACCAAGCAGGGCCGCCTCGCCGTCTACCCCTCCAGCACCGGCCAGGAGGCCTGCGAGGTCGCTGCCGCCCTGGCCCTCGAAGACCGCGACTGGCTCTTCCCCAGCTACCGCGACACCCTCGCCGTCGTCGCCCGCGGCGTGGACCCCGTCGAGGCCCTCACCCTGCTGCGCGGCGACTGGCACAACGGCTACGACCCCCACACCCACCGCGTGGCCCCCCTCTCCACCCCGCTGGCCACCCAGCTGCCGCACGCCGTCGGCCTCGCGCACGCCGCCCGCCTCAAGGGCGACGACGTGGTCGCACTGGCCCTGGTCGGCGACGGAGGCACCAGCGAGGGCGACTTCCACGAGGCACTGAACTTCGCCGCCGTCTGGCAGGCACCGGTCGTCTTCCTCGTCCAGAACAACGGCTTCGCCATCTCCGTCCCGCTCGCCAAGCAGACCGCCGCACCCTCCCTGGCCCACAAGGCCGTCGGCTACGGCATGCCGGGCCGCCTGGTCGACGGCAACGACGCCGCGGCCGTGCACGAGGTCCTCAGCGACGCGGTACGGCACGCACGCGCGGGCGGCGGCCCGACCCTGGTGGAGGCGGTCACGTACCGGATCGACGCCCACACCAACGCCGACGACGCCACCCGCTACCGCGGCGACGCCGAGGTCGAGGCCTGGCGCGCCCACGACCCGATCGAGCTGCTGGAGGCGGAACTGACCGCGCGCGGACTGATCGACGAGGCCGGCATGGAGGCCGTCCGGCAGGACGCCGAGGTGATGGCCGCCTCCTTGCGCGAACGTATGAACCGCGACCCCGAACTGGACCCCATGGCCCTCTTCGACCACGTTTATGCCGAGACCACGGCCCAGCTGCGCGAACAGCGCGCCCTGCTCAGGGCCGAACTGGAAGCCGAGCAGGAGCAGCACGGCGCACAGGAAGGCGGCGCCCGATGACCACCGTCGCCGTCAAGCCCGCCACCATGGCGCAGGCCCTCACGCGCGCGATGCGCGACGCGATGGCCGCCGACCACGCCGTGCACGTCATGGGCGAGGACGTCGGCACCCTCGGCGGTGTCTTCCGGGTCACCGACGGCCTCGCCAAGGAGTTCGGCGAGGACCGCTGCACCGACACCCCG
Organism: Streptomyces sp. NPDC037290; assembly: GCF_055603245.1. Lineage (NCBI taxonomy): Bacteria > Bacillati > Actinomycetota > Actinomycetes > Kitasatosporales > Streptomycetaceae > Streptomyces > Streptomyces sp. NPDC037290. Next base: position 52,220 of record NZ_JBVJVZ010000007.1, on the reverse strand, counting down.
CTCGCCGAGGCCGGCATCCTCGGCGCCGCCGTCGGCATGGCCATGTACGGCCTCAGGCCGGTGGTGGAGATGCAGTTCGACGCCTTCGCCTACCCGGCGTTCGAGCAGCTCATCAGCCATGTCTCCCGGATGCGCAACCGCACCCGCGGGAAGATGCCCCTGCCGATCACCGTCCGCGTGCCCTACGGCGGCGGCATCGGCGGCGTCGAGCACCACAGCGACTCCTCCGAGGCGTACTACATGGCCACCCCGGGCCTGTACGTGGTCACGCCCGCGACCGTCGCCGACGCCTACGGCCTGCTGCGCCAGGCCATCGCCTGCGACGAACCGGTCGTCTTCCTGGAGCCCAAGCGGCTGTACTGGTCCAAGGACTCCTGGAACCCCGAGCACCCCACGGACGTCGAGCCCATCGGCCGCGCGGTGGTGCGCCGCCGGGGCAGCAGCGCCACGCTCATCACCTACGGCCCCTCCCTGCCCGTCTGCCTCGAGGCCGCCGAGGCCGCGCGGGCCGAGGGCTGGGACCTGGAGGTGATCGACCTGCGCTCGCTGGTGCCGTTCGACGACGAGACGGTCTGCGCGGCCGTCCGGCGCACCGGACGCGCGGTCGTCGTCCACGAGTCCACCGGGTTCGGCGGACCGGGCGGCGAGATCGCGGCCCGGATCACCGAGCGCTGCTTCCACCACCTGGAGGCGCCGGTGCTGCGGGTGGCCGGCTTCGACATCCCCTATCCGCCGCCCATGCTGGAGCGGCACCACCTGCCCGGCGTCGACCGCATCCTGGACGCCGTGGCCCGGCTGCAGTGGGAGGCAGAGGGCTGATGGCACAGGTGCTGGAGTTCAAACTTCCCGACCTCGGCGAGGGACTCACCGAGGCGGAGATCGTCCGCTGGCTGGTCCAGGTCGGCGACGTCGTCGCCGTCGACCAGCCGGTCGTCGAGGTCGAGACGGCCAAGGCGATGGTCGAGGTGCCCTGTCCCTACGGCGGTGTGGTCACCGCCCGCTTCGGCGAGGAGGGCGCCGAACTGCCCGTAGGGGCACCCCTGCTGACGGTGGCCGTGGGACCGCAGGCCCCGACGCAGGACGGCGCGGGATCGGGCAACGTCCTGGTCGGATACGGCACCTCGGAAGCACCGGCCCGGCGCCGGCGGGTGCGGCCGACGCCGACGGTGACGGGTACCGCGAACGGCAGCACCGGTGCGGACAGGGCCCGGACCCCGGGCGCGTCCTCCGGGACGCGCCTGGACGGGCGGCAGAGCCCGACGGCGGCCGCGGAAGCCCGGCGACCGGGCAAAACCGCCGCCCTGACCGGTACGACGCCCAACGGGACGGCCCACGCACGCGTGGACGCCCTCCACGTCGACGGCCCCGTGCCCGTGATCTCCCCCCTGGTCCGCAGGCTGGCCCGCGAGGGCGGTGTGGACCTGCGGCAGCTGGCGGGCTCCGGCCCGGACGGACTGATCCTGCGCGCGGATGTCGAGGACGCCCTGCGGACCAGGGCGGCCCTGGACGGCCGTACGGCCGAGGCACCCGCCACGACGGCGCACGGCACGGCCACGGCCCTGCCGGCATTCGCCGCCGCCTCGGGCACGCGCGCCGCAGGCACTCGCATCCCCCTCAAGGGAGTGCGCGGCGCCGTCGCCGACAAGCTGTCCCGCAGCCGCCGGGAGATCCCGGACGCCACCTGCTGGGTCGACGCCGACGCGACCGAACTCATGCGTGCGCGTGCCGCGATGAACGCCGCGGGCGGCCCGAAGATCTCCCTGCTCGCGCTGCTCGCCCGCATCTGCACGGCCGCGCTCGCCCGGTTCCCGGAACTGAACTCCTTCGTCGACATCGAGGCCCGCGAGGTGGTCCAGCTCGACCACGTCCACCTCGGATTCGCCGCGCAGACCGAGCGCGGGCTCGTCGTACCGGTCGTCCGGGACGCCCAAGCGCGCGACGCCGAGTCGCTGACCGCCGAGTTCGCCCGGCTGACGGAGGCCGCCCGCACCGGGACGCTGACACCCGGGGAACTCACCGGCGGGACCTTCACGCTGAACAACTACGGGGTCTTCGGTGTCGACGGCTCCACACCGATCATCAACCACCCCGAGGCGGCCATGCTCGGCGTCGGCCGGATCGTCCCCAAACCCTGGGTCCACGAGGGCGAGCTGGCGGTGCGTCAGGTCGTGCAGCTCTCGCTCACCTTCGACCACCGGGTGTGCGACGGCGGCACAGCGGGCGGCTTCCTGCGCTACGTGGCGGACTGCGTGGAACAGCCGGCGGTGCTCCTGCGCACGCTGTGACGCAGGCGGGGCCCTGAGGCGGGCCCGGGAGGAGTGCCCGGCGGGAGATACAAGCGGCGCGCCCCTCGGGACATACTCGGGGGGTGACCGACAACGCCCCCGCCGCCCCCGGGACGCCGGTGCCGTACGACGCCGTCGTCCTGGCCGGCGGCGCTGCCCGGCGGCTCGGCGGGGCCGACAAGCCCGGTCTGCGGGTCGGTGGCCGGGCGCTGCTCGACCGGGTCCTCACGGCCTGCGCGGGCGCCCGTACGACCGTGGTGGTGTCCGACCTGCGGTCGACCGCGCGGCCGGTGCGCTGGGCGCGCGAGGAGCCGCCCGGTGGCGGACCGGTCGCCGCGCTGGCGGCCGGCCTACGGCTCACCAGCGCCGAGCACGCCGTCGTCCTCTCCGCAGACCTGCCCTTTCTCCAGCCGGACACGCTGCGGCGCCTGCTGGCCGTCCTGTGCGACACCGGGGCCGACGGCGCGCTGCTCACCGACGCCGACGGCCGCGATCAGCCGCTCGTGGCCGCTTACCGCACCGCCGCGCTCCGCCGTGAGCTGACCGCCCTCGCCGCCGGCCCGGACGGCCTGACCGGACTGCCCCTGCGCCGGCTCACCGGCGCCCTCCGCCTCACCCGTGTCCCGGACCCGCTCGCGTCCTTCGACTGCGACACCTGGGACGACATCGCCCACGCCAGGGCACGCATCAGGGAGCATGGGCACGTGTTGGATGAATGGATCTCCGCAGTCAAGGACGAACTGGGCATCGACCTGGATGTCGACACCGGCGTCCTGCTCGACCTGGCCCGGGACGCCGCGCACGGCGTGGCCCGGCCCGCAGCCCCGCTGACCACCTTCCTCGTCGGCTATGCAGCGGCCCAGGGCAAGGGAGGCCCCGAGGCCGTCGCCGAGGCCGCGCGCAAGGCGGCCGCGCTCGCACTGCGCTGGGAAGAGGAGAACAACGGAGGCGACAGCGGGGGTCCGAGCGCCCCGGACGCCGGATGACCACTCCCGGGACGCGGGCCGGAGCGCCCGCCGAGGACACCGACGACCTCGATGTCGAGGAGGCCCTGGCCCTGGTGAGGGAAGCCAAGGACGACCATGGGGGCCCGGGTCAGGTGCCCGCCCCGGCGCCCGGAGCACACGGCGAACGGCACCGGGCCACCCCATGGCCCCAGGCCCGCGAGATCGCCGCCCGCGCCGCCCGCGCCTGTGTTCGCCGCTCCTTTGTTACCGTGCCGCTCGGCGACGCCCTCGGCCTCGCCCTGGCCGCCCCGCTCAACGCGCTGACCGACCTGCCCTCCTTCGACACCTCCGCGATGGACGGCTGGGCGGTCGCCGGGCCCGGCCCCTGGGACGTACGGGAGGACGGTGTGCTCGCCGGGCATGCGCAGCCCGAGCCGCTCATCGACGGCGAGGCGGTCCGTATCGCGACCGGCGCCCGCATCCCCGCCGACACCACCGCCGTCCTGCGCAGCGAGCACGGCTGTATCGACGCGCAGGGCCGCCTCCACGCCACCCGGGAGGTCGCGCACGGCCAGGACATCCGCCCGCGCGCCCAGGAATGCCGCAGCGGTGACCAGTTGCTGCCCGTCGGCACCGTGGTCACGCCCGCCGTCCTGGGCCTCGCCGCGGCGGCCGGATACGACGCCGTCACGGCCGTGCCGCGTCCGCGCGCCGAAGTTCTCGTGCTCGGCGACGAGTTGCTGACCGAGGGCCTGCCGCGCGACGGGCTGATCCGGGACGCACTCGGTCCCATGCTGCCGCCCTGGCTGCGCGCGCTCGGCGCCGAGGTCGTCGCGGTGCGCCGGATCGGCGACGACGCCAAGGCCCTGGAGCGGGCCGTCACCGGCTCCGAAGCCGACCTCATCGTCACCACCGGCGGCACGGCGGGCGGCCCCGTGGACCACGTCCATCCCATCCTGGAACGCGTCGGCGCCGAACTCCTCGTCGACGGCGTCAAGGTGCGGCCCGGTCACCCCATGCTGCTGGCCCGCACCAAGGAGGACCAGCACCTCGTCGGCCTGCCCGGCAACCCCCTCGCCGCCATCTCCGGCCTGCTCACGCTCGCCGAGCCGCTGCTGCGCACCCTCGCCGCCCACCCGGCCCCCGAGCCGTACACGCTGCCGCTCAGGGAGGCGGTCCAGGGGCACCCCTACGACACCCGGCTCATTCCCGTGGTGCTCCGCGGCGACCTTGCCGTACCGCTGCACTACAACGGTCCGGCCATGCTCCGCGGCATCGCCGCCGCCGACGCGCTGGCCGTCGTGGCGCCGGGCGGTGCTCGGCAGGGTGAGGAGGCCGAGCTGCTGGATCTGCCGTGGGCGGCCGCCGGAATCGAGGTGTGTTTCACGTGAAACGTCCCGCGCGGCCCTCGGTGCTCCCCTCACCCCGCACCACCGGCCGCTGCCCCGTGACCGAGGGGGCCCGGACATCAGGGAGCGAGCGGGTCTGCCCCGAAGACGCCTGCCGCGGAGAGTAGCGTCACGCGCATGCATGCGATCACGATTCCCGAACCTGGTGGTCCCGAGGCGCTGGTGTGGGCGGAGGTCCCCGACCCGGAGCCCGGCGAGGGCGAGGTGCTGGTCGAGGTGGTGGCCAGCGCCGTCAACCGTGCCGACATCCTGCAGCGGCAGGGCTTCTACAACCCGCCGCCCGGCGCCTCCCCCTACCCCGGCCTGGAGTGCTCCGGAAGGATCGCCGCGCTCGGCCCCGGCGTGTCCGGCTGGGCCGTCGGTGACGAGATGTGCGCGCTGCTCGCGGGCGGCGGCTACGCCGAGAAGGTCGTCGTGCCGGCCGGGCAGCTGCTGCCCGTGCCCGAGGGCGTCGACCTCAGGCAGGCGGCCGCGCTGCCCGAGGTGGTCTGCACGGTCTGGTCCAACGTGTTCATGATCTCCCACCTGCTGCCCGGTGAGACGCTGCTCGTGCACGGGGGGTCCAGCGGCATCGGCACCATGGCCATCCAGCTCGCCAAGGCCGTCGGCGCCAAGGTCGCCGTGACAGCCGGCACCAAGGAAAAGCTGGAGCGCTGTGCCGAGCTGGGTGCGGACATCCTCATCAACTACCGCGAGCAGGACTTCGTCGCCGAGATCAAGCAGGCCACCGGCGGCGCGGGCGCCGATGTGATCCTCGACAACATGGGGGCGAAGTACCTGGACCGCAATGTCCAGGCACTCGCCGTCAGCGGACGTCTCGCGATCATCGGTATGCAGGGCGGGATCAAGGGAGAGCTGAACATCGGCACGCTGCTCGGCAAGCGGGCCGCGATCAGCGCGACCTCGCTGCGGGCGCGGCCGCTCACCGAGAAGGCGGCGATCGTGGCGGCGGTGCGGGAGCACGTGTGGCCGTTGCTCTCCGGGGGCCACGTCCGGCCGGTCGTGGACCGGGAGGTGTCGATGGCCGACGCGGCCGAGGGGCATCGGGTGGTGGAGGAGAGCGGGCACATCGGCAAGGTGCTGCTGGTGACGCCGTGACGCCGGACGTCTCCCCGGGGGGTCTCGCAGGCCCTTGAGACCCGTGAGGCGCCGGTGTCTCAGCTCCTGCGGAGTCTGAGAGCCACGAAGGCGAGGCCCAGCCCCAGGCCTATCAGGACCAGGCCGCTGCCCAGCGGGAGGATCTGCAGGACCGGCTCGGTGGCGTTCTCGTTCTGCTGGGCGGCGTTCCGGCCCGGGGCCCTGGCGGGGTCGAAACCGGCCTCGTCGGGGGCGCCCGAGGCCGACGGCGTCGCGGCCGGGAGGTCGGCGGTCTCCGGCTCCTCGGGCCGGCCGGTGTCCGGGGTCCGGGCGGGCACGGGGTCGTCGTCGCCCTCCACCTCGGCCGCGGGCCCGTCCGGCCGGCCCGGCCGCAGCCGCCCCTCGCCCGCGCGGCTGCCCGCACGGGTCGGCTCGACCGCTGTGGGGCGGTACGAGGCGGAGGCGGAATCGGAGGGCATGGGCAAGAGCGAGGGACCGGCGGAGGCACGCTGGGGGTCGTGACCGGGCCCGGGCGGGGCCGGGCGATCGACGGCGGCGCCGCCCACGTGGCCGTGGACCGAGGGCTCCGAAGGCCTTGCGGGTGCCGGGTGCTCCCCGGGGCCCGAGTGGTCCGCGCCCGCGCCGGCGGGCCGGTGCGGGTGTCCCGGCGGGGCGACGTTCCCGGGGCCGAGCTCGGCGGCGTACGCCACCGTGGCGTACCTGGTGACGATGCCGTAGGCGGGAAGGGCCGCCGCGAGGACGAGCAGCAGCCGTACGCAGGGGAACGTGATGCGCAGCCATGGAGTCACGTCGGTGACCTCCCGGAGCCCGGATGGCGTGATCGATGGATAACCGACAGAGATAAGCCTCACATCCGATGGCAAACAGGGCATTTCAGAATGCTCCGTCGGGTCGAAACGGTGGATCAGCCCCATGAGGGGGCACCACGGTGATGAGGTGTACGGGTGCGAGAGAATGGCGGCATGGAGATGCCGAGGAACGAACGGTCGCCGGAGAACCCCCAGATCCTCGTCGTGGGCCAGGACGGGATGGCGCTCGGCGGCGGCAACGGGGGAGACGACTCCCGAGAGACTCCGCTGACGGAGCAGGTCGAGCAGCCTGCCAAGGTCATGCGGATCGGTAGCATGATCAAGCAGCTCCTGGAGGAGGTGCGCGTGGCTCCTCTGGACGAAGCGAGCCGGGTGCGGCTGAAGGAGATCCACGCCAGCTCGGTGAAGGAGCTGGAGGACGGCCTTGCGCCGGAGCTGGTCGAGGAACTGGAGCGGCTCTCCCTGCCGTTCACCGACGACGCGACTCCGAGCGACGCGGAACTGCGGATCGCTCAGGCACAGTTGGTGGGCTGGCTGGAAGGCCTCTTCCACGGCATCCAGACGACGCTGTTCGCCCAGCAGATGGCCGCGCGGGCCCAGTTGGAACAGATGCGCCGCGCGCTTCCGCCGGGCATGACCGGACACGAGGGCGGCGACGAGCACCGCGCCGCGGGCCGCTCGGGCGGGCCGTACCTGTAAGGCTGTTCACAGCAAGGGCCCGGCGCGTGACGCCGGGCCCTTCTCGTCGCGTCCTACGCCGCGCTGCGTGGCGTCACTGCGGCGGATTGCCCGTGGAGACGGTCAGTTCGATGGTGCCCGGGTCCTTCTTGTCGACGTCCGTGCTCTGGGAGGGGAACTGGTTCAGGACGGTGCCCTGGCCCCAGGTGTTGTCGTCCTGGGGGACGACCTTGGCCTTCCAGCCGGCGGCCTGGATGCACGCCTTCACCGAGTCGATGTCCTTGTAGCGGAAGTCGGGCAGCTCGATCTTGGCGGGGTCGTTCCACGACTCCGTCGGATCCGTGCACTTCTCCTTGTCGATCACCCGGCTCGTGTCCGGCCCGCGATAGCCCGGCCGGTGGGAGCTGGACGCGGAGGCACTTGCCCCGCCCTTGCCGCCCGTGTCGTCACTGCCGTCGGTGTTCAGTGTCAGCGCGACGACCAGGGCGACGACCGCGACGAGCGACACCGCGACCGACCCGATGATCACCGGCTTGTTGCTCTTGCCCCCGCCGGAGCCCGGAGCGGACGGCTGCGGCGAGATCGTGTACGGCGGCGGGGTCGGCGCGGCCTGGGGGGCCTGCGGGCCGTAGCCCATCGGAGGCGGCGTCTGGTAGCCGGCCTGCTGCGGGTAGCCGTAGGACGGGGCGGCCGTCTGCGGCGCGCCGTAAGGGCCTGCCGGGTACGGCGTCTGGACCGGCCCGGGGGCCGCCTGTGCGGTCTGGTCGACCGGTGGGAACACCGCGGAGCCCACGCCCGCGCCGCTCTGCGTCGGCGCGGCGCCCGGCACGATGCTCGGCGCGGCCGCCTGGAAGGATGCGGCGACGCGCAGGCACTCGTCCCGCATGGCCTCGGCGGTCGGGAAGCGCTCGTTCGGGTTCTTCTTCAGGGCGCGGGCGACCAGGGCGTCCACCGCCGGCGGCAGGGACCGGTTGATCGACGAAGGAGCCACCGGCTCCTCCTGGACGTGCGCGTAGGCGATCGCCAGCGGCGAGTCCGCGTCGAACGGCAGCCGCCCGGTGACCAGCTGGAACAGCATGATGCCGACGGAGTACAGGTCGGAGCGGGCGTCCACGCCGCGGCCGAGGGCCTGCTCGGGCGAGAGGTACTGCGGGGTGCCGACGACCATGCCGGTCTGGGTCATCGACGTCACACCGGACTGCATGGCGCGGGCGATGCCGAAGTCCATGACCTTGACCACGCCGCGCTTGGTCATCATCACGTTGCCCGGCTTGATGTCGCGGTGGACCAGCCCCATCTCATGGCTGATCTCCAGCGCCGCCAGCACGTCCGCGGTGACCTTCAGCGCCTTGTCGGCGGGCATCGCGCCGTACTGCCGGGTGTCCTCATCGAGGATCGAGCCCAGCGGGCGGCCCTCGACGTACTCCATGACGATGTACGGCGTCGTCAGACCACCGAGATCGTCCTCGCCGGTGTCGAAGACCGACACGATATTGGTGTGCGTGAGCTTGGCCACGGCCTGGGCCTCGCGGCGAAAGCGCTCACGGAAGGCCTGTTCTCGGCCGAGTTCCGTGTGCAGCGTCTTGATCGCGACCTGGCGGTCGAGAACGGCGTCGTACGCCAGGTGCACCGAGGCCATACCGCCCTCGCCGAGCAAGTCGCGCAGTTGGTAGCGCCCGCCGGCCAGGGACTGCCCCGAGTACCGCCCGTGTGCGCCGTCCTGGCTCATCTCTCCGCGTCCCCCACTGGCCGTCCGGCGCCTTCGCTGATCGCACGGGCCTTGATCGAATGTGTCATTCCCGGCCAAGTCTGCCCCAGGGCACTGACACGTCAAGCGCGGTGCCCGTTCCGTGACCGTACGCGAAAGAAGCGTCGTGCAAGCGTTACAGGGGGCGTACGACCGGCACACAGAATTTGCACGACAGCGCGTGCTACGGGTTTCATGGCCGGTCATGCTCCGGCCGGTCCGGCTTCCGGTTCCGAACCGGTGGCTCGCGCGGAGGCTGTAGCGTGGCCGACGGAGACCGTAACAACACCGCGCGCACCGCGGGCAGAAACGACGGCGAGGACCGATGGACCAGACGCAGCGCGCCCAGGGCCCGTCCGACCCCGAGGCGAGTGGCGGCGGTATGTCGGACGCGCCGGAGATGTGGGGCAACGGCGGGCTCGTCGGCGACGGCCGGTACCGGCTGACGCACCGGCTGGGCCGGGGCGGCATGGCCGAGGTGTTCGCGGCCGAGGACGTCCGTCTGGGCCGTACCGTCGCGGTGAAGCTGCTGCGCGCCGACCTCGCCGAGGACCCGGTCTCCAAGGCGCGCTTCACGCGTGAGGCACAGTCGGTCGCCGGCCTCAACCACCATGCGATCGTCGCCGTGTACGACTCCGGCGAGGACTCCGTGGGCGGCCAGTCCGTGCCGTACATCGTGATGGAGCTGGTCGAGGGCCGCACCATCCGCGATCTGCTGCTGAACGCGGAGGCGCCGGGCCCCGAGCAGGCGCTGATCATCGTGTCCGGGGTGCTGGAGGCGCTCGCCTACTCGCATCAGCACGGCATCGTGCACCGCGACATCAAGCCCGCCAACGTGATCATCACCCACAGCGGTGCCGTCAAGGTGATGGACTTCGGCATCGCGCGCGCCCTGCACGGTGCCTCGACAACGATGACGCAGACCGGCATGGTCATGGGCACGCCGCAGTACCTCTCCCCGGAGCAGGCGCTCGGCAAGGCCGTGGACCACCGGTCCGACCTGTACGCGACCGGCTGCCTGCTGTACGAACTGCTCGCCCTCAGGCCGCCGTTCACCGGTGAGACCCCGCTGTCGGTGGTCTACCAGCACGTCCAGGACATCCCGACCCCGCCGTCCGAGTTCGCCGACGCCTGCCCGCCGGAGCTGGACGGCCTGGTCATGCGCTCGCTCGCCAAGGAACCGGACGACCGCTTCCAGACGGCCGAGGAGATGCGCGGCCTGGTCCAGTACGGCCTGCAGATGCTGTACGAGCAGGGCGGTCACACCGGCACCTGGAACACCGGCCCGGTGGAGGCGCACGACGGCCGGCACACCCCGGCGGGCGGCTTCGCGGGGACGACCGCGATGCAGCACCCGGGCGACTTCGGCGCCGGAACCGCGCAGATCCCGCAGCCGATCCTGCCGCAGGGCTACGGCAGCGGCGACGACGGCGGCTTCGAGGGGCACGGCAACAAGGGCAGCGGCCGCGGCAAGCTGTGGATCCTCGCCGTCCTCGCGATCATCGCGATCGCGGCGGGCGTCGCGATCGCGCTCAAGAGTGCGGGCCACGGCTCCGGCACGGGTTCCGACACCAAGCCGACGACGACGCACTCGAAGTCCACGAAGGACCACTCGGACTCCCCGACCCCGTCGGACGACAGCACCGACCAGCCCACGGACACCACCACCGACAACGGTTCGGACACGAGCTCCGGCGACTCCGGCTACACGCCGTCGGACCCGCAGACCTCGCAGTCGCAGTCCACGGGACCCACCGACCAGCCGTCGGATCCGCAGACCTCCCCGTCGCAGTCCACGGACCCCACGAGCGGCGGCGCCCTCGGGGGCACGGACACCGGCGGCACGGACGCGGGTACCAGCGACGGCGGCACGGACACCGGCGCCACCAACGGCGGCACGGACACCGGCGCCACCAACGGGGGCACGGACACCGGCGCCACCGCGGACGGCGGGGCCGGCGACCCCACCGGTTGAAGGACACCCACGGCGCCTGTGACGGCGTCCCGCTGAGGTGACCCGGCCCGTCGGCCGCGGGCGCTCACCGCACGAACGCGTCGCACACCGCGTCGTACTCGCGGGTCCACCACACCGCGAGCGCCGACGCTGCCGGGAACTGGCAGTCCGCGCGCGTGTCACCGCGTTCGTAGTGCCAGCGCAGCATCCAGAAGTCGTTCAGCCGTTCCCACCACACCCGGTGCACGGCCGCTGTCAGCTCCGAGGGCGTGGCGCCGGCCGCTCGCCGGTAGGCGCGCGCGTAGGCGCGCACTTTCGGCAGGTCCAGGGCGCCCGCGGGCCGTACGAAGAAGATCGCCGCGGCGCGTACGGCCTCCTCGGCGCGGGGCTGCACGCCGAGCCGGTCCCAGTCGACGATGGCCGCCGGGGCGTCGCCCTTGTAGAGCACGTTGAACGGGTGGAAGTCGCCGTGCACCCAGCCCACCGAGCCGCCGGGCGGCGGGCGCCGGTCCGCGTGCTGCTCCAGCAGCGCGCGGCGCTCCAGCAGGCGGTGCCGGGCGAGTTCGTCGAAGGCGTCGGCGGGGCGGTGCCGGCGCACGTGGGCGAGCAGGTCGTCGATGAGGGCGACGGTGTCGTCCGGGTCGGCGCTCTCCACGGGGTGGGGGCTCGTGGCCGGACGTGTGCGCCCCTTGGGTGGCATCACACGCTCCAGACAGGCGTGTACGGCGCCCAGGAGCGCCCCGAGGCGTGCGCTCTCCGCGCGCGTGAGCTGGCCGCCGTGGCGGTGCCTTCCGTCGATCCAGGGATGCAGGGCGTAGGCGTGGCCGCCGACGACGGCGACCGTACGGCCCTCGCGGTGCGCGAGCGGTACGGAGACCGGGACGCCGAGGTCGGCCAGGCGCTGGGTGGCGCGGTGGCGGCGCTCGATGGCGGTCGGGTCGGCGGTGTCGGGGTCGAAGTGGTGCTTGAGGAAATAGCGGCCGCGGGTGGTGCACAGCCGGTAGCCGCGGTTGAGCAGGCCCTGGTCGACCGGCTCACAGGTGAGGGGGCTACCGGCGGCGTACAGGCGGAGCAGGGCGCTGAGAGGGGGCGCGTGGGGTACGAGGGGTGGTACACAAGAGCGCGGCACGCCGCAGATGCTAGGGCACGAAAAGCCGCTGTGAGCTGGGGGTTGTCACAGCTAGTCGCCGATGATCGCTTTCGGTCACACGGCAGGCTTTATCAGAGAGTTCCGTCGCTTCCGCTCTTTTCCACCTGCATGCGGGCGACATAAGCGGCGGCCTGCGAGCGGCGCTGCATACCGAGTTTGGAAAGCAGACTCGACACGTAATTCTTGATCGTTTTCTCGGCCAGATGCAAACGCTCACCGATCTGCCGGTTGGTGAGTCCTTCGCCGATCAGTTCGAGGATTTTCCGTTCCTGCTCGGTGAGCCGCGCGAACCGGTCGTCCGTGCGCGCGGCGCCGCCGTCGCGCAGCCGCTCCAGCACGCGCGCGGTGGCCACCGGATCCAGCAGGGACCTCCCGGCGGCGACGTCCCGAACCGCCTGGAGCAGTTCGTTGCCGCGGATCGCCTTCAGGACGTATCCCGAGGCGCCCGCCATGATCGCGTCGAAGAGAGCCTCGTCGTCCGCGAACGAGGTCAGCATCAGGCACCGCACCGTCTCGTCCCGGGCGCGGATCTCCCGGCACACCCCGACCCCGCTGCCGTCCGGCAGCCGCACGTCCAGCACCGCGACGTCGGGCCGGGTGGCCGGAATGCGCACCAGCGCGTCGGCCGCCGTGCCGGCCTCGCCGACCACCTCGATGTCCGGCTCGACGGAGAGCATCTCGTGGACGCCCCGGCGGACCACTTCGTGGTCATCGAGCAGAAAAACCGTGATTTTTCCGTCTTCACGCACGGAGTCAGTCTCACACACAAACTCTTCCCGTGAGCTGGGTGCGCGGGATAACGTGCCGCTTGCTCCGGCCTTTCGCAAGGCTGTGACCAGCGCGCTTCCAGCCTTCTCCGATTTACTTGGAAATCCAAGCAAAATCGCAGGTCAGGTGGGGTTTCACAGAAATGTGGAGCACTGGGTAACGTGATGGTTGCAGGGCGCTCGCCGGGGCACCTGTCACGCCTGTTCCCGGCCGAGTGGCACCCACCCCGTGCCCGGTGGTCGAAACAGGTGAGCCGCACTGGCCTACCGGCAACCCCGGGGGCCGGAACGACGGAGGAGCACACGTGACCGTGGACAGCAGTGCCGCGCGCAAGCCGCGACGCAGCGCCCCAGGCAAGGCCGGCACCACCGGCAGCAAGACCGGCACCACCGGGGCGAAGACCGGCAAGGCCGGAACCGCGTCCGGCACCAGGCGCACCCCCCGCGCCGCCGCGAAGCAGAACACCGAGCCGGAGCTCGTGCAGCTGCTGACGCCCGAGGGCAAGCGGGTCAAGAACGCCGAGTACGACGCCTACGTCGCCGGCATCACCCCTGAAGACCTGCGCGGTCTGTACCGCGACATGGTGCTCACCCGCCGCTTCGACGCCGAGGCCACCGCCCTGCAGCGCCAGGGCGAGCTGGGCCTGTGGGCGTCCCTGCTGGGTCAGGAGGCCGCCCAGATCGGCTCCGGCCGCGCCCTGCGCGCCGACGACTACGTCTTCCCGACCTACCGCGAGCACGGCGTCGCCTGGTGCCGCGACGTCGACCCGACCAACCTGCTCGGCATGTTCCGGGGTGTGAACAACGGCGGCTGGGACCCGAACGGCAACAACTTCCACCTGTACACGATCGTCATCGGCTCCCAGACCCTGCACGCCACCGGCTACGCGATGGGCATCGCCAAGGACGGCGCGGACAGCGCGGTGATCGCCTACTTCGGCGACGGCGCGAGCAGCCAGGGTGACGTCGCCGAATCGTTCACCTTCTCCGCGGTCTACAACGCGCCGGTGGTGTTCTTCTGCCAGAACAACCAGTGGGCGATCTCCGAGCCGACCGAGAAGCAGACCCGCGTGCCGCTCTACCAGCGCGCCCAGGGCTTCGGCTTCCCCGGCGTGCGCGTGGACGGCAACGACGTCCTGGCCTGCCTGGCGGTCACCAAGTGGGCGCTGGAGCGCGCCCGTGAGGGCGACGGCCCCACCCTGGTCGAGGCGTACACCTACCGCATGGGTGCCCACACCACCTCCGACGACCCCAGCCGCTACCGGGGCGACGAGGAGCGGCTGGCCTGGGAGGCGAAGGACCCGATCCTGCGCCTTCGCCGGTACCTGGAGGCCTCAAACCACGCGGACGAGGGATTCTTCGCGGAACTCGAGACCGAGTCCGAGGCGTTGGGCAAACGAGTGCGCGAAGCGGTCCGCGCCATGCCCGACCCGGACCACTTCGCCATCTTCGAGAACGTGTACGCGGACGGGCACGCGCTCGTCGACGAGGAGCGGGCCCAGTTCGCCGCCTACCAGGCGTCGTTCGCGGACGCAGAAGGGGGTCACTGAGATGGCCGAGAAGATGGCGATGGCCAAGGCCATCAACGAGTCGCTGCGCCGCGCTCTGGAGGAGGACCCCAAGGTCCTGGTCATGGGTGAGGACGTCGGCAAGCTCGGCGGTGTCTTCCGGGTGACCGACGGTCTGCAGAAGGACTTCGGCGAGAGCCGGGTCATCGACACCCCGCTCGCCGAGTCCGGCATCGTAGGCACCGCGATCGGCCTCGCCCTGCGCGGCTACCGCCCGGTGGTGGAGATCCAGTTCGACGGCTTCGTCTTCCCGGCCTACGACCAGATCGTCACCCAGCTCGCGAAGATGCACGCGCGATCGCTGGGCAAGGTCAAGATGCCGGTCGTCATCCGCATCCCCTACGGCGGCGGCATCGGCGCGGTCGAGCACCACTCCGAGTCCCCCGAGGCCCTGTTCGCGCACGTCGCCGGCCTGAAGGTCGTGTCGCCGTCCAACGCCTCCGACGCGTACTGGATGATGCAGCAGGCCATCCAGAGCGACGACCCGGTGATCTACTTCGAGCCCAAGCGGCGCTACTGGGACAAGTCAGAGGTGGACGCCGAGGCGATCCCGGCGCCCCTGCACAAGGCGCAGGTCGTCCGCGAGGGCACCGACCTGACCCTGGCCGCCTACGGCCCGATGGTGAAGCTCTGCCAGGAGGTGGCGGCCGCCGCGGCCGAGGAGGGCAAGTCCCTGGAGGTCCTGGACCTGCGTTCGGTCTCCCCCCTCGACTTCGACGCCGTCCAGACTTCGGTGGAGAAGACCCGCCGCCTGGTCGTGGTGCACGAGGCACCGGTGTTCTTCGGCTCCGGCGCGGAGATCGCCGCCAGGATCACCGAGCGCTGCTTCTACCACCTCGAAGCCCCCGTGCTCCGGGTCGGCGGGTACCACGCCCCGTACCCCCCGGCGCGTCTGGAGGAGGAGTACCTGCCGGACCTGGACCGCGTGCTCGACGCCGTCGACCGCTCGCTGGCGTACTGAGGAGAGGTTCGTGACGACGATGACGGAAGCGTCCGTACGCGAGTTCAAGATGCCGGACGTCGGCGAGGGACTCACCGAGGCCGAGATCCTCAAGTGGTACGTCCAGCCGGGGGACACGGTCACCGACGGCCAGGTGGTGTGCGAGGTCGAGACGGCCAAGGCTGCCGTCGAGCTCCCCATCCCCTATGACGGCGTGGTCCGTTCCCTGCACTTCCCCGAGGGCACCACGGTCGACGTGGGCACGGCCATCATCGCGGTGGACGTGGCGGGCGGCGCGGCGGCACCGGAGGCGGAACAGCCCAAGGCCGAGCCCGCCCCGCCGGCCGAGGAGGAGCCGAAGCCGGCGGGCCGCCAGCCGGTCCTCGTCGGCTACGGCGTGTCGACCTCCTCCACCAAGCGCCGCCCCCGCAAGGGTCCGGAGGTCACCGTGCCCGCCCCGGCGCAGGCGATCCAGGCCGAGCTGAACGGCCACGCGCCGGTCACCGACAAGCCCCGCCCGCTGGCCAAGCCGCCGGTGCGCAAGCTGGCCAAGGACCTCGGTGTCGACCTGGAGTCGGTCATCCCGTCCGGGCCCGACGGCATCATCACCCGCGAGGACGTCCACGCGGCGGCCACGCCGAAGTCCGCCGAGCCGACGGCCCCTGTCGCCGCCGCCCCGGTGACGCAGGCGCCGGTCGCGTCCTACGACGGCACGCGCGAGACCCGCATCCCGGTGAAGGGCGTCCGCAAGGCCACGGCGGCGGCGATGGTCGGCTCGGCGTTCACGGCGCCGCATGTCACGGAGTTCGTGACGGTCGACGTGACCCGCACGATGAAGCTGGTCGAGGAGCTGAAGCAGGACAAGGAGATGCAGGGCCTGCGGGTCAACCCGCTGCTGCTGATCGCCAAGGCCCTGCTGGTCGCCATCAAGCGCAACCCTGAGATCAACGCTTCCTGGGACGAGGCGAACCAGGAGATCGTGCTCAAGCACTACGTCAACCTGGGCATCGCGGCGGCCACTCCGCGGGGTCTGATCGTGCCGAACATCAAGGACGCGCACGACAAGACGCTGCCGCAGCTGGCTTCCGCTCTCGGTGAGCTGGTGTCGACGGCGAGGGAGGGCAAGACCTCCCCCGCGGCCATGCAGGGCGGCACGGTGACGATCACCAATGTGGGCGTCTTCGGCGTCGACACCGGCACGCCGATCCTCAACCCCGGCGAGTCGGCGATCCTCGCGATCGGTGCGATCAAGCTCCAGCCGTGGGTCCACAAGGGCAAGGTGAAGCCGCGTCAGGTGACGACCCTGGCGCTGAGCTTCGACCACCGTCTGGTGGACGGCGAGCTGGGCTCGAAGGTGCTGGCGGATGTGGCGGCGATTCTGGAGCAGCCGAAGAGGCTGATCACCTGGGCGTGACGGCTCCGGGCGGGTAGCCTCGAAGCGTGGAGGGGACGGCCGCAACTTGTGTTTGCGACCGCCCCCTCTTCTTCGGGCTCTTTCAGGACTGGTTCAGCACATACACAGGCGCCCCGTCTTCCGCCCCGCCTCGGGAACGGATGCAGGCGTGCTTGCTCAGCAGCCGCAGACATTCGTTGACGCGGTGCACCGAGAGTCCGGTACGGGCCGCAAGGGCTTCCAGCGGCTCGCGCAGCTCACCCTTCTCGACGATAACGGGGGCGACGACCACGGCCACGGCCCACACATCGGCCGTGACGGAAAGACGCTGCCGCCAGTCGGCCAGCACGGAGGCCGTGGTGGACAGCGCGGTGACCTGCCCGTCCGGCGTCCGAGGAGCCGGTACCAGGGCGTCCAGCCGGTCCGCGATCCGTTCCATCGCCCGGACCATGGCCTGCTGCACGGCCAGCGTGGCCTTCTGCGTGGCCAGCATCTCCCGCTGCAGGACCAGCGTCTCGTGCTGCAGAGCCAGTGTTTCCTGTTGCAGCTCGATCGATTTGCGCTGTCCGTGCGCCAGTTCCTCGTCCAGCTGAAGGTTGTGCGCCTCCAGCCGGACGATGGCTTCGGCGACCTGCTCGGGCATGGCATACGCGATCGGAGCGCCCGGTCCGGCGGGCTGCACCTCGGCCTCTTCCAGGGTGTAGGAACCCTCCCGCTGCACGGTCTCGATCACCTCGGCTGCCCACTGTTTGAAGGGGGCGCAGGCGGGCTTGGTGCAGGCGTTGACGAGGAGGATGAGACCCTGCAGAGAGAGCACGTTCAGGTCTCGACGCCACTCTCTGCCTGCAGGAACGCTGAGACCGTAACCTCCAGTTAGGGTCTCGAGGGACTCTCGGTGGTCCGCCGGCACATGGTCGGAGAGTGCCTTTTGCGGGTTGGTGTGCCCGAGCTCCTTGCACACGTCCACCGCCGGAAACCAGTGACTCCCGTCCGGCATGGTCAGCCTCCGCACACGGGCTCCGGTCGCCGCGTAGACGAAGTCGCTGATGTCGATGGCCTCGTGTCGTTCGGCCGAGTGCGGCCGCTTGCTGGGTTCGCTCATGTGAACCACCTCCGCCCGGGAACGTAGAGCGGAGAAATTCGAATATGCCAGCTGCAAGGATGATGTTCACGATTGGGGGTGAAGTTTGCCGAAAACGCCAGACACCGCCGCTTGGCGCCGTTTCGCCAGTCACCTTGCTTGCGGTCGATGAGCCCAACTGCCGTAGATTTACCGCATGGTAACGGGGGAGAAGACCGCAGCCCGGCATGCGAAACCCAAGGCAACGGCGGGGGTCGGGCGGGCGTCTGTGCTCATGGCGTCCGGCACCGTCGTCTCGCGGGCCAGTGGGCTGATCCGGCAGGTGCTGCAGGGGGCCGCGCTCGGGACCGGGCTGCTCGCCACCACGTACAACACGGCCAACACCGTGCCGACCAGCCTGTACACCCTGTTGATCGGCGGGGCGCTGAACGCCGTGCTGGTGCCGCAGCTGGTGCGGGCCCGGGCGATGCATGCCGATGGCGGGCGGGCGTACGAGCAGCGGCTCGTGACCCTCGTCGTCAGCGTGCTGGCCGTCGGGACCCTGCTCGCCGTATGGGCCGCGCCGGAGATCGCGAGCCTGTACATAAGGGACACGCCCAAGGAGCATGCGGCGTTCCGGCTGACCGTCGTCTTCGCGCGGTTCCTGCTTCCGCAGATCTTCTTCTACGGGTTGTTCGCCATCCTCGGTCAAGTTCTGAACGCCCGCGAGAAGTTCGGGGCGATGATGTGGACACCGGTGCTCAACAACGTCGTCCTCGTGACGATGTTCGGCGTCTATCTCGGGATGATGGCCCTCCCCCACTCCGTCGCCGACGTCACCGACGCCCAGGTCCGCTGGCTCGGTATCGGTACGACCCTCGGGATCGCCGTACAGGCCCTCGCCCTCATCCCCTTCACCCGTGCCGCCGGCTTCCGGTTCCGGCCCCGTTTCGACTGGCGCGGCGCGGGACTCGGCTCCGGCATCCACGCGGCCAAGTGGACGCTGCTGTTCGTGCTGACCAACCTGGTCGCGCTCACCGTCGTCACCAACTACGCCAACGCCGCCGACACGCAGCTGCCGAACGCCGGTGTCGGCTACACGGCGTACAGCTACGCGCAGACCATCTGGATGCTGCCCCAGTCCATCGTCACGGTCTCCCTGGTCACAGCTCTGCTGCCACGCATGAGCAAGGCGGCGGCCGAGGGACGGATCGGCGATCTGCGCGCCGATCTGTCCCGGGCACTGCGGGTCAGCGGGGTGGTGATCGTTCCGGCTGCCTTCCTGTTCGCCGCGCTCGGGCCGGACATCGCCGTCCTTCTCTTCGCCCACGGCGCCGCGGACGCGGCCGCGGCGCAGCCCCTCGGTCACATGCTGCAGGCCTTCGGTCTCGGGCTGATCCCGTTCTCCGCGCAGTACCTGCTGCTGCGCGGCTTCTACGCCTTCGAGGACACCCGTACGCCGTTCTTCATGGCCGTGTGGATCGGGATCGTCAACATCTCGCTGGCCACCGCCTGCCATCTGCTGCTGCCCGCGCGATGGGCGGTCACGGGCATGGCCGGCGCCTACACCGTCTCCTACCTCGCCGGACTCGTCCTCACCGCCCGCCTGCTGTCCCGTCGTACGGGCGGGCGACTGGACGACGGCACCCTGCGCGGCACCTACGCCAGGCTGCTGTGCGCCGGCGGCGTGGCGGCGGTGGCGGGCTGGGCTGCTGCGCGGGGCTGTACCGGTGTGCTGGGACACGGCACGGCGGGGTCGGTCCTGACGACCGTCGCGGGCTCGCTCGCCCTTGGTCTCGTCTATCTGGTGGTGGGCAGGGCGCTGAGGATCGGCGAGCTGCGACGGATTCCCGGGTTCCGCTGAAGTCGGCGCCCTGCCCCGGACGACCGACCCTGACGCCGTATCAGGGATGGGTCGGGGTGCTACCGGGGATGTCACGGATGGTGGGGGAGTGGCTACGGCGGCACGCTGGTGACATGACGAAATCCGCTGCCGCTCGCCCGGTTTCCTCTCCCGCCCGCCGTGTCGCGACCGTCCTCGCCGGTACGGCCGCGGTGTGCGCGCCCGGTGTCGCCTACGCGGCGCCGAGCGCCACCACCGCTACGGCCACCGATTTCGGTGACTGCCCATCCCTGCCCGACGGTGTCGACCCGTCCCGATGGAGATGTGAAGTGCACACGGCCGCCCCGCGGTTGACCATCGGAACGGTCAGCGTGAGCCTCGCCCCGATCACCATGACCCACGCCGAGGGCCCGATGCCGGACGGCGGCAACGGGCAGGTGTGGGGCGCGATGCACACCTCTCCCACCGCGATACCGGGGGGACTGACCGGCACGCCGGCGGGCGACCACGCGACTGTCCTGGGCCTGGCGATACAGCCGGAGTACGGGGGCCGGTCCGACTTCTACACCGGCCGGTTCAGCCTCCGCTTCCGGCTCCTCGGCCCGCTGGTGCCGCGTGGCTGCGCCCTGGGGGCGGGCGACCCCGTCGACTTCCAGCTGAAGCGCTCCGGCCCCTCCAGGTGGGTGTCCCAGGACCCCCCGGTGATCGAGTTCTCGGCATACGACGACACCTTCAGCGCCCCTGCCGCCGCACACTGCGGGCCGCTCACCGGCGCGCTCAACCAACGGCTCGGCCTGCCGGCCACCACAGGGAACCTGCTGTCGTACGACGCCTCGTACACCTTCAAGACCTACGACCAGCTCCCGGCGAGGCACGAGGACAAGGGACAGAACGGCAAGGGACAGGACGGCAAGAGATAGGACGACAGGAAACAGGACGACAAGGAACAGGACGACAAGGAGCAGGACGACAGGGAACAGAAAAGGAGGGAACCTTTCGCGGCGACCCACAGTTCTGTCGGTGCCCGGTCAGCCCCGCAGCCGGAGCGCGTTCAGCAGGGCCGCGCCCCGCTCGGCGTCGTCCACGCTGACCGCGAAGTCCGTACGGCGGCCCCGGGGGCGTACGACCAGGCAGTCGCCGCCGCGGAGCATGACGGTCGTGCCGAGGCCACTGAGGCGATAGCCCCAGCCGCCGACCTGGGACGGGAGCCGGTGCTCGGCGCGGGCCGACTCGATGGCGGCCGGGGACCAGCGGCGGGCGGGCCAGCCGAACGGGCCGAACGACACCTCCAGGCCCGCTTCCGACACCTTGGCCTGGACCGAGGAGAAGAGCATGCCGGTGAGCGCGGTGACGGCGCAGACCGCGCACACGAGCCATAGCCAGGCGGGGTTCGCCAGACCGACGCACGGCACCACGAGCGCGGCTGCGGCGATCGCGCCCGCCACGGCCGTCAGCAGTTGCAGCCAGGGGTTGGCCGCGCGGGAGAACCACGCCAGCCGCTCGCCCTCGGGCAGGTTCAGCGCGGGGGTGGCGGTGTGCGCAGCGGAGGTGGTCCGGGTGCTCAGCCGCCAGGCCACCACGCCGGCGACCGCCGTCAGGACCAGGGTCAGCACGATCCCGAGGGCCGGTTCGCGGGTCTCGTGCCAGTCGGCGCGGTCGAGGTTCGCGCGGACGACGGACGCCTGGGCGCCGACGAGCGCCGCCCCCGTGGGCGCCAGTGTCATCGCCCGCCAGGGGCGCACGGCCGGCCAGGACCGGTGCCGGCGGATGCTCACGGCGAGAACGACCAGCAGCCAGAAGCCGGCCGGGAACAGGGAGGCCGCCCACAGCGGCATCGAGTCATCGGGGACGCTGCCGCCGCTCCAGTGGGTCGCCAGTCGGCCGGGCAGCCGGTCGTGCGCGGCCCAGGGCAGGCCCGTGAGCAGCGCCGCGACGGCGGCCGTGCACCCCGCGAGCCCCCAGCGCGCGGCGCGGCTCCGGTCGTGTTGGCCGGCGTTCCCGTCCGCCCTGCCGTTCGCGTCCGCCCTGCCGTTCCCGCGTGCCGCGCTGCCGTCATCCGGCGCGCCGTCCTCGCGGTCCCGGCCGCCTTCCGGATCGTCTCCGTCGGGCACGTCCCTGTCGGGTATGTCCCTGTCGGGTATGTCCCCGTCCGTCATGTCGTCGTCCCCCGGATCATGTCGATGAGGTCGGTGCGGCTGTAGCCGAGGCGGGACGCCTCCGCGATCAGTTCCCGCACCCTGATCTGCAGTCCGGACCGCCGGGCCGCGCCCTCGGCGACGGTGATTCCCCGGCCGCGGCGGAACTCCAGCACACCCTCGTCCCGCAGGACGCGCAGGCCGCGCAGGACGGTGTTGACGTTGATGTCCAGCGCCGTGGAGAGATCGCGCGCCGAGGGCAGCCGGTCGCCGGCGCGGCACTCGCCCTCGGCGACGGCCCGCCGGATCGCCGCGGCGACCTGCTCGTGCAGGGGGCGGGTGTCGGACTGGTCCAGATGCAACAGCATGGTGCTAATAAAACTAGCACCATCGGTTTCATTTCGCGCCGGGCAACAGAACGGGCCCGCCGCGCAGAGCGGCGAGCCCGTGTGTGTCCGGTGACTGCGTCAGCCGGGGGACTGCGTCAGCCGAGCTTGGCGAAGCCGTAGTCGAGGAGCTTCTTCGCGTCCGCCTCGCGCTGCGGGATGGACGTGGAGGCGAGGACGGTGCCGATGACCGTCCTGCCGTTCCGGGTGGCGGCGAAGACCAGGCAGTACTTGGCCTCCGGGCCGGAGCCGGTCTTCACACCGATGGCGCCGCTGTAGCTGCTGAGCAGACCGTTGGTGTTGGTCCACGTGCCCATGGTGCGGGTGCCACCCGACTTGGTGATCGTCTTGGCGGTGTACGCCTTCGTCTTGACGACCGTGCGGAACGTGGAGTTCTGCATCGCGCTGCTGGCAATCAGCGTCAGGTCGCGCGGCGTCGAGTAGTTGTCGCCGTTGCCGATGCCGTCGAAGGAGTCGAAGTGCGTGTACTTCAGGCCCAGGCTCTTGGCGGCGGCGTTCATCTTGCCGATGAAGTTGCTCACGCGCGCGGCGCGGGTGGTGCCGGAGCCGTACGTGTCGGCGAGCGCGTAGGCGGCGTCGCACCCGGACGGCAGCATCAGGCCGTACAGGAGCTGGCGGACGGTGACCTTGTCTCCGACGATCAGGTGCGCCTGGGAGGCGTTGTTCTTGACGACGTAGTCGCTGTACGCCTTCTGGATCGTCACCTTGCGGTCGAGGTTCAGGTTCGACTGCGCGAGCACGACCTTGGCGGTCATGATCTTGGTTGTGGATCCGGTGGAAAGTGAGGTGTCCATCTTCTTGTTGAACAACGTCGAGTGGTTCGCGTTGTTCATCACGTAGCCGCCCTGGGCCACGATCGAAGGCGTCGTGACGGCCTGAGCGGGCGCCGCGGTGAGGGCGCCTGTCGCGAGCAGCGCGCCGGAGGTGACGGCGACGGCGGCGGCTCTGCGGAAGCGTGAGCTGTGGGTGCCCTTAATGCCGGTAATCAAAGTAAATTACCCCGATTGTCGTGAATGCCCCTGGAGTGCGGCCGAGTTGAGGTGGCAAGAGCAAGGGGCCGCACGTGTGAGACACGTAAGTAGCACAGAAAGTTGTGTCGTTGCTGCGTGGGTTTTTCGCCGTCCGGATGCTGGACGCCGCTGCCGCTTGCGTACGTGTTGTATCTATCCTGTGGGCATGAAGACGGCCGTACAGCAGCCCGCCCGCCGGCACGACAAGCCCCCGCCCGCCGCCGACCGCGTGTACGCCCACGTCAAACAGGGCGTCCTCGACCGTCGCTACGAGGGCGGGACCCTGCTCACCGAGGGCGAGCTGGCCGAGGCCGTCGGGGTCTCGCGCACGCCGGTGCGGGAGGCGCTGCTGCGGCTGGAGGTCGAGGGTCTGATCCGGCTCTACCCGAAGAAGGGCGCCCTGGTGCTGCCCGTCTCCGCGCAGGAGATCGCCGACGTGGTGGAGACCCGCCAGCTGGTCGAGGAGCACGCCGCCCGCAAGGCCGTACCGGCCGCGCCCGGTCTGCTGCTGCGGTTGACCGAGCTGCTGGAGCTGCAGAAGACGCAGGCCGCCGCCGGTGACCTGTCCGCGGCCGCGGTGACCGACCGGTGCTTCCACGCCGAGATCGTGCGCAGCG
Source organism: Streptomyces sp. NPDC037290 (assembly GCF_055603245.1). Lineage (NCBI taxonomy): Bacteria > Bacillati > Actinomycetota > Actinomycetes > Kitasatosporales > Streptomycetaceae > Streptomyces > Streptomyces sp. NPDC037290. Next base: position 28,403 of record NZ_JBVJVZ010000007.1, on the reverse strand, counting down.
GCGGCAACGAGATCCTGTCCCGCCTCTACGACCAGCTGCGCGACCGGCAGCTGCGGATGGGCGTCGCCGTCATGCACTCCCACCCCGACCGGATCGCCAAGACGCTCGCCGAGCACGAGGAGATCCTGGAGGCGCTGCGCGCCGGGGACGCGGAGGCGGCCGTCGACGTGGTGCATCGGCATGTGAGCTGGTTCGAGCATCTCGCCCGGGGTGAGGTGCGATGAGCAGTCCGTCGAGCAACGTCACTCTTCCGGGTGATCCTCCGGGTGGCCGGCGCGCCGTCACCGTGTGGTCCATAGGCGTCGCCGTTTACTTCGTCGCCGTCATCTTCCGTACGTCACTGGGCGTGGCCGGCCTCGACGCCGCCGACCGCTTCCACGTGGGCGCCTCCGCCCTGTCGACGTTCTCCATCCTGCAGCTGCTGGTCTACGCCGGCATGCAGATACCCGTCGGCCTGCTGGTCGACCGGCTCGGCACCAAGAAGGTGCTCAGCATCGGCGCCGTGCTGTTCACGGCCGGACAGCTCGGTTTCGCCTTCTCCCCGTCGTACGGCACCGCCCTCGCCTCGCGCGCCCTGCTGGGCTGCGGTGACGCGATGACCTTCATCAGTGTGCTGCGGCTCGGCAGCCGCTGGTTCCCGGCCCGGCGCGGGCCGCTGGTCGCGCAGCTCGCCGGGCTGGTCGGCATGGCGGGCAACCTGGTCTCCACGCTGGTCCTCGCCCGGCTGCTGCACGGCATCGGCTGGACCCCGGCGTTCGCCGGCAGCGCGCTCGCGGGTGCCGTCGTCCTCGTCCTGACTCTGCTGTTCCTCAAGGACCACCCCGAGGGGCACGAGTCCGAACCGTCGCCGCACCAGGGCGCGGCCTACGTCCGCCGGCAGATCGCCGCGGCCTGGCGGGAGCCCGGCACGCGCCTCGGGCTGTGGGTGCACTTCACCACCCAGTTCCCGGCGATGGTCTTCCTGCTGCTGTGGGGCCTGCCGTTCCTGGTCCAGGCGCAGGGGCTCAGCCGTGCCACGGCCGGTGAGCTGCTCACCCTGGTCGTGCTGTCCAACATGGTGATCGGCCTCGTCTACGGCCAGGTCGTCGCCCGGCACCACACGGCGCGACTGCCGCTGGCGCTGGGCACGGTCGGGGCGACCGCGCTGCTGTGGGCGACGACGCTGCTGTACCCCGGCGAGCACGCGCCCATGTGGCTGCTGGTGGTGCTGTGCGCGGTGCTGGGTGCCTGCGGGCCGGCCTCGATGATCGGGTTCGACTTCGCGCGGCCGGCCAACCCGCCCGAGCGACAGGGCACGGCGTCGGGCATCACCAACATGGGTGGGTTCATCGCCTCGATGACGACGCTGTTCGCGGTCGGGGTGCTGCTGGACGCCACCGGGGACGACTACGCGGTGGCGTTCTCCGCGGTGTTCGTGCTGCAGGCGCTCGGGATTTCGCAGATTCTGCGGCTGCGGGGGCGGGCGGCCCGCCGGGAGCGGGAGCGGTTGGTTGCCAGCCGCGTGGAGACGGTTCACGTTCCCGCGTAGGCGCCCTGTGCTGGTGCCCTGGGCCGGTGCGGGCCTCACCGGTCCTACGGAGTGACCGTGAAGTTGCGCAGGATCGCCGCGGCCAGGTCCGGGTCGCCCTCTGTCTTCACCCGGTCCGCCACCGCCTCCGGGGTGACGCGGCCGCAGGCGAGACGGACGTACGTCTCCCAGTCGAGGGTGAGGGTGGCGGCGGGGCCGAGCGCCGGGGCGGTTTCCAGGCTGCCGCGGCCCTGGATGTCGACGCGGATCGTGCGCAGGAACTCCACCGGGCCGTGCACGTCGAACACGACCGCCGAGCTGCGCGGCGCGTCCGCGTCCTTCGCGACGACCTTGGGCAGCGCCTCCAGCAGGACGTCCCGCACGATGTGCGCGCCGGGCGAGTCCAGGTTGCCGGGCCGGCCGAGGGCCGTGCGCAGGTCCTGCTCGTGCACCCACACGTCGAACGCGCGGGTGCGGTAGGCCTGTTCCAGCGTGACCTCCGCGCCCAGCGGGCCGCGTACCGTGGTGCCGGGGTCGCGGGACTCGGTGCGCAACTGGCGGTTGCGGCGGATGACCGTGTACTCCAGTTCGGCCGTCATCTCCGGCGCCGTGTGGTGGCGGCGGACGTCGACCTGCATCTCCGTGTACCGCTGGTGCTCGGTGGTGACGTGGAAGAGGTCACGGGGGAGCGAGTGGATCGGGCGCGGGTCGCCGAGCATCTCGCAGTCCCCGCCGATCACATGGGACACGATGTCCCGCACCGACCAACCCGGGCACGGGGTCCGCCGGTTCCACTCGCCTTCCGCGAGCGACTGGACCATCTCGGATATCGCGTCGATGGAGTGCGTCCAGGCGTCGGCGTAGGGCTGGAGGGTGGGATGGAGACTCACGGAACGGGACCCCTCGGCGGTCGGTACACGGGCAGGTTGTGGCGGCGTTGCCAGCGGGCGGCGGCGGCACGGCGGCGGGTGTCTGAGTGGCTAAGTTACGCTGCCTTCAGCCACCCCGGCAGTGCTTTCGTGTGACGATCGTAGGCCTGTGTGGACGACTCGAATGCCAGGACGGTGGTACTGTGCGCGCCTCCCTGATCCAGATCGACGTGAACGAGGACGAATCGGTCGACTCCCGGCGGCAGCGAGCGGCCGCACTGGTCCGGCAGCAGGCCGGGGCCGATCTCGTCGTCCTGCCCGAGCTGTGGACCACCGGCGCCTTCGCCTACGAGGAGTTCGGCCGCGAGGCCGAGCCGCTCGAAGGTCCGACGTACGAGACGATGGCCAAGGCCGCGAGCGACGCGGGTGTGTGGCTGCACGCCGGGTCGATTCCGGAGCGGGACCCGGACGGGCCGCTCTACAACACCTCGCTCGTCTTCTCCCCCTCCGGTGAGCTGGCCGCCGCCTACCGCAAGATCCATCGCTTCGGCTTCGACAAGGGTGAGGCCGTGCTGATGGGCGCCGGGCGGGACCTGGTGACGGTCCGGCTGCCCGGGACCACGCTCGGCGTGGCCACCTGCTACGACCTCCGTTTCCCCGAACTCTTCCGCTCACTGGTCGACGCCGGCGCCGAGACCCTCGTGATCCCGGCGGGCTGGCCCGAGCGGCGACGCGCGCACTGGACGCTGCTGGCTCAGGCGCGGGCGGTGGAGAACCAGGCGTACGTGCTCGCCTGTGGAACGGCCGGGAGCCATGCGGGAGTTCCCCAGGCGGGTCACTCGATCGTGGTGGACCCGTGGGGCGAGGTGCTCGCCGAGGCGGGCCCGGACGAGGAGATCCTCACCGTCGACTTCGACCCGGCGAAGGTGGCGACGACGCGCGAGCAGTTCCCGGCGCTGAAGGACCGGGTGCTGGGCCTGGAGCCGCCGCGCCGCTGAACGAAGGCGGCGCCTAGTCGTCCTCCCGTTCCTTCTGCGCCAGGTGGATCACGCACACCGCCACCGCGACGAGCAGCGCCGGGTCGGCGTCCTCGCGCACGATGTCCACGCCGTAGGTGTCCCGGAGGGAGAGCCGGCGGCGGGAGACGACAGCGAGGAGTTCGCCGTCGTACTCGATGGCGAACTCGTGGTCGAGGATCTTGCCGCTCACGTCCAGATCGGTGCCGTCGACCAGGGACACCCGGTAGTGGTGGCGCAACAGGGACAGCCGTTTGCGCCGGATGGTGGCCAGGCCTTCGCCGTCCCGCTCGATCACCATGGTGTCGCGCAGGGCGAACATCTTCTGGTGGATGTCGATCAGCACGCGCCCGTGGGCGTCCTTCAGCTGGAAGGTGTCCCGCAGCCGCATGGCCTTGCCGTCGACGAGGAAGACCTTGCGGCCGTGCTCGTCCTCGATCCAGTAGTCGTCACCGATGCCGAGCAGCCGGTCGTGTACGAGGAGTCTCATGCGGGTACCGTTCCCCGCCGCGCGTTGATCATCACGGCCCGGCCGGCCGAAGCGGCTGCGGCTCTTGTCCATCGGGGTCCGCTGGTCCGAAGCGTCTGCCGGGTTCGGTCATCGGGCCTGCGGGTCCGAACCGCCTGCCGGCTCTGCCCATCAGAGCTGGCCGGTCCGCTCAACGGGACTCGTCGGTCCGAACCGCCTGCGGTAGTCCGATGGGCTCAGGCCCGTCTCGCGGCGCAGCCGGGCGCGCAGATTGGCTGCCGTGCCCAGGCCGCTGCGGGCCGCGACGACGTCCAGGCGCTCCTCGCCCCGCTCGATCAACCGGCAGGCCAGGGCCACCCGCTCCCCGGTGAGCCAGGCCAGCGGGGTCGTGCCCAGCTGGGCGCGGAAGCGGCGGTGCAGTGTGGCGGGGCTGACGGCCGCTCGGGTGGCGAGGTCCGCCACGGTCAGCGGCTCGGCCAGCCGTTCCTGCGCCCAGGCGAGCAACGGGCCGAGCGACTCGTCGGGCACGTCGGGCACGGGGCGCTCCACGAACTGCCGCTGGCCGCCGTCCCGGTGGGCGGCGAAGACGAGGCGCCGGGAGACATGGTTGGCGATCTCCGCGCCGTGGTCCCGGCGCACGATGTGCAGGGCCAGGTCGAGCGCCGAGGCGCTGCCGGAGGCGGTCAGGATGTCGCCGTCGTCCACGAAGAGCACGTCCGGTTCCAGGCGTACGCGGGGAAAGCGGCTGCGGAAGGCCTTCGCCCACATCCAGTGGCAGGCCGCCCGGCGCCCGTCCAGCAGCCCCGCTTCCGCGAGGGTGAACGCGCCCGAGCAGAAGCCGACGAGCCGGGCGCCACGCGCGTGCGCCCGGCGCACGGCGTCCAGGACGCGCTCCGTGCGCGGGACCTCGGTGTCGGGCCGGTTCGGCACGATCAGCGTGTCGGCCTCCTCGGCGGCCTCCAGCCCGGCGACCCCGGTGAGCGTGAAGAAACCGTCCCGCATCCGGGTCTCGGACCCGGCGGCGCACAACCGGAAGTCGTACAGGTCCCGCCCCAGTTCGGGCCGCGGCAGACCGAAGACCTCGATGGCGCAGCTCATTTCGAAGGGGTTGGAGTTCTCGTCGACCACCAGCACGACGCGGTGAGAGGATCCTTGCGGCATATGCGATTCCTAGCACTCGTCCGCCGGCTCCGGCCACCCGCACGATGAACCCATGGAACCGATCTCCCTCGCGCAGGCCCTCGCCTCCTTCTCCGAGCAGTGGAGCCCCCGCATCGTCACCACCGTCAACGACTACGACGTACGCGTGGCGAAGGTGGAGGGCGAGCACCTCTGGCACGTCCACGAGCACACCGACGAGTTCTTCCTGGTCCTCGACGGCGAACTGCACATCGGTCTGCGCGAGCCGGCCGGAGAGCGCACGGTCGTCCTGTCCAGGGGCTCGGTGTTCACCGTCCCGCGCGGCACCGAGCACAAGCCGTACGCGCGCGTGCCCACCTCGATCCTCGTCATCGAGCCCACCGGCACCCTCTCGGTCGGCGACCGGCACGAGGAGGTCCCGGACCACGTGGACGCGACCACCGGTCACGCGCTGACCTGACCGGCACGGAGGTGATCCACCAGGACGGGGTTGTCCACAGGCGCCCGAACGGCTGTCGGAGCCGGGTGGCACCCTTGGGTCATGACCGACTCCGCACCCCGACGCGCCCGCGTCCGCGCCCCCGAGCTGATCGGCAAGGGCGGCTGGCTGAACACGGGAGACAAGCAGTACACCCTCGCCGACCTGCGCGGACTAATCGTCGTCCTGGACTTCTGGACCTTCTGCTGCATCAACTGCCTGCACGTCCTGGACGAGCTGCGCGACCTGGAGGAGAAGCACCGGGACACGGTGGTGGTCATCGGTGTGCACTCCCCGAAGTTCGTGCACGAGGCCGAGCACCAGGCGGTCGTCGACGCGGTCGAGCGGTACGGCGTCGAGCACCCGGTGCTGGACGATCCGGAGCTGGCCACCTGGAAGCAGTACGCGGTCCGTGCCTGGCCGACGCTGGTCGTCATCGACCCGGAGGGGTACGTCGTCGCCCAGCACGCGGGCGAGGGGCATGCACACGCCATCGAGCGACTGGTCGAGGAGCTGGAGGCCGAGCACGAGGCGAAGGGCACCCTGCGCCGCGGCGACGGCCCCTACGTGCCGCCGGAGCCCGAGCCGACGACGCTCCGCTTCCCCGGCAAGGTGCTGCGGCTGCCGTCGGGCACCTTCCTGGTCAGCGACACCACCCGGCACCAGCTGGTGGAGCTGGCCGAGGACGCCGAAACCGTCGTACGGCGCATCGGCTCCGGCACGCGCGGCCTGGTGGACGGCGGCCCGGAGCGGGCGTCGTTCAACGAGCCGCAGGGCCTGGCGCTGCTGGAGGACGGCTCGGTGGTCGTGGCCGACACCGTCAACCACGCCCTGCGCCGCCTCGACCTGGCCACCGGCGCGGTGACCACTCTGGCCGGCACCGGCAGGCAGTGGTGGCAGGGGTCCGCCACCTCGGGTCCGGCCCGCGAGGTCGACCTCTCCTCCCCCTGGGACGTGGCGGTCTTCGGTGGCGCGGTGTGGATCGCCATGGCGGGCGTCCACCAGCTGTGGACGTACGACCCCGAGGCGGGCACGGTCGCCGTCGCGGCCGGCACCACCAACGAGGGCCTGGTCGACGGTCCCGCTGCCGAGGCGTGGTTCGCCCAGCCGTCCGGCCTCGCGGCCACCGCCGACCGGCTGTGGCTCGCGGACTCCGAGACCAGCGCCCTGCGCTGGGTGGACCTCGACGGACACGTCCACACGGCGGTCGGCACCGGCCTGTTCGACTTCGGGCACCGCGACGGCACCGCGGACAAGGCGCTGCTCCAGCACCCGCTGGGCGTCACCGCCCTGCCGGACGGCTCGGTGGCGGTCGCCGACACCTACAACCACGCCCTGCGCCGCTACGACCCGGCGACCGGTGAGGTCACGACCCTGGCCACGGACCTGCGCGAGCCCAGCGACGCCGTGCTCGACGGCGAGGACATCGTGGTCGTGGAGTCGGCCCGGCACCGCCTGACCCGGCTGCGGCTGCCCGAGGAGGCGGTACGGGTGGATGCGGTCGCCCACCGCACCCAGCGTGCGGCGACCGAAGTCGCCCCGGGCAGAGTCCGGTTGGACGTCATCTTCCAGGCGCCCGCGGGCCAGAAGCTGGACACCCGCTATGGTCCCTCGACCCGTCTGCTGGTCTCCTCGACCCCGCCCGAGCTGCTGCTCAAGGGCGAGGGCGCGGACACGGACCTGTCCCGCGAGCTGGAGCTGGACCCGGCCGTCACGGAAGGCGTCCTGCACGTCTCGGCGATGGCCGCGAGCTGCGACGACGACCCGGCCAACGAATATCCCGCCTGCCACGTCCACCAGCAGGACTGGGGCGTCCCGGTCCGCCTCACCGAGGGCGGGGCGGACCGCCTGCCGCTCGTCCTGGCGGGGATGGACGAGCAGTAGGCAGGCGTCGGGTCAGACGCCGTAGCCGTCGCTGTAGCCGTCGACGCGGTGGTGATGGTGGTGTGGTTCCTCCTCCACCACCGGCGTCGTCGGCGGGACCACGACCCGCCGGCGCCGGGCGATGCCGCTGAACGTCGCCACGCCGATCAGTCCGACGGCCATCAGGATCAGGCCGACGACGGTGAGGTTGACGCCGTGCATGTGCCAGTCGGTCGCGAACGTGAGGATGGCCCCCACGGCGATGAGGATGATGCATCCTCCGAGCCCCATGAGAAGTCGCCTCCCCTTTCGGTGCCGGAATCTCCGGTGCCGTCCGGGTACCCGCGGCGGGCCCGGCTAGCCCTCCAGGAAGGCCGTGAGGGCGTTCGCGAGCAGGAAGGGGTCGTCGGCACCGCACAGTTCGCGCACACTGTGCATGGAGAGGATCGCGACGCCGATGTCGACGGTCCGGATGCCGTGCCGGGCCGCGGTGATCGGGCCGATGGTGGTGCCGCAGGGCATGGAGTTGTTGGAGACGAACGACTGGAAGGGCACGTTCGCCTTCTCGCAGGCGGCGGCGAACACCGCGCGGCCCGAACCGTCCGTCGCATAGCGGTTGTTGACGTTGACCTTGAGGATCGGGCCGCCGTTGATCCGCGGGTGGTGCGTCGGGTCGTGCCGTTCCGCGTAGTTGGGGTGGACGGCGTGACCGGTGTCGGAGGACAGGCACACCGTGCCGGCGAAGGCGCGGGCCCGGTCCTCGTACGAGCCGCCGCGCGCGAACACCGAGCGCTCCAGGACGGATCCGAGCAGCGGGCCGTCCGCGCCGGTGTCCGACTGCGAGCCATTCTCCTCGTGGTCGAAGGCGGCCAGCACGGGGATACGGGTGAGCGGTGCGCCGGAGGTGGCGACGGCGGCCAGCGAGGCCGTCCCCGCGTGCACCGACAGCAGGTTGTCCATCCGCGGACCGGCGAGCAGCTCCCGGTCCCGGCCGAGGTAGGCCGGGGCCTCCACCGGGTGCGTCATCAGGTCCCAGCCGGTGACCGAGCCGGCCGCGAGCCCCGCCTCCTGCGCCAGGAAGTCGATCAGGTCGCCGTCCCGGACGTCGTCACCGAGGCCCCACACGGGCTGCAGATGACGCTGCTTGTCGAGCTTGAGCCCCTCGGTGCTGACCGAACGGTCCAGGTGGATGGCGAGCTGCGGCACCCGCAGCAGCGGACGGTCGACGTTGACCAGGACCGTGGAGCCGTCGCGCAGGCTCAGCCGGCCGGCCAGGCCCAGGTCGCGGTCCAGCCAGGAGTTCATCAGCGGTCCGCCGTAGATCTCGACGGCGACCTGGCGCCAGCCGTGCGCCCCGCTGTCCGGGCGCGGCTTGATCCGCAGGTTCGGGGAGTCGGTGTGCGCGCCGATGATGTGGAACGGCGTGTGCGCCTCGGCGCCCTCGGGGACGTACCAGGCGACGATCGCGCCGCCGCGCAGCACGTACTTGCCGCCGCTCGACGCGTCCCATGCGTCCGTCTCCGCGACCTGCCGGAAGCCTGCCTTCTCCAGCCGCTCGGCGGCAGTGGCCACCGCGTGGTAGGGCGACGGGCCGGCCGCCAGGAAGGACATCAGGTCGTCGGTGTGGCCGCGGTCGAAGCGGGCTGCTGCGCTCATGGGATTCACCTTAACGACGTGCGCGGGCCCGCTCCCGGAAAGGGAGCGGGCCCGCACAGTATCTACAGGGACGGATCCGCCGGAATCCACGGCACGTGTCTGTGACGCGTCCGCTGACGCCCCCGTGGGGTGGTCTGCTAGAACGCGGCCTCGTCCAGCTCCATCAGGTCCAGCTCGACACCCGAGGCGACCTTGCGGGCCAGCGTGACGCCGGGCAGGACGTTCGCCGCGAAGAACTTCGCCGCGGCGATCTTGCCGGTGTAGAAGGCCTTGTCCTTGGCGGAGGCCGAGGCCAGCTTCTCGGCGGCGATCGCGGCGCCCTTGAGCAGCAGGTAGCCGACGACGACGTCACCGGAGGCCATGAGCAGGCGGGTGGTGTTCAGGCCGACCTTGTAGATGTTCTTGGTGTCCTGCTCGGTGGCGGCGAGGTCGGTCAGCATCAGGCCGACGATCGCCTCCAGCTCCACGGCCGCCTTGGCCAGGTGCTCACGGGCGCCGGCCAGCTCTTCGCCGCCGGTGCCGAGCGCCAGGAACTTCTTGATGTCCTCCGCGAGGGAGTTCAGCGCGGCGCCCTGGTTGCGGACGATCTTCCGGAAGAAGAAGTCCTGGCCCTGGATCGCCGTGGTGCCCTCGTACAGGGTGTCGATCTTGGAGTCCCGGATGTACTGCTCGATCGGGTACTCCTGCAGGAAGCCGGACCCGCCGAAGGTCTGCAGCGACTGGGCCAGCTGCTCGTAGCCCTTCTCGGAGCCGTAGCCCTTGACGATCGGCAGCAGCAGGTCGTTCAGCGCCTCCTCGGCCGAGGCGTCCTCGCCGTTCGCCTCCTTGATCTGGATGGCGTCCTGGATCGAGGCGGTGTACAGCACCAGGGCGCGCATGCCCTCCGCGTACGCCTTCTGCGTCATCAGGGAGCGACGCACGTCGGGGTGGTGGGTGATGGTGACCTTGGGGGCGGTCTTGTCCATGAAGTTGGCCAGGTCCGGGCCCTGGACGCGCTCCTTGGCGTACTCCAGCGCGTTCAGGTAGCCGGTGGACAGCGTGGAGATCGCCTTCGTGCCGACCATCATGCGGGCGAACTCGATGATGCGGAACATCTGGCGGATGCCGTCGTGCTTGTCACCGATCAGCCAGCCCTTGGCGGGGTGCTGGTCGCCGAAGGTCATCTCGCACGTGTTGGAGGCCTTCAGGCCCATCTTGTGCTCGACGTTGGTGGCGTACACGCCGTTGCGCTCGCCCAGCTCGCCGGTCTCGAAGTCGAAGAGGTACTTCGGGACGAGGAAGAGGGACAGGCCCTTGGTGCCGGGGCCGGCGCCCTCGGGACGCGCGAGCACGTAGTGGAGGATGTTCTCCGACATGTCGTGCTCACCGGACGTGATGAAGCGCTTCACGCCCTCGATGTGCCAGGAGCCGTCCTCCTGCTGGATCGCCTTGGTGCGGCCGGCACCCACGTCGGAGCCCGCGTCGGGCTCGGTGAGCACCATCGTGGAGCCCCACTGCTTCTCGGTGGCGACCTTGGCGATGTGCTTCTGGACCTCGTTGCCCTCCTCGAAGAGGATGCCGGCGAACGCCGGGCCCGAGGAGTACATCCACACGGCGGGGTTGGCGCCCAGGATCAGCTCGGCGTAGGCCCAGATCAGGGAGCGGGGCGAGGTGGTGCCGCCGATCTCCTCGGGCAGGCCGAGGCGCCAGTACTCGGAGTCCATGAAGGCCTGGTAGCTCTTCTTGAAGGACTCGGGGACCGGTGCGGTGTTGGTCTCGGGGTCGAAGACCGGCGGGTTGCGGTCGGCGTCGGCGAAGGACTCGGCCAGCTCGTTCTCGGAGAGGCGGGTCAGCTCCTCCAGGACGCTCTTGGCGGTATCGACGTCCATCTCCTCGAACGGGCCGGTGCCGTACACCTTGTCGCGCCCCAGTACTTCGAAGAGGTTGAACTCGATGTCGCGGAGATTCGACTTGTAGTGCCCCATGGCGACGGCTCCGTAGAGGGATCGGCGAGGCACTGACTCCTCGCACCTAGTTCACGTACCAACAAGTAGCTACGATGATGCTACCCGTCGGTAATAAGAAGCAACCCCTGCCGGTCCAATGTGAGAAGGGTCTACTCCTCGCTGCCCGGGAACGGGGACGTGAGCAGTGCTGCCCAGCGGTCCGGGTGCTCGGCGAAAGTCAGGTGACCGCCCGGTATCTCCATCAGCCGGGCCCCGGGGATGCCCGCCGCCACCGCGCGGTGCAGCCGGGGCGGGATCAGGTGGTCGTCGACCGGCGAGACGACCAGGGTGGGCGCGGTGATCCGGGCCAGGTCCGCGGTCACGTCCAGCCGCTCCACCAGTTCCACGTGCTCCGGCGTGCCCTCCGGTACGGCTGCTCCCGTCTCCTTCGCCGCCGCCTCCAGTTCCTCCGGGGGCATCGCCTCCAGTGCGGCCGGGCTCAGGGCATGGGCGAACAGGAACCGGCCGAGCGTGTCGGGGTCCCCCGACTCGACGAGCGTCCGCCACACGCGCGCGGTGAGCCGTACCTGCGCGTCGGCGCGGGCGAAGGGTGCGGTCAGCACGAGCCCCGTCACCCGCTCCGGATGCCGCGCGGCCAGCCGTATCGCCACCGGTCCGCCCAGTGAGTAGCCGGACACGGTGAACCGCTCGATGCCCGCCGCGTCGGCGACGGCCAGCAACTGGTCGGCCAGTCCGTCCAGCTCGAGTGGCCGGGTGGCGCGCGGGGTGCTGCCCGTGCCCGGATAGTCGGCGCCGATCACCGTGTACCGCGCGGTCAGCCGGTCCATCACCGGGCCGTAGTTGCGGTCCAGGGATCCGCCGGCGCCGTGCGCGAGGAGCAGGGCGGGGCGGGACGTGCTGCCGGACATGGGAAACCCCCGTGGTTGCCGTCTGTAGCGGTCGATACAAAAACCGTAGCAGAATTGCCTAGCGGTCGCTACATAAATTCTCCCGGCCGCCGCCGCGCCGCCCCCGCTCGGTACGCTTGCGCCCATGTACGGCTACGACCAGAACGTCGGTGCTCAGCAGCAGTACGCCGCACCCCAGCAGCCGATGGCCGGCGGCTACGGGCAGCAGCCGCCGCTGTATCCCGAGCCGTCCCCGCCCTCGCTCGCGGACGCGGTGCGCGCCTTCACCACCGGGCAGATGTCCGCCGAGGACTTCCAGCAGATCTTCGCCACGTCGAAGGTGTACTGCCCACGTGGCGACACCCCCGGCTTCCTCGCCCTGCACAACACCCAGCAGCCGGTGATCCCGATGTTCACCTCGCTCAAGGAGCTGCGCCGGTACGCGGGCAAGGAGTCCAAGTACTTCGTGATCACCGGCGCCGAGGTGATCGACCTCCTGCCGACCGGCTACGGCTTCGTCCTGGACATGGAGGGCGAGCACCGGATGGTGTTCGACGCGAAGGCGGTCGAGCAGATGGTCGACTTCGCGATGCGCCGGATGTACGGCTAGCCGCCGTTGCCGCGCAGTCGGCTGTGGTGGGCCGGCGGTGGCGTCTTCGCGCTGACGGCGCGTGCTGCCGGGGGTCGCCGGACGGGTCGCGGGGTGTGGCGCACGTGCGTGGGTACCGACACGGGCGGGGCCGCCTGGGCGCGGATCCTGTACGCGCGGGAGCGGCCGCGGGTGCCGTGTTCCTCGCGTTCGTGTGACGCCTGTCTCTGGAGCCCGGAGGGAATTCCCTCCGGGCTCGATCTGTTGTGGGTGGCAGGAAGTTCAACGCTCAACTAAAGTGGACGCACAAGGAGGTACCGACCATGCCTGCAGTGACCGTCGAGAACCCGTTGACGCTGCCCCGTGTGACCGCTCCCGCCGACGCGGTGGCGCGTCCGGTGCTGGCCGTCAGCACCGCCCCGAGCGGCTTCGAGGGCGAGGGCTTCCCGGTCCGCCGGGCGTTCGCGGGGATCAACTACCGCCACCTCGACCCGTTCATCATGATGGACCAGATGGGCGAGGTGGAGTACGCGCCGGGCGAGCCCAAGGGCACCCCCTGGCACCCGCACCGCGGCTTCGAGACCGTCACCTACATCATCGACGGGATCTTCGACCACCAGGACTCCAACGGCGGTGGCGGCACCATCACCAACGGCGACACCCAGTGGATGACCGCGGGCTCCGGTCTGCTGCACATCGAGGCGCCGCCGGAGTCCCTCGTCGTGTCCGGCGGCCTTTTCCACGGCCTGCAGCTGTGGGTGAACCTCCCCGCCAGGGACAAGATGATGGCCCCCCGCTACCAGGACATCCGTGGCGGCAGCGTGCAGCTGCTGGCGACTGCGGACGGCGGTGCGCTGCTGCGTGTCATCGCGGGCGAACTGGACGGCCACCAGGGCCCCGGCATCACCCACACCCCGATCACCATGATCCACGCGACCCTCGCTCCGGGCGCCGAGATCACCCTGCCCTGGCGCGAGGACTTCAACGGCCTGGCCTACGTCCTGGCGGGCCGGGGCGCCGTCGGTACGGACCGCCGGCCGATCCACACCGGCCAGACCGCGGTGTTCGGCACCGGCTCCTCGCTGACCGTCCGCGCGGACGAGAAGCAGGACGGCCACACCCCGGACCTCGAGGTCGTCCTCCTCGGCGGACAGCCCATCCGTGAGCCCATGGCCCACTACGGCCCGTTCGTCATGAACACCAAGGAAGAGCTGATGCAGGCCTTCGAGGACTTCCAGAAGGGCCGCCTGGGGACCATCCCGGCGGTGCACGGCATGACCGAGGGCGGGCTGTAAGCCCTCGGCCACCCGCTGGGAGAAGCCCCGTCCGGGTGCCGGACGGGGCTTTTCGTGTGCACGGAGGGGCCCCTTCACAGGAGAGCGGGGGCGTTTGGCGGGTCCGGCGCAAGGAGGCGCGCCGACCCGGATGGACTAGTTCCGGAAGGCGTCCTGCCGAGCGGGCCCCTAGCGTCGCAACTGCGCGCCCCGTTCCACAGCGCGCACGAGTGGTCGCTCCTGGTGGCCGACTCCACGCACACACACCCCAGTTCAGGAGTCACATATGAGCAGCATCCGCAGCGCCATGGCGTGCACCGCGGCAAGCGTCCTCCTCACCGTCGGCGGCGTCGCGCTGGCCGCCCCCGCCCAGGCCCAGACGAGCGTCGCCCCGCAGGGCACGGCGGTCACGGTCCGCGCCGACGACGGCACCGGCACCGCCAGCAGCGACACCGCCACGGACACCGGTACCAGCAGCAGCACCAGCACGGGCACCGACAACGGGAACGGCAACGGCAACGGGAACAACTGCGGGCTCCTCGGCCTCGGTTGCATCCTCCACGGTCTCCTCGGTGGCCTCCTCGGCTGAGGACGCCCCCGCAGTGACCGGCCGGACACCGGGTGAGCGGCCGCCCCGAAAGAGGCGGCCGCTCACGCCGTTCGGGACGCCGGTCCCGCCCGGTACTCCACGGGCACCGAGCCTGATGTGACAGCGCCGCCGCGCCCCTCACCCACTCGGACCCGCGCGGCAGGACACCCACCGGCGGTCATGATCCGCTGGAGGGGTGCCGCTGTTGCCCGACCCCGTGCGCCGCCTCGCCGCCTGGTGCGCCGTGCTGCTGCTCGTCGCCGGGGTCGGCTGGGTGGGGGTGCGGCTGTGCGGGGAGTTCCGTACGGCCGTCACACCGGTGCTGCTCGCCCTGCTCGGCACCGCGCTGCTCGGCCCGATGTACCGGCGGCTCGTGCGGGTCGGGGTGCCGGTGTCGGTGGCGGCCGGGCTCACCTGTGTCGCCGTGGTGGCCGTCGTCGGCGGTGCCGTGTACATCGTCGTCGCCGCGCTCATCGACACCGGTGACCAGATCATCGCCTCGCTGCGGGACGCCGCCAAGGGGGTCTCGCAGCACTTCGGCGCCGCCGGCACCGGGCTCGACGACCTCGCCGCCAACGCGCGCACACTGCTGGGCAAGTTCGGCGGCACGGCCGCCTCCAACGTGATCAGCGGGGTGAGCGTCGTCGGCGAGAGCATCGCGATGGCCGTGCTCGCGCTGCTGCTGGTCTTCTTCTTCCTGCGCGACTCGCACCGGGCCGTGCTGACCCTCCGGTCCATCGCGCCCGGCGGCACCGCCGGCACCCTGGAGGCCATCGCCCGGCGCGCCTTCGAGGCCGTGGAGGGGTTCATGCGCGGGACGACCGTCATCGCGCTCATCGATGCCCTGTGCATCACCGTCGGCCTGCTGGTCCTCCAGGTGCCCGGCGCGATCGGGCTCGGCGCGCTCGTCTTCGTCGGTGCCTACATCCCCTACCTCGGCGCCTTCATCTCCGGCACGGTCGCCGTCCTGGTCGCCCTCGCCGACCGGGGCTTCGTCATCGCGCTGTGGGCGCTCGCGGTCGTACTCGCCGTGCAGGTGCTGGAGGGGCATGTGCTCCAGCCGGTCATCCAGAGCCGGACGGTGCAGATGCATCCGGCCGTGGTGATGCTCGCCATCACCGCCGGGGCGTCCGTCGCGGGGATCCTGGGGATGCTGCTCGCGGTCCCGCTGACCGCGGCCGCCTTCGGGGTCGTGCAGGAGCTGCGGACGCGCTACGCGGCGCCCTCCGACGCCTCGTCCGCCAACTCGCCGTCCTCCGGCACGTCCCCCTCCAGCGGACCGTCCACCGGCGCTCCGCCCGGGCACTCCGCCGACACCTCCCCCGACGCCTCGCCCGACTCGTAGAGCTCGAACCAGATGCTCTTGCCCTCGCCCCGCGGAGCGACTCCCCAGGTGTCCGCGAGCAGCTCGATCAGCATCAGGCCGCGCCCGGAGGAGGCCAGTTCGCCGGGCCGGCGCCGGTGCGGCAGGTCGTCGCCCGCGTCGGTGACCTCCACCCGCAGCCGCCGCGCCTCCGCCTCGCCGGTCACCTCGGCGAGCAGCAGCGCGTCGGTGTCGGTGTGGACGAGCACGTTGGTGACCATCTCCGAGACCAGCAGCACCGCCGAGTCGACCTGCTCGGCGCCCGCCCAGTCGTGCAGCAGCTCGCGCAGGTGCCGGCGGGCCTCGGCGATCCGGGCCGGCTCGTCCTGCGCCACCGACAGCAGCGTCCGCCGGATCGTGGGCCGTGCCGTGCCCTCCAGCGGACGGCCCAGCAGCACCAGCGCGATGTCGTCCTCGCGGCGGTCGGCGAGGGGGCCGGTGGTGTGGTGCGAGGACGGCCCGTGCACGCCCTGCACCAGGGCGTCGGCCAGCGACTCCAGATCGGCTGCATCGTCCCCCCGGTAGGCCTCCAGGATCGTGCGCAGCCGGTGCCAGCCGCTCTCCATGTCGTGCCCGCCGGTCTCGATCAGCCCGTCGGTGCAGAGCACCAGCGTCTCGGCGGGTTCCAGGACGAACCGGGTCGTCGGATAGTCCGCGTCCGGGTCGATGCCCAGCGGCCGCCCGCCCGCCGTCGGCCGCATCATCACCGTGCCGTCGGCCATGCGGATGGCCGGGTCCAGGTGCCCGGCACGGGCGATCTCCAGCGCCCCGGTCACCGGGTCGGCCTCCACGTACACGCAGGTCGCGAAGCGGAGGTCGGTCAGATGGTCGTCATGGTCGTTGTGCGTGACGCCGTGCAGGAAGCGGGACGCCCGGGAGAGTACGGCGTCGGGGCGGTGGCCCTCGGAGGCGTAGGCGCGCAGCGCGATGCGCAGCTGGCCCATGAGGCCCGCGGCCCGTACGTCGTGGCCCTGTACGTCCCCCATGACCAGCGCGAAGCGGCCGGAGGGCAGCGGGATCATGTCGTACCAGTCACCGCCGACCTGGAGTCCGCCGCCGGTCGGGATGTACCGGGCGGCCACCTGCATGCCGGGGATCTCCGGGCCGAGCGAGGGCAGCATGGAGCGCTGCAGGCCCTCGGTCAGCTCCCGCTCCGACTCGGCGGCGCCGGCCTGGGACAGCGCCTGGGCGAGCATCCGGGCCACCGTCGTCAGCACCGCCCGCTCGTCGGGGGTGAACGCCACCGGATAGGTGAAGCCCGCCATCCAGGCGCCCATCGTGCGCCCGGCCACCGTCAGCGGCAGGAAGGCCCAGGAGCGGCGGCCGAAGGGCTGGGCGAGCGGCCAGGTCGCCGGGTAGCGCTCCTTGTACTCCTCGGGTGAGGACAGGTAGACCGCGCGGCCCGTGCGGACGACCTCGGCCGCCGGATAGTCGGTCGTCAGCGGCATGTGGGAGAAGGGGCCCATGTCGCCGGGCTGGTGCCCGTGCTGGCCGGTGATCGTCAGCCGGTCGCCCTCCACCCCGAACACTACGAGCCCGTCCGGGGAGAAGCCGGGCATCGACAGGCCGCCGGCCACCCGCAGCACCTCCGCCGTGGACCGGGCCTCGGCCAGCGCCCGGCCCGCGTCCAGCAGGAACGCCTCGCGCGAGCGCCGCCAGTCGCCGGTGACCGCGCTGCGGGCGGCCGCCGTGCCCGGCGTCGGCTCGGTGACCTCCTGGAGGGTGCCGATCAGCTCGTACGCCTGCCGCCCGGGGTCGAAGGAGGGTTTCGACCGGCTGCGGACGACCCGCAGGACGGTCCCGTGCTCGTCCATGATCCGGATGCGCACCTCCGCGAGGGTGCCCTCGTCGACGGCCAGCGGCACGACCCCGGTGATCTCGTTCCAGTCCTCCGGGTGCAGCCGGGCCCGGGTCTGCGCCTCGGTGAGGGTGGTCGGCTCCGCGGGCAGCCCGAGCAGCCGCGCCGCCTCCGCGTCTACGGTGACCAGCCCGGCAGCCGTGTCCCAGCGCCACAGTCCGGTCGCGAGGGCGGCGAGGACATCCCCGACGGACGGGAGGGGCTCGCCAGTACGCATTGCCCCACTTTAGGGAGATCTGATCGGCGGCTGCCACTGTAAGAAGACCCGATCAGCGGGCGTCGCCGTTGGAGGTGTCACCGAGAACCCGGAGCTGTCGGCGGGTGGGCGCCCGGTATTGGTGGGGAGCCGATCTTGGGGTGGCCGGTACCCTTGATGGGTCCGGGCCCCGTGCCCGTTCACGCCGGGGAGAGCACGCCCGGCAGACCTCACACACGAAGGACGATGAACGACGATGCATCGGTACAGGTCCCACACCTGCGGCCAGCTCCGCGCCTCTGACGTCGGCGCCGACGTCCGGCTGAGTGGCTGGCTGCACAATCGGCGCGACCTGGGCGGCATCCTCTTCATCGATCTGCGCGATCACTACGGCATCACGCAGCTGGTCGCCCGACCCGGCACCCCCGCGTACGAGGCCCTGGACAAGATCTCCAAGGAGTCCACGGTCCGCGTCGACGGCCGCGTTGTTTCACGTGGAACAGAGAACGTGAACCCCGATCTGCCGACCGGTGAGATCGAGGTCGAGGTGGCCGAGGTCGAGCTGCTCGGCGCCGCCGCGCCGCTGCCGTTCACGATCAACGCCGAGGACGGGGTCAACGAGGAGCGGCGCCTGGAGTACCGCTTCCTGGACCTGCGCCGCGAGCGCATGCACCGCAACATCATGCTGCGCACCCAGGTCATCTCGGCGATCCGGCACAAGATGGTCGCGATGGGCTTCAACGAGATGGCGACGCCGATCCTGTCCGCCACCTCCCCCGAGGGCGCGCGTGACTTCGTGGTCCCCTCGCGCCTCAACCCCGGCAAGTTCTACGCGCTGCCGCAGGCCCCGCAGCAGTTCAAGCAGCTGCTGATGATCTCCGGCTTCGACCGCTACTTCCAGATCGCGCCCTGCTTCCGCGACGAGGACGCCCGCGCGGACCGCTCGCCGGGCGAGTTCTACCAGCTCGACGTCGAGATGAGCTTCGTCGAGCAGGAGGACGTCTTCCAGCCGATCGAGAAGCTGATGACGGAACTCTTCGAGGAGTTCGGCGGCGGCCGCCACGTCACCTCCCCCTTCCCCCGCATCCCGTTCCGCGAGGCGATGCTGAAGTACGGCTCCGACAAGCCGGACCTGCGCGCCAAGCTGGAGCTGGTGGACATCACCGATGTCTTCGAGGGCTCGGAGTTCAAGGCGTTCGCCGGCAAGCACGTGCGCGCGCTGCCGGTGCCGGACGTCTCCGCCCAGCCGCGCAAGTTCTTCGACCAGCTCGGTGAGTTCGCCATCTCGCTGGGCGCGAAGGGCCTGGCCTGGGTCCGTGTCGCCGAGGACGGTTCCCTCTCCGGCCCGATCGCGAAGTTCCTCACCGAGGAGAACGTCGCGGAGCTGACCAAGCGCCTGTCGCTGGCCCCCGGCCACGCGGTCTTCTTCGGCGCGGGCGAGTTCGACGAGGTCTCGAAGATCATGGGCGCGGTGCGGGTGGAGGCCGCCCGTCGCGCCGGCCACTTCGAGGAGGGCGTCTTCCGCTTCTGCTGGATCGTCGACTTCCCGATGTACGAGAAGGACGAGGAGACCGGCGCGATCGACTTCTCGCACAACCCCTTCTCCATGCCGCAGGGCGGCCTGGAGGCCCTGGAGACCCAGGACCCCCTGGACATCCTGGGCTGGCAGTACGACATCGTCTGCAACGGCGTCGAGCTGTCCTCCGGCGCCATCCGGAACCACGAGCCGGAGATCATGCTCAAGGCCTTCGAGATCGCGGGCTATGACCGCGAGACCGTCGAGGAGAAGTTCGCGGGCATGCTCCGCGCCTTCCGCTTCGGCGCCCCGCCGCACGGCGGCATCGCCCCCGGCGTGGACCGCATCGTCATGCTCCTCGCGGACGAGCCCAACATCCGCGAGACGATCGCCTTCCCGCTCAACGGCAACGCCCAGGACCTGATGATGGGCGCCCCCACCGAGCTGGAGGAGGCGCGCCTGCGCGAGCTGCACCTGAACGTCAGGAAGCCGCAGCCGAAGTAGCAACGACCGCCCTGCGCGCCGATCTGTCCTGACTCGTTCTTGACGGTCGGCGCGCACAGCTGGCCGGTCTGACGCTGGGCGTGGCGCCGGACGAGACGCACAGCGGCAGCTGACCTCAGTCCCCCTGATCCTCCTCGCTGTCGGGGGACGCGCCGTCCTCCAGCAGTCGTTCGGCGATGTCGTCGGACCACTGCTGGGCCCACGCGCGCAGCGCGCCGACCTGGGCCTCGTCCAGGCCGTAGCGGATGAAGTCCAGGTCGGAGTAGAAGTCGGTGCCGGTCAGCCGGGACTGCAGGGTCGTCAGGTCGAACGGGTCGTGGGCGTGCCTGCGGCCCAGTTCCTCCAGGCCGGGCAGGGAGAACCGGCCCGCGGCGGCCCGCGCGTCGATCAGGTCGACGGCCGCGCCCCGGTCGTACAGCGCCCGGATCTTCGTACCGACGGCGTCCTCCAGGGAGAGCGCCGGGCCGTACCCGGTCAGCTCCGGAGGCTGCCAGAAGGCCTCCTTGTGCAGGTTGAGGGCGCAGGCTTCGCCGGTCGGCGGGTCGGTGACCGTCAGCTGGGCGGTGAGGCCGGTGCCGGTGCCGGTCCGGACCTGCCGGCCGCGGGCCTCCAAGGTGGCGCCGAGGGTGCCGGCGATTCGCTCCATGGGCTCGGGGCTCTCGGTGGCGAAGTCGAGGTTCGCGTGCGGGCGCCGCAGCAGACCGTGTGCCTGGAGGGCGTAACCGCCAGCGAGGACCAGCCCGTGCGGGCCGCCCGCCGTGACGACGTCCGCGAGGAGCCGCCGGTGGGGTTCGGGGAGGTTCACGACATCGGTACTTTGCCAGAGATTCCTTCCGGGTCGCTGTCACGGGGCCGCGCGCGGCGGCCCCCTGACACGTGAGGGCGCCGAGCCCGGTGGCTCGGCGCCCTCACGCGGACCAGTCCTGAGCGATCAGCCTTCCTCGCCGCCGAAGCGCTCCTTGTACGCCGCCAGGTCCTCGTCCGTCAGCTTGGCGAAGAGGACCGGCGGGACGGTGAAGGGGGTGCCGGCGGGGACGGTGGTGAGCGACTGGGCCTCGGCCGGGGTGACCCAGGCCGCGGTGTCATCAGCCAGGGAGAACGCCTCGCGCATCACCTTGGCCGTGGCCGGGATCAGCGGTTCCGAGACCACCGCGTACAGGTGGATGAGGTTCATCGCCGTACGCAGTGTGAGGGCCGCGGCTTCCTGGTCCGTCTTGATCTGCAGCCAGGGGGCCTTCTCCTCCAGGTAGGAGTTGCCGGCCGACCACAGGGCGCGCAGGGCCGCGGCGGCCTTGCGGAACTGCAGGGTCTCCATGTGGCCTTCGTACTCGGCGAGGAGTTCGGCGATCTGCTCGCCGAGCTTCGCCTCCGCCTCGCCCGGCGTGCCGCCCGCGGGGACCTCCTCGCCGAAGCGCTTCTTCGAGAAGGACAGCACGCGGTTGACGAAGTTGCCGAGGGTGTCGGCGAGGTCCTTGTTGACCGTGGCGGTGAAGTGCTCCCAGGTGAAGGACGAGTCGTCCGACTCCGGGGCGTTGGCGATCAGGAAGTAGCGCCAGTAGTCGGCGGGCAGGATGTCCAGGGCCTGGTCGGTGAAGACGCCGCGCTTTTGCGAGGTGGAGAACTTGCCACCGTAGTACGTCAGCCAGTTGAAGGCCTTGACGTAGTCGACCATCTTCCAGGGTTCGCGGACGCCGAGTTCCGTGGCCGGGAACATCACCGTGTGGAAGGGGACGTTGTCCTTGGCCATGAACTCGGTGTACCGGACGTCGTCCGCCTCGTACCACCAGGACTTCCAGTCCCGGTTCTCCGGGTCCTGGTCCGCCCACTCCTTCGTCGCGCCGATGTACTCGATCGGGGCGTCGAACCAGACGTAGAAGACCTTGCCCTCGGCGGCCAGCTCCGGCCAGGTGTCGGCCGGTACCGGGACGCCCCAGTCCAGGTCACGCGTGATCGCTCGGTCGTGCAGGCCCTCGGTCAGCCACTTGTGGGCGATGGAGGAGGCCAGCTGCGGCCAGTCCTTGTCGTGCCGGGCGACCCACTCGCGGACCTCGTTCTCCAGCTTCGACTGGAGGAGGAAGAGGTGCTTGGTCTCGCGCACCTCGAGGTCCGTGCTGCCCGAGATCGCCGATCGGGGGTTGATCAGGTCCGTCGGGTCCAGGACGCGGGTGCAGTTCTCGCACTGGTCGCCGCGGGCCTTGTCGTAGCCGCAGTGCGGGCAGGTGCCCTCGACGTAGCGGTCCGGGAGGAAGCGGCCGTCGGCCGGGGAGTACACCTGGCGGATCGCCCGCTCCTCGATGAAGCCGTTCTCGTTCAGCTTGCGGGCGAAGTGCTGGGTGATCTCGCGGTTCTCCGGGGAGGAGCTGCGGCCGAAGTAGTCGAAGGCCAGCGCGAAGCCGTCGTAGACCGCCTTCTGCGCGTCGTGCGCCTGGGCGCAGAACGCGTCGACCGGCAGGCCCTGCTCCTTGGCGGCCAGCTCGGCCGGGGTGCCGTGCTCGTCGGTGGCGCAGATGTACAGGACGTCGTGGCCGCGCTGGCGGAGGTACCGGGAGTACACGTCCGCCGGGAGCATGGACCCCACCATGTTGCCCAGGTGCTTGATCCCGTTGATGTACGGAAGGGCGCTGGTGATGAGGTGTCGAGCCATCGTGGCTGCTCCCAGGTCGCGTTTTCTGCGGTTTCGAACCTTGAAATCGTAGCCGACAGGGGTGGGCCGCCCGCTTCCCGTTTTGCAGGGTGGGAAGGGGCGGCCCGGGCTCACTGAGGGTGACCGTCCGTCGTGGTCCGTTACGGGCGCCAGGCGGCGAGTACGCCCTCGTAGAGCTCGGTGTCCGTCAGCTCGCGCGGGGTGGGGCCCGCGTGGAAGAAGGACGCGTTGCCGGTCTTCAGCTTGCGGAGGTAGTCGAAGGCCTTGTTGTCGTGGTCTCCGAAGGCGACGAAGGAGAAGAAGACGGCGGGGTGCGAGGTCGCTGCCGCGGTGAGGGACTGGGTCGCGGGGGTCTTCGCGTCCGGGGCGCCGTCGGTCTGGAAGACGACGAGGGCGGGGGTGCCGCTCTCGTGGTTCTTCTCGTGGTGGGTGAGTACGGCTTCCACGGCGGCGTGGTAGCTGGTACGGCCCATGCGGCCGAGCCCTGCGTGCACGTCGTCGATCTTCGTCTCGTGGTCCGGGGAGAGGGTGAGGTCGGTGGTGCCGTCGACCTCCGTGGAGAAGAAGACGACGTGGACCGTGGCCTCGGGGTCGAGGTGGGCGGCGAGGGCGAGGGTCTGGTCGGCGAGGGCCTGGGCGGAGCCGTCCTTGTAGTACGGGCGCATGCTCGCGGAGCGGTCCAGGACGAGGTAGAGCTTCGCTCGGGTGCCGGTGAGGTCGGTCTTCTTGAGGGCGGCTGTGGCGGCCTTGTAGGCGGTGGCGAGGGAGGGGGTGCGGGACTTGACCTTGGTCAGGGGGGTGGCGGGGGTCTTCTTGACCGGGTCCGTGTCCGCGTCCGCGTCCGCCTCCGGCGTGGGGGCCGGTTCGTCATGCGCCTCGGCTTCGCCTTCGGCGTCGGTCTCGTTCCCACCCGCACCACCCATGCGGGTCTCGTCGTCGACTGCGAGTGGCTCCTGTGGGGCGTCCTCGCCGTCGGCGGCATGCGGCTGTGCCGGGAGCGGCTCCGGCTCGGCCTCGCCTTCGGCGTCGCTTTCGCCCGCAACATCCGTGCGGGTGGCGTCGTCCTCGCCGTCGGCGGCCTGCGGCGCGCTCGCTGCCTCGGGCTCAGGCTCGGCCGGCTCCTCGACCAGTTCCTCGGCCTGCTCAGGCTCGGCCCGTTCCTCAGCCCGCTCCTCTGCCTGCTCAAGCTCGGCCGGTTCCTCGGCCTGCTCCTCAGCCAGTTGCTCTGCCTGCTCAGGCGCGGCCGGCTCCCCAGCCCGTTCCTCGGCCTGCTCAAGCTCGGCCCGTTCCTCGGCCGGTTCCTCGGCCAGTTGCTCGGTCTGCTCAGGCTCGGCCGGCTCCCCAGCCCGTTCCTCGGCCTGCTCAAGCTCGGCCCGTTCCTCGGCCGGTTCCTCGGCCAGTTGCTCTGCCTGCTCAGGCGCGGCCGGCTCCCCAGCCCGCTCCTCTGCCTGCTCAGGCTCGGCCCGTTCCTCGGTCAGTGGCTCGGTCTGCTCGGGTTCCGCGGCCGGGTCGGTCGGGTGGGGGACCTTGATGTTGTCGAAGGCCGCCGACACCAGGTCGTGTTCGTCGGGGGTCGAGCGGCGGGGCTCGGGGACGGTGGGGGTCTGCGAGGTGGGTGCGGGCGGTTGCGCCGGCAGGCGGTCCGCACCCTCTGCCTCGGCGGCGCGTGACTTGCGTGAGCGGCCGAATGCGTTCCGCAGGAGAGTGAGAATGCCCATGTGCGCAACCCTTCGTGAGGTGATGCCCGTCGATCCCTGGCCAGGACGGACACGTAAGGTTAGCGAAGCGCTCAGCGGGGGGAAGCGATCGACCGGGCCGCGGCGACTTCCTGGCGCAGGGGCTCCAGGACGCTGCCGGCCGGGCCCGTGAGGTCCGTGCGGACCGGGAACAGGGTCTCCGCGTCCCGAACGCCCTGCGACAGCTCCCGGAGCTGGAGGGCGATCTGGGTGATCTCGGCCGTGGACGGCGGCGGCGCCCCGTGCCGGACGCGGACGCGGGCCGCCGTGGTCGCGTCGACGATCCGCTCCACCGCCACGACCAGCGGCCACCACGCGGCGGCACGCCGGCCGGTCGGCGGCGGTTCGGTCAGGGCCCGCTGGAACTCCGTTCGGATGACCGACAGGTCGCGGTAGAGGCGGCGGCGCATACGGGCCCTGGCCAAGGGGTCGTCGGCGGGTGCGAAGGCCGTCTCCACGTACGTCGCCGTGTCCGCCACCGCGTCGGCCAGGCGGTCGCCGACCCGCGTGCGCCAGCTCTCCGGCCACAGCAGGTAGCCGGCGGTCAGGGCGATGGCACAGCCCAGCAACGAGTCCGTCAGGCGGGGCAGCAGCAGCGCCGTGCCCTGGTGGTTCAGGATGTCGGACAGGAGGAGGATCACCGGGGTGATCGCCATCGTCTGGTGGCCGTAGCCCCGGGGGGTCAGGGCGGGGATCAGGGGGGCCAGGACCAGCATCGCCGGGACGTCCCACCAGCCCAGCGGCACCTCCGCCAGGACCACCGCCGCGATCACCAGGCCCGCCACCGTGCCGAGGGCGCGCAGCAGGGCGCGGGAGAAGACCGAGCCGAAGTCGGGCTTGAGGACGAAGGTGATCGTCAGCGCCACCCAGTAGGAGCGGGGCACGGGGATCAACGACACCAGGGCCTGGGCGATGCCGATGCAGACGGCGAGGCGCAGGCCGTAGCGCCAGGAGTTGGCCGACAGTACGACGTTGCGGGCTGCTCTCGCCGTGCGGATGCCCAGCGCCGCGGGGCGGCCCAGGCGGTCGTCGATGCCACGGGGGTCGACGTCGGGGGCCGTGACGACCTCGGCGGTGTGGCGCAGGGCGTGGTCCACCGCGCGGGCCGTCTCCGTCACCGGCACCGGGAGGTCGAGGTCGTGGGCCGTCGGGTCCGTGCGGCCGGTTTCGACGGCCTGCGCCAGGTCGTGGAGCGCCTCCGGGATCCGCGGCGGGAGGGGGCGGCCGGCCAGGTGGGCGGCGGGGGCCGCCTCCACCACGGGCGTGATGGCGTTCAACTGGGCGAGCAGCCGGGTGAGTTCGCGGCTGCGGCCGTGCTGGCGGGCGCGCCGGCCCAGGATCAGGTCGTAGGACTGGTTGAGGGACTGGGTGACGCTGCGCCGGGTGTCGTCGTACTCCTCGGTGCGGTCCGTGCCGGCCACCGTGAGGAGGGCGGCGACCGTGCGGTAGGTGGCCGCCACCGCCGCGCGTTCGGGCACGCCGGAGCGCAACGGCCAGGCCAGCAGGGCCAGCAGGAGGACCAGCAGGCCGCCGCCGGTCATCAGGGCCGGGGCCAGCCACCAGGGCTGGGGCAGCGGGAGACCCGCGCCGACCACGCAGTTCAGCAGCAGGAGCAGACCGGAGACCGAGGCCACCGCGCCGATCGTCGAGATCATGCCGGACAGCAGCGCGACGCCGGTGACGGCCGCGACCGCGTACCAGCCGTGGCCGTACACCAGCGTGCCCAGCGTCACGCCGGCCGCGCCGAAGAGCTGCGGGACGGCGATGTTGAGGATGCGCATCCGGTAGGCGTCGGCGGTGTCGCCGATGACGCCGGACAGGGCGCCCATGGAGGCGAGGGCGCCGTACGCCGGGTATCCGGCGGCCAGGCCGGTCGCCAGCGGGAGGGCCATGGCGAGGGCGGCACGGGCCATGGCGGCCCTGTTCAGCGGAGCCTGCTGGGGGCGGAGGTTCCGGACCAGCCAGTCGGGAGGGGTGAGGCTGATGGGGAACTCGCGCGACATGTCGCCATTATCGCCGGTCCGCTCCCCCGCGTCCGGAGTCATCCGCGCTGGTGGAGGGTTAGATCCACGACGAGGGCGCGGTGGTCCGAGCCGGCCACGGGAAGGAAGCGGGCGCCGGTCGCGGTGAAGTCCGGGGAGAGCAGGACGTGGTCGATCTGGGCGCCGATGACGGAGGCGGTGCGCGCGGGCCAGCTGGCGGCGCGGTCGTGTCCGGCGAGGCGGGTGGCGTCGGTGAGGCCGGTGTCGAGGATGCGGCGGAAGGCCGCGTGGTCCTGGGTGGCGTTGAAGTCACCGGCGAGGACGGTGGGCGTGCGGGTGTCGGCGGCGGCGAAGGTGCGGAGCCTGCCGAGCTCGCGCCGCCACAGGCCGACCTGGCGGGGCAGCGGGGGCATGGGGTGGGCGAGTTGGAGGCGTACGGCGTGCCCGCGTACGTCGGCGACGGCGCCGGGCATGCCCATCGTGCCGGGGACGCCCGCGGTGGGCCGCAGCGGGAAGCGGCTGAGGATGAGGGAGCCGTGGGAGCCGGCTGCGCGGACCGCCTGCCGGTAGGGGTAGTCGGCCCGGAAGTCGCCTTCCAGCGTGGCCTGGCAGGTGAGTTCGCACTCCTCGACGAAGACGACGTCCGGACGGCGGTCCCGGATCCGCGGGACCAGGGCGGGGGTGCCGCGCCCGAACTGGAGGTTGGAGGTCAGCACGCGCAGGGTGGCGAGCGGTGGGCCGGCGTGCTGGGGGACCTTGCCGTACGGCTGCAGGTACCAGGCGAGCAGGCCGAGTACGGCGACACCGCACACCAGGCCCGGCCACCAGCGGGCGAGCAGCGCGCACAGCAGGGCGAGGCCGGTCGGCACGAGCAGCCAGGGCAGGAAGGCGAGCAGCTGGGGTACGGGGGTGACGCCGTCGGTGCCGGCGACCCGGCAGCCGACGACCACGCCGACTCCGGCGAGCAGCAGTCCGGCACACCAGGCGGCGAGCCTGCGTCCGGGGCGGCGGTTCACGGGCCGAGCCTACGGCGGGCTGTCCGCCCGCGTCAGGACTTCCCCGACAGTGTGCCTGTGGGCAACGTGCCGACGTCATCTACAGGTTGTGGACACCGGCGGCACCGGTGCCGGGGCGGGCGGGTCCGGTTCCGGGCCGGGGGCGCGTCGCGTCGGGCGGGCCGGGCGGAGGCAGTGGGTCAGCCAGGTGGTGAGGGCCACCGCGAGGCCCAGGCCGAGCAGGAGCCAGGAGATCGTGCGCAGGGTGTGGGTGAGGGCGTCGTAGACGGCGCCGACGGCCGGGTGGGACACGCCCTCGGGCAGGCCGGCGAGGGTGAGGCTGCGGCCGGCGGCCAGGGCCAGGGCGAGCAGCCCGCCGCCCAGGGCCGTGCCCAGCGCGGTCGCGGCGATGGCGCGGCGGCGGTGCACGGCCAGGGTGATGCCGGTGGCCGCGAAGGCGAGGGCCGCCACCGGGAGCCAGAATCCGGCGACTTCGAGCACGTGGAACCCCTTCCGGAGGGAGGCCAGCCGTTCCGCCGGGAGCACGGAGACCGCGGTGTGCTCCACCGGGATGCGTGCGGCGAGCGGCACATGGTCCCGGGTCAGCTGACGCTTGACCTGGTCGGTGACGGGGGCGAGGTCGACGGTGACCGGACGCCCGGCCCCCTCGCCGCCGTCGCGCAGCGCGCGCAGCACCGCGTCGTGGGTGACCCGGTTGCCGGTGTCCCAGGCCATCTGGAAGGCCTCGGTCTGGGTGAAGGAGCGCACCGCGTCGTGCACGAACGGGCGGACGGAGCCGCGTACCGTCCGGACGTCCAGGTACTGGTCGACCGCGCGCAGGATGTCGTCACCGACCGTCTCCGCGACGGCCTCGCGCACGTCCGGGTCGGTGGCGAGCGGCGCCATCGTGGTGACGTACCGGCCCGTGTCGGTGAGCCCGTACGCAGCCCAGGCCGCCAGGGCGCCGAACGGCACGAGGAGGCAGGACAGGGTGAGCAGCACGGCCGACAGGGCGCTCCTGAGACGTGGGGGCACGCTTCCAGACAACGGCCCGCAGGGCGCGGCCGCGAGCGGAGCGCGTGCGTTCGGGCGACGGGCGTGCCGAACGGGTGCCCGCGCTCTCCGGTGGAGGGTTCATCCGAACGGGTGTTTCCTGGGGGGGAGACGCGGGCGCGTCCGGCTGGGGGGAGCCGGAAGGTGACGGGGGGTGAGGGATGAGGGGAACAGGGGAGTGGGGGGGGGGGGGGGGGGGGGGGGGGGGGGGGGGGGGGGGGGGGGGGGGGGGGGGGGGGGGGGGGGGGGGGGGGGGGGGGGGGGGGGGGGGGG
>NZ_JBVJVZ010000006.1:449347-516569 GCF_055603245.1 Streptomyces sp. NPDC037290 | reverse complement strand
CCCGCGTCCAGGACGGCCTGGGCGAAGTCGGCGTTCTCCGAGAGAAAGCCGTATCCGGGGTGGACGGCGTCCGCGCCGGACTCGCGGGCCGCGTTCAGGATCTTGTCGATGACCAGGTAGCTGGTGGCCGGGGTGTCACCGCCCAGAGCGAACGCCTCATCCGCGGCGCGGACATGCAGAGCGTCCCGGTCCGGGTCGGCGTAGACGGCCACGCTCGCGATCCCGGCGTCCCGACAGGCCCGGGCCACGCGGACAGCGATTTCGCCACGGTTGGCGATGAGCACCTTGCGCACGATTGAGGCTCCCTCCTTGAAACAAGCCGAGTTTAGGGACTGCCGACACGGCACTTCGACCCGTCCCCAATGGTGAGCTTGCCCACACGGAGCGTGATTCGAGGCTCGCTCGACCCGCGAAAGCCCATGTCGCACCTCGGTACGCAGGGCTCCTTCGGGAAACCCTAGCCCTGTCATGTGGTCAAGGTCTCTGTGAGAGCGTGCTGCGGCCCACTCAGTTTCTTTGTCGAGTCCCTACGAATGGCCCAATGATTCTTTGCTGGCGCGCGAACCCTTGTCCCTGGGTTTACCCGTTAGTAGCGTTCGCGATGACTCGAACGTACCTGTGGTAACAAGTAGCTGGCTCGAGAGTGGGTGGGGACCGGTGGTGCGCAGACCGGTGGCATGGGCCGTGGCGGTCGTCCTCCTGGCGGAGGCCGTCTTCATCGCCGCGCTGAACTGGTTCCTCGGAGTGGTGGTCGACCGCCAGGACATGTCCCTGGCGGGCCTGGACCCCTCCGTGATGGCGACGTCCTCGAAGATCGGCGGCGTCGTCTTCGGCCTCTACTTCGCGCTGTGCGCGCTGGTGGCCGTCCTGGTCGCGATACGCGACCGCGCCCCCGCGGGCTTCGGCCGCGTCCTGCTGATCAGTGTGGCGGTCGTCCACGGCCTGCTGGGCGCCTTCGCCTGGGGTCTGGTGGGCTGGACGGCGTTCCTGTTCATGGTGGTGGTGCTCGGCCTCGTCGTGCTGCTCCTGATGACGTACGACCGTGACGGCGGCCCCCAGCCGGACGCATCCGGCGGCGCCGGGCAGGGCGGCGACCCGAGGGCCGAGGCCGAGCCGGCCACCGCCCCGGGCCAGGTGGCCGTACCCGGGCCCCGTACGGGTGAGCCGCAGCGCGCGGAGGACGGGCCCGACGAGCCGCGGGACTCCGTCCCCGCCCAGGTCACTCGTCCGGCGACCACAACTCCGTGATGCCGACACCCAGTTCGGCCAGCAGCTTGCGCACCAGGGGCAGGCTGATGCCGATCACATTGCCGTGGTCGCCCTCGATGCCCTCGATGAACGGCGCCGAGCGGCCGTCCAGGGTGAAGGCCCCGGCGACGTAGAGGGGCTCGCCGGAGGCCACGTACGCCGCGATCTCCTCGTCGCTCGGCTCACCGAAACGGACGACGGTCGAGGCGGTCCCGGACACGTACCGCTTGGCGGCCGTGTCCCAGACGCAGTGACCCGTCTGGAGGGTGCCGGCCCGCCCGCGCATCGCCTTCCAGCGGGCGGTCGCCTCCTCGGCGTCGGCGGGCTTGCCGAGGGCCTGCCCGTCCAGCTCCAGCACGGAGTCGCAGCCGATCACCAGGGCGCCCTGCACCCCGGGCTTCGCCGCCACGACCGAGGCCTTCGCCTCGGCCAGGGCGAGCGCCAGCTCCGCCGGGGTGGGCGCGGTGACGGCGTCCTCGTCGACCCCGCTGACGATCACCTCGGGTGAGAGGCCGGCCTGCCTCAGGAGGCCCAGGCGGGCGGGGGACTGGGAGGCGAGGATCAGGCGGCGGCGTGGCTTGGCAGTCATGCCGTCAGGTTAGTCACGCAAGAGGGTGTTCGGCTCATCTCAGGCCGATGACCAGCATCGTCAGGACCATGGCCAGGGCCATGAGGAAGCCGAGCCGCCGGAGCATGTCGTGCGCTTCGCGCATGTCCTTCGGCGGCTCGTCATCCGGGTCTGACCACAGCATTCCACCAGCGTGGGCCGGGCCGGTTCAGGGCGCCTGAGTACTGGTACTCAATTGTCCCCTAGCTCGGCCAGTAGGTGCGGGTCCAGGACGCCCGGCCCGGCTTCGGCAGCCTCTGACCTGCGATCCTGCTCGGGTCGGACCACGCGTCCCTCGGGCCCTCCGCGCCGGACGGCGTTGCTGCTGCCGCCGCGGCGCGGGCGCGGACCACCGCCAGGGCGGCGGCCAGCTCCTCCGGGGTCGGGTTGCCTCGTACGACCTTGATGTTCATGACCGCTCCCAGGGTCCGCGGGCCTAGAGGGGGATGTTGCCGTGCTTCTTCGGAGGCAGGGATTCCCGCTTGGTGCGCAGCTGACGCAGGCCGCGGACGATGTGGGCGCGGGTGTCGGACGGCATGATCACCGCGTCGACGTAGCCGCGCTCGGCCGCGACGTAGGGGTTGAGGAGGGTGTCCTCGTACTCCTGGATCAGCCGGGCCCGAGTGCCCTCGACGTCCTCCGCCTCGGCGATGGTGCGGCGGTGCAGGATGTTGACCGCGCCCTGGGCGCCCATGACGGCGATCTGGGCGGTCGGCCAGGCCAGGTTGAGGTCGGCGCCCAGGTGCTTGGAGCCCATGACGTCGTACGCGCCGCCGAAGGCCTTGCGGGTGATGACGGTGATCAGCGGGACCGTCGCCTCCGCGTAGGCGAAGATCAGCTTGGCGCCGCGGCGGATGATGCCGGTGTGCTCCTGGTCGACGCCGGGGAGGAAGCCCGGGACGTCGACGAAGGTGAGCACCGGGATGTTGAAGGCGTCGCAGGTGCGCACGAACCGGGCGGCCTTCTCGGACGCGTCGATGTCCAGGCAGCCGGCGAACTGCATGGGCTGGTTGGCGACGATGCCGACCGGGAAGCCCTCGACCCGCCCGAACCCGGTGACCATGTTCGGCGCGAACAGTGCCTGCGTCTCGAAGAACTCGGCGTCGTCCAGGACGTGTTCGACCACCGTGCGGATGTCGTACGGCTGGTTCGCGCTGTCCGGGACGAGCGTGTCCAGCTCGCGGTCCTCGTCGGTGACCGAGAGGTCCGCCTCCTCCGGGAAGACCGGGGGCTCGCTGAGGTTGTTGGACGGCAGGTACGACAGCAGCTGCTTGACGTACTCGATGGCGTCCTTCTCGTCGCCCGCCATGTGGTGGGCCACGCCGGAGGTGGCGTTGTGGGTGCGGGCACCGCCCAGCTCCTCGAAGCCGACGTCCTCGCCGGTGACGGTCTTGATGACGTCCGGGCCGGTGATGAACATGTGCGAGGTCTGGTCGACCATGACCGTGAAGTCGGTGATGGCCGGGGAGTACACGGCGCCGCCCGCGCAGGGGCCGACGACCAGGCTGATCTGCGGGATGACTCCGCTGGCGTGGGTGTTGCGGCGGAAGATCTCGCCGTACGCGCCGAGGGAGGCGACGCCTTCCTGGATGCGGGCGCCGCCGGAGTCGTTGATGCCGATGACCGGGCAGCCGGTCTTCAGCGCGAAGTCCATGACCTTGACGATCTTCTGGCCGTAGACCTCGCCGAGGGCGCCGCCGAAGACGGTGAAGTCCTGGGAGAAGACGGCGACCGGGCGGCCGTCGACGGTGCCGTAGCCCGTGACCACGCCGTCGCCGTACGGACGGTTCTTGTCGAGACCGAAGTTGGTGGAGCGGTGGCGGGCGAACTCGTCCAACTCGACGAAGGAACCCTCGTCCAGCAGCAGCTCGATCCGCTCACGGGCTGTCAGCTTGCCCTTGGCATGCTGCTTTTCGACGGCACGCTCCGAACCGGCGTGCGTCGCCTCATGGATGCGACGCTGGAGATCCGCGAGCTTGCCCGCGGTGGTGTGGATGTCGATCTCTTCCGGCTCGGACATCGGGATCGCGGCTCCCTGCCTGCTCAAAAGGGGGGACGGTTACTCATCCGTAGAGTAGTGGTGCCCCTACGAATCAGCAGTGCGGCGTTTCACACACCTAGGGTGGCTTGCATGACGCCGCGAGATGCCTCAGACGACAGTCGCTGGTCCAACTTGGACCGGCCTCCCCTCAACGCCGCGGCACTGCGGCGCGCGCTGGTCCGGGAGGGGAGCCTGTACAGCGCCGTGGACGTGGTGCAGCGCACCGGCTCCACCAACTCCGACCTGGTCGCCCTGGCCGCTGCCGGGAAGGCGGACGAGGGGGCGGTGCTGGTGGCGGAGGAGCAGACGGCGGGCAAGGGCCGCCTGGACCGCCGTTGGACGGCGCCGCCGCGCTCGGGCCTGTTCTTCTCGGTGCTTCTGCGGCCCGTCGAGGTTCCGGTGGCGCGGTGGGGCTGGCTGCCGCTGCTCACCGGTGTCGCCGTGGCGGCCGGGCTGGCCCGGGCGGCGGGCGTGGACACGGCCCTGAAGTGGCCGAACGACCTGCTGGTCACGGTGGGGGGCGAGGAGCGCAAGGCCGGCGGCATCCTCGCGGAGCGGGCCGGCGAGGGAGGGGTGGTCATCGGCGTCGGCATCAACGTCACGCTGCGTGCGGACGAACTGCCGGTGCCGCAGGCGGGGTCGCTGGCGCTGGCCGGGGCGGCGGGCACGGACCGGGATCCGCTGCTGCGGGCGGTGCTGCGGTCGTTGGAGGACTGGTACGGGCGCTGGCGGCGCGCCGGTGGTGACCCTGCGGCGAGCGGGCTGCAGGAGGCGTATGCGGCGGGGTGCGCGACGCTGGGGCGCACGGTGCGGGCCGAGTTGCCCGGGGAGCGTTCCCTCGTGGGCGAGGCGGTCGCGCTCGACGGCGACGGACGGCTGGTCATCGCCACGCAGCAGGGCGTGCAGGAGCCCGTGGGGGCGGGGGACATCGTGCACCTGCGCCCCGCGTAGACCCCATGACACCGGCACAGGATGCTGCTGCGGGCGTGGCCGGCTGCGGTTCCCCAGGGGCGCGGGGAACTGCGCGACCGGCCACGGCGGACCCGCGTCCTGCGACGGGGATGGGCGCCCTGGACGGCCCCGGCACGGCCGGCGGAGCATGCGGCACATACCTGTGGTCCGCAGCGGCTGCCCTGTGCTGGTGCCGGGCCGAGGGTTGGGCCGCTTGCCGGTGCAGGGTGCTGCTGCGGGCGTGGCCGGCTGCGGTTCTCCAGGGGTGCGGGGAACTGCGCGACCGGCCACGGCGGACCCGCGTCCTGCGACGGCGATGGGCGCCCCGGACCCCCGGCACGGCCGGCGGAGCATGCCGCACGCACCCGGTTCCGAGCACGTACCCCCGGCCGAACCCAACGGAGTGAGCTGGCGCACACCTGCCGTAGAGTTGAGGCCGGTCGATATGACCGCGGCAGATCGGAAGGGCAGCAGGCGTGACCGTCGACGACACCGGCTCCGGCGCGGGCGCGGACGCCGCCGACCCCGGCGAGGATCCGCTGGCCCTGCGCCTCGAACAGCTCATCCTGGGCGCCGAGCGCCGCTACACCCCGTTCCAGGCGGCCCGTAGCGCCGGTGTCTCCATGGAGCTGGCGTCACGCTTCTGGCGGGCCATGGGCTTCGCCGACATCGGGCAGGCCAAGGCGCTGACGGAGGCGGATGTGCTGGCCCTGCGCCGGCTCGCCGGTCTGGTCGAGGCGGGGCTGCTCAGTGAGGCCATGGCGGTGCAGGTGGCCCGGTCGACGGGGCAGACCACCGCCCGGTTGGCCGAGTGGCAGATGGATTCCTTCCTGGAGGGCCTGACCGAGCCGCCCGAGCCCGGCATGACCCGCACCGAGGTGACGTACCCGATCGTCGAGCTGCTCCTGCCCGAGCTGGAGGAGTTCCTGGTGTACGTGTGGCGGCGGCAGCTCGCCGCCTCGGCCGGGCGGGTCGTGCAGTCGGCGGACGACGAGGAGATGGTCGACCGGCGGCTCGCCGTCGGCTTCGCCGATCTGGTGGGGTTCACCCGGCTGACCCGCCGGATGGAGGAGGAAGAGCTCGGGGAACTGGTCGAGGCGTTCGAGACCACCGCCGCCGACCTGGTGGCCGCGCGTGGCGGCCGGCTCATCAAGACCCTCGGCGACGAGGTGCTGTACGCGGCGGACGACGCCGGTCTCGCCGCGGACATCGCGCTGCGGCTGGTCGAGACGCTGGCGAACGACGAGACGATGCCGGAGCTGCGGGTCGGCATGGCGTTCGGCACGGTCACCACTCGTATGGGCGATGTGTTCGGTACGACGGTGAACCTGGCCTCCCGGCTGACCTCCATAGCCCCGCGGGACGCCGTGCTGGTGGACAGCGCCTTCGCGGAGGAGCTGATCCGCACCGGCGAGGCGCCCGCCTCCGAGGCGGAGGCGGCCGAGGCCGCGGCGGCCGCCGAGAAGGAGGGCGAGGAGCCGCCGGTGTACCGCTTCGCGCTCCAGCCGATGTGGCAGCGCCCGGTACGTGGGCTCGGCGTGGTCGAGCCCTGGCTGCTCACCCGGCGCGACGGTCAGTCGTAGACCACTAGCGGCCCCTGGACGCGTCGACGCACAGGCCGAGCACCGGTACGCACAGTCCGCCCGGGCCCCGGTCCGTCGTGCTGTGAGCGGGTGCGGGGCTGGTCGGTGCGGGCTGGGCGGTCGTCGGGGCCGGGCGCGGGGCGGAGGCCGTCGCCGACGGCTGTGCCGGGGTGCCCGGGGTGGCGGCCCCCCCGGTCGGAGCGGCGCTCGGTGTGGCGGTGCCGCCGGACGGCGGTGGGGGAGTGGCCGAGCCGGTGCGGGCCCCGCCCTTTCCGGTGGCCGTCGGCGCGAGGCTGCGACCGCCCATGACGGAGGTCGCCGAGGGCAGCGCGGTGGGGTCGGCGGCGACGGTGGCGCCGGTGTTCGCCGCGTGGTCCGTGGCGCCGCCCGTGTCGAGGCGGGGCTCGGCCTCCGCCGTGCCGGGGACGCCGACGCCCGCGTCCGGCGCGAACCGGACCAGGCTGAGCACGCCCGCGGCCAGCGCGAGTCCGCCGGTGGCGAGCAGCACCTTGCGCGGGCGTGGCTTGCGGTGCCGCCCGCGTCGTACGCCGGACGCGCCGGCCGGTTCTCCGTGCTCCTCCGGCTCCCGCTCCGGCCCCTCTCCCGTACGGGTCTGTGCACGTGTCGGTGACATGGTTCCCCTCCCCGCAGCGCCCCGGCGTGCCGTGGCGGATGCACGCTATGCGTTCCTGTGGGTGATGTGGGATGAGACGGGTGTGTTGTCACTCGAACGGGCGTAGGCCCGTGGACTTTCCCGAGGTCGGGTACGGCTGCGATGATCGGGCCGACAGTGCGTTAACCCGCGTTAACACGTGAACCGGAGGGTGTCATGAGCGAGGAGCGGTTCGGGGAGTTCGTGCTGGTACGGCGACACGGGCATGTCGCGGAGCTGGTCATGGACCGGCCCAAGGCGATGAACGCCGTCTCGACGGAGATGGCCCGCTCCCTCACCGGCGCGTGCACGGCGCTGGCCGCCGACCGGGACGCCCGGGTGGTGGTCCTGACCTCGTCCCACGAGCGGGCGTTCTGCGTCGGCGCGGACCTGAAGGAGCGCAACTCCTTCAGCGACGCGGATCTGCTGCGCCAGCGGCCGGTGACGCGCGGGGCGTACACCGGGGTGCTGGAGCTGCCGATGCCGGCGATCGCGGCGGTGCACGGGTTCGCGCTGGGCGGCGGTTTCGAGCTGGCCCTGTCCTGCGACCTGATCGTGGCCGACCGTACGGCGGTGGTGGGGCTGCCGGAGGTGTCCGTGGGCGTGATCCCGGGCGGTGGGGGTACGCAGCTGCTGCCGCGGCGGGTCGGGGCGGCGCGCGCGGCCGAGCTGGTCTTCTCGGCGCGGCGGGTGGAGGCGGCGGAGGCGGCCGAGCTCGGGCTCGTCGACCAGGTCGTGGACGCGGGGCGCGATCGCGAGGAGGCTCTGGCGCTCGCCGCGCGCATCGCCGGCAACTCGCCGGTCGGCCTGCGGGCCGCCAAGCGGGCGCTGCGGCTGGGGCACGGGCTGGATCTGCGTGCGGGGCTGGAGGTCGAGGACGCGGCGTGGCGGTCGGTGGCGTTCTCCGGGGACCGGGCGGAGGGTGTGGCGGCGTTCAACGAGAAGCGCGAGCCGCAGTGGCCGGGGGAGTAGCCGGGCCTTGGTTCTCCGGGTGCCCCGGGCTGTAGCGGGGGGGGCGGGCCGCTCCCGCGGTGGCGGGGCACCTGTTCGCCCCACCAGCGGCCCGAATCCCCCCAAACCTCCCTAACCTGGAGTAATGGGTGAGGACAAACGGCTCGCGGCTGTCGTGGCGCTGGCGCAGGGAATGGCGGCGGCCCACACCCCGCGGGACTCGTGGCAGGCCGCGGCGCTCGGCGCCTGCCGTGCGCTGGACGGCGGCTTTGCCGCGCTGTCGGTGTGGGAGCGGGAGCTGGGCCGGCTGCGCGTCCTCGTGAACGTGGGGGACCGGCGCCCGGATGAGGAGGAGTTCCCGGAGTCCGAGGCCTATCCGGTGCACCAGTTCCCGGAGATCACCGAGTTCCTGCACGAGCGGTGGGCCGGAGGGGGTGGACCCAACGCGTGGGTGGAGACCGCCGAGGGGACCGCCGCCGGCACCCCCGGCTACTTCCACCACCGCGTCGCGGCCCTGCGTCGCAGAGGCCGCGGCTGCTGTGTCGTCGCACCCCTCGTCCTGCACGGGAGGGCCTGGGGCGAGCTGTACGTCGCCCGTCCCGTCGACGCCCCCGTCTTCGACCGGGCCGACGCCGACTTCGCCACCGTGCTGGCCTCCGTCGTCGCCGCCGGGCTCGCGCAGACCGAGCGGCTGGAGGAGGCCCGCCGGCTCGCGTACACCGACGCCCTCACCGGGCTCGCCAACCGCCGGGCCGTGGACGTGCGCCTGGAGGAGGCCGTGGAGCGGCACCGCACGGAGGGTGTGGCCGTCAGTCTCGTCGTCTGTGATCTCAACGGGCTGAAGCGGGTCAACGACACCCTCGGGCACGCCGTCGGCGACCGGCTCCTGGAGCGCTTCGGCTCGGTGCTGTCGCTGTGCGGGGCGATGGTGCCCGGCGCGCTGGTCGCGCGGCTCGGCGGGGACGAGTTCTGCCTGCTGGCGGTCGGGCCGCCCGCCGATGACGTCGTCAAGGCCGCCGACGAACTGTGCCGTCGGGCGGGGGAGCTGGAGCCGGGGGAGGGGGTGGCGTGCGGGATCGCCTCGACCGAGGACCCGATCGGGGAGGTGCGCGACGCCCGGCGGTTGTTCCGGCTCGCCGACGCCGCCCAGTACCGGGCCAAGGCCCTGCGCGTCGACCGTCCGGTGGTCGCGGGCCGGGAGGGGCCCGGGGATCCGGTCGTACGGCTGGCCGACGAGCCGCCGCCCGCACGGGCCGAGCGGCGCCGGTTCCGCGGGCGCCTGCCGTGAGGCGAAGGCCACACGCATCGGTAAGGGGCACTCCCGTTCCCCACTAGTGACATCCATGCATTCAATGCGTACGCTCCTGAATATGGATATGCACACTGTGGTGGTGGGGACGTCGGGTGTCACGGCGTCCGACGTTCTCGCCGTGGCGCGCGGCGGTGCCCGCATCGAGCTGTCGGCACAGGCGGTGGCGGCCCTGGCGGCGGCCCGCGAGATCGTGGACGCCCTGGCGGCCAAGCCGGAGCCGGTCTACGGCGTCTCCACCGGCTTCGGAGCCCTGGCGACCCGGCACATCAGCCAGGAACTGCGCGCCCAGCTGCAGCGCAACATCGTCCGCTCGCACGCCGCCGGCATGGGGCCGAGGGTGGAGCGGGAAGTCGTACGGGCCCTGATGTTCCTGCGGCTCAAGACCGTCTGCTCCGGGCACACCGGCGTCCGTCCCGAGGTCGCGCAGACCATGGCCGACGTGCTGAACGCCGGGATCACCCCGGTCGTGCACGAGTACGGCTCGCTCGGCTGCTCCGGCGACCTGGCCCCGCTGTCCCACTGCGCCCTGACCCTGATGGGCGAGGGGGACGCCGAGGGCCCCGACGGCACCGTCCGGCCCGCCGGTGAGCTGCTCGCCGAGCACGGGATCCAGCCGGTCGAGCTGCGCGAGAAGGAGGGCCTCGCCCTCCTCAACGGCACCGACGGCATGCTCGGCATGCTGATCATGGCCCTCGCCGACCTCGACACCCTCTACAAGTCCGCCGACGTCACCGCCGCCCTCAGCCTGGAGGCGCTGCTCGGGACGGACAAGGTGCTCGCCCCCGAGCTGCACGCCATCCGGCCCCACCCGGGGCAGGGCGCCAGCGCCGCCAACATGCTCGCCGTGCTGAAGGGTTCCCAGCTCACCGGGCACCACCAGGACGACGCCCCGCGCGTGCAGGACGCCTACTCGGTGCGCTGTGCCCCGCAGGTCGCCGGTGCCGGGCGGGACACGATGGCGCACGCCCGGCTGGTCGCCGAGCGCGAGCTGGCCTCCGCCGTCGACAACCCGGTCGTGCTGCCCGACGGGCGTGTGGAGTCCAACGGCAACTTCCACGGTGCGCCCGTGGCCTACGTCCTGGACTTCCTCGCCGTCGCCGCGGCCGACCTCGGCTCCATCGCCGAACGCCGCACCGACCGGCTGCTGGACAAGAACCGCAGCCACGGGCTCCCGCCGTTCCTCGCCGATGACGCGGGTGTCGACTCCGGGCTGATGATCGCCCAGTACACGCAGGCCGCGCTGGTGAGTGAGATGAAGCGGCTGGCCGTGCCCGCCTCCGCGGACTCCATTCCCTCCTCCGCCATGCAGGAGGACCACGTGTCCATGGGCTGGTCGGCCGCGCGCAAGCTGCGCACCGCCGTCGGCAACCTCACGCGGATCATCGCCGTCGAGCTGTACGCGGCCACCCGCGCCATCGAGCTGCGCCAGGGCCTCACCCCGGCGCCCGCGTCCCAGGCCGTCATCGAGGCCGTGCGCGCCGCAGGTGTGCAGGGGCCGGGCCCGGACCGCTTCCTCGCACCCGACCTGGCCGCCGCCGACGCGTTCGTGCGCGGAGGTCACCTCGTCGCCGCGGCGGAGTCGGTCACCGGTCCGCTGCAGTAACGTCCCGGCACGAGAACAGGGGCCCCGCCGTGGTGCGGGGCCCCTGTTTCCACGTCACTTCAGCTTGGCCTGCTGGGCCTTGACGACCTCCGGCGGCACCGCGTAGGTCTTCTTGGCCATCATGGCGCCCAGGTTCGAGGTGAAGTAGACCGACAGGGTGTTCCCGAGCCGGACGACCTCGGCGTGCACGGGCGCCGCGTCCCCGTCGTCCGGGTCCATCGTCGCGGTGAACGCCACCGACCCGTCCCCGGTGCCCGTCGCCCTCTCCTCGGCGACCTCGGTGAACCGCACCTTCGTACCCGCCTGCTGGGCGGGGAAGCCGCTCGCGCAGGACCTGAGGGCGGGGGAGACCGACGCGAGGGCCTTCTCGGCACCGTCCCCGTCGTACGAGGCCAGGGTGACGGTGGTGACGTCCCGGTCCAGCGACCTGTGCATCCTCTCCTCGACCTGCTTCTCGTCGAGGCCGTCCAGCGAAGTGGGCCTGGCCGAGGGGTTCTTCTTCGGGTTCTCCATGGCCAGCCGGTCGGCCTTGGCCGCCGCGTCGACCGGCGGGAGCCCGCTCAGCACGCGGACCAGCGGCCGGCACGGCGCGCTGTCGGTCGTGACGGGTTTGGCGCGGGCGGCCGGCACCGGCTGCACCCGGTACCCCGGCACCTCGCCCTCGGCGATGATCCGCTTGTTCAACTCCGCGGCGCTCAGCGCCTTCGCGGACGCACCGGATTCCTTCGAATCGCCCTGGGAGCAGCCCGTGACAAGGGCGAGCGACAGCGCACCCACCACCGCGGTGGCACACCGTCGCACGCCCGATGATCTCTTCATGGGCGAACTATGTGCGGCTCGTCAAAGGGTCGTCAAGGGGAATTAAAAGCCCATGCGTTCACGGCGCACGGAGTAGAGCACGAAGCCGGCGCCCACACCGAGGAAGAGGGTGCCGCCGACGACGTACGGCGTGGTGTCGGGGCTTCCGGTGTCGGCGAGTTCGGTGTCGTCCGCCGCGTCCCGGGCGGCCTCCGAGGTCGCCCGTGACACCGCCCTGGCCTGCTGGGTCACATGTGTCATGGACGTTTCCGCACGCGCTCTGCCCGAGTCCTGCGACGCGTTCGCGGACGGGACGAACCACAGTGCGCACAGCAGGGTGCCCGCCGCGGTGGCGGTCAGCAGCGGTCGGCGAACGGATGACACGGAATATCGATCCCCTTGTGACGCTGGCGAATTGGCCGTGGGGAGCGATGTTAGTGAAAGTCGCGGGTCACAGGAAAGTCACGGGAGGTTTCGGTCGTACGCTCCCGCCATGAGTGCTGAAGACACATCACGGTTTGTACGGCTTCGAGTGGAGCTGGTCCTCGAGGTGCAGGACGAGGACGAGGTGGCCAAGGCCGCGCTGGGCCGGCTCGCCCGGGACCGGGAGCTTCCGGAGGCCGAGCGGTCCCAGACCGAGGGAGCTGTGACGGAAGACACCGCCGAGGCTCTTGCGTATCTCGTGGACCCGTTCGACCTGGTCAGCGAGGTGCCCGGGGTGGAACTCCAGCAGGCGTCCTGGTCGAGTGAGCGGATCGACTACGACCCTGACTCGTCCGACTGGGACCTCGACGAGGATGATGGGGAGGACGACGAAGAAGAGGACGGCATCGGCTGAGCGTCCCGGGGCACCCATGACCCCGGACGGCAACCGCCGTCCGGGGCTTCGTCGTCTCAGGGGGGCGCACGGACGACTTCCGCACCATCCGCCTCGGGCGACCGGGGCGACCGTGGTGCGCCTAACACATGCGAACCATGTGGAAAAGGACGGATCGCCCGTAGCGTGGAGGGTTCGCAACGGGGGACCTCGGGGTTTTCACGGAATTCGGCAACGATGGAGAAGCGTGTGATGACGGACAGTAAGCGGCGCAAGGGCCTGATGGCCGCGTCCGCACTGCTCGGTGGTGTGCTGGCACTCACGGGCTGTTCCGGCGGCGGCCACACCAAGGCGGCCGACGACGGCAACAGCTCGCAGGCGAAGGCCGACGAGGCGGCGGCCAAGAAGTCGTCCGCGGCGCAGATCACCATCACACCCAAGGACGGCTCCGACAACGCCTCCATCAACAACTCGGCCGGCGTCAGGGTCGTCAAGGGCACGCTGACCGGCGTCACGATGACCACTCAGGACGGCAGGGCCGTCCCCGGTCAGCTCTCCGCCGACAGGACCAGCTGGAAGCCCACCGTCCAGCTGCAGCGCTCGACCACCTACAAGGTCGCCGCGGAGGCCAAGGACTCCCAGGGCCGCATAGCCAACGAGAACGCGTCCTTCACCACCGTCTCCCCGGCCAACAGTTTCATCGGCAGCTTCACCCCGGACAACGGCGCGACCGTCGGTGTCGGCATGCCGGTGTCGATCAACTTCGACAAGGCGATCACCAACAAGGCGGCCGTGCAGAAGGGCATCACGGTCAGCTCCAGCAGCGGCCAGGAGGTCGCCTGCCACTGGTTCAACGCCAACCGCATGGACTGCCGCCCGGAGCAGTACTGGAAGGCGGGCTCCACCGTCACCCTGAAGCTCGCGCTCGACGGCGTCCAGGGCGCGCCCGGTGTCACCGGCATCCAGCAGAAGACGGTCACCTTCCACATCGGCCGCAACCAGGTCTCGTACGTCGACGCGAAGACCAAGCAGATGAAGGTCACGCAGGACGGCAGGGTCGTCAAGACCATCCCGATCTCCGCGGGCGCCCCCGAGCACACCACCTACGAGGGCCAGATGGTGATCTCGGAGAAGTTCAAGCAGACCCGGATGAACGGCGCGACGGTCGGCTTCAAGGACTCCGACGGCAAGGGCGAGTACGACATCAAGGACGTGCCGCACGCCATGCGCCTGACCAACTCCGGCACCTTCATCCACGGCAACTACTGGGGCGCGCCGTCCGTCTTCGGCAACGTCAACACCAGCCACGGCTGTGTCGGCCTGCAGGACGTCAAGGGCGCCGGCGACCCGAACACGCCGGCCGCGTGGTTCTACGGCAACTCGCTGATCGGTGACGTGGTCGTCGTCCAGAACACCGGCGACAAGACGGTCGCCCCCGACAACGGCCTCAACGGCTGGAACATGAGCTGGGCCCAGTGGAAGGCCGGCTCCGCCGTCTGACGCTCCCGTCCCTGCCTCTCCAGTGCCGCCCCCAGGGGCGGCACTGGCGTTTTTGACCGCGAAGAAGGCCCCGCGG
Source organism: Streptomyces sp. NPDC037290 (assembly GCF_055603245.1). Lineage (NCBI taxonomy): Bacteria > Bacillati > Actinomycetota > Actinomycetes > Kitasatosporales > Streptomycetaceae > Streptomyces > Streptomyces sp. NPDC037290. The sequence continues at coordinate 502,430 of NZ_JBVJVZ010000006.1, read as the reverse complement.
CTCGCCACCATCCGGAAGGGAATGATCACAGTGAGGGAGAACGCCGGCACCTGACGGTTTGTTACAGCGATCCGGCCACGGCGTAACAGTTTTCCGTCGCTCTTTCTTACCGTCCTCTCGTCCATTGAGCCGCCCGAACACCCCCCGGCATACTGCGTGATCCGGGGGGTGCCGTGCCTGCGTACGCCATCGACCCCGCCCGGGTGAACGGGGAATTCGCCCGGTACTCCATCTCCAGGGGGAGAACTTGCGCAGACAAGTGAAAAGAGCTGCTGCGGCCGGTATTGCCACGGCCGCAGCCGTCGCCCTCGCAGCGGGTATGACCAGCCCGGCGTCGGCGAGGCCCGCGGAGCGCACCCCGACCGTCGCCTCCGCGCTCACCGCGAAGACCCATGTCACTCTCATCACCGGTGACCGCGTCGCCCTCGACGCCAAGGGCCGGATCGTCGGCATCGAGCGGGCCGAGGGACGTGAGCACATACCCGTCCAGGTCCGCAGAACGAAGAGCCACACGCTCGTCGTCCCGGTGGACGCGGCGCGCCTGGTGGCCTCCGGAGTGCTGGACCAGCGCCTGTTCGACGTCACCGAGCTGAACAAGGCCGACACCCGCAGAGCCCAGAAGAACGGCCTGAAGGTCATCGTCGGCTACACCGGTTCCGCGGCCACGGCCAGGGCCGACGTCCGGGGCGCGGGCCATCTGCGCCGCAGCCTCGGCGCCCTCGACGCCGACGCCGTGCAGACGCCCGTCCAGGGCACCGCCCGGCTGTGGCACGCCGTCACCGACGGCGGCCGGGCCGCCTCCGGCATCGCGCACGTCTGGCTCGACGGCGTCCGCCGGGCCTCCCTCGACAAGTCCGTGCCGCAGATCGGCGCGCCCGTCGCGTGGAAGGCGGGCTACACCGGCAAGGGCGTGAAGGTCGCCGTCCTGGACACCGGCGTGGACACCCGTCACCCGGACCTCAAGGACCAGGTGGTCCAGTCCAGGAACTTCACCTCCGCGTCCGACGCCGCCGACCACTTCGGGCACGGCACCCACGTCGCCTCCATCGTGGCCGGCACCGGCGCCAGGTCGGGCGGCAAGTACCGGGGTGTCGCACCGGACGCCAAGATCCTCAACGGCAAGGTCCTGGACGACACCGGCTCCGGTGACGACTCCGGCATCCTCGCCGGCATGGAGTGGGCGGCCGCACAGGGCGCCTCCGTCGTCAACCTCAGCCTCGGCGGCTACGACAGCCCCGGCATCGATCCGCTCGAGGCCGAGGTCAACAAGCTCTCCGCCACCAAGGGCATCCTGTTCGCGATCGCCGCGGGCAACGACGGCCCCCAGTCGATCGGTTCGCCGGGCAGCGCGGACGCCGCGCTCACCGTCGGCGCCGTCGACAAGAAGGACAAGCTCGCCGACTTCTCCTCCACCGGCCCGCGCGTCGGCGACGGCGCCATCAAGCCCGACGTCACCGCGCCCGGCGTGGACATCACCGCCGCCGCGGCCAAGGGCAGCGTCATCGACCAGGAGGTCGGCGAGAAGCCCGAGGGCTACCTGACCCTCTCCGGCACCTCGATGGCCACCCCGCACGTCGCCGGCGCCGCCGCGATCCTCAAGCAGGAACACCCCGACTGGGGCTACGCCGAGCTGAAGGGCGCGCTGACCGGCTCCGCCAAGGGCGGCAAGTACACGCCGTTCCAGCAGGGTTCGGGCCGAATCGCGGTGGACAAGGCCTACCGGCAGACCGTGATCGCCGAGCCGGTCTCGGTGAGCTTCGGTGTGCAGCAGTGGCCGCACACCGACGACAAGCCGGTCACCAGGAAGGTGACGTACCGCAACCTCGGCGACAAGGACGTCACGCTCACCCTGAGCAGCACCGCCACCGACCCCAGGGGCCACGCGGCCCCGTCGGGCTTCTTCACGCTGGGCGCGACGCGGCTGACGGTCCCGGCGCACGGCAGGGCGTCCGTCGACCTCACCGCCGACACCAGGCTGGGCGGCACCCTGGACGGCGCCTACTCCGCGTACGTGACCGCGACCGGCGCCGGCCAGAGCGTCCGCACGGCCGCCGCGGTGCAGCGCGAGGTGGAGTCGTACGACGTCACGCTGAAGTTCATCGGCCGTGACGGCAAGCCCGCCAAGTACTACAGCGCCGACCTCAGCGGCGTGGGCGGCCTGGCGAAGGGCACGGAAGCGAGCCCGAACGACCCGTCCGGCACGGTGAGGGTGCGCGCGCCCAAGGGCACGTACATCCTCAACTCCTCCGTCTTCGGGAGCGAGGACGGCACCAAGGGCGCCGACTGGATCGCCGAGCCGAAGCTGACCGTCGCCAAGAAGCAGACGATCACGATCGACGCGCGCAAGGCCAAGCCGGTGGACATCACCGTGCCGGCCTCACACGTGACGTCGCAGTTCGCCTCGCCGGGCTACACCCTCACGATCGGCGACTACGAGTACGGCTACGGCTGGTTCCTGGACACGTACAAGAACTTCCGCACCGCCCACCTGGGCCCGAAGCTCCCCGCGGGACAGCTGTACCAGCAGTGGGACGGCCACTGGACCAGGGGGACGAGCGAGCAGTACGACGTCACCGGCGGCGGCCCGGTCACCAGGCTCGCCACCGGCTACACCAAGCACTACAAGGCGAGCGAGCTGGCCACCGTCAAGGCCCGGCTCGGTTCCTCCGTGGACGGCAGGACCGGCTCGGTCGGGGCCGCCGGCTGGCTGCCCGGCAGCACGGGCGCCTCGTCCATCGAGGTGCCGCAGAAGCTGCCCGGCATCCGCACCCTGCACCTGTCCGCCGTCGGCGGGGTCCTGTGGGACCTGGAGTTCACCCAGTACGGCGGGGTCGACCAGGACGGCTTCCCGCTGACGGACGCCTCGTACTCGCTCGGCGAGTCCTCCTTCAAGGCCGGCCGCAGCTACACGAGGACGGTCAACACCGCGGTCTTCGGCCCGCACCTCGACAAGGACTTCGGCCTCTACCGCAACGGCGACGAGATCTACGGTTCGCTGCCGCTGTTCGCCGACTCCGGCAGCCACCCCGGGTCCTCGGCCTTCACTTCGGTGAACACCACCCTCTACCGCGACGGCACCAAGGTCGGCTCCACCGACGACCCGCTGGTCGGCGAGGCGACCTTCAAGGTGCCGGCCGGTGACGCCGCCTACAAGCTGACCACTTCGGTCAAGCGCTCGGCGAGCGTCGCCCGGGCCTCCTCCCGGATCGACGCCACCTGGACGTTCCGCTCCAGGAAGGTGTCCGGCACCGCGGTCCAGCTCCCCGCCTCCGTCCTGCGCTACGGCGTCACGACCGGCCTGGACAGCCGGGTCGAGGCCGGCCGGACGGTCACCTTCCCGGTCACCGTGGAGGGTTCCGCGGCGGGCGGCAACCTGAAGTCGCTCACGGTGTACGTCTCCTACGACGGCACGACCTTCAAGAAGGCCGACGTCCGCGGCGGCAGGATCACCGTGAAGAACCCGGCGAAGGGCGCGTCCCTCTCCCTGCGCTCCACGATCACCGACAAGCAGGGCAACACGTCGCAGATCACGGTCTACGACGCGTACTTCGGCAAGTGAGCCGCAGCGCCCACTGACGAGTGAGGGGCACCCGGAGCAGGGCTCCGGGTGCCCCTTTTCACACCGGGAGGCGGGCCGTCAGGCCGACGGCACCGCGTGGGCCGCGTCCGTGCCCCAGCTGGCCAGGAGCCGGAGGGAGTCGGCGGACGGGGAGCCCGGCTCGGCGTGGTAGGTCACCAGGGACTGGTCGGTGTCCTCCGTCAGGCGGAAGGACTCGAAGTTCAGGGACAGGTCACCCACCAGCGGGTGGTGCAGGCACTTGACGCCGTGGCTCTTCTCCTTGACGTCGTGCGTCGCCCACAGCCGGCGGAACTCGTCGCTCTTGACGGACAGTTCACCGACGAGCGCCGACAGCCGCGGGTCGTCCGGATAGCAGCCCGCGTCCATGCGCAGGGCGCAGACGATGTCGATCGCCTTCTGCTCCCAGTCGACGAACAGATCGCGGTAGTCGGGGCGCAGGAACACCAGGCGGGCCCAGTTGCGCTCGGCGGGCGGCAGCTCCGCCCAGTCGCCGAAGAGCGCCGCCGCCATCCGGTTCCAGGCGAGGATCTCCGAGCGCCGCCCGACGATGTACGCCGGTACGCCGTCCATCGTGTCCAGCAGCTGCCGCAGCGAGGAGCGGACCTGCTGCTGGCGCGCCGCCGGCTTCTTCTTGTGCGACTTCGGCTTGGCCAGATGCGTCAGGTGCGCGTGCTCGGCGTCCGTCAGCCTGAGCGCCCGGGCGATCGCGTCCAGGACCTCCGCCGAGACGTTCCGCCCGTTGCCCTGTTCCAGGCGGGTGTAGTACGCCACCGACACCCCGGCCAGCTGTGCCAGCTCCTCGCGGCGCAGCCCCGGCACCCGCCGGTGCCGGCCGAAGTCGGGCAGCCCCACGTCCTCCGGCTTCAGCCGGGCCCGCCGGCTGCGCAGGAACTCGCTCAGTTCGGCCCGCCGGTCCAGGGGCGGGGAGGAGGGCAGGGGCTGGTTTTCCATACAACCAGTATTCACGGTCGTACGTACAGGAACCTGACCCCGCCAGTGGTAGGCACGGCAGACGTACGCAGAGGCGTGGTCTGGGTGGCCGTCGTAGCGTGAGAGAGGGTGATTGCGTGCCCGGCGGAAAGGCAGCCGGGCGCGATGACATCGCTAGGAGAACCCCGGCATGACCACCACTGTTGCTGCTTACGCCGCGCCCGCCGCGAAGGCCCCGCTGGAGCGGACCACGATCGAGCGGCGCGCGGTCGGCGAGTTCGACGTCCTGATCGACATCGAGTTCGCCGGTATCTGCCACTCCGACATCCACCAGGCCCGGGAGGGCTGGGGCACCGCGATCTTCCCGATGGTGCCCGGCCACGAGATCGCGGGCGTCGTCTCCGAGGTCGGCCCGGGTGTCACGAAGTACGCCGTCGGCGACCGCGTGGGCGTCGGCTGCATGGTCGACTCCTGCCGTGAGTGCGACAACTGCAGGGCCGGTCTGCAGCAGTACTGCACCGGCGGCGGCCCGAACTGGACGTACAACTCCGTCGGCAAGGACGGGCAGCCCACCTACGGCGGCTACTCGCAGAAGATCGTCGTCGACGAGAACTACGTCGTCCGCATCCCCGACGGCCTCCCCCTCGACGTGGCGGCCCCGCTGCTGTGCGCCGGCATCACCACCTACTCGCCCCTGAAGCACTGGAACGCCGGTCCGGGCAAGAAGGTCGCGGTCGTCGGCCTGGGCGGCCTCGGGCACATGGGAGTGAAGATCGCCGCCGCCCTCGGCGCGGAGGTCACGGTCCTCTCCCAGTCCCTGCGCAAGAAGGACGACGGTCTGAAGCTGGGCGCCACCCACTACCACGCCACCAGTGACCCGAAGACCTTCGAGGACCTCAAGGGCACCTTCGACATCATCCTCAACACGGTGTCGGCGCCGCTCGACTTCGATGCCTACCTGTCCCTGCTGCGCACGGACGGTGCGATGGTGAACGTCGGCATCCCGGAGGAGCCGGTGAACATCCTGCTCTCCTCGGTGTTCGGCCACCGCCGCAGCATCAGCAGCTCCGGGATCGGCGGCATCCAGGAGACCCAGGAGATGCTCGACTTCTGCGCCGAGCACAACCTGGGCGCCGAGATCGAACTGATCCGGGCCGACCAGATCAACGAGGCGTACGAGCGTGTCGTGGGCAGCGACGTCCGGTACCGCTTCGTGATCGACACGGCCACGATCTGAGTCACCGGTCCTGCCCGGTGCCCGGCAGCGCGGCAGGCGGGCGGTGCGGGGGAGGGGGAGGCATGCCTCAGCTGGTCCCGGCCGGAGTCACCGGGAACCCCTCCCCGGCCCGGTGGGCCCGCACCAGCACACCCCCGCCCCCGCCGGGCCGTACGACATGGACGCGTCCCCGGCCCGCCACCCGCGCCTCCCCGTGCTCCACCGTGACCAGGGTGTTCTCGTCCACGGCGACGCCGTACGGCACGTCCCCGCGCCCGACCGCCGCGACCAGCCGGGCCAGCGTCCCCCACTGGGCCGCGTGGACGTCCACCGCGAACGGCACCAGCCCGAGCCCCGCCCGCACCTCGACCTCCGCCAGGTCCTCCCCGGTCTCCTCCGGGCACACCGGCACCCCGTCCACCAGCCACCCTCCGACCACCGCCCGCCGCGCGGCCACGGCGGCACCGGCGGAGAAGCCCGCGTACGGCATCCCGCGCCCGGCGAGCAGTGCCGGCAGGCGCTCGCGGCAGTCCGCGAGCGCCTCCTGGTAGGCGGGTGTCAGCCCACCGCACACCAGCAGTCCGTCGATCCCGTCCAGCGCCTCCTGTGGCTCGAACCGGTCGCCCAGCGGTACGAGCAACGGCACGGGCGTGCACGGCCCGGCCCCCCGCAGCGCCTCGGCATACCGCTCGTACCGGGCCGCCCCGTCGCCCTCGTCGACGACCAGACACCCGATGCGCCGGCCGTGGCCGACCGCATGGACGAACGGCTCGTAGACCTCGACCGTGTCCCACCCGCCGCCGATGAGGAACGTGCTCATCCCGCTGCCTCCCCCTGCTGTGCGTCTGTGGTCTCGTGAGCGGTGAATGTACGGGGCAGGGGCCGCCCCGTCGCCGGATTTACCGGGCGGTCCCGCCTGTCCGAACCGGATCCCCGGGTCGCGCGGTTGGAAGCGGGACGAACGGAACTGCGGGGCTGGTCGCGGAGTTGCGGTGAGCGTTCAGCGCCGAGGAAACGGCGTCGAGGAGTCGGCGTTGAGTTACGAGGTCGCGCCGGGGCTCGTGGTCAGGAGTCGCCCGTCACGCGGCGCGCCGACGCCTCCGCCCGGCCGGCCCGGGCCAGGAGGCGGGCACGGCTGCGGGGCCACCACAGCAGACCGGCCAGGAAGAGCACGACCACCAGCCAGGAGGCGGTGGTCTCGCCGGGGCCAGAACCTGGCCATCCGGCGCGCCACCCGGGGCCCGTGCAACAGGCTCAGCACCCCGAAGACCACCACGGCGCCCACCCCCCGGCTCACCGGCCCCCGCTGCCACATCCAGCCCGGAACGAGAAGCACCCGTCCACGGTGGCCCTCACCCCTCACCCTGACGACGACCGCACCGGCACGTCGCTCCGGAGGGACACCCGCGCAGCCGTGCTCAACCGGTGCGGGTGGCGCCGAAGCCCGTTTCGTGGTCCCAGACGTGGGTGCACGAGGGGCACTGCAGGTGGAGCAGGCTGCCCGTGTTGGAGAGCAGATAACGCCAGTGCCGTGAGCACCTGCGACCCTGCTCGCACGTGGCGCAGCCCCGGTGGTCCGCACAGTGCGGGCAGGTCACCCAGGCGCGGCGTCCGATGTCCGCCTGGGGATCAAGCGGAAGCACGGCCGTCTCCGCGCTGAGGGAGGACCCCGGACGCGACGAGGGCGTCGTATATCCGCTGCTGTTCCTGGTCGAGGCCGGAGTACAGCAGGTCGTACGCCTCCTCCTCGCCACGCATCATCTCGACGGGGTCCCAGTCGGCGCCGAGCGCGTCCATGACATGGGCCCGCCGGGTCATCTCATGGCCGGTGAGATCGACGGCGAAGTCGACCGGTTCGGTGGGAAGCGCGGCATCTTGGGTGGACATGCGACCGAACATAGGTACGTCGTCCGGTCGCGACAAGGGCACGTGGGGCACGTCACAGCAGGTCGAAGGGGGTCAGGCGGGGGAACGGCCTGACTGTGACCGTGCACTGACGACGAATCACCTTTCTGGCCTGTTATGAAGCTCATATGGACTACGGCCCACGGGTCGTGGAGTTGCGCGACGGGGCGGTCGGGCATATTTCGAGACGCCCTGTCGCGGACAAATGCACAGAATTCGAATCATCGAATCGACTGGCGCGGGATCTCGCGAGGGCCAGACTCCGTACATCCTCAGAATCAAGGAGGAGCGCTCGTGATGCGAGTAGCCACTCGATCAACGACGCAGTCCCGGCGCGCACGCTGGGGAGCCCGGTTCCTGGGCGCCGGCCTGACGGCCGTAGTCGCAGTCGGCGTCGCCGCCAGCCCCGCCCTGGCGCTGCCGGGTCCGCCGAGCGGCGCGGGCGTGCAGCCCGCCGAAGTTCCCTTCCCCGGCGGGGACCCCGTGTGCCCCGCCGGATCGACCGCACTGCGGATCAACGAACCGTTCCACGAGGGGACGTCGGTCACCAACATCCCCGGTGACGGGACGCTCACCCTCACCATCCACGGCTCGGACAACCAGACGTTCGACTTCTCGATCACCGGCGCGACCGCTGCTCGCCAGGTCTTCGTCAAGGGCGGCCCGAACCAGAACCTCTACAACTACGACGCGGCCCACGGCTTCCCCAACGGCATCTCGTCCGACACCGCCCTCCACGCCCCCCCCGGCGCAGGCCCGAACGGCAGCCTGTTCTTCGGCCTCAGCCACATCGACTTCTGCCTGATCCCCAGCCCGTACAACGGCGGCTGACAGCGCCGGAAGGCGGGGCCCTGCACGGCCCCGGACTTCCGGATCTGGCCAAGGGGCGGTCCCCACGGACCGCCCCTTGGCCACGTCGTACGGCCGGGGCGTCCGCCGGCTCAGCCGGGGAGGGTGGCCGGGCTGCCGCCGTTCGCCTCGTAACCGCCCACGGCCAGGGCGCGGTAGACGGCGAACTCGGCGGCCGGGTCGGCGGACAGGGTCCAGGGCAGCGCGCCGATGTGCCCGTCGACGTGTATCAACTGGTGCATGGCCTCCTGCCAGCGCTCGGCGCGGACCAGGAAGAAGACCAGCAGATGGCGGACGTGCGCGAGCATCGGGTCGTCGGGGCGGGCCGAGTGCACCGCGTGCAGGGCGCCGTGCATCGCCTTGGTGACGACCTCGCTCTGGTAGAAGCTCGCCACCAGGTTCACCTCGGGGAGGTGCTCGAAGACCGCGAACAGGGGCAGCGCGGCGAGCAGCGAGCCCTGCGGGGCGCGCGCCGCGGCGGCCTCGGCGAAGGAGTACGCCTGCTCGCGGGAGCCGTGCCACTTCTCGCACCAGTAGTGCAGCGCGGCCAGATGGGCACCCATGTGATGCGGTGCACGGTCGAGAATCTTCAGCCACAGCTGGTCGAACTCCGCCTGGGAGTAGGCGAGTCCACGGGCGATGGACAGCTCGACGATGTACGGCACCGGGTCGCCGGGGGCCAGCAGGGCCGCCTGCCCGCACGCGTCCCGGGCCTCCTCCATGATGATCCGGAAGTCGTCCGTGCCCGGCGTCGACGTCCGCCAGGTCTGCTGCACCAGGAACTCGGCATAGACGGCGGCGCTGCCCGCGTCCTTGGGCTGCTCGGCGCGCCACACCCGCAGCCACTGGCCGCCCGGCGTCTCGTGCACCCCGCCGGGGCGCTGCTGCAGCTCCAGCGCGGCGGCGCCGGCGAAGGCCTGCACCCGCTGCCAGCGCTGCTCGTCCTCCGCCCCGGTGCCGGCCAGCAGCTGGGAGGCCGCACGATAGTCCTGGGTGCGCTGCACCAACTCCAGGACGTCCAGCAGATCCTGGTCCGGTCCGGGCATGCGCACGTCCAGCTCCTCCTGGCGCACGAAGCCGTAGGCCGCCGGGTCGGCGGCGTCCGGGTGCCCCGGGGGGACCTGCTCGATCACCCCGCGCCTGCGCCGCATGAGCGGGAGCAGCACGAAGCTCAGCATGAGCAGCGCCATCAGCAGCCAGAGAATCGCCATGCCCCAAGCGAACCAGACCCCGCCGGCAATTGGCCAACCCCCACCTCGGGCTGTGGAAAACTCCGGGCACGTGCATGACAGAGAGGCTCGGTCCGGTGGGGTCGAGCCTCGCGGGCGCCAGCATCCGCCCGAGCGCACTACGCTCGGTGCACATGAGCGACAGGCACATCAGTCAGCACTTCGAGACCCTCGCGATCCACGCGGGCAACACCGCGGATCCCCTCACCGGCGCGGTCGTCCCGCCCATCTACCAGGTCTCGACCTACAAGCAGGACGGCGTGGGCGGGCTGCGCGGCGGTTACGAGTACAGCCGCAGCGCCAACCCCACCCGCACCGCCCTCGAGGAGAACCTCGCCGCACTGGAGGGCGGCCGCCGCGGCCTCGCCTTCGCCTCCGGCCTGGCGGCCGAGGACACCCTGCTGCGTACGCTGCTCACCCCCGGCGACCACGTGGTGATCCCGAACGACGCCTACGGCGGCACCTTCCGGCTCTTCGCCAAGGTCGCCACACGTTGGGGTGTGGAGTGGTCGGTCGCCGACACCAGCGACCCGGCCGCCGTGCGGGCCGCGATCACCCCGAAGACCAAGGCCGTCTGGGTGGAGACCCCCTCCAACCCGCTGCTCGGCATCACCGACATCGCCGCCCTCGCTCAGGTCGCGCACGACGCGGGCGCGAAGCTCGTCGTCGACAACACCTTCGCCACGCCCTACCTCCAGCAGCCGCTGTCGCTCGGCGCGGACGTCGTCGTGCACTCCCTGACCAAGTACATGGGCGGTCACTCGGACGTGGTCGGCGGCGCGCTGATCGTCTCCGACCAGGGCCTCGGTGAGGAACTGGCCTACCACCAGAACGCGATGGGCGCCGTCGCCGGTCCCTTCGACTCCTGGCTGGTGCTGCGCGGCACCAAGACCCTCGCGGTGCGGATGGACCGGCACAGCGAGAACGCCACGAAGATCGCCGACATGCTGACCCGGCACGCGCGCGTGACCAGCGTCCTCTACCCGGGCCTGCCCGAGCACCCCGGCCACGAGGTCGCGGCGAAGCAGATGCGGGCGTTCGGCGGCATGGTGTCCTTCCGCGTCGAGGGCGGCGAGGAGGCCGCGGTCGAGGTGTGCAACCGGGCCAAGGTGTTCACCCTCGGAGAGTCGCTCGGCGGCGTCGAGTCCCTGATCGAGCACCCCGGCCGGATGACGCACGCGTCCGCGGCCGGTTCCGCACTGGAGGTCCCCGCCGACCTGGTGCGCCTGTCCGTGGGCATCGAGAACGTCGACGACCTGCTGGCAGACCTGCAGCAGGCCCTGGGCTAGCCGACAGGACAGCCGTCTCGGGGCCGGTTCCCGGGGCCGGCTCACCAGCCGGTGATCGGCGGAGTCGTCTGGGAGGGCGGCTCCGCCCACGGGTGCACGCGGGCCGCCCACACGCTGAACGCGACGGCCGCGGCGCAGGCCAGCAGCCACAGCACCCGGCGGACGAGCAGCCTCCGCCGCAGCAGGCGCTCGCCGCGGCGCACCGCCTCCGCGCACACGTCCGGCGGCACCGGCGCCGGAGCCTGCTCCATGATCTGCCGTGCGGCGGCCTCCCGCTCAACCCGGTTCACCACTCCCTCCCCCGGCAAGAGGGCTTCTGCTCCCCGCCCCGCCGCCTCACGACGGCACCACCTTCCGTCCCGCCGGGTGCGGAGCCGCAGGGCGGACCGGAAGGAGCAGGGTGGCGGTTGCGCGCTCGCAGATGATGCGGATGCGTTCCCTGGGGAGGCCCAGCAGGGCCGCTGCCTGTTCCTCGGCGACGCCTTCGTAGAGGCGCAGTACGAGGATCAGCCGCTCCTGCGGGGTGAGCGCGGCGAGCGGGCTGCGGGGATCCGGGCGGGCGCGGCCGAAGGAGACGTGACGGTGCCAGGTCGCGCGTGCGAACCGGGTGGCGAGGTACTGGCGGGCGCAGTCGTACGGGTCCTCGCCGTGCAGCCCGTCCCAGCGTGCGTAGGTGTGGGCGAACGCGCGTGTCAGAAGGCGCCGCGCGCGCGGGTTGGTGTGCGGTGCCTCCGCCGTGAGCAGGGTGGCGGCATGCAGCAGACGGCCGGCCGCGCCCGCGACGAACGCCTCGAACTCCCGGGCCCGGCGGGCACCTCGGGGCACCTGCCGATCACGCACCGCGCCTCCCCTTGAGGGGCCCTGCCCGGTACGGGACAGGTGAACCGCGTACGACGCAGGACCTGGTCTCATATGAGGCCAGTGGCGGCCCGGGGTCAAGACTCCGGAACCGACCGGTGCCCACGGGGGTCCGGCGGAGCCGGTCCGGTCTCAGGACGCCGGCGACTGTTCCGCCGGTGCGGGCCCCTGCACGGTCATCCGCGCGGAGAGCGCGCCGTTGAACCGGGTCAGGAGCGTGCAGAACTGCTCGCGCTCCTCCGGTGCCCAGTCGTGTGTCAGCTCTGCCATCAGCTGACGTCTGGAGGAGCGCACTTCCTCGAGCCGGGCGACCCCGCGCGGGGACAGCTGGAGGACCACGGCACGCCCGTCCTCGGGGTGCGAGGTGCGCTTGACGAGCCCGGTGTCGACCAGGGGAGCCACCTGCCGGGTGACCGTGGAGGAGTCGATGCCCATGCTCGCGGCGAGCGCCTTGACGCCCATCGGGCCTTCCTTGTCGAGCCGGTTGAGCAGCAGATACGCCGCGCGGTCCATGGAGTTGCGCACCTGCCCGACACCGCCGAGCCGGGTCTGTTCGGCGCGGCGGGCGAACACGGCCACCTCGTGCTGGAGGGTGTCGAGGAGACCGGTGTCACCGAAGGTCGTCATGTCCATCGACATTTCAGGTGTTGTGGGCATGGCCGGAGGCTCGCTTCATGAAGGGCTGCTGGGTTGGGGGACAGGGTACGCGGCCCGGCGCCAGGCCGTACCGGCGCTGCACAAACCGGTCTCGGAGCTTGGTCACACAAGTCGTGTACGAGCGTGAACTGCGATGCTGGAGGCATGAGCTACGGCATCGCTGACTCCCTGCGTTCCGTCACCCTCGACGATGTGCGCGGCGCCCAGAAGATGCTCTCGGGCGTATCACGGGTGACCGCCATGGAGGGCAGCCGGCACCTCTCCCAGCTGGTCGGTGCGCCGGTGCATCTGAAGTGCGAGAACCTCCAGCGCACCGGCTCCTTCAAGCTGCGCGGCGCCTATGTGCGGATCGCCGGCCTGCTGCCGGAGGAGCGGGCGGCCGGCGTGGTGGCCGCGAGCGCCGGCAACCACGCGCAGGGCGTGGCGCTGGCCTCTTCGCTGCTCGGGGTGCGCTCCACGGTGTTCATGCCGAAGGGCGCCCCGCTGCCGAAGGTCAGCGCGACCCGGGACTACGGCGCGGAGGTGCGCCTGTACGGCCAGGTGGTCGACGAGACGCTGCACGCCGCGCAGGAGTACGCCGCCGAGACGGGCGCGGTGTTCATCCACCCCTTCGACCATCCCGACGTCATCGCAGGTCAGGGCACGGTCGGCCTGGAGATACTGGAGCAGTGCCCTGAGGTGCGCACGATCGTCGTCGGTATCGGCGGCGGCGGGCTTGCGGCCGGCATCGCGGTGGCGGTGAAGGCGATCCGGCCGCAGGTCAGGATCGTCGGGGTGCAGGCGGAGGGCGCGGCGGCCTATCCGCCCTCGCTGGCGGCAGGGCACCCGGTGGCGGTGCGGGACCCGGCGACGATGGCCGACGGCATCAAGGTGGGCCGGCCGGGCATGGTGCCGTTCGGGATCATCCAGGACCTGGTCGACGAGGTGCGCACGGTCAGCGAGGACCAGTTGTCGGCCGCGCTGCTGCTGTGCCTGGAGCGGGCCAAGCTGGTCGTGGAGCCGGCCGGGGCGAGCCCTGTCGCGGCGCTGCTGGCGGCGCCGGACGCCTTCGAGGGCCCGGTCGTCGCGGTGCTCTCCGGCGGGAACGTGGACCCGGTGCTGATGCAGCGCGTGCTGCGGCACGGTATGGCCGCGCAGGGCCGCTACCTGGCCGTCCGGCTCCGCCTGACGGACCGCCCGGGTGCCCTCGCCACGCTTCTCGGGGTGCTGTCGGCGGTCGACGCCAACGTCCTCGACGTGAGTCACGTACGCACCGACCCGCGGCTCGGCCTCACGGAGGTGGAGGTGGAGCTGCACTTGGAGACGAAGGGCCCGGCCCACTGCGTCGAGGTCGGCCAGGCCCTCCGAGACGCGGGGTACACGGTCATCGGCTGACGCCGAGCACGACTCGCCATCCGCCCCGCCGCTCTCGCCTCGCCGCCCGTCCCGCCATCCGTCCGGGTGAAGTGCGTTGTAGGACGCGATACATCGCGTTATGGTGTGGGGGTGGTCGCCGTTCCGCCCTGCCGTACCGGGAAAAGGGCGGGCGTAACAGGGCGATCAAACCTAGCCTTTGCGAAGAATCCCGCTCAGAAGTCAGAAGAACGAGAAGTCCCGACCGACATCCCCGATGACGTGGAGACTGACATGCCAGGCGCCATCCATGCCGAAGGCCTGGTCAAGACCTTCGGCGACGTAAGGGCCCTCGACGGCGTAGACCTGGACGTGCCCGAGGGGACGGTCCTCGGCCTCCTCGGACCGAACGGCGCCGGTAAGACGACGACCGTCCGCTGCCTGACGACCCTGCTGCGCCCCGACAGCGGCACGGCCGTCGTCGCGGGAGTGGACGTGCTCAAGCACCCCGACGCCGTGCGCCGCTCCATCGGCCTGTCCGGCCAGTTCGCGGCGGTCGACGAGTACCTGACCGGCCGGGAGAACCTGCAGATGGTCGGGCAGCTGTACCAGATGAGGGCCAGGGCGGCCAGGCAGCGCGCATCGGAACTGCTGGAGCAGTTCAACCTCGCGGACGCCGCCGACCGTCCCGCCAAGACCTACTCCGGGGGCATGCGCCGCCGGCTCGACCTCGCCGCGGCGCTCGTGGTCTCGCCGCCGGTGATGTTCATGGACGAGCCGACCACCGGTCTCGACCCGCGCAACCGCCAGCAGCTGTGGGAGGTCATCAAACAGCTCGTCTCCGGTGGTACGACCCTGCTGCTCACCACGCAGTACCTGGAGGAGGCGGACCACCTCGCCCACGAGATCGCGGTGGTCGACCACGGCCGCGTCATCGCCAAGGGCACCTCCGACCAGCTCAAGGCCCGCACCGGCGGCGAACGCGTCGAGGTCGTGGTGCACGAGCGCGACCGCATCACGACCGCCGCCGAGGTGCTGGGCGGCTTCGGCAAGGGTGACGTCACGGTCGAGGAGCACACCCGCAAGCTCACGGTCCCCGTCACCGGCGGCGCCAAGCTGCTCGCCGAGGTCATCCGCGAGCTGGACACCCGCGGGATCGAGATAGACGACATCGGGCTGCGCCGCCCCACCCTCGACGACGTCTTCCTGTCGCTGACGGGACACGTGGCCGAGGCAGCCGGCCAGGACGAGGCGAACGGCAAGGAGGCCGTCAAGTGAGCGCCGTCAGCGAAACCGTGCGGGTGGCACCGCCCGGGAACCCCGTCAGCCGGTCCGTCCGCGACTCGATGGTGGTGGCCAAGCGCAACCTCATCCGCATGTCCCGGATCCCCGAGATGATCATCTACGGGCTGATCCAGCCCATCATGTTCGTGGTGCTGTTCAGCTACGTCTTCGGCGGTTCCATGCAGATCGGCGGCAGCGCCAGCCCCGTCGACTACAAGAACTTCCTCATGGCGGGGATCTTCGCGCAGACCGTCACGTTCGCCACCGCCAGCTCCGGCGCCGGCATCGCCGACGACATGCACAAGGGGCTCATCGACCGTTTCCGTTCCCTGCCGATGGCGCGCGGCGCGGTGCTGACCGGGCGGACGCTCGCCGACCTGGTGCAGACGGCCGTGACGCTGGTCGTGCTCGCCGTCGTCGCCCTGCTGGTCGGCTGGCGCGTCGGCTCCGACGGCGACACCAACGTCGGCAAGGTGCTCGCCGCCTTCGGCCTGCTGCTCCTGCTCGGCTACGCGTTCACCTGGATCGGCGCCCTGATCGGCATGTCGGTCCGCACCCCCGAGGCGGCGACCTCCAGCGGACTGATCTGGCTGTTCCCGGTCACCTTCATCTCCAACGCCTTCGTGGACCCCGGCCACATGACCCCATGGCTGCGGCACATCGCGGAGTGGAACCCCTTCAGCGCCACCGCGCAGGCCTGCCGCGTGCTCTTCGCCAACCCCGGCCGGTCCGCCTCGCACGCCTGGCCCATGGAGCACCCGGTCTGGGCCTCGCTGATCTACTCGATACTGATCATCGCCGTGTTCCGTACGCTCGCGGTCCGCAAGTACCGCTCGGCCACCGCCTGACGGCTCCGGACACGGCGAAGCCCCCGGTGTCCGCCGGGATCCGGCGGACACCGGGGGCTCAAGGTCCCCTCGAGGTGTGGATCAGCCCGAGTACGGCTCGGCCTTGAGGATCGTCACCGAGGCCTTCTTGCCGTTCGGCAGTTCGTACTCCGCGTCCTCGCCCACCTTGTGGCCGATGACCCCCGTGCCGAGCGGGGACTGCGGGGAGTACGTCTCGATGTCGGCGCTCGCGTACTCGCGGGAGGCGAGCAGGAACGTCAGCGTGTCGTCCTCGTCACCGTCGAAGGCGATCGTGACGACCATGCCGGGCGCGACGGCACCGTCGGCGGAGACCGGAGCCTCGCCCACCTTGGCGCTCTCGAGAAGCTGGGTCAGCTGCCGCACACGCAGCTCCTGCTTGCCCTGCTCCTCCTTGGCCGCGTGGTACCCGCCGTTCTCGCGCAGGTCGCCCTCCTCGCGCGCTGCGGCGATCTTGGCGGCGATCTCCGTGCGCGCAGGACCAGTAAGGTACTCAAGCTCGTCCTTGAGCTTGTTGTACGCCTCCTGGGTCAGCCAGGTGACGTTCTCGCTGGTCTGGGTCACAGGGTGCTCCTCGTCGGTACTGGGAATACAAAGCATCGCCCTACCCAGAAGAATGTTCCCTCTCGGATGGGCGAAACCACGAGCCTAACAATTCAAGGCCGGAAGGGGGAGGACATAAGCCATCAGAATCACATCAACGCAGGTCAGCGTGTACGTATTCCGGGTGACGGCCGGGGGGTGTCCGGCCTGCGTCAGCCGTTGTGGCAGCCGAGCAGCTCGGCCGTCGTGCCCTTCGCCGTCGTACGCAGCGTGACGACCTGGTCGATGCGCGTGGCCGGCCCGGTGAACCGGAAGTCGGCCCGGCCCACCTCGGAGCCGTCCGCCGCCTGGGAGCGCAGGGTGCAGTAGCCCGAGGTGCCGGAGTCCTTGTGGACCTCCAGATGCACCTTGACCGCGCTGTCCGTGGCGTCGAAGGTGATCACCTGGGCGCTGATCCGGCTCTCCACGACGTAGTGGTAGGCGAAGTAACCGACCAGTACGAGCAGGGCCGCGCCGAGCACCGCACCGGCGACCCTGAGCTTGCGGTCGGCACGCTCGTCCGAGGACCGGCCGTAGCGGCCCTCGGGCAGCCGCGTGCTTGCCGTACTCATGATCGTCCTCTCGGCAGGAACCGGACCCGGAATTATTCGCCCCCCGATTCCGTCACTATAGAAGCCGCCGATCGCACCCGGAGCCACGGGGGCGCCGAGTTACCGAGGATTGAGTCTTGACTGACCAGTTGCGACTGATGGCCGTTCACGCGCACCCCGACGACGAGTCGAGCAAGGGCGCGGCCACCATGGCGAAGTACGTGTCCGAGGGGGTGGACGTGCTGGTGGTGACCTGCACCGGCGGAGAGCGCGGCTCCATCCTCAATCCGAAGCTGCAGGGCGACACGTACATCGAGGAGCACATCCACGAGGTACGCAAGAAGGAGATGGACGAGGCTCGCGAGATCCTCGGCGTCAAGCAGGAGTGGCTCGGCTTCGTCGACTCGGGGCTGCCCGAGGGCGACCCCCTGCCGCCGCTGCCCGAGGGCTGCTTCGCCCTGGAGGACGTCGACAAGGCGGCCGGTGAGCTGGTGCGCCAGATCCGCTCCTTCCGCCCGCAGGTGATCACCACCTACGACGAGAACGGCGGTTACCCGCACCCCGACCACATCATGACCCACAAGATCTCCATGGTGGCGTTCGAGGGCGCGGCGGACACCGAGAAGTACCCGGAGGCCGAGTTCGGCCCGGCCTACCAGCCGCAGAAGCTGTACTACAACCAGGGCTTCAACCGCCCCCGCACCGAAGCGCTCCACCAGGCGTTGCTGGAGCGCGGCATGGAGTCGCCGTACGGGGACTGGCTCAAGCGGTGGAAGGAGTTCGAGCGGGTCGAGCGCACGCTGACCACGCACATTCCGTGCGCGGACTTCTTCGAGATCCGCGACAAGGCGCTGATCGCGCACGCCACGCAGATCGACCCCGACGGCGGCTGGTTCAAGGTGCCGATGGAGCTGCAGAAGGAGGTCTGGCCGACGGAGGAGTACGAGCTCGCGAAGTCCCTCGTCGACACCTCCCTCCCCGAGGACGACCTCTTCGCGGGCATCCGGGACAATGCCTGACATGAGCGCAAGCGTGAGCCTGGCAGTGACGCACCTCGTCCCCCTCGCCAAGGAGGTCGACGAGAACAAGGTCACCCCCGGTGTCCTCGGTTTCATCGTCTTCGCGGTGATGGCCCTGGCGGTGTGGGGCCTGATGAAGTCGATGAGCAAGCACATGCGGAAGGTCGACTTCAAGGAGGCGGAGCCCTCCGGCGAGGAGACCGGCAAGGGCCAGGCCTCCGGCCAGGTCACGTCACAGCAGGGCTGAGCCTTCCCCCCGTGGGGCCGCCACCGTCACGCCCATCACCTCCCGGGCGTGACGGTCCGGAGTCATGCGCAGACGCCAGGCCTGCCAGCCGTCCTCCAGGCTGACCCCGCGTTCCAGCAGCAGGGCGTACGCCCGGACGTAGTCGGTGAGCTTCTCGTCCCGCAGGGCGTGGTCGGCACGGGCCAGCTGGGCCAGCTCCTCCTGGGCGACCGCCGTGCCCACCTCCACTCCGCCCGGCGCCGCGTACGGCAGCAGGGTGCAGCGCAGGAAGCGGGCCCAGTCCTCGCCGCGCCGGTCGCCGTAGGAGGCGAACAGGTCCAGCGCCTCGTCGCACAGGGCGAGCGCCGGCTGCGTACGGGCGTTGCCCGCGTCGACCACCGCCAGCTCCAGGCAGGTCCACGCCTCGCCGTGGGCGACGCCGATGCGCTGGAAGTCGGCGCGGGCGTCCACGAGGAGCTGCCGGGCGAAGCCGGAGTTGCGCAGCGAGCCGGTCTGCGCGGCCCGCTGGTCGCGGGTGACCCGGGCCGAGTGGTGCCGGGCACAGGCCAGGCCGTAGACGTCCCGCATCCGGGAGAACATGGTGCGGGACCGTTCCAGATCGCGCACCGCCGGATCCAGCTCACCGGTCTCCTCCAGCGCCTGGCCCAGGTAGTAGAGCGTCCATGCCTCGCCACGCGCGTCCTCGTTCTCCCGGTGCCGGGCGGCGGCCTGCCTGAGCCCCTCGACGGCCGGTGAGGCATCCCCGTCGACCAGGCGTGCCCGGGCCAGCTGGGTCAGCGCCCACGCCTCGCCCCGCGCGTCGTGCGTCCGGCCGTACCGCTCCAGGGCGGCCCGCAGCTCGGACTCCGCACGCGGCGCGTCCCCCAGCCGCAGGGCCAGCTGGCCGAGCTGGAAGTGCGCCCAGGCCTCGCCGTGCACCGAGCCGCCCTCGCGGTGCAGGACCAGGGAGCGGGTGAGCAGCTCCAGCGCCTCGGCCAGCCGGGCCCGGTCGCGCTGGACGGCGGCCAGGGCGTGCATCGTCCAGGCCCGGTCCGTCGAGAGCTCCGGCGCCGCCTGCAGATCCAGGGCCTCCTGCAGCCTGGCGGCGGCCTCCACGAGGTTGCCCTGGTGGTGCAGGGTGATCCCGAGGGAGCACAGGGCGCGGGCCGCGCCCGCGTCGTGGTGTGCCTCCCGGTACAGGTCCACCACCGAGGTCAGCGTGGTGCGCGCCCTGTCCAGCTCACCCAGCTGCCGGGCCGCGATACCGGTGCGCCACTGCACCGAGCGCACCAGCAGCCCCTGGTCCACGGCCTGCGCCAGCTCGCTGATCTCGCCGAGCCGGTACAGGTCGCCGCGCAGCAGGCAGTAGTCGCACAGCGCGCCCAGCAGGTTCAGCACCGCCGACTGGTTCACGCCCTCCGCGTGCCGCAGGGCCGCCGTGATGAAGCTGGACTCGTCGTCCAGCCAGCGCAGCGCCTCGTCCAGCGAGGTGAAGCCGTGCGAGCCGAACTGGTGCGACCGCGTCGACATGTTCCCGTCGACCAGCCGCAGCACCGAGTCGGCCAGCTCGGCGTAGTTCACGATCAGCCGCTCCTGCGCCGCCGTGCGCTCGGCCGGGTCCTCCTCGTCCAGCAGCCGGGCCTGGGCGTAGGCACGCACCAGGTCGTGCAGCCGGTAGCGGTTGCCGCGCACATGGTCGAGGAGGCCGGCCCCGGTGAGGTCGACGAGGTGACGGGTGGCCTCCGCCTCGTCCGTGGCGAGCAGGGCGGCGGCCGCCGCGGCACCGAGCGAGGCACGCCCCGCGAGCGCGAGTCTGCGCAGCAGCCGGCGCGCGGGCTCCGGCTGGTCGGTGTAGCGCAGCCACAGGGCACGTTCCACCGGTTCCACCGGGCCGTACGCGCCCAGGTCCGCGGCCAGTTGCCGGGGCGAGCGCGGTCCGAGCGCGGAGCCCGCGATCCTGAGCGCCAGCGGCAGCCCACCGCACAGGTCCCGGATCCGGTCGGCGGACTCGGCGTCGTACGGACCCGACGCGTCCTCGGCGACGGCGCCCAGCAGTTCCTCGGCGCCCGCCGCGTCCAGCGGCTCGAGCGGCAGGTGGTGCACCCAGGCCGGCAGGTCGGCGGGCAGGTCGAGCGCGGTGCGTGCGGTGACCAGGATCAGACTGTCGGAGCGCTCGGGCACCAGGGCGCACACCTGCTCCGGGTCCGAGGCGTCGTCCAGCACGATCGTCACCGGCAGCCCGGTCAGATGCCGGTGGTACAGCTCGCCGAGCCGCTTGACCCGCTGGTCGGGTGAGGAACGCTCCCGGAACAGCAACTGCTCGCGCGGTGCCCCCAGCCGGTTGAGCAGATGCAGCAGGGCGTCCCGGGTCGACAGCGGCGCCTCCTCGCGCCTGCCGCCCCGCAGGTCCACGACCACCGCGCCGCGGAAGTGGTCCCGCAGGTCATGTGCCGCACGCACCGCGAGCGTGGTCCGGCCGGAGCCGGGGTCGCCGTGCAGCACGACCACGGTCGGCCGGGTCTCCGTGGCCGCCCGGGCGGCCTGCGCCCACTGCCGGATCCGCGCCAGCTCCGCCCGGCGCCCCGCGAACGGGCCCGCCGCGTCCGGGAGTTGCCCGAAGGACTGCTCCAGCACCGTGCGCCGGCGGGCCGCCGCGCTCTTGTCCGCACCGCGCAGTGTGGGGCCGCCGGTCTTCTTCGGGCCGGTGGAGGCGCTGATCACCCGCTGCTGGTCGAGGAACGGACGGATACCGCGCACCTCCAGCGCGGTCAGCCACTGCAGCCGCAGTTGCTCCGGCCCGCCGGGCTGGCCGGCCGCGCCCGCGTGGTGGTGCGCGGCGGGCACATGGGCCCCGGCCGCCTTCACCACGGAGGCGGCGGCACCGACCACGCCCGCGGCGACGCCCGCGCCGACGGCCGTACCCGTACCGGTGCCGAGCGACAGGTCGGCCACGGCGGCGGCCACCGCGGCAACGGCCGCCACCAGTAAGGCGGTTCCGGCGCCCTGGCGGGCGTACCGCTGCCCGAAGGTCAGCCGGCCCGCCTCGGCCTCGTCCAGGGCGCGGGTGTAGGTCTCGTACTCCTCACCGGCCGCCCCCGCCATCGCGTCCAGCGCACCGCGCGCCCGGGACAGCAGCACCTGCCCGTCGATCCGCCCGCCCGAGCGCCGGACCTCCTCCTCGACTGCCCGTACCAGCAGCCGTTCGGCCTCCGCGCGATGCCCGTCCCGCATGTCCCGTCCCCCTCCGGCGTCAACTCGCTTGCGTATGAGTGTCCTTCGCGGGGGACGGGATGGCGAGGGGTCGACGATCAGCGGGTGGGTGAGGGTTTGGTGCCGGATTCTCGCGGCTGTGCGGCGGCAGACGATCCCTCGTGTCGTCCGCGTGGAGAACGCTGCTCGCCGGGACGGACGGTCTCGGCACCCCCTGCCCTGGAAGCTGCTCCACGCGTCCCATATCTTCCCGGCCGGATGGTCTGCACGCGCTCACCCTCACGGGTGACGGCGAGGGGCGTGACCCATTCGACCGGCGCGTGTTCAACACAGCGCGCGTGTCAGCCAGTTGCGGCTATGAGTCCCTCCCTCGGGGGCGCGCGGTCCTGGGCCGTTGAGGACATGGGCACCGTCACCCGATCAGTGGCCGCGCCGCACATGCTCACCCCCCGACAGGCCGTGAATCACGGTCAGCCGAGGCCGCCGTATCCGGATCTGAGGGGGTCTCACCCGCTCGGATGCGCTCGGCGGGCAACTGGTTGCGGGGGTGTGCATGGTGAGTGCATGAACAGCACACCTCACCCCAAGAAGACCGTTTCCTGGATTCCGCGAGCATTCGCGGTGAGCGCCGCCGTGGGCATCGCCTGTGCGGCGGGGGTGGCAACCGCCACGTCCGCCGTGGCCGCGACGCCCGCCACGCACGTCGTCACCAAGGCCGTCCCGGCCTATGGCCACGGCGGCGGGGACGGGGGCGAGCACTTCCAGTGCGGCAACGGCCTCCTCGACCTGCTCAACTTCTGCAACTGACCGACGACCGGCGGTAGTTCCCGTCCGCCAACGACACAACCACACATGGAAGAAGTCCACCCGATCCGCTCCCAGGGCGGTCAGGAACAGGGGCAGGATCCCTCTCCTGACCGCCCTGCCGACCACCACCGAACGCCCGCGCCCACGGCGCGCAGGAAAGAGAACCGCCGTTGAGCGAGGCCGGCTTGCACCAGCGAGGCGGGCGCACCGGCCGAGCCCGTCCCCGCGCGTGCGCGCTCATCTCAGCGGGTGCTCACCGGTCCTCGCCCCTCGGATGCCGCCAGATACGCCCGTTGGATATCGCCAGATACACGCACGCACCCGCCAGCCCCGCCTCCGCCACCGCGCACAGCGCCGCCTCGGCCAGCGGAGCGCCCCCGCCCGCCGTCGTTATGTCGAACCAGGCGTCCAGCACCGCCACCGACGCCGTCGCCGAGGCGGTCAGACGGGCCCTGGTGTCACCGCGCAGGCCGAGCAGGGCCGTTGCCGCGCAGCCCGCCGCCATGAGGACGTCGAGACCGATCCAGGCCAGCGGCCAGTTGTCCACCTCGGTGCTGCCCGGCAGGGTCCGGGCCAGCACCACCGTCCACGGCACCAGCAGGACCGCCGCCGCACCCAGCAGAACCAAGGGCCACTTCCTCCGTGCGCTCACGTCCTTCCCCTCCGCGTCATTTCCGACTCCTCCACCCTGACGGCCTCCACCGTAGACCGCAGAGAAAATTCTGCAAAGAAAAGTCGGCAGACCTCAGGGGCTTCTCAGGGTTCTCAGGGTTACCGTGGCCGCATGACCGACGGCATGCCCGAGATGACCAGCCTGGAGCGCACCGCCCTCTACAAGTCCCTCGGCAACCCCCTGCGCCGCCGGATCCTCGAGTACCTCGGCCGGCACGGCGAGGCGAACTCCACCGTCCTCGCCCGCGAGCTCGGCGAGAGCTCCGGCACCACCAGCTACCACCTGCGCAAACTCGCCGAGCAGCGGCTCATCGAGGAGATCCCGGAGAAATCCGGCGGGCGCGAGCGCTGGTGGCGGTCGCTGCCCTTCCGGCACACCACGCCGGACCCCGCCACGATGACCCCGGAGGAGTACGAGGCGGCCGCCCAGCTCGCCCACCTCAAGATCGAGTTCGACACCGCCCTCTACCGTCGCGCCCACCACGAGTACCGCGGCCCCGAGGGCTGGGCCCAGGTCCAGCGCCACGGCACCTGGCTGACCAGGGCGGAACTGCTCGACTTCATGCGCGAGTACCACGCGCTCCTCGACCGCTACGGCCATCCACGCGAGGAGGCCCCGGACGGGGCCCGCCCGGTACTGATGCGTTTCTATGCCGTACCCGAGCCGGACCGCGACGCCGCTCCCGAGCCGGGGGGCCACGCCGCTCCCGGGCCGGGGGGCCACGCCGCCCCCGGGCCGGACCGGCACGCCGCCCCGGAGCCCGTGGGAGAGTGGAACGGTGAACCGACTGGCCCATGAGACGTCCCCGTATCTGCTCCAGCACGCCGACAACCCCGTCGACTGGTGGCCCTGGTCGGCCGAGGCCTTCGACGAGGCCCGCAGGGCCGGAAAACCCGTACTGCTGAGCGTCGGGTATTCGAGCTGCCACTGGTGTCACGTCATGGCTCACGAGTCCTTCGAGGACCGGGCCACCGCCGACTACCTCAACGAGCACTTCGTCAGCATCAAAGTCGACCGCGAGGAGCGCCCCGACGTCGACGCCGTCTACATGGAGGCCGTACAGGCGGCCACCGGTCAGGGTGGCTGGCCCATGACCGTGTTCCTCACCCCGGACGCCGAACCCTTCTACTTCGGCACCTACTTCCCGCCCGCGCCCCGCCACGGCATGCCCTCCTTCCGGCAGGTGCTGGAAGGGGTGCGGCAGGCCTGGGACACCCGGCGCGACGAGGTCTCCGAGGTCGCCGGGAAGATCGTCCGCGATCTCGCCCAGCGCGAGCTCAGCCACCAGGCCCCCCGGCCGCCCGGTGAACAGGAACTCGCGCAGGGCCTCCTCGGGCTCACCCGCGAGTACGACCCGCAGCGCGGCGGTTTCGGCGGGGCGCCGAAGTTCCCGCCGTCCATGGTGCTGGAGTTCCTGCTCCGGCACCACGCGCGCACCGGCGCCGAGGGCGCGCTGCAGATGGCCCAGGACACCTGCGAGCGGATGGCCCGGGGCGGGATCTACGACCAGCTGGGTGGCGGGTTCGCCCGCTATTCCGTCGATCGCGACTGGGTCGTACCGCACTTCGAGAAGATGCTGTACGACAACGCCCTGCTCTGCCGGGTGTACGCCCACCTCTGGCGGGCCACGGGGTCCGAGCTCGCCCGGCGCGTCGCGCTGGAGACCGCCGACTTCCTGGTGCGGGAGATGCGCACGGACGAGGGCGGCTTCGCCTCCGCGCTCGACGCCGACAGCGACGACGGAACGGGACGGCATGTCGAGGGCGCGTACTACGTGTGGACGCCCGAGCGGCTGCGCGCCGTCCTCGGTGACGCCGACGGCGACCTCGCCGCCCAGTACTTCGGCGTGACCGAGGAGGGCACCTTCGAGCACGGTCTGTCCGTGCTCCAACTGCCGCAGGGCGACAGCGTCTTCGACGCCGGGAAGATCGCCTCCATCCGGGAGCGGCTCCTCGCCGAGCGCGCCGAACGCCCCGCACCCGGCCGGGACGACAAGGTCGTCACCGCCTGGAACGGCCTCGCGGTCGCCGCACTCGCCGAGACCGGCGCCTACTTCGACCGGCCCGACCTGATCGAGGCGGCCCTGGGCGCCGCCGACCTCCTCGTGCGGGTGCACCTCGACGAGCACGCCCGCCTCGCCCGAACCAGCAAGGACGGCCGCGTCGGCCCCAACGCCGGTGTGCTGGAGGACTACGCCGACGTCGCCGAGGGCTTCCTGGCGCTCGCGTCCGTGACGGGCGAGGGTGTCTGGCTCGACTTCGCCGGGCTGCTCCTCGGTCATGTGCTCACCCGCTTCACCGACCCGGACAGCGGCGCGCTCTACGACACCGCGTCCGACGCCGAGCGGCTCATCCGCCGGCCGCAGGACCCCACCGACAACGCGGCACCGTCGGGCTGGACGGCCGCGGCCGGCGCCCTGCTGTCGTACGGCGCGCACACCGGGTCCGAGTCGCACCGAGCCGCCGCCGAGCGGGCGTTGGGGGTCGTGAAGACCCTCGGGCCGCGCGTGCCCCGGTTCATCGGCTGGGGGCTCGCCGTCGCCGAGGCCCTCCTCGACGGGCCCAGGGAGGTCGCCGTCGTCGGACCGGGACCCGACCTGGCGGACGAGGGGACGGCGGCCCTGCACCGTACGGCACTTCTGGGGACAGCCCCGGGTGCGGTGGTCGCGGTCGGTGCCGCGGACAGTGACGAGTTCCCGCTCCTCGCCGGCCGTCCGCTGGTGGACGGAGAGCCGGCGGCGTACGTCTGCCGTCACTTCACCTGTGACGCGCCGACGACCGGTCCGGAGCGGCTGCGGGCTGTGCTCAACAGTCACTGACAGTCCCGGAAAGGCCGCTGAACTGGGCGAACGCCAGGGACCGACAAAGGGTGAACTGTCCGAATGTGAGCAGGTGTTCGGATAGCTCCCGCTACCCGCACCACCTCCCGAAACAGGCTATTTATCGGAACGGCTCACGCGCTTCACACTTCCCCCCTAGTCTCTCCACAGCGACGCGACGGCATGACAAACCGCCGTGCGCACAGGGGGTATTGGGGATCTGGGGGGATCTTTTTGCTCACGTCTGTCTTCATCGGCGCCGTCTCACTGGCCCTGTTCTGGATGGCCGCCTTCACCCTGTGGTGGCAGATGCACGCGTGGCGCACGCCCGAGGTGCTGGCCTCCACCCGGTTCGGCAGACCGGACGGCGGTGAACACCTGTCGTTCTCCCTGCTGTTGCCCGCGCGGCACGAGCAGGCGGTGCTGGACCACACCATCCAGCGGTTACTGGAGTCCGCGCACACCGACTTCGAGATCATCGTCATCGTCGGGCACGACGACCCGGAGACCACGGCCGTCGCCGAACAGGCCGCCGCCCGGGACCCGCGCGTCCGGGTCGTCGTCGACACCCACGAGAAGAAGAACAAACCGAAGGCCATGAACACGGCGCTGCCGCACTGCCGCGGTGACGTCGTCGGGGTCTTCGACGCCGAGGACCAGGTCCATCCGGAGCTGCTCGCGCACGTCGACCACGCCTTCCGCACCACGCGGGCGGACGTCGTCCAGGGCGGGGTCCAGCTCATCAACTTCCACTCCAGCTGGTACAGCCTGCGCAACTGCCTGGAGTACTTCTTCTGGTTCCGCTCCCGGCTGCACCTGCACGCCCAGAAGGGGTTCATCCCGCTCGGCGGGAACACCGTCTTCGTACGGACCGACGTCCTCAGGGAAGCGGACGGCTGGGACCCCGACTGCCTCGCGGAGGACTGCGACCTGGGGGTGCGGCTGTCCAGCGTCGGCAAGAAGGTCGTCGTCGCCTACGACTCCGACATGGTCACCCGCGAGGAGACCCCCGGCTCGCTGATGTCGCTGCTCAAGCAGCGCACCCGGTGGAACCAGGGCTTCCTGCAGGTGTACCGGAAGCGGGACTGGAAGCAACTGCCCGCGTTCGGGCAGCGGCTGCTCGCCCGGTACACGCTGATGACGCCGTTCCTGCAGGCCTTCTCCGGCGTGGTCATCCCGCTCAACGCGGCCGTCGCGCTGTTCCTGGACGTGCCCGTCGGGGTCGCCTTCCTCACCTTCCTGCCGCTGGTCACGGCCGCCGTCACCTTCGTCTTCGAGGTGGTCGGGCTGCACGACTTCGGCAAGCAGTACGGCCTGAAGGTCCGCTTCGTCCACTACGTGAAGCTCATCGTGGGCGGCCCCTTCTACCAGGTCCTCCTCGCGGGTGCCGCGATCCGTGCCGTGTGGCGCGAGCAACGCGGCCGTAACGACTGGGAGTTGACCACGCACGTCGGCGCGCACCTCACCGCGGCCGAGCCCCATCGAGAGGACGTTCCTGCGTGACCTCCACACTGCCCGCGGTGACCGCAGCGAAGGTCCCCGCGCAACGCCGAGCTGTGCCCACCACCCGTTCGACCAGTCGAACGTCGCCGCCCCGACTCCGCTCCTCCCGCCCCGACCTGGTGCTCTGCGGTGTCCTGCTCGCGGTGATCCTCGTCGTCCAGGGCTGGAACATCGCCGACTACCCCACCCTCAGCGACGACGAGGGCACCTATCTCGCCCAGGCCTGGGCCGTCCAGCAGGGCCGGGGCCTGGCCCACTACACCTACTGGTACGACCATCCGCCGCTCGGCTGGATCCAGATAGCCCTGCTCAGCTGGATCCCCTCGGCGATCAGCCCCGGCGCCATGACCGTCGGCACCATGCGGCTGGTCATGCTGCTGGTCAGCGGCGTCAGCGCGGTCCTCGTCTACGTCCTCGGGCGCCGGCTCTCGCTGCCCCGCTGGGCCGCCGGACTCGGCATGGCCCTGTTCGGGCTCTCCCCGCTCGCGGTCGTCCTCAACCGGGAGATCTTCCTGGACAACATCGCCGTGATGTGGCTGCTGCTGGCGTTCTGCCTCGCCGCCTCGCCCAGCCGCCACCTCTGGCACCACTTCGGCGCGGGCCTCGCCGCCGCCGCGGGCGTCCTCACCAAGGAGACGATGCTCGTCGTCCTGCCCGCCCTGTTCGTCACCATGTGGCGGCACAGCCACCGCGACACCCGTAAGTTCGCCCTCACCGGAGCCGTCACCGCCTGCGCCCTGATCGGCTTCTCGTACCCGCTGTTCGCCCTGCTCAAGGGCGAGCTGCTGCCCGGCGCCGGACACGTGTCCCTGTGGGACGGCATCACGTACCAGATGTCCAGGCCCGGTTCCGGCTTCATCCTCGACCCCGGCTCCGGCTCGTACGGCGTCCTGCACTCCTGGCTGTACTACGACCGCGTGCTGCCCCTCGGCGGCCTCGCCGGCGCCCTGCTCCTGCTGCTCACCTGGCGCTGGTCGGTCACCGCCCGCGCCCTCGCCGGGCCCGCCCTCACGGTCGCCGTCCTCGCCGCGGTCGCCCTGCGGCCCAGCGGCTATCTGCCCGCCATGTACGTCATCGGCGCGCTGCCCTTCCTGGCCCTGGTCCTGGCCGGCGGTGCCGCCTCGGTCGCGCAGGCGGTCATCAGCAGATGGCGCAAGGAGAACGAGCGCCGGTACGTCACCGGCGGCCGGTACGCGCTCGCCGCCACCCTCGCGCTCGCCGCCGGCGCCTACGTCGTACCGCACTGGTACGACGGCGACCGCACCGCCGTCACCGCCGACGCCAACCGGCCCTACCGGCAGGCGTCCCACTGGCTGGGCACGAAGGTCACGGACCCGGGGGGCACCCGGGTCCTCGTCGACGACGCCCTCTGGCTGGACCTCGTACACGCCGGCTACCGGCCCGGGCTCGGCGCCATCTGGTTCTACAAGGCAGACCTCGACCCGGCCGTCACCCGGGCCCTGCCGCACGGCTGGCGGGACATCGACTACGTCGTCGCCTCACCGACCGTCCGCCGCGACGCCAAGGACCTGCCGAACGTCAGGGCCGCCATCCAGCACTCCACGCCGGTCGCCACCTTCGGCACCGGGCCCGACCGCATCGAGATCCGGCAGATCGGCACGGCGGCCGCGGGAGGCACCCGATGAGCAGTCACGAGTACACCGCCCCCATACCCGGCCTCGACGCCGTCGAGGTCCCCGAACCGGGTGCCGTCACCGTCGTCGTACCGACCTTCAACGAGTCGGCGAACATCCGGCAGCTGCTGCACCGGATCACCGAGTCGGTGCCCGCGCGGCTGCCCTGCGAGGTCGTCTTCGTGGACGACTCCACCGACGACACCCCCGACGTGATCCGCGAGGCCGCCCGGGACTGCCCGTTCCCGGTGGCCCAGCTGCACCGCGCGGAACCCGTCGGCGGGCTCGGCGGGGCGGTGGTCGAGGGGCTGAGGGCGGCTACCTCGGAGTGGATCGTCGTCATGGACGGCGACTGCCAGCATCCGCCGTCCCTGATACCCGAGTTGGTCGCCACCGGCGAGCGGGCGAACGCCGGGCTCGTCGTCGCCTCCCGGTACATCGAGGGCGGCAGCCGGGCCGGGCTCGCCGGCGGCTACCGGGTGGCCGTCTCGCGCGGCGCCACCTGGCTCACCAAGGCGCTCTTCCCGCGCAGGCTGCACGGCATCAGCGACCCGATGAGCGGCTTCTTCGCCATCCGGCGCAGCGCGGTCACCGCCGAGGTGCTGAAGCCCCTCGGTTACAAGATCCTGCTGGAGCTGGCCGTCCGCAGCCGCCCCCGCCGCATCGCCGAGGTGCCGTTCGTCTTCCAGGACCGGTTCGCCGGCGAGTCCAAGTCCACCGCCCAGGAGGGCTTCCGCTTCCTGCGCCACCTGGCCGGCCTGCGCGCCGCGTCCCCGGTGGCCCGCATGGTGGGCTTCGGGCTGATCGGGGCGAGCGGTTTCGTACCGGACCTCCTGGGCCTGTCCGTCCTCACCGCCCTCGGGATGCACTACCTGCCCGCCGAGATCCTCGCCAACCAGTTCGGCGTCGCCTGGAACTTCCTGCTCATCGAGCACCTGCTGTTCCGCGACCGGCGCGCCCACCGCCGCTGGTGGGACCGGCTCGGCCGGTTCGCGCTGCTGGCCAACGCCGACCTGGTGCTGCGCATCCCGCTGATCGCCCTTCTCGTCGGCCGGTTCGGCATGGGGGCGCTGGCCGCCACCGCGCTCGCGCTGGTCATGACGTTCGTCCTGCGCTTCGTCGGGACCGAGGCGCTGGTCTATCTCCCCCGCCGCCGGGGGAACCGAGCAAGGAGAGCCGTGTGAGCAGTAAGTACCGCAGGCGGACCGCACTGGCCGGGGTGGGCGCCCTGACCGCCGGTCTGCTCCTGGCCGCGCCGCAGAGCGCCGAGGCCGCCAACCTGATCAAGAACCCCGGCTTCGAGACGGCCGGCAGCGGCGACATGCCGTACTGCTGGGAGAAGGCGGGCTGGGGTGACAACGACTTCACCTACGAGACCACCTCCGACGCGCACTCCGGCACGAAGGCGATGAAGGTCACCCTGACCCGCCGGGTCGACGGCGACCGGAAGGCGATGCTCACCGAGTCCACCGACTGCGCGCCCGGTGTGAGCGTCGGCAAGCAGTACGACCTGGGGCTCTGGTACAAGACCACGACCCCGGACGCGAACGTCACCCTCTTCCGGCACGACGCCACGACCGGCTGGCAGTACTGGACCGACGTCAAGACCCTCGACATGGCGTCCACCTGGACCCAGGCCACGGTCCGCACCCCCGAGGTCCCGGCCGGCACCGACCGCATCACCTGGGGTGTCTCCGTCTACGGCACCGGCTCGGCGACCACGGACGACTACACCATGGCGCAGGTCCCCGACGCGTTGCCGCCCGCCCAGTGCACGGGTACCGGCGACCAGTGCGCCAAAGGCAGTTGGTCGGTGCTGCCGACGCAGAACCCGGTCCGCTCGATGCACTCCGTCGTCCTCAACAACGGCAAGGTGCTGCTGATCGCCGGCTCGGGCAACAGCGAGGACGCCTTCAACGCGGGCACGTTCACGTCCGCGGTGTACGACCCGGCGAACGGCACCTACAAGGTCATCCCGACGCCGAAGGACATGTTCTGCGCGGGCCATGTGCAGCTCCAGGACGGCCGGGTGCTGGTCCTGAGCGGCAACAAGGCGTACCCGGTGGCGGGCGGACACGGCTACGAGGGGTTCAAGGACTCGTACATCTTCGACCCGAAGACCGAGACCTACACCAGGACCAACGACCTCAACGACGGCCACTGGTACCCGTCGGCCACCGAGCTGGGCAACGGTGACGTCATCACCTTCGGCGGGCTGCGCGAGGACTCCACGGGCTCGGTGACCGCCGACCGCTGGTCGGACAAGGACCAGCAGTGGCTGCCGGCCTGGAAGGTCAACCAGACCTGGTCCTTCTGGGGCCTGTACCCGGCGATGGTGCTGATGCAGGACGGCCGCCTCTTCTACACGGGCAGCCATGTCTTCGGCAACAACATCCCCGGCACCGGCTCGGCGATCTACGACTACGACGCCAACACGATCACCCAGATCCCGGGACTGCAGAACAAGGACGAACGCGACCAGTCGGCGAGTGTGCTGCTGCCCCCGGCGCAGGACCAGAGGGTGCTGACCATCGGCGGCGGCAACATCGACTCCAACCCGGACGCGAACCGGCTGACCGACGTGATCGACCTCAAGCAGGCCAACCCGTCGTACGTCGCCGGGCCGCCGATCCCCCAGGGCACGGTCGACCTCGCGGGCGGCAGGGTCGCGGAGACCGGCAACCAGGGCAAGATGTACGTCTCAGCCGTGCTGCTGCCCGACGGCAAGGTGCTGGAGACGGGCGGCGCCCTGCACAACCGGGCCAACTCGGTCCATGAATCGTCGGTCTACGACCCCGGGACCAACACCTTCGCCCCGGTGAACGCCGACCCCGAGTCCCGCGGTTACCACTCCTCGGCGTTCCTGCTGCCCGACGGCCGGGTGATGGCCACCGGCGACAACCCGGGCAACGGCAGCTGGAACCACAACGTGTCCATCTACACCCCGCCCTACCTGTACAAGGGCACGCGGCCGACGATCACCTCGGTGATCAACCAGGAGTGGAAGTACGGCGACACCCAGCGGATCACGGTCGACCACCCCATCGCCAAGGCCGAGCTGATCCGCCCCGCCGCGGTCACCCACTCCTCCGACCCCAACCAGCGTTTCGTCGACCTGCCGCTGTCGGTGGACGGCAACAACGTCGACCTGAACGTGACGAACAACCCGAACATCGCGCCGCCCGGCTGGTACATGCTCTTCGCGGTCGACGCCAACGGGGTGCCCTCGGTGGCCAAGTGGGTGCACCTGACGGGCCCGGCGGCGCTCAGCCCCACCACCGCGTCACCGCACATCCACGCCTTCGCCGACGACCTGTCCGGCAAGGAGTCCGGCCCGGGCCAGAAGCGCACCTCGCAGGCGGTCAGCCCGACGATCTCCGGCTGCGACCGGCACTACGGTTCGGTCAACGTGTGTGTGCCGACGGTCTTCCCGGCCGGCGTGAAGAAGACGGCGGCGGCGCGCTGCACCTGGCTCGGGCAGAACCACTACGGCCGTCTGAAGGTCAACGGCGGCGACGACCCGCTGGGGCTGGACCGGAACCGGGACGGGGTGGCGTGCGGGAAGGGGGACGTCAGGCGCCGCTGAGGATCAGCGCGCCCAGGGTGAGCTGAGCACCCCACTGCACGAACACGGTCCAGAGCCTGGCGTACGTCCACCGGGCTCTGGGCCACACCAGTGCCGTGACACCGGTGAGGAGCGCCAGCCAGAAGGCGCCGTAGAGGGCCGGGCCGGGGATCGTCGAGCACTGCTCGCCGTACTCCAGGCACTTGCTGCCGCGCTCACCGGAGAGCACGACGATCCAGCACAGGACGACGATCGGCAGGAGCGAGACCAGTCCGGCGACGGCCCAGCCGGAGATGAAGCGGTCCTTCTGCTGCGGGGTGAGCGTCCCCGGCTGCGGAGTCGTGGTGTTCATGACCCCATCCCACCGCGCCGGCCGGGCCCGGCGGATCGGCGAGCGTACTCAATCCGCCTGCTCAGTCTCCCTGGGTACGCATGCTCAAGGCCCGCTCCACGACCGCCTCCAGCTGGTCGTGGTGTGCGCCCTTCCAGTAGGCCCGGCCGCACTGCGTGCACTGGGCGAAGACGTCGTACGAGCGCTGGGTGCCGTGCTGGAGCTGGTCGGCCACCTCAGCCTTCGTGGCCTGTCTCAGCAGGCCGTTGCAGGCGGTGCAGCGGGTCCAGGGGTTCAGCTCGGGGGCGAAGCGGTCGAGGACGTCGTGCAGCTGGTCGTCGGGGCGGGTGCTGTAGACGAAGGCGCCGGCCCACAGTTCGCGGCGGCGCAGCAAGCCCCGGTCGCGGCTGAGCATGACCCGCTTCTCGGCGGCCGAGCGCGCGGCCAGCGCCGGGTCGCCGATGTCCGTCGACTCGTACGCCGAGTCCACGCCGAGCAGGCGCAGCCGGCGGGCCAGGGTGCCGAGGTGGACGTCGAGGAGGAAGCGCAGCGGGGCGCCGGGGACCTGCTGGGGGCGTTCGACGGGGCGTACCCGCACCGTCTCGCCCGCCTGCGGGATGTGGGACACCGGTACCTCCTGGCCGTCCACTTCCAGTGCGCCGACCTCGGTCAGCGGGACGCCGAGGGACTCGATGACATGGCCGAGGGTCGAGACGCCGTCCGTGCCGAGCGGTGTGGCGCCGGCCCGTCGGGCGGCCGGCACGAACAGGTGGAGCGCGGGGGCGACTTCGACGTGGATCTCGGGGCGGTTCACTCCGTCAGCATCGCACGCCGGACCGTCCCCACCTCAGTGGATTTCCTTGGGCAGGCCGCGCTCCAGGACGTCGAGCGCGCGGTCGATCAGGTCGTGGAAGTCGTCCCGGTGGTCGTTCTCCGCCCAGTACATGGACGTCTCCATCAGGGCGCCGATCAGGGACATGGCGTGTACCCGGATCTCCAGGCCGTCGGGGTCGCCGCCGGTGCGCTCGCCGATGGCCTGGCAGAGCATGCGACCGGTGGACGACATGCTCTCCATCATCCGCGAGCGCACCGCCGGGACCTGGACCATGAGGTGGGTGCGCAGCCGGGAGACCGCGGGGTCGTTGTCGATGCCGGACTCGACGGCCCGGTGCAGGACGTACCGCATGGTCTCGAACCAGGATTCGTCGGCGGGCCGCGCCCGGATCTCCTCCAGGATGAGCGGGTCGTACTCGTCCGTGAGGACGATGTCCGCCTTGGTCGGGAAGTACCGGAAGACGGTCGACGGCGACACTTCGGCCCGGTCGGCGATCTGGTCGATCGTCGTGGCGTCGTACCCCTGTTCCCTGATCAGTGCGTACGTCGCGCTGCGGATCGCCTCACGGGTCTTGATCTTCTTGCGCTCGCGGAGGCTCGGTTGCGGGCGGTCGGCGGGGGAGAGGGGGGAACGTGCGGCCGTCATGGGGGTCATTGTCGGGCATCCGCCACGGGAGCGGCCCTGCCTGGGGCGACGGCACCGTGGGCGCCGTCCGCGGAAATGAGGGTAACTCTCAAAATGATGAGAATGTCAATGAGCAGCTGATGTCAGGCACAAGGAAGCGGCCACGGCTGGTGAGCCGTGGCCGGGCGGGAAGGGGGAGGGGGTCTACGCGTGCTGGTAGGCCACCAGCGAGATGCCGACGTAGTGGACGACGAACGCGGCGAGCGTGAAGGAGTGGAAGACCTCGTGGAAGCCGAACCAGCGCGGTGACGGGTTCGGCCGCTTGATGCCGTAGACCACGCCGCCGGCGCTGTAGAGCAGACCGCCGACGATCACCAGGATCAGGACCGCGATGCCGCCGGTGCGCAGGAAGTCGGGCAGGAAGAAGACGGCCGCCCAGCCCATCGCGATGTAGCAGGGCGTGTAGAGCCAGCGCGGTGCGCCGACCCAGAAGACGCGGAAGACGATGCCGGCCGCGGCGGCGGCCCAGATGCCCCACAGCAGCCACTGGCCCTTGGCGCCGGGCAGGAGCAGCAGGGTCAGCGGGGTGTAGGTGCCCGCGATGATCAGGAAGATGTTGGCGTGGTCCAGGCGGCGCAGGACGCCGTCCATCCGGGGGCTCCAGTTGCCCCGGTGGTACAGCGCGCTGACGCCGAACAGCAGGCAGGCCGTCAGGACGTAGATCCCGCAGGCGACACGGCCTCTGGTGGAGTCGGCGAGGGCGGTGAGCACGAGGCCCGCGATGAGTACGGCCGGGAACATGCCGAGGTGCAGCCAGCCGCGGAGCCTGGGCTTGACCGGGTGCGGCAAGGAGAGCGCGACGGGACCGCGGCCACTGGCCGGCGTCTCCGTGGGCGCGTCAGGGGCGGACGCAGTCATGCGGGGCATGGTACCGACGGAGCCGTAAGTCGGGTATCAGCGCGGCTCTTGGTCGATCGAACGCAAAAAGACCTTCAGGTGACGCAAACCTGGACGCAAAGGAAATGTAAACGTCCCTGGAAAACCGTGGCCTTCCTCACGTCGCTCACCTGTGAGGTCCCCTGGACATATGGGCACTCGTGTCGGATACGATCAAATGAGTGCAGTCGGCACCGGATGAGCATCCAGAAGCGTCCGGGTCGCAGCCCCCACGGGGCAACAAGGACAAAATCCCTCACCAGGGTGTAAATCCCTCACTTAGGAGCAACCGTGGCGCGCGACAACTCGGCTTCCAGCGTTCCCACAAACCACCAGGAACTGATCTCGTGGGTCGACGAGATCGCCGAACTGACGCAGCCGGACAACGTGGTCTGGTGTGACGGCTCCGAGTCCGAGTACGACCGGCTCTGCGAAGAGCTGGTGGCCAAGGGCACCTTCACGAAGCTCGACCCGATCAAGCGCCCTAACTCCTACTACGCGGCGTCCGACCCGACCGACGTCGCGCGGGTCGAGGACCGGACCTTCATCTGCTCCGAGAAGGAGGAGGACGCGGGCCCGACCAACCACTGGAAGGCCCCCGCCGAGATGCGGGAGATCTTCAGCGGCGAGAAGGGCCTGTTCCGCGGCTCGATGCGTGGCCGCACCATGTACGTCGTCCCGTTCTGCATGGGCCCGCTCGGCTCCCCGCTGTCCGCGATCGGCGTGGAGATCACCGACTCCGCCTACGTCGCCGTCTCCATGCGCACGATGACGCGCATGGGCCGGCCGGTCCTCGACGAGCTCGGCGACGAGGGCTTCTTCGTGAAGGCCGTCCACACCCTCGGCGCCCCGCTGGAGGAGGGCCAGGAGGACGTTCCGTGGCCGTGCAACTCCACCAAGTACATCTCGCACTTCCCCGAGGACCGCGAGATCTGGTCCTACGGCTCCGGCTACGGCGGCAACGCCCTGCTCGGCAAGAAGTGCTACGCCCTGCGGATCGCCTCCGTCATGGCGCGTGACGAGGGCTGGCTGGCCGAGCACATGCTGATCCTCAAGCTCACCCCGCCGCAGGGCGAGTCCAAGTACGTGGCGGCGGCCTTCCCCTCCGCCTGCGGCAAGACCAACCTCGCCATGCTGGAGCCCACGATCTCCGGCTGGACCGTGGAGACCATCGGCGACGACATCGCCTGGATGCGCTTCGGCGAGGACGGCCGCCTGTACGCGATCAACCCCGAGGCGGGCTTCTTCGGCGTCGCGCCCGGCACCGGTGAGCACACCAATGCCAACGCGATGAAGACCCTGTGGGGCAACTCGGTCTTCACCAACGTCGCCCTCACCGACGACGGCGACGTGTGGTGGGAGGGCATGACCGAGGAGGTCCCGGCCCACCTGACCGACTGGAAGGGCCGCGACTGGACCCCGGACTCCGCCGAGCCCGCCGCGCACCCCAACGCCCGCTTCACCACCCCCGCCTCGCAGTGCCCGATCATCGCGCCGGAGTGGGAGGACCCCAGGGGCGTGCCGATCTCGGCGATCCTCTTCGGTGGCCGGCGCGCCAGCGCGGTGCCGCTGGTGACGGAGTCCTTCGACTGGAACCACGGCGTCTTCCTCGGCGCCAACGTCGCCTCCGAGAAGACCGCAGCCGCCGAGGGCAAGGTCGGCGAGCTGCGCCGCGACCCGTTCGCCATGCTGCCGTTCTGCGGCTACAACATGGGCGACTACATGGGCCACTGGGTCGACGTGGCCAAGGACAAGGACCAGTCCAAGCTGCCGAAGATCTACTACGTCAACTGGTTCCGCAAGAACGACGAGGGCAAGTTCGTCTGGCCCGGCTTCGGCGAGAACTCCCGTGTCCTGAAGTGGATCGTGGAGCGCCTCGACGGCAAGGCCGAGGGCGTCGAGACCCCGATCGGCGTGCTGCCGGCCAAGGGCGCGCTGGACACCAACGGTCTCGAACTGTCCGAGTCCGACCTGGACTTCCTGCTCACCGTGGACAAGGAGGTCTGGCGCGAGGAGGCCGCCCTGGTCCCCGAGCACCTCAACACCTTCGGCGACCACACCCCGAAGGAGCTGTGGGACCAGTACCACGCCCTGGTGGAGCGCCTGGGCTGAACGGCCCGCTGAAGACTCCACGGCCGGTCCGGATGCCCTGACCAGCGATCGTCACGGCCGGTCGTGGTGACAAACCCACCGGGACCCCGCACAACGGCGTGCGGGGTCCCGGTCGTTGGGCGGGACTGCTCGTCCACGCGGGTGGATTGCCGGGCCCGTTGGGCGACACGGCCCGCGGCGGGCCGGGCCGGTGGGTGAGGGGCGGAAGGCTGTCGCCCATGTTCACACCTCACGTTCGATCGTTCACAACTCGTGTTCGATCACGTATGGCGCGGGCCGGGACCGTGGCGGCCACCGTCCTCGCGCTCGTCCTGGCCCTGCCGGGCACCGCGGTAGCCGCCCCCGGTGACCTGGACCCCGGCTTCGGCGGCACCGGCAGAGTCCTCACCGACGTCGGCGGTGACGACCATGCCGATGACGTGGTCGTGCAGCCCGACGGGAAGATCGTCTCGGTCGGCGCCACCGTCGACGGCTCGGTGCCCGAGAGCGACTTCGCGCTGACCCGCCACAACGCCGACGGCACCCTGGACACCGGCTTCGGCGGCGACGGCACGGTGACGACCCCCGTCAACAACATGATCGCGCCGGGGGATCTCCAGTGGAGCGAGGCCCACGGCGTGGCGCTGCAGCCCGACGGCAAGATCGTCGTGGCGGGCGGCAGCTGGCGGGGCTACGAGAGCTGCTGCTGGTTCGTGGTGGCCCGGTACAACGCGAACGGCACGCTGGACACGACGTTCGGCGGCGGTGACGGCAGGGTGTTCACCGACTTCGGCACCCCCGAAGAGGCCATGGACGTCGCCGTACAGCCCGACGGCAAGATCGTCGCCGCCGGCTATGTCGGGGGCCAGGCCGCGGTGGCCCGCTACAACCCCGACGGGAGCCTGGACACCGGTTTCGGGGGTGGCGACGGCATGGTGACCACCGACCCGGAGCCGGCGTCGCCGCAGGAGGGCGGGGACGTCCGTGCCCTGGCGCTGCAGCCCGACGGGAGGATCGTCGTCGGGGGTCAGGTCGGGTCGACCGCCTTCGACTTCGTCGTCCTCCGCTACAACGCCGACGGCAGTCTCGACACCGGATTCGCCGGCGACGGCATCCAACGCACCGACTTCGGCGACTACGAGGCGGTGGAGGGCCTCGCGGTCCAGTCCGACGGCAAGATCGTCGCGACCGGTGGCAGCGGCGGCCGGTTCGCGGTGGCCCGCTACAACCCCGACGGCAGCCTGGACACGAGTCTCGACGGCGACGGCAGGGTCCTCACCCCCGGTGGCACGGCCGCGGATGTGGTGGTGCAGCCCGGCGACGGCAGGATCGTCGTCGCGGGCGGCGGCGGCAACTTCGCGGTCCTGCGGTACAACCCCGACGGCAGCCTGGACTCCGGCTTCGGTCCCGGCGGTGAGGTGACCACGGATTTCGGCGGCACGGACATGGCCTCCGGCGTGGCACTCCAGTCCGACGGAAAGATCGTCGCAGCCGGTCAGGGCGGCCCGAACAGCGACTTCGCGCTGGCCCGTTACCAGGGTGGCGGCAGCGCACCGCCGCCGCCCCCGCCCAGCGCGGACCTCTCGGTCACCAAGACGGGCCCGTCCTCCGTCACCCTCGGCGACCAGGCCACGTACACCGTGCGCGTGACCAACGCCGGCACGTCCACGGCGGCGGCCACGGGTGTCACGCTGGGC
Source organism: Streptomyces sp. NPDC037290 (assembly GCF_055603245.1). NCBI lineage: Bacteria > Bacillati > Actinomycetota > Actinomycetes > Kitasatosporales > Streptomycetaceae > Streptomyces > Streptomyces sp. NPDC037290. The sequence continues at coordinate 463,333 of NZ_JBVJVZ010000006.1, read as the reverse complement.
GACACGATGTCCGGAGCGGGTGTGACCCTGGTGTCGGCCACGACCTCCCAGGGCAGCTGCACCACCACCGCCACCGGCGCCAATTGCTCCCTGAACACGCTGGCTCCGGGGGCGAGCGCCACGGTGACGGTGGTCGCCGAACCCCGCACCACCGGCACGCTCCGGAACACCGCGACGGTCGCCGCCGCCCAGAGCGACCCGGTGCCGGGCAACAACACGGCCACGGCGAGCAGCGGCGTCGCCAACACCCGCGGCTGCACGATCGTCGGCACCAGCGGGCCCGACACCCTCAACGGCACGGCCGGGAACGACGTCATCTGCGGTCTGGGAGGCAATGACACGATCCGCGGGAACGGCGGCGCCGACACCGTCTACGGCGACTTCGGCAACGACACCATCGACGGCGGCACCGGCAACGACACCCTGTACGGCGGCGCCGGAAACGACTCGGTGAACGGCTCCTACGGCAACGACCGGGTGTACACCGCCGACGGCGTCTCCGGCAACGACACGGCCAACGGCGGCCCCGACTTCGACACCTGCACCACCGACACGGGCGACACGCGGATCAGTTGCCCCTGAGCAGGGACTCCATCGGGACTCGGCCGGTCTCCCTGGTGCGGGGGCCGGCCGAACCCGGTCCGGCACCGCGACGTGTGGCGCCCGGTCCGCGCGTCGCTGCGGGTGCACGCGGACCGGGGCCGCTCAGGGGGACCCCGGAGGGGTCAGGCGGTGGTGCTCAGTTCCTTCGGCTCGGCCAGCGCCGCGGCGTGGGCGTCCATCCGCTCGGCGGACAGGATCGCCGCCGCCGTGTCCGCGCGCGAGGCGGCGACGACGAGCGCGCGTCCGGCGAGAGCGTGCGCGCGCCGGTGCAGGGCCGTGGCCTCGCCGGTGGCGGACGGTGTCGCCCGCAGCGGGGCGCGTCCTGACCGCAGCCGGGCCACCTGTGCGGCGAGCCGCTCGGCGGCGCACTCCAGATCGGCCGAGGGGGCCGACCCGCGCAGTTCGTCCGTCACGGCGAGCAGGGCCGCGAGGTGTCCGGCCAGCTGGATGTCCAGCTCCTCCTCGCACGACCGGTGGGGGAAGTCGGAGGCGGTGCCGGCCCTCGTGCTGTGGACCGACTTGGTGCGGATCGGTTCGTACATGCGGGATGGCCTCCTGTGCTCTGACAGGAAGCCATCCTAGCTTGGATTTCGTCTAAAGTTGAGTCGTGTCACGGAATGGAGTCCGTCGGCTACGGTTGGCTGTAGCCGTCCAGGAAGTTCCCGATCCGGGTGATCGCGTCCCGCAGGTCGCCGACCGTCGGCAGGGTCACGACCCGGAAGTGATCCGGCTCCGGCCAGTTGAAGCCCGTGCCGTGGACGACCATGATCTTCTCCCGCCGCAGCAGGTCCAGCACCAGCTGCCGGTCGTCCTTGACCTTGAAGACCTGGGGGTCGAGGCGCGGGAAGAGATACAGCGCGCCCTTGGGCCGTACGCAGCTCACGCCCGGGATCTGCGTCAGCAGCTCGTACGCCGTGTCCACCTGCTCCTTCAGCCGGCCGCCGGGCAGCACCAGGTCGTTGATCGACTGGCGCCCGCTGAGGGCCGCCACGACGCCGTGCTGCCCCGGCATGTTGGCGCACAGCCGCATGTTCGCCAGGATCGTCAGGCCCTCGATGTAGGAGTCGGCGTGCGCACGCGGCCCGGAGACCGACATCCACCCCACCCGGTAGCCCGCCACCCGGTACGCCTTCGACATGCCGTTGAAGGTGAGGGTGAGCAGGTCCGGGGCGACCTTGGCGGTCGGCGTGTGGGTGGCGCCGTCGTAGAGGATCTTGTCGTAGATCTCGTCGGAGCACACCAGCAGGTTGTGCCGCCGGGCGATGTCCGTCAGCCCCTTGAGCACGGCCTCGTCGTAGACCGCGCCCGTGGGGTTGTTCGGGTTGATGATGACGATCGCCTTGGTGCGGTCGGTGACCTTGCGCTCGATGTCGGCCAGGTCGGGCATCCAGTCGGACTGCTCGTCGCAGCGGTAGTGGACCGCCGTACCGCCGGAGAGGGAGACGGCCGCCGTCCACAGGGGGTAGTCCGGCGCCGGTACGAGGACCTCGTCGCCGTCGTCGAGGAGGCCCTGCATGGCCATCACGATCAGCTCGGAGACGCCGTTGCCGATGAAGACGTGCTCGACGTCCGTCTCGATGCCGAGGGTCTGGTTGTGCATGACGACCGCGCGGCGGGCGGCCAGCAGGCCCTTGGCGTCGCCGTAGCCGTGCGCGCTGGAGACGTTGCGGAGGATGTCCTCCAGGATCTCCGGGGGGCACTCGAAGCCGAAGGCGGCCGGGTTGCCGGTGTTGAGCTTGAGGATGCGGTGTCCCGCCGCCTCGAGCCGCATGGCCTCCTCGAGAACCGGACCCCGGATCTCGTAACAGACGTTGGCGAGCTTGGTCGACTGGATCACCTGCATAACCGTGAGCTTACGGCCCGGTAACGCGGCTCGGGTCGTGTTTTCCACCACGTGAGACACGGAGGTTTGCCCGGATATCGCCGAAGGCTGTCTCACGAGCCCCTTGCGTCCCTACAATCCGCTGTCATGTCCACCGAACGGGAGCGGCCGACGCCTCCGGCTCCACCGAACGTGTACCTCCGGCAGGCCCCGGCCCCGGCCTACGAGGCGTACACCGACCCCGCCGCCGCCCACGGCTGGCAGAGCGCCTACGACGAGACGCGCGAGCTGCCCCCGCTGACCGAACCCAGTGAGCCCACTGAGCCTGCCGGGCCCGTCGAGCCGTACCGCCCGGGCGAGGGACGGGCCGCGCGGCGGCGCGCCGGGCGGCGCACGGGCGGTCGCCGGCGGGTGGCTGCCGTCGCCGGGGTGCTGGGCGTGGCCGGCGCGGTCGCGGTGATCGCCGCCGTGGCGGGCGGCACGGATCCCGCGACCCCGGACGGATCCCGGCCGGCCGGCGACGGACGCGTCGCCGTCGGCGACTCCGCCACCGCGAGCCCCCGCACGGACGACGGCTCCCCGGCCGGGCCGGCCTCGGCGACCCCCGTCAGCGCCGCCTCGGTCGCGCCGTCCGGGGCGGCCGCGCCCCCGGCCGGCCACGGGTCCCGGACGGCCGAAGGCCCGAGCGCCGCCACGACCGCTCCGCCTCCCGCTCCGGCCACCTCCGCGCCCGCGCCCACCGCGCCGGCCACCGACCCGGCCTCCTCCACACCGGCCCTGCCCGGCGGCCGGGGCCACGGCCACGGCACCACGAAACGCCCTCGCTGACCGGCGGGCATCGCTTTTGCGGCAACTCTGCTTTCAGCCAGGTCACTCGGCCTGCCGCAGGGTGGTGTGACGGGTTCGCCTGTCAGAGTTGACCGCATGACACCGGTCACCCCGCTCCCGCGGGACACGTGCCGCCGGCTCCCGACACGCTCGTCTCCGACGAGGACCGGGAGCGTGCTGTCGAGCGGGTGCGGGCCGCCGTGGCCGACGGGCGCCTGCCGCTGGGCGAGTTGGACGACCGGCTGGGCCGGGTCCACCGTGCCCGGACGCCCGGCGAGCCTGCGGCCGCCGCGCGCGGCCTGCCCGAACCGGGGCCCGGGGACCGCCTGGTGGTGGACCGGGCGCCCGCCTCACGTTTCGCGTTCGGCGTGTTCGGCGGATTCCGCCGTGACGGCGAGTGGGTCGTTCCGCCCCGGTTCACCGCCTCGTCCATGTGGGGCGGCGGCCGGCTCGGCCTGACCGAGGCCCGGTTCGCCGCCCAGGAGACCGTGATCCGGGCCGTCGCCCTGTTCGGGGCGGTTGTCACCAAACCGCCTGAGAAATAACGCGGTTGCCCAGGGCGGGAGGCACAGGGAAACCCCTATGACCTGACGTGGCTTCTTGTTCGCACCCCTCCTGGCGTTGAGAATGCACATGACAAACACCGGTCGCCGGAAGATGTCCGGCCGCCCAAGTCGTCAGAGGGGACCCCCACATGAACAAGCCTCTCCTTGCCGCACTCTCCTCCCTGGCCCTGGCCGGGCTGGGCGCCGCCCCCGCGGTCGCCGCCCCGCACACCGCCAAGCCCGCCGCGGTCACCGTCAACTTCGCCGGCACCGTCTCGCTCAGCAACTGCTCCGGCTCCGTCATCCGCTTCCCCAACTCCGCGGACACCGACCCGGCCCTCGTGCTGACCAACGGCCACTGCCTGGAGACCGGCTTCCCGAGCCCCGGCGAGGTCATCACCGGCCAGTCCTCCAGTCGTAGCTTCGGCCTGCTCAACGCCAACGGCAGCAGGGTCGCCACCCTCCGTGCCAACCAGGTCGTCTACTCGACCATGACGGACACGGACGTCACGATCTACCGCACCACCACGACCTACGCGGCCATCAAGAACTCCTACGGCATCTCCCCGCTCACCGTGCAGGACACCCACCCCGCCGCCGGCACCGCCATCAAGGTCGTCTCCGGCTACTGGAAGCGCACCTACAGCTGCAACGTCGACGGGTTCGTGTACCGGCTGAAGGAGGGCGACTGGACCTGGAAGGACTCGCTCCGTTACACCTCCTCCTGCAACACCATCGGCGGCACCTCGGGCTCCCCCGTGATCGACACCGCCACCGGCAAGGTCGTCGCCGTCAACAACACCGGCAACGAGGACGGCGAGCGCTGCACCGAGAACAACCCCTGCGAGGTCGACGAGAGCGGCAACGTCACCGTCCGCCAGGGCATCAACTACGCCGAGGAGACGTACATCATCCCGGCCTGCTTCACCACCGGAAACAAGCTCGACCTGAACGCGGCCGGCTGCACCCTGCCGAAGCCGTAAGGGCGGTCACACCGGCGTACGGCGGACGGACCGGCCCGCGAGCACGTCCGTCCGCTTTCCGCCCTCGATGACGAACCGGCCGTCGACCAGGACGTGCGGGATGCCGGCCGGCAGCGTGCGGGGCTCGGCGAAGGTCGCGCCGGGCGCCACCGTCCCCGGGTCGAACAGCACCAGGTCGGCCCGGTACCCCTCGCGCACCAGCCCCCGGTCCGGCAGCCGCAGCCGGGCCGCGGGCCGGGAGGTGAGGTGGGCGACGCACTCCTCCAGCGAGAGGATGCCCAACTCCCTCACGTAGTGGCCGAGATAGCGCGGGAAGGTGCCATAGGCGCGCGGGTGCGGCTTGTCGCCCCGCAGGATGCCGTCGGAGCCGCCCGTGTGCGTGCGGTGCCGCATGATCGTGCGGACGTTGTCCTCGTGGCCGACGTGCTGCAGGACCGTCGTACCGAGCCGGTCCTCGACCAGGAGCCGGCGGGCGGTGTCCCAGGGCGCCTCGCCGCGTGAGCGGGCCGCCTCCCGGACGGTACGGCCCACGAGGTACCCGAGCGCGGGGTCGGTGACGCCGGAGATCTCGATCGTCTCCCACTCCACGGGCACGCCGTGGCACCCGTCCGGCCCGGTCACCTCCAGGTCGTGCCGGATCCGGTCCGCCGTCGCCGGGTCGGTGAGCCGGGCCAGGACCTCCCCGGGGCCGCCCTCGCTCGCCCAGCTGGGCAGCAGCGCGGCCAGGGTGGTGCAGCCGGGGGTGTAGGGATAGGTGTCGAGGGTGATGTCCGCGCCCGCGTCCAGGGCCTGGTCCAGCAGGGCCAGCAGCTCGGGAGCCCGGCCCTCGTTCACGCCGAAGTTCATCGTCGCGTGGGCCAGGTGGAGCGGACAGCCGGCCTCCCGGGCGAGGGCGACCGTCTCGGCGTAGGCTTCCAGGGCGCCGGCGCCGTAGGAGCGGTGGTGCGGGCAGTAGTAGCCGCCGTACGACGCCACCACCCGGCACAGTTCGGTCAGTTCGGTGTCGGGGGCGTACATGCCGGGGGTGTAGGTGAGCCCGGAGGACAGCCCGACCGCGCCCTGTTCGAGCCCCTCCGCGACCAGCTGCCGCATCCGGTCCAGCTCTTCGGGGGTGGCGGGCCGGTCCTGCCAGCCGACGACGAGCGCGCGGACCGTGCCCTGGGGGATGAGGTAGGCCGCGTTGACGGCGGTCCCGCGATCCAGCCGGTCGAGGTACTCGCCCACCGACCGCCAGTCGAGGTCGAGGTCGTCGCCGTACCCGTTCCACCCGGTGATCGCCCGCCGCACCTCCTGAAGCGTGCGGTCGTCCACCGGCGCGTACGACAGCCCGTCCTGGCCGATGACCTCCAGCGTGACCCCCTGTGCCGCCTTCGCGCTGTGGTCGGGGTCGCGCAGCAGGGCGAGGTCGGAGTGGGCGTGCATGTCGATGAAGCCGGGGGAGAGGACCAGGCCCTCCGCGTCCAGCTCCCGCACGGCGCGCGGGCGCTGGCAGCCGGCCGCGGCGGCCTCCTTGACGATCGACACGATCCGGCCGCCGTCGATCACCACATCGGCCCGGTACGACGCGTCGCCGCTGCCGTCGACGACGTCGGCGTCCCGGATGACCAGGTCCTCCATGCCCCGCCTCCCCTTCCCCGGCTCTAGAAGAACGTACGGATGTACTCGACGACCGTCCCGTCCGCCTCCGCCACCGGGATCAGCTGCCACTTGTCGAAGGACGTGCACGGGTGGGACAGCCCGAGACCGATCCAGTCACCGACCTCGATGTCCGCGCCGGGTCCGGTGCGCAGCCACAGGTGCTGGTCGGACAGGGCGCTCACCTCGATCCCGGTGGCCGGGTGCTCGGTACCGTCCCGGCGTACCACCTGGACGACGGGCAGGTCCAGGTCGTAGGCGGCGTCCCGCTTGCCCGCGTTGACGAAGGCCTGGTCGGCCGAGGGACGCGAGACCACCTGCGCCCACAGCCGGAAGGCGGGCTCCAGGGCGCCCTCCTCGGGTACCCGGTTGAACGGGGTGAGCCTGCTGTAGTGCACGTCGTCGTGCGAGACGTAGGCGCCGGAGCGCAACAGCTTCAGGACGGGAAGCGACAGCCCGGGGATCCGGGCGAACACGTCGGCGACCGCGTCGAACCACTCGCTGCCGCCGGCGCTCACCACGATCTCCTCGGCGTCCGCGAACAGCCCCGCCTTGTCGAACTCGACAGCGAGGGAGACCAGCCGGGTCAGCCACTCGCGCACCAGCGCCGGATCGGCGCCGGGCACCTGGGCCTCGTAGCCCGCGACGCCGACGAGTCGCAGGGTCCCGGTGCCGGCCACGGCACCGGCGACGGCCCGGGCGTCCGCCTCCGTGCGCACGCCGGTGCGGGCGCCCTGTCCGGCGGCCAGTTCGACGACGACGTCGACGGGCCGGGCGGCGCCCCGGAGCGCGGAGTCCATCAGCTCGACGCCGCGCACGGAGTCGACGTAGCAGACGAACCGGAAGCCGGGGTCGGCGGCGAGTTCCCCGGCGATCCAGCGCAGCGCCGGGGCATCCACCAGTTCGTTGGCGAGGAACACCCGCTGGATGCCGAACGCCCGGGCGACACGCACCTGGTGGGGCACCGCGAGCGTGATGCCCCAGGCGCCGTGCGCGAGCTGGCGGTGGAAGAGCTGCGGGGCCATGGAGGTCTTGCCGTGCGGGGCGAAGGCGAGACCGTGCCGGGCGGTGTACGTCTCCATCAGCGCCAGGTTGTGCTCCAGGCGCTCGGCGGACAGGGCGAGGAGGGGGGTGGTGAAGCCGCCGGTCGCGGTGGCTTCGGTGAAGAGGTTGCGGCGCTGGGCGGTGAGCTCGGCGACGGTGAGGCCGTCGGCGTCCGGCGGGAGGCCCTTGAAACGGTGGTCGACGCGTTCCTCGGCCAGCCGGGCGAGCGCTTCGGTGCTCATGGAGCCCCTCTCCTGGCTGTTGCATTCTCTGCAACAGTCATTGCATGTGTTGCTAACTGGTGTCTAGCATCTCGCCGACACCGGGTCAACGGAACCGCCACCCGGATATCGGACAGGAGTCATCATCAACGACGCTGCTTACGTCTCACCCGTTGCGGACGGCCGCGTGGACATCGTGGACGTCGTGGCGCTCGGCGAGTCCATGGTCACCTTCCTGCCCAGCCGGCCGGGTCGCCTCGCGGACGTGCCCTCCTTCGACCGCGCGATCGGCGGCGCCGAGTCCAACGTGGCCTGCGTGCTGGCCGCCGCCGGCCACAGCGCCCGCTGGGTGAGCCGCGTGGGCGCGGACGGCTTCGGGCAGCACCTGGTGGAGGGCATCGCCGGGTACGGCGTCGACGTCTCGTCCGTGTCCCGCGACCCGTCCCGCCCGACCGGCGTCTACTTCCGCACGGCCGGCGACCGGGGCACGGGCGCCCACGAGGTGGCGTACTACCGGGCGGGGTCGGCGGCGTCGGCGATGAGCACCGGGAACGTGGAGCTCGCGGCGGTACGTTCGGGCCGGGTACTCCACCTGTCCGGCATCACGGCAGCGCTGTCCGACGACTGCCGCGCCCTGGTGCACTCCCTGACGGCTCCCCGGCCGGGCCGCCCGCTGCTGTCCTTCGACGTCAACCACCGCCCGGCCCTGTGGACGAGCGCCGAGGCCGCCCTGCAGTCGCTGGACCTGGCCCGCCGGGCGGACGTCGTCTTCGTCGGCGAGGACGAGGCGGAGCAGGCGTGGGGCGTCACGGGCGGCCCGGAAGCGATCAGAAGGGCACTGCCGGAGCCCGGGGTGCTGGTGGTGAAACAGAGGGAGCGGGGGGCGACGGCGTTCGAACGCGGTCTGTCCACGGACGGCCCCGCCGCCGGGGCGGACGCAGCCGGCGCGCACCCCTTCCGCCGGCCCGCGGGCGGTCGTGCCGCCGAGGCGGCGCCCCTCCCGAAGAAGGACGGCACCCCTCCAGCGCAGGATCGCGCGACCGGCCCCCGGCCCACCGCGACCACGGCCATCTTCGAACCGGCCCCGCGCGTGGACGTCGTGGCAACCACCGGTGCCGGAGACGCCTTTGCCGCGGGCTTTCTCTCCGGCACCCTGCGGAACCTCCCCCTGGGCAGCCGGCTCCGACTCGGCCACCTCTTCGCGGCGGCGGCCCTCACCACCCCCGGTGACCTGGCCCTCCCGCCCTCCCGGGCCCACGCCGACCGTCTGACCGCCCTGGACGACACCGCATGGGGGAGACTTCGACTCGCCCCCGGCTGGACGCAGGCCGAGCGGCACAAGGAGGAGGCGAACACCCCATGAGTCAGACCGTCGACCGTGCCCTGAGCATCCTGCCGCTGCTCGCGGAGGGACCCGCCGGCCTCGGCCAGGTCGCCGACCGCCTCGGCGTGCACAAATCCACGGCACTGCGCCTCCTGCGCACCCTGCACGAGCACGGCCTGGTCTACCGCCAGTCCGACCAGCGCTACCGCCTCGGCGCCCGTCTCTTCGCCCTCGCCCAGGAGGCGATGGAGAACCTCGACATCCGCGAGATCGCCCACCCCCACCTCGTCCGGCTGAACGAGGCCTGCGGTCACACCGTGCACCTCGCCGTCCACGAGGAGAACGAGGTGCTCTACATCGACAAGGTGGAGAGCCGCTACCCGGTCCGCATGTACTCCCGCATCGGCAAGCCCGTCGCCCTCACGGTCGCGGCCGTCGCGAAACTCCTCCTCGCCGACCTCCCCGAACCCGAGCGCCGCGCCCTCGCGGACAAGCTCGACTACCCCCTGTACACGCCCCGTTCGACCCCGAACGCCGAGGCCTTCCTCAGGGAGCTGGCCACGGTGCGCGAACAGGGCTGGGCCACCGACCTCGGTGGCCACGAGGAGTCCATCAACTGCGTCGCCGCCCCCATCCGCGGCGCCGACGGCCGGGTGGTCGCCGCGATGTCGGTGTCCGCGCCGAACGTGGTCGTCACCGCCGAGGAACTCCTCACCCTGCTCCCACAGGTCCGCCGCACCGCGGACGCGATCAGCGGCGAGTACTCCGGACGCACACCAGTAAGGGACCCCGAATGACGGACAAGATCGCGCTCACCCCGAAGACCCACACCGCCCCGCCCGCGAAGTTCTCGCACGGTGTCAGGAAGGGCAACATCCTCCAGGTCGCCGGGCAGGTCGGCTTCCTGCCCGCCGAGGAGGGCAGGCCTCCGACGCCGGCCGGTCCGGCCCTGCGCGAGCAGACCCTGCAGACCCTCGCCAACGTCAGGGCGATCCTGGAGGAGGGCGGCGCCACCTGGGACGACGTGATGATGATCCGCGTCTATCTGACGGACGTGGACCACTTCGCCGAGATGAACGAGATCTACGACATGTACTTCGAGCAGCAGGGACTCACCCAGCCCCCACCCGCCCGTACGACGGTGTATGTCGGTCTTCCCAGGGGGCTGCTGATCGAGATCGACGCCCTGGCGGTACTCGACTGATTGACCGGCACTCGAACCCGTGACCCTTTCGCGTTGGCCCCGTGAGTGTGTTCGTGTGAGTGTGACGTGAGTGAACCCGGGGATGAGCGGGCTGACTGGTTCCGGCACAGGGAAGTCGTCCATACTGCCGCCGTGGAGCAGCGCATAGGAGCGAGCAGCAAGCCGTCCGAGACCGAGCCGTTGAAGGCCGAGCCCGTGACGGGCGCCGGTTTCGACCCGGCGTTCATCCCCGGCATCACGGGCCCGTCCGCGGCCAGGTCCGCCGGGCCGGCGGACGCCGAACCCGAGGACGCCGAACCCGAGGACGCCGAAACGGCGGACGCCGGCCCGGCTCAGCTGGACGAGGGCGGGGAGGCCGAGGCGGTCGAGGAGTCGGAGGACGCCGCGGCCGGCGGACCGGTCTTCGAGGCGTCCGACCGCCGCGCGAAGATCGTGGCCGACCGCAGGGGCGTCCGCCTCAGCCTCGACGAGGAGTCCTGCGAGTTCCGCTGGGACGAGATCGCCGCGGTCGAGACGGAGTCCCCCCGCTTCGGCAAGCGCTTCACGGTCACCGTGCACACCCCTGACCGCCGCTGGTACCCGATCGAGATCGAGGCGGCGGCCAGGGCCCGCTTCCAGGAGTGGGACGAGCAGTTGGACGCGGTGCTCGACGCGTACTTCGAGGACGCCGGCTGACACGTCGTCGCCCCGCCCGGCCGCCCGCCCGTTCCGTCTCCCCGGCTATTCGCCCGTTTCGTCGAACCAGCCCCGGCGCTGGGCCTCGGCCCCCGCGGCGAAGCGGGTTTCGGCGGCGAGCTCGTCCATCAGCTCGCTGATGCGCCGCCGTACGGTGCGCGGGGTCAGGCCGAGGCGCCGGGCGACGGCCTCGTCCTTCAGGCCCTGCCGCATCAGCGCCGCGATCCCGAGACGCTGACGCTCCCGCTCCCCGAGGGCGCCCCCGGAGGGCGGCGGGGCCGTCAGCGGCCGGGCTTCCTGCCACAGCAGTTCGAAGTAGTGGCGCAGGGCGGCCACCACGACCGGTGAGGTCAGGTGGAGGGCCACGCTGGAGCCGGTCGGCGTGAGCGCCAACAGGGCCTGCGCACCGTCCGTGATCTTCATCTTCATGGTCAGTCGCGGCAGGAGACGTATCTCCTCGCCCGCGGCCGCGCAGCGCTCCACGATCGCGGAGCCCACGGGATCGCTCAGGAACCCGGTCTCGTAGATGCTCCGGTGCCGCACCCCGCGGGCGATCGACGCGGCCGTCGGAGGCTGTGCGGAACTCTCCGTCAGCGGAAGGTCGTAACGGAAGGTCTCCAGCGTCAGGTGCTCCTCGGTGGCCGCCGTTCCGATCGTGTTGGACAGCGCGGCGATGTCGTCGGAGTCGGTGAGCACGCGCGCGAGCCGGTGGGAGGAGCCCTCCTGCCCCTGCCGGTCGGCGAGTTGACGGATCTGCGCCGCCTCCCGTTGCGCCCGGGCCACGAGGTCGTACTGGGCGTGGAGATCGTGCTGCTTCTGGGCCAGCGCCGCCTCCAGCGCCGGAACCGGTGCCGCGGCCGCCAGGACCGGCGGGTCGTGGGGCAGTACGTGCGCCAGCCCCATGGCCAGCAGACGCGCGCTGCGCCCGGCACCGCCCAGACGGGCGTCGGCCCCCTCCAGCGGAATCGGCCCGCCCGCCTCTGCCAGACTGCGGTAGCCGTCCGCCAGGTCGGCCGTCGTCAGCGCGGTCAGCGTGCCCACGGTCCGGGCCAGTAACTCCGTGGCGCTGGTGGTGAAGACGACGGGTCTGTCAATGAGTTGCGCGTCTCCCGGTGTCCTGCTGTCCACAATCTTCCTCCCCGTTTTCGTGTCCCCATCGTGCAGTCTCGCAAGGGTTCGTTACAGCCGTTTTGAAAACAGCTTGAACCCTGCGCCCTGGGGCCGGGACCGAGACGTCCCCGCAGGTCAGAAGGGTGGCCGCAGAGAAGGAAGGCAGGGTGGCGCGCCCCGGGCGACACCCTCTGGCCGGATCGCGGGACCTCACCGGAGCGGCGCCCTCGGGCCGGGCGGTGGCCACTCACGTCCAATCGGCCACAAGTCCACCTGGCCATCGAAGTGCCCACCCTGTGAACTCGCCAGTGCACGGAGGTATGTGTGATGGCACGGCGGGGGAAGTCCGAGCATGTACAGCAGCATGACCATGGTGGACGGCAGGCCGGGGACGACGACGTACCCGGCGGCCGACTCTGTCACCCGGTGGCTCCGGTACGGCGCGAGTTCGGCATGTCCGGCCACGCGGGGGCCCGTTTCCTCACATCCGTGAGCCGCAGGCCGGAGCGCACCGCACGGCAACCGATTCCGGCCGCCGCCTTCCTCAGTCGCTGACCAGCGGCTTCCCGCAGCCGACCGACACCCCCGAGACCGGCCCAGTCGCGGATCAGTGACGCTCCCGGCTACCCCGTACCCGCTCGACACACGTCATGGACACCCAGGGGGAAACCGACCATGACCAGTACGCCTTCCTTCTCTCCTGCCCGGAAACCGGCCGGGGCGCTGTCGCCGCGCCCGGCGGTGACCGGTTCGGCGCACCTCCCGCCCCGCGGCGCGGACCGCCTGGAAGCGCCGCGTCGCCTTGCCGAACAGGCCATCGTGGCCGCCGAGTTGCTCACCACCGTCGGCAGAGCCCTCCGGGAGAGCCGGCCATGACCGCGGCGACGTCTCGTACGCAGACCGGCCCCGCACAACGCCGTACGGAAAAGGTGGCCGTCTCGGCGCTGGCGCCCGCCGACTCCCCCCGGGCCGGGGAGGTCGACCTCTCCTACGCCAGGTCACTCATGGCGCTCCCGGAACTGCCGCCGATCCTGGTGTGCCGGCGCACGATGCGGGTCATCGACGGCATGCACCGGCTCACGGCGGCACTGCTGGCCGGGCACGCCGAGATCGACGTGCGCTTCTTCGACGGAGACCAGGAGGAGGCGTTCGTCCAGGCCGTGCAGGCCAATCTGCACCACGGGCGGCGGCTGACCCAGCAGGAGCGGACCGCGGCGGCCCACCGCATCCTGGCCGCGTACCCGCAGTGGTCGAACCGGTCGATAGCCCAGGCCGCGGGCCTGTCCACGAAGACCGTCGCCGCGATCAGGCGCAGTTCATCCGGTGACGGGCCACAGTTGAACACCCGGGTGGGGCGGGACGGCCGGACGCGCCCGGTGGACCCCTCCGCCGGACGGCAGCGGGCGGCGGCCTACCTGCGGGACCACCCGGACGCGTCGCTGCGGCAGATCGCCTCCGCCGCCCAGGTCTCCGTGGGCACCGCCCGTGACGTCCGGGTCCGGGTGCAGCGGGGCGAGGACCCCGTCGCGCGCAAGGACACCTGCGCTCCGGCCGGGCCCGTCCCGTTGGCCGCGGTCGCCCGTGACCGCGGCGCGCCGGTGCCCGGCCGGCGCCGTACCCCCGCCGCGGATCCCCTCGCCGCCCTCGCCCGTGACCCCTCGCTGCGGTTCTCGGAGCCGGGACGGCGGCTGCTGCGCCTGCTCGACAACCGTGCGCTGGTGGACGACGGTTCGCAGACGCTGCTGGCGGCCGTGCCCCGGCACAGCAGGGCCGTGCTGATCGCCGCGGTGCACCAGCACATCGACCTGTGGATGTCCTTCGTCACCGTGCTCGACCAAGTGAGCTGAACCCGCGCGTACCAGGAGCGGGGGGGGGGGCGAACGGCCAGCCGCCCCCCCTTACCGAGGTCCCTTGCCACCGGTGCCCCCCCCCAAACTCCCCCCACCCCCCACCACCCCCCACCCCCCCCCCCCCCCCCCCCCCCAAACGAGG
>NZ_JBVJVZ010000006.1:396803-449337 GCF_055603245.1 Streptomyces sp. NPDC037290 | reverse complement strand
CGCTCCTACCCCACTCCGCTCTTTTTCCCTCTCCCCTTCCCCTCTCCCCACGAAGTTGACCCCCCCCCCTCCCCCCCCCGCCCCCCCCCCCCCCCCCCCCCCCCCCCGCTCCTGCTGTACGGGGTCCTTGCGACGCCGGTCTCCCGCACGGAACTTCCCGTATTGAACAGGCCTGCCCGCTGCCTACGCTCCCAGCGACCCGAGGAGGTGGGCATGGCACACAACCACGACGGCGAGCAGCCTCTCGCCCTGATCGACGAGAAGCCCGTGTCGGCACAGACGGCACAGTGGCTCTCCCGCGTCGACGAGATCGCCCCCGTCATCGAGAAGTGGCGCGAGGAGGGCGAGCGGCAGCGCTTCTCGCCGCTCCCGGTCTTCGAGGCGCTCCAGGGGGCGGGCATCCACCGCATGCTGGTCTCCCGTGACCTCGGCGGCTCACAGGTCCCGCTGGAGACCGGCTCACACGTGCTGCAGGCGCTGGCCCGCATCGATCCGGCCGTCGCCTGGCAGATGGGGGTGCAGGCCGCCATCGGCCGGCTCTCGGACTACCTGCCCGAGCCGGCCGCACGCGAACTCTTCCTGGACCAGGACGCGTTGGTGGTCGGCTCGGTCAACCCCACGGGCACGGCCGAGGTCGTCGACGGCGGTTACCGCCTCTCCGGGCGCTGGGGCTTCGCCAGCGGTTCGGCCCACGCCGCCTGGCTGGTGTGCGCGGCCCGGATCACCGTCGACGGCGCACCGCGGACCACCGAACACGGCCCGGAGATCCGGATGCTGTTCGTCCCGAAGTCCGCCGTACGGATGCTGGACAACTGGCACACCCTCGGGCTGCGCGGCACGGGCAGCGAGGACTACGAGGTCGACGGCGTCTTCGTCGCCGAGCGGTACACGGTGGACCAGCACGCCATGTTCGCCCCGCCCCCGGCCCGCCCGTCACGTGGCTACGGCATCAGCTACTACGACTTCGGCCTGTTCGGGTCGTCGTCGACCGTCCTGGGCGCGGCCCGGGGAGCGCTGCGTGAGTTCCAGCGGCTCGCCGCCGCGAAGAAGCCGATGGCCGGCACGACCACGCTGGCGGCGAGCCACACCGCGCAGGAGCGGTTCGCCCGGGCCGAGGCACAGGTGCGGGCCGCCCGGCTGCTGCTGGCGGACGCGGCCTGGCACGCCGAACGGTTCGGCGAGAGCGGCGGGGACGCGCTGAGCGCCACCGTCCGGCTGACCGCGGCGACCGTCGCCGACCTCAGCTGCACGGCAATCGCCGGCCTGTTCACCGTGGCGGGCACCTCGTCGCTGTACGCGAGCAGCATGCTCGAACGCTACTTCCGTGACGCGCACTCGGCCGCCAAGCACATCACCCTGTCGCCGACCAACGTCGAGATGACAGGCCAGTACCTCCTCGGGGGCGGCCTCAGCATGCGCCGCTGACCCGGCCCACGCCCCGGCCCCGCTCCTGTAGAAACCGCGATCAGCCCGGAAGGACAACCATGCCGACCATGAAGGCCTTTCAGCTCGTAGCCCCGCGCCAGACCGTCCTCGCCGAGGTGCCGCGCCCGGCCGTGCCCGCCGACGGACTGCTGCTGCGCACCCGCTGCGTGTCGATCTGCTCGACCGACATCTCCTTCTTCGAAGGGCACCTCTTCCCCTCCGAGTACCCGATCATCCTCGGGCACGAGTACCTCGGCGAAGTCGTTGAGAAAGGACCGGAGTTCACCCGGTCCGACATCGGGATCGGCGACCGGGTCGTGTACTGGGGGCAGACCGACTTCGGCGGCTTCGCCGAGTACCGCTCGCTGCGCCCGGTCTTCTCCGGGGAGACCAAGGAAGACGTGTTCTGGGCCGACCGGAACTTCCACGACGACCTGCGGGCCGCCGCCGTCAAGGTTCCCGACGCGCTCGACGACCTGCAGGCGTCCTTCATCGAACCCACCACCGGCGCGCTGCGCTCCATACTCGCCAACCCGCCGAAGATCGGTGACAAGGTCCTCATCATGGGCACCGGTCCCATCGGCATCATCGCCGGCAGCGTCATCAAGCGCCTGCTCGCCCCGAACCGGGTGGTGTCCGTCGACGCCAACCCGGTGCGCAACCAGCACGCCGAGGAGCACTTCTCCGAGCGTGCCTACCTGCCCGAGGAACTCATCGCCGAGGTCGAGGAGAACACCTTCGACTACGTCTTCGACGCGCTGCCCACGGTCCGGGTCGACGACGAGGAGAAGGACCCCCGGCGGGTGGCCATGCGCCGGCTGAAGCCCAAGGGCCGGTACGTGCTGTACGGGGCCTCCCAGGAGATGCAGAAGTTCGACACCTGGCTGATGCTCGCCAAGGGCATCAACATCAGCGCCTCGCCCTTCGACGTCACCGCGTTCCCGATGCACCACTCCGCGAACGTGATCCAGGCGGCCATGCAGATGCTGCTGTCGGGCATCGTCGACGGCAGGCGTCTGCTCTCCACCGTGCACAGATTCGACGACTACGACGGTCTCGTCGAGATCTTCAAGAACTACCGCAGCACCACCGATCTGAAGACGATCGTCGACTTCCGCGCCGCCCAGGGTCTGTCCGGCGGATCACGCCGGGATCGCTGATACGACGCCGTTGCCTGGAGCCGCCCTGATCCGCCGGACAGGCCCTGGCCCAGCCCACCGCACATGCTGCCGAGCCCGGCGGGCACCCCTGCCCCCGCCGTGTCCGCCGGGTCCGGCCCCTGGAGAAGGGAAGCAGGACGTGGACACCCCAAGGCCCCCTCGCACCGCGGACGATCCCCGGAAGGCCGCGGCGCCCGACGCGGACTTCGTCGTCGTGGCCAATCGTCTCCCCGTCCATCTGGACACGAGCGACCCGGGCGCACCGCGCTGGCGGCGCAGCCCGGGCGGACTGGTCAGCGCGCTCGAACCGATCCTGCGGACCCGGCGGGGCGCGTGGGCCGGGTGGGCCGGAACCGTCACCGGTGACACCCGCCCCGCCCTGCCGGACCAGGACATCCGGCTGCACCCGGTGCCCCTCGCCGAGGACGAGTACCGGGACTACTACGAGGGTTTCTCGAACACCACCCTGTGGCCGCTGTTCCACGACGTCGTGGTGCCGCCCGACTTCGACCAGGCGTGGTGGCACAGCTATCTCCGGGTCAACCAGCGGTTCGCCCAGCACACCGCCGAGCTGGCCGCACCCGGGGCCACCGTCTGGGTCCAGGACTACCAGCTGATGCTGGTCCCGGCACTGCTGCGGGCCCTGCGCCCCGACGTGCGCATCGGCTTCTTCCTGCACATCCCCTTCCCGCCGCCGGAGCTCTTCCTCCAGCTCCCCTGGCGCAGCCAGATCGTGGACGGTCTGCTCGGCGCCGACCTGATCGGCTTCCAACTGCCCGGCGGCGCCCAGAACTTCCTGCAGCTGGTGCGCCGGCTGCACCGGGGCGAGAGCGTGAGTCGCGCCCCCCGCTCGTCCCTGCTGGGCAGTGTGCTCGTGCGGGGCCGGGAGGTCCGCGTCGGCGCCTTCCCGATATCGGTCGACTCGGCGGGCCTGGAGGAGCTGGCCCGCAGCGAGGCCGTACGGGAACGGGCGCGGCAGATCCGCCGGCAACTGGGCGGGCACCGAAGGATCATGCTGGGGGTCGACCGGCTCGACTACACCAAGGGCATCGACCAGCGGCTCGGTGCCTTCCAGGGGCTCCTGGCCGACGGCCGGGCCAGTGCCCGGGACACCGTCCTGGTGCAGATCGCCACTCCGAGCCGGGAACGGGTCGAGCACTACCGGCGCCACCGCGCCCGGATCGAGGCCCTCGTCGGGCAGATCAACGGCACGTTCGGGGAGGTCGGCCAGGTCCCGGTGCACTATCTGCACACCACGGTCGACCGCGCCGAACTCGCCGCTCTCTACGGCGCCGCCGACGTCATGCTGGTGACACCGCTGCGCGACGGAATGAACCTGGTCGCCAAGGAGTTCGTCGCCGCCCGCCCCGACCTGGGCGGGGCACTGGTGCTCAGCGAGTTCGCCGGCGCCGCACACGAACTGACCCGGGCGCTGCTGGTCAACCCGCACCATCCCGCCGAACTCCAGGACGTCATGGCCGCCGCGCTGGACCAGGACGCGACGGAAGGGCGCCGACGTATGCGGGAACTGCGGCACCACGTCCGGGAACGGGATGTCCACCACTGGGCCCGCTCCTTCCTCACGGTGCTGCGCACCGGCGGCGGCACGGTGCCCTCCGACTCCGGCGACCAGCCGCAGGCGGCGATCGTCGCGTAACAGCCGTCGCCCCCCGGCACACCACTCCAACGATGCGGAGACCTCCCATGCCCGCCACGCCTTCGCCCTCGCCGTCCCCGCGTGTCCGCAAGGCCGTCATCCCGGCCGCCGGGCTGGGCACGCGCTTCCTGCCCGCGACCAAGGCCACCCCGAAGGAGATGCTGCCCCTCGTCGACAAGCCCGCCATCCAGTACGTGGTGGAGGAGGCCGTCGCCGCCGGTCTGGACGACGTCCTCATGGTCACCGGCCGCGGCAAACGCGCCCTGGAGGACCACTTCGACCGCAACGCCGAGCTGGAGACGGTCCTCACCGGCAAGGGCGACACGGCCCGGCTCGACCTGGTACGTGCCGCGACCGATCTCGCCACCGTCCACTACGTGCGCCAGGGCGACCCCAGGGGCCTCGGGCACGCGGTGCTGTGCGCCGCACCGCACGTCGGCGACGAGCCGTTCGCCGTGCTCCTCGGCGACGACCTGATCGACCCGGCCGAGCCCCTCCTGACACGTCTGACCGGTCTGCGGGAGGAACTGGGCGGCAGCGTGATCGCGCTGATGGACGTCGGCGCCGAGCACATCCACCGCTACGGCTGCGCCGCGGTCGAGCCCGGCGGCCCGGACGGTGTCGTACGGGTGACCGACCTGGTCGAGAAGCCGGCGGCGGGCCGGGCGCCCAGCACCCTCGGGGTCATCGGGCGTTACGTCCTCGATCCCGGCGTCTTCGAGGTGCTGGCCAAGACGGAACCCGGGCGCGGTGGCGAGATCCAGCTCACCGACGCCCTGCGCACCCTGGCCCGCGATCCCGCGATCGCCGGCCCGGTCCACGCGGTGGTCTTCACCGGCCACCGCTACGACACCGGTGACCGCGGCGAGTACCTGCGCGCCACCGTCCGCCTCGCCTGTGCGCGCGAGGACATCGGCCCCGAGTTCCGCGCCTGGCTGCGGACGTTCACCGCGCGGGAACTCGCCGCCTGAGCCGGCCCCGACCCCTTACCGAGTCACGCCCGAGGAGGCGTCGTATCCCATGTCCGTCGCTGCCGAAGAACTCGACTTCACTCGCGCCATGGCCCGTGTCCCCGGCCCCGTGGTCGTCACCACGACGGTCGACGAGAGCGGTCGCCGCTGGGGTTTCACCGCGAGTTCCTTCGTCTCCCTGTCCCTGGCCCCGCCCCTGGTGACGGTCAGCCTGGGCAAGAAGGCCAGTACGCACGCCGCCTTCACCGTCGCCGACCACTTCATGGTCAACGTCCTCGCCCACGACCAGCCGGACATCGCCCGGCGCTTCGCGACCTCCGGCATCGACCGGTTCGCCGGGGGAGACACCGTCGCCCTGGAGCGAGGACTGCCGGGCGTCCCGCAGGCGGTGGTCCGGCTCGTGTGCCGCATGCACGACGTCGTGGACGGCGGCGACCACAGCATCCTGGTCGGCCGGGTCCTGGACTGTGTCACCTCGGCCGGCCGGGAGGCGCTGGTCTACGTCGACCGAGGCTTCACCCGCACCACGGCACCGGACGTCGCCCGTGCCCACTGAGCACCCCGCGGCCGAGGGCCCGCACCGGCCGAGGGTCGCGATCCTGGGCACGGCACACCCCCATCTCACCGACCACCTGCGCGCGCTCGCCGGCCAGGCGGAGGTGTGTGCCGTGTACCCGGGGCGCTACGGAGCGGCCACGCCGCCCGGGTTGCCGGAGGCGGGCGGGGTGGCAGGCGTAGCCGGGGTGGCCGAGCCGGCCGGGGTGGCCGTGGTGGGTGAGCCGGTGGGTGCGCTTGCCCGGGCGGACCTGGCCCTGATCTGCTCCACCACCGCCGAACATCCCGGGCTGGTCGAGGTCGTGGCGCGGGCCGGTCTGCCGGTCCTGGTGGAGAAGCCCCTCGCGGCCACCGCCGGCGAGACCGAGGAACTGGCCGGAAGGCTCACGGCGGCCGGTATCCCGGTGGCGGTGGCGATGTTCCTGCGCCACGCTCCCGCGCTGCGCCGGGCCAGGCAGCTCCTGGCCGACGGCCGGCTCGGCAGGCTGGTGGCGTGCGACGCCCGGTTCACCCACCCCGGCCTGCTGGACGGGCGCTTCGCCCGGCCCGCGGCGGCGTGGCTGCTCAGCCCCGCGTGGGGCGCCCGTGGCGCCTTCGCCGACCTCGGTGTGCACCTCGTGGACCTGCTGCACTGGCTGCGGCCCGACGCCCCGCTGCGGGTACGTTCCGCCGTCCTGTCCTCCCTCCCTGCGGGCGGGCCCGGGGACGCCGGCGGCACGGCCCTGCTGGAGTGGGGCTCGGTCCCGGCCACCCTGCACGCGGGGTGGACGTCGTACCCCGGAGGGATCCGCCTGTATCTCGAGGGGACGCGGGGAACGCTGCACGTCGACGGCGGTGACCTCACGCTGACGACGGCGCGGGCGAGCCTGGCGGAGTCCCACCGCCCCCCGGCGGCGGGCGACGCGACGACCGTCTTCCTGGCCGACCCCCGGGAGCCCGCGTCCCCGGACGACGCCGTGGCGAGCGCGCGCGTGCTGGAGGCGATCGCCGAGGCCGCCGTACGACGCCCCGTCAGCCGGCCGCCGTAGGAGCGTGCTTGGTGCGCCAGGCGCTCTTCTTGGCCTGGTTGCCGCATGCGCCCATCGAGCACCAGCGGCGGTTGCCCGGGCGGGAGGTGTCGAGGAACCACGCGGCGCAGCGCGGTCCGGCGCAGGCCCGTACCCGTTCCAGCGCCGGGGAGGTCGCGAGGTCGAGCGCGTCGCGGGCGACGGCGGTGAGGACGGCGCGCACCGGATCGGCGGCGGTGTACGTCACCGAGCCGTCCTCGTCGAGCACCGGCACGGGAGGTGCCCCCGCGGCGGCGCGGTTCAGCAGGGCGCGATCGTCCGGCGGACAGCCGGCGGGCCCGCTGTCGCCGCGGGCCGCCGTCAGCAGTGCGAACACCGCCTCCCGCAGCTGCCGCGCCTGGTCCAGCACGTCCTGCGTCGGCTCCGGAACGGTCAAGTCGGCAGGGTACGGGCCCAGTTGGGCGACCCAGTCGGCCAGCGCCCCCGGCGTCGGAAGTTCCTCGGTGGCGCCGTCCATGCCGCGCAGCCGGAGCGTGCGCATGAAGTCGAGGCAGAGCCGCCCGGCACCGCTGCGGAAGCGGGCTGCCGTGGGCGCGGGGGAGAGGGCCATGAAAACCACCCTACTCCGGAACCGGTTTTACTGGTACCTTCGAGGAACCGGTTAAACCGGTTCTAGGTGGCCCTCTGCCGCCACCGTCCCGTTTCCGCCCCCCTCTCCCTGCCTCCCTTTCCTTGACCCTCTTTCCTTGACGAGGTGTGTGTCGTGCCCGCTGGCCCTCCTTCCTCCGCCTCGCCGACGCTGAGCCGGCGCCTGATCCTGCTGCTCTCCGTCGCCTGCGGCGTCGCGGTGGCCAACATCTACTTCCCGCAGGCGATCAGTCCGCTGATCGCCAAGGACCTGCACGTGCGGGCGGCCTCCGCGGCCGTCGTGGTCACCTGCGCCCAACTCGGTTACGCCGCCGGCATCTTCCTGCTGGTCCCCCTCGGTGACCGGCTCCGCCACCGCGGCCTGATCACCACCCTGCTGCTGATCACCTCCGCCGGGCTCGTGCTCGCGGGGACGGCCTCGTCCCTGCCCGTCCTCGCCGTCGCAAGTGCCCTGGTCGGTCTGACCACGGTGGTGCCCCAGATCCTCATCCCGATGGCGGCGGGCCTGACCGCACCGGAGCGCCGCGGCGCCGTCACCGGTACGTTGCTCTCGGGCCTGATCGGCGGCATCCTGCTGGCCCGCACCTTCTCCGGCACCCTGGGCGAGTGGCTGGGCTGGCGCGCCCCGTACCTCGTGGCAGCGGGTCTGGCGCTCGTCCTGATCCTGGCCATGGCCGCCGCGCTCCCGCGTACGACGCCCAGCACCGACCAGCGCTACCCGGCACTCCTGGGCGCCACGCTGCACCTGCTGCGCACCGAACCGCTGCTGCGGCGCTCCTGCCAGTACCAGGTCCTGGTGTTCGCCGCGTTCAGCGCCGCCTGGACCGCGCTCGCCCTGTACATCACCGGTCCCGAATACGACCTGGGCACTCCCGCCGTGGGTGTGCTGGCCCTGGTGGGCGCGGCGAGCATGTTCGCCACGCCGATCGCCGGCCGGCGCACGGACCGGAGCGGCCCCGACGCCGTGAACCTGGTCTGCATGATCGGTGCGATCGCCGCCGCGGCCGTACTGCTGACCGGTCGCCTGGGCGGCGCCGCCGGCCTGATCGGCCTGGGCGCGGGGATGCTGCTGCTCGACGTGGCCATGCAGTCGGGCCAGGTCGCCAACCAGGCCCGTATCTTCGCCCTGCGCCCGGAGGCCCGCGCACGCCTGAACACGGCGTACATGACCTGCGCGTTCCTAGGCGGCAGCGCCGGATCCTGGCTGGGCGTGCGCGCCTACTCCGCCTTCGGCTGGAACGGCGTGTGCGGCCTGGTCGCCCTCCTGGCGGGCCTCGCCCTGCTCCGCCACGCCCTGCGCGGCCGACCGGCCACACCCGCCGAGGTGCCGGTCACGACACCTGCGGGCACGGACGGCGTACCGGCAGGCCGCTGAGCCACGTCACGCCACGGCCGGCCACGGATCAGCCGCGCGCAGACGACCGCACGCAGACGACCGCGCGCAGACGACCGCACATAGACAACTGCATACAGACGACTGCACACAGATCACCGCCCAAAGACCACCGCACACAGTTCACGGACGCAGTTCACGGACGCAGCAAGGAGCTGTCATGGCCGAGAGACTCAGCCGGAAGAGCACCACCTGGGGAGTGAGCGTGCCGCCGCCCCCGGGGCCCACCGCCCTGGCCCGAGAGGCGGTCGTCAGGTGAGCCGGTGGGACTACGTCATCGTCGGGGCGGGCTCGGCCGGATGCGTGCTCGCCGACCGGCTCAGCGCCGACGGCACGACGCAGGTGCTCCTGATCGAGGCCGGCACCGGGAACCCGGAGACCCGCCCCGAGGTGCGGGTGCCGATCCTGTTCCCGCGCCTCTTCGGCGGCGACCTCGACTGGAACTTCGCGACGACCCCGCAGCCGGGCCTGGCCGACCGCTCGATCCCGATCCCGCGGGGCAAGGCGGTCGGCGGCTCCTCGGTGATCAACGCCCAGCTGTGGACCCGAGGGCACCGCGCGGACTACGACGGCTGGGCGGAGGCGGGCCTGACCGGCTGGAGCCACGACGACCTGCAGCCCTACTTCGACCGGGCCGAGCAGCGGATCAGCCTGGCCGGACTGCGCTATCCGCTGCCGGTGACCCCGGCGTTCGTCAACGCCTGCGCGCGGCTGGGCTACGCCCCGGCGGCCGAGGCCCCGGAGGGCTACGCCCTGGCCCGTGCGACCCACCGGGACGGCCTGCGGCACAGTTCGGCGGACGCCTACCTGGGCCCGGCCCGGGAGCGGCCGAACCTCACGGTGCTGGCGGACACGCTGGTGCGCCGCGTGCTGTTCGAGGGCACGCGCGCCACGGGCGTCGAGGTGGAGAACGAGTCGGGAGCCGAGCGCCTCCACGCTTCGCGCGAGGTCATCCTCTCGGCCGGTTCCGTGGGCAGCCCGCACCTGTTGCTGCTGTCCGGTGTGGGGCCGGCGGACGAACTGGCCCGGCACGGGGTGCCGCTGGTGCACGACCTGCCCTCGGTGGGCCGCGAACTGACGGACCACCTGCTCGTACCGCTCGCCTTCGAGGCCTTGGGCTTCCAGTCACCCGGGGCGGTCGCCTCGCCCGAACAGGTCGACCAGTACCTGCGGGACCGCAGCGGAACGCTGGACTCGATCATCTCCGAGGCGCTGCTGTTCCTGCGCACCCGCGAGGAACTCGACGCCCCGGACATCGAGGTGGTCCACCTGGTGGTGCCGCTGGGCGAGCACGAGCGGCCGGCGGCACACGGTATGGCGCTGGGCGTCATCCTCCTGCGCCCGCGCAGCCGCGGCACGATCAGTCTGCGCAGCGCGGACCCGCACGACGCCCCGCTGATCGACCCCCGCTATCTGTCCGACGAGGCGGGAGACGACCTGGCGACCCTGGTGAACGGCATACGTGCCGCACAGCGGATCCTCCAGCAGCCGGACCTCGCCCAGTGGCTGGGCAAGCCGCTCACGGACGGCGCGCTGTCCGACGACCTCGACGACATCGTGGCCTACGTCCGGGCCACGGGCGGCAGCATCCACCACCTGGTGAGCACCTGCCGGATGGGCACGGACGAGCACGCGGTGGTCGACCCCGAGTTCCGGGTGCGGGGCCTGACGGGTCTACGGGTGGTGGACGCCTCCGCGATGCCGAGCCTCGTACGGGCGCACACCCACGCCCCCGTCACGATGCTGGCCGAACGCGCAGCGGACGTACTGCTCCGCTCCTGACCCCGAGAATGCCCCGACCAGCAATCCCCCGGCTGGTCGGGGCACGCACGCGTCAGCTCCCCACGGCCCGCTCCCCGTCCCGCAGACCCCCGAGAAAAGCCCCGAAGGCGGACTTGGGGAAACGGAGGGTGGCCCTGGCGGGGGCCTTCGAGTCGCGGACGGCTATGTGGGTGTCCTGGTCGGCGACTTCGACGCAGTCGTTCCCCTCGCCTCCGCCGGAGAAGGACGACTTCTTCCACGAGGTGGGGATGATCATGCTGGTCCTCACAGCTCCTTCGCCAACTGGTGGATGAGGTCACGCGACTGCTCGGGCGACAGCGCCTGCTCCTTCACCTTACGGAAGAGCGTTCGAAAGTGCTTCAGTTGCGCCTCGGAGTCGACGAAGACCGTGCCGTGCGGAGCGTCGCGTACGACGGTGTCCAGCCGGGGGACCGCTCCACCCAGGTGCACCATGGTGCTTCCGGCTCCCGCGAAGTCGTCCAAGGCGAAGGGAATGACCCGCACGGTGACGTGATCGGCTTCGGACACTTCCAGGATGCGGCTCAACTGCGCCCTGGAGGCCTGCCGCCCGGCCACCCGGATGCGCAGCGCCGCCTCATGGATCACGGTCTCGTACGAGACGGCCCCGGGTCCGTCGATGACGACGCCTCGCTTCATCCGGTGCTCCACCCGGAGGTCCACCTCGCTGTCCGGGAACTCGGGGTTCATGTAGGCGAAGAGGGCCCGGGCGTAGTCCCGCGTCTGCAGGAGCCCCGGTGCGTGGATGACCGCCACGTCCTTACGGAACCTCGCATGATGGTCCAATTCGGCGAGGTCCTGGTAGGCGGCGGGGAGGACACCCCGGTATTCCTCCCACCACCCACGGGTACGGTCGGTAGCCATGCCGACGAGTGCATCGATCAACTCGCCGTCGGCGCACGCGTAATTGGCGGCAAGTCGGCGTACGCGCTGCTCGCTCACACCTGCGATCCCGGACTCGATCTGACTCATCTGGACGGAGTTCGTCCCCAGCAGGCTCGCAGCCTCGGTCGCTTTGAGCCCGGCGGCCTCTCGCAGTCTGCGCAGCTCGGTGCCAAGGCGGACCTGGCGTGCGGTGGGGTGCCGTCGTGCTGGCACGGAGTCCTTCCTTCCTCAACGGCCTTGGTGAGGCGACTCGTTCGGGTGCCAGGTTATGCGACCCGCTTGCAGCGAATGAAATTTATGTCCTACCGTCAGTGACGAAACACACACGCAGCGGAAACACGACGCCTGCGAAATCCCCTCTCACTGACCGGAGTTGACGACGCATGCCCGAAATCGAGCCCATCGAGTCCTGGGACTACACGCTCTACATCCCGAACGACGTCAGAGCGGTCACGGTGTGCCGCCGCACCCTGCGCCTGATCCTGACCCTGCACGGTCTGATCGGCATCGTAGACACGGCGGAGCTGCTGGCGGCGGAGCTGATGTCGAACGCCGTGCGCCACACGAAGGGGCCGGCCGCGCTGGGGGCTCGCCGCACCCCGGAGGGCACGGTGTGGATCGGGGCGTGGGACACCGACCCGGCCCCACCGGACCCGCCGCGCCCGCTGGGGCAGGTGGCGGAGCTGGAGTGGGAGGACGGGCGGGGGCTGGGGTTGGTGAAGGCGTGCGCGGAGTACTGGGGGTGGCAGCCGACGGCACGGTTCGGTGACCGGGGGAAGTACGTGTGGTGTGAGCTGGGGGCCGCGTGATGGTGGGCTCGTCGCATGAGGCGTTGCACCGGATCTTCCAGAAGGACCCGACGCTGCTGACGAAGGCGTTACAGAGGGTGCTGCATGTGCCGTTTCCCGAACCGAGGGAGATCGCGGCGCTGAACGTGGACCTGACCGAGATCGAACCGGTCGAGCGCCGGGTGGACACGCTGCTGCGGGCGGAGACGGACGAGGGCACGTATCTGCTGGTGGTGGAGTCGCAGGGGAAGGTGGACGAGCGCAAGCGGGGCAGCTGGCCGTACTACCTGTCCTACTTGTATGAGAAGTACCGCTGCGAGCCGGTGCTGATCGTCATCACCCAGAGCAGCAGGACCGCCCAGTGGGCCTCGCGCCCGATCCGGTTCGGCTTCGCCGGCTGGGACTCGTTGACGGTGCGTCCGTTGGTGCTGGGTCCGGACAACGTGCCGGTGATCGCGGACGAGCGGCAGGCCGAGAAGGACGTCCCCCTTGCGGTGCTCTCGGCCATGACACACGGGCGTGGACCGAAGGCTCCGGCCATACTGGAATCCCTGGCCGCCGCCCTGCGGACCATCGACCCCGACAGTGCCGCAGTCTTCGTGCAGTTCGTCGACTCCTGCCTGGCCGACCCCCAGGCGAAGCAGATGTGGAGGGATTTGATGACGGCGATCCAGTACTTCTGGCGACACCCCCTCGCCGAACAGGTACGCGAGGAAGGACGGGAGCAAGGCCTGGAGCAAGGCCGGATTCAAGACCGCCAGGAGATGACACTCCGCATCCTGGAGTGGCGCGGCATCCCCGTGTCAGACGCAGTCCGCCAGCGGGTCGAGGCCTGTACGGACCTGGACCAGTTGGAGGCCTGGGCCCAGCGAGCCGTGCGCGCTACCGAGCCGGCGGAGTTGTTCGACATGGAGTGAGCAAGCGACTGCGGGGCCGCTCGCTTCTCGATCAGAGTCGCGCTTCCGCGAGGAAGGGGCGGGCGGGCGGCCCGTAAGGTCAGGTTCCGAATTCGGCATCCAGGCGATCGGGCCAATCGGCGTGTTCGAGGCCTGATCCCATCAAGACGTCCCGGAAATCAATACACGCCACATCAATGCAATCGAGAAGCCGGTCTGTATTTCCAGCGGCATGGATAAGGGCGGCCGCGATAATTCTTTCCGTCTCGAACCTCCTTCTCTTTTCTAGGTCGTCCATTAACTCAAGGAGTAATTCCTCGACAGCTTGGCGATCTTCCTGGGTGTAGTCCTTGGTGATCCTTCGTTTGATTCGGTTGGACAGTTTCATGAATGTTACTTCCTCTTTTGAGGGTGGCGGCGGATTGGACCTCTACCGGTACCGCGAAACGGCTCACTGGCCGCCAGTGCGCCATCTTCGAGGAAAGCGCGAGGTTCCGGCTTCCGATGTGCGTGGTGTGTTGCTGCTCGCCGAGCATGTCGGCTGCGGGTATTCGGGTTTTATGCGGGATGGTACGCCCGGCGACCCTGCGCACACCTGGAAATTACTTTTCCGGTTAGGGGTCCACTCCAAATTCAGAATCCAGTCGATCGCGCCATTCCCCACTCTCCAAGCCGGATCCCATCAAGATGTCTCGCCAGTCTGACCGGGCCACTTGCACGGAGGTAAGGAGCTTGTCTACATCGGCCTGCCCGTGGATTAGGGTCGCGGCTAGGATCCTTTCCAGTTGGACATTTCGGTATTGGCTTAGTTCGACCGAAAGCTCGAGCAGGATGCTCGTGACAGCTTCTTGGTCGCCTTCCGCGTAGTCCCTGCTGATTCGACGTTTAATTCGAGGTGTCAGATCCATTTTCACCCTGTTTCGATTGTTCGGTGCCAGTCTTAGTGAGAGAACTTATCTCGGGTCAGGTGCTAACAAGTAATCTCCGACCTGATAGTATCCAGCCTTTTCGAGTTGCTTAAGCTCTCGTGAGAATACGGTAGGCCTTCCGGCATCGTTTTCGAGGTTGTCGGCCTTGGGTGACGCCAGGTACACGTCTCTGTGCTCGTCAATGATCCCCTGCATCCAGGCGTCGTTTTTCTCTTCCTTCCAGTCGGGAATATTCAGCACTTCATGCCCATCCCAGGATATGGCAATTTCGGTATCCGGTTGTCTGCCGATCACCACGAAAGGTCCATTCTTGGTCGACGGGGTTCGGCGTGAGTTGCTTGGGGGGCAATCCGGTGCCAGTCCTAAGTGATCCGTGAACGTGTATGGGTTGGTGACGTATATTGAGGGATTCGGCGCTGCTGCGAGCCCCAGCGGGTCCGAACTGAGGTAGCGGGCGGTTTCGGGGTCGTAAAGGCGGAAGAAGTTGTAGTGCAGGCCGGTTTCCGGGTCGTAGTACTGGCCCGGGAAGCGTAGCGGCGTGTACGCGGTGCTGTCCGTCGTCCACGCAGTTGTTCCCCACAATGTGCTTCTGGTGCGCCAGGCAATCTCGCCCTGCTCGTCAATGAGTTCGTTCGGTGTGCCGACGAGGTCGGTGACCATCGCGAAGAAGCGGGAGTCGATCTCCTCCTGTGGGGCGTCGGCCGCGGTGATGCGCTCCGTTTGGGTGAGGGGGCGTAGGCCCTGGTGGTCCCAGGTGAGGGTGACCGGGTTGGGGAGATCCGCAGACGTGGTTGTCTGTTCGCAGAGGGTGGTGCCGTCCCAGGTGAAGTCCACCCGTTCCAGGACCGTTTCGTTGTCCTCCGCCAGGCGGAGTTTTGCGGTGCGGCGGCCCAGGGGGTCGTAGGTGTAGCGCCAGCGGGTGCCGTCCGGGGTGACTACCGAGGTCAGGCGGTCTTCGGTGTCCCATTCGTAGCGCCAGGTGTCCGGTTTCCTGGACAGGCGGGTTTTCTGGCGGAGGGTGATGCGGCCGAGGGCGTCGTGTTCGTAGCGGACGTTGCCGGCGCGGGTGATGCGGGTGCCCGTGTAGGAGCGCGGGCCTGTTGCCTCGCCGCCCGGGTGGTCCGTCGGCCAGGAGGCCTGGGTCTGGTTGCCCGCCTCGTCGTAGGCGTACCGCTCCGTCCAGTTCGGCGCGTGGACCGCCCTTACCCTGCCCGTCGCGTCCAGGTCGAAGCGGCGGGTGCCGGACAGCTGGTCGTCGATGCCGATGACGTTGCCGTCGGATCGGTAGGTGTAGGACCGGTGCTGGACCCTGTGGCCTGCGGCGCCGGTTACGGACTGGGTGGTCAGGCGGCCCATCGCGTCGAAGGTGTGGTCAAGCGTGACGGTTTCGCCTAAGCGGCGGGTCAGTTCGCGGCCTGCCTCGTCGTACGTGAAGTCGATGGATCGGCCCGACGCCACCATGCCGGTGCGGCGGCCCGCCGCGTCGTACGACCACGTGGAGACGGCGCCCGTTGGCGTGGTGCGGCCGGTGCGGCGGCCCAGGGTGTCGTACGTGTAGGTGATCGTCCGGCCGTTGACCGTTTCGGAGCGCAGGCGGCCGAGGCGGTCGCGCAGCAACGTCAGTGTCGCGCCGTCCGGGCCCGTCGCCTGGGCGAGTTGGTCGGTCAGGTCGTACGCGTAGGTCGTGACCTGGCCGGACGCGTCCTTGCGGAGCACCTGGCCCAGCTCGTTGCGCTCGAAGGACACGACCTCGCCGAGCGCGTTCCGGCGCGAGACGAGGCGGCCTGCCGGGTCGTACCCGTACGTCAGCGTGCGATCGTCGAAGTCCGTCTCCGTTGCCAGGCGGCCGGCCGCGTCGTACTCGTACTGCCATGTCAGGCCTTGCGGGTTCGTGACCGCGGTCAGGCGTAGTTCCGTGTCGTGGGCGAACTCGTAGCGGATGCCGTCGGGGCCCGTGCGAGCGCTCAACAGGTCGAAGTGGGTGTATTCGAAGCGGGAGACGCCGCCAACTGGGTCGGTGTGGCTGGTGCAGTTGCCCTCGCCGTCGTACGTCCACGTCTCCGTCGTGCCGTCGGGGGCCGTGCGGCGGGTCAGGAGGCCCTCGATCGACCATTCCAGCCGCGTCGTAGCGCCGGTCGGCTCCGTGATGGCGGTTGGGCGGCCCACGGCGTTTCGTTCGTAGCGGGTGACCGCTCCCAGGGGGTTCGTCACCTCCACCGGGAGACCCGCGCGGTCGCAGACCACCCTCGTCGTGTTGCCCAGCGGATCCGTCACCGACGTCAGGTGGCCGGCCTCGCCGTACGCGAACCGGGTGGTCTGGCCCGCCGGGTCCGTCAGCGAGGTGCGGTTGCCCCGTTCGTCGTAGGTCTGGCGGACCACCGTTCCGTCCGGGTTCACCACCTTCACCGGCAGGCACAGGTCGTTGTACTCCGCCCTCGCCTCGCGCCCGTCCGGGCGGGTCACCGAAGTGAGGTTGCCTGCGGCGTCGTACTGGAACGTCGTCGTGTGGCCCAGTGGGTCCGTCGTGGAGAGCAGGCGGTTGTAGCGGTCGCGGACGTAATGAGTCGTTGCGCCCAGTGGATCGGTCTCGGCGACCACCTGCCACGCCGTGTTGACCAGGTAGCGGCGGGTGTGGCCTTCGCCCGTCGTCGCCGTCGTGGTGCGCAGGCCCGTTGCCGGGTCCGGATGCTCGTACGTCAGGCTCAGGGCCATGTGGCCTGCCGCGCCGCTCTCGGCTGTGCAGCGGTCCTGGTCGTCGTACTCGTACGTGTAGCCGCGGTCGTTGGTGTCCGTCCAGGACGTGACGCGGCCCCGGTCGTCGTAGGTGAAGCGGAGGGGCAGGCCTGAGGAGTTGATGACTTCTGTGAGGTCGCCGTCCGTGTAGGCGAAGCGCTTCAGTTCCTCGCCGGTCGCCGACAGGTGGTACGCCGTGACGCGGCCCGAGTCCGTGGTGATGCGAACGCCCTGGCCGGCGCTCGTGTGGACGGCCAGCGGGGCGCCCTCGGTGTCGTATTCGAAGGTGATCCAGTTGCCGTTGCGGTCGTCGATCTGTTCCAGGACCGCCAGGGCCGGGCCGCGGTCGGTGAAGTGCCGTACCCGGCCGGAGCGCGGGTCGGTGATCGTGTAGCCGCCGTCCACCCGGTCCAGGGGGAGGCGTGGCCCGTGGCTGGAAAGGGTCGGTACGCCGGGTGCGGGGTGGGGGTACGAGAGGAGCAGGCCGTCTTCGGTGACGAGGACGACTCCCTCCGCGTCGATCTCCAGGCGCTGGTCGAGGGTGGAGGACCAGGAGGGGCCGAACCAGCGGCCGAGGTGGTAGCCCGACTCGACGCGACGCCCGAGCACCAGGGGCAGGGCACCGGGGAGGGTGACGTCGGTCTGCGGCAGGTACATCCTGCCGGTGGCGAGGTCGATGGGGTCGGTGCCCTTGCTCTCCACCGCGTCGCCGGTCCGGGCGGGCTGCTGCGGGTCGTGGGCGACTGTTTCCCGGGCCGAGCCGCCGGCCGCGCCCTCCGCGCCGGCCCGTGCCTCGCGCCGTGCCGCGTCTTCCGCTGCTTGGCGTACCAGGCCTGTTTCCGCGGCGTCTTTGGCCAGGCCGATCTCCATTCCGGCGCCGTCGCCGAGGAACAGCTGGGGGAGTGCGCGGCCGCTGAACTCGGAGGGGTCCTCGCGGAATTGGGTCCACATGTTCTTCAGGGCCCGGTCGGGGTGCGTTCCGGTGGAGATCAGGCCGGCGAGGGTCATGTTGACGTTTTGCAGGTACTGGGCCGGGTGGGTGACGTTGTAGGGGTCGGAGGGGTCCAGGCCGCGGGCGAAGCTGATCAGCCCGGCGGTGCCTTTGACGACGCCGCCCACGAAGTGCAGGGCCTCGGTGTTCACGGCGCGGGCGCCGTCCATGGCGTCCGCCTTCCACCGGGCGAGTGGGGGCGGCTCGGCGGGGGCGTGCGCCAGGGCCTTGTCCACCGCTGTGGCCGCACCCTCGGCGGCGCGGTTGCGCTGTCTGCGGGCCTCGTGGAGGACTTCCTGGGCGTGCTGGACGTCGGCGGTGCCCGGGTCGTGGAACGGGCCCGGACGCGGGCCGGGATCGCCGCCCGCTGTCACGGCCGCGTTGTAGGCGTCGACCTTCGTGTTGTAGGCCTTCGCCGCCTCCTTCGAGGCCTGCGTGCCCTTCTCGTACAGGTCGATGGCCTGTTTGGCCTGTTTCTGCGCCCACTCGACGGTCTCGGCATACGCGTCCAGCGCCGTGGCGGCGGCGCGGCAGGCGTCCGCCGCCTGCAGCCACTTCACCGGGTGCAGGGCGAACTTCTTGCGGAACGCCTCGGCCGCCTCACCCTGCCAGGACGAGGAGTCCAGCTTCCGCATGCCCTGCCCGACGTTGTCGAAGGCGGTGTGGAAGTCCTTCAGATGGGCGGCCGAGGCCCGGATGGTGTCAACGCTGCCGTGGATCAGCTCGCAGGACAGGTCGGTTTCGCCGAGCTGTTTCTCACCCGGCGTCGCCCCCAGCAGGGAACCGGCACAGTCACCCGTGAGCCTGACGAGATCCGCGTACCTGTGCGCCCCGACGTGGTCCAAAAGGTCACCGGTGAGATCGGCCCCCTTCTCGATGCCCTTGCCGAGCAGCTTCTTACCCGAGTCGTAGAGGTGCTCGCCCTCCCCCAACAGCGAGTTGGTCACGTCCCCCAGACCCATCAGCCCGCACCGCCCTGCTGCCCGGCGGCCCTGGCACGGGCCTCGGGGGAAGGACCGAAGGCCTCGTCGAGGAACCTGTTGTACTCCTCGTCCGACATGTCACTGGGCTTCAGGCCCAGGTTGGCCCCGGCCTGCGAGGTCATCAAGTCACGGGAGGCGTCCGTCCAGCCCTGCCTGATGTTCTGCCCCGCCTCCTGGAAGGACTCCTTGCTGTAGTCCGGGTGCAGGTAGGCGTCGGCGGTGCCGTCCGCCCACCGGCTCCAGCTCATCTTCTCCACGTCGGCCTCGGAGGCGTACGGATTGCCCACCAGCGCGTTCGCACCCACCCGCAACGTGCCACCGACGTACTGATCCGTCTCATACAGCGTGCCCGCGGCCAGACCCACCTCGGCCGCGAACGCGTTGCCCTGCGCCACCAGCGCGCGAACCCCCCACTCCCAGCGCTCGCAGAACGACGCGAACTTCGCCGTCACATCCTCATGGCCCAGATCCATCCCGGACAGCTCCAGCTGCGAGAAACCCCGCCCGGCACCCGCCTCGCCGACCATGCCCAGGTCCGCCAACTCAGCCAGCGTCTGGGTGATGCCCTGCGCGATCAGGTCCAGCCCGGCGGCCTTGATGTCCTTGCCGCCACCCCCGTCCCCGCCCATAACGGCCCCTCTCCCCTCTCCGCTGGTCGACGGCGGCCCGGTCAACGACCGCCGCATCCGGCACGATCCCCACCACCGGCGGAAACAGCACGCCCCCGCCCTCGCTGCCCACATCCACAGCCACCCCGCACGGCACCCCGGCCGCCGGCACACCCACATCCAGCAACCGCGCCCCGAGAACCCGCCGGTAGGGCCACTCCCGCCCGCCCTCACCCCGCGCCAGCGCGAAACGCACCAGAGCCGCCTCGCTCGAGAACGCGTACACCCAGCGGACCCCGCCCAAGTCACCCGTCAAAGGCGCCTCGTCCCCATCCACCGGCACCAACACCGCACAACGACGGAACACACCCAACAACACAGCGAACTGACGGCGCCCACGTTCAGCGGCATCCGACGCGATCGTGTCCCCGTGGTCGGCGCCAGCCCGGTCCACGTAGTCATAGAGCCGTGACCTGGGTGTTTGTATCACCGAGTCGGCTTCGCCCCCGTATTCGGCCATGCGCCGGATCATCACACCGGCCGTTTGCCGCCTGCAACGCACTCCGCCCCCTTTCGCTCGAATGTGGCCGGATGCCGTCCCCGGGTACACGCGACGACGCCCGGACCGAAAGGGTCCGGGCGTCGTCGTCTCACCGTGCCGGTCTCACGTCACGGCAGTGCGTGCACATGCGCCCCCACCGCACTCGACCAGGCGTTCCCCGTCGACGCGTCCCAGTTCGTGGACCAGGTCATCGCGCCGCGCAGGTCGGGGTAGGTCCTGGACGGCTTGAAGGTGCCGCAGTTGGTGCCGGCCGTCAGGCAGTCCAGGGCGTTGTCGACCACCGTGGGGGACACGTAGCCGCTGCCTGCCGCGCTCGTCGAGGCGGGAAGGCCCAGGCCCACCTGGGACGGGGACAGGCCGCCCTGCAGTTGGATGCAGGCCAGGGCCGTCAGGAAGTCGACGGAACCCTGGCTGTAGACCTTGCCGTCGCAGCCCAGCATGGAACCGCTGTTGTAGTACTGCATGTTGACCACCGTGAGGATGTCCTTGATGTTCAGGGCGGTCTGGAAGTACGTGTTCGAGGTCGACTGCATGTCGATCGTCTGGGGGGCCATCGTGATGACGAGGGAGGCGCCCGCCTTTGCCGACAGGGTGCGCAGGGCCTGCGTCATGTACGTGGCGTTCAGGCCGTTCTCCAGGTCGATGTCGACGCCGTCGAAGCCGTACGTCTGCATCAGCGCGTAGACCGAGTCGGCGAAGTTCGTCGCCGATGCCGAGTCGCTCACCGACACCGTGCCGTTCTGGCCGCCGATCGAGATGACGACCTTCTTGCCGGCCGCCTGCTTGGCCTTGATGTCCGCCTTGAACCGGTCGACCGTGTAGCCGCCCAGACCGGACGAGTCCAGGTTGAAGGTCACCGCTCCCGGCGTCGACGTCGCGTCCGCGAAGGCCACCGCGATGATGTCGTACGACGACGGGACGTCCGACAGCTTCTGGACCGTCGCGCCGTTGTTGAAGTTCTGCCAGTAGCCGGTCACCGCGTGCTTGGGCAGGGATCCGCCGCCGCCACCACCGCTGCTGCCGCCGGAGGCCGTCGTGGCCGTCACCGACGCCGACTTCGCCGACTCGCCGGCCGCGTTCGTCGCCGTCACCTGGAAGGAGTAGGAGGTCGAGGCCGTAAGGCCGGTCACCGTCGCCGACGTGCCCGTCACCGCCGTGACCTTCGTGCCGTCGCGGTAGACGTTGTAGCCCGTGGCGCCCGAGGCCCCGGTCCAGGACAGCGACACCGACGACGAGGTGGTGCCGGAGACCGACAGGCCGGACGGTGCCGCCGGGACCGTGGGGGCCGGGTAGCCGCCTCCGCCGCCGTCGGGGCCGTAGACCGAGACGTCGTCGGCGTAGTAGGCCGCCTGGCCGTACCAGCCGTGCGTGTAGACCGTGACCGAGGTCGTCGACGCGCCCGTGGTGAACGTGGTGGACAGCTGCTTCCAGGCGGAGGTGTCCGGCGTCCACGTGGACACGTCCGTGCTGCCGGTGCCGGTCACGCCCAGGTAGGAGTAGCCGCCCTGCACCCACGCGCTCAGCGTGTACGTCGAGTTGGGCTTGACCGCGACCGACTGGGTGCACTGGGCGTCGTCCTGGCCGGCCGGGGTCGCCTTCAGCGCGGCCGATCCGCCGTGCACGGGGGTGGAGACCGTCGTGCCGCTGCCCGCCGTGCACGTCCAGTCGGACAGGCCCGACTCGAAGCCGGCGTTCTTGACGTTGTTGACGTCCGCCGCCGAGGCCGGGCCGGCGGCCGCGGTGAGGCCCGCGACCGAGAGGGCCAGGGCGGTGGCCGCGGACCACAGGGTGATTCGGCGGCGACGGGGTCTGGGTATGCCTGGTGCATGGTCCACGGGGGGCCTCCGGTGGGGTATGCGGCGGGAGAGGCGAAGCAGGGGAGCGCGTTCGCGGGGAGGGAGGAGGGGAGAGGGATGGTGATGGCCATCGCTGGCCTACAAGTTGGTCCAGACCAATCCGGGTGTCAAGAGGTCCAGACCAAGTCCGTACACCGTGGGCCGCTCAAACTGTCCGGTTTTGGCGGGACTTGCACCGAGAGAGTTCCACACCGGCTTCACAAACGCTGTTCTCCGGCCATACGGCCGTGGATACAGTGCTCAGGTAGTCACGCAGTGAAGTCGTCCCGGCGCACGGGAGTTACTCCGGTGGGCCGGCGGGTGTGAAGAGCGGGGAGCTGCGCGTGCCCACTGCCATTGCCGTCACCAGTGCCGACATGGCACTGCCGGCGCAGGACGAACGGACCATGCCGGCCGTCGTACTGAGCGGCCTCGACCAGCGGCCCCTGGAACAGGCGCTCACCGAACTCCACACCCTGACCGAGCAGTACGGCCATGTGGTCGTCGTCTGCTCGGCCGCCACCCCGGAACCCGTCGTACGCCGCCTGCACACCCTGCGCTCGCTGCTGGAGAGCGACCGCATCGCCGTCTTCCGGCCCGGCCTGCCGCCCCTCGGCATCGCCGTGCTCGCCCGGCAGCTGCGGCAGCTCGCCTCCTGCGACCTGAGCCCGGGAGTACTCGCCTCCGCCGGGCGGCTGCTCACCCACTACATCCACGCGGGGGCCGTCCTCGGCTCGGTCGCCAAGCTGGACCGGGTGCCGGTCGGGCTGAAGGCGCACGCCAAGTCCTGGATGCCCGGCAGCCAGTTCGCCGTACTCGCCCATCCGGAGCCGCAGCTCGTGCGCGTGGGACCCGGCGCCACCCTCAAGGGGCCCGAGTTCAACACCTGGATGCTCGTCGCCAAGGGGCAGCAGACCCAGGGGGACTGGGTCGCCGGGCTCGCCGGGCAGTGGAGCGTGCACGGTCTGCGCGAGGTCCCGCTGCCCGCCGAGTCCCCGGTGTGGTGGGGCACGGGCCGGATGACCGAGTTCTGCAGCTACCTCGCCGACCTGTCCGTTCTGTACCAACTGGTCACGTCGGTGCGGCAGACCGGCTGCCACTGGTGCGGCATGGACGTCATCGGCGACCGCTGCGTCTTCTGCTCCGCCACCCCGCCCGCCCGTGAACCCGCCGCGCCCCGCGCCCTGGAACAGCGCACGCCCGCCTGACCGCACGCACCCGACTCACATCCCGCTCGACCGATTCCCCCAATGAGGTTGCACGGTTCATGAACTCCCGTCAGCGCCGCGGCGTGATACTCCTGATCCTCTCGGTCCTGTGCGCTCTCGGCGCGTTCGCCGGCGTGCTCTCCGTCGTCCACGACGTGAATTCCAAGGTCGGACCCGAGGTCACGGCCTACCGGGTCCGGTCCGACGTGCAGCCGTACACCGCTCTGGACGCGAGCCAGTTCGAGAAGACCACGATGCCGAAGCGCTGGCTGTCCGACAACGCCGTCACCGACCTCCGGCAGATCCAGGGCAAGATCGCCGTCACCACCCTGCGCAAGGGCTCACTGCTGCAGACCGACATGATCGTCGACCAGCCCGCCCTCCAGCCCGGACAGCAGGAGGTCGCCATCATGATCGACGCGGCGACCGGTGTGGCGGGGAAGATCACCCCTGGCTCGCGGGTCAACGTCTATGCCACCTTCGAGGGAAAGAAGGACGGCGACCCCGATCAGTCGAAGATCATCGTGACCAACGCCCGGGTCCTCGACGTCGGCCGGATCACCGCACTCGACCCCGACAGCAGCAAGAACCAGCAGCAGCCCACCGAGGCCGTCCCCATCACGTTCGCGCTGTCCACCCTCGACGCCCAGCGCATCACCTACGCCGAGTCCTTCGCCCAGCGCGTCCGGCTGGCGCTGGTCGCCCCCGGCGGCGAGACCGGCGTCCCGGACAAGGACCGCACCTACGAACTCGCGACGGACAAGTGAGAGGCCGCCCGCATGCCCACCAGGATCCTCCCGGCCGGCGCGGACCCGGACGCCGTCCGCTCCCTGGTCACCCTGCTCAGCCAGCTCCCCGACGCCGAACCACAGCCACCGGCCGGTGACTCCACCCAGCTGGTCGACACCCTCGCCCGCCTCGCCGCCGAGTCGGTGGACGAACTGCCCGAGGTCGTGGTCGTCCACGAACGCATCGGGCCCGTCCCGGCGCTCGAACTCATCCGCGAGGTCGCACTGCGCTTCCCCGCCGTCGGCGTCATCCTCGTCACCACCGACGCGAGCCCCGGCCTGTTCTCCGCCGCCATGGACTCCGGCGCCCGCGGCCTGGTCGCGCTGCCGCTGTCCTACGAGGAACTCGCCAGCCGCGTCCAGGTCGTCGCCCAGTGGTCGACGGGGGTACGGCGCCATCTCGGCCACGGCGCCGACGTCCTCGGCGGAGCCGGCGGTACGGTCGTCACGGTCAGCGGCGCCAAGGGCGGCGTGGGCGCCACCCTGACGGCCATCCAACTGGCCCTCGCCGCACAGGCCTCCGGACGTCCGACGGCCCTGGTCGACCTCGATCTGCAGACCGGTGACATCGCCTCCTACCTGGACATCCAGTTCCGCCGGTCCGTGGTCGACCTCGCCGCCATCACCGACATCTCACCCCGCGTCCTCGCCGACGCCGTCTTCCGCCACGACACCGGGCTCGCCCTGCTCCTCGCCCCCGCCGAGGGCGAACGCGGCGAGGAGGTCACCGACCGCGCCTCCCGCCAGATCGTCAGCGCGCTGCGCTCCCGCTACGAGGTGGTCGTCGTCGACTGCGGCGCCCAGCTGAGCGGTGCGGGGGCCGTGGCGGTGGAGATGGCCGACACCGCGCTGCTGGTCACCACGCCGGACGTCATCGCCGTCCGCGCGGCCAAGCGGACCGTACGGATGTGGGACCGGCTGCAGATCCGCAAGGCCGAGGAGACCACGGCCGTCATCAACCGGCATACGCGCAGTACGGAGATCCAGCCCGCGCTGGTGCAGCGCATCACCGGGACCGCGCTGGCACGTACGGCCGTCCCCGCCAACTTCAAGGAACTGCAGGGCGTGGTGGACGCGGGACGGTTGCACGAACTGGACAGCAGGAGTTCCGTGAAGCAGGCGTTGTGGGCGCTCGCGGGAGAGCTGGGGCTGGTGAGGGCGGCCGAGGGCACGCACCGCGGAAGCGCGCGGGGCCCGGTCGGATTCCGGCGGCGGAAGGAGTGACCGCTCCATGAGGAGGCCGGGTGGGGACCGGGGACAGGTGAGCATCGAGTTCCTGGGCATGACCCCGCTGATCATTCTGACCCTGGTGCTCGTGTGGCAGGCCGTGCTGGTGGGATACACCTTCATGCTTGCCGGGAATGCTGCCGACGAGGGGGTGCGGGCAGGAACGGCGGCGCACCCGGGGGAGCGGTACGCGGTGTGCGAGCAGGCGGCCCTTAAGCATCTGTCGGGGGCCTGGCAAGGGGGTGCGAAGGTGGACCGGTGCGGTGGGACCGGCTACGTCACGGCGGACGTGTCGCTGAAGGTCCCGGTTCTCTTCCCCGGCCTGATCGACTTCCCCGCCACCGTGCACGGACACGCCGGCGCCGTCGAGGAGGCGAAGCGCTGAGATGTCGTACCTCCGTAGAAGCGACCGGGGCCAGGTGGCCATCGAGTACCTCGGGTTCATTCCGGTCCTGCTGATCGTGGCCATGGCGGGCATCCAGATCGGGGCCATCGCCTACGCCGCCGAGCAGGCGAGTACGGCGGCGCGGGCCGGGGCGCGGGCGGCCTCGTTGCGGCAGGACGTGGGGCAGGCGTGTTCCGGAGCCGTCAGCGGCCCGCTCACCGTGACGTGCGACCCGAAAGACGGTGACGGCTCTGTGACCGTCACGGCCACCGTGAAGATCCCCAAGATCATCTGGGACTTCGGCGAGGCCACCAAGACCGCCACCATGCCGCTCGACCACTAGGCGAGGAGATGCCGACATGAGCCTGCGGGCACGCATCAGCACTCCGGAGGAGCAGGGCACCCGGGGCGAGGACGGGCATCTGGTCGCCTCCTACCGGGCCAAGCTGCTGGAGGAGATCGACCTCGCGGAGATGAGCTCGCTGGCCACCGCCGAACGCCGGGCACGGCTGGAGCGGGTGCTCGGGCACATCATCAGCCGCGAGGGCCCCGTGCTGTCGACGGTGGAGCGCGCGCAGCTGATCCGCCGGGTGGTGGACGAGGCGCTCGGCCTCGGCATCCTGGAGCCGTTGCTGGAGGACGCGTCGATCACCGAGATCATGGTGAACGGACCGGACGCGATCTTCGTGGAACGCGGCGGCCGCGTCGAGCAGTTGCCCCTGCGGTTCGCCTCCTCGGACCAGCTGATGCAGACCATCGAGCGGATCGTCTCCACGGTCAACCGCAGGGTCGACGAGTCGAACCCGATGGTGGACGCCCGACTGCCCTCCGGCGAGCGCGTCAACGTCATCATTCCGCCGCTGTCGCTGACCGGCCCGATCCTGACCATCCGGCGCTTCCCGCGCTCCTTCACCCTCCAGGAGCTGATCTCCTTCGGCTCGCTGGACGAGCAGATGGTGTACCTGCTGGCAGGCCTGGTGCAGGCGAAGTTCAACATCATCGTCTCGGGGGCGACGGGCACCGGAAAGACCACCCTGCTGAACGCCCTGTCCGGGCTGATCCCGTCCCACGAGCGCATCATCACCATCGAGGACTCCGCCGAACTCCAGCTCCAGCAGACGCACGTGGTCCGTCTGGAGTCCCGGCCGCCGAACGTCGAGGGCAAGGGCCAGGTCACCATCCGCGACCTGGTCCGCAACTCGCTGCGCATGCGGCCCGACCGGATCGTGGTCGGCGAGGTCCGCGGGGGCGAGTCCCTGGACATGTTGCAGGCGATGTCCACCGGCCACGACGGATCGCTGGCGACCGTGCATGCGAACAGCGCCGAGGACGCGCTGACGAGGCTGCAGACCCTGGCGTCGATGTCCGACGTGGAGGTCCCCTTCGTAGCGCTGCACGACCAGATCAACAGCGCGGTCGACGTCCTCGTCCAGCTCACCCGGTTCGCCGACGGCGCCCGCCGGATCACCGAGATCGCGCTGCTCGACAGCCACGGCGGGGAGCCGTACCGGCTCGCGACCGCGGCCCGGTTCGACGCCCGGCCCATGACCCCCGACGGCCGCGTGTACGGCACCTTCCAGTACTTCCCGCTGCCCCGCCGTACCGCCGACCGTCTCTACATGGCGAGCCAGCCCGTCCCGCCGGCCTTCGGAGTCGCCCACTCCGCGGACCAGCTCGCCACCCGAGAAGCCAGGTAGGCCCCATGGAACTGCACACCCTCGTTCAGCTCACCACCGGTGTGACGCTGCTGACCTGCGTCCTGGCGGTGGCCGGCGTGCACGCCTACGCCTCCGGCCGGGCCCAGCGCGCGGCCCTCGTGGACCGCCTCACGCACACCGGTCCCGTCGCGGCGGCCGGGCGCAGGCGCCGGTTCCGCGACCTGGACCGGCGGCTGCGCCGTACCCGCCTCGGCCGCTGGCTGGAACTGCGTCTCGCGGCCACCGGCCTCGACGTCACCCCGGGTGAGTTCTTCGTCTGCATGCTCGCGGCGGTCGCCGCGCTCTGGCTGATCGGCCAGGCCACCCTGGCGCCCTTCTTCGGCCCGCTCGCCGGCCTCCTCGGCGTCTGGGCGGCGGTCCAGTTCCTCAACTGGCAGCGCCAGAAACGCATCGAGCGCTTCATCAACCAGCTTCCCGAACTGGCCCGCATCCTGGCCAACGCCACCCAGGCCGGCCTGGCCCTGCGCACCGCGATCGGCATGGCGGCGGCGGAACTGGAGGCCCCGGCGGGCCAGGAACTGGGCAAGGTCGCCGACCAGTTGGCCATCGGCCAGTCCCTGGACGACGCGCTCGGCGAGCTGGCCGACCGTCTCCCGTCCCGTGAACTGGTCGTCCTGGTCACGACCCTGGTGCTGTCGAACCGGGCGGGCGGCCAGGTCGTGTCCGCCCTGCGGAACCTGACCGAGACACTGGAGGAACGCAAGGAGACCCGGCGTGAGATCCGCACCCAGCTCTCCCAGGTGACCATGACGTCGTACGCCGTCCCCGTCCTCGGCGTCGGAGCGCTCTTCCTCATGAACGGCGTCAAGGACGGCGCGCTGGCCCGTATGACCGGCTCACCGGTCGGCCAGATCTGCGTGATCGTCGCGTTCGCCATGTACGCCGTCGGATTCGTCCTCATCCGGCGCCTGAGCCGGATCGACGTGTGAGGGGCTCCCTGTCGTGGCATTCCTTCTCGCGCTGCTGATGGGCCTCGGCGTCTGGGGCGCCTTCACCGGCATACGCATGTACCGCGCGGACGCCAAGCTCCCCGGCGACCTCGCCCTCGCCCTGGAGGTCGGCGCCACCCGCACCGGCGCGGTCGGCTCGGTCATCGACCGCATGGGCATGCGCTACGCCCCGGCCGTACTGCGCCTGATGGGCCCGCGCCTGGTCGCCAAGTACCGGCGCAAGATCGACCTCGCGGGCAACCCCGGAGGCCTGACCATCGACCGCTACGCGGCGCGCCGAGCGGTCTACGGCGCGCTGGGCGCGGTCGGCTTCCTGGTCTTCCTCCTGCGCGGCCAGTGGCTCGTGGCCGTACTGCTGCTGCTCTTCGGCGCGTTCTGGACGGAGGTCGGCATCTGGTCGGCGATCCGGGTGCGCAAGGACGTCATCGAGCGCACGCTGCCGGACTTCCTGGACGTGCTGGCCGTGGTGGTCAGCGCCGGGCTCGGCTTCCGCCAGGCCCTGGACCGCGTGGCCTCCCGCTACGAGGGCCCCTGGGCCGACGAACTGCGCATCACACTCCGCCAGATGGACCTCGGCATGAGCCGCCGCCAGGCCTTCGCGGAGCTGCGGCGGAGGAACGACTCGGAGCAGGTGGCGATGTTCGTGACGGCCCTGCAGCAGGGGGAGGAGCTGGGCGCGCCGATCGTCGACACGCTCGTCTCCCTGGCGAAGGACATGCGCCGCACCGACGCCCAGAACGCCCGCCGCAAGGCCGCCCGCGCGGTGCCCAAGGCCACGCTGATGATCACCACGTTCATGGTCCCGGCCACGATGCTGCTCCTGGGCGCGGGCCTGATCCTCGGCTCCGGAGTGGATTTCGGCTCCCTCACGGGGAAGTGAGGCGGAGGTGACGGTGGCGGGGCTGACGGGACGCGGCCGGAGCACGTTCTCCAGGGGCCGGCCGAGCCGGTTGAAGGGGGTCGCGCAGTGGTGCGTACGGCGTTGGAGGGCGACGGCCGCCAGGCAGCCCGCCACCACCGAACCCTCGGAGAAGATCCAGGTCAGCGCACTTCAGGCCATGTGCCGGCAGGTCTTCGGCTTCCGCCTGGCCATGATCGCCCTGGCCGCCCCCGCCGCCCTGCTCCACGCGGCCCCCGGGCTGGGCGTCCGCCTGGTGGGCGCGGCCGTGGTCGTCACCTTCATGGTGTCCTACGTCCTCTTCCGCGACTGGGAACGGTTCGGCCCGCTCCTGCTGCGCCACCCCAGCCTGCTGGCCGCCGACACCCTCTTCGGCTCGTTCCTCCTGATCTCGGCCGGCCCCGACACGACCCTGGCCTACGTCAGCGTCTGCACCCCGCTCCTGGCCGGGCTGGTCTACAGCTGGCGCGGCGCCGCGTTCTTCGCCTCCCTCCAGTCCCTGATCCTGCTGCTGGTCCACGCCACCCTGAAGGCCGACCGCCACGCCCCGGTGGCCGAGGCGCTTCTCCTGCCCGGCCTGTGCGTCATCGCCGGCGCCATGGGCTCGACCCTGCGCAACCTGATGCTCCGCGTCGGCGCGGCGACCCACGCCCTGACGACGGTCCAGGCGCGCCTCGCGGCGGCGGAGGCGGTGAGCGCGGAACGCGCACGGCTGGCCCGCGAGATGCACGACTCGGTGGCCAAGACCCTCTACGGCGTGGCGCTGGCCGCGGACGGCCTGGCGGCAACGGCCTCGACGCAGGCGCCCGATCCGGCCCGCATCAAGGCCCAGG
The DNA here is from genome assembly GCF_055603245.1 of Streptomyces sp. NPDC037290. Taxonomy (NCBI): domain Bacteria; kingdom Bacillati; phylum Actinomycetota; class Actinomycetes; order Kitasatosporales; family Streptomycetaceae; genus Streptomyces; species Streptomyces sp. NPDC037290. The sequence goes on along the minus strand of NZ_JBVJVZ010000006.1, from coordinate 419,504 downwards.
CGGACCTGGTGTCCCGCTCGGCACGCAGGGCGGCGGCGGAGTCGAGAGAACTGCTGGCGGACCTGCGCGGCCGGCAGCCGGACCCGCCGGGCGGGACCGAGACGGCGATATGGCCCGAACTGGAGGCGGTGGCACGGGACTTCACGACACGCACCGGTCTCCCGGTCACCTGCGCCCGGCCGAACGGCAGCCCCCCGGTACCCGCACCCCAGGCGCGCCACCTCCTGTCCATCACCACGGAAGCGCTGGAGAACGCCCACCGCCACGCCTTTGCGACCCGGGTGGACGTCCGGGCGGCGGTGCACGGTGACCTGCTGCGCCTCACGATCCACGACGACGGCCGAGGCCTCCCGCCCGATACCACACTCGAACAGCTCCGGGACCGCGGCCACTTCGGCCTGCTCGGCATGGTGGAGCGAGCCGCGCAGGTGGGCGCCCGGATCCGCATCGGCCGCGGCGGCCACGAACGGGGCACGGAGGTCCGCGTGGAACTGCCCCTGTCCGCCCTGAACGGTCCCGTAGAGCCCGTAGAGCCCGAAGAGGCCTGAGAGGAGGCATCATGCAGCACGCTCACCCCTGGCCGAATGTGCCCGCGCCGTCCCCGCCCCCGCTGCGGCTGTTGGTGGCCGACGACAACCCCGTGGTCCGGGCGGGCCTGACGGCGCTGCTCTCGGGCCGTGGGGACACCACGGTGGTGGCGGAGGCGACGAACGGCCGCGAGGCGTACGAGGCCGCGCTGCGGCACCGCCCCGACGTCATCCTCCTCGACGTCCGCATGCCCGAGGTCGACGGAATCTCGGCATTGCCCCACCTGGTGCGGCTGGCGCCGGTCATGATGCTCACCTACAGCCACGAGACGGAGACCGTGCGGGAGGCGTTGCGGCTGGGGGCCGGGGGATATCTGGTGCACGGCGAGTTCACGACGGAGCAGTTGGTACGGGCGGTGCGGGATGTCCGGGAGGGCCGTCCGCATGTGACACCGGGGGCGGCGAAGGCGTTGCTGACGCACTTGCGGGTGAGTGCAGCTGCACATGTTCAATCTCAAGTCCCGGATTTTTTAGGGGAAACAGACCCTCAAACTCTTTCGCAACTGCAACCTCCCATGGGACAGTCGTTCCGTTCACGTTTCCGGCTGAGCACGAGGGAGGCGGAGATCATGGACCTCATCGCGTCCGGCATGACGAACCAGCAGATCGCCGCCGCCTGCTTCATCTCCGAGAAGACGGTCAAGAACCACATCAACCGCATCTTCGCCAAGCTCCAGACGACCACCCGGTCGCAGGCGGCCGCGAAGTGGTTGGGGGTGGCCTGAGATGGGGGCGCAGGGGAGTGCCAAGCGCGCCGAATGGGCCCGGCCTTGGGCCCTGGGACCCTGTGGGGCCGGGAGCGTCGGCTCGTACGTTGCCGGGATCGGAGGCGAACCCGGAGGGGACCACCATGAGCAACTGGTTCAACACCACCGTCGCGTACCTGCAGACACGTGTCGCCCGCAGCGACAGGGGGCAGACCGCGGTGGAGTACCTGGGCATCATCGCGGTGGTGGTGGCGATCGTGTTGGCGATCACGGGCACGAGCATCGGGCAGACGATCTTCGATGCGATTACGAGCAAGATCAGCGAGGTCACCGGCGGCTGATTCCTGCACGCCGTGACGCAGGGCAGGCCTTCCCCATCTACATCACGGTGGTGGCGGGCCTGCTCTTTCTTGCTCTCGCCTACCTTGCCGTCGGCCAGGCGTCGGTGAACCGGAGCGGGGCCCAGACGGCGGCCGACGCCGCGGCTTTGGCGGCGGCTCAGAAGACCCGCGATCAACTTGCGGGAATGTGGGTGGATGACATCCGCGACCCGAGCAAGTGGCAAGCCGTCTTCAACGGAGATGGGGGCGGCAACTTCTGTTGGCGAGCCGTGCAACTCGCGACGCAGAACGATGCGACGGCGCAGTGCTCGCCCAACGGGCCGCTGAGCTATGTGGTCGACGTACAGAACAAGAAGCCCGTCGGCGACTCCGTTGTGCCCGGCACCGAGCACATGAAGTCGAGGGCGTCCGCCACCGCTGTGATCGAGAAACTCTGTACGTTCGACCCCCCGGACAGCAATGCCGGCAAAGGGGCCCTGCCCCCACTCACCTGCGGGGGCAAGAAATGGGACCTGAACCCGGACGACCCCACCGACCTGCCGAAGCCACAGGACCTCTTCGACGTCCATCTGGCGAACGACCAATGACGAAGGAAGCGGAGCGATGAGCATGCGGTTCACTGCGAAGGCCCGCAGGGGGATGGTCGCATTGACCGTTGCGGCTGGTCTGGCCGTCGGTGTGGCCGGTTGCGGGGGAAATGGCGGCGACGACAAGAAGCCGGAGAGTTCGGCGTCCGCCTCGAGGACCAGTGGCTCGAACCCGAGTACCCAGGAGGGACAGCAGGATCAGCCGCTGGCCGAGTTGAAGGGTTCGGACGGCCTGCTGCTCCAGATCACCTCCGCTCAACGCGACGCCGGGGGCTTCGTCACGGTGAACGGCACATTGAAGAACGACGGGGCGCAGACCACCGTGGTCCCCTCCGCACTGAGCGGCAACGAAACAGAGATCATCAAGAACGGCAAGTCCCTCGGCGGCGCCACGTTGGTCGATTCGCAGGGCAAGAAGCGGTACTACGTACTGCGGGACACCGAGGGCCGGCCGCTGACGACCACCGGGTTCTCGACGCTCAAGGCCGGCGAAACCCTCGCGGTGTTCATGCAGTTCCCGGCGCCCCCCTCGAACACGGGCGAGGTGGAATTCCAGCTGCCGACGTTCTCCTCCGCCACCATCAAGATCTCCGGGTGAGGCCCAAGTGACCCCCACCCGTCTCGCCCTCACCCTCACCACCGTCACCCTCCTCCTCGCCACCCCGGCCCGAGCCGACGACACGGACCCCAGTCAGCCCCCCGTCACCGAACCCTCCGCAACCGCCCCCGTGAAGATCGACCCCACCGATCCCGACCTCAAGCTCCCCGAGGGCGCCACCCTCGCCGCGCCCAAGGTGCTGGACATCAAGTCGGTCGTGGAGGACCAGAGCGGGGACGAGCGGCGGGAGGACACCAACGCGGACGTCACCTTCGCCCTGCAGGCCGAGGTCCTCTTCGGCAAGGACAGCGCGAAGCTCGGTGACGAAGCGAAGTCCCGGATCGCCACCATCGCCGAGGAGATCAGGAAACAGAACGCGACCCAGGTCCGCGTCTTCGGCTTCACCGACGACCTCGGCTCCTCCGCCCACGGCGACATCCTGTCCAAGCAGCGCGCCAACGCCGTACAGGCCGTACTCGACCAGGATCTGAACGACCCGAACGTCACCTTCGAGGTCCGCGGCTACGGCGAGCAGTACCCGATCGCCGACAACTCGACCGAGGAGGGCCGGAGGAAGAACCGCCGCGTCGAGGTGTCGTTCCCGCGCACGCAGGAGTGAAAAGGGTTGTGGGGATGATCATCGGTTGGGTAGTTTTCAGTCGACCGTGACACCGCCCGAGGAGGTGAGACCCATGAACGCTGTATCGACGTGGGTGCTCCCCCTTCCCGTCACGGCCGGCGACTGACGTAGGTGTCGCCGCCGGGAGCGCCTCGACCACAAGGCACTCCCGAAAGGCACCACCTGTGCACTCTCTTCAGTTGACCACCGAGTCGTCGTCGAACGGCGTGCTCGAGCGCGACTTCACCCTGGGCGACGTCCCCGGCGTCCTCTGGTCTCCGGCCTCCGGCGCAGCCGACGGCGCGCCCCTGATCCTGATGGCCCACGGCGGCGGCAACCACAAGAAGCACCCGGCGATGTCAGGTCGCGCCCGTCTCCTCGTGACCGGCTGCGGTTTCCACGTCGCCGTCATCGACGCGCCCGGTCACGGCGACCGGCCGCGCACGGCGCATGACGAGGCGGAGGTCGCCGAACTGTTCCGGGCGCGGGCGGCGGGCGAGCCGGAAGGCCCGATCGTCGTGCGCTACAACGACCACCTGGCGCGGCAGGCCGTGCCCGACTACCAGGCGACCCTGGACGCCCTCCAGGAACTCCCGGAGATCGGCACCGACGGGCCGGTCGGCTTCTGGGGCATCAACATGGGCACCGCGATCGGCATACCGTTCGTGGCGGTCGAACCCAGGATCACCGCGGCGGTCTTCGGCCAGCACTGGCCCGACGTCCTGGCCGAGAAGGCGAAGCAGATCACCATCCCGATCGAGTACGACATGCAGTGGGACGACGAGCACATCTCGCGCGAGGAGGGTCTCGCGCTGTTCGACGCCTTCGCATCGAAGGAGAAGTCGTTGCACGTGAACTCGGGCAGGCACAAGGAGCTGCCCAGGTTCGAGGCCGAGAGCGCCGTGCGGTTCTTCGCCCGTCACTTCGGCCGGGCGGTCACCTCGCCGGCCTGACACGAGCGGTCGCGGCGTCCGGCTTCCCGGCCGGTCGCCGCCGGCCGGCCCTTGGTCTCCGCGGGACCTACGACGTCTCCACCCCCACCCGCACCCCGGCCCGCAACCCCCATCCCGCCATCGCCCCCGCCTCCGCCTCCAGCACGTGCCGGGCGCGCAGCCGGGGCAGGCCCAGGCGGCCGGGGAGCATCGTGCGGACGGCGCGGACGGTGAGGCGGCGGTCCAGGTAGGCGACGTCGATCGGGATGCGCATGCCGAAGGTGTGCACCCCGCTCGCCGGGGACAGCAGCAGCGCTCCGGCGACCGAGTCCCGGCCCAGGAGCCCCTTCGTCCGCGCCCGGTAGGAGGTCGCGATCTCCAGCGGGAGGACCACCGGGTCCTGCCCTTCCTCGCGCCCCGGCACGATCAGCTTCCCGGCCCCGTCCCGCCAGCGTTTTCCCATGTCCCCTCCGAGTGTCCCGGCCGACGGCCGGTCCCGTGACCCTCGGCGACGACCCTCGGCGACGACAACTCTCCACCGCGGAAAAGCGGTTGTCACGCCATCTCCTGCGGATGAGGAAGGGGACCATGACCGGACTCGGTGTCGTCCTCCGCCCCCAGTTCCCGCCCGAGCGTCTGCGGGCCGTCGCCCGTGTCGCGGACGACGTGGGGGCTCGAGGAACTGCGGCTGTGGGAGGACTGTTTCCTGGAGGGCGGGATCCCGACGGCCGCCGCGGCGCTCGCCTGGACCGAGCGGGTGCGCATCGGTGCCGGACTGCTGCCCGTGCCCCTCAGGAACGTGGCGCTCACCGCGATGGAGACGGCGTCGCCCTCGACTGGCCGCCGCAGCGAGCCGTGCCGGTCCTCTCCGGCGGCACCGGACCCGCACGCTCCGCCTCTCGGGCGCCAGGGCCGACGGCACGCTCCTCACCGCCGCCACCTCCCCGGACGGCGTGCGGCGGGCCCGGCAGCTCATCGAGGAGGGGCAGAAGCAGGCGGGACGCGGTGAGCATCACCCGGTCGTCGTCTATCTGCTCGCCGCCACGGGAGCCGGTGCCGACGCCCGGCTGCGGGCCGAACTCGCCGCCGAGGGGCTGGAGCCGGCGTCGGGTGCCGGGGTCGCAAGGGATGCGGCGGCCGGGGCCGCGGCCGTACGGCGGTTCGCCGAGGCCGGTGCCGACACCGTCGTGCTGCAGCCGACCGGGGACGAACCCGACCTGGAGGGGTTCGTGCGGTTCACCGCCGACGAAGTCCGGCCGCTGGTGCCGTAGCCGCAGGGCGTCCTGCGATCATGGAGGGTATGGCAGTGCGGCGTTCCTTCGAAGACCTCGTGGACGAGGGCGTCCACGTGCCGACCGAGGGGTGGGACTTCTCCTGGTTCGAGGGGCGGGCGAGCGAGCAGCGGCCGTCGTGGGGGTACGCCGTGTCGGCGGCGGAGCGGCTGGCCGGAGCCGAGGCCGTGCTCGACATCCAGACCGGCGGCGGTGAGGTCCTCGACTTCGCCCTCGCGACGGCGGCCCCGGCCCGGCCGGTGCTGGCCGCCGCGACGGAGGGCTGGCCGCCGAACGTGGCCAGGGCCACCGCCCTGCTGCGGCCACGTGGCGTGGTGGTCGTCGCCGCCCCGGACGACGTGCCGCTGCCGTTCGCCGACGAGGCGTTCGACCTGGTGCTCAGCCGGCACCCGGTGCGCCCGTACTGGGACGAGATCGCCCGGGTGCTGCGGCCCGGCGGCACGTACTTCGCCCAGCACGTCGGACCGGCCAGCGCCTTCGAGCTGGTCGAGTACTTCCTCGGGCCCCAGCCGGAGGAGGTGCGCTCGGGCCGCGACCCCGAGCGGGAGCGGGCCGACGCCGAGGCGGCGGGTCTGGAGGTGGCGGCGCTGCGGGCGGAGCGGCTGCGGATGGAGTTCCACGACATCGCCGCCGTGGTCCATTTCCTGCGCAAGGTGGTGTGGATGGTGCCGGGCTTCACGGTGGAGGTGTATGAGCCCCAACTGCGCGCCCTGCACGAGCGGATCGAGGAGGAGGGCCCGTTCGTCGCGCACAGCGCCCGGCACCTCTTCGACGTTCGCAAACCGGGCTGATTCGGTCGTGGTGTGCCAACGGTTTCCACATCGTTATCGGCTCCGGTTCACATCAACCACAGGCGTCACATAAGTTCAGACCAAGGTAATTCGCGTCGGCAAACCCGCGCGGCCGGTACCGCGCAGTGGAGGGGGCTGCGCGGTACCCGAAAACCGAGAGATCTCCCGCACCCCCGTAGGGGCACCGTCAAGCCACCGTTCGCTGACGGGTAGCCCATCGGGGGGACCCCCGGCCAACCCGTCGGCATGTCCCCAAGATGGCGCAAACCGTTCGGATTGGTTCTCGTCCGACCGTTTTTCCCTTCGATTCCGCTGCGAACCGGCCATGCGGCGCCCCTGAATCCAGCATTCCGTACTCATCGCGGCGTTGCCGGGCGATTCCGGAGAGTAGTTGTTCCGCGCCGATGCACCCACGATCCCTCACGAAGGGTTATGGTGGAAACCCCCCCTCGGGCCGGTCCGTCTCCCCCCCACGGACCGGCCCGTTTTTCGTTCCCGGTCGACGGCAGGCTCCTCGGATCCTTCCGGAACCTCCCGGGATGCGACGAGCGTCTCTGCCAAGGGGCGCCTGCCCACCCCCCAAACCCGGGGCCGGACCAAAGTCTCCAGCGGGGTAGGCTCGGACGACTCCCGCCCCGAACCCGCCGCCAACCCCCGGAGGGCCACGTGAACCTGCGCGAAAACCTGCGCAGCCTGCTCGTCAGGCTCTACGCACGCCGGGTGGAGGGCCACCTGGACCACGACCAGGTGCCCAAGCACATCGGCGTCATCATGGACGGCAACCGCCGCTGGGCGAAGGCGTCCGGCTCCACCACCGTCCACGGCCACCGGGCCGGTGCCGAGAAGATCGAGGAATTCCTCGGCTGGTGCACCGAGACCGACGTCGAGGTCGTCACCCTGTGGCTGCTGTCCACGGACAACTTCGACCGGCCCCAGGACGAGCTCGGCCCGCTGCTCGGCATCATCGAGGACGTCGTCCGTACCCTCGCCGCCGACGGCCGCTGGCGCGTGCACCACGTCGGCACGACGGACCTGCTGCCGGGCGGTATGCAGCGCACCCTGAAGGAGGCCGAGGAGGCCACCGCCCACATCGACGGCATACTCGTCAACGTGGCCATCGGCTACGGCGGCCGGCAGGAGATCGCCGACGCCGTGCGCTCCATGCTGCTCGATGCCCACGACAAGGGCGTGCAGATGGAACAACTCGCCGAGACCGTGGACGTCGACATGATCGGCCGTCACCTCTACACCGGCGACCAGCCCGACCCGGACCTCGTCATCCGCACCAGCGGCGAACAGCGGCTGTCCGGATTCATGCTGTGGCAGACCGCGCACTCCGAGTACTACTTCTGCGAGGTCTTCTGGCCGGCCTTCCGCAAGGTCGACTTCCTGCGCGCGCTGCGCGACTACGCCGCACGTCACCGCCGTTACGGCGGCTGAGACCCACCGAACGCCCCGTCGGCCGCCACACCGGCGGGGCGTAGCGAATACCCCTGTTCGTGCGGAGGTAACGAGGAGTTCACCGGCACGCCGGTGGCTGCTTTTGCATGGCGGTGCATGTTCGAGGGCATAAGCCAAGCAGGTCGACGCCCGAACCACGGGTGTCGGATCTCAGCGGACGGCACGGGGCCGTCCGCCCGGGAGGCCCTTTGCACCAGCCCGACCGTGCGGTCACTGCACGGAAGCAGCCGCGGAGGGCCGGTTCACGGCCCGCCGCGCGCACGGGCCGTCGACCGGCCTGGACTTTCCCGCCCACCAGGGCCGGGACTGCCCCACTCTCCCGGCCCAGCTTCCACTCCGTCGCTCCCCGACCTCATCCGAGGGGGTACGTCCTTCCGTGGTGACCAGCACAAAGCGCCACAAGCCTGATCGGCGCACCTATGTTCTCGACACCAGCGTCCTGCTGGCCGACCCGAACGCCCTGACCCGCTTCGACGAGCACGAAGTCGTGCTCCCCATCGTGGTGGTCACGGAACTGGAGGCCAAGCGGCACCATCCGGAACTCGGCTACTTCGCCCGCCAGGCGCTGCGCCTGCTGGACGACTACCGGGTGAAGAACGGTCGCCTCGACGCCCCCATCCCGATCGGGGAGCTGGGCGGGACCGTCCGTGTCGAGCTCAACCACTCGGACCCCAGCGTGCTGCCCACCGGCTACCGCCTGGGGGACAACGACTCCCGCATCCTCGCGGTCGCCCGCAACCTGCAGGCCGAGGGGTACGACGTCACCGTCGTGTCGAAGGACCTCCCGCTCAGGATCAAGGCGTCCTCCGTGGGTCTCCTCGCCGAGGAGTACCGGGCCGAACTCGCCATCACGGAGAACTCCGGCTGGACCGGAATGTCCGAACTGACGCTCTCCGGCGAACAGGTGGACATCCTCTTCGAGGAAGGCCATGTGTACGTCCCGGAGGCCTCCGACCTCCCCGTGCACACCGGCCTGACCATCCAGTCCGAGCGCGGCAAGGCGCTCGGCCGCATCACCGCCGAGGGCAACGTCCGTCTGGTGCGCGGCGACCGGGAGGCGTTCGGCATCAAGGGCCGCAGCGCCGAGCAGCGCATCGCGCTCGACCTGCTGCTCGACCCGGACGTCGGGATCGTCTCCATGGGCGGCCGGGCCGGCACCGGCAAGTCGGCGCTGGCGCTGTGCGCGGGCCTGGAGGCGGTCCTGGAGCGCCGTCAGCACCAGAAGGTGATGGTCTTCCGGCCGCTGTACGCGGTCGGCGGGCAGGAGCTGGGCTATCTGCCGGGCAGCGAGGCCGAGAAGATGAGCCCGTGGGCGCAGGCCGTCTTCGACACGCTGTCCGCGGTCACCAGCCGCGAGGTCATCGAGGAGGTCACCGCGCGCGGGATGCTGGAGGTGCTCCCGCTCACCCACATCCGCGGCCGCTCGCTGCACGACGCGTTCGTGATCGTGGACGAGGCCCAGTCGCTCGAACGGAACGTCCTTCTCACCGTTCTGTCCCGAATCGGCGCGAATTCACGGGTGGTTCTCACCCATGACGTGGCACAGCGGGACAATTTGCGCGTCGGGCGCTATGACGGAGTGGTCGCCGTCGTGGAGAAGCTGAAGGGACACCCGCTCTTCGCGCATGTCACGCTAACCCGGTCCGAGAGGTCCCAGATTGCGGCGCTTGTGACCGAAATGCTGGAGGACGGTCACATCTGACCTGACACGCACGGAAGTTGGCGCCGTCCGGTAAAGGCCAAGAGCCTAGCCGGGCGGCGCCTTCGCGCGTGGAGCTTTCCAGAAATCCCCCGGGGCAAACGAGGTGTGAGCTTTCACACTCAACGCAGAATTGCCACGCGGCGTCCGGTTACGGCAGAGTCTCACTCCTGTCAGGCCCCGCATACGACACAGCCGTACCCCCAGCGGTACTGCGCCACAGAAGCACCACCAACTCCATAGAGTTCGTCGTATGCCGCCCGAGCACCACGCGGCGCTCCCCTCGGGGGAGTTGCCCACCGGGCCCGCGCCTCCCGTGACCCCGCAGTTGGGAGGCCAGTGTCAGGGGCACGATTGCGTCCGCCAGGGTCACCGAAGCGGGCGATGCTGGAAGGAAACCGTGTGAGCCGGATTTCGGTCCGGGGATTCGCAGTGGCCTCGGCCACCGCGGTCACCGCCGTCGGAAGCGTCGTCGGAGTTGCCTCGGGCAGCGTCGCGCAGCAGAACAACAACGACGCCGAGGCGACGGCAGCCGACACCACGCTCCTCGCGGACATACCCGCGGGCCAGCAGGCCCAGGTGCAGTCCGCGTCCCTGACGCAGCAGGCCGACGCCCAGGCCATCGCCGCGGACGCGAGCGCCAAGAAGGACGCCGAGGAGGCGGCCCGCAAGGCAGCCGCCGAGACCGCGATCGCCAAGAAGGCCGCGGCCGAGCAGGCGGCCAAGCAGGCCAAGGAGCGCGCCGAGGCCAAGAAGGTGGCCAGCCGCGACAGCGCCCGCGACTCCTCCAGCTTCCCCGTCCAGAGCAGCTACAGCGTCGCGCAGATCCAGGCGATGGCGCGTCAGATGGTGGCGGGCGACCAGTTCCAGTGCTTCAGCAACATCGTGGACCACGAGTCCAGCTGGAACTACCAGGCGACCAACGCCTCCTCCGGTGCCTACGGTCTCTTCCAGGCCCTGCCCGCCGGCAAGTACGCCTCGGCCGGCGCCGACTGGCAGACCAACCCGGCCACCCAGATCAAGTGGGGCCTCAACTACATGAACAGCCGGTACGGCAGCCCCTGCCAGGCCTGGTCGTTCTGGGCGGCCAACCACTGGTACTAGGCCCGGCTCGGCCACACTCAACCTTGCGCAGCCCCTCCCCGTCCTCAGGGGAGGGGCTTTCGCCCTGTACGGTCGTATCCGGATGCCTCCAGGGGGAGGAGAGGTGGCGAGCACGCGGGGACGCGGGGGAAGAGGACGGATCATGTCGCGAGTGCCAGGGTGGCTCGGCAAGCTCGGTGCCGGTCTCACCGAGATGAGCGAGCGCCTGGACGAGCGCCGTGCCGAGGTGGAGCGCGAGCACGCCCCCGATCCCTCGGACACCCCGCCGGAACCCGCCACCCCCGCAGCCGACGCGCCCCCCGCACCGCCCGCCCGCAGGACCGCGCCCCCGGCCGGCCCCCGCCCCGACCCCGCCGAGGCCGTGCCCTGGGGCGTACGGGTCGCCGCCGAGGCCGGCTGGCGGCTGCTGGTCCTCGCCGGCACCGTCTGGGTCCTGATGCGCGTCATCAGCGCCGTCCAGCTGGTGGTGTTCGCCTTCGTCATCGCCCTGCTCGTGACCGCGCTGCTGCAGCCGACGGTCGCCCGGCTCACCCGGCGCGGAGTGCCGCGCGGCCCGGCCACGGCGCTCACCGCGATCAGCGGGTTCGTCGTCATAGGGCTGATGGGCTGGTTCGTGACCTGGCAGGTCATGGAGAACATCGACACGCTCTCCAACCAGATCCAGTCCGGCATCGACGACCTGCGCGACTGGCTGCTGAAGAGCCCGTTCCACGTCACCGACAAGCAGATCAACCAGATCGCCAAGAACCTCCGCGAGGCGATCGGCGCCAACGCCGACCAGATAACGTCCGCGGGCCTGGAGGGCGTTCAGGTCATCATCGAGGCCCTCACCGGCATCCTGCTGGTGTTCTTCTCGACGCTGTTCCTGCTCTACGACGGCAAGCGCATCTGGGAGTGGTTCCTGAAGCTGGTGCCCTCCGCGGCCCGCCCGGGCGTGGCCGGTGCCGGCCCGCGCGCCTGGCTCACCCTGACCGCCTACGTCCGCGGCACGGTCCTGGTCGCTCTGATAGACGCCATCTTCATCGGTATCGGCATCTACTTCCTCAACGTGCCGATGGCCGTCCCGCTGGCCGTCTTCATCTTCCTGTTCTCCTTCATCCCGCTGGTCGGCGCGGTCGCCTCGGGCGCGCTCGCGGTGATCGTGGCGCTGGTGACCCAGGGCGTCTTCACGGCCGTCATGACCCTGGTGGTGGTCCTCGCGGTGCAGCAGATCGAGGGCCATGTCCTGCAGCCGTTCATCCTGGGCCGGGCCGTCCGCGTCCACCCGCTGGCGGTGGTCCTCACGGTCGCGGCCGGCGGTATGGTGGCCGGCATCGGCGGCGCGGTGGTGGCCGTACCGCTGGTGGCGGTGGCGAACACGGTGGTCGGGTATCTGCGGCAGTACTCGGAGGAGCTGCAGCGGCAGAAGACCGGGGCCGCACCGGTGGACGAGACCACCGGCGAGCCGGGTGCGGCCACCGCGGACGAGAACGCGGGCGCGTAGGGCCTGTCCGGCGGATCATGCCGGAGTCGCGGGGCATGGCACGCCCATCTGCGGTGTTGTCGTCGGTTGCCGCCGCGCCCGGCGCGTGCTCATCCGTAGAGAACGATCATGGCGGCGAGCAGCAGGGCGGCGGAGACCGCGAACGCCGGCATGCGGTGCCGGCGCCACGCGGCGAGGGCGAGGGCGCATGTCCACATTCCGCCGGTGAGGGTGACGGCCGGCCGGCCGGAGAGCGCCTCGGCTGCCGAGAGGGGGAGTACCCCCAGCAGGATCGTGGGCGGGACGATGATGCTCCGTGGCCGGATGCCGAGCCGCTTGTACACCACGCTCAGGACGACCGCGGAGACGGCGAGGACCAGGGGAACGGCCGTCAGGCCCCACCAGGTGAAGCAGAGGGTGTCCACCGTCTCGCACTCGAGGTCGTTGCGGTGGATGGCCCACGAGAGGTAGCGGTCGGCGCCGGTGGCCAGCAGCGCTCCGGTGGCGGCCGCGCCCGTCACACGCGGGAGCACGGATCCTGGTTCCGTGCGGGGAGTGTCCATTCCCGCAGCCTTCCGCAACCGGGGGTCGCAGGACCTGAGTACGGATACTCAGAAGACGGACGACGGCCCCCTGCCCGGCGGATGGGCAGGGGGCCGTCGCGATGCGCCGCGTCGGGCTACTCGGCCAGCACGGCCTCTGCGTCGAGGGTGACGCCGACCGCCTGGATCACCGAGGCGATCTTGAAGGCCTCCTGGACGACCTCGCGCTCCACGCCGGCCTTGCGCAGCACCTGCTCGTGCGAGTCCAGGCACAGGCCACAGCCGTTGATCGCGGACACCGCGAACGACCACAGCTCGAAGTCGACCTTCTCCACACCCGGGTTGCCGATGACGTTCATCCGCAGGCCCGCGCGCAGGGTGCCGTACTCGTGGTCCGACAGCAGGTGGCGCGTCCGGTAGAAGACGTTGTTCATCGCCATGATGGCGGCCGCGGACTTCGCCGCGGTGTACGCCTCCGGCGTCAGGTTCGCCTTCGCCTCCGGCTCCAGCTCACGCAGCACGATCGGGGAACGGGAGGCGATGGCGGTCGCCAGCACCGTGCCCCACAGCTGCTGCGCGGGCAGCTCGGAGTTGCCGATGACCGAGCCCAGGTTGAGCTTCAGGTCCTTGGCGTAGTCCGGGACGCGGGACTTCAGCGAGTCGAGCGACATGGGTCACTCACCAGCCAGCAGCGCGACCGGGTCCAGGGTGTCCTCGCCCTTGCTCCAGTTGCACGGGCACAGCTCGTCGGTCTGCAGGGCGTCCAGGACCCGCAGGACCTCCTTGGGGTTACGGCCCACGGAACCGGCGGTGACCATCGTGAACTGGATCTCGTGGTTCGGGTCGACGATGAAGACGGCGCGCTGCGCGAAGCCGTCCTCGCCCTCGATGCCCAGGTCGCGCATCAGCTCGTGCTTGGAGTCGGCCAGCATCGGGAACGGCAGGTCGGTCAGGTCCGGGTGGTCCTTGCGCCAGGCGTGGTGGACGAACTCGGAGTCACCGGAGAAGCCGAGGATCTGGGCGTCGCGGTCGGCGAACTCGTCGTTCAGCTTCCCGAACGCGGCGATCTCGGTCGGGCAGACGAAGGTGAAGTCCTTCGGCCAGGCGAACACGACCAGCCACTTGCCCTCGTAGGACTTGTGGTGGATCTGCTCGAACTCCTTGCCCTTCTCCAGCGAGACGCAGGCGGTCAGTTCGAACTCGGGGAACTTGTCACCGACAGTGAGCACACGCTCTCCTTGCAGCGAAGAAAAGCCCTTTTTGGGGGCGTTTCCCTTGGGTTGGACTTATCTGATGTTGGCACAGGGTGCATTGATTAGGGAAATAGCTACACTCGGTCATGTTGATCGGAGGTAGTTATCAGTGACCATGAGTAACGGCAAGCGGAGGCAGCCCAGCCTCGCCCAGCTGCGGGCCTTCGCCGCCGTCGCCGAACACCTGCACTTCCGGGACGCGGCGGCCGCCATCGGCATGAGCCAGCCCGCCCTGTCCGGCGCGGTCTCGGCGCTGGAGGAGAGCCTCGGCGTGACCCTCCTCGAGCGTACGACGCGCAAGGTACTGCTCTCGCCCGCCGGCGAGCGTCTCGCCCTGCGGGCGAAGGCGGTGCTGGACGCGGTCGGGGCGCTGCTGGAGGAGGCCGAGGCGGTCCGGGCGCCCTTCACCGGTGTGCTGCGCCTCGGGGTGATCCCCACGGTCGCGCCGTATCTGCTGCCGACCGTGCTGCGGCTCGTCCACGAGCGCTATCCGCACCTCGACCTCCAGGTCCACGAGGAGCAGACCGCGAGCCTCATCGACGGCCTGGGTTCCGGCCGGCTCGACCTGCTGTTGCTGGCGGTCCCGCTCGGCGTGCCCGGGGTGGTCGAACTCCCGCTGTTCGACGAGGACTTCGTGCTCGTCACCCCACTCGACCACTGGCTCGGCGGCCGCGAGGGCATTCCGCGCGAGGCGCTGAAGGAGCTGAACCTGCTGCTCCTGGACGAGGGCCACTGCCTGCGCGACCAGGCCCTGGACATCTGCCGGGAGGCCGGCCGCGCGGACGCCCCGGTGACCACGACGGCCGCAGGGCTGTCCACGCTGGTCCAGCTGGTGGCCGGCGGCCTCGGCTGCACGCTGCTGCCGCGTACCGCGCTGAAGCTGGAGACCACCCGCAGCAGTCAGCTCCTCACCGGGTCCTTCGCCGAGCCGGCGCCGAGCCGCCGGGTCGCCCTCGCGATGCGGGCGGGCGCGGCGCGCTCCGCGGAGTACGCGGAGCTGGCCGTGGCGTTGCGGGACGCCCTGCGGGTCCTGCCGGTGCGGGTCCTGGACGCCGCCGACTAGTAGTGCTTCGTTACGAACCGGCGCCGATGCCCGGAGCCGGCCTGATCCGCCGGACAAGGGTGGTTCCCGGGCCGCGCGGCCGGGCCGCCTACTCCGTCCGCAGGCCCTCCGGCCGCATCAGCCGCAGCAGCGGCGGCAGGCTCAGCACGGTGACCGTGAGGACCACCGCCGCGCCGACGGCCGTCATCGACAGCACGCTCGGCCAGTCCACGCCCACCGTCACGCCCGCCATCTGCAGCAGGACCGCGCCCAGCGTCAGCCCGATGGCCGAGGCGAGCAGCAGACCCAGGGTGATCGGGATCGCCGTCTGCCAGAACACCGACATGCCAAGGGTGCGCCGCCGGGTACCGAAGGCGACCAGCGCCGACAGCAGCTTCCTGCGCTCGCGCAGCTGCTCCAGCTGGGAGACCAGCAGGCTCACACCGATCAGCGCCAGCACACAGACGGCGCCCGCGAACGTTCCGGTGCGGATGGAGTCGAACTGCGGCGACCGGTCGGTGGCCGCGTACACCATCGAGTCCGCGAACGGGTCGATTCCCGCAGCCGTGTTGCGGACGTACTCGCGCACGTCGGACACCGACTCGTCCAGCGAGAGGTACAGCGCTCCGTTCAGCGCGCCGCTGACCCGGCCGGACATGGCGCCCGGTGTCATCAGCACGCCGCTCTCCTTGATCCCGTTCGGGCTGGTGATCGCGCGGGCACGCTTCAGCCCGCCCGGCACGGTCCACCGGACATCCGGGCCGTCGAACAGCCCGTCGCTCGCGTTGACGTGGAGGGTGCGGCCCGGCCGGGCGAGCTTCGCCACGTCGGCGTCCCGCTCCCCGCCGGTCGCCGCGAAGACGTCCCCGTCGTGACAGGAGGGCAGCCGGGCCACCGAACGCAGCGCGGCGCAGGTGCCGACGGTGAGGCCGACGGTGTTCTCCGGTCCCTTGCCGGAGGTCCAGCGCCGGTCGCCCAGGTCGGTGCTGCCCAGCGCCGTGACCTTCCGTACGCCCTTGGTCGTGCCGAACTTCTCGGCGGCCGGGATGAAGGGCAGCCCTCGCGGCAGGTTGACCTGCATCTGCACATGGTCGGTGTCCTGCGCGGTGGACTTGGTGTAGTCACCCTGGACGCCCGCGAACAGCATCTGCAGCGCGATCGCCCCGGCCACCGCGACCGCGATGCCGTTCACCATGCGGGCCGCCGAACCGCTGCTCAACTGCAGCCGTCGTACCGCCAGTTGCCAGGCCACCCCGCCGCGCCCGAGCCGGGCCACCGCCGCCTCGACGGCCCACGGAAGCAGCGCGGTCAGACCGATGAGCAGCAGCAGGATGCCGGCGACCACCTGGTACTCGTTGAAGTCGCCGTTGTTCCGCCCCTGTCCCATCATCGGTGCGAGGCACGCCAGTCCGCCCAGCGGCAGCAGCAGCCGCCACCACAGCCGGCGGCGCCTGGGCTTGGCCGTACGGACCACGCCCAGCGGCTCGATGACCACCCCTCGCAACGCGAACAGCGTGACCAGCACCGCCGCCGCCGGAACGGCGACCGCGACCAGGGCGGCCAGTGCCACGGAGGGGTTGAGGTAGCTGGGGAACACGCTGATGCCCACGATCTCCACCGAGCCCGCCAGCTGACGGCCGAGCAGGAAGAAGAAGGTGCCGAAGACCAGTCCGACCAGGGAGCCGGCGAGCGCCTCGCCCGCGGCGATCCGCCGGGTCATCCGGCTGTCGGAGCCCACCAGCCGCAGTGCGGCCAGCCTGCGGTCGCGCCGCTCGCCACCGAACCGTACGGCCGTGGCGATGAACACGGCGACCGGCGTCAGCAGCACCACGAAGACGACCAGCACCAGCAGGAGCAGGACGGGGTCCGCCTTGTCGTGCTGGACCGCCTGCGGCGGTCCGAAGTGGGTGATACGGGCCGTCTGCCAGCCGTTGATGTGCGGGGCCAGGTCCTTCGCGCCGGCGTAGTAGGCGAGATCGTGCGAGCCGATGAGTCCGGACTCGCCGATCGTGCCGACGATCCGGTACGGCAGCCGCTCGCGCAGCAGCTTGCCGGCGTCGGAGCCGAGGAGCTCCTTCAGCGCGGGGGAGACGACCATGTCGCCCGGAGCCGGGTACTTCGCCAGGCCGGGTGCGAGCGGTGCCCGCGGCCCCTCCGGCTCCACCAGCCGGCCGCGCACGTCGCTGCCCCGGTACGACGTGTCGATGTCGGAGACCACCAGGGTGTTCGCGGCCTTCGGCCGGTACGGGCCGTAGGTGTAGTCCTGGCGGGCGTCGTCGCGCTGTTGCCGCACGGTCAGCGCGTTCGGGATCGCGGTCGTCAGCAGCAGCAGGGCCACGCCCAGCCCCACGCCGACCGCCGTCAGCAGTACCCGGATCCAGCCCTCGCGCCCGCCGGTGAAGGCGAACCGGACGCCCATGCCGAGGTCCCTGGACCACTGCCTGACGTTCATATGGCGCGCTCCATGTCGCGGGACTTGCCGTCGCGTACGACGATCTCGCGGTCGGAGTAGGCGGCCACCCGGGCCTCGTGCGTGACCAGGACCACGGCGGCGTTGGTGGAGCGGGCCGCGTCCGTCAGCAGCTCCATCACACGCTCGCCGTTGAGGGAGTCGAGGGCGCCGGTCGGCTCGTCGGCGAACACCACCCGGGGAGCCGTGACCAGGGCCCGCGCCACGGCGACCCGCTGCCCCTGGCCGCCGGAGACCTCGCCGGGCCGCTTGTCCTTGAGGTCGTGCACCTCCAGGCGTTCCATCCAGGTGAGCGCGGTCCGCTCGGCCTGCTTGCGGGAGGTGCCGTTCAGCCGGAGCGGCAGCGCCACGTTCTCCACGCAGGTCAGCTCCGGGACGAGCTGGCCGAACTGGAAGACGAACCCGAACTCGCTGCGGCGCAGCGCGCTGCGCTCGGTGTCGCTCATGCCGGCCAGTTCCCGGCCGGCGTACGTGATGGAGCCGGAGTCGGGCGGCACGATGCCGGCGAGGCAGTGCAGCAGCGTCGACTTGCCCGAGCCGGAGGGACCCATCACGGCGACGACCTCGCCGGGGTGAATGGAGAACTCGGCGCCGTCGAGCGCGACCGTGGGGCCGTAGGACTTGCGCAGGTCGTCTGCGGTGAGGAGGGAGCCGGCGGGAGCGGTCACCTGGTCACCTCCGCGCGGAGCTTGTCGAGGCGCGCGGCGGTCAGTTCCAGCCAGCGCAGGTCGGCCTCCAGGTGGAACAGCGCGTGGTCGCAGATCAGCTGGTCCGCGAGGTCGCCCTTGCGCTTGCGGTCGGTGAGGATCCGCATGCTGCGCAGGTGCTCGGCGCGCTGGGTGTCGAGGATGAGGGAGGCGTCGCGGTGGGTGAGGAGGGCGAGGACGACCTTGGTGTACAGGGTCGACTGCAGGTACTCCTCCGGCTTCTCCGGCGTGCCGAGCCAGCGGTCGACGTCGGTGATGCCCGCGCCGGTGATGGCGTACCGCTTCCGCTCGGGGCCGTCGCCCGCCTCGACCCCGTCGACCTCGACGAGGCCGTGCTTCAGCAGCCGGGACATCGTGGAGTAGACCTGGCCGTAGTGCAGCGGCCGGTCGTGACCGAACTTCTCGTCGAAGGCCCGCTTGAGGTCGTAGCCATGGCGCGGGCCGGACTCCAGGAGTCCCAGGAGGGTGTGACCGATGGACATGCAGAGCACTCTACACACGGTGTATACCCGGGATGTATACACGGAGTGTGGGGATCATGGCGGGGGGTACGGCCGTGCAGGTGGAGGGCCATTGTCATGGTTCGGTAACGAAGACGGCCCCTCCGGCTGCGAGAGGGGGCGGGTCAGACCGACGGGGGCCGGGGGCCGGAGCCCCCGGGCGGCCGGCCCCGTCGCGGCAGCGGGCCCGTCTCCTTCGGCAGCCGTCCCGCCTCGGCCAGCGCCTTCCTGAGGAGGAACTCGATCTGCGCGTTGGCCGACCGCAGCTCGTCACCGGCCCAGCGGGCCAGTGCCTCGTACACCGTCGGGTCCAGCCGCAGCAGCACCTGCTTGCGCTGCTGCGGCCGTCGCTTCGGAGCCTCGGAAGGGTCCGTCACTGGTAGAGGGTCCCGGTGTTGAGGACCGGCTGCGGGGCACGGTCGCCGCAGAGCACCACCATCAGGTTGGACACCATCGCCGCCTTGCGCTCCTCGTCCAGTTCCACGATGTCCGCCTCGGCGATCCGGCCGAGCGCCGCCTCCACCATGCCGACCGCTCCGTCCACGATCTGGCGCCGCGCGGCCACGACCGCGCCCGCCTGCTGCCGCTGGAGCATCGCCGAGGCGATCTCGGGAGCGTACGCGAGATGCGTGAAGCGGGACTCGATGATCTCGACTCCGGCCGCCTCCACGCGCACCTGCAGCTCGACGGCCAGCTTCTCGGTGATCTCCTCGGCGTTGCCGCGCAGCGACAGGTCGTCCTCGTCGTGGGCGTCGTAGGGGTACTCGATCGCGATGTGCCGTACGGCCGTCTCGGTCTGCGTGGCCACGAACTCGGTGAAGTCGTCCACCTCGAAGGTGGCCTGCGCGGTGTCCTGGACCTTCCAGACGACGACCGCGGCCAGCTCGATCGGGTTGCCGTAGGCGTCGTTGACCTTCAGGACGGCCGTCTCGTGGTTGCGCACCCGCGTGGAGATGCGCGTGCGCGAGGTGAAGGGGTTCACCCAGCGCAGGCCGTCCTGCCGGATCGTGCCCCGGTACCGCCCGAAGAGCTGGACGACGCGGGCCTCGCCGGGCGCGACCGTGTTCAGGCCGCGCATGGCGATGACGGCGGCGAGGAAGACGACGACGCCGGCGACGACGAGCCCGGCCTTGGCGCCGGGGGCGGTGACCGCCGCGGCGGCGGCGAACAGCGCGGCGCCGGCGCCGAGCCCGGCGAGCCCGAGCAGCAGGGCGAGCCCGCCGCCGATGCTGTGGGCGGTGAACTCCCGCACCCGTGGCGCGGGCATCTCGGGTACGTCGGCGGTGGCGGCCGGGTGGTGAGCGGACATGGTGGTCCCCGTTTCTCATGAGGCCCGCTGCGGCGGGCCTAGCTTGCTTCTAGCTAAGTGATATCACTTTTTGCGGTCGAAGCAACCCTGTGACCTCCACAGCCGTCGGTTCCCTAGGGGCAGGTGCTGATTCTCACGTCCGTAAAAGAGCGGATCGGACGCCCTTTGTCATATAGGCGAGTGTTAGCTTTCGGAGCTGACCCCGAGACGGAAGCGAGCGTAGGGACCCATGGGACGAGCGGAAGAGAGACGAGCGCGACAGCGCGGTGGCCGCCGCGCGGCGACCAAGCGCCGCCGTTCCGCGCCCACGGCAGGGGCGGCCGGCACCGGTCCCGGTGGCACACCCCCCGCCAGGAAGAGCCTCATACGCCGGCTCTTCACCTGGAAGAAGATCCTCGGCACGTTCTTCGGGTTCTGTCTGCTGATGATCGCGGGCTTCATCGGGCTGTACCTGTACGTGGACGTCCCCGCGGCCAACATCGACGCCGGAAAACAGAGCAACGTCTACAAGTTCAGCGACGGGACGACCCTGACCCGCAAGGGCGACGTCAACCGCGAGATCGTGGACCTCTCCAAGGTGCCCCGCAAGGTCCAGCTGACCTTCGTCGCCGCGGAGAACAAGAGCTTCTACCACGACGCCGGCGTCGACTTCAAAGGCACCGCCCGCGCCCTGCTCAACACGCTGTCCGGCAAGGGCAAGCAAGGTGGTTCCACGATCACCCAGCAGTACGTCAAGAACTACTACCTCAACCAGGACCAGACCGTCACGCGCAAGCTGAAGGAACTGGTCATCTCCCTGAAGGTGGACCGCGAGCAGTCCAAGGACGACATCCTCGCGGGCTACATCAACACCAGCTACTACGGCCGCGACGCCTACGGCATCCAGGCCGCGGCCCAGGCGTACTTCCACACCGACGCCGAGAAACTGTCGGTCCAGCAGGGCGCCTATCTCGCCGCGCTGCTCCAGGCGCCCAGCCAGTACGACTGGGCCGTCGCCACCGACACCGGCAAGCGGCTGGTGACGGCGCGCTGGAACTACGTCCTGGACAACATGGTCCAGGAGGGCTGGCTGTCCAAGTCCGAGCGCGACGGCCTGCACTTCCCCAAGATCAAGGAGCCCAGGGCCGCCGCCGGCCTCGGCGGACAGAAGGGCTACCTGGTCGACCTCGCCAACCAGCAGCTCGAGCAGCAGCTCATGGCGCAGCAGGGCCTGAGCCAGTCCGAGGCCGAGAACGCGGTCATCGGCAAGGGCTGGACGATCACCCTCAACATCGACCGGAAGAAGCAGGCCGCGCTGGAGAAGGCCGTCAAGAGCCAGCTGACCGGCAAGCTCGACGCGAAGCGGCGCAAGGTCGACGGAGCCGTGCAGGGGGGAGCCGTCTCGGTCGACCCGAAGACCGGCAAGATCGTCGCGCTCTACGGCGGCCAGGACTACTACCGGCACTACTACAACAACGCCACCCGCAAGGACTACCAGCCGGCCTCGACGTTCAAGCCGGTCATCCTGGCCGCCGCGCTGCAGAACGGCGCGACCACCCAGGACGGCAAGCCGATCACGGCCAACACGATGTACGACGGCACCAGCGGCCGTCAGGTCGTCGACCACGGCAGCAAGGTCGGCTTCGGCCCGCCGAACGAGGACCACCACAACTACGGCCCCATCACCGTCCAGCAGGCGATGAACAACTCCGTCAACTCCGTCTTCGCGCAGATGGGCATGGACGTCGGGATGAGCAAGGTGATGGACACGGCCAAGCAGCTGGGCATGGACACCAAGGGCATGCAGGCCGTGCCCGCCCAGACGCTGGGCTCCATGGGGGCGAGCCCGCTGGAGATGGCCGGCATCTACGCCACCTTGGCCAACCACGGCGACAAGGTGACCCCGAGCATCATCAAGTCCGCGGAGTGGCAGGGCCGTCCGCTGCAGCTGCCCGACCCGGTCGGCGGCTCGGTGATCAGCAGGACCGCCGCCGACACGGTGACCTCCGTCCTCACCGGCGTGGTCGACGACGGTACGGCGAAGCAGCACGTGGCCGACAACCCGCTGCGCGACGGCCAGCAGGTCGCCGGCAAGACCGGTACCTCCGACGAGGACAGGTCCGCCTGGTTCACCGGCTACACGCCCGACCTGGTCACCTCCGTCGGCCTGTTCGGCGAGGACCCGAAGACCAGGGCCCATGTCTCCCTGACCGGCGCGGCAGGCCTGCTCGACTCGACCGGCAGCCCCGGCCGCGTCAACGGTGGCGGCTACCCGGCACAGATCTGGGCCGCGTACACCTTCGGCGTGACGGACAAGGCCGAGTTCGAGCTGGACACCACACAGGGCGCGGCCGTCCAGCCCACGCAGTCGTCGCCGTCGCCGAGCCAGTCGTCGTCGCCGTCGCCGAGCCAGTCGTCGTCGCCGTCGCCGAGCCACTCGTCGTCGCCGTCGCCGAGCCACGCGTCCTCGTCACCGCCGCCGAGCCACTCGTCGTCGTCACCGTCGCCGAGCCAGTCGTCGTCGCCGCCCCCGAGCGGACCCTCCGACGACACCACCCCGCAGGACCCGCTGGACGTCGGCGGACAGTAGGGCACACAAGCGAAGGGGGGGGGGGGGGGCCGCGGGGGGGTTTGTCTTTTTTGTGGGGGGGGGGGGGGGTGGGGGGTGGGGGGGGGGGGGGGGGGGGGGGGGGGGGTTTGTCGGGAGGGGGGGAGGAGA
>NZ_JBVJVZ010000006.1:0-396793 GCF_055603245.1 Streptomyces sp. NPDC037290 | reverse complement strand
AAAAACACCCCAAAGGACCCGGGGGAGGGGGGGGGGAAGGGAGAAAACAAACGAAACGCCCCCCCCCCCCCCCCGGCCCCCCCTCCCCACGGGGCCCCTCAGCCCCGGTTCAGCTCGAACCAGACCACCTTGCCGGTGCTCAGCCGGGTCGCGCCCCAGCGCCGGGCCAGTCTGTTGACCAGGTACAGGCCGCGTCCGCCCTCGTCCGTGGCCCGGGCCTGACGCAGCCGCGGCAGCTGCGGCACGTCGTCGCCGACCTCGCAGCGCAGCACGTCCGTGCGCAGCAGCCGCAGCGTCACCGGCCGCGACGCGTACCGTACGGCGTTCGTCACGACCTCGCTGACCAGCAGCTCGACCGAGTCCGTCAGGTCCTCCAGGTCCCAGCGGGCGAGCGCGCGCCGGGCCAGCCGTCGGGCCTGTCCCGGCGCCGAGTCCTCGGGCTCCAGCCGCCAGTACGCGACATCGCTCGGCGCGATCCCGTCGAAGCGGGCCGCGAGCAGCGCGATGTCGTCGTCCCGGTCGCCCGGGCCCAGCATGTCCAGCACCTCGTCGCACAGGGCTTCCAGCGGCGGCGGATGGTCGGGACCGGTCAACTGGGCCGTCGCGGCGAGCCGTTCCCGCAGCTGCTCTATGCCGGTCCACACGTCCCGCAGCCGCGACTCCACCAGACCGTCGGTGTACAGGAGCAGCGTGGCCCCGGCGGGCGCGTCCAGCTCGACCGCCTCGAAGTCGACGCCGCCGACCCCGATCGGCGCGCCCGGCGGCACCCGCAGCACCTCGGCCCGGCCGCCCAGGTGCAGCAGCACGGGCGGCGGATGACCGGCGTTGGCGATGGTGATGCGGTGGGTGACCGGGTCGTAGACGGCGTACAGACAGGTCGCCATGCGGTCGGTGCCGAGGCGCTGCGCCTGCTCGTCCAGATGGTGCAGCACCTCCTGCGGCGGCAGATCGAGCCCGGCCAGGGTCTGCGCCGTCGTGCGCAGCTGGCCCATGATCGCCGCCGAGGTCATGGAGTGGCCCATGACATCGCCGACGACGAGGGCGACCCGGCTGCCGGGCAGCGGGATGGCGTCGTACCAGTCACCGCCCACCCGCGCGGTCTCCGCGGCCGGCAGGTACCGCGAGGCCAGCCGCACACCCGTCGGGCGGGGCAGGGTCTCGGGCAGCATGGTGCGCTGCAGCTCGTCGGCGATGTAGGCCTCCCGGCCGTACAGCACCGCCTTGTCGATGCCGAGCGCGCTGTGCGTGGCCAGCTGCGCCGCCACCAGCAGGTCGTCGGCCTCGAACGCGAGCCGCTCCGGGCGGCGCAGGAACAGCGCCGCGCCGATCACCCGGCGTCTGCCGCGCAGCGGCGCGAGGATCGCGTGCTGCCCGGACGGCACGACCGCCTCGCCGCCCTCGCCGAGCAGCTCGGGCAGCGCGGCCCGGGCGGCGGGCGCGTCGGCGAACACCGGCCGCACCCCGCGCAGCACCTCGTTCAGCGCGCCGCCGGGGCGCACCTCACACAGCTCCGTGGTGAGCGCGGACAGCTCGGCCAGCGCGCTCGGCTCCGGCTCCGCCTCGAAGGCGGGCGGCAGCAGCACCCCGTCGGTGTCCCGCTCCTCCGGGATCCGGTCGGTACGGCGCAGCCGCAGCACCACCGGACCGGTGGGCCGCTCGTCGCCGACCGGCAGCGGGTCGCGCAGATAGACCAGGATCGCGTCGGAGAAGGTCGGCACGGTGGCCCGGCACAGCCCCATCACGATCTCGTCCAGATCCAGACCGCGGGCGATCCGCCGGGTGGCCGCGCCCACGAACCTGAGCCGGTCCCCGTCGCGCCGCATCGGCATCGGCCGCCCCGGCGGCAGACCGCGTCCGGTACGGCGCTCCTGGCCGCCCGGGGTCCGCTCCGGCTCGGTGCCGGGCTGCGGGGGAATGGCCTCCGGCGCGGGGCGCGGGCGATGTGCGCCGGGCTCGGTGGTGGCGGGCTGGGAGTGCTCCGGGCCGTTGACTGGGGGCTCCTTCCCCTTGTTCCCCTTGCCGCAGGGCGTGGTCGTCCCCGGACCGGAGGGCGTGCCGTCCGTCCGGGCCTGAACCGGTAAGGCGGCGGGCCCGCCGACCTGCTTCGGGGTATGACGGAGCGCCCCGCGGGCCTCCGCGGGGTCGGCGCCCTGAGGGCGCTCGAAAGAGGTGGGCTGCTCCGTCACGCGTGTCGCATCCATCCGTACGGCACTGCGCGCCGGGCGCGCAGTTGCTCCCGCAGAAGTCCCGATACCCGCAATACGTGCCCCAGGAACGGAATTCCCGCGTGCTCGGAGGTGGTTCCTGTGCCGCCACCGATCGCGGTGGTCACGCCGTCGTACCCCTCGCTCACGTCATGCCGCCCCTCGGTGACGATAGGTCAAGCCCGGCACATGCCCCGGGAGTTGCTGATGTGCGCCCTTGCGGAGGACGATCCTACGTTTACGGCCCGGGGGCGCATCAAGGGTCTCATGAGGACACATGCGCGGGCGTACGGTCCCAGTCCTCGGGGAGAGAAGGTACCGCCCACGCCGGATCCGGGCGCCAGTGCTGCCAGCCGTCCGAGAACGGCGGCCCCCAGGCCTCGATCACCTCGACCGCGGCCCGCCCGGCCGCCCGGGCCCGTTCGGCGGTGGCCGCGTCCATCAGTCCGTCCCGCTGGGCCTGCGCGAACTCGTCCTCGTCGCGCCAGTGCCAGCTGCGGTCCGGGAGGACGGAGATGTCCAGGAAGTAGTCCTCGGAGTCCACCCCGCCCGCCCAACGGGCCAGTGGCTGCTCAAGGTTGACGTACCAGCTCCTGAACCGCCAGCCCGGATCCCAGAACAGCCACACCGACCACGGCCGGCCCGGCTGGGCCAGCTTCAGCACGCCGGTGCCGAACCACCGGTCCCGCTGCACCGTGCGCGGCTTGGTGTAGCGGGACTCCAGCGGCTCCAGGTGGACGGGCGTGCCGTCGGCCAGGGCCGGTTTGACGCAGTCGGTGCCGGGGGCCAGCCACACGGCGAACAGTTCGGCGTCGTCACGGACGACGGTGACGGGCCGGGCGATGTGGAAGTGCTCGCCGGCGTTCTCCCGGTACCGCCACAGGACCTGGTCCCCGGGGCTCCAGTAGCTCGCCGCTGCCGCGTCCACGTGTGTCATCGCTCCGTCGTCCGTCATGGACAGATATTAGGTGCCGTAGGCATACGACGCTGCGGTGCACGTCACGGTTCCGCACCGCGGGCCGGCCGGTGGCCGGAAACGTTCGCCCGCGGTCACGGGTGCGTCATCCGCAGGACATCGAGTGCCTCGTCGAGCTGTTCCAGCGTCAGCTCGCCGCGGTCGACGTACCCGCTCTCCAGCACGACCTCCCGGATCGTCTTCCGCTCGGCGAGGGACTTCTTGGCGACCTTCGCGGCCTCCTCGTACCCGATGTACTTGTTGAGCGGGGTCACCACGGAGGGAGACGACTCGGCGTACTCCCGGGTCCGGTCCCGGTCGGCGGTGATGCCGTCGATCGTCCGGTCGGCCAGCAGCCGCGCGACGTTGGCGAGCAGCCGGATGGATTCGAGCACGTTCTTGGCGATGACCGGGAGCATCACGTTCAGCTCGAAGTTCCCGGCGGCGCCGGCGGTGGCGATGGTGGCGTCGTTGCCGATGACCTGGGCGGCCACCATGAGGACCGCTTCGGGGATCACCGGATTGACCTTGCCCGGCATGATGGACGAGCCCGGCTGGAGGTCCGGGAGCCGGATCTCGGCGAGCCCGGTGCGCGGCCCGGAGGACATCCAGCGCAGATCGTTCGCGATCTTCGTCAGTCCGACCGCGATGGTCCTGAGCTGCCCGCTGGTCTCCACGATCCCGTCCCGGGCACCCTGCGCCTCGAAGTGGTTCCGGGCCTCGGTCAGCGGCAGCCCGGTGGTCCGGGCGACCTCCTGGATGACGGCGGCGGAGAAGCCGGGCGGGGTGTTGATGCCGGTGCCGACCGCGGTGCCGCCGAGGGGGAGTTCGGCGAGCCGGGGCAGGGAGGCGTTCAGCCGCTCGACGCCGTAGCGGATCTGGGCGGCGTATCCGCCGAACTCCTGGCCGAGGGTCACGGGAGTGGCGTCCATGAGGTGGGTCCGCCCGGACTTGACGACGTCGGCGAACTCCTCCGACTTACGGGTCAGGGAGGCGGCGAGGTGGTCGAGGGCGGGGACGAGGTCGTGGGTGACGGCGGCGGTGGCGGCGATGTGGATGGAGGACGGGAAGACGTCGTTGGAGGACTGGGACGCGTTGACGTGGTCGTTCGGGTGCACGTCGCGGCCGAGCCGCTCGGTCGCCAGGGTCGCGATGACCTCGTTGGTGTTCATGTTGGAGGAGGTGCCGGAGCCGGTCTGGAAGACGTCGACGGGAAAGTGCTCGTCCCACGCACCGGTGGCGACCTCCGCGGCCGCGTCCTGGATCGCCTGGGCGACGTCCTTGTCGAGCACACCGAGTTCCGCGTTCACCTTTGCCGCGGCGCCCTTGATCCGGGCCAGCGCTTCGATGTGGGCGCGTTCCAGACGCCGGCCGGAGACGGGGAAGTTCTCGACGGCGCGCTGGGTCTGGGCGCGCCACTTGGCGGTGGCGGGGACGCGGACCTCGCCCATGGAGTCGTGCTCGATGCGGTAGTCGCTCATGGGAGTTACAGCGATCGGGGGTGCGGAGTTGTTCCCGTCGGTCACCCTGAGTGAGTGACCGGTTGCAGGGAGCCGCCGCAGGGCGCCGCTCCACGCGGGCGCGAAGACGAAGAGGCCCTGCGCCGTACCGGCGTAGCCGAAACCGGTGGCCGCGTCGACGGATGGGATGTCCTCCTCGGGCAGGTTCTTCGCCAGCACCTTCTTCGTCCGGGCGTCCACCGCGATGCCGGTGTTCTCGGCGGTCGCGTCGTCCGTCACCCCGTACAGCACCGACCCGTCGGCAGGTGGACGACCGGCGGCCGGTGCGCGGGAGGCGCGGCTGCAGGTGTGGCTGAGCCGCTACGGGGTGCACGCCGAGGGGGTGGTGGACCAGGAGCATGAGCCGGGGGACGACTGTTCGACGCCCGTCATCGAGTTCACCGACCGGCACGGCCGGCCCGTCAGGTTCCGGCCCCCCACGACGACGACGGGACTGGCCCTGGGACCCCGTGTCCACAGACTCCCCAGGCCCACCGACACGGCCCGATGGTTCACGAAGGTGCGTGGGCCCACCGGCTCCTCGGGCTTACGCGGCCGTGGCAGGGGGCCGCGAAGCGGGCGGCAGCCGCCTGCGCCGTCGGGCACGCGACCGCCGCCGCCCCTGATGAGCCCCTGGGGGCTCAGGCCAGGCCGGGCCCCCGGACCGGGATGCTGGTGAACGTCGGCTGCGGGGCCGGGTCCTGGAAGAAGTCGTTGCCCTTGTCGTCCACGACGATGAACGCCGGGAAGTCCTCGACCTCGATCTTCCAGACGGCCTCCATGCCGAGCTCCTCGTACTCGAGGACCTCGACCTTCTTGATGCAGTCCTGGGCGAGGCGCGCGGCGGGGCCGCCGATGGAACCGAGGTAGAAGCCGCCGTGCGCGCCGCACGCGTCGGTGACCTGCTTGCTGCGGTTGCCCTTCGCCAGCATCACCTTCGAGCCGCCCGCCGCCTGGAACTGCTCCACGTAGGAGTCCATGCGGCCGGCCGTCGTCGGGCCGAAGGAACCGGAGGCGTAGCCCTCGGGGGTCTTCGCCGGACCCGCGTAGTACACCGGGTGGTCCTTCAGGTACTGCGGCATCTCCTCGCCCGCGTCCAGCCGCTCCTTGATCTTCGCGTGCGCGATGTCACGGGCCACGACCAGCGGGCCGGTCAGGGAGAGGCGGGTCTTGACCGGGTACTTGGTCAGCTCGGCGAGGATCGTGTCCATCGGCTGGTTGAGGTCGATCCTGACCACGTCGGACGACTCGTCGAGGTGCTCGTCCGTCGTCTCCGGCAGGAAGCGCGCCGGGTCCGTCTCCAGCTGCTCCAGGAAGACGCCCTCGGCGGTGATCTTCGCGACGGCCTGGCGGTCGGCCGAGCAGGAGACGGCGATGGCGACCGGGCAGGACGCGCCGTGTCGGGGCAGGCGGACGACGCGGACGTCGTGGCAGAAGTACTTGCCGCCGAACTGCGCGCCGATGCCGATCTTCTGGGTCAGCTCGAAGACCTTCTGCTCGAGGTCCTTGTCGCGGAAGCCGTGGCCGAGCTCCGAGCCCTCGGCGGGGATCTCGTCCAGGTAGTGCGCGGAGGCGTACTTGGCGGTCTTCAGCGCGTACTCGGCGCTCGTGCCGCCGACGACGATCGCCAGGTGGTACGGCGGGCAGGCGGCCGTACCGAGCGAGCGGATCTTCTCCTCCAGGAACTTCATCATGGAGGCCTCGTTCAGGACGGCCTTGGTCTCCTGGTAGAGGAAGGACTTGTTGGCCGAGCCGCCGCCCTTGGCCATGAACAGGAACTTGTAGGCGCCGCCGTCGGTGGCGTACAGCTCGATCTGGGCCGGCAGGTTGGAGCCGGTGTTCTTCTCCTCCCACATGGTGAGCGGAGCCATCTGCGAATAGCGCAGGTTGAGGTTCAGGTACGCGTCGTAGATGCCGCGCGAGAGGGCCGCCTCGTCACCGCCCTCCGTCAGGACGTTCTGGCCGCGCTTGCCCATCACGATCGCCGTGCCGGTGTCCTGGCACATCGGCAGCACGCCGGCCGCCGCGATGTTGGCGTTCTTCAGCAGGTCCAGGGCGACGAACTTGTCGTTGCCGGACGCCTCGGGGTCGTCGATGATGCGGCGCAGCTGGGCGAGGTGGGCCGGGCGCAGGTAGTGCTGGATGTCGTGGATGGCCTCCTCGGCCAGCTTGCGCAGCGCCTCCGGCTCCACCTTGAGGAACGTCCGCCCGTCCGGGCCCTCGACGGTGGAGACGCCCTCGGACGTCACCAGCCGGTACGGGGTGGTGTCCTCTCCCTGGGGGAGCAGATCGGTGTACGCGAACTCAGGCATCTCAGCCCATTCCTCACTCTGACGGACGGCCGCCCGCCGACGCTGGCGGGCCTCACCAGCCTAGAACCTGCCACTGACACGGAACCTGTGAGGTGAGGCTCAGTGTTTGTGAAGTAGGGCTCAGTGGCGACACGTCCGAGGTTTTCCACGCCCCCTAGTCGCGATCTATCGCGTTTCGGTACGCTGCTGTCGTGGACCTTCAGAAGCCCGCCCGTACCCAGGACGCCGCACCGGGCGTCACCGACCTGCGCGCCTCGGACGCCGACCGCGACCGGGTCGCCGACATCCTCCGCGAGGCCCTCGCCGAGGGCCGGCTCACCGCCGACGAGCACGCCGAGCGCGTGGACGGCGTGCTGAACGCCAAGACCGTGGGCGAGCTGGAGGTCTTCATACGCGACCTGCCCGCAGCCCACCAGCGCCCGGCCGCCCCCGTCTACACCCCCGCCCCGCCCCGCCCCACGGCGGGGGCGGTCCCTGACGAGGCCGACGCCAACGTGGTCGCCGTCTTCAGCAGCGCGGTGCGCCGGGGCCGCTGGCGCGCGGGGCGCCGGCTGCACGCGTACTCGGTCTTCGGCAGCGTCGAGATCGACCTCAGCGAGGCGATCTTCGAGTACCAGCAGGTCGTGATCAAGGCCGTCTCGGTCTTCGGTGACGTCCAGATCCGCGTCCCGGAGAACGTGTCGCTGCGCGGCACCGGCGGCGGCGTCCTCGGCAACTTCGAAGTGGACACGCTGGACTCGGTCGAGTCCGACGCCCCGGTCGTCTACGTCGACGGCTGGGCCGTTCTCGGCAACGTGGAGGCGCGGCCCAAGCGCGGCAAGCGTGTCGCGGACATCCTGGAGCGGGTGCAGGACAGGGTCGACCGGAAGCTGGATCGCGTCCAGGACAAGGTTGATCGGAAACTGCGCAAACACCTGGGCCGTTGACGGTCGCGAACGCGCCGGTGAGCGGAGGGTCCCGGTCCTCTTGCGCCCTCGCGGTGGGGGCGTGAACGAGCCGCCGCGCGCCTGCCGTTGGGAACGCTGTGCATAGGCGCGCGCACAGCGGGTAGGCCTTGCTGCATCGTCTCTCGCTCGCGAAGCCGTCGTCAGGAGTAGACCGTGCTGCAACCGCCGCATTCGTCCCTGCAGGTAGCTGCCGTTCCGGCCCAGCGGGTGCCAGTGCGAGACAGGGACCAAGACGCTCCCTGGCACACCGAGGCGGTGTGCCAGCGCGACGAGGCCGGCCTGTTCTTCGCCCCGTCGAAGGAACCGACCGCCGCCCGGCTCTCCCGCGAGGAGGCGGCCAAGCGCGTCTGCGCTCGCTGTCCGGTGATGGTGGAGTGCCGCGAACACGCCCTCCTCCAGCCCGAACCGTACGGCGTCTGGGGCGGCCTCACGGCAGCGGAACGCCGCGTGGTCCTGGCGAGGAGGCGCCGCCGGGAGATGGAACTGAAGAAGGCGGCACGAGCGACGGCGGCGAACCGCATAGCTGGATGAGCGGAACAGAGGGCGCCCCCTCCGCACAGGGGGCGCTTCTCTGCTTTCAGGGGCCGGGGCGGCCCCTTCCCTGCGGGTGCTCTACTTGGCCCGGTCGAAGTCGACCGCGCTGTAGGCCCGCAGCTTGCTCAGCCGGTGCTCGGAATAAATCCTGCGCACCGTCCCGGACTTCGAGCGCATCACGATGGACTCGGTCAGCGCGGTCTCCGAGCGGTACTGCACACCGCGCAGCAGCTCACCGTCGGTGATACCGGTCGCGACGAAGAACACGTTCTCGCCCGACACCAGGTCGTCGGTGGTCAGCACCCGGTCCAGATCGTGGCCGGCGTCGATGGCCCGCGCGCGCTCCTCGTCGTCCTTCGGCCACAGCTTGCCCTGGATGGTCCCGCCCAGGCACTTCACGGCGCAGGCCGAGATGATGCCCTCGGGCGTACCGCCGATGCCGAGCAGCAGGTCGACGCCGGTGCCCTCGCGCAGCGCGTACACCGAACCGGCGACGTCGCCGTCGGAGATCAGCTTGATGCGCGCGCCGGCGTCCCGGACCTCCTTGATCAGGCCCTCGTGCCGCGGCCGGTCGAGGATGACGACGGTGACGTCCTCCGGCGTGGCCTTCTTGGCCTTGGCGATCCGCTTGATGTTCACGGACACGGGCGCGTCGATGTCGACGAAGTCGGCGGCCTCCGGCCCGGTGACCAGCTTGTCCATGTAGAACACGGCCGACGGGTCGAACATGGCGCCCCGCTCGGCGGCGGCGAGGACGGAGATCGCGTTCGGCATGCCCTTGGCCGTCAGCGTGGTGCCGTCGATCGGGTCGACCGCGATGTCGACCTCGGGGCCGGTGCCGTCGCCGACGTGCTCCCCGTTGAAGAGCATCGGCGCCTCGTCCTTCTCGCCCTCGCCGATGACGACGACGCCGTTCATCGACACGGTGGAGACGAGGGTCCGCATGGCGCGCACCGCGGCGCCGTCGGCGCCGTTCTTGTCGCCGCGCCCCACCCAGCGGCCCGCGGCCATGGCGGCGGCTTCGGTCACCCGGACGAGTTCCAGGGCGAGGTTGCGGTCGGGAGCCTCGGAGGGAACATCGAGCTCGGACGGAAGGTGATGATTTTCGGTCATCGGAGCGCACCTTTCTGATACGACGACGGCCGGATGAGGGTATTGGACCCGACTCTATCGCCGGGCAGACAAAATGAGCAGGGGACCCCACGGATGAGCGCATGGGGCACCTGCGACGATAGAGGGCGTGGCAGGTTCGAACGGCAAGCAGAAGACGGCCCGGGACATGGTTCTCTCCCTGGCCCTGATCGGCATAGCGGCGTTGGTCGTGTACTTCCTCGCCATCCCGCACGACGATCACGCTCCCGACCTCAAGCGGGTGGACTACCGGGTCGAGCTGCTCACGGCCCGTCGCGCGGCGAGCTACCCGGTGGCTGCACCCGAGGGCCTGCCGAGTACCTGGAAGGCGACCTCCGTACGCTTCCAGAGCGAGAACGGCGACCGCTGGCACCTGGGCTTCCAGACCCCGGACAGCCAGTACGTGCAGGTCGAGCAGTCCACGCAGAAGGCGGTCGACTTCATCGCCGACGCCACCCAGGGCGCGTCGGCGACGCAGCAGACCGCGACGATCGACGGCCGCACCTGGACCCGCTACACCGGCGGCCGCTACGACGCCCTCGTCCTGAAGGGCGCGCCCGGTTCCACGACGGTGGTGGCCGGAACGGCTTCCTTCGCGGACTTGACCAAGGTGGCGGCGGCGCTGAAGACGCGGTGAGCCGCGCAGGACATGCGAAAGAGGCCCCCGGCAGTGCCGGGGGCCTCTCGTCGTAGCGGGGTGGCTCAGACGGTCGTCACGACGTCGTCGTACGCCAGGCGCGGCGAGCGCGGGAACCAGGCGTCCGGGCCCGGCTTGCCGATGTTGACCACCATCAGCGGGGTGTGGTCGTCGTCGAGGAACTCCTTGCGGACGCCCTCGAAGTCGAGACCGGTCATCGGGCCGGCGGCGAGGCCCGCGGCGCGGACGCCGATGATGAAGTAGGCGGCCTGCAGGGCGGCGTTCAGCGCGGCGGCGCCCTCACGGGCCGGGCGCTCGCTGAAGAAGAGGTCCTTGGCCTGCGGGAAGTGCGGGAAGAGGGTCGGCAGCTCCTCGTGGAACTCGTTGTCCGCGGAGAGGATCGCGACCAGCGGGGCGGCGGCCGTCTTCGGCTGGTTGCCCTCGGCCATGTGCTTCACCAGGCGCTCGCGGGCCTCGGGGGAGCGGACCAGGGTGATGCGCAGCGGGCTCTGGTTGAAGGCGGTGGGGCCGTACTTGACCAGGTCGTAGATCGCCTGGACGTGCTCCTCGGTCACCGGCTCGTCGGTGAAGGTGTTCGCGGTGCGGGCTTCGCGGAACAGCAGGTCCTGGGCGGCGGGGTCAAGAACGAGAGACATGCGTGGACTTCCTAGGTGGCGTCGTGTTCCGGCGTACCGGACCGCGGTCCGGATCGGCTGACGACACCGACCCTACGACAGTTAAGTTCAACCTTCAACAATAGTCAGGGCGTGGTGACCCGCTTCACAGCCATGCGCGGCGCGGGCCGCACCCGGCCCCGGCCGCTCGGTCTACTCGGAGCCCTCTTCCTCTTTCCCCTCCTCCTCGGCGAGCGCCGCGTCCAGCCGGGCCCGTGCCCCCTCCAGCCAGCGCCGGCACACCTTGGCCAGCTCCTCGCCGCGCTCCCACAGCGCCAGGGACTCCTCCAGCGTCGTACCGCCCGCCTCCAGGCGCCGTACGACCTCGATCAACTCGTCGCGCGCCTGCTCGTACGAGAGCGCCTCGTCCACCTTGCTGGTCATTCGCCCACCTTCACCGTGAATTCACCGTCGGCGACGCGCGCACGCAACGCCTCGCCCTCCGTCACCTCGTCCGGGCCGCGCACCACGTGCCCGTCGGACTTCTGCAGGACCGCGTAGCCCCGGTTGAGCGTGGCCGCGGGGGAGAGGGCCACCACGCGCGCGTGCGTGTGCGTCAGCTCCGAGTCCGCGCGGTCCAGGAGATGGCCGAGGGTGCGCCGGCTCCGCTCGGCCAGGGAGGCCACGTGGTCGGCGCGTTCGTCGATCATCCGGTGCGGATCCTCTATCGAGGGGCGGGCCAGCGTGTGCGCCAGCCCGCGCTCCTCCCGCTCCAGAAACGCGTTCATGCACCGCCGCGCCCGGTCCCGCAGCATCCGCACCCGCTCGAACTCCTCGCCCACGTCCGGTACGACCTTCTTGGCCGCGTCGGTGGGGGTGGAGGCGCGCAGGTCGGCGACGTGGTCCAGCAGGGGGTTGTCGGGCTCGTGCCCGATGGCGGACACGACGGGCGTACGGCACTCGGCCACGGCCCGCACCAACTGCTCGTCGGAGAACGGCAGCAGGTCCTCGACGCTGCCACCGCCACGGGCGACGATGATCACGTCCACGTCGTCGATCGCGTCCAGCTCCTTCACCGCCTGCACGACCTGCGGGACGGCGTGCACGCCCTGCACCGGGACGTTGCGCACCTCGAAGCGGACGGCGGGCCAGCGGTGCCGGGCGTTCTCCAGCACGTCCCGCTCCGCGGCGGAGGCGCGCCCGCAGACCAGCCCGATCAGCTGCGGCAGGAACGGCAGCGGCTTCTTCCGCTCCGGCGCGAACAGACCCTCGGCCGCGAGCGCCTTCTTCAGCCGCTCCAGCCGGGCCAGCAGCTCGCCCACGCCGACGGGTCTGATCTCGGCGGCGCGCAGGGAGAGCTGGCCACGCGGGGCGTACCACTCGGGTTTGGCCAGGACGACCACCCTCGCGCCCTCCCCGACGACATCGGCGACGGCATCGAACACCTGCCGGTAGCAGGTCACGCTGACCGAGATGTCGTACGACGGGTCGCGCAGCGTCAGGAAGACGACCCCGGCGCCGGGCCGCCGCGACAACTGCGTGATCTGCCCCTCGACCCACACCGCACCGAGCCGGTCGATCCATCCCCCGATCAGCCGGGAGACCTCGCCGACGGGGAGGGGGGCTTCGGGGGTGGAGTTCGCAGGCATGTGGTCGAGCGTAACGGGGGGTACCGACAGTCCGGTCCAGCGCCGTTCGCCCTGGGGCCGCGCGCCGGGTGCGGGTGCGTGATGGCCGCACGCGCGGCTCCCCGCGCCCCTTCAGGGCGCACACCGCTCAGCTACCCGAGAGACCGGACTCCGAGCCGCTGCCCCGCCCACACCAGCAGACCCGCAACGACCCACACCGCCCCCACCAGCTGCGCCGTCCCGCTCGCCGCCACGACCACCGTCAGCGTGATCACCGCTGCCGCCACGGCACCACTGAAAGCGGTGAACCCCATGGCGACCGTCGCCACCACGTACACCAGCGCCACCGGTCCGTGCGACGCCGCGTCCAGCGTGCCGAAGACGCCGACCGGCGCCATGGGGGCGATGAAGGGCAGCCCGCACGGTCCCGGGCACGCGATCCCGGCGCCGCCGAACGCGGCCTTACGATGGGACGCATGACCGCTTCGCCTGGCCGCCGTGTCCTGCTCGCCGCCCCCCGTGGCTACTGCGCCGGTGTGGACCGCGCCGTGATCGCCGTCGAGAAGGCCCTCGAACAGTACGGGGCCCCGATCTACGTCCGGCACGAGATCGTCCACAACAAGTACGTCGTGCAGACCCTGGAGAAGAAGGGCGCCGTCTTCGTCGAGCGGACGGACGAGGTGCCCCCGGGCAACATCGTCATGTTCTCGGCACACGGCGTCGCGCCCGTCGTCCACGAGGAGGCCGAGCGGGGCCGCCTCGCCACCATCGACGCCACCTGCCCCCTGGTCACCAAGGTCCACAAGGAAGCCGTCCGCTACGCCGGCGAGGACTACGACATCCTCCTGATCGGCCACGAGGGCCACGAGGAGGTCATCGGCACCTCCGGCGAGGCCCCCGACCACATCCAGCTCGTCGACGGTCCCGGCGACGTCGCCAAGGTCGAGGTCCGCGACCCGTCCAAGGTCGTCTGGCTGTCCCAGACCACCCTCTCCGTGGACGAGACCATGGAGACCGTCGACGCCCTGAAGACGAAGTTCCCGGGGCTCGTCTCCCCGCCCAGCGACGACATCTGCTACGCCACGCAGAACCGTCAGCTCGCCGTGAAGCAGATGGGCGCCGAGGCCGAGCTGGTCATCGTCGTCGGCTCGCGCAACTCCTCCAACTCCAAGCGGCTGGTCGAGGTCGCCAAGCTCGCCGGCGCCCGCGAGGCGTACCTGGTGGACTTCGCCGACGAGATCGACGAGGCCTGGCTCGAGGGCGTGACGACGGTCGGCGTCACCTCCGGCGCCTCCGTCCCCGAGGTCCTGGTCGAGCAGGTGCTTGAGTGGCTCGCCGAACGGGGCTACGGCGACGTGGAGCTGGTCAAGGCCGCCGAGGAGTCCATCACCTTCTCGCTGCCCAAGGAACTCCGTCGCGACCTGCGCGAGGAGGCCGCCGCCCTGGTCGCCGAGCGTGGCGGGTCGGGTACGGCCGAGGCGTGACTGTCAGTCGCCCGTCGTAACGTGGTGCCATGCAGATCTTCGGCGTGGACATCGGCGGATCCGGGATCAAGGGCGCCCCTGTGGACCTGGACAGGGGCGACCTGGCCCAGGAGCGCTGCAAGGTGCTCACCCCGCACCCGGCGACGCCCGACGGCGTGGCCGAGGGGGTCAAGCAGGTCATCGACCACTTCGGCTGGACCGGCCCGGTCGGCCTGACCTTCCCCGGGGTGGTCACCGGCGGCGCCACGGTCCGTACGGCGGCGAACGTCGACAGGAGCTGGATCGACACCGACGCGCGCGCGTTGTTCAGCGGCACACTGGGCGGGCTCCCGGTGACCGTCGTCAACGACGCGGACGCGGCGGGCGTCGCCGAGATGCAGTTCGGCGCCGGCCGGGGCCGCGGGGGCACGGTCATCCTGCTCACCTTCGGCACCGGCATCGGCAGCGCCGTCTTCGCCGACGGCGTCCTCGTCCCGAACACGGAGCTGGGCCACCTCGAGCTGAGCGGCCACGACGCCGAGAAGAAGGCCTCCAGCAAGGCCAAGGACGACCACGGCCTGAGCTGGCAGCAGTGGGCCCACCGCGTCCAGAAGTACCTGGCGCACGTGGAGATGCTGTTCTCGCCGGAGCTGTTCGTCATCGGCGGCGGGGTCAGCCGCAAGGCCGACAAGTTCCTGCACTTCATCGAGGGCATCAGGGCCGAGATCGTCCCCGCCCAGCTGCAGAACGACGCCGGGATCGTGGGAGCGGCGATGAGAGCGGCCCAGCAGGTGTAGCCGCCGCCGGCTCAGCGGCGGCGGCAGGCGTGGCGCCCCGCGCCGGTTCAGACCCGTTGCCGGCGTCGCCGCACCCATCGCACCCACCGCACCCGGCGCACGAGCACGATCACTCCGGCGGCCAGCGTCCCTCCGTACAGCCAGCCCGCCTGTGTGGCGAGTCCGGTGAACAGCCCCATCAGCTGGCCGAGCAGCCCCCCGCTGCCGTCGGCGACGGGCACCAGCCCCACGGCGAACGCGATCGGTACGACGACGGGAGCGGTCAGCACGTCCCCGGGCCGCACCCACAGCGCGGTCAGGACGCACACCGGCAGGAACAGCACGCCGTACACCGTGAGGACCCCGCCGAACAGCAGCTCGTCCAGGCAGCCGAGCAGAAGCATCACGACGGCACACAGCAGTCCGCTGCCGAGTCCGGTGAGCCGGGGGCCGCGAAGCAGCGGCCCCGGCGGCACCGGCCGGGCGACGCGCCCCGTCCGCCCCGGCCGCCGCTCCCCCGGGCCCGGCCTGCGGTCGCCGCCGGGCCTGCGCCGCGCCTGCGGCGGCAGGTGCGAGGGCTTCGGCGAGCCGCGTCGCGCTCCGTCGTTCGGGGGTCGCGTTCTGCGTTGCTCCACTGGACCAACTTAGGTCTGTTTATGTGCCGAATCACCCATCAGACACGCCGGGGGGAAGAGGTTGGCCAGGCGTTCGAAGCTCCCGCGAGCCGGTCGGCGCGGACGCCGTAAACTGGTGGATCGGCCAGTGTCGGTCTCTGGCCCCTGACAGCCCCCTGGCCCACTCATCTACGGGAAGTCGCAACGTGTCGCTCACGATCGGAATCGTCGGCCTGCCCAACGTCGGCAAGTCGACCCTGTTCAACGCCCTGACCAAGAACGACGTGCTGGCGGCCAACTACCCGTTCGCCACGATCGAGCCGAACGTCGGCGTGGTCGGCGTCCCCGACGCCCGCCTCGCCAAGCTGGCCTCGATCTTCTCCTCCGAGCGCATCCTTCCGGCCACGGTCGACTTCGTCGACATCGCCGGTATCGTGCGCGGCGCCTCCGAGGGCGAGGGCCTCGGCAACAAGTTCCTCGCGAACATCCGTGAGTCCGACGCGATCTGCCAGGTCATCCGCGCCTTCAAGGACGAGAACGTCGTCCACGTCGACGGCAAGGTCTCGCCGAAGGACGACATCGAGACGATCAACACCGAGCTGATCCTCGCCGACCTCCAGACCATCGAAAAGGTCCTGCCGCGCCTCCAGAAGGAGTCGCGCATCAAGAAGGACGTCGCCCCCAAGGTCAAGGCGGTCGAGGAGGCCAAGGAGATCCTGGAGAAGGGCGACACCCTCTTCGCGCACGGCATCGTCCAGGGCACCGAGC
Organism: Streptomyces sp. NPDC037290; assembly: GCF_055603245.1. Taxonomy (NCBI): domain Bacteria; kingdom Bacillati; phylum Actinomycetota; class Actinomycetes; order Kitasatosporales; family Streptomycetaceae; genus Streptomyces; species Streptomyces sp. NPDC037290. The sequence continues at coordinate 380,711 of NZ_JBVJVZ010000006.1, read as the reverse complement.
GCAACGAGCTCCTGCACGACCTGCACCTGCTCACCACCAAGCCCTTCCTCTACGTCTTCAACGTCGACGAGGACGAACTGATCGACGAGGACTTCAAGAACGAGCAGCGCGCCCTCGTCGCCCCCGCCGAGGCGATCTTCCTCAACGCCAAGCTGGAGGCGGACCTCGCCGAGCTGGACGAGGAGGAGGCCCTGGAGCTGCTGGAGTCCGTCGGCCAGCACGAGCCCGGCCTGGCCACCCTCGCCCGTGTCGGCTTCAACACCCTCGGCCTGCAGACCTACCTGACGGCCGGCCCCAAGGAGTCCCGCGCCTGGACGATCAAGAAGGGCGCCACGGCTCCCGAGGCGGCCGGCGTGATCCACACCGACTTCCAGAAGGGCTTCATCAAGGCCGAGGTCATCTCCTTCGACGACCTGGTCGAAACGGGCTCGGTCGCCGAGGCCCGCGCCAAGGGCAAGGCGCGCATGGAGGGCAAGGAGTACGTCATGCAGGACGGGGATGTGGTGGAGTTCCGATTCAATGTTTAATTAAAAGTTAAGCCACTTTCTGAGGTTTTGGAAAGTGCAGGTCAGAAGGGGTTCGCCTTTAAGGCGGACCCCTTTTTTGATGGTCCGAGGGTGCTTATGTGAGATGAAGCGTCGAGCGCTGACTTGGGAGGGCGCTCGAGGCCACCCATTGGCACCTGTTGTCACCTCTGAGATTCCGTACCGTGCTGGATCTCCAGGACGGCATTGCAAGCTGGCGGCAAATCGCCCTTACTGAGAATCTTGAAACATGACGTAGCGAACTTCAGAACTCCTTCCGGCCCGTTGGCTCGCAGTCCCAGCGGCTTGAGACGCTTCAAGAAGACCGGACTATGAGAGCGTCCTTGCTCCGGCTGATGCCCACTGATGTATTGGTTGCGCGTACTCCTCGGCTCTACGCCTGCGGCTCAAGCTGCGGGGCGGTGATGAGCCACGAAGCTCTATCCAACCAGAACGAAGTTTCGGCAATTCCTGCCGCAATCATCACTAGAAAGTGGCAATAGTGGGCGGATCTGGAATTCATCTGTTCTTGGGTCGAACGACCGCTCGGCGCGTCATACCCTGTTGATCCTTCAGAGGGAACTTCGGAGGGAAGATGGCGCCTGACGTCTTCGACTGTGTAGCAGCGTATGTTCGTGATGTTTGCGGTGAAGAGCCGGTCTGTGTCCACGTGGACGACGCGCGAGAATGTCAGATCAAGCGGCACCCGGACTATGCGAGATTCCGCTCCCAGGCTGTAGTCGCCCGAGCGGCGCGGAAACCGTCTCAACTATGGGAAGCCATGGTGGCCATGGGGCGCATGTCTGACATGCGCGGCGATAACAAGTGGAGGATGATCGTCGTGGACTGCCTTATCCCTTTCCTTCGCACACGCTCTTGGTCGATCTCTCGAGAATTTTATTGTGATTTAAGGGACGTGCGATCGGATATGTTCGAAGCCGCCCTCAATGTTTGGGAAGATACAGTTAAGGGCGTCCCCCCTCGGGAGGTTCCGACGTTGATGGTCTAGGCAGCCATCAATGCATGTTCGAAGAAGCCGTTATGGATTCCGCGCTTAAGGCATCTTCGATCATTCACGAAGTCAACCCGAGGGATCCTGCTGTTGCCGAGCAAATTAGGGGTGAGCGCACCGGGGCGCTATGGCAGAGATGCGGCATCATTGAAGTGGTCAACCGCTACCATGCGGACCTTCGGGCGGGGCGTCGCCCGGGCCTACGGGGCATCCTCGCGACAGAAACGATGTTGGCCCGTACGTGGGTTACGGGCTGCAATTACTATTACTACATCTCCGACTTCTATCCTAAATTCGTTGCGCTTCCGGCTGCTGCCGAAGCGTTGGGAATCGCCAAATCCACCGCTTACCAAATGGTGAGAGCAGGGTCTTTTCCATGTCTGACCACACGCATGGGTAGTAGTATCCAGGTACCTACGATAGCCTTGACGCACTCACTGTCCATTGCGGATGTCATCGTTCACCTTGATGACGTGGAAAACGGGGCGGCTCACGTCGGCGGAGGCTGACCTCGAGCCTTCATGTCATGACGCCAGTCACGAACAGTTGGTGGCCTTCTTCCGCACATTCATGAAGGTCAGCTCAGAACGGGATCGCCGGACGAGTTCACCTATTTGCCTGGCGAGGTCCGTGACAGCGGCGTTCCGCTTGCGAGGTCTCGCGCTGGCTGGGTCATCACTCCGTCAGGATGCTGTTGCCCAGCGCGTGAGCCCGATGTCGGGAGGTCCTGACGCTGGCCGTCCACCCCTATGCGATCAGGTAGCCACACCTGTCTCCATCCCCGCCATATCTGGGCACGCAGAGGCTGGTCGTCAGAGATCATTGGTGGTCAGACGGTGCGGATGACGGGGGCGGGTTTGGTGTCCTGGGCGTCGATGAGGGTGCGGATGTCGTTCGGGTCCGAGGTCCAGATGATGGCGCCGAGGCTGGCTGCCATGGCTACGACGGTGGCGTCGACGATGTCGGAGGTGCCGGCCTTGCCGCAGAGGATGCCTGCGGTTTTGGCGGTTTCGAGGCCGACGGGTACGACGTGGCAGCCGGCGAGGAACTTGCCGAGTCTGACCTGGCGGCGGGAGTCCCGCCATGCCTGGCTGACGACGACGGACGGGACGTGGATGTCTCGTCCGTCTTCCAAGGCCAGGCTGTGGCGGGCCCACATGCGTCGGTCGTCGTTGTCGATGGCGATGAGCACCCCGGCGTCGTATAGGTAGGGGATGTTCACGCGGCCGAGGCTCCCGAGCTGCTGAGGTACTCGGCGTCGGCGGCGGCCAGGTCCGCGCGGGCGGCGGCGAGCTCTTCCGGGGTGAAGGCGCCATGTTCTGCCTGCCACTCCTGGATGACGGCCCGGCCGGCCCGCAGGCGCAGCTCGCGTTCGGCTGCTCCGGCGACGAGACGGGAGAGCGGGATGCCTTCTTCCTCGGCGGCTCCGGCCAGGGCTTCGACCAGGGATTCGTCGAGAGTGATAGTCACCTTCTTGGTAGCCATACATCAACCATATCGCGGTATGGCCTTCGATGCTGATGCACGGATCACGTGCCGACGAGCGCGGAGCGGCAGCGCATCCAGCGAGGAGGGCCTCGCTGACTCGATGGCTCGCGGGGCTGGGGGAGGCCGGGTCCACATTCGCTGAAAAGAGCGGATTGATTATGTATGTCTTGCTCGGCTTGTGAGGTGGCGGTGCACGGTTTCGGGCACGGGCCAGGCGAAGGATCGGGGCTTGGGTGGCGAGTGTTTCTCAGAGGTGCAAGAGGGATGCCCGGGACCGGAACTTTCCCTGTGATCGTCCGCGGTGTGGGCATGCGTGGACGGTGCGGTACCGGGAACCGGGCGGTAGGCGCGGGCGACAGCGGGAGAGGTCGTTTCCTCGTCGGATGGGCTCGGATGGTGCGGACGCTTTCGCCGACAAGGTCGAGAACGACAAGAAGGCCGGCATTCGCTTCGATCCTGCGCGAGGGCTTGTGCCGTTGCGGGCCTGGGCTCAGGAGTGGCTGGAGCGACGGGTCATCGGTGAGTCGACGCGTCGCAACTACGAGGGGTTCATCCGTAACCATCTCGTGCCGCGCCTGGGGCGGAAGGTGCTGGCCGGGTTGGCGCGGCGCGACTTCGAGGAGTTCGTCAAGGACGTGCATGCCTCCGGTGCGGGCTTGGCGGTCACCACGGTCAATGACCGGATGGTGATGGTGGCCGCCATGCTGGAAGCGGCCGTCGTTGACAAACGCATCCCGGACAATCCCGCGCGGCGTCCGGATATCTCGGGCGGCCCCGTGCGCGGTGGACGAGGACGAGATTCCCACGCTGGGCGAGGTCGATCTGATCGCGGAGCACATCGCCCCGCAGTACCGGCTCGCGGTCTACCTTCAATCGGGTACCGGCCAGCGCCCCAGCGAGTCGCTGGCCTTCTCCACCGAGTGCCGACGGTCTGGTTTCGTCAGGATCCGTTGGCAGGTCAGCGCCACGGCTCGCCGCGATGACTGCCGCACGGTCTTCGTGCCGCTCAAGCACCGGGTGGAGGGTGAGTACCGGGACGTCCCGGTAGCCCCGTTTGTCGAGCAGGAGATCGACGACCACCTGTCGCGGTGGGAGCCGGTGCCCGTGGTCTTCACCGGGCTGCGGGGCAGGCGACGGCGTCTGGAGGTCTTCTTCGCCCCGCGCCAGCGTGGCAAGGGCGTGATGCCCACCGCCTCCACCTACGGCTACCACTTCAGGAAGGCGTGCGTGTCGGTCGGCCTGGTCGATGTGGACGGCAAGGCCAAGTACACGCCCGGCAGTCTGCGGCACTTCTTCGCCTCGACCGCGTTGGCGAACGGCGTGCCGATCCGCGAGGTCTCGCGCTGGCTCGGCCATAAGTCGATCAAGACCACCGTGGACATCTATGGTCACCTTGTTCCCGAGGCGTGGGATCGTTGTCGAGACGTCATGCAGAACGCCATGCGCCCGGCGGTCGAGGACTCGGAGGAGGTTGTCTCCGCGGCTTGACGTGCTGGATGTGCTGGATGAGTCCCGACGGTGCTGGATGGGTGCTGGATGCGATCATCTAAAGGAGCGCTTCCGCAGGTGGGAGCGCCGCGTTGAAACGTTCCGCTTCAACGTGTAACCGATTCGCTACCCTGCGCTAACTCGTTCGTCAAGTGCGCAGATCAGAAGGGGTTGAGTTCTGGTGAACTCAACCCCTTCTGCGTTCCGTGCTGACTTGGTGCTGACTCCTAGTTGCTCGTCGGCGCCGTGAGCCTGTCGAGATCCAGGCTGATCTCGAAAGGCACAGGGCGCTTCAGGGTGCCTCGGAAGATGCCGGCGGGTGCGTAGACGCCAGTGGGTTCGTCGAGTTCGTAGACGTGGACGACAGGGGCGCCGTCTTCGTCCTCGATGCACCAGTAGTGCGGGATGCCGGCCTCCGCGTACTTGCGCAGCTTGACCGTGCGGTCCCGGTGCGCGGACTCAGGTGAGACGACCTCGATGACCAGTCGCACCTCGTCCGGCGCGAACCAGGTGCGGTCTCCGTCGTAGTCGGCCGTCGTCAACAGCAGATCCGGCTCGGGCCGGTTTCGCTCGTCGAGCTTTACGGTCATCTCGCGGCCGACCCTGACATCGCCGGGCGCCTGCTCCATGAGAGCGACGGTGAGCATGGTGACGAGGTGGCCGTGCCACCACCTCTGCGGCGACATCATGAAGACAAGCGCTCCGTCGATCAGCTCGGTGTGGCGGGGTGCCTCGGGAAGGCGGTCCAGGTCCTCCGCGAACCAGCCTTCCTCGCGCGGCGGGCGCATCCAGTCGGGCAGTGCGGTCATGGCTCAACCGTAGCTATTCGGCGAGGCGTGGGCCACGAGATCGTCGCCGGGCGGCTGGCTGACTTGGATCTCCAGAAGCCCGTTTGATCTTCGGATCTGGCCTTTCCTCTGGTCAGATGATGCTACAGAGGGGAGTCGGGTGCACCCGGGCCGCAGGACACGACGGCTTTCAGGTCGAGGTAGCGCGGTGGCCCGAGTCCTTCCTCGTTCCGTAGCGCTCGATCACGTAGCCGTAGCCGATCTCTTCGGGGTGCTGGAACGGCATCGGTTACCTCTCCGGGTACAGGTCGGTACGTTCGATCCACGTGAGGGCGGGACCAGGTGCGGGACTCTTCGACCAGGTGCGCCCAGGGCGCACTCCAGTCGAGTTCCCAGTCCAGGCCGGCGCCGGAGACGCCGTACGTGATGGTGAGCGGTGGAACGACGGGGTGCGGACGCCGAGTTCGGCAGGAGGGCGATCAGGGCGGGGCCGCAGCGTGGTCCGCCACCTCTTCGAAGACCTCGATGGCGGTCGGCTGCCCGAAGCCGTCGGGGGCAGTCCGTCGATGACGGCGGGGATGGTTTCGGAGCCGATGCCGATCAGTTCTGCGCGGGCGTCGTACGACGGGCCGGTCGAGTCGTCGAGCTGCTGGATGAGTCTCTCGATGCGGGTGGTCATGGGTGGTCCCGGCGCCAGAAGCTGGGGAGCCACCAGCAGAGCACCGAGCGGTCGTCGGGCCACGGGGCGCGGTCCTCGGCGTCCCAGTCCTCGAAGGAGTCGCGCGTCAGGTCGATGGGGCGCCAGGCGGGGTCGAGCGGCTCGTCCTCTGCCGGTGGGCGGACGTACTGTCGGCCGTGCTGGTCGCAGGCGCCGAAGTCCTGGTAGTTGCGCTGGGCCTCGATCAGGGAGACCTTGTTCGCCCCGCCTGCTATGGCCGGCCAGCGGAACTGGACCCCGTCGTCCTCCCAGAAGCAGACGGGGCAGATCTCGTACGAGCCGGGCATCGCGTCCAGCACGCGGTGCCCGCAGCAGGGACAGGGGTAGCGGTCGCTCACCTGGGCAGTCTCCTTGCCGGTCCCGCCGGTGCGCCATCGATTTCTCGGCCTCCGCCCGCCCGGCAGTCCGCAGCCAGTCCGCGGGACACTCGTAAACGGCCGTCGAGAGCCAGCGCATGCCAACGTGCTCGACATTGCGGCATACCGTCAGGGACGGTCGGTCCCGCTCTACTCGGCGGACGGTTCGAGCATCGGCTCGAAGGCGGACTCCTCCTCGTCGGGAATGTGCGGGAGGAAGCCGTCGGGGACGGTGCGGGCGGCGGTGGTGAGCAGGCGGTCCAGGACCTCCTGGCCGGTGGCCGGGGGAAGCCGAAGCGCGGCGAGGAGGCGGTCGCGGACGGTGGGGTGGTCCGGGTGGTCGTCGAGGTAGTCGGCGTTGAGGGCCGGGGGCCGGAAGCCGGCCAGGGCGTCGTGCCAGGACGGCAGGACGATGGCGAGGGTCAGGGCCTCGGCGAGGGACTCGGCGATCAGGGAGGCCCTGCCCTCGGAGTCGGTGTAGAGGACGGGGCGGGGGTCGTCTGGGACGGCCGGGCCGCAGAGGTAGTGGGTGCCGCCCGCGTTGCAGCCGGCGACCGGCTCCACCACGAAGCCGTTGGGCAGGGCGATCGGCTCGATCGGGTCGGTGCGGGCGAGGTCGAACTCGCCGTCGCGGGCCAGGTAGGAGGCGACCTCGGGGTGCGCGGCGATCCGTCGGAGCAGCGCGTCGTCGGAGAGGACGGCCGGGTTGAGGGCCCTGGCGATCGCGGGGGTGAGGGGGCGTCCGGCGAGGACGTGGCGGATGGCGTCGAGGGGGACGGGGCGCTCGTAGTAGTCCTCGAAGTGGGCCTGGACGGCCTCGGGGGAGCGGTCGGTGAGGAGACGGAAGAGGGACCCGGAACCGTCCGGGTCCTCGCCGCCCGCGGGGAAGGTGATGGCCGAGCCGGTGCGCCAGGCCGTGTCCCCGTTCTCCCGCCACAGGCAGGCGGTGACCCGAGGTGTGCCGATACCCTCGTCGCAGAACGCGGGCTCGTCCAGCAGGGGGCGCAGCGTGGCGGGCACGTCGTCGATGACGCCGGGCCAGACCTGTTCGTCGTCCGTCCCGTACGGACTCATCTCCGACTCGTGGTCGAAGCCGCGGATGAGCACGCCGGCCGGGGTGAAGAGGACGCAGAAGTCGTCCCCGGAGCCGTTCTCCATCAGGGCTGCCTCCTCACCGGGGCCCCAGGCGGTGTCGAAGGTGTACTGGCAGAATCGCGGGTCGTCGCCGATCGTCGCGTCCAGGACGGCCAGTGCCTGCAGATGGGCGCGGAGTCGGGCGGGGTCGGGGAGAAGACTCGCGGTTTCGTGCACAGTGCTCATGGCGCCACGGAAGCACCCGCCACTGACAGTCCGCCGTGGCTGCCCGGACGGTGGTGCCGCCACCTTCCTTGAAGCCGAGGGGGCACTCCGACTGCTCTGGGGAGCCGGGTGGGCCGGCGCCGTGTCAGCGGAGAGCCGTCAGCGCGCTCTCCGCGGCCGCCCTGACCGTGCGGGCCTGGTGTTCGACCTGTTGGTGCACCGGCACCCAGCGCAGTCGCAGGGCCTTCTCGAAGTCGGTGCACCAGGTGGTGAAGAGTTCGTCCAGCTCGTGGTGCAGCGCCGGGGCGGCGGGGGCGTCCGCCGCCTTCAGGAGTCGTAGCAGAAGGCCCGCCGCGCGCAGTGGTTGCCGGCGGGCCACGATGTCCAGGGCGCCGACCTGGGCTGTCGTCAAGTGCCGCGGATCGTCGGTGTGCGACGCCTCGGCCGCCTGCCGGGCGAGCGGCTGCCAGGACTCGGCGACCAGGTCGTAGAGGCCGTCGGCCATCCACTCCAGCACGCGTCTGAGGGGGTTGTCCTGGGCCGGCGGCAGGAAGGCGCGCGCCTTGTCGAGGACGGCGGTCACCTGCCGTCCGCCGTCCCGTACCAGCCCTGCCAGGTCGCGCAGTGCCGGCACGGCTTCCGGGTGCGGGGACAGGTCGTCGGCCGTGTCCGTCGCCCACATGGGCACTTCGACGATCGCCGTGACACCGCCGTACCGCTGGGGTGCGCACCAGGTGGACGACCCGATGTTCTCGGACCCGGCTGCCAGGCGGCCGGTGCTGTCCGGCGGAGGCAGGACGTAGACGCCGGGGCCGGGGTTTTCCCAGTACAGGGCGTCGAACGTGCCGTGCTGGACCGGGATGCCGAGCTCCGCGGCGGACGTGTGGAAAGGTACGGCGAGGCCGGGGAGGCCGCCGGTCAGCTGGACCCAGCTGCCGCCCGCTTCGACGCCGTGCAGGGAGCACTGGAGCACCGGCCGCAGTTCGTCGATCACGCGGAACAGCGCTCGGCTCTCCGGGAGCTGCCGCGATTCGATCGGGGCCCACTCCGGCTGTTCCGCCGCGACCGGGCGGTAGGCGCTGCGGTAGTAGGCGTCCAGGCGGTGCTCCGGGCCGGCCGTGGCCTGCTCGATTCCCCGGCTCAGCGCGGCGCCGTCCGGGTCCAGGCACAGGACGATGTCCCAGGTGACGAGGGAGGGGTCGGTCGCCGCGGACAGCCGGTCGCCGCGCGCCACGTGCTCCGCCAGGGCGAGAGCGGTCGCGCCGCCGACCGGCTCGTCGGGATGCGGCCGGGCCACCACCAGGATGTGGCGGGGCCCGTGCCCCACGGACAGCATCCGGATCGGGCGGCCCGCGCGGGACGTTCCGATCCGGCGCAGGCGGCCGGTCCCGGGAAACCGGGAGACCAACTGACGTGCCGACTGGTGGACTTCCGCGACCGTGGGGTAGCGGTTGATCATCCGCGTCTGATCAGGCGCCGCCGTTGCCACCGCTGTCGCTGGTGGTCTCCTTCTTGTCCAGCGGACGGATCTCGATCTTGTTCGGCATGCCGTGCCCTCCTGTGGTGACGGTGGCGTGCTGTGGTTGGTGTGCTCTTGCCAGCGTTCGTCCAGCGGGTGACTCTTGTCAATGTCCGTTGATATGCGTGCAGTTGGGGCTGACGAGAATGGCGCGAAGATGACGGTGCCCGTGATGCGGCGGCCTCGGATCAAGCCGGAACACCGGGCCTACCGGACGGTGGACGGCCATGTGCGGATCGGGAGCGTCGTCCACGGCATCGGTGCCGAGGTCAAGGATCCGGACGGCTGGGTGTGGACACTCGTCGAGGCCATGGACGGCACGCGGAGCGCCGCGGACGTCGTCGCCGACGTGTCCCGTCGCCACCCGCAACTGCGGCTGCCCGAGGCGGACATCGTCCAGGCGATGACGGACCTGACCATGGCCGGGTACGTGGAGGACGCCGGTGCCGCGCCGCCGGCGGAGCTGTCCGAGCGGGAACGCGAGCGGTACAGCAGGGGCATGACCCTGCTGCGCTGGATGGACCTGCGGCCCAGGGAGAGCGCCTGGGAGCCGCAGCTGCGGCTGCGCCGTGCCCGGGTCCTGCTGGTCGGCGTCGGCGGTACCGGCTCGGCCGCCGCCCGGGATCTGGTGGCCTCCGGGGTGGGGCGGTTGCACTGCGTCGAACCCGACGTCGTCGAACTGTCCAATCTCAACCGGCAGACCCTCTTTCGCGAGTGCGACATCGGTACGCCCAAGGTCGACGCGGCGCTGACGGCGTTGCGCGCTCTGAACTCGGACACCACGGTCACCGGCGAGCGCCGCGAGGTACGCGGGCCGGCGGACCTCGAAGACCTGCTGGCCGGCGGCTCCGGCGGCGGTTCCGGGTACGACGTGCTGCTGCTGGCCGCCGACCGCCCCGCCGTGATCCGGCGCTGGGCCAACCAGGTCTGCCTGGCCCTGGGCACGTCGTGGGCGGAAGCGGGTTATCGCGGCCCTCTGGTGAGCGTCGGGGTCTTCACGCCCGGCCGGGGCGCGTGCTGGGAGTGCCTGCGCAGCGCCGGGATCGAGCGACGCGATCTGCGGCTCGCGCCCGGCCAGGACGAGGATGTCGCCTCGCCCCGCATGCCGTGGAATCCGGTCAACGCCGTGACCGCGGGCCTGTCCGGCAGCCTGCTGGCCCATGCCGCCCTCATGCTGCTGTGCGGAATCCCGCCGGTCGAACCCGGCTGCCGGTTCGGCCTCAACCTGATGACGCCCGGCGATCCGGTCATGCAACGCTCGCAGCGCAGCCCTGACTGCCCGGCCTGCGGGGAGCATCCCCCGGGGCCGCCGGCGGCCCCGGCGCCGGGAGCCCTCCCGTGACGGACGCCGAAGCGCAGGGACGGCCCCCGATCGAGTCGTCGACCCGCGTCCTGCTGCATGATCTGGCGGTGCGCCGGGACCGGGACGAGTGGATCGTGGGCCGTATGGACACCCGGACCTTCGTCGCACTGCCGGCGGCCGGGGCGCGTGCGGTGGAACTCCTGGGCGAGGGGCTGAGCGTGGCCCGCACGGCTCAGACGCTGCGGGACGAGACCGGTGAGGAGTTCGAGATCACGGAGTTCGTCCGGGATCTGGCGGCGCTCGGGTTCGTGGCGCGGATCGGGGACCGCCCCGTTCCGGACGCCGAAGCGCCGCGCGCGTCACTGCCGTGGCTGCGCCCTCACCAGGTGCGGTTCGCCCTGCACCCGGCGCTTCCCGTGCTCGCCGCAATGCTGCTGACGGCCGCCGTCGTCGTCCTCTTCCACCGCCCCGGCCTGCTTCCGGGCTACCGGGACCTGCTCTGGAGCCCGCACGGCAGCCTGGTCCTGCTCACCGGGGCGGCAGCCGGATGGACGCTGGTGCTGGCCCATGAGCTGGCGCACCTGGTGACCGCCCGTGCCGCGGGCGTGCCGGCGAGGATGGGTCTGGGCACCCGGCTGCAGTTCCTCGTCCTGCAGACGGACATCAGCGGCATCGAACTCGCGCCCCGCCGCCACCGGCTGACGGCCTACCTGGCCGGGATCGCCCTCAACCTGTCCGTCGCCTCGTCCCTGGTCCTGGCCCTCGCCCTGACGGACACCGGGACGACGGCCCACCGGCTGACGGCCGCGGCCCTGCTGCTGGCCCTGATGCCGTTGCCCTTCCAGTGCATGGTGTTCACCCGTACGGACCTCTACTTCGTCCTCCAGGACCTCACCGGCTGCCGGAACCTGTACGGCGACGGCCGCGCCTACGCCCGGTACGTGCTCCGCCGGGTGGTGTGGTCACCGCGCCCTGGCGGGACCACCGGAGCCGGTGACCCGAGCACCCGGTTGCTCCCGCACGAGCGCCGGGCGGTTCGCCTCTACAGCGTCGTCCTCGTGGCCGGCACGGTGGCCTGCCTGGCGTTCATGGCCTGCGTCACCCTTCCCGTCGACGTCACCCTGCTGGTCCGCGCGGCGCGGGGGCTGGGGCCGGGGCACGGCCTCGCGGGAAACGCCGACTCGGCGGCGGTGCTGGTCACCCTGGGCGGGATCAACGTCCTGTGGCTGGTCACCCGGTGGCGCAACCGCCGCTCGGGCAGGTCCGCGGGAGAGGGCTGAGGTTCCGCGCCCGTGCGAAGCCCTGCGTGCCGTCGTGCCCGGCAGGGGTCGTAGAGTGTGGCCGCAGTTGTGATCATGGACGGGGGATCAGGTGTTCGGCGGACGGAAGCGGGCGGCTCGGGGCCAACAGGGCGCGGGACAAGGGCAGTCGGCCGAACGGTACGTGGTCGGTGAACTGGACGATCACGACGAGGCGTTGCCGAACGTCCCGGGGCCCGCCGAGCCCGGCACCTGGCAGGCGCCCGCCGCGCTCGAACAGCACCTGTACGACCTGCTGACCCGCCATGCCGCGACGGAGTGGGCGGACGAGGAAGCCGCCGAGGAGGCCCGGGGCGACCTGCAGCTCGCCTACCTGGAGGCGCTGGCCGCCGACCTCGTGTACGTGCCGTTCCGCCGCGAGGAGACCTCGCCCGATCCCGGCAAGCGCACGTTCCACGTCCACGACACCCCCGTCGGGCGGCTCGTCGCCGCCTACACCCGCGGTCTGCTGCCCCGCCCCCACCCGTACCTGGTCTTCGAGGCGTACACGCTGCGCGACCTGGCCGACGACCTCCCCGGTGACGTCGACGGCATCGCGGTCAACAACCAGACCCCGTGCCCGATGCTCATGGCGGCCGACGCGGAGGAGCGTCAGGTGTGGCGCGCGCTGCACAACGAGCACTGGGACGAGGACGGCCGCGCTGAGCGGCTGGTCACCCTGCGCACCGGCGCACCGCCCCGCGGCCCGCTGCTGCACGGTCTGGCCCTCGGTGCCCACATGTGCTTCGTCAACGGCGAGGCCTGGAACAACCCGCACTACCACGGTCTGGGCCTGTCCATGGAGCACGAACGGCTCGCCAAGTGGTGGGGCGTCACCGACCGGGCCGAATGGCAGGAGATCCAGCGCCGGCTCCTCGCCCGTGACGTCACCCCGTGGTACTGGGAGTTCGTCCTCGGCGCACGCAACGCACTCGCCCACCAGCACACGGACGGCCGGCTGCAGGCCGTCGACGCCACCGCATGGCGCGAGTGCGTCGAGCTGACCCTGCGCGAGCAGGCCGCGCAGGCCCCGGAGGGTGAAATCGGCCCGGACTGGGAGGAGTTCGTCGCGCACGTCGTGGCCCTGGTCGGCAAGGTGCTGCGCTACGAGGCCAGGTTCCGCGCCGACGGCCTGCTCCCGGCGGACGCGACGGTGCGCTCGGTCGCCGCCTGGGACATCGGGCGCGCCTCGATGATGGCCCGCTGGGGTTACGGCGCCCGCTTCGCCACCCGCGCCGAGATGCGCGAGGCCGTCCTCGAGGCGAGCGAGGCGGCACAGTCGGCCCACACCTCGTGGCAGGACTTCTCCGCCGGTTACGCCCTCGGCCGCTGCCTGCACTTCGACGACGAGGAGTTCGGCGGCTGGTACCAGGAGATGCTCGCCGCCCACCGGGCCCTGACGACCCACCCGGACAGCCCCTGGAACACCGTCCCGTTCCACGTGTCCCGGGGGGCGGGGCTCGGGGGTTAGGGCACTTCTGGGCGCCCTGACGTCACATCCCCGTCACCCGCGCCACCGTGAACGGCGTCCGCGGCACCCCCGGTCCCATCGGCCCGCCCTTGTCGAACTGGGAGCGGACCACGAGGAGGCCGTGGTGGTCGTGGGCCAGGGTGGTCGGGACCTGCAGGTCCGGGTCGGTCAGGGTGCGGGTCAGGCGGGCCGCGGTGCCGTCGGGGGAGAGGCGCCAGCGGGTGAGCGTGTGGGACGCGTTGTGCGCGGCCCACAGGGTGCGGTGGGACAGCGCCAGGCCGTCGCCGTGCACCAGGTCACCGCCGGCCAGGGTGACTTCGCTTGCCGAGCCGTCGGTCACGTCGACCCGGTACAGCCCGCCGCCGGTCATGTCGACGACGAACAGCAGCCGCCCGGTGGGGTCGGCGACGAGGCCGTTGAGGGCGTAGGCGTCCGGCGCGTGTGCGGGTACGGCGCCGCCGAGGTCGTACTGCGCGGCGAGCGGTGCGCGGCCGCCGCTGGCGCGGGCGCGGGCCAGGTCGGCCGGGGTGACGCGGTAGAGCACCGGACGCACGCTGTCGGTCGCGTAGACCGTGCCGTCCGCCGTGATCACGAGGTCGTTCAGGAAGCGCGGGTCGCCCTCGGGCACCTCGAAGCGGGCCAGCAGGGAGCGGTCGCGCAGGTCGTAGACGTCGATCCCGGTGGTGTGGTCGATGACCCACAGCCGGCCGGCCCGGTCGGCCTTGAGGCCGTTGGCGGTGGTCCGGCCGTCGGCGCCGGCCGGCAGGAAGACCTCGGCGGTGCGTCTGCCGGCGGCGGCGCGGTAGACCGCGCCGGTGGTGAAGGAGCCGACGTACGCGTCGCCCGTGCGGGGATCGAGGGCGATGCCCTCGGGATAGGCGCGCTCGTCGGGGAGGGTGAAGGCGGTGGAAATGCGCGGGCCGGCCGCGCTCGCCGTGGGCGCGGCGACGGCCACGGCCGCGGCGGCGGCGCCGGTCAGGAAGGTACGGCGGTGGATCGAACGGGACACGGCAGTGCCTCTCGGTTCGGCTACTCGCTTTGGAATGACTACGAATCTATATTAGAGCTCTAATCATTGCCAGCGTATTGATCCTCGCCAAGGCATTAATGTGGCCCGGTGACCTCCATGCCCGCGTCCGAGCGCCTCGGCTCCCACCTCAAGCGGGCCGAGCAGGCCCTCAACGCGACCAAGACGGCGGTCCTGAAGCCCGCGGGTCTGACGGTCGCCCAGTACGCCGCGCTCCTCAACCTCTCCGGCAACCCGGGCATCTCCGCGGCCGCCCTGGCCCGGCTGTGCGGGGTGACCCCGCCGACCATGAACACGGTCCTGAAGAACCTCCAGGACCGGGACCTGATCACCCGCAGCCCGCACGAGTGGCACAGGAACGTCCTGGAGACCCGCCTCACGGACGAGGGCCGCGCCGTGCTCGCCGACGCCGACACCTCCGCCGTACGCGTCGAGCGGGCCCTCGCCGCGGAGTTCACCGACGCGGAGCGGGACGCGCTGACCGGGCTGCTCGCCCGCTGCGTCAGAGTGCTGGAGGAGCAGCGCCCGGGAAGCTCATGACGGGCTCCGGCGCCGGATCCGTCACCCAGCCCGCCACCAGCACCAGCCGGGAGGCGCGGTCGACGGCGAGGAAGCCGAAGGGGCGGTCGTAGACGGCCCGGACGACCGTGGACTCGTAGCGGAGCCGCGGCGGCGCGCTGCCGTACGTCTCCGCGGCCGCCGCCACCGCCGCCGCGCGAAAGCCGAGCGCGCCGAACTGGGCCACGGCCGACTGGCGGGCCTCCCCGACGGCCAGCGGGTGGGCGCTCATCCCCGGGAAGTGCCCGGACCGGGTGTCCGTCGCGGCCGTCAGCCCGAAGAGGCCGGGCAGCGCCAGCAGATCGTGGTCGGCGCGCACCTCGTACACCACCGTTCGCACGTCCAGCGCCGGCGGTCCCGGCTCGGCGGACGGCTGCTGCTCCACGTACAGACCCGGCCCCACGTGGCCGTGCGGCAGTGAGCCGCCGCCGGTGAGCGGCAGCGCCCGCTCCACGATCCCGACGCCCGCCGCGAGCACCTGACCGGGCGTCATGCGCTCCTCGCCGAGCAGCAGATGGACGTCGACGCCGTTGTCGCCGGGCACCGCCAGCGCGGTGACGAAGCCGTCCGGCGTGCCCGTCACGCCCACCCGGTCCGGCCGTACGCCGCGCCGGTGCAGCCCGCGCAGGGTGCGCCCCTGCCAGGGGCCGGAGTCCGGCCGGAGCGGCAGCTCAGTGAAGGGCTGCCGCCAGGTCGTGCGCAGTGCGAGGGCGGCGGCCAGCACCAGCCGTGTGTCCCGGGTCAGCGGCACCGGCATGCGCTCGACCAGACCGCCGGTCCGCTCCGCCGCCCAGGCGTCCAGCCGTTCCTGCGCGGTGACGAGGTCGTCCCCGAACGCGGCGTACGACCCGGCGGGCAGTTGGCTCCGCCACTCCTCGCGCAGGGGGAGCGCATGGTGCGTCCACAGGCCGAGCGCGGCGTCCAGGCCGGGCACCGAGGAGAGCGCCTCCAGTAACTCCCGTGCGGCACGGGCCGTCTGATCCGCCGGCAGCCCGAGGGCCTCGCTCAGCTCCGTCCGGGCCGGCCCCGTCGCGCCGTCGGCCAGGAAGGCCAGCAGGGGCCAGACCCCGGGCGCGGAGAAGGCCGTGCCCTCCCGCGTGGTCGCCGCCCACCGCCGGGTGAGCCCGTTCACCGCCCCGACGACCTCGCTGCCCGTCCGGCTCCCGCTCAGGGTCGCCACCCTCATTCCGCCCCCGTTCGTGCCCTGTTGTCGCAGGAAGCACGGTACCGGTGTCCGTACCCCCGTCCTCCCGGCCCCCAGGTGTGAGCACGGCGGGAGGCGCGCATTTATAGGGAGAAAGTGCCTGCGTAAAGCCCTCGCACCACCCTTGTCATCACATCGAGTGATTCTCTGGCCTTTGCTTGCATGGCACAACCCACGGTTGCCAGGCTGTTGCTGTCTGTACAACTTGATGGGAGTGGCCAGTGACTTTCGGTGAGCAGCCGGCGTACCTGCGCGTCGCGGGTGATCTCCGCAAGAAGATCGTCGACGGTTCACTGCCGCCCCACGCCCGCCTGCCCTCCCAGGCCCGCATCCGCGAGGAGTACGGCGTCTCGGACACGGTCGCGCTGGAGGCCCGCAAGGTGCTGATGGCCGAGGGGCTGGTCGAGGGCCGGTCAGGCTCCGGGACGTATGTGCGCGAGCGGCCCGTGCCCCGGCGGATCTCGCGCTCGGGTTACCGCCCGGCCGCCGGTGCCACGCCCTTCCGGCAGGAGCAGGCCGACGGCTCGGTGCGCGGCACCTGGGAGTCCAGCAGCGAGCAGACCGAGGCCGGCGCCGCCATCGCCGAGCGGCTCGCGATCCAGGTCGGCGAGCGGGTCATGCGCACCAAGTACCTCTTCCGGGAGGCCGGTGAGCCGATGATGCTCTCCACCTCCTGGGAGCCCCTCGCCGTCACCGGCCGAACCCCCGTGATGCTGCCCGAGGAGGGCCCGCTCGGCGGCATGGGCGTGGTCGAGCGCATGCGCGCCATCGACGTCATCGTGGACAACGTCACCGAGGAGGTGGGCGCGCGCCCCGGTCTCGCCGAGGAACTGCACGTCCTCGGCGGCGTCCCCGGCCATGTGGTCCTGGTCGTCCACCGCACGTACTTCGCCTCCGGCCGCCCCGTGGAGACCGCCGACGTGGTGATCCCGGCCGACCGCTACCGGGCGTCCTATCACCTGCCCGTGAAGTGACGGCCGGCCCTCCGCCGGGCGATCCGGCGAGAGCGCCGGCCGGTCCCCGGGCGGGATCCGCGCCCCGCCGAGTGAGGTGGCGCACACCATGGGCGCCCCCATGCCCGGATGTCCCGGTGACCCGGCCGCGGCGAGCCCCCGCCGGTCGCTGGAATCCGGCCGTTCTGCCAGGTGACCAGGGGTCACTCGGGTATGCCCGCGATGCGCGGCGACGGTGCTCACGACGGCGCGTTCGTACTTGTGCGCCCCCACTGGTCTGGCTGGTTGCGTACCTCTTTGTGAAAAGGCGTATTCGCTGCGTGAAGGTTGGGCGTACGCTCGGGCATATGCGGATTGCGGTTTCCTTAGGCGGGGCGCTGCGGGGGCCCGGGACGGGAAGCGGGTGGTGGGGCGGTGCGAGAAGGAACGGCGCGGGTGGTGGGGGCCATGAGTGAGGGGACGGTCTCGTTGCCCTGGCTCGTGATACGGCAGGACGACAACGGCAACCGCTATCGCGTCGGCCGGTACGCGACCCGCGCCGAGGCGCAGAAGATCGCCGACAGCCTCGACGACCGGGGCCACAAACAGCTGTACTGGGTCGAGCGCATCGGCCAGAACGGGAACGGCGCCCGGAACTGACCGCGCACGCCCTCCCGTAGGCTCCGCCCCATGACGCCCACGACGCCCAAGGCACCCACGGCGGACCGGATCGTGGTGGTGGGAGCGGCCTTGCTGGACGGCGGCCGGCTGCTCGCCGCGCGCCGCAGCGCACCCGCCGACCTGGCCGGACGCTGGGAGCTGCCCGGCGGCAAGGTCGAGAAGGGTGAGCGGCCCGAGGACGCCCTGGTGCGTGAACTGCGCGAGGAACTCGGCGTCGACGCCGAGCCGCTGGAGCGCGTGCCCGGCGAATGGCCGCTGCGGGCGCCGTACGTCCTGCAGGTGTGGACGGTCCGCCTGCGCCCGGGCTCACCCGCCCCCCGGCCGCTCGAGGACCACGACGATCTGCGCTGGCTCACCCCGGACCGGATCTGGGAGGTCGACTGGCTGGACCAGGACGTCCCGGCGGTCCGCGAGGTGGCTGCCCGCTGGGCCGCCGAGGGGTGCGGGGAAGTGCGCGAGCAGCCGCCCACGGACCCGCGGTCGCACGCCGGACCGCGCCACCCGAGCTCTTAGGCGCACGGCCCCCTCAAGCGGAGCGCCCCGTACGCCGTTCGTGCCACAGTGCGCCCTCCCGCACGGTACTGCCCACTCGATATCGGGTATGTGCCCATTAACCCCATGAAACCGGACATGGGTGGGCTCGCTGGCCTGGGAAGTGATCGGCGTGATCGACACCGATGGCGACTGCGCCGAGTGGACCTTTCCCGCGGAGCCGGGCGCCGTGCGCAGCGCACGCGCGGCGGTCCGCGGCCAGTTGCACGGCTGGGGCCTCGACTGTCTCGCCGACCTCGCCGCACTGCTGGTCAGTGAGCTGGTCACCAACTCGCTGCGGCACGCCGCCGGCCCCATCGGCGTACGGCTCGTACGCCCCGGGGGACCGGCCGACACCCTGCGGGTGGAGGTCTCCGACCCGCTGCCCGACCCGCCGCGCGAGCGCGTCGCCCGCGACGAGGACGAGAGCGGGCGCGGTCTGCAACTGGTCGCCGGCTCCTCGCGCCGCTGGGGCACCCGGCCCGGAGTGAGCGGAAAGACCGTCTGGTTCGAACTGGCGGTGCCGGGGTGAGCCGGAGGCGTTCGGGGGGCACGGGGGTGTACGGCGGGCGGGGGTACGCCCATCGTGCGCTCCGGGCGTGCGGCCGGTCCCGCAGTGCGTGATTCGCGGACGTGTTCCCTGGTTAGAAGAGTGGAAGTGTTGTCACGGACCGGTCCGAAAAACATCTGGACCGAGCTGTGATCGTGAACACCGTGTCGTGCGGCACCGTAGTGCTGGATACTGCGGGCAGCCGCCCCCGGTGACCGGTGCCGGGCGCGGTGAGCTGGAGGGGACGGTTCGCGTGAGCGAGATACCAGCGAAGGCCACGGAGTCCGAGGACCCGTCGGGCGGCGCGAGGCACCAGGCCGCGGAGGCTGCCGCGGCACCCGGCGACGCCATGTGGCAGAGCAGTCCGCCCGGTTCGATCTACGACTACATCAAGGTCGCGTCCTTCTCCATCAGTCCCGGCGGGCTGGTCGACCAGTGGAGCCTGCGTGCCGAGCAGCTCTTCGGCATCCCCGCCGCACGCGCCGTCGGCATGGACCCCATAGAGGCCTTCATCGACCCCGATCTGCGCGAGCGCGGCCAGCACAAGATGGCCGAAATCCTCGACGGGCGGGAGTGGACGGGGGTCGTGCCCTTCCGGATGCCGGACAAGGCGGACGGCACGCGCGGTGCGGACGGCCTCGCCGAGGTCTACGTCATGCCCACCCGGACCGGCGAGGGCGACAGGGCCGCCGTCTGCATCGTCGTGGACGTGCGCACCCTGCGCAGCATGGAGACAGATCTCGCCGCCTCGCAGGCGATTTTCGGCCAGTCTCCGTTCGGATTCCTGCTGATCGACGTCGATCTGAGGGTCCGTCGGGCCAACGAGCGCTTCGCCTCCGTCTTCGGCGGAACCCCGGACGACCACCGGGGCAAGGGGGTGCACGACTATCTGCCCCGCGGTGAGGCCGAGCGGGTTTCGGCCACGCTGCGCCGGGTGCTGCAGACCGGGGAGTCCATCACCGACATGCACGTCACGGGGTACGTCCCCGGCTCCGAGGAACGCCGGCACTGGTCCGTCAACCTCTACCGCGTGCACAGCGGCAGCGGCCGGCCCATCGGCATCGCCTGGCTCGGCACCGACATCACCGCCCGCCGGGCCGCCGCCCGCGAGGCCGCCGCCGCCCGGCGCAACCTCGCCCTGCTCAACGAGGCCGGCGCCCGCATAGGGAACTCGCTCGACCTGGAGACCACGGCCCGGGAACTCCTCGACGTCGTCGTCCCCGGCTTCTGCGACCTCGCCACCGTCGACCTCTACCAGGGTCTGCTCACCGGCGACGAGACCCCGCCCGGCCTCGCCGACGGCAGCGCCGAACTGCGCCGCGTCGCCTTCGCCAGCGCCGTGGCGGACGTGCCGTTCAGCGGCGCCGGGGACCCCGTCGCGGTCGGCGCGGTCCATCACTTCCCCTTCAACTCGCCCTGCGCGGACGCCCTGCGCACCGCCCGGCCGCAGCGCGTGCCCGCCGAGGAGGGCAGCCTCGTGCAGTCCACGCTGGCCGTGCCGATGGTCGCCCACGACACGGTCGTCGGCCTCGCCCGGTTCGCCCGCACCAAGGGCAGCGAGCCCTTCGGCGACCGCGACCGGGACCTGGCGGTCGAGCTGGCCGCGCGGGCGGCGGTCTGCATCGACAACGCGCGCCTGTACCGCCGGGAACACGAGCGGGCGCTGATACTGCAGCGCTCGCTCCTGCCGCCGGGTGACCCCGAGGCCTCCGGGCTGGACATCGCCTGCCGCTATCTGCCGGGCAACGCGGCCACGGAGGTGGGCGGCGACTGGTTCGACGTGATCGAACTGCCGGGCCACCGTACGGCGTTGGTGGTGGGTGACGTGATGGGGCGGGGCCTGCGGGCGGCCGTGGCCATGGGTGAACTGCGCACCGCCGTACGGACCTTGGCCCTGCTGGACCTCGAACCGGCCGAGGTGCTCTCGGCGCTGGACGAGATCGCGCGGGGGCTCGGCACGCCGGGCGGGGTGCAGCAGGCGACGCGTACGGCCCGCCAGCCCCGGGACGCCGACCTGTCCGAGGTGTACCTCGCGACCTGCGTGTACGCGGTGTACGACTCCGTCACCAGACGCTGTACGTTCGCCAACGCCGGCCATCTGCCGCCGGTCCTGGTCGAGCCCGGAGAGTCGGCTCTGATGCTGGACGTGCCGCCCGGCATGCCGCTCGGCGTGGGCGGGGAGCCCTTCGAGGAGGTCGAGGTCGAGCTGCCGGAGGGCGCGTTGCTGGCCCTCTACACGGACGGTCTGGTCGAGTCCCGCGACCATCCGCTGGACGAGGGGCTGCAGGCTTTCGTCGGCGCGCTCACCGACCCCTCCCGGCCGCTGGAGGACGTCTGCGACCACGTGCTCAGCACCCTGGACACCCATCACGGCGAGGACGACATCGCGCTGCTGATGGCGAGGGTGCAGGGGCTGCCGGCCGATTCCGTCGGCGACTGGACGCTGCCGCGCGAGCCGCGGAGTGTGGGGCGGGCCCGGGAGTACGCCCGGGCGCAGCTGCAGAGCTGGGATCTGGAGCCGCTGGTCGACACGGCGGAGCTGCTCGTCAGCGAGCTGGTCACCAACGCGCTGCGCTACGGCGAGGGGGAGATCCGGCTACGGCTGCTGCTGGACCGCACGCTGGTCTGCGAGGTGTGGGACTCCGGTCTGGTCCAGCCCCGGCGACGACGGGCCCGGGACACGGACGAGGGGGGCCGGGGGCTGCAGCTCGTGGGGTTGCTCAGTGCGGCGTGGGGCTCGCGCCGGACGCCCCGCGGCAAGACGGTGTGGTTCGAGTTGCCGTTGCCCGGTGGGGAGACCGGCCTCACCGACCCGGCGGAGGCCCTGCTCAGTCTCTTCTGACCCGGCCACCAGGGGGTCTGACCCGGCCACCAGGGGGCCGCGGCTTCGCCCGTGGCCTCCTGGCCGATGAACACCCCCTCTCCTTACTCTCCGTGGCCCACCGGTGGTCCCCGACCAGCTCTGAGTACGTGCCGTGACCGCCGGTCCCACCTATTGGATCTTCCTTTCGGCCACCGTCGTGCTCACCTGCATCGTGGTCACCCAGCGCGCCAGGACCTCCTGAGGGCCGAGTCCCGTCGGCTACGCACGGGGCCACAAGCCGTGGCGGGTCCGCGTTCTTGGCCCGCCGTAGCTCGTCGCCGGGCCCCCGGTCCGGTCCTCGGCCAGGAGTATCCCGCCCAGGACCGCACCGGCCAGGCCCGGCGAGCCCCCGTCGGCGCCCGTACGGGGCGTGCCGTGCGTGCGTACGTCCCGTTCGGCCAGCTCCCGGGCCTCGCGGGCGAGGGAGTCGGCCCGGTCGGCGCGGCCCGCGCCCAGCTCCCGTGCCGCCTCCGCCAGACGGACCCGCGCCTGTGGGCCCACCGCGCCCCGGTGCACCGCGACGAACTCCTCCGCCCCGGCGAAGGAACTCCTCGCCACGAGCAGCGCCGCGGCGGCCGGCGCGCCCGAGTGGCCGGTCTCCAGCCGCTCCACGGCCCGAGCGATCCGGCGCAGGGCGTCCAGCGGGTCGTACGGGCCCGCCGTCAGCTCCTCCCGGACGGCGGCCAGCACGCCGTCCGCGTGGGCCAGTCGTGCGTGCAGCTCACCGCTGGTCAGCGGCTTGCTCACCCCTCCCTGCCGGGCCGCCGCGATCTCCGACTCGGCGCCGGTCAGCGCGGCCGGCACCAGCTCCGCCGCCGCCCGGAGCCGGGTCGCGAGCCGTTCCGTCCCGCTCACCAGGACCTCGGCCTGGGCCACCGCGCCCTCGGCCGCGCGCAGCTGCCCGGCGGCCCGCTCGCCGTCGCCCGCGTCGGCCGCCTGGCGGGCCTCGTTGAGCCGGGTGGTGGCGAACACCAGCCGGTCCTTGGCCTGTTCGAGGCAGCCGGTGACCGGTCCGACGGCCGAGGCGGTGTACCGCTCGTGCAGCTCCGGCAGGGTCTCCTGCGCGGCCACGGTACGCCCCGTCAGCTCCCGGAACCGGCCCTCCGCCACCTCCAGCGCCCCCGGCAGCCCCGGCCCGTCCAGCTCCCGCAGCCGGTCCAGCGCGGGCGCCTCCGCGTCCAGCCGGCGGCCCGCCTCCGCGCACCGGCCGACCACACCGACCAACGCCTGCCGCTGCGCCACGGCGTCCTCCGGCACCCCCTGCTCGTACCGCCGCCAGATCGCGCACGCGGCCGCCAGCTCGGTCTCGGCGGCCCGCAGGGCGTGGACGAAGGGATCGGTCTCGGCCTCGCCGAACCGGGCCTGCACGAAGGACAGTTCCTCCCGGCTGGTCCGTACGCAGTCGTCGGCCAGGACCAGCGCGGCGCGGGCCTGGCGCTCGGTGTCGGCCGACGTGGGCAGGGGCGGGGCGACGGAGACGATCCCGGGGGTCGTGCGGGTGCGGGCGCGGCGGGTGCGGCGCAGATAGCCGTATCCGGCCAGACCCACGGCCGCGACCGCCGCGACGAGGGGCAGGACGAGATCGGCGGTGGACGTCCCGTCCTGCTGCGGCGCGGCGGCGCTCGCGACCGTTCCGGCGGGCGCCATGGGAACCGGATCTTGCACACCGGCCGTCATCACGGGCAACACCAGCCACCCGGCCCCGACCACGGCACCCAGCACGGCATGCGCCACCCGCGCCGATATGTGCGCCTTGGCGTGCCGGGGCCGGCCGCGGATCAGGGAGGACGTCACATTTTGGAGCGTATGGGCAGCTAGACGCCTTCGCGAGCGGGATGGATACGGGTGGGGGAAGAGAAGGACAGGGGGCAGAAATGCACGGCGGAGGAATGAGCGAGGAAGGAACGGTCGAGGGAGGAACGGGCGGGGGAGGAACGGGCGGGGGAGGGACGGGTACACGAGGAGCGGACACGGAAGGGGCGGCCCGGTCGGCCGGGGCGCGTCGTACGAGAACCCGCCGCCTCCTCCGCCGTTGCGCCCTCGCCACCCTCCTGGCCCTCCTCCTCCCCCTCGCCACCGCCGAAACAGCCCTCCGCGTCAACTACAGCGGCACCCCGCGCCCCGGCACCACCAGCCGCCACCAGGACGCCCTCTGGCTCGGTCACGCCTGGGTGGACGGCCGCAAGTCCGACCGCGACGTCCAGACCCTCGCCCGCCGCCTGAGCACCACCGGCATCCGGGACCTGTACGTCCACGCGGGCCCCCTGGAGGACGACGGCACCCTCCCCACGTCCGTCTATTCCAGGGCGCGTTGGCTGACGACGGCCCTGCACCGCGCGGCGCCCGGTGTGCGCGTCCAGGCGTGGCTCGGCGACAAGCTGGCCAGTGAGAGCCCCGACGGGCTGCACCTGGACCGCCCCGCCACCCGCACCGCGATCCTCGCCTCCACCCGTCGGATCCTCGCCGCCGGCTTCGAAGGTGCCCACTTCGACCTGGAGCCCCTGCACTCCGGCGACGGGAACTACCTCGCCCTCCTCGACGACCTCCGCGCCCTCACCCACGCCCACCACGCGGTGCTCTCGGTCGCCGCCCACCAGATCGACCCGCTCCCGGCCTTCCACTCCTTCTGGGGCGCGACCACCGGCCACCCCAAGTGGTGGTCGCAGGCCTACTTCGGACAGGTGGCCCGCCGCGTGGACCAGATCGCCGTCATGTCGTACGACACCATGCAGCCGTTGCAGAGCCTCTACGGCGGCTATGTGGCCCAGCAGACGAGCCTCGCCCTGGAGGTCACCCCGGACACCACCGACCTCCTCATGGGCCTGCCCTTCTACCACGAGAACCGCTTCGGCCACTGGGCCCGCGCGGAGACCGTCCCGGCCGCCGTGCGCGGTGTCCGCCTGGGACTGTCCCGCACCGACGCCGACCGTGTCCGTTTCGGCGTCGCCCTGTACGTCGACTTCGCGGCCACGGAGGCGGACTGGCGGGCGTACCGGGAAGGCTGGTGCGGCGGGACCATGGTGCGATCCTGACGGCGGTGCGACGATTACGGTCATGCACATGTACATCGTGGTCGCGGCGGCGCTGGCCGTGGCGCTGATGGCGGGGTTCGGCATCGCGGGCGTCACGACCGGCTGGGTGATCCCACTCGGCCGGCACCGGGTCCTGCGACCGAAACTGTGGGGCTACAGCCAGCTGATCGGTGCGGTCGGACTGTCCCTGTGGATGTTCCTCGGGGTGTTCCCCCACAGGTTCGATCTGGTTCCGCTCCTCGGCTGGCTGCTGTTCATGGGGGCCCTGGTCCTGCAGATGCTCGCCCAGCGCCCCGGCCGCACACCCGCACCGCCTGCTACGAAGAACGCCTCCTGATCTTCGACCCCAGCCAGACCAGCGGGTCGTACTTGCGGTCGACCGCGCGCTCCTTCAGCGGGATCAGGGCATTGTCGGTGATCTTGATGCCCTCGGGGCAGACCTCCGTGCAGCACTTGGTGATGTTGCAGTAGCCGAGGCCGTGTTCGTCCTGGGCCGTGCGCCCCCGGTCCAGGCCCGTCTCGGCGGCCGCGTCCAGCGGGTGCATGTCCAGTTCGGCGATCCGCATCAGGAAGCGCGGGCCCGCGAACGCCGTCTTGTTCTCCTCGTGGTCCCGCACCACATGGCAGGTGTCCTGGCACAGGAAGCACTCGATGCACTTGCGGAACTCCTGCGAGCGGTCCACGTCCTCCTGCATCATCCGGTACTCGCCGGGGCCCACGCCGGCCGGTGGCACGAACGCCGGGACCTCCCGCGCCTTCTGGTAGTTGAAGCCGACGTCCGTCACCAGATCGCGGATCACCGGGAAGGCGCGCAGGGGCGTCACGGTGATCGTCTCCGCGCGGTCGAACACGGACATGCGGGTCATGCACATCAGGCGCGGGCGGCCGTTGATCTCCGCCGAGCACGAACCGCACTTGCCGGCCTTGCAGTTCCAGCGCACGGCCAGGTCGGGCGCCTGGGTGGCCTGGAGGCGGTGGATGATGTCGAGCACCACCTCGCCGTCGTTGACCTCGACCGCGAAGTCCGTCAGGCCGCCGCCCTGTTCGTCACCCCGCCACACCTTGAAGCGGGCCTCGTAGCTGCTCACTCGTACAGCTCCTCTTCGGCGAGGTACTTGACCAGCTCCTCCTTCTCGAAGAGGGCGAGCAGGTCCGGGCGGATGGGGTCGGTGGTCTCACGGGTGAGGCGGATCTGGCCGCGGCCGGGGTCGGTCGCCGCGAGGCCGCCGGTGGGGTCGGTGAGCGCGCACAGGAGGTTCACGTTGCGCCAGGCGCGGTCCATCGCGGGGTGGTCCTCGCGGGTGTGCCCGCCGCGCGACTCCGTGCGTTCCAGCGCGGCCCGGGCCACGCACTCGCTGACCAGCAGCATGTTCCTGAGGTCGAGGGCCAGGTGCCAGCCCGGGTTGAACTGGCGGTGGCCTTCCACACCGGCCCGGCGGGCCCGGACCCGTAGCGCGGCCAGCTGGTGCAGGGCCTGCTCCATCTCGCCCTCGCGGCGGATGATGCCGACCAGGTCGTTCATGGTCTGCTGGAGCTCCTGGTGCAGGGTGTACGGGTTCTCCGGCGGGCCCGCCTCGCCCTCCGTCTCCGCCGAGAACGGGCGCAGGGCCTCTGCCGCGGCCGTGTTGACCTGGGCGTCGTCCACCGGCGGGCGCCGGCCCGCCAGCCCCTGCGCGTACTCGGCCGCGTGCCAGCCCGCCCGCCGGCCGAAGACCAGCAGGTCGGAGAGGGAGTTGCCGCCGAGCCTGTTGGAGCCGTGCATGCCGCCCGCCACCTCACCGGCCGCGTACAGGCCCGGCACCCCGCGCGCCGCCGCCGTGTCCGAGTCGACCGCGATGCCGCCCATCACGTAGTGACAGGTCGGCCCGACCTCCATCGCCTCCGCCGTGATGTCGACGTCGGCCAGCTCCTTGAACTGGTGGTACATGGACGGCAGCCGGCGCCGGATCACCTCGGCGGGCATCCGCGTGGACACGTCCAGGAAGACCCCGCCGTGCGGCGAGCCCCGGCCGGCCTTGACCTCGGCGTTGATGGCGCGGGCCACCTCGTCGCGGGGGAGGAGTTCCGGTGGGCGCCGGTTGTTCTCCGGGTCCTCGTACCACCGGTCGGCCTCCTCCTCCGACTCGGCGTACTTCTCCTTGAAGACGTCCGGGACGTAGTCGAACATGAACCGCTTGCCCTCGGAGTTCCTGAGCACCCCGCCGTCGCCGCGCACCGACTCGGTGACGAGGATGCCCTTCACCGACGGCGGCCAGACCATGCCCGTCGGGTGGAACTGCACGAACTCCATGTTCAGCAGGGGCGCTCCGGCGAGCAGCGCGAGGGCGTGCCCGTCGCCCGTGTACTCCCACGAGTTCGACGTCACCTTGAACGACTTGCCGATGCCACCGGTCGCGATCACCACGGCGGGGGCTTCGAGGACGAAGAAGCGGCCGGTCTCACGGTCGTAGGCGAAGACGCCGGAGACGCGCTCCCCGTCCTTCAGGACCCGGGTGACCGTGCACTCCTGGAAGACCTTCAGGCCCGACTCGTGGTCCCCGGTCTCCCTGAAGTCCTCCTGCTGCAGCGCGACGATCTTCTGCTGGAGCGTGCGGATCAGCTCCAGGCCCGTGCGGTCGCCGACGTGGGCGAGGCGCGCGTACTCGTGGCCGCCGAAGTTGCGCTGGGAGATCCGGCCGTCCTTCGTACGGTCGAAGAGCGCGCCCCAGGTCTCCAGCTCCCACACCCGGTCCGGCGCCTCCTGGGCGTGCAGCTCGGCCATCCGCCACTGGTTGAGGAACTTGCCGCCGCGCATGGTGTCGCGGAAGTGGACCTGCCAGTTGTCGTGCTCGTTGGCGTTGGCCATGGCCGCCGCGATGCCGCCCTCGGCCATCACGGTGTGCGCCTTGCCGAACAGCGACTTGCAGATCACCGCCGTACGGGCGCCCCGCTCGCGCGCCTCGATCGCGGCCCGCAGCCCGGCGCCGCCGGCACCGACCACGACGACGTCCCACTCCTGGCGGTCGACCACGGACATCAGCTCAGTACCTCACTGGTCTCTAGAAGAAGCGGGGATCGGCGAAGACGCCGGACGCGACGAGATAGACGTAGAAGTCGGCGAGCGCCACGCTGAGCAGCGACGCCCACGCCAGCTGCATGTGGCGGGCGTTGAGCCTCCCCACGAACTGCCACGCCTTGTAGCGCACCGGGTGCTTCGAGAAGTGCTTGAGCTTGCCGCCGACGATGTGCCGGCAGGAGTGGCAGGACAGGGTGTACGCCCAGATCAGCGCGATGTTGACCAGGAACACCAGGGTGCCGAGCCCCATGTGGCCCCAGCGGTAGTGCGCGTCCCGGAAGGACAGCACGGTGTCGTAGGTCAGCACGCCGGCGACCAGCAGGGCGGCGTAGAAGAAGTACCGGTGGACGTTCTGCAGGATCAGCGGGAAGCGGGTCTCGCCGGTGTACGTGCGGTGCGGCTCGGCCACCGCGCAGGCGGGCGGGGAGGCCCAGAAGCTGCGGTAGTACGCCTTGCGGTAGTAGTAGCAGGTCAGCCGGAAGCCGAGCGGGAAGATCAGGATGATGACGGCGGGGGAGATGCCCCACCAGCTCCCGAAGAGGCCGGCGTTCGGCCCCGCGTGCATGGTCCGGCAGTTCTGCGCCAGGCACGGCGAGTAGAACGGCGAGACGTACGGCGCCGCGTAGTAGTGCGTGTTGGCGAAGGCCCGCCAGGTCGAGTAGACGACGAAGGCCAGCAGACCGGCCGCGGTGACGGCGGGCGCCAGCCACCAGCGGTCGGTCCGCAGATGCGGGGCGGCGATCGCGGCGCGCGTACCGGTTCGTACGCCGCCGCTGTTCTGTTGGGGTTCCGTACCAGTGGCCAAGGGATGACTCCGGTCGGTTCGGTCGGTTCAGGGGGCGCGGCGGTCGCGGGCGCCCAGGCCCTCGTCGTCCGAGTCCGTCCACAGGCTGAAGTCGTACGGCGCGTCGGAGATGGTGACGAGGTCGGGACGGCGGGAGGCGTCCGGGGTGTCGGCAGCGTCACGCAGCAGCGCGACGCTTTCCCGCAGGTGGTCGGCGTCCAGTCGGACCCGGCGCATCTCCAGGCCGCCGCTGCCGAGCTGGTGCTCCAGGCGTCCCAGCGACCGGTACAGGTCGTCGAGGGAGCGCTGGACCGAGGTGATGTCGTCGTGCACGGACATGACTTGCCCTCACTTCCGCGGGTCCGGCGGGCCCTGGGCGGCAACGTTCATGCGCCTTGGAGTGTTGCGCGCCACACGTGCCGGTGTGAAGGCATGTGCAGCGATTGGCGGAGGCGTATGGGTGCATCTCGGGTGGTGTTGCGCCGCGCGGGTGAGGTTCCCGCACGTCGTCGCTGTGTCGCCCGTGGTTGCCGGATCCTTTCCTCTTCAGTGGGCCGCATAGATCTGATCAGCTCCATATACCGCCAAAGGTGATCAGCTCCATATACCGACAAATGTGAGCATAAAGCCCGCGGCTCCCCGGAGGTAGCAGAGATGTCCCACGACGGCGTCGGACTGCGTGCGGTGATGCGCTCGGTCTCCTTCCTGGCGGCTGGTGCCCTCGTGGTGCCGTTCCTCGCCGGCTGCGACTCCGAGGACAAGGCCGGCAAGCCGCTCGCCGGGCAGGACATCGCGCCGGTCGCGCGGGATCTGGTCGCCGACGGCGGCACCCTGAAATGGGCCGTGGACGCCGTCCCCGAGACCCTGAACACCTTCCAGGCGGACGCCGACGCCGGCACCAACCGCATCGCCCAGGCCGTGCTGCCGTCGATGTTCCGGCTGGACGCCACCGGCCGGCCGGTGGCCAACCCCGCCTATCTGGAGTCGGCCAAGGTCATCGAGACCGAGCCGCGGCAGGTCGTGCTGTACAAGCTGAACCAGCAGGCCGTCTGGAGCGACGGCCGGGAGATCGGCGCCGCCGACTTCGTCGCCCAGTGGCGCGCCCTGTCCGGGAAGAACAGCGCCTACTGGACCGCCCGCAACGCCGGCTACGACCGCATCGAGAAGATCGAGCGCGGCGCCAACGACCTCCAGGTCCGGGTCACCTTCTCCCGCCCCTACGCCGACTGGAGGTCGCTGTTCTCCCCGCTGTACCCGAAGGACGTCATGGGCACCCCGGACGCCTTCAACGACGGCGCCCGCCGCAAGCTGGCCGTCACCGCCGGCCCCTTCAGGGTGGAGAAGGTCGACCCCGCCGCGAAGGACGTGGTCCTCACCCGCAACCCGCGCTGGTGGGGCCGGCCCGCCAAGCTGAACGAGATCGTGCTGCACGCCGTGGCCCACGACCAGCGGGCCGTCACCCTCGCCGACGGCAGTGTGGACGTGGCCGACGTCGACCCCGCCGACGCCGAGCGGATCGGGCTCGCCGCCCGCGGCACCGTGAACCCGCTGCAGGGCTCCGGCAAGACCTCCCTGACGAAGCTCCGCTCCTGGGCGCTCGCGCACGGCTTCGACTCCGACCAGGCCAAGGCCGGGAAGGCGACGCTGCACCGGGCCATCGCCAGGTACCTGGACGAGCAGCAGGCACTGCGCGATGTCGAGGTCCGCAGGTCGCTGGAGCCCGCCTACACCCAGCTCGCCCTCAACGGCTCCGAGGGTCCCCTCGCCGACGAGCGCGTCCGCCGGGCCGTCGGCCGCGCCCTGGACCGCAAGGAGCTGGCCAAGCTGGTGCTCACCCCGCTGGGCCTGCCCGCCGTCCCGGTCGGCAGCCACCTCGCCCTCGCCGGGCAGGCCGCCTACGCCGACAACAGCGGCGCGATCGGCGACCAGGACACCAAGGAGGCCCAGGCGCTGCTCGCCGACGCCGGCTGGGTGCCGGGCGGCCCGGTCAAGGAGGAGAAGAAGGGCGAGAAGGCCGCCGGCTCCCAGAGCGATCCCGACGGCGGCAAGGGCAAGAAAGAGAAGGAGGACAAGTCCGACGGCGGTGACGACGGCGCGTACATCGTCGGCGAGGACGACAAGAGCGGGAACGAGAAGAACGGGGACGGCAGGAGCGGGGACGGCAAGGCCGGGGGCCGTGACGACGGCGGGGACCGGCACATCGCGCAGGAGGGCAAGCACGGCGGTGTGCCCGGCGCCTACGCCCCCAAGGGCACGGCCGCTCCGGCCGCCGCGCCGGCGGGCCTGCTCGCCAAGGACGGCAAGGCGCTCGCGCTCCGCTTCGTGCTGCCGTCCGGTCCCGGCTCGGAGACGCTGACCGCGGTCGCCGAGCGGATCTCGGCCATGCTGGAGCAGGTCGGGATCCGGACGACGATCACCAAGGTCTCCGACGAGAGCTACTTCAAGGACCACATCGCCTCCGGCGACTACGACCTCGCGCTGTACTCGTGGCCGTCCTCCGCGTTCCCGGCGACGGACGACCGGCCGGTCTACGCGAAGCCGGTACCGGCCGCGGACGGCTCGGTGAACGTCGAGCAGAACTACACGCGGGTGGGCACCGACCAGGTCGACCAGCTCTTCGACGAGGCCATGGCGACGCTGGACGAGGACGAGGAGGTCTCCCTGATCCGCAAGGCGGACTCCAGGATCTGGGCCACCGCGGGTTCGATTCCCCTGTACCAGCGGCCCCAGCTGGTGGCCACGCGGAAGAACCTGGTCAACGCCGGGGCGTTCGGCTTCCAGACACCGGTCTACGAGGACATGGGCTTCCTGAAGAAGGGAGCGAAGATCTCCCCCAGCCCCACGAAATGACCTCCCCGGCGATCCCCGCGCGGCCCTGGGAAGGCCGACTCCCGCGGGGCCACGTACCATGGGGTGAGGCCGTGGCGTGTCCAGCCCGGCAGGGCCCGTGCGGCACAGACATACGCGCAGGGCGATCCTCACCACTCCGGGAGTACGGCAGCTTATGGCCACGCGCCACGACATCCGCAACGTCGCCATCGTCGCCCACGTCGACCACGGCAAGACCACCATCGTCGACGGCATGCTGAAGCAGGCCGGCGCGTTCGCCGCCCACCAGCTCGACTCGGTCGACGACCGCATGATGGACTCGAACGACCTGGAGCGTGAGAAGGGCATCACGATCCTCGCCAAGAACACGGCGGTCAAGTACCACCCGAAGGACGGCGGGGACCCGATCACCATCAACATCATCGACACCCCCGGCCACGCCGACTTCGGCGGCGAGGTCGAGCGCGGTCTGTCGATGGTCGACGGTGTCGTGCTGCTGGTGGACGCCTCCGAGGGCCCGCTGCCGCAGACCCGGTTCGTGCTGCGCAAGGCGCTCCAGCAGCGTCTGCCCGTCATCCTGTGCATCAACAAGACGGACCGCCCGGACTCCCGCATCGACGAGGTCGTCAACGAGACCTACGACCTCTTCCTCGACCTGGACGCGGACGAGGACCAGATCGAGTTCCCGATCGTCTACGCCTGCGGCCGTGACGGCGTCGCCTCGCTGACCAAGCCGGACGACGGCACGGTCCCGGCGGACAGCGACAGCCTGGAGCCGTTCTTCTCCACGATCCTGGAGCACATCCCCGCCCCCACCTACGACGAGGACGCCCCGCTCCAGGCCCACGTCACCAACCTCGACGCCGACAACTTCCTCGGCCGTATCGCGCTGCTCCGCGTCGAGCAGGGTGAACTGCGCAAGGGCCAGACGGTCGCCTGGATCAAGCGCGACGGGTCCATCAGCAACGTGCGCATCACCGAGCTGATGATGACCGAGGCGCTGACCCGCAAGCCCGCCGAGAAGGCCGGCCCCGGTGACATCTGCGCCGTCGCCGGTATCCCGGACATCATGATCGGCGAGACCCTGGCCGACACCGAGAACCCGGTCCCGCTGCCGCTGATCACGGTCGACGAGCCGGCGATCTCCATGGTCATCGGTACGAACACCTCGCCGCTGGTCGGCCGGGGCGGCACCGGCAAGGGCGCAGACGCGAAGGCGGCCGTGAAGGACCGCAAGGTCACCGCCCGCCAGGTCAAGGACCGCCTGGACCGCGAGCTGATCGGTAACGTCTCGCTGCGCGTGCTGGAGACCGAGCGTCCGGACGCCTGGGAGGTCCAGGGCCGTGGTGAGCTGGCGCTCGCCATCCTGGTCGAGACCATGCGCCGCGAGGGCTACGAGCTGACGGTGGGCAAGCCCCAGGTGGTCACCAAGGAGGTCGACGGCAAGGTCTACGAGCCGGTCGAGCGCATGACGATCGACGTGCCCGAGGAGCACATGGGCGCCGTCACGCAGCTCATGGGCGTCCGCAAGGGCCGCATGGACAACATGTCCAACCACGGCTCCGGCTGGGTGCGCATGGAGTTCGTGGTGCCCTCCCGTGGTCTGATCGGATTCCGTACCGAGTTCCTGACCCAGACCCGCGGCACCGGCATCGGCCACTCCATCCACGAGGGCCACGAGCCCTGGTTCGGCACGCTGCAGACCCGTAACAACGGCTCGCTGGTCGCCGACCGCTCCGGTGCCGTCACCGCGTTCGCGATGACGAACCTGCAGGAGCGCGGCGTGCTCTTCGTGGAGCCGGGCACCGAGGTGTACGAGGGCATGATCGTCGGCGAGAACTCCCGCTCCGACGACATGGACGTCAACATCACCAAGGAGAAGAAGCTCACCAACATGCGGTCCTCGACGGCCGACGTGGCCGAGTCGATCGTGCCGCCGCGCAAGCTGTCGCTGGAGCAGTCGCTGGAGTTCTGCCGCGACGACGAGTGCGTCGAGGTGACCCCGGAGGCCGTCCGCATCCGCAAGGTCAACCTCGACCAGCGTGAGCGTGCCCGCGCCGCGAGCCGCGCCAAGCACGGCTGATAACCGCCGTTCGCGTTCGGGGTCCCGAGCGCGCGCCGAGGGCCTGCCCGGCCGTAGCCGGGCGGGCCCTCGTGCCGTTTGGGGCGCCGAGGCGCCGGTCAGGGGCGTAGAGGGTTTTCCCTACGACAGGGTGTCAGATCCCTCATCGGGGGCCGGGCCGGCATGTGACGTTGTTAGAGTGACCGGAATCTTCGGCTTGTTGGGCCCTCGCGCCGGTCTGTCCCGAGCGTCATCTCCCGACACGTCCTGACACGACCGGCATGCTCCACTACGCCCCGTGTCGTGCCGACGGTGCTTGGCATGCCCACGCAGCCGTTTCGCGCAACCGGTTTTCTACCACGCTCTGTCCGCTATTCGGACAGCGAAGTCCGTTAGACGTGTAACAAGTCCGTTTCGCAGGGATCTTTCGCCCAACTGTTTGTCCGGATTTTGGAAGAAGTTCTCGACAGGTGTGATCGAACCGAGACCTTGAAGGTGTGGTTCACGCCGGTTCGCATGGCAGATAGTTAGGCGCGTAGAGCTCGGAGCTAAAGGGTCACGCCGCTGGCGGCGCCGACTTACGAGCGCGGGGGCACCTGACGATCGCAAGCACCGGTGACGGTGATGCGTCGTGTGCCCCTCCATGTGGTGAACCAATGGACTCATTGAGGAGGAGCCCCATGCGTGGTGCCAAGGGCGCCAGGTGGGCCGCGGTCGCGATAGTCGTGGCCATGGGAGCGACCGCCTGTGGTGGCGGTGGCGACACTGGTAACGGCAATGCCGGCGGTAAGAACGACGGCGTGGTGTCGGTCGAGATCGGTCAGCCGCAGAACCCGCTGATCCCGACGAACACGTACGAGACCGAGGGCGGCCAGGTCATCCACGCCCTGTTCACCGGCCTCACGAAGATCGACCCGAACAACAAGATCGTCAACGACGAGGCCCAGTCCATCACCACGAAGGACAACAAGGTCTGGACGATCAAGCTGAAGCCGGGCTTCACCTTCCACAACGGCGAGCAGGTCACCGCGCAGTCCTACGTCGACGCCTGGAACTACGGCGCCGACCAGACCAACGCGCAGCAGACCACCTCCCTGTTCAGCCACATCCAGGGCTACTCGGACCTCAACCCGGGCGCGAAGAAGACCGTCAAGGTCCACAAGATGTCCGGCCTGAAGGCGGTTGACGCCAACACGCTGCAGGTCACGCTGACGGCGCCGTTCTCGGCGTTCCCGACCCAGCTCTCCTTCACGGGCTTCGTGCCGCTGCCGAAGGCGTTCTTCAAGGACCCGAAGGGCTTCGGCAAGAAGCCGATCGGCAACGGCCCCTTCGAGGCGAAGTCGTCCTTCGTCGACAACGAGGGCATCAGCCTGACCAAGTACGCCAAGTACCCGACCGCGTCCCAGTACAAGGTCAAGGGCATCGACTTCAAGGTCTACTCGAACCAGGACACCGCCTACAAGGACCTGGTCGCGGGCAACCTCGACGTCCTGCCGGTCATCCCGACCTCGGGTCTGGCCACGTACAAGAAGGACCTGCCGGGCCACACCATCGACGTCCCCGAGGGCGCGACCGGTTACATCGGCTTCCCGCTGAAGTACAACAAGGCTTTCCAGAACCCGAAGATCCGGGAAGCCATCTCCATGTCCATCGACCGGGACACCATCGCGTCCAAGGTGTTTCTCGGTGCCCGTACCGCGGCCGACGACTACATGCCGCCGCTGATCGACGGCTACCGCAAGGGCGCCTGTGGTGAGGCCTGCACCTACAACCCGACCAAGGCGAAGCAGCTCTTCAAGGAGGCCGGCGGTCTGCCCGGCAACTCCCTGGAGATCGGCTACAACGCGGACGGCGACCACAAGGTCTGGGTCGAGGCCGTGGCCAACCAGATCCAGAAGGCCCTCGGCGTCAAGGTGACGGCCAAGCCGTTCGAGCAGTTCCAGAGCATCCTGAACGACCTGCAGGCCAAGAAGTACCAGGGTGCGTTCCGCATGGGCTGGCAGATGGACTACCCGAACATGGAGGACTTCCTCCGTCCGATCTTCTCCAAGGACGCCATCCTGAACGGCTCGAACTACGCGGGCTACACCAACCCGCAGTTCGAGAAGCTGCTGAGCCAGGGCGACCAGGCGACCACGCCGGCCGGCGCCATCAAGAAGTACCAGGCCGCGGACGACGTCCTGCTCAAGGACCTGCCGTACATCCCGGTGTACTTCTACCGTCTGAACACGGGCTTCAGCAACAAGATCAGCTCGATCAACATCATCGCTCACCAGATCGACTGGACGAGCGTCAAGCCCGCCTGAGCGAGGCCGAAAACAGCGTCCGCGACGTGAAGTAGCGGACCACGGGGTGGGCACGGGGAGCCGCCGGAGCAAGACGGCTCCCCCGCCCACCCTCTTCGCCGTTGGGTCCGACCGGCGAGCGCCCTCCCCCGGGGCGCCGGACCGGGCCAGCATTCCTTGGAGAACCAATGGGCCGATTCGTCGTGCGCCGCGTGCTGCAGGCGATCCCTGTACTCATAGGCGTCACGTTCCTCATCTACTGCCTGGTCTTCCTGCTGCCAGGCGACCCGATCAGGGCCCTGATGGGCGAGAAGCAGGACCCCCACCTGGCCTTGGTGCTGCGCGCGCGGTACCACCTCGACGACCCACTGGTGGTGCAGTACTGGCACTACATCACCGGCGTCTTCCGAGGCGACCTGGGCACCACCTACACCGGCCGGTCGATCAGTGACATCGTCGCCCAGCGCTTCCCGGTGACGCTGAAGCTGTCGCTGACGGCGTTCGGCTTCGAGGCCGTCATCGGCATCCTGGCCGGTATCCTCTCGGCGCTGAAGCGCGGGAAGTTCGCGGACAACCTGGTCTTCGTCGCCACGCTGTTCCTGATCTCGATCCCGGTGTTCGTGCTCGGCAACGTCCTCCAGCTCGAACTGGGCGTCAAGTGGAAGCTGACGCCGGTCGCGGGCATCGGGGACGGCTGGCCCGCCAGCTATGTGCTGCCCGGCCTGGTGCTGGCCGCCACGTCGATGGCGTACATCGCCCGGCTGACCCGGACCAGCATGATCGAGTCGGTCCGCTCGGACTACGTCCGCACCGCCATCGCCAAGGGCCTGCCGCGCCGCCGGGTCATTGGCGTCCACGCGCTGCGCAACTCCCTCATCCCCGTCGTCACCTTCCTCGGCATGGACCTCGGTTCGCTGATGGGTGGCGCCATCATCACGGAGCGGGTCTTCAACCTCCCCGGCATCGGTGGTCAGTTGGCCCAGTCCGTCTCCCTGCGCGAGGGGCCCGTCGTCGTGGGCCTGGTCACCCTGCTCATCCTGATCTACCTGGTGGCCAATCTCGTCGTCGACGTCCTCTACGCCGTGCTCGACCCGAGGATCCGCTATGAGTGAACAGATCATCGAACGGCCCGTGCCCGCCGACGGCCCCACGGCCAAGGCGCCAGAGCCGGACGGCAAGCCGGAGCGCGTCGCCAGCCTCTGGCGCGACGGCTGGCACGACCTGCGCAGGCGGCCGATGTTCCTCATCTCGGCCTTCGTCATCCTGTGCCTGCTGGTGCTGGCCGTAGCGCCCGGCATGTTCACCGCGCGGTCCCCGTTCAGCGACGGTTTCTGCGACCTGTCGAACTCGATGACCGGTCCGGGCCACGGCCACTGGTTCGGCTACGACGTCCAGGGCTGCGACATCTACACCCGTACGGTGTGGGGCACCCGCAACTCGATCATCGTCGGCGTGGTCTCCACCGTCCTGACGACGCTGCTCGGCGGCGTCATCGGCATGCTGGCCGGCCTGACGGGCGGCTGGATCGACTCGCTGGTCTCCCGCTTCTCGGAGATCTTCTACGCGCTGCCGATCCTCATCGGCGGTCTGCTGATCATGTCGATGGTCGGCAGCAGCAACGTCTGGACCGTCTCCGTCGTGCTGTCGGTCCTCGGCTGGCCGCAGGTCTACCGGATCATGCGCGGTGAGGTCATCGGCAACAAGTACAACGACTACGTCGCCGCCGCCCGGGCGCTCGGCGCGGGGCCGATGCGGATCGCGTTCCGGCACATCCTGCCCAACACGCTCGCCCCGATCGTGGTCGTCTCCACGATGAACCTGGGCGTCTACATCGCCGCCGAGGCCTCGCTGTCCTACCTGGGCATCGGCGTGCAGTCCCCGAACATCTCCTGGGGTCTGATGATCAGTGACGCCCAGGACCGCTGGCTGACCTCACCGCACGCCCTGCTGTTCCCGGCCGGCGCGCTGAGCCTCACGGTGCTCGCGTTCATCATGCTCGGCGACGTGGTCCGCGACGCCTTCGACCCCAAGCTGCGCTGAGGAGGGCGTAACCCATGACCATCATCGAGGACGCCGTCCCCGCCGCCCGCGGCACCGGCGACGAGCAGGCGCCGCTGCTCGAAGTGCGTGACCTGCACGTCGAGTTCCACACCCGAGAGGGTGTCGCCAAGGCGGTCAACGGCGTCAACTACACCGTCCGCCCCGGCGAGACGCTCGCCGTGCTCGGCGAGTCCGGGTCCGGCAAGTCGGTCACCGCACAGGCGATCATGGGCATCCTGGACAT
This sequence comes from Streptomyces sp. NPDC037290, assembly GCF_055603245.1. Lineage (NCBI taxonomy): Bacteria > Bacillati > Actinomycetota > Actinomycetes > Kitasatosporales > Streptomycetaceae > Streptomyces > Streptomyces sp. NPDC037290. The sequence continues at coordinate 342,770 of NZ_JBVJVZ010000006.1, read as the reverse complement.
GCCGCCGGCCCGCATCCCGCAGGGAGAGATCCTCTTCCGCGGGCAGGACATGCTGAAGATGTCCGGCGAGGAGCGCCGGAAGATCCGCGGCGCCGAGATCGCCATGATCTTCCAGGACGCGCTCTCCTCGCTCAACCCGGTGCTGACCGTCGGGTACCAGCTCGGCGAGATGTTCCGGGTGCACCGGGGCATGTCCCGCAAGGAGGCCAAGGCCAAGGCCATCGAGCTGATGGACCGGGTGAAGATCCCGGCCGCCGCGGCGCGGGTCAACGACTACCCGCACCAGTTCTCCGGCGGTATGCGCCAGCGCATCATGATCGCCATGGCGCTCGCCCTGGAGCCCGACCTGATCATCGCCGACGAGCCGACCACCGCGCTCGACGTGACGGTCCAGGCGCAGGTCATGGACCTGCTCGCGGAGCTCAAGAACGAGTTCAACATGGGCCTGATCCTGATCACCCACGACCTCGGCGTGGTCGCCGACGTCGCGGACAAGATCGCGGTCATGTACGCGGGCCGGATCGTCGAGACCGCCCCCGTGCACGAGCTCTACAAGAACCCCGCCCACCCGTACACCCGGGGTCTGCTCGACTCGATCCCGCGCCTGGACCAGAAGGGCCAGGAGCTGTACGCGATCAAGGGCCTGCCGCCCAACCTGCTGCGGATCCCGGACGGCTGCGCCTTCAACCCGCGCTGCCCGAAGGCACAGGACGTGTGCCGCACGGACGTCCCGAAGCTCGCCCAGATCACCGGTGACGAGGGCCGGGAACTGGTCGGCCGCCGCAGCGCGTGCCACTTCTGGAAGGAGACCCTCAATGGCTGAGCCCACGGCTCGGGACGCGGCTGAGACCCCGAACACCGCGCCGGTGGACAAGGTCGAGGCGTCCACCGAGGAGGCGGCCATCGCGGCCGTCGAGGCCCCGGTCGAGCGCGGGGAGCCGATCCTCCAGGTGCGCAACCTGGTGAAGCACTTCCCGCTCACGCTGGGCATCCTGATCAAGCGTCAGGTCGGTGCGGTCAAGGCCGTCGACGGCGTGTCCTTCGACCTCTACCAGGGCGAGACCCTGGGCATCGTCGGCGAGTCCGGCTGCGGCAAGTCCACGGTCGCCAAGCTGCTGATGAACCTCGAGCGGGCCACCGCGGGCGAGGTGTTCTACAAGGGACAGGACATCACCAAGCTGTCCGGCCGCGCCCTGAAGGCGGTGCGCCGGAACATCCAGATGGTGTTCCAGGACCCGTACACCTCCCTCAACCCGCGGATGACGGTCGGTGACATCATCGGCGAGCCCTTCGCGATCCACCCCGAGGTGGCCCCGAAGGGCGACCGGCGCCGCAAGGTGCAGGAGCTGCTGGAGGTCGTCGGCCTCAACCCCGAGCACATCAACCGCTACCCGCACCAGTTCTCCGGCGGTCAGCGCCAGCGCATCGGCATCGCCCGCGGCCTCGCGCTCAACCCCGAGATCATCATCTGCGACGAGCCGGTCTCCGCTCTGGACGTCTCCGTCCAGGCGCAGGTCATCAACCTGATGGAGCGACTGCAGGACGAGTTCAACCTGTCCTACATCTTCATCGCGCACGACCTGTCGATCGTCCGGCACATCTCGGACCGCGTGGGTGTGATGTACCTCGGCAAGATGGCCGAGATCGGCACGGACGAGCAGATCTACGACCACCCGACGCACCCCTACACCCAGGCGCTGCTCTCCGCCGTCCCGGTCCCGGACCCGGACGCCCGCGAGAACCGCGAGCGGATCATCCTCACCGGTGACGTCCCGTCCCCGGCCAACCCGCCGTCGGGCTGCCGCTTCCGCACCCGCTGCTGGAAGGCCCAGGACAAGTGCGCCGAGGAGGTCCCGCTGCTCGCCGTTCCCGAGCGATTCCGCGGCGTGGACTCCCCGGCGGCCCACGAGTCGGCCTGCCACTTCGCCGAGGAGAAGGACGTGGTCCACGCGGGCTGACGCCCCTCCCGTCGTCGACGCCGGTTGCCGGTCCCCTCCACACCAGGAGGAGACCGGCAACCGGCGTTTTCACAGAGGTGCCCGGCCGGCCGTCCGGACCCGTGCCCAGTGGCAGGCCACCTGTGCCGTCGGTTCCGGGGTGAGGATCGCCGGGTCCTCGGTGCGGCAGGAGCGGGCAACGCCGGTGCGTTCCGCCTCGCCGGACGCCAGGACCGGACAGCGGGCGTGGAAGCGGCAGCCGGCGGGGACACGGGCGGGGTCCGGCGGCTCACCGGTCAGCACCACCGGTTCGCCCCCGGCCTCCGGCAGCACGGACAACAGCGCCCGGGTGTACGGGTGCCGAGGGGCCGTCAGCACCTGCTCCACCGAACCCGTCTCCACGATCCGCCCCAGGTACATCACCGCCACCCGGTCGGCGATGTTCCACGCCAGCCCCAGATCGTGGGTCACGACCAGCGCCGCCAGACCCAGGTCGGCGCGGAGCCGGAGCAGCAGGGCGAGGATCTCGCCGCGCACCGAGGCGTCCAGGGAGGCCACCGGCTCGTCGGCGACGAGGAGTTCGGGCTCGAGCACCAGCGCGCCCGCGATCACCACCCGCTGCCGCTGCCCGCCGGACAGCTCGTGCGGGTACCGCAGGAAGAACCGCTCCGGCGGGCGCAGCCCGGCCCGGGACAGGGCCTCGGCGACCGCCGCCCGTTCGTCCCCGCTGTGCCCGTGGATCCGCAGGCCCTCGGCCACCGCGTCGTACACCGTGTGCCGGGGATTGAGGGAGCCGGTGGGGTCCTGCAGCACCAGCTGTGCCCGTCGGCGGTAGGACCGCAGGGCCCGTGTCGAGTACCGCAGGGGGCGCCCGGCGAAGGTCACCTCTCCCTGCGTCGGCCGGACCAGCCCCAGCAGCGCCCGGGCGAGGGTGGACTTGCCGCACCCCGACTCTCCCACCAGCGCCACGATCTCACCGGGCCGGATGTCGAGGTCCACCCCGTCGACCGCGCGGGCCGGCGCGCCGCCGTGCCTGCCGGGAAAGGCCACCCGCAGCCCGCGGGCGCTGAGCAGGGGCGATGCCTGCCGCTCCGTCGTCGCGGAAGGCGGGCCGGAGGGTGTGCCCGAGTACGTCATGGAGTGCTCCCCGCGCTCTCGGCGGTGTCCGCCGGTTCCGCCGCCGACGCGTCGACCCGCACGCATGCCGCCCGGCGCGCCGGGCCCGCCTCCCGCAGCGGCTGGTCCTGTGTCGCACAGACCGGAAGCGCCACCGGGCAGCGCGGATGGAAGGTGCAGCCCGGCGGCAGGGCGGCGGGGTCGGGCGGGTCGCCGGGCAGCCCGCGGGGCGCGAAGCGGGAGGCGGGGTCGCCGATGCGCGGGAAGGCCTCGGACAGGGCCCGTGCGTAGGGATGCCGGGCGTCCTCGTACACCTCCCGCGCGTGCCCCTGCTCCACCACGCGACCCGCGTACATCACCGCGAGCCGGTCGCAGGTGTCGGCCAGCACCGCCAGGTCATGGCTGATCATGATCAGGGCCAGGTCCTGGCCGGCGACGAGCCGGCGGATCAGCCGCAGGATCTGCGCCTGCACCATCACATCCAGCGCGGTGGTCGGCTCGTCCGCGATGATCAGCCGGGGTGCGCAGGCCAGCGCCATGGCGATCATCACCCGCTGCCGCTGGCCGCCGGACAGCTCGTGCGGGTACGCCGACGCCCGGGCCGCCGGCAGCCCGACCTGCTCCAGCAGTTCCCCGGCCCGGGTGCGGGCGGCGGCCGTACCCGCCCCAGCGTGCAACAGGATCGGTTCGGCGATCTGGTCGCCGACCCGGTGCACCGGATTCAGCGAGTGCATGGCCCCCTGGAAGACGATCGACGCCCCCGCCCAGCGGACCGCCCGCAGCCGTCCCCAGCGCATGCTCAGCACGTCCTCGCCGTCCAGCAGGATCTCCCCGGTGACCCGGGTGCCGGCCGGCAGCAGCCGGAGCAGGGCCAGCGCCAGCGTGGACTTGCCGCAGCCCGACTCGCCGGCGACGCCCAGCGTCCGCCCGGCCGCGAGCGACAGGTCCACCCCCCGTACGGCGGCCACCTCGCCCGGATAGGTGACCTCCAGGTCCCGGACCTCCAGCAGTGTCAACGGGCCACCCCCAGCCTGGGATTGAGCACGGACTCCACGGCCCGCCCGCACAGGGTGAACGCCAGCGCCACCCCCGCGATCGCGATGCCGGGCGGCGCCAGGTACCACCAGTCGCCGGAGCTGACCGCCCCCGTCTCCCGCGCGTCCTGGAGCAGCCCGCCCCAGGACACCACCGTCGGATCACCGAGCCCAAGGAAGGCGAGGGTCGCCTCGGCCAGGATGGAGGAGGAGACCATCAGGGTCGTCTGGGCGAGGATCAGCGGCAGCACATTGGGCAGCACATGCCGGGTCATGACGTGCCAGTGCCCGCCGCCGAGGGCCTTGGCGCGTTCGATGTACGGCCGGGACTCCACCGCCAGCGTCTGGGCCCGGACCAGGCGTGCCGTGGTCGGCCAGGTCGTCACGCCGATCGCCAGGACCACCGTGCCCAGCGAACGGGACATCACGGTGGCGAGCGCGATGGCCAGCACCAGCGTCGGCATCACCAGGAACCAGTCGGTGACCCGCATCAGCACGGTCGCGCAGGCGCCCCTGAAGTGGCCCGCGGTGATGCCCACGACCGCGCCGATCGCCACCGACAGCACCGCCGCCAGCAGCCCGACGAGGAGCGACACCCGCGCCCCCCACACCAGCAGGCCCAGCAGGTCCCGGCCGAACCGGTCCGTGCCCAGCGGGAACGCCCCGCTCGGGCCCTGCAGCGGCTGCCCGGGCGCACCGGTCACGCTCGCCACGTCCGAGCCGACCGTGAGCGGCGCGGTCAGCGCCAGCAGGGCGAAGAGGACGAGGGCGGCCAGACCGGCGAGGCCGGCCCGGTGGGTGCGGTACTGCCGCCAGAACCGTACGGCGGCCCGGCGTCTGCGCTGCCGGGCCAGGGCCCGGGCGCTCGGGCCCACGGTGAGCTGAGTGGTCATGTCCGGCCCACCCTCGGGTCGAGCAGCGGATAGACCAGGTCGGCCAGGGTGTTCATGACGATCACCGCCGATGCGAAGAAGAGGAACAGGCCCTGCACCAGCGGCAGGTCGGGCACGCTGAGCGCCTGGTAGAACAGGCCGCCCAGACCGGGCCAGGAGAACACGGTCTCGACCAGGATGACGCCCGCCACCGTCCGGCCCAGGTTGACGAAGAGCAGCGTGACGGTGGGCAGCAGCGCGTTGGGCACGGCGTGCCGGCGCCGGACCAGGTCGTCCCGGAGTCCCTTGGCACGCGCGGTCGTCAGATACTCACTGTCCATCTCGTCGAGCAGTGCCGAGCGGGTGACCAGCAGGGTCTGTCCGTACTCGACCGCGACCAGCGTGATCACGGGCAGTACGAGGTGGTGGGCGACGTCCACGGCGTACGCGAGGCCGTGTTCGCCGCCCGACTCCATGCCGCCGGTGGGGAAGAGCCCCGGGACCGGGCCCGCCCCCACCGCGAACACGATGATGAGCAGCAGCCCCAGCCAGAACGACGGCACCGAGTACAGCGTCAGGGCCAGCCCGGTGTGGAACCGGTCGGCGAACCGGCCCCGGCGCCAGGCGGCACGGGTGCCGAGGACCAGGCCGAGCGTGGTGTAGAGGACGAAGGCGGTGCCGGTGAGCAGCAGGGTGTTCGGCAGCGCCTCGGTGATCTTGTCGATGACCGGTGTGCGGAACTGGTAGGACGTGCCCAGGTCGCCGGTGAGCACCTTGCCGCAGTAGTCCGTGAACTGCTCCCACAGCGGCAGGTCGAGCCCGAACTCCCTGCGGTATTCGGCGAGTTGCCGGGCGGAGACCGGCCGGCCACCGGTCATCGTCTTCACCGGGTCGCCGGGGATCAGCCGGAACAGGAAGAAGCCGGTGACGAGCACGGCGAGCAGCGAGACGACCGCGCCGCCCGCCTTCACCGCCGCGTACCGCAGATACGCGGCGCCGCCGCCGTGCCTGCTCCCGGGTGCTGGGTCGGCGGCCGGGAGCACCGCCTGGGCCGTGGGGTCCACCGGCTACTCGCGGTCGTCCGCGGTCGTGCGCCGGCGTCGCGCCACGAACACCGCGGCACCGGCCAGGACCACCACGGCCCCCGCGACCACCCCGATGACCGCTCCCGTCGAGCCGCCGCCGGAGGAGCCGCCGGAGTCCGCCGGGACCGCCGACCACCAGCTCCAGTAGCCGTCCTGGCCGTAGATGTTGCCGGCGGCCTTCGGCATGGTCTCGATCGACTTGATCTGATCGGTGCGGTACGCCTCGACGGCGTTCGGGTACGCCATGACGTTCATGTACCCCAGGTCGTACAGTCTCGACTCCGCCTGCTTGACCAGTGCGGCCCGTTTGCCGGTGTCGTACTCGGTGAGCTGCCTGGCGTACAGGTCGTCGTACGTCTTGTCGCAGATGAAGTTGTCGGTGGCGCCGGTGTCCTTGGGGGTGGCGGGCAGGGCCCCGCACGTGTGGATGGAGAGGACGAAGTCCGGATCCGGGTTGACGGACCAGCCGTCGAAGGCGAGGTCGTACGTGCCGGCGAGCCAGGGGTCGGTGACGTTGTCGAGGCAGTCGAGGGTCACGCCGATGCCGAGCTTGCCCCACCACTCCTTCAGGTACTGGCCCACCGCCTTGTCGTTGGGGTCGGTGGCGTGGCACAGGACACGGTAGTTCAGCGGCTTGCCGTTCTTGCCGGCGCGCCGGCCGTCGGCGTTCTTGCGGTAGCCGGCCTGGTCGAGGAGCTGGCCCGCCTTCGCCGGGTCGTAGCCGAGTTCCTGGTTCGCGGACGGCTTCCAGAAGTACGCCGAGAAGCGCGGCGGGATGTAACCCTGGCCCTCGGCGGCGTGGCCCTGGAACACCTTGTCCACCAGGGTCTTGCGGTCGACGGCCGTGAAGAGGGCGTGCCGTACCCGCTCGTCCAGCAGGGAGGGGTCGCCGTCGCCGAACTTCTGGCCGTTCTTCGCCCGGGCGCCGGGGTTGGTGGCGAGGGCGTAGAAGCGGCGGCCGGGGGCGTCGTTGACCTTGATGTCCGCCTCGCCCTTGAGGGAGGCCGCCTGGGCGGGGGTGAGGGACGGGGAGCCCGCGACGAAGGACACCTCGCCCTTGCGCAGGGCGGCCACCGCCGCGTCCTGGTCCTTGTAGTACTTGAAGACCAGCTGGTCGAACCTGGGCGCCCCGCGCCAGAAGCTCTTGTTGGCCCTGAGCCGGACGTAGCTGTCGGCCTTGTAGTCGGTGAGGACGAACGGGCCGTCACCGACGATCGGGAAGCTCTTGTCGTTGGTGAACTTGGCGAAGTCCGTGATGTTCTTCCAGACGTGCTCGGGAACGATCGGCACGTCCAGGGCGGTCATCGTGGCCTGCGGCTTCTTCAGCCGGACGACCAGCCGGGTGGGGCTCGGAGCCGTCACCTTGCGGAAGTTGGTGACGAAGTTGCCGTTGGCGGTGGCGGCGGCCGGATCGGTCATCAGCTTGTTGAAGGTCCAGGCCGCGTCCTCGGCGGTCACCTTCTGCCCGTCGGACCACTTCGCGTCGGAGCGGATGGTGTACGTCCAGGTCAGCTTGTCGGGGGAGAACGACCAGTGGGTGGCCAGTCCCGGCACCGGGTGTCCGTCCCCGGGGTCGTAGTCCGTCAGGTACTCGTAGCTGAGGCGCAGGATGCTGGTGCTGACCAGGCGCACGGCCAGGAACGGGCTGAGCGAGTCGACGCTCTGGGCGACCGCGACGGTGAGGACCCTGTCGTCCGCGGCGGCCTCCGCCCGCGCGGGCGCGGGGGAGAGCGGGGTCGCGAGGGCCGCGGAGAGCGTCAGCGCGAGGGCTCCGGCCGCACCGGCGAGCCGGCGGACGCGGGGTCGGGGGCTGGTCGGGCGGGGGTGTCTCGTGCCGTGCTCATCTGGTGTGCTCATCAAGGGTGACCTCGCGTCATCGCTCGCACAGGGACGGCTTGTTCGACTTCGGGACCGGGTGTTTCTCCTGGTGACGTCAGCTGGGTGATGAGTGGTCTATCAGCGGCGGTCTGCGCGCGTCAACGGCGTGTGGAAGCCTGCGTGGCCTGCGGAAACGGCGAGTTGACCGGCCGACGGGGCGCTATTGGTCCAGACCGGTGAAGCGGTGCTGGTGGAACGCTGGCGCCGGTTTCAGCGGGCCCGCTCGGCGAGGGTGAGGATTTCGGGACTCTCCCGTGTCAGCGGCCCGCGCCGGAAGTCGCCGTACTGCTCCGTCACGCGCAGCCCCGCCTCCGCGAGGAACGCCGACACCGCGTCCGGACCGAGGAAGCGCAGGGTGGACCGGCTGACCCGTGGCGCGTCCCAGGGTTCGCCCGCGAAGGTCTCGGTGAAGGTCACCCGGCTCCCGGCCACGGGCTCCTCGACCTCGTGCCACACCCGTACGGGGCGCCCTTCGGGGTCGGCGACCTGCCGTACCCGCTCGGGCGTCCAGGTGGTCCAGGGCCGTCCCGCCGGATTGCGGGTCTCGAACGCGAACCGTCCGCCGGGCGCCAGCGCGGCCCGCACCGCAGCCAGTGCCTGCCGCAACTCCTCGTCACTGAGCAGCACTTGGAAGACATGACCGGTCATCAGGACCAGGTCGTACTCGCCGTGCCACGCGCGCGACCGCAGGTCCCCCAGCACCCACTCGACGGCGGGTGCGCGCCACCGGGCCTGGACGAGCATCGCGGCGGCGGGTTCGAGCCCCGTGAGCCGCCCCGGATGGCCGTCCTCGTGGGCCCGTGTGAGCAGCCGGCCCGTACCGCATCCGACGTCGAGCACATTGCGGGCGGACATCACCAGGTCGAGGTAGAAGTCGTCGCCCGCGTCCCAGGGGTTGAGCGCGTCGTACAGGCAGGCGAGGGACAGGTCGGCGAACGAACGGTCAGCCACGCGCGGCAGTTTGCCACACAGTGTTGAGGCGCGAGAGGTGAACAACCGTCTTCTTGCCTTCTCCGGGCGGCGTTCGGCCGCGTCCGTACGGGTGGACTGCTCCGGCCGCGGACGCCACGAGATGCGCTTTACATCCTTTATGAGGATATTGGCCGGTAGTGCTTCGGTGATCACGGAGGAGGCGGCCATGCGGGGAGTCACGTGCGCCCGATGGGCCGCCGGTGTGATCGCCCTGGGGCTGGCCGCCACCGCCTGCGGTGACAGCGGTGGATTCGGGGGCGCCGGCGTGCTGACCTCCTCCTGGGGCGACCCGCAGAATCCGCTGGAGCCCGCGAACACCAACGAGGTGCAGGGCGGCAAGGTCCTCGACATGGTCTTCCGCGGCCTGAAGAAGTACGACCCGAGGACCGGCAAGGCCCAGAACATGCTCGCCGAGCGCATCGACACCTCGGACTCGCGGCACTTCACCGTCACGGTCAGAAAGGGCTGGAGCTTCAGCAACGGCGAGCCGGTCACCGCCCGGTCCTTCGTGGACGCCTGGAACTACGGGGCGAGCCTGAGGAACAACCAGAAGAACGCGTACTTCTTCGGCTACATCCAGGGCTACGACAAGGTCCACCCCGACAGCGGCCCGCAGACCGCCGACACCCTGTCGGGGCTCAGGGTCACGGGCCCCAGGACCTTCACCGTCACCCTCGGCCAGAAGTTCTCCAGCTTCCCCGACACCCTCGGATACGTCGCCTACGCCCCGCTCCCGCGCGCCTTCTTCACCGACCACGCGGCCTGGGTGAGCAAGCCGGTCGGCAACGGGCCGTACCAGATCGAGTCGTACACCAAGGGCTCGGCGATGAACCTGAAGAAGTGGGACGCCTACCCCGGCCCCGACCCGGCCCGCAATGTCGGCGTGACCCTGCTGGTGTACACCGACAACAACACCGCGTACACCGACGTGCTGGCCGGCAACCTCGACCTGGTCGACGACGTGCCGGCCAGCCAGCTCAAGAACGTCGTCACCGACCTGAACGGCCGGTACATCAACACCCCGGCCGGCATCCTGCAGACCCTGGCCTTCCCGTACTACGACCCGAAGTGGAACACCGACGGGGCACGGAAGGTCCGCACCGGCCTGTCCATGGCGATCAACCGCGTGCAGATCACCAGGACCATCTTCCGCCACACCCGCACCCCGGCCACCGACTGGACCTCACCGGTCCTCGGCACGGCGGGCGGCTACAAGCCCGGGCTGTGCGGCCACGCCTGCGACTACGACCCCGCGCAGGCCAGGAAGCTCATCCAGGAGGGCGGCGGGATCCCCGGCGGGCGGCTGACGATCACCTACAACGCGGACACCGGCTCGCACCGGCAGTGGGTGGACGCCGTGTGCAACTCCATCAACAACGCCCTCGGCAACGACACGGCCTGTGTGGGCAACCCGGTCGGCACCTTCGCGGACTTCCGCAACCAGATCACCCAGCACAAGATGTCCGGTCCCTTCCGGGCCGGCTGGCAGATGGACTACCCGTTGATCCAGAACTTCCTGCAGCCGCTGTACTACACGGGCGCCTCCTCCAACGACGGCAAGTGGTCCGACAAGCAGTTCGACCGGCTCGTCGACCGGGCCAACGCCGAGACCGCACAGGCCACCGCGCTCGGGCTCTTCCAGCAGGCCGAGGGGGTCGTCCGCGACAACATGACGGCGATCCCGCTCTGGTACCAGAACGGCAGCGCCGGCTACGCCTCCCGGCTCTCCCACGTGGCGCTCAACCCCTTCAGCGTGCCGGTCTACAACGAGATCAAGGTCGGCTGAGCCGCATGGGGCGCTATGTCGCGCGGCGGCTGCTCCAGATGATCCCCGTGTTCATCGGGTCGACGCTGCTGATCTTCCTGATGGTGAACGTCATGGGCGACCCCATCGCCGGCCTGTGCGGCGAGCGGGCCTGCGACCCGGCGACGGCCGCCCAGCTGAAGCGGGAGTTCGGCTTGGACAAGCCGCTCTGGCAGCAGTACGCGACCTACATGGGCAACGTCTTCACCGGCGACTTCGGCACCGCCTTCAACGGCCAGAAGGTCACCGAGCTGATGGGAGCGGCGTTCCCCGTCACCGTCCGGCTCACGATCGTCGCGATCCTCTTCGAGATCGTCGTCGGCGTGTCACTGGGCGTGCTGACGGGCATGCGGCGCGGCCGGCCCGTCGACACCGGGGTGCTGCTGGCCACCCTGGTGGTGATCTCCGTGCCCACCTTCGTCACCGGTCTGCTGCTCCAGCTGCTGCTCGGCATCAAGTGGCAGTGGATCAGCCCGTCCGTGCGCTACGGAAGCTTCGGCGAGCTGATCCTGCCCGGCCTGGTCCTCGCCTCCGTCTCGCTCGCCTACGTCACCCGGCTGACCCGCACCGCCATCGCGGAGAACAGGCGGTCCGACTACGTCCGTACCGCCATCGCCAAGGGCCTGCCCCGGCGCCGGGTGATCGTCCGGCACCTGCTGCGCAACTCCCTGATCCCCGTGGTCACCTTCATCGGTGCCGACATCGGCGCGCTGATGGGCGGAGCGATCGCCACCGAGCGGATCTTCAACATCCATGGCGTCGGCTTCCAGCTCTACCAGGGCATCCTGCGCCAGAACACGCAGACGGTCGTCGGTTTCGTGACCGTGCTCGTCCTCGTCTTCCTGGTCGCCAACCTCCTCGTCGACCTCCTGTACGCCGTACTCGACCCGAGGATCCGCTATGCCTGAGCAGCCGTACGAGCCCGAGGGCGCGATCGCCGGGACCGGCATGGGCGGGGCGATGGACCTGGGCGCGAGCGAGGCGGCCACGCTGGAGCGGACACCGGCCGGCCCGGAGGGCACCGGGCCGGCCGGCCGGCCGCGTTCCCTCTGGTCCGACGCCTGGCACGACCTGCGCCGCAACCCGGTCTTCCTGCTCTCCGCCCTGGTCATCGTCTTCCTGGTCCTCATCTCGCTGTGGCCCTCGGCGATCGCCTCCGGCAGCCCCCTGAAGTGCGACCTCGCCCGGGCCCAGGACGGAGCGGGACCGGGCGCGCCCTTCGGTTACGACGGCCAGGGCTGCAACGTCTACACGCGCACGGTGTACGGCGCCCGTACGTCCGTCACGGTGGGCGTGCTGGCGACGCTCGGGGTGTCCGCCGTCGGGGCGGTGCTGGGTGCCCTCGCCGGATACTTCGGCGGTGTCTGGGACTCGGTCCTGTCCCGGATCACCGACATCTTCTTCGCCATCCCGGTCGTCCTCGGCGGTCTCGTCCTGCTCTCGGTGGTGACCAGCAACACGGTCTGGCCGGTGATCGGTTTCATGGTCCTGCTGGGCTGGCCGCAGATCGGCCGTATCGCCCGCGGCTCGGTCATCACCGCCAAGCAGAACGACTACGTCCAGGCCGCCCGCGCCCTCGGCGCCTCCGACTCCCGCATCCTGCTGCGCCACATCGCCCCGAACGCCGTGGCGCCGGTGATCGTCGTCGCGACCATCGCCCTCGGCACCTACATCGCCCTGGAGGCGACCCTGTCCTACCTCGGCGTCGGTCTCAAACCGCCCAGCGTCTCCTGGGGCATCGACATCTCCAACGCCTCCCCGTACGTCCGCAACGCGCCCCACGCCCTCCTGTGGCCCTCGGGCGCCCTGGCCATCACGGTCCTGGCCTTCATCATGCTCGGCGACGCGGTCCGCGACGCCCTCGATCCGAAGCTGAGGTGAGGTGGCGTGCTGCTCGAAGTGCGGGATCTGCGGGTGGAGTTCCGGACGCGGGACGGGGTGGCGCATGCCGTGAACGGGGTGAGCTACGAGGTCGACGCGGGCGAGACCCTGGCCGTGCTCGGGGAGTCCGGGTCGGGCAAGTCCGTCACCGCGCAGGCCGTGATGGGGATCCTCGACATGCCGCCGGGCAGGGTCGCCGGCGGCGAGATCCTGTTCCAGGGGCAGGACCTGCTGAAGCTGAGAGAAGAGGAGCGGCGGAGGATCCGGGGCGCCGGGATGGCGATGATCTTCCAGGACGCCCTGTCGGCCCTCAACCCCGTCCTCTCGGTCGGGGACCAGCTCGGCGAGATGTTCGTCGTGCACCGGGGCATGTCGAAGAAGGGCGCGCGCGGCAAGGCCGTCGAGCTGATGGAGCGGGTGCGCATCCCGGGCGCCGCCCAGCGGGTGCGGGACTACCCCCACCAGTTCTCCGGCGGCATGCGCCAGCGCATCATGATCGCCATGGCGCTGGCCCTGGAGCCGGCCCTCGTCATCGCCGACGAGCCCACCACCGCCCTGGACGTCACCGTCCAGGCCCAGGTCATGGACCTGCTCGCCGAGCTGCAGCGCGAGTACCGCATGGGGCTCATCCTCATCACCCATGACCTCGGGGTCGTGGCGGACGTGGCCGACCGCATCGCCGTGATGTACGCCGGGAAGATCGTCGAGTCGGCACCCGTGCACGACATCTACAAGGCACCCGCCCACCCCTACACCCGTGGCCTGCTGGACTCCATCCCGCGCCTGGACCACAAGGGCCAGGAGCTGTACGCCATCAAGGGCCTGCCGCCGAGCCTGCTGGACATCCCGCCCGGCTGCTCCTTCCACCCGCGCTGCCCGATGGCGAGGGACGTCTGCCGCACCGACGAACCCCCGCTGTACGAGGTCTCCGCCGCCCGCGGCAGCGCCTGCCACTTCTGGAGGGAGTGCCTCGATGACGTCGACGGCTGAGCCGATCCTCGAAGTGTCCGGGCTGGTCAAGCACTACCCCCTCACCCGGGGCATCCTCTTCAGGAGGCAGGTCGGCGCGGTGAAGGCCGTCGACGGCGTCGACTTCACGCTCGGCCGGGGCGAAACCCTCGGCATCGTCGGCGAGTCGGGCTGCGGCAAGTCGACGGTCGCCAGGATGCTCTGCAACCTGGAACGCCCGACGGCCGGCTCCATCCGGTTCAAGGGCGAGGACATCACCCGCCTGTCCGGCCGCGCGTTGAAGGCGGTGCGCCGCAACATCCAGATGGTCTTCCAGGACCCGTACACCTCCCTCAACCCCCGTATGACGGTCGGCGACATCGTCGGGGAGCCGTACGACATCCACCCCGAGGCCGCGCCCCGGGGGGACCGCCGCCGCCGGGTCCAGGAGCTGCTGGACGTGGTCGGCCTCAACCCGGAGTACGTCAACCGCTATCCGCACCAGTTCTCCGGCGGCCAGCGCCAGCGCATCGGCATCGCTCGGGGGCTGGCCCTGCGCCCGGAGGTGATCGTCGCCGACGAGCCGGTGTCCGCCCTCGATGTCTCGGTCCAGGCCCAGGTGATCAACCTGCTGGACCGGCTGCAGGCGGAGTTCGAGCTGTCGTACGTCTTCATCGCGCACGACCTGTCCGTCGTCCGGCACATCTCCGACCGGGTGGGGGTGATGTACCTCGGGCGGATCGTGGAGATCGGCCGGGACGCCGAGATCTACGACCACCCCACGCACCCCTACACCCAGGCGCTGCTCTCGGCGGTCCCGGTCCCGGACCCCGAGGCCCGTGAACACCGCGAGCGGATCATCCTCACCGGAGACGTGCCGTCCCCGACGGACATCCCCTCCGGCTGCCGCTTCCGCACCCGCTGCTGGAAGGCCCAGGAGCGCTGTGCCCGGGAGGTCCCGGCCCTCGCGGTACCGGCCGCCTTCCGCGGCACGGCCGGCCCGGCGGCCCACGACTCGGCCTGCCACTTCGCTCAGGAGCGCCAGGTGGTTCCGGCCGGCGAGGAGGGGCAGGGCGAGGACGGCAACGGGCCGGGGTGACATGACGCACCCCGGCCCGTTCACGGCACCCGCACGGCCGTACGCTGATCAGCCTCCCGCGTCCGTATATCGGTACCGCTTCGGCGAAGTTGCCTGCCTGTTAACGTGGTTGACGGTCATTTGCCCGGTTGGGGCAGGGAGCGCCGGAGGAAGTCCAGCTGCAGCCGCAGCAGGTTCTCGGCGACGGTCTCCTGCGGGGTCATGTGCGTCACCCCGGACAGCGGCAGGACCTCGTGCGGGCGGCCCGCGGCGAGCAGGGCGGAGGTCAGCCGCAGCGAGTGGGCGACGACGACGTTGTCGTCCGCCAGCCCGTGGATGATCATCATCGGGCGGTGCGGCTCGGCCGGGTCGACCAGACCCGCCTCGTCGATCACCGAGTTGCGGCGGTAGACCTCCGGCTGTTCGTCCGGGCGGCCGAGGTAGCGCTCCTGGTAGTGGGTGTCGTACAGGCGCAGATCGGTGACCGGCGCGCCGACGACCGCCGCGTGGAAGACGTCGGGGCGGCGCAGCACCGCCAGCGCCGCCAGGTAGCCGCCGAAGGACCAGCCGCGGATCGCCACCCGGCCGAGGTCCAGCGGGAACCGGTCGGCGAGCGCGTGCAGCGCGTCCACCTGGTCCTCGAGCACGGTGGCCGCCACGTCGTCCAGGATCGCCTTCTCCCAGGCCGGCGAGTGGCCCGGGGTGCCCCGCCCGTCGGCCACGACCACCGCGAAACCCTGGTCGGCGAACCACTGGGAGGTGAGGTGGGCGTTGTGCGCGGCGAGCACCCGCTGGCCGTGCGGGCCGCCGTAGGGGTCCATCAGGACCGGCAGGGGAGTGTCACCGTGGTAGTCACGTGGCATAAGCACGGCGCACGGAATTCGGCGTGTGCCCCCCTGGGTGAGGGTCACTCGCGGGGACAAACCGGGATCTTCGGCGTATGACCGGACAGTCGCCACCGGTTTTCCGTCACGCAGCACCTGGACACGGGCGCCCGGCCTGTCCGGCGTCGCGGACGCGAGCACCGTCACGCCCCCGGCGCGCACCGCCGAATGCACGCCGGGCTCCTGCGAGACGCGCTCCACGCCCAGTTCGTTCACCCGGTACACATGGACCTCGCCGGTCTCCGGCTCCTGTGCCTCTGTGCCCGCCGAGGCGGAAACCAGCACGTCGTCGGCGCCCACGTCCAGCACCGCGCGCAGGTGCAACTGGCCGCTGGTCAACGGCCGTTCGCCGACCGCGAGCACCCGGGCGCCGCCCTCGTCGGCGATCCGCACCAGCTGCCCGGAGGGGCTCCAGCAGGGCACTCCGGCGAACAGTTCAAGCCAACTTGGATCTTCGTCGGCGTGCACCATGCGTGTGGCCCCGGTGTCCGGGTCCACCGCCAGGAACAGCTGGCTGCGCTGGTTGCGCGCCTGCACGAGCAACAGTGGCGCACCCGCCGCTGACCAGTGCACATGGGCCAGATACGGGTAGCGGGACCGGTCCCACGCCACCTCCGTGCGCTCCCCTTCGAGCCCGAGCACGAACAGTCGTACGTCCGCGTTCGGTGTGCCCGCGGCCGGGTAGGCGATGTTGAGTGGCTCACGCTCCGGGTGGGCCGGGTCCGCGATCCACCACCGCTGCACCGGCGTGTCGTCCACGCGCGCCACGAGCAGCCGGCGGCCGTCCGGCGCCCACCAGAAGCCCCGCGAACGCCCCATCTCCTCCGCCGCGACGAACTCCGCGAGCCCGTAGGTGACCTGCCCCGGTCCTTGCGCGGGCTCCGGTTGTGCCAGCGCCCGGTCGCCCTCCCCCTCGGCGCCCACGACCCGCAGCGCGCCCTGGGCGACATACGCGATGTGCCGGCCGTCGGGGGCGGGGCGCGGGTCGATCACCGGTCCCGGCACCCGGAGTTCACGTGTCGTGCCGGCCCGCAGCTCGGCCGTGAAAAGCCGCCCCGACAAGGCGAAAGACACCAACTCCACGGCCGCGTCGGTGGCGTAGCCGACGATGCCGGCACCCCCCTCCCGGCTCCGCTCCCGGCGCGCCCGCTCCTCGGTCGAGAGCTCTTCGAAGGCCCCGCCGAGAAGGGCGCCGGGATCGGCGGCCAGGCGCTCCTCGCCCCCCGGAAGGTCCAAGACCCAGAGGGAGTTGGCCCGGTCGGTGCCGGAGCCGGAGCGCAGGAACGCGACACGCGAACCGTCGGGCGCCACGGTGAACGCACGCGGCGCGCCGAGCGTGAACCGCTGGGTCCGGGCGTGCCGACGGGGGAAGGAGTCAGGCTCGGTCGTCATACCCCGACCATATTGGCCATGCGCCCCCTTGTGCGGCCGTGCGCCGAGCGATGCGCGAGCACGGATAGTTATGATCACTACCGCTGTGTGGGTATGAACCTGCTGGCGTCTGCATGGATTTGCTCTACTGATCTACGACCGAGACACAACCCCCATAGTCCGAACCCCCCGCGCCCTTGGGATCTTTGGAGGTGAGCCGCCGTGGCACTCTCGATTTCGGCGGTGGTGCTGCTGGCGATCATCGTCTTCCTGCTGATCAAGAAGTCAGGACTGAAGGGCGGCCACGCGGTCGTCTGCATACTGCTCGGCTTCTATCTCGCCTCCTCGACCGTCGCCCCGACGATCAGCGAGCTGACGACCAACGTCGCCAGCATGATCGGGAGCATCAAGTTCTGAGAGCCGGCGCGGTGACCTCGTAGGGTGGGGTCCATGACGGAACTGCCAGCCCGGCGTCTGCTGCTGGTGCACGCGCACCCGGACGACGAGTCGATCAACAACGGCGCGACCATGGCCAGGTACGCGGCCGAGGGCGCCCATGTGACCCTGGTCACCTGCACGCTCGGGGAGCGGGGCGAGGTCATCCCGCCGGAGCTGCGGCATCTGACGGGCCCGGCGCTGGGCGCGCACCGGCGCGGTGAGCTGGCCGCCGCCGTGCGCGCGCTGGGCGTGACGGACGCCCGGCTGCTCGGCGGGGCGGGCCGCTACGGCGACTCCGGGATGATGGGCCTCCCCGACAACGACGACCCGGGCAGCTTCTGGCAGGCCGACGTGGACGAGGCCGCCGGACACCTGGCCGAGGTGATCCTGGAGGTCCGCCCCCAGGTCCTCGTGACGTACGACGACAACGGCGGCTACGGCCACCCGGACCACATCCAGGCCCACCGCGTCGCCATGCGCGCCGTCGACGTCGCGGCCGAACGCGGCCACCGGATCGCCAAGGTCTACTGGAACCGCGTCCCGCGCTCCGTCGCCGAAGAGGCCTTCACCCGCCTGCAGGGCGAACTGTCCGCACTTCCGTTCGACAAGAGTGCCTCCGTGGACGACGTCCCCGGCGTGGTGGCCGACGAGCGGATCACCACCGCCGTCGACGGCGCCGCGCACGCCGCGGCGAAGGCCGCCGCGATGCGCGCCCACGCCACCCAGATCGAGGTGGCCGAGCCCTGCTTCGCGCTCTCCAACGAACTGGCCCAGCCGCTGTTCACCACCGAGTACTACGAGCTGGTGCGCGGCACGGCCCGGCCCGGGGAGACCGACCTGTTCGCGGGCCTCGGCTTGGAGGAGGCGCCATGAGCGACCCGCGCCAGGGCTCCTCGCTGGCCCAGCCGCTGCGGCCGCCGTCCGCCGGACGGGCCGCCGCCCACCTCGGGCTCTTCGTGCTCGGCGCCGTCACCGGGTTCGCCGGGACCCTCGTCCAGGCAGCCTGGTTCCCCGGCGGGCTGCTGCTCGCCCTCGCGGGCGCGGCCGGGCTGTTC
This sequence comes from Streptomyces sp. NPDC037290, assembly GCF_055603245.1. NCBI lineage: Bacteria > Bacillati > Actinomycetota > Actinomycetes > Kitasatosporales > Streptomycetaceae > Streptomyces > Streptomyces sp. NPDC037290. The sequence continues at coordinate 324,417 of NZ_JBVJVZ010000006.1, read as the reverse complement.
CTCGGCGGTGCGTACGCCACCGGCAGCCGTGGCGGAGCGGTCGCACCGGTGGCGGGCTGGATCGTCGCCGTCATCCTGCTCACGGCCTCACGCCCCGAAGGTGACTTCCTGTTCGGCGCCGGAGGCGGCTCCTACCTCTTCCTGCTCGGTGGCATGGCCCTGGCTGTGATCTGCGCCACCGTCGGCGCCGGGCGGCAACCCCGACGCGGTCCCGCCCGACTTGGCAAGTGACGTACCACTTCGCCGCGCGGCGCACGTGCGAGTCCGGTGTGGGTTTCCTCAGCGGTCATGGGATGCGCGCCAGAAGTGGCCAGTATGGTGGTGCGCGCCGCCGAGCTGCCCAGTGAGGTCGTAACGGGCGGTGGAGCCAACTGGGAGAACCTGCCTTGAGTCGTGAAACTGACACTCCGTCCTCCGGGCCCAACGGGCGCGGCGGAGCCGCATACCCCTCCGGCACGCCGCCGTACGGGACCCCCATGGCTTCCGAAGACGGTGCGGACGCGGTCCGTTCGGGCACGCGGCCGGAGGAGAAGAAGACCGAGACCACGCTGACGACCCGGATCCGGATCAACATCCCCGGATCCCGGCCCATCCCGCCGGTCGTCGTGCGCACGCCCGTCGGGGACGCCGACGGCGCCGGGGACGAGGCGCCCGCCGACCCGCGGCCCGCCGCCGACCGGACCGTCACCGGCACCGGCGTCGCCGAGCCGGCCGGCGAGCCCGCGCCGCAGGCGGAGGAGAAGACCAGCGACTGGTTCGCGCCCCGCAAGTCCACCGCCGGCAAGGGCGGTCCGGCAGGCGGCGGCACGAACGGGACCGGGACTCCCGGCGGTTCCACCCCCGCCTCCGGCGTGTCGGGCGGCCGTACGGGTGGAGCGTCCGGGGGCACCGGCGCACGCCCGGGCGGCGGCCGTCCCGGCGGTGTCGTCGGCTCCATGAGCGTCCCGGGCGCCTCCCGCTCCGGCACCACGAACGGCAAGGGCCTGCCCGGCGCCACCGGCGGCCCCGTCGCGCCCGGCCACGGCGGCGGCACCGGCTCCTTCGACGTGACCGAGGCGCTGGCCGCGGGCCCGCTGGGCGGCGGCTCCCGCCCCGGCGCGGCCGGCGGCGAACCGAGCCGCGACGACCTGCCGTACTTCTCGGAGAACGGCCAGGACGGCTTCGGCGCTACCGGCGCGGCCGGTGCGGGCGGTCACGACGGCTTCGGCGGTGCGGCGGGCGCGGGCGCAGCGAACGCGAACGGCGGCCCCGGGGGTCCCAGCGGCTTCAACGGCCCGCGCGGCCAGGGCGGCCCCGGCGGCCCGCAGGGCCCGGCCGGGCCCACCGGCGGCCCGGTCACCGGCGACGGCCCCCTCGTCCCGTCGGCCGGCGGCCCCGGCCCGAACGGCGGCGAACCCTTCGACGGCGGTCCCCACTCCAGCGGTTCGCCCGGCACGGGCGGCTACGGCGGCCGGGGCACCCAGGTCCCGCGCAGCGCCCTCGCCGACCTCGCCGACCTGGAGGGTCCCGCCGGCCCCGGAGCCGGTCCCGGCGGTCAGCCCGCCGGCCCCACCGGTCTCGGTCCGGGCGGCGGCCTCAGCGACGACACCGCGATCCTCACCCCGCAGAAGCCGGCCCCCGAACCGGGCACGCCCGGCTACCGCCCGGCCGACAACGTCTCCGGACACACCGTCACCAGCGGCATCCCGGTCGTCCCCGGCGCCGGCGCCTCCCCGTTCGGCCCCCGGTCCGACGGCCCGGCCACGCAGACCCCGTCCGCGTCGGAGCCGGCCCCCGCGCCCAAGGCGCAGGCCAAGCCGGCGAAGAAGGGCCGCAGCAAGCTGGTGCTGCTGGGCGCCGGCGTGGTGGTCGTCGCCGGTGGCGCCTATGGCGCCGGACTGCTGATGAACCACACCGACGTCCCCAAGGGCACCACGGTGCTGGGCGTGGACATCGGCGGCGGCACCCGTGACGACGCCGTCAAGAAGCTCGACGACGCCTTCGGCAGCCGGGTCAACAAGCCGCTGAAGCTCTCCGTCGGCGGCACGACGGTCACCCTGACCCCGGAGAACGCGGGTCTCCAGTTCGACTTCCAGGCCACCGTGAGCAAGGCCGCGACCAGCGACTACAACCCGGTCCACGTCATCGGCTCGCTCTTCGGGCAGAGCCGGGTGATCGACCCGGCCATGCCGGTGGACGAGGAGAAGCTGCAGGCTGCCCTCCAGCAGACCGGCGGCGGCTCGGGCTCGGTCACCGAGGGCGGCATCGACTTCAAGCCCGGCGCGGCCGTCGCCGTCTACGGCAGGACGGGCAAGGCCATCGACGCGGCCCAGGCGACCCAGGCGGTCGAACAGGCCTACCGCACCATGGTCGAGACGAACACGGCGAACCCGGTCACCGTCCCCACGGCCACCAGGCAGCCGACGGTGCCGAAGGGCGAGGTCGACCGCGAGATGAAGGAGTTCGCCGAGCCGGCGATGTCGGGCAACGTCACCGTGAAGACGGACGCCGCCCACTTCATCGCGTTCAGCCCGAAGAACTCCCTGTGGAAGTTCCTCAAGGTGAAGGCCGTGGACGGCAAGCTCGTCGATAGCCCCGACCTGAACGTGCTCAAGGGGCTCTACGGCAAGACCTTCGACGGCGTCCTGATCACCCGCGGCAACGGCAGCAAGACGCCCGTCACCCCGCAGGACGTCTACGCCGCTCTCCGCCAGGCCCTGATCAGCAGGACGAACCGGGTCGCGGTCATCTCCACCAACCCCAGTTAGACCGGCCGTACACGGGGGCGCCCGCCGGGGCGCCCCCTTCGCCGTGGCTGTCACTCGTTCCGCATGACATCTGTCATCCGGCTCTCAGGACCCGCGACACTGCCCGGCACCCGGTCCTCGCCGCCAGCATGGATGCCATGACGACAACTGCGGCACCGGCCACCACCACCCCGGTGGTCGGCTTCGACCAGGTGACCAAGACCTACGGGAACGTGCGGGCCGTCGACGGCCTCTCGCTCCGGCTGTACCCGGGCGAGACCGTCGCCCTCCTCGGCCCGAACGGGGCCGGCAAGTCCACCACCCTCGACCTGCTCCTCGGCCTCAAGTCCGCCGACAGCGGCACGGTGAGCCTGTTCGGCGGTGCCCCGCGCGAGGCGATCGTCGCCGGACGGGTCGGGGCGATGCTGCAGAGCGGCGGTCTGATGGACGAGGTCACCGTCCAGGAACTGGTCAAGCTCGGCTGCTCGCTGCACCCGAAGCCGTACAAGGCCGCGGACGTGATGGCCCGGGCGGGCATCACGCAGATCGCCGACCGCAAGGTCAACAAGCTCTCCGGCGGCCAGGCCCAGCGCGTCCGCTTCGCCCTCGCCACCGCCGGCGACAGCGACCTGATCATCCTGGACGAGCCGACCACCGGCATGGACGTCTCCGCCCGCCAGGCCTTCTGGGCCACCATGCGCGAGCAGGCCGACCAGGGCCGCACGGTCCTCTTCGCCACCCACTACCTCGAAGAGGCCGACGCCATCGCCGACCGGGTCCTGGTGCTGCACCGCGGCCGGCTCCTCGCCGACGGCACCGCCGCCGAGATCAAGGCCAAGGCCGGCGCCCGCCGGGTCGCCTTCGACCTGGAGGGTGAGATCGACGAGGCCGCCCTGCGCGCCCTGCCGTTCCTGACGTCCGTCGACGTGTCCGGGCAGACCGTCCGCATCCAGTCGTCCGACGCCGACGCCACCGTCCACGCCCTCTACGGCCTCGGCGTCTACCCCCGCAACCTCGAAGTCGCCGGTCTCGGTCTGGAGCAGGCCTTCGTCGCCATCACGGAGGCCGAGGAGGCCAAGCAGTCATGAACGCCCTGATCAAGCTCGAACTCGCACGCGTCCTGCGCAACAAGAAGTTCCTGTTCTTCTCGGTCCTCTACCCTGCGGCCATCTTCCTGATCTTCTCCAGCAGCTCCGGCTCCGACCAGAAGATCGACGGCACCGGCCTGACCGTCGCCGCCTACCTGATGGTCTCCATGGCCTCCTTCGGCGCTCTGACCGCCGTCCTGATGGGCAACAGCGAGCGCATCGCCAAGGAGCGCGAGAACGGCTGGGTACGGCAGCTGCGGCTGACCCCGCTGCCCGGGCGCGGCTATGTCCTCGCCAAGACCGCCAGCGCGGCCGTGGCGAGCCTGCCGGCCATCGTCGTGGTGTTCATCGCCGCCGCCGCGATCAAGCACGTCCGCCTCGACGCCTGGCAGTGGTTCGCCCTCACCGGCGTCATCTGGGCCGGCAGCCTCGTCTTCGCCGCGCTCGGCGTCGCCATCGGCTACCTCGCCACCGGTGACGCGGTCCGCCCGATCACGATGATCATCTACTTCGGCATGTCGATCCTCGGCGGTCTGTGGATGCCCTCGACCAACTTCCCGCAGGTCCTCCAGGACATCGCCAAGTGGCTGCCCACGCACGCGTACGCTGCTCTGGGGCGGGCGATCGAGCAGAGCCGGACCCCGAGCGCGACCGACGTCGCCATCCTCGCCGTCTACTTCGTCCTGTTCGCGGGCGGCGCGGCCTGGCTGTACCGGAAGGACACGCTGAAGGCGTGAGCACGATGACGGAAGACCCGCGGGCCGCCGAACAGCGGCCGGAGCAGCAGGTGCGGATCGGGCAGGGGCCCCGTAACCGGCGCGAGCTGGCGATCAAGACGCTGTGGATCGGCATCTGGCTGATCTTCCTCAGCTCGCCGGTCAAGGACCTGGCCGCCGGCCACCACACCACGGGCGCCACCGTCGCGGGCGCGGCCGGCCTCGCCGTCTTCGTCACCGCCTACCTGACGCTGGTCTTCCGTAACATCGGCCGGGTCTTCACCCCACGCGTCGTCGTCTCACTGCTCTCGGTCCTCGTCGTCCTCGCCCCCCTGCTGACGTACACCCTCGGCAGCGCGTGGTTCGGCCTGTTCGTCTACGTGTCGGTCGCCTGCGGGGCGACCCTGCCGGTCCGCGCCGCGTTCTGGGCGATCCCCGGGGTGACCGTGGCCATGGTCCTCGTCGGACTGCGCTGGGACGAGAAGCCGGACGACAGCCTGCTCCTCGTCCCGCTGATCGGGTTCGCGATGGTCGGTGTCGGTCAACTCGTCCGCACGACGGTCGAGTTGCGCAAGGCGAGGGCCACCGTCGCCCATCTCGCCGCCAACGAGGAGCGTCTGCGCCTCGCCCGTGACCTGCACGACCTGCTGGGCCACTCCCTCTCCCTGATCACGCTGAAGAGCGAGCTGGCCGGCCGGATGCTGCCCGACCACCCCGACAAGGCGGCCCAGCAGGTCGCCGACATCGAACAGGTCAGCCGGCAGGCCCTGGTCGACGTGCGGGAGGCGGTCACGGGCTACCGGCGGCCGAGGCTCGCCGCCGAACTCGCCGGTACCCAGGTCGCGCTGACCGCCGCCGGCGTCACCGCCGAGGTGCCCGCCGAGACCGACCTCACCGGTGTCCCCGAGGAGTCGGAGTCCGCGCTCGCCTGGGCGCTGCGCGAGGCGGTCACCAACGTGGTCCGGCACAGCGGCGCCGACAAGTGCCTCGTCCAGCTCACGCGCCGCCAGACCCTGGACGGCCCGATGCTCGAACTCTGCGTCGAGGACAACGGCTCCGGGGGTGCGAACAACGGCCCCGGCAACGGCCTGACCGGTCTGACCGAGCGGCTGGAGAAGGCCGGCGGCACCCTGGAGGCGGGCCGCACCAGGCAGGGGTTCCGGCTGGTCGCCCGCGTCCCCTCGGCCCTGGCGGGGGACGTAGGATCCGGGGCATGACGAGCACGATCAAGGTCCTCCTCGCCGAGGACCAGTCGATGGTCCGCGAGGCCCTGGCCGCGCTGCTCGGCCTGGAGGACGACATCGAGGTCGTGGCTCAGGTCGCGCGCGGGGACGAGGTGCTCGGGGCCGTCGGCACGCACGGCGTGGACGTGGCGCTGCTCGACATCGAGATGCCCGGCTGCACCGGCATCGAGGCGGCCGCCCGGGTGCACCGGGAGTACCCTCAGGTCAAGTTGGTCGTCCTGACCACCTTCGGGCGCCCCGGCTATCTGCGCAGCGCCATGGAGGCCGGCGCCGACGCCTTCCTCGTCAAGGACGCCCCGGCCGCCCAGCTCGCTCAGGCCGTCCGCAAGGTGCTGTCCGGTGAGCGGGTCATCGACCCCACGCTCGCCGCCGCCGCGCTCGCCGAGGGCGCGAACCCGCTGACCGAGCGCGAACGCGAGGTGCTGCGCGCGGCGGCCGACGGCTCCACCAACGCCGAACTGGCCAAGGCCCTCCACCTCTCCCAGGGCACGGTCCGCAACTACCTCTCGACGGCCATCCAGAAGCTCGCGGTACGCAACCGGGCGGAGGCGGTGCGCACGGCACGGGAGAAGGGCTGGCTCTGACGGCTCAGTTGAGCATCGCGCGTGCGGTGTGCGCCTGTTGCCTCACCTTCCGCGCCGCCGGTTCGTCGACCACCTCGATCAGGTCGGCGTAGTGCTCCAGCTCCTCGGCACCTGACAAGAACTCCCCGCGCCGCACCAGCAGTTGACCCCGCTCGTACCGCAGCCGCGCCGGATGCGCGGGCACCAGCAGGGCCAGCTCCACGGCCCACAGCGCCACATCCGACCGCTCGGGCCGGGCCTCGGCCCACGCGCGCACGTTGTTCAGGATCCGCTGGACGATCTCCAGCGGTGTCGCGGGCTCGAGCATGGTGGCATCCAGCGGCGCCCCCGTGGCCCCCACGACGAGTATCTCCGCGTCGCTCCCGGTCAGCACCCGCCCGCCCTCGAACGGATCGGCCAGCACCTGTTCCTCCGCCGCGCCGAACCCCACCACGAAGTGCCCCGGCAGCGCGACCCCGTACACCGGCGCCCCCGCCCGCCGGGCGACCTCCAGCCACACCGCCGACAGCAGGATCGGCAGCCCGCGCCGCCGCCGCAGCACCTCGTGCAGCAGCGAGGACTCCAGCCGCTGGTAGTCGCCGGGCGTCCCGTGGAACGCGTAGCGCGTCCCGAGCAGCCGTCGTACGGCCTCTGCCCAGGCCCGCGGCCCGCCCGGCCGGTACGGGAGCTCGCCCGCGAGCCGGTCCAGCTCCGCCTGCGCCGCGTCGATGCCGGTCTCGTCCAGCGAGCCGTCCGCCTCGGCGCCGATCAGCAGGCACAAGGCCGACAGGTCCGGCCGCTCGGAGCGTGCCTCCTCGGCGAACCTGCGGCGCAACTCGGCGGACCGCTCCGGCGGGGGCGGATACGGCGGCGGCAGATGCGGGCGGCCCATGGCAGGCTCATGCCCTTCCACGGCTGTCGCTCTGCTCTTCCGGCGCCCGGTAGTGGTGGTAGGCGTGGTGCGGTGCGAAGCCAAGCGCGGCGTAGAGCGCGCGTGCGTCCTCGTTGTCCGCCTCGACCTGCAGCCAGGCGGCCGACGCGCCCTCGTCCAGCGCGCGCCGGGCCAGCGCGGCCATCACCTCGGTGGCGAGCCCCTGCCGCCGCCGGCCGGGATCCACCTCGACCGCTGCGAACCCGGCCCACCGCCCGTCCACGACACACCGCCCGATCGCCGCCGGGGTCTCACCTTCCGCCCCCGGTATCGACGCGAACCAGACCGACGGGCCGGCGCCGAGCACCCTCAGGGCCACCTCGCTCACTCCCTTGCGCTGGTACCGGGCGAGCCACGCCTCGTCCGCCTGCCGGGACAGCACCACACCGGCACCCTCGGCCCGGTCCGCGACCGGTGCCAGGGCACCCGTCCACACCTCGGCGGTCACCTCCCGCACCCAGCCGCGCCGCTCCAGCTCCGCGCACAGCAGCTCCTGCGTGCCCTCGGCGCCGGTGGCCGTCTGGACGTAGGGGGGCAGACCACGCTCGCCGTACCAGCGTCGTACGGCCGCGAGGGCCGCGTCGAGCGGAACGCCGGGATCACCGAGCGGCAGCACGCTGTTGGCCCGTCTCGTGAAGCCCGCCCGTCGCCCGGCCGCCACTCCGGCCGGACCCGCTTCGCGGGGCACCTCCTCGACTGCCGCCCGCAGCTCCCAGTCGCCGAGCCGTTCGCTCTCCAGCGGCCGCCATCCGCGTGAGGCGATCCGCGCGAGTTCCTCGTACGTCGCTGCGGGGCCCCGGCGGCGCGCCGGGGCGGCCGGCACCACCTTGCCCGCGACCAGGGCGGACTCGGCGATCCGGACAATTTGCCCGTCCCGTCGTGTGATCATGAGCACGCCATGATCCCATGATGTGAGAACACCGACCGTGTCGGTGAACTTCTCCGGTGCCGCCCCAGGTTCGCTCAAGCGCCGTACCGAGACTCGTTTCCCCACGTCAGCGGGGGTGATTCGGACTTCCAGGCGTCCTGCCGCCGAGATTTCCACTGGTCAGTTCACCCCTCCTGTTCGGATCATGTCCCGGAACGGAGATACTAGGGGCGGGCATCGACGACGCCGCGCTCCCGCGCGCCAGGCGGCGGAGCCTGAGGAGGCCCGCCAGCGCCCTATCGAGGAGGAACGACAGCGTGACCTACGTCATTGCGCAGCCTTGTGTCGACGTCAAGGACAAGGCGTGCATCGAGGAGTGTCCGGTCGACTGCATTTACGAGGGCTCCCGGTCCTTGTACATCCACCCGGACGAATGCGTCGACTGTGGTGCCTGTGAGCCGGTCTGCCCGGTCGAGGCGATCTTCTACGAGGACGACGTCCCGGAGGAGTGGAAGGACTACTACAAGGCGAACGTCGAGTTCTTCGACGAGCTCGGCTCTCCCGGCGGTGCCAGCAAGCTCGGCCTGATCGAGCGGGACCACCCCTTCGTCGCCGCGCTGCCGCCGCAGGGCGAGTGACCGTCTGAGCGCCAGGCGGCCGCCCGCCGGCCGCGCCGCCTCGGTCCCGTACGGCCCGATCGTCCCGATCACCGCCGTACGGGACCGAGGCGTTTGCCGCACCGTACGAAAGAGAGCCTGATTCCCGTGTCCGCAGTCTCCGACCGGCTCCCCGCCTTCCCCTGGGACAAGCTGGAGCCGTACAAGAAGACGGCCGCCGGCCACCCCGACGGGATCGTCGACCTCTCCGTGGGCACGCCCGTCGACCCGGTGCCCGAGCTGATCCAGAAGGCCCTGATCGACGCGGCCGACTCCCCGGGCTACCCGACCGTCTGGGGCACCCCGGCGCTGCGCGACGCGATCACCGGCTGGCTGGAGCGCCGCCTGGGCGCCCGCGAGGTCACCCACCGCCACGTCCTGCCGGTCGTCGGCTCCAAGGAACTGGTGGCCTGGCTGCCGACCCAGCTGGGCCTCGGCCCCGGCGACAAGGTCGCCTACCCGCGCCTGGCCTACCCCACCTACGAGGTCGGCGCCCGCCTCGCCCGCGCCGCGTACGAGGCCTACGACGACCCGCGCGAGCTGGACCCGACGGGCCTGAAGCTGCTCTGGCTGAACTCGCCCTCGAACCCCACCGGCAAGGTCGTCCCGAAGGAGGACCTGACCGAGATCGTCGCCTGGGCCCGCGAGCACGGCGTCCTGCTGGTCTCCGACGAGTGCTACCTGGAGCTGGGCTGGGAGGCCGACCCGGTGTCGGTCCTGCACCCGGACGTCAACGGCGGCTCCTACGACGGCATCGTCGCCGTCCACTCCCTCTCCAAGCGCTCCAACCTGGCCGGCTACCGCGCGGCCTTCGTCGCCGGCGACCCGGCCGTCCTCGGCCCGCTGCTGGAGATCCGCAAGCACGGCGGCATGATGACCTCGGCCCCGACCCAGGCGGCTGTGGTGGCGGCGCTGGGCGACGACGCCCACGTCCACGAACAGCGCGAGCGCTACGCCGCCCGCCGCGAGGCCCTGCGGGCCGCCCTGCTGGGCCATGGCTTCCGCATCGAACACAGCGAGGCGAGCCTCTACCTGTGGGCCACCCGTGACGAGTCCTGCTGGCAGACGGTCGCCCACCTGGCCGAGCGGGGCATCCTGGTGGCCCCGGGTGACTTCTACGGCGAGGCGGGCGAGAAGTTCGTACGCGTGGCCCTGACGGCGACGGACGAACGCGTCCGGGCCGCGGTCAGCCGGCTGTAACCGCCGGTCAAGGCAACGGGGCCCAGGGAATTCCCTGGGCCCCGTCACCGGCCGAAGCCGGGCGCTCAGCCGAGCGGCAGCTCCCCGCCCTGCACCGGCAGCGGCAGCCCGCCCTTCGCGGTGTCCTGGACGACGCTTCCCGCCGCCTTGGCCGCCGCCCCCGCGGTGTTCTCCGCCACCGGCGTCGCCTTCTTCAGGGTGGTGCTGCCGGTCTTGGCCGCGCCCACGGCCTTCCCGACCGCCGTGCCGCCCGTGGCGGCCGCGGTGGAGGCGGCGTTCTGCGCGGCGCTGCCGACGGTGCCGCCGACGTTCGCCGTGTCCGGGGTGGCCACACCACTCAGGTTCGGGGTCGCCACCGGCTGGTTCGTGGCCGCACCGGCGGAGCCGGCCGCACCGACCCCGGCTGCCGCTCCCGCTGCGACGAGCAGCGCGGCACGGGCGATCCGGCGGGTCAGAGGGAGGGACATGATGCTCCATTCGACGGGAGAGACGGTGTCTGTGTCCGGACCCGGCTCCGGGCTCGGACGCCGTGACTACCGCTCGAAGCCCGCGAAGGTTGCGGACGCCCCGGGTAAAGAATGGATAACGCATCGCATTATCAGGTGTGGATAAAAACGGGCAAAGAGCGTCCGCCGGAAATCCCGCAGAATCCTTACAGCCCTTGATTTCCAGGGGATTCCGTAAACGGCACACGCCCCGGCCGGACCGTGCGCCCGGTCCGCGCCGCACCACCCCTCGGAGTGATCTCCCGTACTACTGTCCGGCCACGATCCGGACGACCGCCGCGGACCGCTGCGCACCGCCGGCCCCGTTCGAAGCGGCCGTCGTCCAGCGCCCGCCGCCGCTCCCGGCCGTCCACTCCCGGCCCGCGTACGACACCCGCTGGATGTGCAGCGCCGAGGAGTTGGCCACGGCCCACTGCGCCAGCTGCCAGCCGCGCTCCCGCTCGCCACGCCCGATCGCGTCGACCTTCGCGCCCTGGGGCACCGGCACGGTCACCGTCCGCCCCTGCGCGGTCGCGGTCACGCTCGGCGAGGGAGACGGCGCGGGCACGGGCGTGCCGCCCACCTCCGCGCCGGTCTCCTGCAGCGCGTCCCGCCCGAAGTCCCGTACCAGCGCGGTCCGTACCGCGTCCGGGCCGGTCGCCGAGGCCGTGGGCTCCGGGGACCCGTCACAGGTCAGCGTGGCCGCCGCGCGCCCGGTCAGCGCCGCCGCCAGCAGCTTCGCGTCCGGCTCGTGCTTGGCGTACGCCTCCGGGTAGCCGCTGCGCTGGACCTCCTGGGCCGCCTCGGTCAGCGGCAGATCACCGTAGTTCGGCACCTTGGCCAGGTGCGCGTAGAAGATGCCCGCCGCGTACGCCGGGTCCATGATCTGCTGCTCGGTTCCCCAGCCCTGCGAGGGCCGCTGCTGGAACAGGCCGAGCGAGTCCCGGTCGCCGTGCTCGATGTTGCGCAGCCCCGACTCCTGCAGGGAGGTCGCCAGCGCGATCGTCACGGCCCGCTCGGGCATCCCGCGCCCGGTGCCCACGGCCGCGATCGTCGCCGCGTTCACCGCCTGCTCCGGCGTGAACTCGTACGACGTCCCGTCCCCGTCGGCCGAGACCACCTTGCAGCCGCGCGCGGCGCCGCCTCCGGTGACGTACTGCACCACGAGGTACGCGGCGACACCGCACAGGACCAACAGGGCCGCCGCGAAACGCAGGAGGCGGCCGCGACGTTTGGGACGGGTGGGGGACGGCTCTGGCACGCGTACAAGGTACTGGAGGGCCGCCGGGCCCTCACCTGGGGTCGTCGGACAGCGCTTGCCACCGGCCCCGCCGGGCGGCGCGCTAGGGTCGACGCCATGGCCGACACCTCGCTTGACCTCACGCTCGACGCCGCCGCGCTCACCGCGCAGCTCGTGGACTTCCCCTCCGAGAGCGGCACCGAGAAGCCGCTGGCGGACGCGATCGAGACCGCCCTGCGCGCCCTGCCGCACCTCACGGTCGACCGCCACGGCAACAACGTGATCGCCCGTACGAACCTGGGCCACGCCGAGCGCGTGATCCTGGCCGGCCACATCGACACCGTCCCGATCGCGGACAACGTGCCCTCACGCCTGGACGAGGACGGCGTGCTGTGGGGCTGCGGCACCTGCGACATGAAGTCGGGCGTCGCGGTGCAGCTGCGGATCGCGGCCACGGTGCCCGCCCCCAACCGGGACATCACCTTCATCTTCTACGACAACGAAGAGGTCGCCGCCGACCTGAACGGCCTGGGGCACGTCGCCGAGGCCCACCCGGAGTGGCTGCAGGGTGACTTCGCGGTGCTGCTGGAGCCCTCCGACGGCGAGGTCGAGGGCGGCTGCCAGGGCACCCTGCGGGTGCTGCTGAGGACGAAGGGCGAGCGGGCCCACTCGGCGCGCGGCTGGATGGGCTCCAACGCCATCCACGCGGCGGCCCCCATCCTGGCCCGCCTGGCGTCCTACGAGCCGCGATGGCCGCTGATCGACGGCCTGGAGTACCGCGAGGGCCTGAACGCCGTGGGCATCAGCGGGGGAGTGGCCGGCAACGTCATCCCCGACGCGTGTGTGGTGACGGTCAACTTCCGCTACGCCCCCGACCGCACCGAGGAGGAGGCGATCGCGCACGTCCGCGAGGTGTTCGCGGACTGCGGTGTCGAGGAGTTCGTGGTCGACGACCACAGCCCCGGCGCGCTGCCCGGCCTCTCCCACCCGGCCGCCGTGGCCTTCATCGAGGCGGTGGGCGGCACCCCGCGGCCCAAGTACGGCTGGACGGACGTGTCCCGTTTCTCCGCACTGGGCGTCCCCGCGGTCAACTACGGCCCCGGCAACCCGCACTTGGCCCACAAGCGCGACGAGCGGGTGGAGACGGCGAAGATCCTCGCGGGTGAGGAGCGCCTGCGGACCTGGCTGACCGCGTAGGGCCCCGCCGCCCGGCGCTTCGTGCCGGACATGCGTACGTCCCCCCTCCGTGAGCCGCCTGGATCTAGTCTGAGATCGAACTACCGGCAAGCGGAGGGAGCGCACATGGCTACCGGAGACCCCGAGGGGAAGAAGGTCCCGCCGGACGAGCAGCGGCTCGGACCGGTCCTCCGGCGTCGCGGCCAGGTGATGCCCAGCACGACCGACCAGCGGCTGCTGGACGAGCGGGCACCCACCGACTGGGTCCACACCGACCCCTGGCGCGTGCTGCGCATCCAGTCGGAGTTCATCGAGGGCTTCGGCACGCTGGCCGAACTCCCGCCCGCCATCAGCGTGTTCGGCTCGGCCCGTACGCCGGTGGACTCGCCGGAGTACGACGCGGGGGTGCGGCTCGGCCGGGGCCTGGTGGAAGCCGGCTGGGCGGTGATCACGGGCGGTGGGCCCGGGGCCATGGAGGCGGCCAACAAGGGCGCCTGCGAGGCGGGCGGCGTGTCGGTGGGGCTGGGCATCGAGCTGCCCTTCGAGCAGGGGCTCAACCCTTACGTCGACATCGGCCTCAACTTCCGGTACTTCTTCGTGCGCAAGATGATGTTCGTGAAGTACGCGCAGGGTTTCGTGGTCCTGCCCGGCGGCCTCGGCACGCTCGACGAACTCTTCGAGGCGCTCACCCTGGTCCAGACCCAGAAGGTCACCCGCTTCCCGATCGTCCTCTTCGGCAGCGAGTACTGGGGCGGGCTGGTGTCCTGGCTGCGCAACACGGTGGTGGCCCAGGGCAAGGCGGCCAAGAAGGACCTCCTCCTCTTCCACGTCACGGACGAGGTGGACGAGGCGGTGGCCCTGGTGTCGAAGGAGGCGGCCCGCTAGCGGGCCGCCGCAGGGGGCTCCGCGGGGCGGGGCCTCCTGCGGCGGTCAGGCCAGACCCCGGCGCGCCACCGCGGGGGGCCGGTGCCCGGCGATGGACGCGACCATGTCCAGCACCTGACGCGTCTCGGCGACCTCGTGCACCCGGTACACCTGCGCCCCGAGCCACGCCGACACCGCGGTCGTCGCCAGCGTGCCGGTCAACCGCTCCTTCACCGGCCGGTCCAGCGTCTCGCCCACGAAGTCCTTGTTGGACAACGACACCAGCACCGGCCACCCCGTCGCGACCATCTCGTGCAGCCGCCGCGTCGCCTCCAGGCTGTGCCGCGTGTTCTTGCCGAAGTCGTGCCCGGGATCGATCAGCACCGACGCACGCGGCACCCCGAGCGCGACCGCCCGCTCGGCCAGCCCCACGGTCACCTCGAGGATGTCGGCCATCACGTCGTCGTACGTCACCCGGTGCGGACGCGTACGCGGCTGCACGCCCCCCGCATGCGTGCACACCAGCCCCACCCCGTACCGCGCCGCGACCTGAGCGAGCCCCGGATCGACGCCACCCCACGCGTCGTTCAGCAGATCCGCCCCCGCCGCGCACACCGCCTCGCCGACCTCGGCCCGCCAGGTGTCCACGCTGATGATCACGTCCGGGAAGCGGCGCCGTACCTCCGCCACGAAGCCGACCGTGCGCCGCGCCTCCTCCTCGGCCGTGACCTCCTCGCCCGGCCCGGCCTTCACCCCGCCGATGTCGATGATCGCGGCGCCCTCGGCCACGGCCTGCTCCACGCGCGCGAGGGCCGGCTCGTCACGGAAGGTGGCCCCCTGGTCGTAGAAGGAGTCAGGAGTCCGGTTCACGATCGCCATGATCACCGGCTCGTGGGGCCCGAATTCCCGCCTGCCCAGCCTGAGCATCCGCTGTGACCTCTCCTCGTGCGTCCCGCAGTACGGCCGCCTGTGACCCTAACTGTCAGACTCGCATGGCACGATCGGACCCTGACAGATTCAACGTCCGGCACAACGTCCGGCACGGAGCGTGGGGACCCCTGGCGATGGTGATGTTCTTGTTCCTGGTCGTCGCGCTGGCCGTCGTGGTCGCCGCGGTGACACTCGCCGTGGTGGGCGGCGGCGGGAGCGGCCCGCTGCCCGAGGCGGCGCCGGAGCGGCTGCAGGACCCGCTGCCCGCGGACCGTCCGGTGGAGCGCGCGGACGTGGAGAGCCTGCGCTTCCCGGTCACCCCGCGCGGCTACCGCATGGCGGACGTCGACGACGCCCTCGGCCGGCTCGCCGCCGAACTCGCCGAGCGGGACGCCCGTATCGCCGACCTGGAGTCCGCGCTGGCCGGTGCGAGAGCCGCGGCCGCACACGCCCACCCGGACAAGGGCGACCGTCCGCAGGACCGGCGATGACCGCCGCAGGCGCCCTCGCCGGGCCCGACGGCGCCCTGCGCTGCCCCTGGGCCCTGTCCACCGAGGACTACGTGTCCTACCACGACGAGGAGTGGGGCCGCCCGGTCCACGGCGACGACGCCCTCTTCGAGCGGATCAGCCTGGAGGCCTTCCAGTCGGGCCTGTCCTGGATCACGATTCTTCGCCGCCGCCCCGGTTTCCGCGCGGCCTTCGCCGGCTTCCGGATCGAGGAGGTCGCCGCGTTCACGGACGAGGACCGCGCGCGCCTGCTGGCGGACGAGGGCATCATCCGCAACCGCGCCAAGATCGACGCCACGCTCGCCAACGCGCGCGCCCTCGCCGACTGGGCCGAGGGCGAGCTGGACGAGCTGATCTGGTCCCACGCCCCCGACCCCGCCGCCCGTCCGGCCCCGAGGACCCTGGCCGACGTCCCGGCGGTGACTCCGGAGTCGACCGCGCTGTCCAAGACCCTGAAGAAACGGGGCCTGCGATTCGTCGGCCCGACCACCGCGTACGCCCTGATGCAGGCGTGCGGCCTGGTCAATGACCATCTGGAGGCATGCGTGGCGAGACGCGCCGGCACCTGAGGACCCGCGGGGCAGGAGCGACCACGCTCCGGCCCCGGCCGCCCGGCACCTCGTCCCGCCCGGCGGGCGGGAGGCCCCGCCCGCTCCCGCCTCAGCGGCCCAGGTACTTCGGCTTCTCCTTGTTCACGAACGCCTGCACCGCGATCGCGTGGTCCTCGGACCGGCCGGCCCGGGCCTGCAGCTCGTCCTCCTTCTCCAGCGTCTCGGCGAGGGAGTGCGTGAGGCCGTAGGCCACCGCCTCCTTGAGTGCCGCGTACGCCACCGTCGGGCCCTCGGCCAGGGCCCGCGCCGTCTTCTCGGCCTCGGCGCGCAGCTCGGCAGCGGGTACGAGGCGGTTGGCGATGCCCAGCTCCAGCGCGTCCTGGGCGCTGATGCTGCGCGGGAAGAGCAGCAGGTCGGCGGCGCGGCCCGGGCCGATCACCCGCGGCAGCGTCCAGGAGATCCCGGAGTCGGCGGTCAGGGCCACACCGGCGAACGACGTGTTGAACGCGGCGGTGTCGGCGACCACCCGGTAGTCCGCGGCGAGCGCGAAGCCGAAGCCCGCCCCGGCCGCGACCCCGTTCACCGCAGCGACCACCGGCTTGGGGGCACCGGCGAGGGCCCGCACGATCGGGTTGTAGTGCTCCTTGACCGTGCTCATCGTCTGGCCGGACCCGGTCTCGCGGTCCGCTGCGAGCAGCCCGATGTGCTCCTTGAGGTCCTGGCCGACGCAGAACGCCCGGTCTCCGGCGGCGGTCAGCAGGATCGCCCGTACGGCCGTGTCCCCGGCCGCGGATTCCGCCGCCTCACGGAGCGCGGCCTTGGTCGCGATGTTCAGCGCGTTCATCGCCTCGGGGCGGTTCAGCGTGATCGTCGCGAGCCCGTCGCTCACCTCGTAGAGCACGGTGTCGGCCATGGCGCATCCCCTCCGGTGTCGCGGATGACGTACCGCTCAGTACGTCCCTGTACGAAGCACAGCATGGCGGAGATCGCGCTCCAAGCGCCGGACCGGACATGTGACCTGCGTCAAAGAAAGCCCGAGCGGAGCCGGCCCGTGGATGTCCGTGCAGCGGTGCAGTATCGCAGCCACATCGCCGAATTGGGTGGTTTTGCTCGCGCGCGTTGCCCAAGCGATGCCGACTGATGTTGGTCATCGGGTCCTGCCATGCGGGATAATGGCTGGGAAGCAATGTGTTCGATGCCGGTGTCGCGTGTCCGTTTCGGAACCGCGGGTGCCCTCCCGGGGCTCTCGGCAGACGATGAGCTGGTTTCAGGAAGGGGAACGAGCATGGCGGCCATGAAGCCGCGGACGGGTGATGGCCCGCTCGAGGTGACCAAGGAGGGGCGGGGCATCGTCATGCGCGTTCCGCTCGAAGGCGGCGGTCGACTCGTCGTCGAGCTGACCCCTGACGAGGCCGAGGCGCTCGGCGACGCCCTCAAGAAGGTCGTCGTCTGACGCCCCAGCGACAGTGTCCTTCCGGCTGCCCCGGCATCGTACGCGGTGCCGGGGCAGCCGCGTGTCCGGGCCCTCGCCGCGGGCCCGTCACCGTTTGACGGCGCACAGCAGGCCGTCGCCCACCGGCAGCAGCGACGGCACCAGCTCCTGGCTCTCGCGCACCGTGCGCAGCAGTTCGCGCAGTTTGAGCACTTCCGTCGGCTGCGGTCCCGAGTCGACCGTGCGGCCGCCCGCGAAGACGCCCTCGAAGACCACCAGGCCGCCGGGCCGGAGCAGGCGCAACGATTCAGCGAGATAGTCCAGGTACTCCAGCCGGTCCCCGTCGCAGAAGACGAGGTCGTACCCGGCGTCCGCGAGCCGGGGCAGTACGTCCAGGGCGCGGCCGGGGATGAAGCGGGCCCGGTTGCTGGCGAAGCCGCAGGCGCGGAAGGCCTGCCGGGCGAACTGCTGGTGTTCCGGCTCCTGGTCGACCGTGGTGAGCACCCCGTCGGGGCGCATGCCGTGCAGCAGATGGATTCCGGACACCCCGCAACCGGTGCCGATCTCCGCGACCGCCTTCGCGTCCACGGAGGCGGCGAGCAGACGCAGGGCTGCGCCCGTGCCGGGCGACACCGAGCGCAGCCCTGCCTCGCGGGCCCGGTCGCGGGCCCACCGCAGCGCTTCGTCCTCGGCGACAAAGGCGTCGGCGAACGCCCAGCTCGTCTGCCGGTTGCCGGTAATGACCCTCTCCTGTCCCCGTGGATGCCTGGGCGTGACTGTATCCGTTGGCGTCGGGAACCCGCAGATGGGACCGGGCGTTTATAGGGATGAGACGGTGGCCGGCGACGCGACGGGGGACGAGAGGTGGATCAGGACACCGAGCAACTGCTGACGCAGTCGCACGAGCCATATCAGCGAGTATCAAATTCTCGTAAAACCGCTTATCCGGAGCTAACGGGCGAGGTGGCTATGGTAGGGGCTCCACTGGACACCACCAGAGCCGACAGGGGAGGTGCGGCTGCGCCCGGAGACCGGGGCGGAGTGCTGCGGCGCTTCCTCGGGTCGGCGGGCAGGCCGAAATCCGTGACCGACACCGCTGCTGACCACCACGCCGGTCTCGCCGCAGGCGAGGCCCAGACCGCGACCTTCTCCACCGACGCGGACGGGCAGGCGTGGACTCCGCCCACGTGGGAGGAGATCGTCAGCACCCACAGCGGCCGGGTCTACCGGCTGGCCTACCGCCTGACGGGCAATCAGCACGACGCCGAGGACCTCACCCAGGAGGTCTTCGTCCGTGTCTTCCGCTCCCTGTCGACGTACTCGCCGGGCACCTTCGAGGGCTGGCTGCACCGCATCACCACCAACCTCTTCCTGGACATGGTCCGGCGCAAGCAGCGCATCCGCTTCGACGCCCTCGGCGAGGACGCGGCCGATCGCCTGGCCAGCCGCGAGCCCACCCCGCAGCAGCTGCTGAACGACGCGCACTTCGACGCCGATGTCCAGCAGGCCCTCGACACCCTCGCACCCGAGTTCCGCGCCGCCGTCGTCCTGTGCGACATCGAGGGACTGTCCTACGAGGAGATCGCCGCGACCCTGGGCGTGAAGCTCGGCACCGTCCGCTCCCGTATCCACCGTGGCCGCTCCCAGCTCCGCAAGGCCCTCGCGCACCGCTCCCCGGAGGCCCGCGCCGCCGAGCGGCGCACCTTCCTCGCCCGTGTCCCCGCTCTGGGGGGAGGGGGCGCGACCGCGTGAGTGGATCACGACCGAAACCTGTCGAGGCGCACCTCGCAGAACAGCACCTGGGAGACCGGCTCTCCGCCCTGGTGGACGGAGAGCTCGGGCACGAGACGCGTGAGCGGGTCCTCGCGCACCTGGCCACCTGCGCCCGGTGCAAGGCCGAGGCCGACGCCCAGCGCGCACTGAAGAACGTGTTCGCGGAGGCGGCTCCGCCGCCCCCCTCGGCGAGCCTGCTGGCCCGCCTCCAGGGCCTCCCCGGGGGAGGTGGGCCGGGCGGTGACGGCATGTCGCCGCCCGGGGGCGGACTGTTCGGCCGCGATCCCGACGACGAGAGCTCCGGACCCGCCGGAGCGTCCGGCGTCTTCGGCACGCTCGGAGTCTTCGGAGCGAGGCGCGGCGAGCGCTTCGCGTTCGGTTATGTCCCCGCCCGTCCGCACGACCCCCTGGCCGCCGGCTCGCGGCACGCCGTCCCCGCACCCGAGGACCGCGGCTTCCGCATCCATCCCGTCGGCCGCCCGGACGACGGCCGCTCCGCCTCGCGTGGACTGCGGTTCGCGTTCGCGGCCGCCGGCGCGGTCTCCCTGGCGGCGGTCGCCCTCGGCGGCGTGACCACCGCCATCCCCTCGGACACCACCGCGGACGCCCGCGGCGGCTCCGGCACCGGCAGCAACGTGGTCCCGGCCCGCTCCACCGGGCCGGGCACGGGCTCCGCCGCGCCCGACAGCCAGCGCCGTCGCGTCGTGGGACCGCTGCTCGCCCAGGGCGGTGCACAGCTCGGACAGACAGCGGCGGTCCCGACCTCGATGTCCGCGCCACTGGTGCCGGGCCTGCCGTCCCCCGGCACCGGCCAGACCCTGGGCTCCGCCCTGGGGGACCTGACCGCGCCGGTGACGGCCGGTGCGACCGCCGTCTCCCCCCTGATACGCCCGCTCGACGACACCGTGGTCTATCCGCTCACCGCCTGGTCCCAGGTCCCCGGCGTGTCCGGCGCCGGCCTGCTGTCCGCCCCCGTCCCCGACACCGCCTTCACTCCCTCCCCGTCCCCGTCCGCACCCCACAAGATGCCCTGACCGGCCACTGCGCCCCGGCCCGCGAACCTGGTTGAATCCTGTGAGGGCCGTTCCCGCGGCGATGACCCGGGAGCGTGGCCGACGTTCCGTGGCCGCCGCCGAAGCGCGCGGCCACGGCCAGCCGTGGGGAGAGCATGAACGAGGGGAACCGTGTCCCGCCGGAGGACGGACCGGAGGGGGCGGCGGGGACGACACCGGCCGACCGCACCGACACGCGGACCGCAACAGGGGCTGCCGTCGGGCCGGTTGAGGGTGGGCCGGCGGATGGTGGGCAGGCACGTTCAGGACCGGCAGCCTCCGGGGACTTCGAACTGGCCAAGCCGGCGCCGGGCCCGGACGGGAGGCCAGCGGTGGGCGAGTCACCCGGGCAGCCGGAGTCCGCCTGGCCGGCTCCCGCCGAGCGGCCGAAGCCGTTGCACGACCCCGACCCCTACGGCACCCCGCCGTACGGCGAGCCGGGCCCCTGGGCACCCGCACCGCCCGTGCAGCACCCGGCAGCCACCCCGGCCCAGGGGACACCCGCACCCCCACCGGCGGTTCCGCCGGTGCCGGCACCCCCGCAGGGATCCGCGACGCCGGTGCCGGGGACCCCGGCGCTCGCCACCCCCGTGCCGCCCCCCGGGGCGCCTGTCGCCGGTCCGGTGGTGGACGGGACTCCGCGCTACAACCCCTGGGCCGTCGCTCCGCCCGGGGAGCAGCTGCCCGGGCACGGGGGGCTGCAGCAGACCGGTGCCGGTGTGCTGACGGGCAAGCAGCGCAAGCGGCGGGCGAAGCGGTTCCTGGTCGTGTGGAGCCTCGTGGTCGCCTTCGTCTCCGCCGGCATAGGCGGGGGCGTCGGCGCCTATGTCGAGCGCCAGGGGCTGGGCGGTGGCGTACACCTGCCGCAGGCCGGACGCGTGCCCGCCGGGCGGGCGCCGGACAGCGTGGCCGGCATAGCCGCCCGGGCACTGCCCAGTGTCGTCACCCTGCACGTCACCGGCACCGACCAGGCGGACACCGGCACCGGCTTCGTGCTCGACACCCAGGGCCACATCCTCACCAACAACCACGTCGTCGCCCCCGCCGGATCGGGCGGCGCGATAACCGTGACCTTCAGCAGCGGCGACGCGGTCAAGGCCAAGGTGGTCGGCCGCGACAGCGGCTACGACCTCGCGGTCGTCCAGGTGCACGGCGTGCACGGGCTCACCCCGCTGCCCCTCGGCAACTCCGACGACGTCCGGGTCGGCGACCCCGTCGTCGCCATCGGCGCCCCCTTCGACCTCGCCAACACCGTCACCTCCGGCATCATCAGCGCCAAGGAGCGGCCCATCACGGCGGGCGGGGAGAAGGGCGACGGCAGCGACGTCAGCTACGTCGACGCGTTGCAGACCGACGCGCCCATCAATCCGGGCAACTCCGGCGGTCCGCTCCTCGACTCCCGCGCCCAGGTGATCGGCATCAACTCCGCCATCCGTTCCGCCGACAGCGGCTCCGACTCGGACGGCGGCCAGGCCGGCTCCATCGGTCTCGGCTTCGCCATCCCCGTGAACCAGGCCAGGCGCGTCGCCGAGGAACTGATCAACGACGGCCACGCGACCCACCCCGTGATCGGCGTCACCCTGGACATGGCCTACACCGGCGACGGCGCCCGTATCGACAGCAAGAGCGCGGGCGGCGGTCCCGCCGTGACCCGGGGCGGCCCCGGTGACCGGGCCGGTCTGAAGCCGGGCGACGTCATCACCGAGGTCGACGGGCAACGCGTGCACACGGCCGAGGAGCTGATCGTCAAGATCCGCGCCCACCGCCCGGGCGACCGGCTGGCGCTGACGGTCCGGCGCGACGGCACCGACCGGCAGGTCCCGCTGCGGCTGGGCACGGCGGAGCAGAACTGACGGCCGTGGGGCAGAACTGACAGAAGTCTCACCTCGGGACGGTACCGGCCGGACAGGAAGGACGGGTACCGTTGAGCGACCGAGGACATCGCAAGGAGCGTCAGGTGTTCAATGACATAGGGCCACTGGAGCTGGTGACGATCATTGTGCTCGCTGTGCTCGTCTTCGGTCCGGACAAGCTCCCGAAGGTCATCCAGGACGTGATGCACACGATCCGGAAGATCCGCGAGTTCTCGGAGAGCGCCAAGCAGGACATCCGCAACGAACTGGGTCCGGAGTTCAAGGACTTCGAGTTCGAGGACCTCAACCCCAAGACGTTCATCCGCAAGCAGCTGGACAACGACGAACTGGGGCTGAAGGAGATCCGTAACGGGTTCGACCTGAAGAAGGAGATGGCCGAGGTCACGGACTCCGTCCACGGCCGGGACGGCGAGACGTCGCCTTCTTCGTCCTCGTCGTCCGGTGCGCGCATCGACATGACCAAGAAGCCCGAGGAGCCCGGCAGGGACGAGCGGCCGCCCTTCGACGCGGACGCCACGTAGGCCCAGGGCGCGGGCCACGCCGCGGGGAGCGACTTCGACACGCGCGCGGGGGCACATGCCGCGCACGTGATGCGTTTCATAGCACGAACCCGTCGCACACGGCCTGAGCAGGGCGTTCGCGCGACCCGTGCCTCCAGCGCCTGCCGTGCGGCTGTCACGGGTGTGGATATGCTGCCGAGTTGTTGTGCGGACCGGAGGAGTACGCCCGAAGGGGGGCGGGCCGCCCCGGTCCGACGAGAGCGAGGAGGCGTCCGGGCAGATGGAGACGACGAGTCGGGTGGGCGCGCAGACGCCGGACGCGGAGGGTGCGCAGCAGCTCCCCTCCGCCCGGCGCACGGTCGACGGTTACCTGCTGGCGCCCTTCCCGTGGTACGGCCTCGACGAGGCGTTCACCGGGCCGCGCTGGCTGATGCAGGTCGGTATGGCGGCCGACGGGGCCGTCGAGCACGGTTCGATCGGGCACGGTGACGAGCCCTCCGTACGCAGCGAGACCTGCTCCGCCGGTGAGCCGCGGGAGAAGTTCGCGGTGGTCGTCACCGTCGCCGCGCAGCCCTCGCGCAGGAGCGCCGACGGTACGGGGCTGCTGGAGGCCACGTCGGTCTCCTCGGCCGCGTGGCTGGCCGGGGTGGGGCTGCTGTCCTTCACCTGGCCGGGGCAGATGGACCACACCCTGCGGGACGACTGGCTGGACCAGCAGACGGAGACGGCGTGGGCCCTCGCCGACGATCTCGAGGGGCCGGAGTGGTCCAAACTCTCCCTGCCGGTGGACGGGGCGGCGGCCTCTTTCTACTACCGTGAGTCCGAGTTCGGGTGGGTGCTCGCAGGCACCACCGAGGCGGGGGTGCATCTGGGGGCGTACGGGCGCGGGATGAGCGCGTACGGCCTTGGGTTCGCCGTGGTCAAGGACGTGTCCGCCTACGCGTGACCGAGGGGCGCCGGGTTGTCCCGGCGCCCTTTCGCCGCAGGCCCTGGCGGGCAGGACTCAGAACTTGTTCTTCGGCGTGATGCCGAGGGACAGGCCCGACAGACCCCGCTGCCTGCCGCCCAGCTTGCCGGCGATCGACCTCAGGGCGCTGCCCGCCGGCGAGTCCGGGTCGGTCAGGACCACCGGCTTGCCCTCGTCGCCGCCCTCGCGCAGGCGGACGTCGATCGGGATGGAGCCGAGGACCGGGACGGTCGTACCCGTCGTGCGGGTCAGGCCGTCGGCGACCAGCTGGCCGCCGCCCGTGCCGAAGACGTCGACCATCTCGCCGCAGTGCGGGCAGGGCAGGCCGGACATGTTCTCGACCACGCCGACGATCTTCTGGTGGGTCTGGACCGCGATGGAGCCGGCGCGCTCGGCCACCTCGGCGGCCGCCTGCTGCGGGGTCGTCACGACCAGGATCTCGGCGTTCGGGATCAGCTGGGCGACGGAGATCGCGATGTCACCCGTGCCGGGCGGCAGGTCCAGGAGCAGGACGTCGAGGTCGCCCCAGTAGACGTCCGCCAGGAACTGCTGCAGCGCGCGGTGGAGCATCGGGCCGCGCCAGACCACCGGGGCGTTGCCCGGGGTGAACATGCCGATGGAGATGACCTTCACGCCGTTCGCGGACGGCGGCATGATCATGTTCTCGACCTGGGTGGGGCGGCCGTCGGCGCCCAGCATGCGCGGCACCGAGTGGCCGTAGATGTCGGCGTCGACGACGCCCACCTTGAGGCCGTCGGCGGCCATGGCGGCCGCCAGGTTGACCGTCACCGAGGACTTGCCGACGCCGCCCTTGCCGGAGGCGACGGCGTAGACCCGGGTGAGGTTGCCGGGCTTGGCGAAGGGCACCTCGCGCTCGGCCTGGCCGCCGCGCAGCGCCGCCGCCAGCTCCTTGCGCTGCTCGTCGCTCATGACGTCGAGCGTGACGTCGACGCGGGTGACGCCCTCGACCCGGGAGACCGCCTCGGTGACGCGCTGGGTGATGGTGTCGCGCATGGGGCAGCCGGAGACCGTCAGGTACACGGTGACCGCGACCGCTCCGTCCGCGCCGATCTCCACCGATTTGACCATCCCGAGCTCGGTGATGGGTCGGTTGATCTCGGGGTCGTTCACCGTCGCCAGTGCCTCGCGCACCGCGTCTTCCGTAGCCATAAGGACGATGGTACGGCGCCCCCGGGGGCCTGAGGGATGCCCCTCAGCGGTCGTCTGTGTCACGTCCCGGCGGGCGGTCTGCCCGTTCCGCCGGGAATACGACATGGCCGGGGTGCCCGTCGTGGCGGCGGCGCTCCTCCAGCTCCTTGACCATGTCCTGGAGTTCCGAGCGGATCCAGTCGCGGGTGGCCACCTCGCCCAGGCCCATGCGCAGCGCGGCGATCTCCCGGGTCAGGTACTCGGTGTCGGCGATGGACCGCTCGTTCTGCTTGCGGTCCTGCTCGAGGTTGACCCGGTCGCGGTCGTCCTGCCTGTTCTGCGCGAGCAGGATCAGCGGGGCCGCGTAGGAGGCCTGCAGGGACAGCATCAGGGTCAGGAAGATGAACGGGTAGTTGTCGAAGCGCAGATTCGCCGGCGCCGCGATGTTCCACACCACCCACAGGATGATGACGACCGTCATCCAGACGATGAAGCGTCCCGTGCCCAGGAAGCGGGCGATGCGCTCGGACAGCCGGCCGAAGGCCTCCGGGTCCCACTCGGGCACGATCCGGCGGCGCGGCGGCCGCGGCTGGTCCAGGCGGGGCGTACGGGGCCGGGTGGCGGCCGTGGCGCCCGCCGGGGTGGTGCGCTCACGGGTGCTCTCACGCTCAGGAGCCATGTGCGGCCGCCTCCTCTCCCTCGTCCAGGTGGAACTCGGTCTCCCGCCAGTCCTCGGGCAGCATGTGGTCCAGCACGTCGTCCACGGTCACCACCCCCAGAAGGGACCCGGACTCGTCCACCACGGGTGCGGCCACCATGTCGTACGTGGCGAAGAACCCGGCGATGACGGGCAGCGCGGCGTCCGGGGCCAGGGTTTGCAGGTCCTCGTCCACGAGCGAGCTGACCAGGGTGTACGGGGGGTCGCGCAGCAGCCGCTGGAAGTGGACGGTGCCCAGGTACTTGCCGGTCGGGGTCTCGTCGGGCGGGCGGCAGACGTAGACCTGGGCGGCGAGGGCGGGGGACAGGTCGGGGTTGCGGACCCGGGCGAGCGCGTCGGCGACCGTGGCGTCCGGACGCAGCACGATCGGCTCGGTGGTCATGAGGCCGCCGGCCGTGTGCTCCTCGTACGACATCAGGCGGCGCATGTCGGCCGCGTCGGACGGCTGCATCAGGCTCAGCAGCCGCTCCTTGTCGTCCTCGGGCAGTTCGGAGAGCAGGTCGGCCGCGTCATCGGGGTCCATCGCCTCCAGGACGTCCGCCGCGCGCTCCTCCTTGAGCTTGCCGAGGATCTCGATCTGGTCGTCCTCCGGGAGCTCCTCCAGCACGTCGGCCAGGCGGTCGTCGTCGAGCGCGGCGGCGACCTCGGCGCGCCGCTTGGGGGAGAGGTGGTGCAGGACGTTCGCGAGGTCGGCGGGGCGCAACTGCTCGAAGGTGGCGAGCAGGCTCTCGGCGCCCTGCCCGTGTTCCTCCAGCGAGAACCCGGTGACGGCCGACCACTCGACGGTCAGGGTCTCGCCCTTGGCCCGCCGGAAGGCGCCGCCCTTCTTGCCCTTGCGGACGAAGACGCGGTCGACCTCCCAGTCACGGCGGGCGGGCAGTTGCTGCACGGACAGGTCGAGGACGGTGACCTGCTCGCCGGTCTCCGCCAGCGTCACCCGGCGGTCCAGCAGCTCGCCGAAGACCAGCCGCTCGGTGGGCCGCTGCTCGAAGCGCCGGACGTTCATCACGCCGGTGGTGATCACCTGCCCGGACTCGACCCCGGTGATCCGGGTCATGGGCAGGAAGATGCGGCGCCGGGTGGCCAGTTCGACGACCAGCCCGAGCAGCCGCGGGGGCCTGCGGCCCACCCGCAGCATCACGACGAGATCGCGCACGCGGCCCACCTGGTCGCCGCTCGGGTCGAAGACGGGGACCCCGGCGAGGTGCGAGACGAAGATCCGGGGGGCGCCGGCTGCCATGGCTGTGCTTCCTCTGCTGACGTGGCCTGGGAATCGCCCTTTTCTCGGGTGTTCCGCTTTCTTTGTGAATTGCTCGGATTTGCCCGCTCGGGTGCGCTTCAGGCTAGCCCGTACTGCTCGGATACGCCCTGGTGGGGAGTCCGGACGGACTGGCTCCGCCGGGCGGCCCGGGCACCGGTACGCTGCGGTACTCCGCTCAGGAACCGTCAGAAAGGCGATCCCCCCTGTGACTGCGATTCCCCAGGGCCGTACCCGCCGGGCCGCGCTGGTGACCGCGATCTTCGCCTTCGCCGTGACGGGGACGGCGGTGCTGACCGGGTGCGGTGACGGCGATCCGGACGCGGGGACGAACGGCGTGGGCAAGCTGCCCGCCGCACAGATCCAGGCCAGGACGCGGGCGGCCGCCGGGGGCGCACCGGCGGTACGGCTGTCCGGGACCGTGGTCACCAGCGGCCGGACGTACCAGCTGGACATGCGGCTGAAGGCCGACGGCGGTACCGGCTCGGTGACCTCGAAGGGGGCGACCTTCAAGCTGCTGCGGGTCGGCAAGCAGCTGTACCTGAAGGCCGACGCGGACTTCTGGAACCAGGCCGACGCCAAGGGCGACGGCGCGGCCGGCACGCTGAACGGCAAGTACGTCAAGGTGCCGCAGGGGGACCCCGCGTACAGGAAGTTCAGCGGCTTCACGGACAAGGACCTCCTCCTCGACGGGCTGCTGACACTGCACGGCACACTGGCGACGGACGGTCACCACGACGACGCGGGTACCCGCACCATCCGCATCACCGGCGACAAGGGCTCCGGCGGCACGCTGGACGTCTCCCTCCAGGGCCGGCCGTACCCCCTGCGCCTGGTCCGCGCCGGCGGCGCGGGCACGCTCACCTTCTCCGACTGGGGTGAGGACTTCGCCGTCGCGGAGCCGGTCAAGGCCGAGACGGTGGATTACGGCAGGCAACTGCCGACGTCGTAGCCGTTCGGCACCGTGGGCCCGCCGCGACGGCGCTCGGACACCGCGGCGCGTCCGGGCGGTGCCGAAGCCTCCTCAGCCCCGCCGTTCCTTCCTGCGCCGTTTCGCCAGCAGCCGCGGCAACGCCGCGGGAATCGGCCGCCGGGTGGTCGCCGGAGTCGGAACCGGCCGCTCGGCCAGGCTGCCGTCGGGCAACGGCGCCAGGGGCCCGGCCGGAGCCAGGCGCAGCACCCGGCACTCGCGGGCCCAGCGGGCCGGCATCTGCTCGCCGTCGGGGGCGTTGAGCCGCTTGCCCTTCAGCTCGGCGACGGCCGCTTCCCACGCGTCCGTGCCGGACGCCAGCTCGGACACGGTCGCCGTGAACGTCACCAGCCGGCCGCCCTTGTCCTTGCTGCGCACGGACACCTCGGCAGAGCCCCCGTCGATCAGCCCCTGAAGCGGCTGCTCACCGGGACCGTCGCCGACCAGACACACCGCGCCCTCGTGCCACACGTGCCACAGCGCACACGCGGCGGGGCTGCCGGCGCCTCTGACCCAGATGAGGCCGGACTTCTTCGAGGCCTCCTCGATGAGGGCCCGGTCGAGCAGCTCGCTTGTCATGTGCCCAGCCTATCCAGCGTCCGCTCAGAGCCAGCCGTTGCGCTTCAGCGTGCGGTGGATGCCGAGACAGATGACGACGGTGATGCCCATGATCACCGGGTAGCCGTACCTCCAGTGCAGCTCCGGCATGTACCTGAAGTTCATGCCGTACACACCGCACACCATCGTCGGCACGGCGATGATCGCCGCCCAGGCGGTGATCTTGCGCATGTCCTCGTTCTGCGCGACGGACGCCTGCGCGAGGTTGGCCTGGAGGATGGAGTTGAGGAGTTCGTCGAAGCCCAGCACCTGCTCCTGGACGCGGGCGAGGTGGTCGGCGACGTCCCGGAAGTACTTCTGGATGTCCGGGTCGACCAGCCGCATCGGCCGCTCGCTCAGCAGCTGCATCGGGCGCAGCAGGGGAGCCACCGCGCGCTTGAACTCCAGCACCTCACGCTTGAGTTGGTAGATCCGCGCCGAGTCGACACCGCGCGAGACACCGCCCCTGCGGCCCGGCGAGAAGACCTCGGTCTCCACCTCGTCGATGTCGTCCTGCACCGCGTCGGCGACCGCGATGTAGCCGTCCACCACGTGGTCGGCGATGGCGTGCAGCACGGCCGAGGGGCCCTTGGCGAGCAGCTCCGGGTCGTCCTGCAGACGGTGCCGAAGGGCCCTGAGCGAGCCCTGGCCGCCGTGCCGGACGGTGATGAAGAAGTCCCGGCCGGTGAAGCACATGACCTCACCGGTCTCGACGACCTCGCTGTTGGCGGTGAGCCGGTCGTGCTCGACGTAGTGGATGGTCTTGAAGACGGTGAAGAGCGAGTCGTCGTAGCGCTCCAGCTTGGGCCGCTGGTGGGCCTGCACCGCGTCCTCGACGGCCAGCGGGTGCAGCCCGAACTCGCTCGCGATACCGGCGAATTCGGCCTCGGTCGGCTCGTGCAGCCCGATCCACACGAAACCGCCGTCGCGCCGCACCAGCCGCATCGCCTCGTGCGGGGTGAGCGGCCCCGTGCTCTGGACGCGGGCGCCGTCGCGGTAGACCGCGCAGTCCACGACGGCGGACGGGGTGGCCGGGTCGCGGGTGGTGTCGTACGAGACGTTCGGCCCGCCCGGGGGCTTGCGCAGCGAGACGCGGGACGGACGGACCACGGCGCGCAGGTCGCGGATCATCGACATGGGCAGGCTCCTTCGCGACAGGCAACGAAAGACCGCCGGCGACGGGTGGAACTACCCGGAATGGGGACGTCCTGACTGCGGGATGTTTGGCACGTCCACAAAGCGGGGAGCACCGCACCGTCGCGGTGGCGACTTCGCTACTGATGCAGAACTGATTCGATCAGGCAGATCGGGTGATCAGGCGATCAGGGCAAAGCGAAACGAAGTGCTCTTCCGAAGGGTGACGCGCACGGAAAGGCGGCAGCAGCCAGCCAGAAAACAGCCGGTGACTACATCAACAGGCGGAAGAGCGAGTGGTACTGCACGGTCGACTTCGATCCATGACAGCCCCACCTCCTCCGGCCGGTCCCTCGTAAGGGAGTGTCCTCGGCGTCGGGACTCGATAGCGACGCTTCTGCGTGCTGTCCCGAACCACCGGCTCAGCGTAGCAGCCGCCCGAACTGTCAAGGTGCCGCTTTGCCCGCTGCTGACGAGTTCTATGCTCGCCGCATGGTTGATGTTCTTCCTCTGGTCGAGGCGCGGTTGAGCACCGCGCTGGGCGAACCGGACGCGCGCGCCGCCGTCACCTTCCTCGGCACGGACCGCATCGAGGTGCTCCGGTTCCAGGAGGGGGACGTCGTGCGGTACGCCACGCTGGGCATGTCCGCGCACCCGATGACCGACCCCACCGCGATGCTCGCCGACCCGGTCAAGGGCCCCCGCGCCGAGCTGGTCCTCTCCGTCCGCGCGGGCCTCGCCGACACCGACAAGGTGCTCCGCCCGCTCGCCGTGCTGGCCGCGTCCCCGCAGGTGGAGGGGTTGGTCGTGACGCCGGGCGCCTCGCTGGACGTGGGTGACCCGCTGTGGCCCGGCGCCCCCTTCACCTCGGTCCTGGTGGGCGAGCCCGGCGGCCTGGTGGAGGACCTGGAGCTGGACGACCCGATAGAGCCCGTACGGTTCCTGCCGCTGCTGCCGATGACCCCGAACGAGGCCGCCTGGAAGCGGGTGCACGGCGCCCAGGCCCTCCAGGAGCGCTGGCTCACCCACGGGACGGACCTGCGCGACCCCGGCCGCGGGACCGTGCCGCTGGAGTGAGGAAGCTCACCAAAACCCGGCCGTGAGCGGTCAGTTGGCGAAGACGCCGACACCGCCCTCCGTCGCGTGTCGCGGCGCCGCTTCCTCCGCCTCGTGCGCGAGGGCCCGGCGTCGTACGGCGATCACGAGCGCGCCCAGCACCGCCGTGACCGCCGCCACCACGAACGGGACGTGCAGGTCGGTCCACTCCCCGAGCTTCGGGGCGAAGTAGGGCGCGGCGGCGGCCGCGAACCAGCGGACGAAGTTGTAGCCCGCGCTGGCGACCGGGCGCGGGGCGTCCGACACGCCGAGGGGCAGCTCGGTGTAGACGGTGTTGTTCACGCCGATGAACGCGCCGGACAGGATCGTGCAGACGACGGCCGTGGTGTGGTTGCCGTAGCCGAGGACCAGCACGTCCACCGCGAGCAGCACCAGCGAGCCGCCGAGCACCCCCGGTGAGCCGAACCGTGCCTGCAGGCGCGGCGCCACGATCACCGAGAAGACGGCGAGCAGCACACCCCAGGCGAAGAACACCGCCCCGGAACGGTACGGCGTCATGTCCAGCACGAACGGCGTGAAGGCCAGCACCGTGAAGAACGTGTAGTTGTAGAAGAAGGCGGAGATCGCGGCCGAGGCGAGGCCGCCGTGGCCGAGCGCCCTGACCGGGTCCAGGACCGAGGTCCTGCGGGCCGGCTTCGGCTGCTCCTTCAGGAACGCCGTGATGCACAGGAAGCCGATCGCCATCAGCGTGGCCGTGCCGAAGAAGGGGTAGCGCCAGCTGACGTTGCCGAGGACCGCGCCGAGCAGCGGGCCGCAGGCCATGCCGAGGCCGAGCGCGGACTCGTAGAGCAGGACCGCCGCCGCGCCGCCGCCGACCGCCGCGCCCACGATGACCGCGAGGGCCGTCGAGACGAAGAGCGCGTTGCCGAGGCCCCAGCCCGCCCGGAATCCGGCCAGTTGGCCGACCGAGTCCGACGTGCCGGCGAGGCCCGCGAAGACGACCACGAAGGCCAGGCCGAGCAGCAGGGTCCTGCGGCCGCCGATGCGGCTGGAGACGAAGCCGGTCAGCAGCATCGCGACCGCGGTGATCAGGAAGTACGACGTGAACAGCAGGGACACCTGGCCGGGTGTGGCGTGCAGGCCCTGCGCGATGGACGGCAGGATCGGGTCGACGAGGCCGATGCCCATGAAGGCGACGACGGAGGCGCCGGCCGTGGCCCAGACCGCCTTGGGCTGTCGCAGGAGGTCCATGTGTGCTCCCTGCTGAGGTCGGTAAGTTAGTCCGGCTAATGAATGTAATATGCATCAACTTTCGTGTGAAGGAGTGTTCCGTCCGGACGGGTGATCGTCCTTGACGTGGGCGGGCGGGGGTAGGACCGTGGAGCCCTATGAGGGGCGAACCCAGTTGCCCGCGGTGTGGTGGCCGGGTCAGGGCTCCCGGTCTCTTCGCCGATGCGTGGCAGTGTGATGTGCACGGCACGGTGTATCCGCTGCAGCCCGTGATCCCGCCCAGCGTCGAAGCCCTCGGTGCGGTGGTGCACCGCACGCACGTTCCGCTGTGGATGCCCTGGCCGCTGCCGGTCGGCTGGCTGTTCACGGGCGCGGCCTACGCCGGCGACGACCGCAGCGGCGGCCGCGCGACCGCCGTCGCCTGCTCCGGACCCGGCCCGCTGGGCGGCCCGGCCGAACTCATCCTCGTGGCCGAGGAGCTCGGTGTCGGCCTCGGCGCGCGCTACGCGGGCATCGACGGCCCGGACCCGGGGTCGTACATGAACGTCGAGAAGCCGCCGCAGGCCAAGGTGCTGGCCGTCGGCCGCCCGACCCCGCTCTGGCACGTCTACCGCACCCCCGACGACCGGGCCGTCTTCGCCGGTGAGGCCCTGGGCATGTGGCTGTGGGCGGTGATGTGGCCCGAGCAGGCGGCCCTGCTCATGTACGACGAGCTGGTGCTGACTGATCTGCGGGACGCGGGGGCGGAGCTGGACCTGGTGCCCTGCGGAGCGTTGTCGCCGCGCTTGCTCCGGCCGTGACGCCCACGGGGGCGCCGGGTTCTGTTTCGTCGGCGGCTGCGGGTGTGTCGTGGTTGCTCGCGCAGTTCCCCGCGCCCCTTTGGGTTGGTCCGGTAAAGGGCGCTTCCAGGGTGTGGGTGTGACAGGCGGGCTTCGAAACGCCGCTATTCTTAGGTGTCCCCTTCCGTAGCGTCCCCCGTCTGGAGCCACCGTGCGTATCGATCTGCACTGTCACTCCACGGCCTCGGACGGTACGGACACCCCGGCTGAGCTGGTGCGGAATGCCGCTGCCGCCGGACTGGACGTCGTCGCACTGACCGATCACGACACCACCCGTGGGTACGCCGACGCGATCGCCGCGCTGCCCGAGGGGCTCACCCTGGTGACCGGCGCCGAGCTGTCCTGCCGTGTCGACGGCATCTCCATGCACCTGCTGGCCTACCTCTTCGACCCGAAGGAGCCCGCCCTGCTCGCCGAGCGCGAACTGGTGCGGGACGACCGGGTGCCGCGGGCCAAGGGCATGGTCGCCAAGCTCGACGCTCTGGGCGTGCCGGTCACCTGGGAGCAGGTTGAGCGGATCGCCGCCGGCGGTTCCGTGGGGCGCCCGCACGTCGCGACGGCGCTGGTCGAGCTCGGTGTCGTACCGACGGTGAGCGACGCGTTCACCGAGGAGTGGCTGGCCGACGGCGGCCGGGCCTTCGTGGAGAAGCACGAGACCGACCCCTTCGAGGCGATCCGGCTGGTCAAGAACGCGGGCGGGGTCTGCGTGTTCGCGCACCCGGCCGCCGCCAAGCGCGGTCGTACGGTCCCCGAGGCGCGGATCGCGGAGATGGCCGAGGCCGGTCTGGACGGCATCGAGGTCGATCACATGGACCACGACGCCGACGCGCGCGATCGGCTGCGGGGCCTGGCGAAGGACCTGGACCTGCTGGTCACCGGCTCCTCGGACTACCACGGCAGCCGCAAGACCGTCACGCTCGGCGCGTACACGACCGACCCCGAGGTGTACGGGGAGATCACGCGGCGGGCTACCGGCGCGTTCCCGGTGCCGGGCACCGGCGGAGCCTGAGGCCGTCAGCGGCCCTCACGCGCCCCCAGTTCATCCCTTTTCCAGCAAGGCCAGTACCTCCGCATGTTCGACATCGCCGTCTTCGGCTCTCTGTTCCTGACCCTTTTTGTCATCATGGATCCCCCCGGGATCACCCCGATTTTCCTCGCCCTCACCGCCGGCCGTCCGGCCAAGGTGCAGAAGCGCATGGCCTTCCAGGCGGTGTGCGTGGCGGCCGGGGTCATCGCCACCTTCGGCGTCCTGGGCCACCAGATCCTGAACTACCTGCACGTCTCCGTCCCCGCGCTGATGATCGCGGGCGGTCTGCTGCTCCTGCTGATCGCGCTGGACCTGCTCACCGGCAAGACCGACGAGCCGAAGCAGACCAAGGACGTGAACGTGGCGCTCGTACCGCTCGGCATGCCGCTGCTCGCGGGGCCCGGTGCGATCGTGTCCGTGATCCTGGCCGTGCAGAAGGCCGGCAGTGTGGCCACGCAGATCTCGGTGTGGTCCGCGATCCTCGCGATCCATGTCGTGCTGTGGCTGGTGATGCGCTACTCGCTGCTGATCATCCGGGTGATCAAGGACGGCGGTGTGGTGCTGGTGACGCGGCTCGCGGGCATGATGCTCTCCGCGATCGCCGTACAGCAGATCATCAACGGCGTCACTCAGGTGATCCGGGGGAGCT
The DNA here is from genome assembly GCF_055603245.1 of Streptomyces sp. NPDC037290. Lineage (NCBI taxonomy): Bacteria > Bacillati > Actinomycetota > Actinomycetes > Kitasatosporales > Streptomycetaceae > Streptomyces > Streptomyces sp. NPDC037290. The sequence goes on along the minus strand of NZ_JBVJVZ010000006.1, from coordinate 290,445 downwards.
GAGCCCTCGTCGGCTCGGCTCCCCCGGAAAGCTTGAGTGGCGCGGAACGCGTGAGCGTTACGAGGCCTTGGTCTCGGCCGGGCGGATCCACAGGCGCTGTCCGATGGCGGCGGCCTGCTGAACGATCCGGTTGACGGAGGCGGCGTCCACGACGGTGCTGTCCACGGTGGTGCCGTCGACCTCGTCGAGTCGCATGATCTCGAAGCGCACGGGCTTCTCCCTTCGTCTGGTCATCCTCCTGAGGAGAACTACTCGATACGCCGGATGTGTATCCGGCGTTCGTAGTAGTGAACGCGCCGCTTGTTACAAACATTCCCTACGCTAAAGAAATTTTTCGAACAGCTAATTACCGACGGGTAAGCAGGCTGCCCGAGACCGACCGGGACCGGTTGTGTCCGCACTGTGACCACCGGGACAATGGGAGGCGATGAACGACGACCTGGCGGCCCTGGGCGCCCGCATCGACCGCACGAACGAGCTGCTGGAACGCATGCTCGCCGAGGTGGCGAAGACGCCCTCCACCCACGCGATCTTCGTCGACGCGGGGTATCTGTACGCGGCCGCCGGCCGGCTGGTCGCGGGGACCGAGGACCGCCGGGCCTTCGACCTCGACGCCGAGGGTCTGATCGAGGCCCTCATCGACCGCGCCCGCTCGGTCTTCGCGGACAGCCGTCTGCTGCGCGTCTACTGGTACGACGGCGCCCGCCGCCGCATCCACACCGGCGAGCAGCAGGCCATCGCGGAACTGCCCGACGTCAAGGTCCGCCTGGGCAACCTCAACGCCAACAACCAGCAGAAGGGCGTCGACTCACTGATCCGCACGGATCTGGAGTCCCTCGCCCGCCACCGCGCCATCAGTGACGCGGCGCTCCTCGGCGGCGACGAGGACCTGGTCTCGGCCGTCGAGGCGGCGCAGGGGTACGGCGCGCGGGTCCACCTCTGGGGCATCGAGGCCCCCGAGGGCCGTAACCAGGCCGAACCCCTCCTCTGGGAGGTGGACAGCCAGCGCACCCTCGACCTCGAGTTCTTCAAGCCGTACGTCTCCCGCCGGACGGCCGCCGCCTACGAGGCCACCTCGGGCACCCGCCCCACCCGCGAGGACGTCCGCTTCGTCGGCGCCCAGATCGCGGCGAAATGGCTGGCCTCCCGGGGCCGCGAAGCCCTGGTCGAGCTGCTCCCCGGTCACCCTTATCTTCCCGGCTCCGTCGACCAGGACCTGCTGGTCGAGGCCGAGAGCCTGCTCCAGTACTCCCTGCGCGGCCAGGCGGACCTGCGGCGCGCCCTCAGGGACGGCTTCTGGGACCATCTGCAGGCGCAGTACTAACGCTGTCCGCCCTGTCCGTCCGCGGTGTCCCAGAAGTCGGCGAGGGCGTGCGCCGTGGCCTGGGGCTGGTCGGTGTTGGGGGAGTGCTCGGCGTCCTCGATCACGGTCCGCCGCGCGTTCAGCCGCACCGCCATGTCGTCCAGCAGCGGCAGGGGCCAGGTGTCGTCCCGTGAACCGGACAGGACGTGGAACGGCAGCGGTACGGCGGCCAGTTCCGCGATGCGGTCAGGTTCCGTGCACAACTGGCGTCCGGTGGCGAGGAGTTGGGCGGGCTTGGTGGCCAGCCAGCGGCGCCGCAGGTCGTCCCGGTCGTCGAGACCGCCGTCGAGCGCCGCGGTCTCGGTCTCCTCGGGGGTCTCCATCGCCCGCATCGCCTCCCACACCTGCGCCATCGTCATCACCGCGAGCGCGTCCCGCAGCAGCTTCACGCGCTGCTGCTGGGGCTCCGAGATCTGCGCCGGGCCGGAGGCCATGAGGGTGAGCGACCGGAAGGGGGAGTGGTCGAGCAGCACGGCGGCACGTGAGATCTGCCCGCCGAGGGAGTGCCCCAGCAGGTGCACCGGCTGTCCGAGTGCCTCGGCCTGGGCCAGCACGTCGCGCGCCAACTCCTGCTGGGCGTAGGCCGTTTGATCGCTCTCGGGCCCGTCCGACTCGTACTGCCCGCGCCCGTCCACGGCCACGGTGCGGTACCCGCGCTCGGCCAGCGGTACGAGCAGCGGATTGAAGTCCTCCTTGCTCCCGGTGAACCCCGGCAGCATCAGCGCGACCCCGCGGGGCTCGACCCCACGGGCCACGGGCGCGTCGACGACGGCGAACTCACCCCGCGCGGTCCGCAGGGCGTACGCACGGGCACCGGGCGGCGGGACGAAGGTGGCGGGCCTGCTCATGGGGAGAGGCTATCGGGCGGGGCCGGCGGGGGACGGGGCACCCACAAGCGCCGGGGCCTGGAAATGCGACGGCCAGGCCCTCGCGGTGGAGGGCCTGGCCGTCGGTGAACGGGTGCCGGATCAGCCTTCGGTGGCCTCGACGGCCGCCGCGGCCTTACGGGTACGGCGACGCGGCTTGGCCTCCGGCTCCTCGGTGGCCTGCGCCGGGATCTCCGCGACGACGGCCTTGCGCGTACGGCGCGGCTTGACCTCGGCCTCGGGGGCCTCGGTCGTCTCCGGCGCGGCTGCGGCGGTCTTCCGCGTGCGGCGGGGCTTGGCCTCCGTGCCTTCGGCGGTGTCGGCGGCAGCGGCAGCGGTCTTCCGCGTGCGGCGGGGCTTGGCCTCCGTGCCCTCGGCCGTGTCCACGGCGGCGGCAGCTGCCGTCTTCCGGGTCCGGCGCGGCTTGGCCTCGGCCTCGGGGGCCTCGGTCGTCTCCGGCGCGGCTGCGGCGGTCTTCCGCGTGCGGCGGGGCTTGGCCTCCGTGCCCTCGGCCGTGTCCACGGCGGCGGCAGCTGCCGTCTTCCGGGTCCGGCGCGGCTTGGCCTCGGCCTCGGGGGCCTCGGTCGTCTCCGGCGCGGCTGCGGCGGTCTTCCGCGTGCGGCGCGGCTTGGTCGCCGGAGCGGGCTCCTCCGCCGTGACCTCGGTCGCGACGGACGCGGCCTCGGCGGTGGGCTCCGCGGCCTTGCGCGTACGGCGACGCGGCTTGGCCTCGGCGGCCTCGGCCGTGTCCACGGCGGCTTCGGCGGCTGCGGCGGTCTTCCGGGTCCGGCGCGGCTTGGCCTCGGCCTCGGGGGCCTCGGTCGTCTCCGGCGCGGCAGCGGCGGTCTTCCGCGTGCGGCGGGGCTTGGCCTCCGTGCCCTCGGCCGTGTCCACGGCCGCTTCGGCGGCGGCAGCGGCCGTCTTCCGGGTTCGACGCGGCTTGGCCTCAGCGGCTTCAGCGGTGTCCGTCGCCGCTTCGGCGGCAGCAGCCGTCTTGCGGGTGCGACGGCGCGGCGTGGTCTCGGTGGCCTCGATGGTCTCGGCCGTCGGCTCCGGCGCCGCAGGGCTGTCCTCCACCACGGGCTCGGGCTGAGCCGGCGCCTCCGTGAGCACGGACTCGGCCGTCACCGTGGTCTGCGGCGCCTGGGCGTCCGCGTTCCTGCGGGTGCGGCGGCGGCGCGGCTTGGCCGCGGCCTCCTGCTCCGGCGCGGCCGGCGCCGGTGCGCCCTCCGCCGTGTCCACCGACTCGACGGCGGCCTCGGCCGCGGCCGGCTGTGCCGGGGCACCGGCGCGCGTACGGCGACGGCGGCGCAGGGCGCGGGAAGCCCGGGGCTCCTCCACACCGGTGGCCTCCGCGGTGGCGGCCTCGGCGGCCGGCGCCGCGGCGGTCGTGGCCGCGTCGAGCGGCGCTCCGCCGCGGGTACGGCGGCGGCTGCGCGGGGTGCGGGCCGTACGCTCGCGCTCGGCGGTGCCGGACTCGGGACGGCCGGCACGCTCGCCCCGGCCACCACGGCCGCGGGCTCCACGTCCGCCGGTCTCGCCCAGGTCCTCCAGCTCCTCCGCGTCGAGCCCGGCACGGGTCCGCTCCGAGCGCGGCAGGATGCCCTTGGTGCCCGCGGGGATGCCGAGGTCCGAGTACAGGTGCGGGGACGTCGAGTACGTCTCCACCGGGTCGTTGAAGTCCAGCTCCAGCGCCTTGTTGATCAGCTGCCAGCGCGGGATGTCGTCCCAGTCGACGAACGTGATCGCCGTACCCTTGGCGCCCGCACGGCCCGTACGGCCGACGCGGTGCAGGTACGTCTTCTCGTCCTCGGGGGACTGGTAGTTGATGACGTGGGTCACGCCCTCGACGTCGATGCCGCGCGCGGCGACGTCGGTGCAGACCAGCACGTCGACCTTGCCGTTGCGGAAGGCCCGCAGCGCCTGCTCGCGGGCGCCCTGGCCGAGGTCGCCGTGGACCGCGCCGGAGGCGAACCCGCGGCGCTGGAGCTGCTCGGCGATGTCGGCGGCCGTGCGCTTGGTACGGCAGAAGATCATCGCCAGTCCGCGGCCCTCGGCCTGCAGGATGCGGGCGACCATCTCCGGCTTGTCCATGGAGTGACCGCGGTACACGAACTGCTTGATGTTCGCGACCGTCGCGCCCTCGTCGTCCGGCGCGGTGGCGCGGATGTGCGTGGGCCGGGACATGTACCGGCGGGCGAGGCCGATGACCGCGCCCGGCATGGTCGCCGAGAACAGCATCGTCTGGCGCTTGGCCGGCAGCATGTCGATGATCTTCTCGACGTCGGGCAGGAAGCCCAGGTCGAGCATCTCGTCGGCCTCGTCGAGGACCAGGCACTTGACGTGCTTCAGGTTCAGCTTCTTCTGGCCCGCGAGGTCCAGCAGCCGGCCGGGGGTGCCGACGACCACGTCGACGCCCTTCTTCAGGGCCTCGACCTGCGGCTCGTACGCCCGGCCGCCGTAGATCGCCAGCACGCGGACGTTACGGACCTTGCCCGCCGTCAGCAGGTCGTTGGTGACCTGGGTGCACAGCTCGCGCGTGGGGACGACGACGAGGGCCTGCGGGGCGTCGGTGAGGTCCTCGGGGGCGGCGCGTCCGGCCTCGACGTCGGCGGGGACGGTGACGCGCTCGAGGAGCGGAAGACCGAAGCCCAGCGTCTTGCCGGTGCCGGTCTTGGCCTGGCCGATGACGTCCGTGCCGGAAAGGGCGACGGGGAGCGTCATCTCCTGGATGGGGAAGGGGGTGATGATGCCGACGGCCTCCAGGGCCTCGGCCGTCTCGGGAAGGATTCCGAGGTCTCGAAACGTCGTAGTCAGGGTCATGCCTCTTCTGTGTGCGCGGTGCGAGGCGAGCGCGGGGGGTCATGTCTGACCGTGCCGGGGACGTCGGCTGCCGTACGGGCGAACCACTCGGGCAAGCCGTATGACACGGGACCTCTGCCGACGCTCTAGCGCTCGTACCGCTGAGGTGTCCCTCCGGTCGTCGTACGTACTCTCACGTCGGCCAGGGAGGGCTGTCGGGTCGGAGCCGATCGGGCCACCGACCGGGCATCCTCATGCGTGCGCCCTGTCGGGAGACGTCGAACACCGTCGACGCACTCGGGCAGGCGCATTACCACCATACCCCGGATTCGCGCACATGCGATGGCCGATTTGGTCACGTCATGGTCGTCACAGTGGTTGACCAGGGGCTCCGAGCGGAGCCGAGCGGGCTATTGTGCGGCTCATGACTAGCTCTGACAAGCCTGAGAACGACTCCGCGGCGCCCACGGGTGTCGCTGCCCAGGACTGGGCGCAGGCCTCCGCCGACCCGCAGTACCGCGCCGCCGTCGTGGACCTGCTCGGCGCGCTCGCGTACGGGGAGCTGGCGGCGTTCGAGCGGCTCGCGGAGGACGCGAAGCTCGCTCCGACCCTCGCGGACAAGGCCGAGCTGGCGAAGATGGCCTCGGCCGAGTTCCACCACTTCGAGCGGCTGCGGGACCGGCTCACCGAGATCGGCGAGGAGCCGACCGCCGCGATGGACCCGTTCGTCGCGGCCCTGGACGGCTTCCACAAGCAGACCGCGCCCTCGGACTGGCTGGAGGGCCTGGTCAAGGCGTACGTCGGCGACTCGATCGCGAGCGACTTCTACCGGGAGGTCGCGGCGCGGCTCGACTCCGACACCCGCGAGCTCGTCCTCGCCGTCCTCGACGACACCGGGCACGCCGGGTTCGCGGTGGAGAAGGTGCGGGCCGCCATCGACGTCGACCCGCGGGTGGGCGGCCGGCTGGCGCTGTGGGCGCGGCGGCTGATGGGCGAGGCGCTGTCGCAGTCCCAGCGGGTGGTCGCCGACCGGGACGCGCTGTCGACGATGCTCGTCGGAGGGGTGGCCGACGGGTTCGATCTCGCGGAGGTCGGGAGGATGTTCTCGCGGATCACCGAGGCGCACACCAAGCGGATGGCTGCGCTGGGCTTGGCGGCGTAACGCCCACGGGGGCCGGGTTCCCGGCGCCGGCGGGTGCGGGGTGGCTGCTCGCGCGGTTCCCCGCGCCCGTGACGGCTCGGCTTCGGCTAAGCCGTCAATGATCGTCGGCGCAGGCGGCCCGCCGGGCGCAGCAGAAGGGACAAGGACGCCGCCGAGATGATCGCGGCGCCCAGCAGGCTCGGCCAGGTGGCGGCGGAGCCGAGGGCGGTGTGCGTGACGAAGTCACCGAAGAGCGCGCCGGCGATGCCCGTCGAGAGGACCAGCGGGCGGGCCGGCAGCCGGTGGGACAGGCGGTACGCGGCGATCAGGGCGAGGGCCAGACCGAGCACTGCGGAGCCGAGTGCTTCCAGGATCATGTCGGGGTCCCTCCCACGGCCGGTCTGCCTTGAACGGTCGTAGCCCGTCATACCCGTGACCTGCGGAGCACAATCCTCCGCTGTGGAGAAGTTGTGCGCCAAGTGTGTGCGCGAACCATGGAGAAGGACCCATGGAGAAGGGCCCGGCGGCACAGGCCGCCGGGCCCTTCTCACGACATCGGCCTACAGCGTGCCGAAGCCCACCTTGCGCACGGTCGGCTCGCCGATCTCCACGTACGCCAGGCGGTCCGTCGGTACCAGGACCTTGCGGCCCTTCTCGTCCTGGAGGCTCAGCAGCTGCGTCTTGCCGGCCAGCGCGTCGCTCACCAGACGCTCGACCTCCTCGACGCTCTGACCGCTCTCCAGAACGATCTCGCGGGGCGCGTACTGCACGCCGATCTTGACCTCCACGGCTATGTCCCTCCGACGGCCAGTGATGTGCGCGATCTTCCGCGCCGTACCCAGCACACATTAGTCCGGTGAGGGGACGTACACGCTGTGGGCCCGAACGCCGACAGCGAACAGCGTGCGGGAACACACGGCCGCCGGGGCGCTCAGGGCTGTCAGTGGTGCTCGTTGCCGTGCAGCGGGAAGCCGGCGATGCCCCGCCAGGCCAGCGAGGTCAGCAGCTGCACCGCCTGGTCGCGCGGCACACTGCGGTCGCTGTGCAGCCAGGAGCGGGCCACCACCTGGGCGAGCCCGCCGAGGCCGGAGGCGAGCAGCATCGACTCCGCGCGCGAGAGGCCGGTGTCCTCGGCGATGACGTCGCAGATCGCCTCGGCACACTCGTTGGTGACCTTGTCGACGCGCTCGCGCACGGCCGGCTCGTTCGTCAGGTCCGACTCGAAGACCAGGCGGAAGGCGCCGCCGTCGTCCTCGACGTACGCGAAGTAGGCGTCCATGGTGGCCCGGACGCGCTGCTTGTTGTCGGTCGTCGACGCCAGCGCGCCGCGCACGGACTGGATCAACGACTCGCAGTGCTGGTCCAGCAGGGCGAGGTACAGGTCGAGCTTGCCGGGGAAGTGCTGGTAGAGCACCGGCTTGCTCACGCCGGCGCGCTCGGCGATGTCGTCCATCGCCGCCGCGTGATAGCCCTGCGCGACGAAAACCTCCTGGGCGGCGCCCAGCAGCTGGTTCCGTCGGGCTCGGCGCGGCAGACGGGTGCCACGTGGGCGTGCTGCCTCAGTTTGCTCGATGGCTGTCACGCCGCCTCCCAGAGTCGTCCATATCGCGGTGTCAGCCGCGCCGCCATCGTACTTTTCGGTAACCGTGGTGTGCGCGCTGCGAGCGCAGAATTTCACGTACCGGACGGCGGCGAAAGCGGCAGCGGGCCCCGGGTACGGCCGCCGCCGGACGCCGACGTCAGCGGTAGTCGTCCTCGTCGAGTGAGACCACGCGCGCCTGTTCGACCAGATCGGCCTCGTTCGCGCGGGCCGGATCCACTCCCGTCAGGGGGTCGTCACGGTCGGGCGTGACGTCCGCGTGCTGCTCGGCGGCGTCCACCTCGGGGGCCTCGACGTCGATCTCGGGGGCCGTGTCGGCCTCCAGGTCCTCGATGGCGTCGGGCTCGGTCGGGTCATAGGCCATGGTGGGCTCCCTTCCTACGAACGTCCCCGGAAGAAGCAGGGGGCCACATGCGGGTGCCCTCTGTACGAGCCTAGGAGACAGCTGATCCGGACGCCATGCCGTCTCGGCCGTTCGTCGGCCTCCGTCCACCGGTCGTGTTCACCGGTCGCGGACGATCCGCGTGCGGTCCGCGCCCCATCCGGTTCACCCGTCACCCACGGTTCACTCTGTGACGGCCACCACATGAACCTCGGCGTGATCACCTCGTAACATTGCCGCATGTCTTCGACCGAGTCGCCGTCCGTGCCGGCCGCCAGTGTGCTTCCGAGGGTGGCGCCCGTCCGGGTCGGTGAGGGCGAACGGCTGCGGTCTGTCGGGCTGCCCGGCGTCACCCTGTCGATCCGTTCCCGCCGTCCCACGCGCGAGGGCCTGCCGCCCGCGCTGTACGTCCACGGGCTCGGCGGCTCCTCGCAGAACTGGTCGGCACTGATGGCCGAGCTGGACGGCGTCGTCGACAGCGAGGCGGTCGACCTGCCGGGCTTCGGCGACTCCCCGCCCCCCGACGACGGGAACTACTCCGTCACCGGGCACGCGCGCGCGGTGATCCGCTACCTCGACGCCGCCGGCCGCGGCCCGGTCCACCTGTTCGGCAACTCACTCGGCGGCGCGGTCACCACACGCGTGGCCGCCGTACGGCCCGACCTCGTCCGTACGCTCACCCTCGTCTCGCCCGCCCTGCCCGAGCTGCGCATCCAGCGCACCGCGGCGCCGACCGCCCTGCTCGGCGTGCCCGGTGTCGCGGCCCTGTTCACCCGGCTCACCAAGGCGTGGACCGCCGAACAGCGGGTGCGCGGGGTCCTGGCGCTCTGTTACGGCGACCCCGGGCGCGTGTCGCCGGACGCGTTCCGGCACGCCGTGGAGGAGCTGGAGCGGCGGCTGCAGCTGCCGTACTTCTGGGACGCGATGGCCCGTTCCGCGCGCGGGATCGTCAACGCCTACACGCTCGGCGGACAGCACGGGCTGTGGCGCCAGGCCGAGCGGGTGCTCGCGCCGACCCTGCTCATCTACGGCGGCCGCGACCAGCTCGTCGGCTTCCGCATGGCCCACCGGGCCGCCCGCGCCTTCCGTGACTCCCGCCTGCTGTCCATGCCGGACGCCGGGCACGTGGCGATGATGGAGTACCCGGACGTGGTGGCCACCGCGTTCCGGGAACTCCTCGCGGAGACGGGGGAGTCGGACACCGCGGACACCGCTTCGGGCGCGGGGAGCTGAGGCCCGCGTGGGACGTCACAGCCGCCGCGGTCCGGCCCCCAAGGACGCCTCCGCGGACATAACCGCCAGCCGCCGGGAACAGCGGGGCACCCGCTCGGACGACGCCCGGGACACACCGGTCCGGGGCGGCGCCCAGCCGCTGCTGCCGGGACAGCGACAGGCGCCGACCGACGGGGCCGGCACCGCCGCCGGGCACCCGCCACGCGGCCCGCAGGCACCACAGCCGTTCCCGCACGGCACGCCCGCTCACGGGGCACCGCCTCCTGGGGCCCCATGGCTCACCGACGGCATGCCTGGCCGGGGTGTGCCGAGGCTTCCGGACGGCACTCCGGTCCACGGCATTCCGAGGCTTCCCGACGGCACGCCCACGCGCGGCGTGCCGCGTCTTCCTGATGGCACGCCGGTGCACGGCGTCCCCCGCTTCCTCGACGGGACGCCTGCGCGCGGTGTGCCGGGGCCTCCCGGCGGCGCCCCCGCGGACGGCGTGCCCCGCTTCTCCGACGGGACGCCCGCGCACGGTGTGCCCCGGTTGCACGAGGGTGCTCCCGCTGCTCGGGGTGCCCACCCCGAGCAGCGGGAAGCCGGCGGTGGCTGGGGGGAGTTCGTGGGGGCGGCCGGGACCGGTGGCACGCTTCCGCGGCAGCGGCAGCGGCAGCGGCAGCGGCAGGCGGGAGGCGGGCCCGGCGCCGGGCCGCGGCAGGACTATCTCGACGCCTTTGCCGACGGGCGTGGCGACGAGGATGCCGACGTCTTCGCACCCCGCAGGGGAAAGCCCCGCCCCGCCGACGAGCACCCGGCCGACGCGCCGGAGGCGGACGGCGGCGCGCCCCCCACCGGCCTGCCGGCGCAGCGCACCGGCGCCGCCGCCCCGGAAGGAGCGCCAGGAGGTGTCCGGCATGCGGTCACCGCCGCGGGGGCGCGCGCAGCCACCACGCACCCGCAGTCGCGAGACGACGGCACCACTCCCGGCGGAGCGACGCGCGGCCGGACCTTCACCGGCATCGCGGCGGCCGCCGTCACCACGGTGCTCGCGGTGGTCGTCGCCGGGCAGGTGACCGGGTCGCGGGACAGCGGCGCCGTACAGTCGCGCTCCGCCACCGACCAGGCCCGTGACGCCCGTACCCCTGACGGACGGACCTCGTCGGCCTCTCCCGGCACGGTCACGCTGTCGTACGAGCAGAAGATGGACCGGAAGTACCCGCTCAGCGCCACGCTGAAGGGTCCGGGCAGGTTCGACGCGGTGCCCGGTTTCGCCAAGGCGCCCGGCGAGGGACAGAAGTACACCTACCGTGTGGACGTCGAGCAGGGTCTCGGGCTGGACGGCGAGCTGTTCGCCGAGGCCGTGCAGAAGACCCTGAACGACGACCGCAGTTGGGCCCACGGCGGTGCCCGTACCTTCGAGCGGATCTCCTCCGGCAAACCCGACTTCGTGATCACGCTGGCCAGCCCCGGTACGACCGCCAAGTGGTGCGCCAAGTCAGGGCTGGACACCACGGAGGACAACGTCTCCTGCGACTCCGCCGCCACCGAACGCGTGATGATCAATGCGTACAGATGGGCCCAGGGCAGCCAGACATACGGGGACAAGATGTACGCCTACCGGCAGATGCTGATCAACCATGAGGTCGGCCACCGGCTCGGTCACGGCCATGTGACGTGCCAGAAGAACGGCGAACTCGCCCCCGTCATGCAGCAGCAGACCAAGTTCCTGGACCATGACGGAATCCACTGTCTGCCCAACCCGTGGCCGTTCCCCAGGAGTTGACACGCGCCGCTCATGTCACATTGACATGAGCCACAGGGTCGTTCATATTTCTGGGCATGTGGTCTAGTCATGCCGCCTGCGAGAGCGCCGCCATCGAGCTGGCGCTCATCGGTGTGACCGCACTCTGCGTGGCCGACGTCCGCTGTCGCTGACGCCGCCTCCCCGGCGTTCGCGTCGCGATCTTTCTCCTTCTCCTCGTCCGTGACCGCGTCACGGCGTTTTCGACGACCCGACGCCGGGGCCGACGTCTGTCCTCAGCCGTCTCACTCCTTGTCCACGTGTCTCACTTTTCGAGAAACCCTCGATCAACCCCGTCACGTCACCCCGAGAGGTCGTCATTCCGATGCGTCAACCGTCCGTGAACAGAGCCCGCGTGGCGACCGTTTCGCTCGCCCTGGTCGTGGCAGCGGGCGCCGCCGCCTGCGGCCCGAAGGACAACGATGCCAAGGGCTCCGGTGGCGACTCCACGCCGCACAGGGGCGGCACCCTGACGGTGCTGAACTCCCAGCCGCAGACCGACTTCGACCCCGCGCGTCTCTACACCTCCGGCGGCGGAAACGTCCCTTCGCTGGTCTTCCGCACCCTCACCACGCGCAACCGCGAGAACGGCGCGGCCGGCGCCAAGGTCGTCCCCGACCTCGCCACCGACACCGGACGTCCCAGCAAGGACGCGACCGTGTGGACGTACACCCTGAAGAAGGGCCTGAAGTACGAGGACGGCACGCCGATCACCTCCGGCGACATCAAGTACGGCATCGAGCGCTCCTTCGCCCCCGAACTCTCCGGCGGCGCGCCCTACCTGCGGGACTGGCTGGCCGGCGCGGCCGGCTACCAGGGCCCCTACAAGGACAAGAAGGGGCTCCCGGCGATCGGGACGCCGGACGCGCGGACCATCGTCTTCCACCTGAACAAGCCCGAGGGCGAGTTCCCGTACCTCGCCACGCAGACGCAGTTCGCCCCGGTGCCCAGGAGCAAGGACGACGGCACCAAGTACGAGGAGCACCCGGTCTCGTCCGGCCCCTACAAGGTCGTCAAGAACGAGAACGACGGCGAGCACCTCGTCCTTGCGCGCAACACGTACTGGTCCGCGGCGACCGATGACGAGCGCAAGGCGTACCCGGACAGCATCGACGTCCGCTCCGGCCTCGACTCCTCCGTGATCAACCAGCGGCTGTCCGCGTCCCAGGGTGCGGACGCGGCCGCGGTCACCACGGACACCAACCTCGGTCCCGCCGAACTCGCCAAGGTCGGCGGGGACGGGGAACTGGCCGCGCGCGTGGGCACCGGCCACTTCGGCTACACGAACTACCTCGCGTTCAACCCGTCCGTGAAGCCGTTCGACAACCCGAAGGTGCGGCAGGCCATCGCCTACGCGATCGACCGGTCCTCCGTGGTCAACGCGGCCGGCGGCAGCGCGCTCGCCGAGTCCGCGACCACCTTCCTGCCCGACCAGAAGTCCTTCGGCCACACGCCGTACGACCCGTTCCCGGCCGGCGCGTCCGGCAACCCGGCCAAGGCCAGGGAACTGCTCGCGCAGGCCGGTCACAAGAACGGTCTCACGGTGACGCTGACCCATTCCAACGCCAAGGACTTCGAGACCAGCCCGGAGATCGCGACCGCCGTCCAGGACGCCCTCAAGAAGGCCGGCATCACGGTCAGGCTGCAGGGCTTGGAGTACAACGACTACCGGGACAAGATCCACAGCGTGAAGACCGAGCCCGGCTTCTTCCTCGCGCACTGGGGTGCCGACTGGCCCTCCGGCGGTCCCTTCCTCGCCCCGATCTTCGACGGCCGGCAGATCGTCAAGGACGGTGCGAACTTCAACACGGGCCTGCTCAACGACACGTCGGTCAATGATGAGATTGACTCGATCAACAAGTTGACCGACCTTGACGCGGCCGCCAAGCGATGGGGTGCACTGGACAAGAAGATCGGCGAGCAGGCCCTCGTCGTGCCGCTGTTCCACCCGGTCTACAAGCGCCTGTACGGCAAGGACGTCAGGAACATCGTCATCAGCGACTGGACCGGCGTCCTCGACATCTCCCAGGTCGCGGTGAAGTAGCACCGTGAGCGAGGCACTTGTCGCCACCGACACCCCCGGGGCGGGCATCGAGCCCGCCCCGGGGGCCTCGGGGGCCCGTCAGTTCTGGCGGCGGCTGCGCGCGCAGCGCGCCGCCCTGGTCGCCGCGGCCGTCGTCGCGCTGCTCGTCCTGGTCGCGCTCGCCGCGCCGCTGCTCACCGCGCTGGAGGGCCAGGACCCCACCACGTACCACCCGTCCCTGATCGACTCCGCGCGCGGTGGCGTGCCGGTCGGCTCCTTCGGCGGCATGAGCGCCGAGCACTGGCTGGGCGTGGAACCCCAGACCGGCCGCGACCTGTTCGCCCGGCTGGTCCACGGGGCGCGGGTGTCGCTGGGCGTGGCGCTGGCAGCCACAGTGGTGCAGGTCGCCATCGGGGTCGCGGTCGGTGTAGGCGCCGCGCTCGGCAACCGATGGGTTGATCAACTGTTGAGCCGGACCACGGACGTCATCGTTGCGATGCCGTTGATGATCATGTCGTTGGCGCTGCTGGCGATCGTGCCGTCCAGCTTCCCCCGGCCCGTCCTCGTCACCCTCGTCATCGGCCTGATCGCCTGGGGCAACGTCGCGAAGATCGTGCGGGCCCAGACGCTCACCCTGAAGGGGCTCGACTACGTCTCCGCCGCCCGGCTGAGCGGCTGGGGCGTCTGGCGGGTCGCCCGCCGTGAACTGCTGCCCGGCCTCGCGGCGCCCGTCATCACGTACGCCGCCCTGCTGGTGCCCACCAACATCTCCGTCGAGGCGGCACTGTCCTTCCTCGGCGTCGGCGTGCAGCCGCCCACCCCGTCCTGGGGACAGATGCTGACCGACGCCGACGTCTGGTACCAGGCCGCGCCGCAGTACCTGCTGCTGCCGGCCGGTGCCCTGTTCGTCACGGTCCTCGCCCTCACCGTCCTCGGCGACGGCGTGCGCACGGCACTCGACCCGCGCGCGGCCTCCCGCCTGCGCGTGGGCACCGGCCGCAGGGCCGCCGAGGAAACCGGCAGCGACAAGGAGGCCTCCGCATGAACGGCTTCGGCGGATTCCTGCTGCGCCGCGCCGTCGGCACCCTGGTCACCCTGCTCGCCATCTCGGTGATCGTCTACGTCGTCTTCTACGTCACCCCCGGCAACGTCGCCCAGATCACCTGCGGCCCGCGCTGCTCGCCGGAACAGGTGCACCAGGTCGCCGAGCAGCTCAGGCTCGGGGACCCGCTGTACCTGCGCTACTGGCACTTCCTGGAGGGCCTCTTCGCCGGCCAGGACTACTCCACGGGCACCTCGGTCACGCACTGCGCGGCGCCCTGCCTGGGGCAGTCCTACCGGTCCGACCAGCCCGTCCTGGACATCATCCTGAACAAGCTGCCCGTCAGCCTGTCGCTGGTCCTCGGCGCCATGGTCGTGTGGCTCGTCCTCGGCGTCGGCACCGGAGTGCTGTCCGCGTGGCGGCGCGGCCGCATCTCCGAGCGCGTGCTGACCGCGATCACCCTCGCCGGCACCGCCACGCCCGTCTTCGTCATCGGCCTGGTGCTGCTGATCGTCGTCTGCGGTGAACTGCAGCTGCTGCCCTTCCCGCAGTACGTGAACCTCACCGACGACCCCGAACAGTGGGCGTGGAACCTGCTGCTGCCCTGGCTGTCCCTGGCCGTGATCGAGGCGGCCGCCTTCGCCCGCCTCACCCGCGCCGCGATGCTGGAGACCCTCGCCGAGGACCACATCCGCACCTTCCGCGCCTACGGCGTCGGCGAGCGGGCGATCGTGTCACGGCACGCCCTGCGCGGCGCGCTGGCGCCCGTCATCGCCCTGAACGCCAACCACGTGGGTTCCTCGGTCGGCGGCGCCGTCCTCACCGAGACCCTCTTCGGCCTGCCCGGCATCGGCCAGGAGCTGGTGCGCGCGGTGCAGGTCGTCGACCTGCCGGTGGTCGTCGGCATGGTCCTGGTCATCGGTTTCTTCGTGGTCCTCGCCAACGCCGTCGCGGACGTTCTGTACGCGGTGGCCGACCGACGGGTGGTGCTCGTATGAGCTTGGTGGAAGTGACGGACCTGACCGTCGAGTTCGGCTCCCTGCGGGCCGTGGACGGCCTCTCCTTCAGCCTGGCCGAGGGCGCCGCGCTGGCCCTCGTCGGCGAGTCCGGCTCCGGCAAGTCGACGGTGGCGGGCGCCCTGCTGGGCCTGCACCGGGGCACCGGGGCGCGGGTCGGCGGCTCGGTGCGCGTCGCCGGTACCGACGTGCAGGACGCCTCCGACGAGGAGCTGCGGCGGCTGCGCGGTGCCAAGGCCGCCATGGTCTTCCAGGACCCGCTGTCCTCCCTGGACCCGTACTACGCGATCGGCGACCAGATCGCCGAGGTCTACCGCGTGCACACGCGCGCGGGGCGGCGTAGCGCACGCGCGCGTGCCGTGGAGGTTCTGGACCGGGTCGGAATCCCGGACGCACGGCGCCGGTCCCGGTCCCGTCCGCACGAGTTCAGCGGCGGCATGCGCCAGCGCGCGCTGATCGCCATGGCCCTCGCCTGCGAGCCGGACCTGCTGATCGCCGACGAGCCGACCACCGCCCTCGACGTCACCGTCCAGGCCCAGATCCTCGACCTGCTGCACACGCTGCGCGAGGAGACCGGCATGGGCCTGCTGCTCGTCACCCACGACGTGGGGGTGGCCGCCGAGAGCGTCGATCAGGTGCTGGTCATGCGGCACGGCAGGGCCGTCGAGCACGGTCCCGTCGCAGAGGTCCTGGCAGCCCCCGCGGAGGCGTACACCCGCGGACTCCTCGACGCCGTCCCGCGCCTGGACGTCCGCCGCACCGGCTCCCGGGCCACCGAGGAAGCCGTGCTGGAGGCCACCGGTCTGCGGCGCGAATTCGGGCGCGGCAAGCGGGCCTTCGCGGCCGTGGACGACGTCTCGCTGACCGTACGGCGTGGCGAGACCCTCGGGGTGGTCGGCGAGAGCGGCAGCGGCAAGACCACGCTCGGCCGGATGCTCGTGGGGCTGCTGGAGCCGACCGCCGGCGCGATCCGCTACGAGGACCGCCCCCACACCGGCGTGAACCCGGCCGTCCAGATGGTCTTCCAGGACCCCGCCTCCTCCCTCAACCCCCGCCGCAGCGTCGGCGAATCGATCGCCGATCCGCTCCGCGCGCGTGGCGAGCGCGACGAGGAGCGCGTCCTGGGGCGCGTGCGGGACCTGCTGGAGCGCGTGGGGCTCGACCGGGCGCACTACGACCGCTACCCGCACGAGTTCAGCGGCGGCCAGCGCCAGCGCATCGGCATCGCCCGGGCGCTCGCCGCCGGGCCGCGCGTCATCGTCTGCGACGAGCCCGTCTCCGCGCTCGACGTCACCACGCAGGCGCAGGTGGTCGCGCTGCTCGGCGAACTCCAGCGGGAACTCGGCCTCGCGCTCGTCTTCATCGCGCACGACCTCGCCGTCGTGCGGCAGGTGAGCGACCGCGTCGTGGTGATGCGCCAGGGCCGGGTCGTCGAGTACGGGCCGGCGGACGAGGTGTACGACAGCCCGCGTGAGCCCTACACCAGGCAGCTCCTGGCGGCCGTACCGGCGCTCGACCCGCAGCTGGCGGCCCAGCGGCGCGCGGCCCGCCGCGAACCGGCCGTGGCGTAACGTTTCGTGCTTGGTTGATCGCGGTGTGAATCCCTAGCGTGGGCGAACGCGACCCGCACGCGAAAGTTACGACCGTTCACCCCTTTTGGTGGCGTGATGGACAACCGTCCGTCGCGCCACCGCCTTGTCCCCTTACCTTCGTCCCGCTGCGAGCCGCCCGGACCACGGCGGCTCACCGGACGGGAGATCGGGGGTGCACACGTGCGCATCGGACTGCTTACGGAGGGTGGCTACCCGTTTGTGGGCGGTGACGCCGGACCCTGGTGCGAGCGCCTCGTGCGCGGGCTCGAGCGGCACGAGTTCGACATCTACGCGCTCAGCCGCAGCAGACGCCAGGAGGACGACGGCTGGGTCGCGCTCCCGCCGCACGTCTGCGGGGTGCGTACGGCCCCGCTGTGGACGGCCGTGGACGACGGTGTCGTCCACGGACGGCGCGCACGCCGGCGCTTCATCGAGTGCTACGGCGAACTGGTCGCCGCGGTGTGTACCGGGAGCAGGGCCGACGCCGGCTCCGACGACGAGGCCGCCTCTCTGGCGGACCGTTTCGGCAGCGCGCTGTACGGGCTCGCCGAACTCGCCCGCGACAAGGGCGGACTGGTCGGCGCCCTGCGCTCGGACGCCGCCGTACGCACCCTCGAACGCGCCTGTCGCGCCCCCGGCGCACTGCGCACCGCGCGCGAGGCGCGCGTACCCGACCTGCTCGCCGTCACCGCGCACCTCGAACGCGCCCTGCTCCCCCTCACCCTCGACTGGTACGGCGACGACGGCCTGGGCGCGGCCGACCTCACCCACGCCACCGCCGGCGGCACCACCGCCCTTCCCGGGCTGCTCGCCCGGCACTTCTGCGACGTACCGCTGCTCGTCACCGAGTACGGCGTCCCGCTCCGCTCGCACTACCTCACCCTTGCCCCCGACACCGCCGCTCCCGCCGTACGCGCGCTGCTCGGCGCATTCCACGGCCGGCTCGCCACCGAGGTCTACCGGCGGGCCGAGATCCTCACCCCCGGCAACGCCCACGCCCGCCGCTGGCAGCAACGCTGCGGCGCCGACCGGGCCAGGATCCGCACGGTCCACCCGGGCATGGACGCCGCCCGCTTCGCGGAGGTCGGCGAGGCCCCGGACCGCGCCGACCCGGACACGCTGGTCTGGGTCGGACGCGTCGAACCCGCCAAGGACCTGATCTCGCTGCTGCACGCCTTCGCCGAGGTCCGCAAGGCGGAACCCAAGGCCCGCCTCAGGATCGTCGGCGCGCCCTGCGGGCCCGAGGGCACGGCCTACCTCGGCCAGTGCCGCGCGCTCGCCGCGCAGCTCTTCCCGGACGAGGCGGAGGGCGTGCACGCCGTCGGCGACAACCCGGTCTCCTTCGAGGAGATCGGCGGACCGGAGGCCCCGACGCTGCCCGACGCGTACGCCGCCGGCGCGGTCGTCGTGCTGTCCAGCGTGGTCGAGGGCTTCCCGGTCGGGCTCATCGAGGCCATGTTCTGCGGACGCGCCACGGTGTCCACCGACGTCGGCGCCGTGGTCGAGGTCATCGGGGGCACGGGACTCGTCGTCCCCCCGCGCAACCCGCGTGCGCTCGCCGAGGCGTGCGTGGCACTGCTGCGCGACCCCGAGCGCCGCGAGCGCCTCGGCGCCGCCGCGCGCGCCCGCGCGCTCGAGTTGTTCACCGTCGAGCAGAACATCGCGGCGTTCCACGGCATCTACCTGCAGATCGTCTCGCACTGCCCGGTCCGCCGGGTCGTCCTCGACGAGGCCGGCGAGCCACGGCCGTTCGCCGCCCCCGCCGAGTCGCACGTCCCCGGCCGCTGGACCGGTCCCACCGCCCGCGTCCTGCCCCGGAGCGTCCCCGGATGGGCCACGGCTCCTCCCGTACGCGCGACACCGCTGGCCGAGGGGGCGTGATGGGCGTACGGGACGGAGACGGGAGAGGCGCGGTGGACGAGCCGAGCGAGGGGGGTACCCCGGTCGGGCTGGACCGGCCCGGGGCACCCGGTGGTGCCGAGCCCTGGGACGCGCGGTCGGGAGAGTGGACCGACCAGACCGACCAGACCAAGACCAACCGGACCGACCGGACCAACCCGCCCGCCCGTGACGGCAATCCGGGCAGCCACGAGCCGGGCGAGCGACGCGTCGCCGCGCCCCGGCGCGGTGCCGCCGATCCCGTGAAGACCCTGCTGCACCGGCACCGTGAGCTGTGCGAGCGGGCCGTGGACCCGCTGGAGATCGCCGCCGGGCTGGAGGCGCACGGCGTCACCGACCGGACCGCCGCCCGCTTCCGCCACCGTGACGTCTTCTCACTCGCCGAGGAGCTCTACGCGCGCGTGCCGCGTACCGGTGAGCAGGGCCCCGAGACCGAGCCCCCGCCCGCCCCCCGGATCCGCGCCGACTGGGTCCTGCTCACCCTCCTGCCCGGCGCCCTCGGCACGGCCACCGTGGCGGGACTGCGCCTCAC
This sequence comes from Streptomyces sp. NPDC037290, assembly GCF_055603245.1. Lineage (NCBI taxonomy): Bacteria > Bacillati > Actinomycetota > Actinomycetes > Kitasatosporales > Streptomycetaceae > Streptomyces > Streptomyces sp. NPDC037290. The sequence goes on along the minus strand of NZ_JBVJVZ010000006.1, from coordinate 271,171 downwards.
CCACGGCCACAGCCGCCTCATGGCCGCCGTCGCCGGCATCCTCGCCGTCGCCCTCGCCACGCGGGCCGCACTGCGCCGCGGCCCGCTCGCCGGCCCGTCCGGCACACACGCGTGGCACCCGGCGAACGCCACGCGCGCGTGGACGCTCTGGCTCCTCGCCTACGCCCTCCTCGGCGACGGCCTGCTCCACGCCGTCCTGACGGGCGGCCCCGACGCCCTGCCGACCGGCGCCCCGGACGCCCCCTGGCCCACGGCCACCGCGCCCGCCCTCGCCCTCACCCTGGCCTGCGCCCCGGCCGCCTGGTGTGCCCACCTGCTCACCGCAGGCGCCCGCCGCAGGCTCGCCGGCAGCCGGGGTCTGGAGGACTTCAGAGCCGCCGCGAGGCCGTTGCTGTTCGGCACGTTCGCCCTGTTCCTGGGCGCGCTCACCGCGCTGCTCATGCTGTGCGGGGCCGCCCTGCACGCATCAGCGCCCTTCCCGCAGGCCCTCACCCTCGGCGCGCTGCTCCTGCTCGCCCGTCTGCTCACCGTGCACCACCGCCGGCACGCCCCGGCCGTGGTGCTCGGGGCCGCGGCGGCCACGGAGGCGGTGGCCCTCGCCCTGCCGCTGGCCGGAAGGCTGCCGGGGTGCGCGGTCCTGGCGGCACCCGTCCGGACCCTCGTGCACGTCTGGGGCGAGGCCGCCGTCCCGGCTCTCGCCTGCGGCACCGCGGCGCTGGCCCTGCTGTTCCACGCGGGCCGCACGCTCACCCAGGCCTCGGCGCACGCGCCGACGGGAGTCCCCGAGTGAACCTTCCGCCGCGGCCCGGACCGCCGCCGGAGGCGACCGCACCACCCCTTTTGAAGGAGAACGCCAGATGACCACCTCCCGACCCGGAGCGTCCGGAGCCCCCGGAACCGCCGGCGTGTCCGCCGCAGCCGCGGGCGCAGGAGTCGCCGGGACCGCCGGAGCCGGAGTCCGGGGGACCACCGGATCCGCCGGCACCGTGAGAGCGAGCGGACCCGCCAACCGTTCCTGGCTCATTGGGCCCATCGGAATCACTGAGCCCATTGGACCCAGTGAGCCCTTTGGGACCAGGGAGCCCACGGTTGGCCCCATCCGCCACCGGGGACCAGGCAGCCTCGCGTCCGACCCCCTGAGTCACAGGAGTCCCGTCGGTCACGCCGCTCAGGCCGGCGCGCACACCCCGGAGGCCGCGCGATGAGGGTCCTGCTGATTGGAGCCAATGGATACCTCGGCCGGTTCGTCGCCGACCGCCTGCTCGCCGACCCGGCCGTCCAGCTCACCGCGCTCGGCCGCGGCGACGACGCCGACGTCCGCTTCGACCTGGCCACCGGCAGCCCGGGCGCCCTCACCCGCTTCCTCGACGCGGTGCACCCCGGGGTCGTCATCAACTGCGCCGGCGCCATCCGCGGCGGCGCCCGCGAACTCACCCGGCACAACACCGTCGCCGTCGCCACCGTCTGCGAAGCCCTGCGCCGCAGCGGCTGCGGCGCCCGTCTGGTGCAGATCGGCTGCAGCGCCGAGTACGGGCCGAGCCAGCCCGGTTCCTCCACCGCCGAGGACGCCGTACCGCGCCCCGGCGGCCCGTACGGCGTCAGCAAGCTCGCCGCGACCGAACTGGTCCTCGGCTCCGGTCTGGACGCCGTCGTCCTGCGGGTCTTCTCGCCGGCCGGCCCCGGCACCCCGGCCGGCTCCCCGCTGGGCCGGCTCGCCGAGGCCATGCGGCGCGCCATGCAGTCCGGCGACGGCGAACTCAAGCTCGGCGGCCTCGGCGCCCAGCGCGACTTCATCGACGTACGCGACGTCGCCCGCGCCGTGCACGCCGCCTCGCTCTCCGCCGCGCAGGGCGTCATCAACATCGGCTCCGGCCGCGCCGTGCGCCTCCGCGACGCCGCAGCCGTCCTCGCGCGCGTGGCCGGATACGGCGGCGCCCTGCACGAACTCGACGCACCGCCCGGACCGCTGCGCGCCGCCATCGGCCACCCCCGGCCCGACTCCGACCACGTGGCCCCGGTCGCCTACCCGTACCCGGACGGCTGCGGCACCTGGCAGCAGGCCGACGTGCGCACCGCACGCGACCGGCTCGGCTGGCGGCCCCGCATCAACCTCGAAGAGTCCCTGGCAGACATCTGGATGGAGGCGGCATGCCGCATCTGACCAGCACCACAGCAGGCCCCACGAGCACCGGCCTGCGCACCGCCCTCGGCATCCCCGGCTACGCCCACCCGCTGGTCGCCCCCGCCCAGTGGGCCGAACTCGCCCGCCCCGGCACCCCGCTGGACTGGGTGGTCCTCAATGTGGCCGCCGGGCCGGGCAGCCGCCCCGACCCGCACTGCCTGGAAGCGGCGGGGAGACTGCGCGGCGCGGGCGTACGGGTCCTCGGTCACCTGGACCTCACCCACGGCTCCCGCGCCTTCACCGACCTGCTCTCCGACGCCCGCCGCCACCTCGACTGGTACCGCGTCGACGGCTTCCTGCTGGACCGCTGCCCCACCGACCGCACGGCGCTCCCCGAGGTCCGCCGTGCGGTCACCGCACTCCGGACGATCAGTGGCACCGCCCACATCGTCCTGGGCCACGGCAGCCACCCGCACCCCGGGTACGCGGAGGCCGCCGACCAGCTCGTGACCTTCTCCGGCTCCTGGTCCGACTACCGCTGGTCGCAGGTCGCCGAGTGGACCGCCGACTACCCGCCGGACCGCTTCTGCCACTTCGTGCACGGCGTGCCCCGCGGCCACCTGGAGGAGGCGCTGCGCATCGCCCGCTGGCAGGGAGCGGCGACCATCTACTTCACCGACCGCACGGGCCACGGTGGCCGCGCCGACCCCTGGGAGACGATGCCCGGCTACTGGGACGACATCGTCTCGCGTATCGGGACAGGTGTCTCGGAATGAAAAAGGCCGTGGCAGTGTTACGGGAAGAACAACCGTACTGTTTGACCGACCAACGGAGTCCCCGTGTCGCTGCCACCCCTGGTCGAGCCAGCTCCTGAGCTCACCGTAGACGAGGTCCGCAGGTACTCCCGCCACCTGATCATCCCCGACGTGGGCATGGACGGGCAGAAGCGGCTGAAGAACGCCAAGGTGCTCTGTGTGGGCGCCGGCGGCCTGGGCTCGCCGGCGCTGATGTATCTGGCCGCCGCGGGCGTGGGCACCCTCGGCATCGTGGAGTTCGACGAGGTCGACGAGTCGAACCTGCAGCGCCAGATCATCCACAGCCAGTCCGACATCGGCCGCTCCAAGGCGGAGTCCGCCCGTGACACCGTCAAGGGCATCAACCCGTACGTGAACGTGATCCTTCACGAGGAGCGGCTCGAGGCCGACAACGTGATGGACATCTTCAGCCAGTACGACCTGATCGTCGACGGCACGGACAACTTCGCGACCCGCTACCTGGTCAACGACGCGTGCGTGCTGCTGAACAAGCCGTACGTCTGGGGTTCGATCTACCGCTTCGACGGCCAGGCCTCCGTCTTCTGGTCCGAGCACGGCCCCTGCTACCGCTGCCTCTACCCGGAGCCCCCGCCCCCCGGCATGGTCCCCTCCTGCGCCGAGGGCGGCGTCCTGGGCGTGCTGTGCGCGTCGATCGGCTCCATCCAGGTCAACGAGGCCATCAAGCTCCTCGCGGGCATCGGCGAGCCGCTGGTCGGCCGCCTGATGATCTACGACGCCCTCGAGATGACGTACCGCCAGGTCAAGGTCCGCAAGGACCCGAACTGCGCGGTCTGCGGCGAGAACCCGACCGTCACCGAGCTCATCGACTACGAGGCCTTCTGCGGCGTCGTCTCCGAGGAGGCCCAGGCGGCGGCCGCCGACTCCACGATCACTCCGAAGCAGCTCAAGGAGTGGATCGACGAGGGCGAGAACATCGAGATCATCGACGTCCGCGAGCCGAACGAGTACGAGATCGTCTCCATCCCGGGCGCCAGGCTGATCCCGAAGAACGAGTTCCTCATGGGCACCGCCCTGGAGGGCCTCCCGCAGGACAAGAAGATCGTCCTGCACTGCAAGACGGGTGTCCGCAGTGCGGAAGTCCTCGCCGTCCTGAAGTCCGCGGGCTTCTCCGACGCCGTCCACGTCGGCGGCGGCGTCATCGGCTGGGTCAACCAGATCGAACCGCACAAGCCGGTCTACTGACACGGGTCCCGCCGACCAGCGGACCTGACGAAGCCCACGGCTCTGAGCTGCTCGGATGCCGTGGGCTTCGGTCGTTGCCGTGGTTCGTGGCGGCCTCTGGTCCCGCCGCTCCTTCAATGACGTGTCACGGGGGAGGAGCGTGGGCTCAGGCGGGTGGTGAGGCGATGCTTCGCGGCCGCTGTCAGCTCGTCGAGACGCTTCAGAAGCAGGTTCAGGTCCGGGGAGACGTCCCCCTTCGCCACCTTGCTCAAGACTGTGGCGACTTCCTGATCAAGCCTGGCCATGGCCGAGCGAACCTCGTCACTGTCGATGTCCGTCTGGGCAATGTCCCAGGTGGTGTGGCACTCAGCGCTCTGCTTGACCGCTTCGTCCTGGATCCGTTGCCGGTGCTCAGGTGAGTCCGAGGCACTGATCGACTGCGGCAGCCCGGCCACCCAGTCCCTGGCCGCGCACACCTGCATGAACTGCTTGTGCACGGCGTGCCGCTGAGCTTGTAGGCCCGATTGCTCGTCCCTGCGGCGCTGTCCCAGGGTTCTGATCGTGTAGTGGGCTGTGGCTCCGAGAAGCCCACCCCCAAGGGTTCCGCCGAGGCCTGCGAGCACCGTATCGAGCCTGATCACACCTCCCAGTGAACGGGCTGTGGCAGGTCGTATCGCGTTCCACGCCGAACGGGTCACCCGTTGTGCCCGCAGGGCCCCACAGGCAGGGGAGCCCGAACCACCGGGTCGACCGCGCGGCGGGTCCGAGCCCCCGGCCGTGTCAGGAACAGACCGTGCCGGCCGCCGGTTCCTTGCCGTCGAGCAGGTAGCTGTTCACCGCGCTCTGCACGCACTTGTTCTTGCTGTCGTACGCCCCGTGCCCCTGGCCCTTGTACGTCAGCTCGACGGCGACGCCCTTGCCGAGCGCGTCCACCATCTTCTTCGCGCCCTCGTACGGTGTGGCCGGGTCGCCCGTGTTGCCGACGACGAGGATGGGCGCGGAGCCGGGCGCGCTGACCTCGGGATGGTCGGCTGCGCCCGGCACGGCCCAGTCGGTGCAGCTGACCATCCCCCAGGCCAGGTAGTCCCCGAACAACGGGGAGGCGGTGCGGAACTCGGGCAGCTTCTGCTGGACGAAGTCGGCGGTGTAACGGGGTTTCTGGTCCGCGCAGTTGATGGCGATGTTCGCCGCGGTGATGTTGCTGTACTCGCCGTTCTCGCTGCGGCCGTTCAGCGAGTCGGACAGCAGCATCAGGATCTTGCCGTCGCCGTCGTAGGCCTGCTCGAGGCCCTCGGTGAGGTACTCCCAGAAGTCCTTGGAGTACAGGGCCTGCGCGATGCCGTTCGTCGCGGCGGTCTGGGTCAGCTGGCGTGGCGTGATGCCGGGGAGCGGCTTCTTCTCCAGGTCGTTCAGGAGTTTCGCGATGCGGTTCTTCACGTCCTGCGCGGTGTCGCCGATCGGGCATTCCGTGGTTTTCGAGGTGCAGTCCTCGGCGAAGTTGTCCAGCGCCAGCTGGAAGCCCTTGGCCTGTCCGAGCGCGCTCTGTTCGGGGTCCTGCGTGGGATCGACGACGGCGTCGAGCACGGCCCGGCCCACCTTCCTCGGGAACAGGTGGGCGTACACGCCGCCGAGTTCGGTGCCGTAGGAGATGCCGAAGTAGTGCAGCTGGGCGTCCCCGAGGACCTGGCGCATCAGATCCATGTCACGGGCCGCGTCCGTGGTCGCCACGTGCGGCAGGATCTTCTTGGAGTTCTTCTCGCAGGCCGCGTTGAACTGCTTGGTGCGGTTCAGGAGCGCGGTGCGCTCGGCGCTGTTGTCGGGGGTCGCGTCCTGCTGGAAGTACTCGTCCAGCTGGGCGTCGCTCTCGCATTCCACCGGCGCGCTGCGTCCGACCCCGCGCGGATCGAAACTGACGAGGTCGTAGCGGGTGCCCAGAACGGCGTAGTCCGAGCCGAACGCGGGCAGTGTGCTGACGCCGCTGCCGCCGGGGCCGCCGAAGTTGAACACGAGCGAGCCGATCCGCTTGTTCGCGGGGCCGGTGGCCTTGGCGCGGATCAGGGCGATGCCGATGGTGTCGCCCTTCGGTTTGCCCCAGTCGAGGGGCGCCTTCATGGTGGCGCACTGCCAGGTGGTGCCGTTCGGCAGCGGAGAGGGAGCGCTGCCGCCGCCCTCCGCCTCGGACGGAGCCGGGCAGTCCTTCCAGTCCAGCTTCTGCGCCGTGAGGTCGCCGTCCTTGGGGGTGCCGGCGCCGCATCCGGCCAGCAGGGCGGACAGCAGCACGGCCGTCGTGGTCAGGGCGGCGGCGCGCAGCCGGGAGGGGTTCGCCATGGACCCATCCTGGGGGCGCACACCCGGAGGCGCGCGCGGGGCGCGGGCCGTATGAGGTACGCACTCGCCCCGCGCTTCACACGCCCCACGCGCACGTCCTGTCCGCGCTCGCCCTCTTGGAGCATCCCCTTAGAGCGCCCCCTCAGAGCCCCCTCAGAGCATCCCCAGAACACCCCCTTACAGGGCCCCCTTGCGGGTGAGCTGGTTGAAGGCCAGCCAGCCCGGCAGCACCGGCAGCCACAGGGTCAGCAGGCGGTACAGCAGGACGGCCGGGGCGGCGACCTCCTTGGGCAGGCCGAAGGCGATGAGGCCGAGGGTGAGGCTCGCCTCCACCGCTCCCACGCCGCCCGGGGTGGGAGCCGCGGACCCGAGCGCGTTGCCGGCGAGGAAGACGACGGCGACGCTGGCGATGCTCAGGGAGGCCGAGCCGCCCCCGAAGGCCCGGACGGAGGCGTCCAGGCACATCACGAAACAGGCCGTCAGCAGGAGCATGCCGCCGATACCGGTGACGAGCTTCTGCGGACGCTGGAGCACGTCGAGCATGCGCGGTACGACACCGGCGAACAGCGACCGCACGCGCGTGACGACGAATTTCCGCAGGAACGGCACCGAGGTCACCACGAGCACCAGCACCGCCACGGTCAGCAGACCCGCGATGACCGTCCGGGAAGGCGACAGCGACGGCGTCTTCTCGGTACCGGTCAGATAGCCGAAGGACAGCAGCATCAGGATGTGGCAGCCGAGCCCGAACAACTGCGAGGCACCGACACTCGCCACCGCGAGACCGGCGCGTACGCCGGCGCGCTGCAGGAAACGCGTGTTGAGGGCGACACCGCCGACCGCCGCCGGCGCCACGATCTTCACGAAGGACCCGGCGACCTGCGCCGCCACCGTCCTCAGGAACGGCACCCGCTCGGGCACGAAGCCCAGCAGCGCCATCGCCGCGGCGACATAGCTGAGCGCGGAGAACGCCACCGCGGCGATCACCCAGCCCCACTGGGCCTGCGCGAACAGCGTGCCGAACTCGATGTGGGTGAGCTGCGTCAGCAGGTAGTACGCGCCGATCGCGCCCGCGATGAAGCTGATGAGCGTGCGCGGCCGCACGCGCTCGAGCCGGGCCGGCTCCACAGGGGCCTGCGGCCTGATCCGCAGCACCTCGTGCCGGATCTGGCTGAGCAGGTCCTCCTCGCGGGCCTCTTCGAGTGCCTCGTCGATCGCCCGCCGTTCCGCGCGCTGCTCGGCGCGGACCGTCTTCTTGTCGGGCTTTTCGAGGGCGACCCGGTCCGTCTCGGACTCCTCCTCCAGGCGGACCTGCTTGGCCTGCCGGGACGCCTCCAGGACCGCTTCCCGTTCGCGCTGGGCGCGTTCCCGGGCCAGTCGGCGCAGCGTCGCGCGCGTGGAGCGCGTCAGCGCGATCGGCTGCAGCATCGGCAGGCAGTCGGCGACCGCGTCGGGTCCGAGCACCCCGACCGCCGAGGCCACCGCACGCTCCGCCCCCACCCGCAGGCCGAGCGTCGTGACCAACTGGGCCACGTCCATGCGCAGCAACAGCTCGCCGGCCGCGATCTCGCCGCCGCGCAGCTCGGTGAGGATCACCTTGCCGGAACGATCCACCAGGATCGCGTCACCCGCGAGTCTGCGGTGCGCGATGCGCCGCGACTGCAGCGCCCGCACCTGGTGCCAGGTGTTGCGCAGCAGCTCGTCCGTGATCTCCGCGTCGGCCAGTGAGTCCAGGGTGCGCCCGCCGCTGTGCTCGTAGACGAGCATGACGGCGTCCGGGCCGAGTTCGGAGGTGGCGATGAGTTTGGGCGCGTTGGCGCCGGCCGCGATCGCCGCGTACGCCAGCAGCGCCTCCTGCTCCAGCGCCTGCCGCAGCGACTGCAGGCTGGAGCGGGTGGCGAAGCCGCGCAGGGTGAGGTTGCGCCACGCGCGGTAGAAGAAGCCCTGCGCCTGCTGCTCGCGGTCGACGACCGTGACGTCCAGCGGCAGGCCGTCCTCCAGGGTGACGAAGTAGCGCCGGCCGCGGTCGCCGTTCTCCGTCTCCACGACCTCCTCGCGAGCTGCGCTGACGGGGTGGAAGCCGACGTGCCGCAGGCCCGCCATGAGGGTCTGCCCCGTGGGGCGGACGTTGGGGGAGCCGACCGCGTACAGGGTGCCGTACGCGATGGTCCAGCCGATCAGCACGGTCAGGATGATCGAGAACGGGGTCGTGTAGCCCGTGACCAGCATCGAGAACGCGTCGAGCAGCAGCACGATCCACAGCACCGCGCGCCATCGGGGTCTGCGGGACATGCCGACGGCCGTCATGTAGGCGATGACGGGTGCCAGATAGCCGTGCACCGGGTCGGTCAGGGCGTGGATGTCGCCCGGCGAGGGCTGGGTGAGCGCCTCCTGGATCGAGTCCGGGGCGGCCCGGGCGACCCACAGGTCGGTCGCGAGGGTCACTCCGTGGGCGAGGACGGCCGCGAGGACGCCGTCGGCGATGCGCAGCCCGTCGCGTTTGATCAGCCGTTCGATCGCGAAGGCGACCGGTACGAGGAGGATCGCGATGCTGGACGCCAGTCCCGCGAACTTGATGAGCAGGTCGGGGGCCTGCCCGGTGCCCTTGTTGATGTCCTGTTCGAGGCCCGAGGTGGTGCCGTGCGCGAAAGCGGCGATCGCGAGCAGCACGACGATGGCGAGCACGCCCACCAGAAGCCGCATCAGGTCGGAGGGGCGGTGCACGCGCGCGGGGAGCAGCGGTTCGTCGCCCTCCACGGCTTCGGCGTGCGGATCGTCGTCTGCGTCCGGTCCGTGGTCGCGGGGCGAGTTCTCCGGGACGTGCGCCCCCTCGGTGTCGTTGTCCGCGGTGTCGTAGGCCGCGGTCTCCTTGTCAGCGGCGTCCTTGTCAGCGGTGTCCTTGTCGGCGGCGTCGTCGCCGTCGTCATGTGTGCGCTCGCCGCCGTCACGCGCGCGCGTGACGGCGTCTTCGCCTTCGCCGGCCCCGGCGTGCGTGCCACGCGCCCGGGCGCCGTCGTCCTTGGCCGGACCGGCGTCCGTCGTGCCCTCGTGGTCACGCGGACCGGTGTCGTCCCGGAGTCCCTCGCCGCTGCCCTTGCCCGCCTCGCCGGCGGTGCCGGGGCGTGCGGTGGCGCCAGGGGTGCCCGCCCCGCCCTCGGGGTGCACGCCCTGCTGCTTCATGGTCTCTTCTTGGTCTCGTATCACCAGTCACCGCCCGCACGATGGTGGCATGCCCCACCGACACTCGCGGGCATCAGGGTGCGGATGCGCGGGCGCACAGTCTGCCGGAAGCGGCGTCCAGGGGCGAGGGGGCCGCTCCCCGCGGCCCGCGCCGCGATGTCGGTGGGGTGCGGCAGGATGGGACGAATGAGCGAGCAGAGCCCTGCCGAGGACCTCCCCGGGGAGTACGCGGACGCCCTGCCGGAGTACGCCGAGCGCGTCCTCGAGGTCGCCGAGCGGATTCCGCCGGGACGGGTCATGACGTACGGCGATGTCGCCGAGTGGCTCGAGGAAGGTGGCCCGCGCCAGGTCGGCCGGGTGATGTCCCTCTACGGCGGCGCCGTGCCGTGGTGGCGGGTCGTCCGTGCCGACGGGACGCTGCTGCCCGGCCACGAACTGCGCGCGCTCGCCCACTACCGCGCGGAGGGCACGCCGCTGAAGGAGGCGGCCAGAAGCGCCGAGGGGCATCTGCCGCGACTCGACATGCGGCGGGCCCGTTGGGACGGCGGGGCGGACGCGGGGGGTCACACCTGACAGCTTCCGCCATCGGATGCCCCGGGGGAGAGCCTGTGGCTCGTATGGGTGACAGCGGGGACATCCGTGGCATGACGTACGTTCGTGAGGTGAGGGACGCCCGTGACGCCGGAGCCATGAGGGAAGGAGCCGAAGCCCTGATTCCGTCCGGTGCGGCGGCGTAGCGTCGGCTGCACGCGTCCCTCTCACCCCGCGGCCACCGCCTCGCACGCGTGACCGCCCGCCCACCAGCACAACCACCAGGACCGGCCGATCACGTGAGCTCCTCTTCCTCCACCAGGCGTCTGCCGCACCTCCAGGTGCGGCAGGGAGGCCGTGGCGCTTACCGACTGGTCCGTACCCCGCCGGCCACCGTCGACCCCCCTCGTCTGGACGCGGCACAGCGCGCCGTGGTTGATCACCGCGGCGGACCCCTGCTCGTCCTCGCCGGACCCGGCACCGGCAAGACCACCACCCTCGTCGAGTCCGTGGCCGCGCGGATCGCCCAGGGCGCCGACCCCGAGCGCATCCTCGTGCTGACGTTCAGCCGCAAGGCCGCCGTCGACCTGCGCGACCGCATGGCCCTGCGGATCGGCGCCGCCCGCGCGCCCCGGGCGACCACGTTCCACTCGTACTGCTACGCCCTGGTCCGCGCCCACCAGGACAGCGGCCTGTTCGCCGACCCGCTGCGCCTGCTCTCCGGCCCCGAGCAGGACGTCACCGTCCGCGAGCTGCTCGCCGGGCAGCCGGAGCTGGAGCGGCTCGGGCTCACCCACGTGCGCTGGCCCGACGAACTGCGCGCCTGCCTGACCACGCGCGGTTTCGCCGACGAGGTCCGCGCGGTCCTCGCCCGCAGCCGCGAGCTGGGCCTCGGTCCCCACGCGCTGGACGCCTTCGCCCGCCGTATCGGCCGCCCCGACTGGCGCGCGGCCGCCGGGTTCCTCGCCGAGTACCTCGACGTGCTCGACCTGCAGGGCGTGATCGACTACGCGGAACTGGTCCACCGTGCGGTCCTGCTCGCCCGCCGCCCCGAGACCGCCGCACGGCTCGCCGCGCAGTACGACGCCGTGTACGTCGACGAGTACCAGGACACCGACCCCGCCCAGGTGCGGCTCCTGCACGCGCTGGCCGGCGGCGGACGCACCCTGGTCGCCCTCGGCGACCCGGACCAGTCGATCTACGCCTTCCGGGGCGCCGACGTGAACGGCATCCTCGACTTCCCGGCGGCCTTCCCGCGCGTGGACGGCCGCCCCGCCCCCGTCGAGGTGCTGCGCACCTCGCGCCGCTCCGGTGCCGCCCTGCTGGCCGCCACCCGCCTGATCACCCGGCGCATGCCGCTGCCCCGGCTGCCCGCCGAGAAGGTCCGCGCGCACCGGGAGCCGGCCGCCGTACGGGAGGGGGGCCGCGTGGAGGTCTACACGTACCCGACGGCAGGTACAGAACTGGACAACGTCGCGGACCTCCTGCGCCGCGCGCACCTGGAGGACGGGGTCGCCTGGAGCGACATGGCCGTCCTGGTCCGGGCCGGATCCCGCACCCTGCCGACGCTGCGCCGCGCCCTCACCGCGGCCGGCGTCCCGCTGGACATCGACGGCGACGACCTGCCGCTGCGCCATGAGCCGGCGGTGACCCCGCTGCTGACGGCCCTGCGCGCGGTGGCCACGGCGGAGGCCCGGGCCCACGCGGAGCATCCCGCGGCGGAGAGCGAACGGCCCGCCGAGGCCGGTGAAGAGGCCGAAGAGGCAGCCGCCGGAGCAGCGACGGCCGCCGAAGCACCGGCAGCAGCTGAAGCACCGGCGGCCGCCGGAGCAGCAGTCGCTGACCAAACCGCAGCCGAAGAGGCCGTCGGCGAAGAGGCTGTGGTCGAAGAGGCTGTGGTCGAAGAGGCCGCCGTTGACGCAGCCGCTGCCGAAGAGGCCGCAGCCGACGAAGCCGCCGCTGAAGGTGTGGCCGAGCAGCCCCCGGACGTCCCCTCATGGCTCGACACCGAGACCGCGCTCACCCTGCTCGCCTCGCCGCTCGCCGGCATGGACCCCGCGGACCTGCGGCGTCTCGGGCGTGCCCTGCGTGAGGAGGAGCGCGCGGCCGGCAACCCGGTGCCGCCCCCCTCCGACGTACTGCTGGCGCGGGCGCTCGCCGAACCCGAGCGCCTCGCCGTGCACGACCCGGCGTACGCGCGCGGGGCACAGCGACTCGGCGCGCTGCTCCGCAAGGCCCGCGAACGCCTGGCCGGCGGTGGTACGGCCGAGGAGGCGCTGTGGGACCTGTGGGAGGGCACGCCGTGGCCCGCGCGCCTGGAGCGGGCCGCCCGGCGCGGCGGCGCGGCCGGCCGCAACGCCGACCGGGACCTGGACGCCGTGTGCGGGCTGTTCGCCACCGCCGCGCGCGCGGAGGAGCGCACGGGAGGCCGGGGTGCGCTGAACTTCCTGGAGGAGATCGAGGCCGAGGACATCGCCGCCGACACGCTCACCCGCCGCGCGGTGCGCCCGGACGCCGTCCGTCTGATGACCGCGCACCGGTCCAAGGGACTGGAGTGGCGGCTGGTCGTCGTCGCCGGCGTCCAGGAGGGCCTGTGGCCCGACCTGCGCCGTCGCGGCTCCCTCCTGGAGGCCGACCGTATCGGCCGGGACGGCCTCGCCGAACCGCTCACCCCCGGAGCGCTGCTCGCCGAGGAGCGCCGCCTTTTCTACGTCGCCGCCACGCGCGCGCGTGAACGCCTCGTCGTGACCGCGGTGAAGGCACCGGCCGACGACGGCGACCAGCCGTCCCGCTTCCTGACCGAGCTCGGGGTGGAGCCCCGCGACGTCACCGGCCGTCCCCGGCGCCCGCTGTCCGTGGCCGCGCTCGTCGCCGAGCTGCGCGCCACCACGGTCGACCTGCGCGCGTCCGAGCCCCTGCGGGAGGCCGCCGCCCGCCGCCTGGCCCGGCTCGCCGCCCTCGCCGACGAGGACGGCCGTCCGCTGGTGCCGTCCGCGCACCCCTACCGCTGGTGGGGCATGTACGACCCGACCGAGAGCAAGGTGCCGCTGCGCCACCGCGACCGGCCGGTCGTGCTGTCCGGAAGCGCCCTCGACCAGCTCGCCAACACCTGTGCGCTCCAGTGGTTCCTGGGCCGCGAGGTGAAGGCCGACGCCCCGGCCACCGCCGCGCAGGGCTTCGGCAACGTCGTCCACGTCCTCGCCGACGAGGTCGCCTCCGGCCGCAGTCCGGCCGACCTCGACGTCCTGATGGAACGCCTGGACTCGGTGTGGAACGCGCTCGCCTTCGACGCGCCCTGGAAGTCGCGGCAGGAGAAGGACAACGCGCGCGTGGCGCTCGAACGGTTCCTGAACTGGCATGTGCTGGACCGCGCCGGGCGCACCCCGGTGGCGAGCGAGCAGGACTTCGACGTCACCCTCGAAGCGGGCGACTACCAGGTCCGCATCCGAGGCCAGATGGACCGCGTGGAGACGGACGCCGAGGGCCGCGCCTACGTGGTCGACTTCAAGACCGGCAAACAGGCGCCCAGCGCCGCCGAGGTGGCCCGCCACCCCCAGCTCGCCGTCTACCAGCTCGCCGTCCGGGAAGGCGCCGTCGACGAGGCCTTCGACGGCGCGCGTCCCGAGCCCGGCGGCGCGGAACTGGTGCACCTCAGGCAGGGTGCCGCCAAGCGCGACGGAGGCGACGACCTGCCCAAGGTGCAGAACCAGGAGCCGCTGTCCGGGGAGTGGGTCGGCGACCTGCTGGCCACCGCCGCGGGCAAGGTGCTCGACGAGCGGTTCGCACCGAACACCGGCCAGCACTGCACCCACTGCGCGTTCCGCGCCTCGTGCAGCGCCCGGCCGGAGGGACGGCACGTGGTCGAGTGAGCCGACCGCCGGTGCGGGAGTGACGGACAGCACCACACGCGCTGACCTGCGCTTCTTCCTCTCCGGGCGGCTGATCCGTGCTCGACTGTCAGTCCCCGCCGCTAGCCTCTTTCGACATGCCCGCCCGTATCACCGACCCCGAGCAGCTCAAAGAGCTCCTCGGCATCCCGTTCACCCCGGAGCAGACGGCCTGCATCACCGCGCCGCCCGCCCCGCAGGTGATCGTGGCCGGAGCCGGATCGGGCAAGACCACCGTGATGGCCGCCCGCGTGGTCTGGCTGGTCGGCACCGGCCAGGTCGCCCCCGAACAGGTCCTCGGCCTGACCTTCACCAACAAGGCCGCCGGTGAGCTGGCCGAACGCGTCCGCAAGGCGCTGATCAAGGCCGGTGTGACCGACCCCGACGTCATCGACCCGGACAACCCGCCGGGCGAGCCGCTCATCTCGACGTACCACTCCTTCGCCGGCCGCCTCCTCACCGACCACGGCCTTCGCCTCGGCCTGGAACCCACCTCCCGGCTGCTCGCCGACGCCACCCGCTACCAGCTCGCCGCGCGCGTGCTGCGCGAGGCCCCCGGCCCCTACCCGGCGCTGACCCGCTCCTTCGCCGACCTCGTCAGCGACCTGCTCGCCCTCGACTCCGAACTCGCCGAGCACCTCGTCGACCCCGAGGAACTGCGCTCCTGGGACGCGGACCTGCTGCGGACCCTCCAGAGCGCCAAGCTCAGCAACGCCGACCTGCGCAAGGTCCCCGAGACGGCCGCCGCCCGCCGAGAACTGGCCGATCTCGTCCGGCGCTACCGGACCGCCAAACGCGAGCGCGACCTGCTCGACTTCGGCGACCAGATCGCGCTGTCCGCCCGCCTCGCCCGCATCCCCGAGGTGGGCCGGCTCCTGCGCGAGGAGTTCCGCGTGGTGCTCCTGGACGAGTACCAGGACACCTCCGTGGCCCAACGCGTCCTGCTCGCCGGCCTTTTCGGCGGCGGTACGGGCCATCCGGTCACCGCGGTCGGCGACCCCTGCCAGGCCATCTACGGCTGGCGCGGCGCGTCCGTCGCCAACCTGGACGACTTCCCGGCACACTTCGCGCACCCCGACGGCCGGCCCGCCACCCGGCAGGCGCTCGGCGAGAACCGCCGCAGCGGCGGCCGTCTCCTCGCCCTCGCCAACGGCCTCGCCGAGCCGCTGCGCGCCATGCACGCGGGCGTGGAGGCCCTGCGCCCGGCCCCCGGCGCCGAACACGACGGCACGGTCCGCTGCGCCCTGTTGCCCACCCACGCCGAGGAGACCGACTGGATCGCCGACTCGATCGCCCACCTCGTGCACACCGGCACGGCCCCCGGCGAGATCGCCGTACTGTGTCGCACCGCGACCGACTTCGCTCAGATCCAGGGCGCCCTCGTCGCCCGCGACATCCCCGTCGAGGTGGTCGGACTGTCCGGGCTGCTGCACCTGCCCGAGGTCGCCGACCTCGTCGCCGTCTGCGAAGTCCTGCAGGACCCCGGCGCCAACGCCTCCCTGGTGCGCCTGCTGACCGGCCCGCGCTGGCGCATCGGCCCCCGAGACCTCGCCCTGCTGGGCCGCCGGGCCCGCCTCCTGGTCGCGCACGCGCGCGTGGACGACCCCGACGACGCCGACCGCCGGCTCGCCGCGGCCGTCGAAGGGGTCGACCCGGCGGAGGTGATATCGCTCGCCGACGCCCTCGACACCTTCCTCGAAGGCCCCCTGGAGGACGACAGGGACGACGACGGGCTGCCGTTCTCGCCCGACGCGCGCGTGCGCTTCGCACGCCTGGCAACCGAACTGCGCGACCTGCGCCGCTCGCTGTCCGACCCGCTGATGGACGTCCTGCACCGCGTCCTCGCCGTCACCGGCCTGGAGGTGGAGCTGTCGGCGTCCCCGCACGCCCTGGCCGCCCGCCGCCGCGAGACCCTCTCCAACTTCCTGGACATCGCCGCCTCCTTCGCGGCGAGCGACGCGGAAGCCTCCCTGCTCGCCTTCCTCGGCTTCCTGCGCACCGCCGCGCAGTACGGGAAGGGCCTCGACAACGCCCTGCCCGGCGGCGAGAACACCGTCAAGGTGCTCACCGCCCACAGGTCCAAGGGCCTGGAGTGGGACGTCGTGGCCGTTCCCGGCCTGGTCAAGGGCACCTTCCCCAGCGCACAGGGCCGTGAGAAGTGGACGGCACAGGCCAAGGTGGTGCCGCACGCGCTGCGCGGCGACACCGACACCCTGCCCGACGTCGCCGACTGGGACGCGCGCGGCATGAAGGCGTTCCACGAGGCCATGAAGGAGCACCAGCACACCGAGGAGCTGCGCCTCGGCTACGTCACCTTCACGCGCCCCCGCTCCCTCCTGCTCGGCTCCGGGCACTGGTGGGGACCCAGCCAGAAGAAACCGCGCGGTCCCTCCGACTTCCTCCAGGCCCTGTACGACCACTGCGCCGCCGGCTACGGCGAGATCGAGGCGTGGGCCGAGGAGCCCGCCGAGGACGAGGAGAACCCCGCCCTGCACACGGCCGGCGCCGACCAGGTGTGGCCGCTCCCGCTGGACGACGCCGCCCTGGCCCGCCGCCGGGCGGCCGCCGACACCGTCCTCGCCCACCTGGACGCCCTCGCCGCCCAGGACACCGGCCACCCGCCGGCCGCCCACGACCCCGCCGCCCTCGACGACCCGGACTGGCCCCCGCCCCCGGACGACGACCTTTACGCCGAGGGGCCGTACGACGAGCACGGTGGGGGCTTCCCTCACGACGGGGACGGCTTTCCTTACGAGGAACAGGGCGAGGACTTCCCGTACGACGGGGACGCGCTCGGTAGCGAGGAGCCGCCGTACGGCGCGGACGCCCTTGGTGACGAGGAGCCGCCGTACGGTGCGGACGCCCTTGGTGACGGGGAGCCGCCGTACGGTGCGGACGCGCTCGGTGACGAGGAGCCGCCGTACGACGAGGACGCTCCCGTCCCTCACGGCCCTGCCCGCCGGGACGCCCCGAGCGCGGCCCGGCCGACCGTCCCGCACCAGGCGCCCGCCCCTGCGCACCGCCCCCGTCCAGCCGAGCCGCTGCGCCACCCCGGACTCACCCCGGAGGAGGCCCGCACCATCGCCTCCTGGGACCGTGACCTGGACGCGCTCAGCGGAGAGCTGCTGCGGGCCCGGCAGGCGGTCACCGACGTCCCGCTGCCCGCCACGCTCACCGCCTCCCAGCTGCTGCGCCTGGCCGAGGACCCGGACGGGCTCGCGCAGGAGCTCGCGCGCCCCATGCCGCGCCCCCCGCAACCGGCCGCGCGCCGTGGCACCCGGTTCCACGCCTGGGTCGAAGCCCGCTTCGAGGAGCTGACGCTGCCCCTGCTGGAGCCGGACGAGCTGCCCGGCAGCGACGCCGAGATCGCCGACGAACACGATCTGGAAGCCCTGAAGGAAGCCTTCGAACGCAGCGAGTACGCCCGGCGCACCCCCTACCGGATCGAGGCGCCCTTCCAGCTCACCCTCGCCGGCCGCGTCGTACGGGGCCGCATCGACGCCGTCTACAGAAACGGCGACGGCGCCGGCGAGGGCACGACGTACGAGATCGTCGACTGGAAGACCAGCCGCGCCCGCACCGCCGACCCGCTCCAGCTCGCCGTGTACCGGCTGGCCTGGGCCGAGCAGCAGGGCGTCCCGCTGCAGTCCGTCACGGCGGCCTTCCTGTACGTGCGCAGCGGCGAGGTCGTACGACCGCGGGACCTGCCGGACCGGGCCGCCCTGGAGCGGCTCCTCACGGAAGACTCCGAAGTGGCACAGCCGACAACCTGAGTGTGACGAACCGCCCGCCGAGGATGTCGGTGCGGGCCGATAGGCTCGTGAGCATGAGCCAGACCCCGGACAGCGCCGTCCGCACGTACATCGAGCAGCACCGCGCCGCCTTCCTCGACGACCTCGCCGCATGGCTGCGCATCCCCTCCGTGTCGGCCCGGCCCGATCACGCGCCCGACGTACGGCGCAGCGCCGACTGGCTCGCCGCCAAGCTCAAGGAGACCGGCTTCCCGACCGCCGAGGTCTGGCAGACGCCCGGCGCCCCGGCCGTCTTCGCCGAGTGGCCCTCCGGTGACCCCTCGGCGCCCACCGTCCTCGTCTACGGCCACCACGACGTACAGCCCGCCGCCCGCGAGGACGGCTGGAACAGCGACCCGTTCGAGCCGGTCGTCCGCGGAAACCGGCTCTACGCGCGCGGGGCGGCCGACGACAAGGGCCAGGTGTTCTTCCACACACTCGGCGTCCGCGCCCACCTCGCCGCCACCGGCCGCACCGCCCCCGCGGTCAACCTGAAGCTGCTGATCGAGGGCGAGGAGGAGTCCGGCTCCCCGCACTTCCGTGCCCTGGTCGAGGAACACGCCGGGCGGCTCGCCGCCGACGCCGTGATCGTCTCCGACACCGGCATGTGGTCCGAGGACACCCCGACCGTCTGCACCGGCATGCGCGGCCTCGCCGAGTGCGAGATCCGGCTGTACGGCCCCGACCAGGACATCCACTCCGGTTCCTTCGGCGGTGCCGTACCCAACCCGGCCACCGCGGCCGCCCGCCTGGTCGCCGCCCTGCACGACGACCACGCGCGCGTGGCGGTCCCCGGCTTCTACGACGGCATCGTGGAACTGACCGACCGCGAGCGCGAGTTGTTCGCCGAGCTGCCGTTCGACGAGGAGCGCTGGCTCGGCACCGCCAAGTCCCGCGCCACCCACGGCGAAGCCGGCCACAGCACCCTCGAACGCATCTGGGCCCGCCCGACCGCCGAGGTCAACGGCATCGGCGGCGGGTACCAGGGCCCCGGCAGCAAGACCATCATCCCGTCCTCGGCCATGGTGAAGCTGTCGTTCCGGCTGGTCGCGGGCCAGGACCCCGACCATGTCGAGAAGGCCGTCCGCGCCTGGGCCGCCGAGCAGGTGCCCGCCGGTATCCGCTGCGAGATCGACTTCGGCGCCGCCACGCGCCCGTGCCTGACCCCGCTCGACCACCCAGCACTGCAGTCCGTGGTCCGCGCCATGGGCCGCGCCTTCGAGAAGCCGGTCCGCTTCACCCGCGAGGGCGGCTCGGGACCCGCCGCCGACCTGCAGGAGGTCCTCGGCGCCCCCGTGCTCTTCCTGGGCATCTCCGTACCCTCCGACGGCTGGCACGCCCCCGACGAAAAGGTCGAGCTCGACCTCCTCCTCAAGGGCGTCGAGACCAGCGCCTACCTATGGGGTGACCTGGCCGAGCACTGGCGTCCCACGCCCTGACCGGCAGGCGCCGCAGGGAGGGCACCGCGGGCGGGCACACTGGAAGGACCGCCCGCCGCCCCGCCCGCACCCCGCCCGGTGTCCCGCCGCCGTACGTCCCGCCGAACCGCCCGCCGAACGAACCGCTGCACTGGGGGAGTTGGAAGCACCCGTGACCACCACCTGGACCGACGAAACAGCCGATCGACCCATCTCGCTGACCGCGCCGAGCGGCATCGACCGCGCCGCCCACCACCGCCTCGACGAGGCCTGGCTCGCGGCGGCGTGGAGCCACCCCACGACCCGCTGCTTCGTGGTCTCCGGCGGCCAGGTGCTCATCGACGAGACCCCCGACGGCCGGACCGAACTCGTCATGACACCCTCCTTCGAGGCCCCGCTCACCGAGGCGCACCGCTACTTCCTCGGTATCGACGAGGACGGTGTGAGCTACTTCGCACTCCAGAAGGACTCGCTGCCCGGCCGTATCGACCAGTCCGCGCGCCCCGCCGGGCTGCGGGAGGCGGGCCTGCTGCTCTCGCCGCGCGACACCGGACTGATGGTGCACGCGGTCGGCCTGGAGAACTGGCAGCGCACCCACCGCTTCTGCTCCCGCTGCGGCGAGCGCACGGTCATCGCCGCCGCCGGCCACATCCGCCGCTGCCCGGCCTGCGGTGCCGAGCACTACCCGCGCACCGACCCGGCCGTGATCATGGCCGTCACCGACGAGGACGACCGCATCCTGCTCGGCCGCCAGGTCCACTGGCCCGAGGGCCGCTTCTCCACGCTCGCCGGGTTCGTCGAACCCGGGGAGTCCATCGAGCAGGCCGTGCGCCGCGAGGTGTCCGAGGAGGTCGGCGTGACCGTCGGCCCCGTGGAGTACGTGGCCAGCCAGCCCTGGCCCTTCCCGTCCAGCCTGATGCTCGGCTTCATCGCCCACGCCACCTCGACCGAGATCGACGTCGACGGCGACGAGATCCACGAGGCCCGCTGGTTCTCCCGCGAGGAACTCCACGACGCCTTCGAGTCCGGTGCGGTGCTGCCGCCCTACGGCATCTCCATCGCGGCCCGCCTGATCGAGATGTGGTACGGCAAGCCGCTGCCGACGCGCAGCTTCGTCTGACCCACAGCAGGGCGCGGCCCCTGATCCGATCAGGGACCGCCCTGCTGTGGGAGACCGCAGGGCGAAGCCTGCCGGCACGGCAGCGAGGTCCGCTGCCCACCACCCCGCCATACAGAGCGGCCCTCTCTGGTGACCTTGACCAGAGAGGGCCGAAGCACTGGGGAGCGTCAGACCGCGAGAGCCTGCTTCACCTGGGCGAGGCTCGGGTTCGTCATCACGACTTCACCGCCACCAGCGGCGGGAACCACCCGGACGGTCGGAACCGTCTGGTTTCCGCCATTCGCCTTCTCCACGAAGGCGGCGGACTCGGGGTCCTGCTCGATGTTGATCTCGGTGTAGGCGATGCCCTCCCGGTCCAGCTGGCTCTTCAGCCGCCGGCAGTAGCCGCACCAAGTCGTGCTGTACATCGTCACAGTCCCCTGCATGTCTCTCGCGCTCCTCAGGCTGTGGAAAAATCGTCCGGGGGAAGAACGTACGCGAGCCGTACGTCATTCCCGCCCGGGTATCCACAGGCGGCTGTGACGCCTGCCGCATTAGTACGACTGCAGGGGTCCGCCTGTGGACAACCGACACAGCAGTCCCTGGCGACCTGGCAGCATGGCGGTGTGACAGCAGCAACGCACTCCACCCTCTTCCCGCAGACACCGGACTCGGCCGACGCGGTGCTCGAAGGGCTCGACCCCGAGCAGCGCGCGGTGGCCACGGCCCTGCGCGGCCCGGTGTGCGTCCTGGCCGGAGCGGGCACGGGCAAGACCCGGGCGATCACCCACCGCATCGCCTACGGAGTGCGGGCCGGCATCCTCCAGCCGTCCAGCGTGCTCGCCGTCACCTTCACCAACCGCGCCGCCGGAGAGATGCGCGGCCGGCTGCGCCAGCTCGGCGCCCACGGCGTCCAGGCCCGCACCTTCCACTCCGCCGCCCTGCGCCAGCTCCAGTACTTCTGGCCGAAAGCGATCGGTGGCGGCATGCCCCGGCTGGTCGACCGCAAGATCCAGCTCGTCGCCGACGCGGCCGCGAGCCTCGGCACCCGGCTCGACCGGGGCGAGCTGCGGGACGTCACCGCCGAGATCGAATGGTCCAAGGTCACCCAGACCGTCCCCGCCGACTACGCGTACGCGGCCGCGAAGGCCGGCCGCGAGGCCCCACGCGACCCCGCCGAGATCGCCCACCTCTACGCCGCCTACGAAGACATCAAGCGCGACCGCTCGGTGATCGACTTCGAAGACGTCCTGCTGCTGACCGTCGCCGTCCTCCAGGACCGGCACGACATCGCCGAACAGGTCCGCGCCCAGTACCAGCACTTTGTCGTCGACGAGTACCAGGACGTCAGCCCCCTGCAGCAGCGGCTGCTGGACCTGTGGCTCGGCGACCGCGACGACCTGTGCGTCGTCGGCGACGCCAGCCAGACCATCTACTCGTTCACCGGCGCAACGCCCGACCATCTCCTCGACTTCCGCACCCGCCACCCCGGCGCCACCGTCGTCAAACTCGTCCGCGACTACCGCTCCACCCCCCAGGTGGTCCGCCTCGCGAACGGCCTGCTCGCCCAGGCCCGTGGCCGCGCCGCCGACCACCGGCTGGAACTCGTCTCGCAGCGCGCCCCCGGCCCCGAGCCGGTCCACACCGAGTACACCGACGAGCCCGCCGAGGCCGAAGGAGCCGCCCGCCGCATCCGCGAGCTGATCGACGCGGGCGTCCCGGCCGCCGAGATCGCCGTCCTGTTCCGTACGAACGCCCAGTCCGAGACCTATGAGCGGGCCCTCGCCGACGCCGGCGTCCCCTACCAGCTGCGCGGCGCCGAGCGCTTCTTCGACCGGCCCGAGGTGCGCAAGGCCGGCGTCGCCCTGCGCGGCGCGGCCCGCTTTGGCGGCAACGACTCACTGCTGGACGACGCGGTGGACCTGCCCTCCCAGGTGCGAGCCGTCCTGTCCGGAGAAGGCTGGACCACCGAGCCCCCGGCCGGCTCCGGCGCCGTCAGAGAACGCTGGGAATCCCTCGCCGCCCTGGTCAACCTCGCCCATGACCTCGCCGCCGCCCGGCCCGGCGCCACCCTCGGCGACTTCGTGGCGGAACTCGACGAGCGCGCGAACGCCCAGCACGCCCCGACCGTCCAGGGCGTCACCCTCGCCTCCCTGCACGCCGCCAAGGGCCTGGAGTGGGACGTCGTCTTCCTGGTCGGCGTCGCCGAAGGGATGCTGCCCATCACCTACGCCAGGACCGACGAGCAGATCGAGGAGGAACGCCGGCTCCTCTACGTCGGCGTCACCCGTGCGCGGGAACGGCTCCATGTCTCCTGGGCCCTGTCCCGCTCACCCGGCGGCCGCCCCAGCCGCAGACCGAGCCGCTTCCTCGACGGGCTGCGCCCCGGCACCACCGCCACCGTCGGCCACACCGGCACCGGCACCACCGGAGGCGTCGAGCGCGGGACCACCCGGGGCGGCGGCGCCGTTCCCCGGCGCGCCCAGCGCACCCCCGCCCGCTGCCGGGTCTGCGGCCGCACCCTCACCGAGGCGGGCGAGATGAAGCTGATGCGCTGCGAGGACTGCCCGTCCGACATGGACGAAGGGCTCTACGAACGGCTGCGGCAGTGGCGGGCCGTCCAGGCCGAGCGCAGCGGACAGCCGGACTTCTGCGTCTTCACCGACCGCACCTTGATGGCCATCGCCGAGGCACGCCCCGAGAGCCTGGCCGATCTCTCCCGCATCCCCGGTGTCCTCAACCGCAAGCTGCGCAGCCACGGCACCGACGTCCTGGCCATCTGCGCAGGTCACGACGTTGGGGAAGCCGACGAGGACGACTGATACGAACTCGTCGAAAAAATAGTTTGCGCATGCCCCAGCAATCCCCATAGGTTCTAGGCACGGAAGCAGCGGCCTTCTCGAAGGCCCCGATTCCGTGTTGTACTTGCATATCCGAACGGACTGGCTCACCCCAGTCCTTGAGACGCCGAGAGGAGGCGAGTCCAGTGATCAGCATCAACACCAGCACCACCAGCACGGCCAAACTGACCGATCGCTCGGCCGTCTCCCTGTGCATGCTCGGCGCCTCTTCCCAGGGCACCGGTCTGTCCGGCATTCGTGCCGACCGTCCGGCGTCCTTCCTCGCTCCCGCGGGCCTTCCCGTCCGTGAGCGCAATGAGCGACCGACCAAGGCACTGGAAGCGGTAGAGGCACAGGCGCAGGCCTATGCCTTTGCGGTGGCCGGTGCCGGATTCCGGAAGCAGACGACGCAGCACCACCTGATGTGGGCCTTCCGTGGGCCAAAACCCTGGAGTGATCCAGCCTGATCCGATCAGGCCGGCGCCTTCAGGGCCGCGGAACCCCATCCGGGATCCGCGGCCCTTCTGTTTTCCCCAAAACGGGGACGACGGAGCGAAGGGGCCTCGGGACAAGAAAAGAACCCGGTACCAAGCCGACACCCGGTCCACCGGCCGGAACGACCAGACGAGGAAGACCAATCGTGCAACTCGAAGCGCACGCCCCGTCCGTACCGCCTTCGCAAACGATCCCCCCGCCCGGCCTCACGGAGGACTCCACCTTGACCCCCCTCACCGCGCTCACCGCGCTCGACGACGCCATCGAGAACCTCGGCGTACCCGTCCCCTGCCGCTCCTACGACCCGGAGGTCTTCTTCGCCGAGTCGCCGGCGGACGTCGAGTACGCCAAGTCCCTCTGCCGCACCTGCCCGCTGATCGAGGCCTGCCTCGCCGGCGCCAAGGAGCGGCGCGAGCCCTGGGGCGTCTGGGGCGGCGAGCTGTTCGTCCAGGGTGTCGTCGTCGCCCGGAAGCGGCCGCGTGGTCGCCCGCGGAAGAACCCGGTCACGGCATGAACACCGCAGGAACGATCGATCGCCCCCTCACGCACGACCCCAAGAAGCAGGCCCCGATGAAGCCGTCCACCAGCGAGCCCGCAGGCTCCGCGACCGAAGACGTCACCACCACCGGCGCGACCGAAGCGCGCCAGGACAGGACCCGAGAGATGCAACTCATGCAAGAAGCCCTGGCTCGTGCGCATATGCACGAGCGACTCCATGAGGCCGAGCGGCAACGCCAGGCCGTGCGCCTGGCGGTCGCCCAGCGGATGCAGCGCCGGGCCGAGCGCGCCTCGCGGCGCGCCCGGCGCGCGCTCGCCATGGCGGTCATGCAGTAACGATCACACCTGACAGAAGCGGTGGCCGCCCGGCCCGTCCGGGAGGCGGAACATTCTGCGCGGGGGCCGGTCCGGCCGAACGGACCGGCCCCCGCGGTGCGTTGTGCACGGCGATCCGCCGCCGGCCGAGTTATCGTCGCCGGGTGACGAGTCTTCCCGGAGGAAGTGATCAGGGCGGCTCCACTCCGGAGCGCCGTGTGCTCGTGTGCGCCCGCTGCGGCACTCCCGCCGGCGGAGCCCCGCCGGCCACCTGGACCTGCTCCGTGGAGAACGGCATCCGCCAGTACTTCTGCGACACCTGCTCCAGGGAGAACCTACGGGCGATCGAGGGGCGTCTGGATTCGGCGTGGTGGTGAGTCTTTCCTCGGGGGCTTTCCCTGGGGGTCTCCCCCCTCCCCCCTCCCCACCCCCCCCCCGACCTCAAGGCACCCCAGATCAAGCCTCCGCCGCCGGCTCCTCCTCGCCCAGGGCTTCGTCAGGCGTGAACCCCGGCAGCCACTCCTCCAGTTCCTCCCGCAGGCGCACCGTGGCGCTCAGCTGGCACAGGACGCCGATCGTGCTCAGGGTCACCCGGTGGATCAGCAGATAGGCCGGCGGCAGGTTGAGCCGCTTGCCCAGCTGGTAGGCGGGGGAGCGGGGGTCGGCGATGCGGGCCGCCTGGCTGCGCATCCAGCTGCGGGTGAAGGTGAACGCCTCGACCCGGGCCGGTTCGATGATCGGCAGCAGGTAGTCGAGGACCGCGTCGGGGTCCAGCTCTATGGACTCCTTCACGAACCCTTCGGTGCAGAGCATGTCGTAGACCGACTCGGCTTCGCCGTCCAGCGTCATGCGGAGGGAGGTGCCGATCGGGAGAGGCAGTCCTCCGGGCAGCCGGTCGACCGTGCCGAAATCCAGGACTCCCAGGCGCCAGTCGTCCTCGCCGGCCGGGCCGCCGGGCAGCAGCCGGAAGTTGCCCGGATGCGGATCGGCGTGGAGCAGGCCGGTGCGAGCCGGTCCCGAGAAGAGGAAGCGGGCCAGGAGCTGACCGGCGCGGTCGCGCTGCTCCTGGGTGCCGTCCGAGATCACCTCCGACAGCGGGATGCCGTCGATCCACTCGGTCACCAGGACCTGCTCGCACTGGTGCACCACCGCCGGGACCACCACGTCCGGGTCGTCCGCGAACTCCTCCGCGTGGGCGGACTGGGCCTGGGCCTCCAGGGCGTAGTCGAGTTCCTCGGAGACGCGGTCCTTCAGCTCCGCGATGAGCGGCTTGATGTCCATGCCGGGGATCAGTGGCCCCAACAGCCGGGCGAAGCGGCTCAGTTGTCCTAGGTCGGAGAGGAGTGCCTCGCCGGCGCCCGGGTACTGCACCTTGACCGCCACCTCACGGCCGTCGTGCCACACGGCCCGGTGCACCTGTCCGATCGAGGCCGCCGCGGCCGGTTTGTCCTCGAACTCCTCGAACAGATCGCGCCAGTCCGGGCCCAGCCGCTCATCGAGCACCGCGTGCACCGTGCGGGTCGGCATGGGGGGTGCCGCTTCCTGGAGCTTGGTCAGGGCCGTGCGGTAGGGGCCGGCGATCTCCTCGGGCAGTGCCGACTCGAAGACGGACAGGGCCTGCCCGAACTTCATCGCACCGCCTTTCAGCTCGCCGAGCACCTTGAACAACTGCTCCGCCGTGCGCTGTTGCAGTTCCCGGCCGACGATCTCCGCGGACTCGCCCACGATCCGTTTGCCCAGCCCCCAGGTCGCCCGGCCGGCGAAGCCGAGCGGGAGCGCGGCGAGCTTGGCGGTCCGGGTGACCGCCTTCCGGGGAAGATCAGACATGCGCCCTCCAAGTCCCAGTCGGCCGCGCCTCGCCTGGCTCGCGTCGTCGCTCCGCCGACGGCCGTTGCACCGCCGTTGTCGCGCGTGGTGCGCCGTCGGTTGAGGAGTGCTCCCCCTTCTTACCTCTCTCCGTCGCGCCACACCCGCACGCCGGATGCGGCGGGACCGGTCGGCTGCACCAGTCCAGCCCGGGCAGGGACGCTTCCCAGCGGGTACCCATGCTGCCCGGTGACTGCCCGTCGAGGAAGGCCAGAGCGTGCGCCGCGGCCAGTCCGGCGACCGCGGTGGCCAGTGTCAGATCGCAGGCTCCGACCCGGCGGGCCTTCGGGGACCGCCACTGGGCGGTCAGCCGGGGCCAGGCCGGGTCCCGGTCGCCGCGGTCGAGGTGCAGGCAGCCGGCGCAGCCCGACTCGCCGGGCAGGACGAGCGGTCCGACGACCCCGGTGCCCTCGACGACGCCGGCGTACAGGTGCGGCGTTCCGGAGGCCATGAGCGGCTCGGCGTCGGCCGGGTCGGGTGCGTGCACGGCCACGTCGTCCCGGGGCGCGAGGATCACCAGGGAGAGTCCGGCGTCCCGGGCGCCGGATCCGGGGGAGTGGGGGTGGCGGGGTGGGCGGCCGGGTGCCGCGCGGCGTACGGCGGCCCGCGCCGCCGTGTCGCGGCGCTCGCCGAGCGACTCGGGGGTCAGCCCGCCCGGGGCGATGTCCCACGGTTCCACGCTTCCCGCGTCGCGCACGTCGACCTCGCCGACTCCGGCGCCCGACAGCACCGACGCCAGGACGGCGCCGACCCGCCCCGCGCCTCGCACCTGCACGCGCAGTGCGCGCCGGGCGGCGAGCCGGGTGAGCGCGCCGCCCGGCTCGGTCGTGGTCAGGGACAGCGCGGCGAGGTCGGGGCGCAGGCGCCGCAGGACGTTCTCCTTGGCGCGCAGGGCGTCCGCGGCCGGTCCGCCGCCGCGCGCGTCGTCGACCAGGCCCGCGCGGGTCAGCCGTGCCAGCAGGGCGTCGACCCGGTCGGCCGGCAGATCGATGCGGTGGCCCTCCTCGCGCAGCAGCGGCAGTCCGCGGGTGCCGTTGAGCAGGTCCAGGAAGCCGGCCGTTGCCGGGTCCATCGGTCCCAGTGTCAGGGCGTGTGCCGGTGTCATTCCGAACTGCACGGTTTCGCGATCGCGCCAGCCGCGCCGCAGCGCGGGCTTCATCACCGGATGCATGACTTGTCCCCCGTATCCGTTGTGCCTGTCGTGCCTGTCGTGTCCGTTGTATCCGTCGTATCCGTCGTATCCGTCGTTTTCGGTTGTATCCGTCGTGTGCGTGGAAAGCGCCACGGACCTCGCCCCGCCGGTGAAGCCGGTCACGCTCCGCCGACGTCTGTCAGCATGCCGTGTCCGTCCATCGGGTGCCGGGAGTTATCCACAGGCTGGGCATGTTTGTCATACAAGTCGGCTGGACGAAGTCCTTCATTTCTTCTGGAAAGTCACAAATCGGATGTGCGGATCAGTCGTAGGAGTCATACGAATCAAACGCATGGTGGGGGATCGGCACGGAACCGTTCCGGAGCCGGGACTTTGGACATGCCCAGCGGGTAACGTCGGGGCGTGCCCGCCGACCCACTGCACCGCGCCGGAAAGCCACAGCGCAGCACGACGAGCCAGCCGCCCGGCGGCTCGGGGGCGAGCGCGATCGAGGTCCGCAGGAGTTCCCGGCGCCGCCGGACGGTCTCCGCGTACCGCGAGGGCGATCGCACCGTCGTACTGATCCCCGCCCGGATGTCGAAGGCGGAGGAGCAGCGCTGGATCACCGTGATGCTCGACAAACTCGCCGCCCAGGAGAGCAAGCGGGTGCTCGGCGACGCCGAGCTGGCCGAGCGTGCCGAGCGGCTGTCGGCGCAGTACTTCGACGGCAGGGCGCGTCCCCTCACCGTGCGCTGGGTCACCAACCAGAACACCCGCTGGGGCTCGTGCACTCCGGCCGAGGGCAGCATCAGGCTCTCGCACCGGCTGCAGGGCATGCCCGAGTACGTCATCGACTACGTCCTGTGCCATGAGCTGGCCCATCTGCTGGTCCCCGGTCACGGGCCAGACTTCTGGCGGCTGCTGGAGGCGTATCCGCGCACCGAGCGGGCCCGGGGCTACCTTGAGGGGGTCGTCGCCGCCGAGCGGCTGCCGTACGTGCCGGGGGCGCGCGGGGAGTGAGCCGAGCGCGGTCCGCTCGCCTCTCGGCGCGGTTGTGTACCGGGTCTGTACCGGCTGCGTCCGCTGTCGGACTTTGCCGTTAGCCTGGCGCGACGCACTCACATTCGGGATGGGGGACGGTCGTTACGCATGGCCAGGGAATTCCAACGCGGCCACAAGGCCAGAATCAGTGACCTCACGGCGGGCACGGATCTGTACGTAGGTGTGCAGATCACCGCCCCCGGGCTCACCTTCGACATCAGCTGCTTCGGTCTGGACGCGGACGAGCGCCTCTCGGACGACCGGTATTTCATCTTCTTCAACCAGCCGAAGTCCCCCGAGGAGTCCATCCAGCTGCTGGGTGCCCAGGCGGGCGACACGGAGTCGTTCCGGGTCACGCTCGACGGGATCCCGTCGCACATCCGCAAGCTGTCCTTCACGGCGACCGTCGACGGCGCCGGGCAGATGTCGCAGATCGCTCCCGGCTATCTGCGCATCGTGGCGGGTGGCGAGGAGGTCGCGCGGTATTCCTTCACCGGCGCCGAGTTCTCCACCGAGCGGGCTGTGATGCTCGGTGACTTGTACTTCAAGGACGGCTGGCGGTTCGCTGCGGTCGGGCAGGGCTTCGACGGCGGCCTGGAGGCGCTGTTGAAGAACTTCGGCGGCGAGGTGCTGGAGGAGGAGGCGCCCGCCGCCCCGCCGCAGCCTTCGACCGGTGCCGCCCCCGGTTTCGCCCCGCCCGCCCAGACCACGGCCCCGCCGACGTTCGCCGCCCCGCCCGCCCCGGCCCCGGCGCCCGCCCCGGCCCCCGCCCCGCAGCCCGCCGCACAGGGCTTCGCCCCGCCCGCCGGTGGCACGCCGCCGCAGGCCTTCACACCGCCGCCCGCCGCGCCCGACGTGCACGGCGCGCCCACGGTCATCGCCCCCCTGACCCCGCCCGCCGGCGGCACCGTCCATCCACCGGCCCCGGCCCCCGCGCCCTACGGCCAGCCGCCGCAGCAGCCGTACGGCCAGCCGCCCCAGCAGCCGTCCTACGGCGGTCAGCCGCCCGCGTCGATGCCCCCGGGCTACGGCCAGCAGCCGCCCTCCTACGGCGGCGGGCCCACCCCGCCCATGCCGCCGGGCTACGGCCAGGTCCCCGGCCAGCAGCCCGCCGGCTACGGCGTGCCGCAGGGCGCCCCGCAGGGCGGCGCCGGGGTGACGGCCGCGCTGCAGGCGTTCAAGGAGACGCCGACCGGGCAGCGCTGGACGCAGCAGAACAAGAAACTCATCCGCGTCGACCTCGGCATCGGCGGCCAGCCCGTGCTGGCCAAGCAGGGCAGCATGGTGCTCTACCAGGGCAAGGTCGACTTCAGCTACAAGGGCGCCGGTTTCGCCGGACGGATCGTCGGCAACGCCACCGGCCAGGAGATGCAGCTGATGCGCTGCACCGGCAACGGGCAGGTGTTCCTCGCCGAGAACTCCACCCACCTGCACCCCGTCGAGCTCCAGGGCGACGCGATCTGCGTCTCCGCCGAGAACGTCCTCGCCTTCGACGAGAGCCTGCAGTACGAGGTGCGCCGCATCGAGGGCCACGGCATCCCCGGCGGCGCCCTGTTCACGATGCAGTTCCAGGGCACCGGAACCATCGTCGTCAAGACGCACGGCACGCCCGTGGTCCTGCCGGTCACGCCGACCACCTTCGCCGACTGCAACGCCGTGGTCGCCTGGTCGGCCGCCTCCCAGGTGATCGTCTCCAGCCAGGTCCGCATGCGCCGCAACGCCTACCCGGGCGACACCGGCGAGAGCGTGAACCTCCAGTTCCGGGGCGCGCCCGGCAACTTCATCGTCGTCCAGCCGTACGAGGTCTGAGGGAGCCCGTCATGAACCAGCCGCTCGCGGGCTATGCCCCCGCACCCGTCACCGCCCGCATGGAGAACCACGGCAACCACATGCTGAAGGTCGCCATGCAGACAGGAAACGACCTCCTCGCGCGCGTGGGCTCGATGGTCGCCTACGAAGGGTTCGTCACGTACGAGCCCAACCCGCCCGCCGTGCGCCAGATCGCCCGTGACTGGATCACCGGCGAAGGCGCGCCCCTGATGAAGTGCTCCGGCGACGGCCTGCTCTACCTTGCCGACTACGGCGCCAACGTGGTGGTGATCAATCTCAACGGCGACGGCATCTCCGTCAACGCCACCAACCTCCTCGCCTTCGACGCCCATCTCAGCTGGGGCGTGGAGCGGGTCAAGGGCCTCGCGAAGTTCGCCGGGCAGGGCCTGTGGAACACGAAGATCTCCGGGCAGGGCTGGGTGGCGCTGACCTCCCGGGGCAAGCCGATCGTCGTCGACTGCGGCGGCGGCGAGGACGAGACCTACGTCGACCCGGACGCGCTCGTCGCCTGGTCGCCGAACCTGAAGGTGAAGGGCAAGCGCAGCTTCAAGGCGCAGTCGCTGATCGGCCGGGGCAGCGGCGAGGCCTACCAGATGGCCTTCTCCGGCCAGGGCATCGTCGTCGTCCAGCCCAGCGAGGACAGCACCGACCGCCTCCGGATCCGGGGCTGAGGGGGAGTCAGGAAGTCATGCAGAGCCCGCTTTTCGCGCACAACGACGTCCAGACGCAGGAGCGCTGGAGCCTGCAGAACAAGCAGATGCTCCGCGTCACCCTGGAGGGCCACGACGACATCCTGGCCCGTAAGGGCACCATGGTCGCCTACCAGGGACTCGTCGAGTTCGACGCCGAGTACCGCAGCAACAGCCAGGCACGCGCGCGTGCGTACACCGGTGAGGGCCTGGACCTGATGCGCTGTCACGGACAGGGCACGGTGTACCTCGCCAACCTCGGCCAGCACGTGCACGTCATGGACGTCGAGCAGGACGGGCTGACCGTCGACAGCTCCTACGTCCTCGCCATGGACTCCTCGCTGCACCACGAGGTCATCGCCGTGGACAGCCTCTACGGCATCTCCGGCTCCGGGAAGTACCAGCTGAACATCACCGGGCGTGGCAAGGTCGCCCTGATGACCTCCGGGTCGCCGCTGCTGATGCAGGTCACGCCCGACCGGTACGTCAACTGCGACGCGGACGCGATCGTCGCCTGGTCCACCGGGCTGCGTGTGCAGATGCAGGCCCAGACGCACTCCTCCGGGGTGTGGCGCCGACGCGGCACCACCGGTGAGGGCTGGGAGCTGAGCTTCATGGGCTCCGGGTTCGCGCTCGTCCAGCCCAGCGAGCTGCTGCCGCCGCAGAACGCGGTGATCGGCCAGGGCCTCGCCGCCCAGTTCGGCATGGGGCAGCACGGGGCGCGCGGGCAGAACCAGGGCAACGTCTGGAGCTGACCGTCCGGAAGGCACAGGTAAGGGGCGACCGTATGGGCGGTCGCCCCTTACACGTTCAGAGCATTGCGCGTGTCGCGTCCAGCAGCCGTACAACCGATTCGTCGGCTACGTCCCCCACCTCGTCGTAGGCGAACCAGCGCAGGTCCAGTGACTCGTCGCTGATCGCCGCCACGGCTCCGGGCGGGGCGACGGCGGCATACTGCACGTCCAGGTGCCAGGCGCAGGGGGTGAGGTGCCGGTCCAGACGGACCGGGGCGGTCTGCAGCAGGCGCAGCGAGGAGATGCCGGACTCCTCCGTGGCCTCGCGGAGCGCGGCATCCGCGAGCGTGCTGTCGCTCTGCTCGCAGTGCCCGCCCATCTGGAGCCACATGCGCAGCTTCCGGTGGAGCGTGAGCAGGACCCGCTCACGCTCCGGGTCGATCACCAGAGCGCTGGCTGTGATGTGCCCGTCCTTGCAGCCCTTCCACATCCCGCCGGGATGAGCGTCCAGGTGGTCCAGATAGACCTGACGAAGATCTTGCTGGTCCTGGTACTTCTCCAGCACCTGGACCGCGTCACCGTGCAGAGTCACTCGGAGTCGTCGTCCTTTTCCGGCTTCCCGGCGGAGCCGTCCGCCGCCTCGCCCAGCATCTTGTCCAGCTCGGAGAAGTCCAGCTGCTCGCGGTGCACGAAGCCGTCCGGGTCGTCCAGGTCGCTCGCCGTCGGCAGCATGTCCGGGTGGGCCCACAGGCCGTCCCGGCCGTCGACCCCGCGCGCGTCCGTGAGCGAGGCCCACAGGCGGGAGGCGTCGCGCAGCCGGCGCGGGCGCAGCTCCAGACCGATCAGCGTGGCGAACGTCTGCTCCGCGGGGCCGCCCGTGGCGCGGCGGCGGCGCAGGGTCTCGCGCAGGGCGTCCGCGGACGCCAGGCGCGGCTTCGCGGCCGCGTGGACCACCGCGTCCACCCAGCCCTCGACGAGCGCCAGAGCGGTCTCCAGACGGGCCAGGGCGGCCTTCTGTTCGGGGGTGTCCTCCGGCTGGAACATGCCCTGCTGCAGCGCGTCCTGCAGCTGCTCGGGGTTCTGCGGGTCGAACTGGCCGACCACGTCCTCCAGCTTGGCCGTGTCGACCTTGATCCCGCGCGCGTACCCGTCGACCGCGCCGAACAGGTGCGAGCGCAGCCACGGCACGTGCGCGAACAGGCGCTGGTGGGCCGCCTCGCGCAGCGCCAGGTACAGCCGCACCTCCTCCTGTGGCACGCCGAGGTCCTTGCCGAAGGCCTCCACGTTGGCCGGGAGGAGCGCCGCCCTGCCGGCCGGGCCGAGCGGCAGGCCGATGTCGGTGGAGCCGACGACCTCGCCCGCGAGCACGCCGACGGCCTGCCCGATCTGCGTGCCGAACATGGCGCCGCCCATCGAGCGCATCATGCCGATCAGCGGGCCCGCCATGGCCTGCATCTCCTCCGGCAGGACGTCACCCATGGCCGCGCCGACCCGCTCGGCGACCGGGTCGACCAGCTCCTGCCAGGCGGGCAGGGTCGCCTCGACCCACTCCGCGCGGGACCAGGCCACCGCCGAGGCGGAGCCCGACGGCAGGGACGTGGCGTCGTCCAGCCACAGGTCGGCCAGGCGGACGGCCTCCTCGACCGCCCTGCGCTCGGCCGGACCGACGCTGGCGTCCTTCGTGCCGTCCGAAGTGCCCTGGGCGACCGTCTGGCGGGCGATCTGCTTGGCCATGTCCCAGTTCACCGGGCCGCCCTCGTACGACAGCATCTGGCCCAGCTGCTGGAACGCTGCGCCCAGGTCGGTGGGGTTCAGGGACCCGAACATGGCAGCGAGCGGATTGTCGGCGCCGGGGCCGCCAAAGCCTCCGGCTCCGGGCAGGCCGCCGAAACCGAACGGGTTGGCCGGTCCCTGCCCACCACCGCTCTGCTGGTCCTTCTTCTTGCCCTCGTCGCCGTCTTCCGGCTCCTCCGGCGGAAGGCCGAAACCGAATGGGGTGTCACTCACGGGATTCCTCGGCTGGTAAGGCCACCGGTTTCGCTCCGGCGGCGCGGCTGCCCGACAACACCACCCAGCGTAGACACCCCGACCCGATCGGGCCTCGGTGCTTCGCCCACGGAAGGCCTGCGGCAGGATGGATGCACCTGGTACGTACGCGTCACTCGCGCCCGTACTGAAGACAACCACTGGAGACGCCCGGTGAGTTCCCCAGATCCACAGGTTCGCGCAGCGCGAAACCCCTCAGGCCCCTCCACCGTGCGCGGACCCGTCGTCGCGGTCACCGGCGCCGCGGCCGGGGTCGGTGCCCTGCTCACCGAGCGGCTCGCCGCCTGTGAGGAGATCAGGCAGGTCGTCGCCATCGACGAGCGGCGCGGCGAGTGCGCCGACGCGCAGTGGCACATCCTCGACGTGCGCGACCCCGCGATCGCGGACAAGCTGCGGGGCGCCGACGTGGTCGTCCACCTGGCGCTCGACCTCGACCTGGAAACGGATCCGGCGGCTCGCACCGCTTACAACGTCCGGGGGACACAGACCGTCCTCACCGCCGCCGCGGCGGCCGGCGTGCACCGGGTCGTGCTGTGCACCTCGGCGATGGTCTACGGCGCGCTGCCGGACAACGAGCTGCCCCTTTCGGAGGACGCCGAGCTGCGCGCGACCGCCGAGGCCACCGGGGTCGGGGACCTGCTGGAGATCGAGCGGCTGGCGCGGCGCGCGCCGCGCGCGCATCCCGGGCTGAACGTCACCGTCGTACGGCCCGCGGTGCTGGTCGGCGGCACGGACACCGCGCTGACCCGGTACTTCGAGTCGCCGCGGCTGCTCGTCGTCGCCGGGTCGCGGCCCGCGTGGCAGTTCTGCCACGTCGAGGACCTGTGCAGTGCTCTGGAGTACGCCGTCCTGGAGAAGGTCGACGGGGAACTGGCCGTCGGCTGCGACGGGTGGCTGGAGCAGGAGGAGGTCGAGGAGCTGAGCGGGATCCGGCGGATGGAGCTGCCGTCGGCGGTGGCGCTCGGCGCCGCCGCGCGGCTGCACCGGATCGGGCTCACCCCGTCTCCGGCGGGGGACCTGGCGTACACGATGTACCCCTGGGTGGTCAGCGGGAGCCGGCTGCACGACGCCGGGTGGCGGCCGGGGTGGACCAACGAGGAGGTGCTCGCGGAGCTGCTGGGGGAGGTCTCCGGGCGGCACACGGTCGCCGGGCGGCGGCTGGGGCGCAAGGACGCCACCGCCGCGGGGGCCGCGGGGGCGACGGTGGCCCTGCTGGGCGCCGCCGCTGTGGTCCGGCGGGCCCGGAAGGCTCGTCGGCGCGTGTGAGGGTGCCCCCTGGGCGGGTGAGGCGGCCGCGTCGTACGAGCATCCAAAGGGACCCACGCGCGTGCCTGGTGAATCTCGTATTTCCGCGCGTCACACGCGTGCGGCACGATGGATGGCATGGCACACGCGAACGAGCACCCCGGTGAGCAGGCGGCGCAGGACCCCATCAGGCTGATCGGTGTCCGGGAGACCGCGCTCTCCCTGGACGAGGTCTTCCAGGCCGTCGGGGACGACGCGGCCGGAGGCGTCGCGCTGTTCGTGGGGACGGTGCGGAACCACGACGGAGGCGCCGACGTGGACGCCCTCGGGTACTCCAGCCACCCCAGCGCCGAGGCCGAGATGCGGCGGATCGCCGAGAAGGTCGTGGCCGAGTACCCGGTGCGGGCGCTGGCCGCGGTGCACCGCGTGGGGGACCTGCGGGTCGGTGATCTCGCCGTGGTCGTCGGCGTGGCCTGTCCGCACCGGGCCGAGGCCTTCGACGCCTGCCGCAAGCTGATCGACGACCTCAAGCACGAGGTGCCCATCTGGAAGCACCAGACGTTCTCGGACGGCACCGAGGAGTGGGTCGGCGCCTGCTGACGTCCGTCACTCGTGGCATCTGCGCCATCCGAGTTGCGTAACCGGCCCCCTCCCGTGAGCGTTGTCAGTACGGATGGTTAATCTGCTGATCAGTCAGTTGCGGACGCTCGTCGCGTTGGGAGGTCGGCATGGGGGCGCTTGTCTGGCTGCTGATTCCGCTCTTGGCTGCGATCGGCGGCGGGCTGTGGGGCAGTTGGGCCAACCGCACCCGCAAGGTGCGCGCCGACGGCCCCGAACTGGACGGCTACGCCCGGTTCCGTGAGGCCATGGAGAAGTCACACACAGGCACCGGCGGCGCCTGACCGGGGTGCCCTGACGGTCCGCTGACAGAGCCGTCCCGTACTGTCGTGGCATGCCACGCCGCACCGCGACGATGCTCGCCTCCACCCTGATGCTGATCGCGCTCCTGTGCGCGGGAGTGCTCATCCCCGTGCCGTACTCGGAGATGTCCCCCGGCCCGACCGTGAACACGCTGGGCGACCACGACGGCGAGCCGGTGCTGCAGATCACCGGACACAAGACGTACCCGGCCGACGGCAACCTGAACATGACGACCGTCCGGGTGACCAGCGCGGACTTCCGCATGAACCTGGTGGAGGCGGTCTACGGCTGGCTGGCGCACGACAGCAAGATCGTGCCGCACGACACGCTCTACCCGGACGGCAAGACCGAGCAGCAGTCCACCCAGGAGAACGCCGAGGAGTTCAGCCAGTCCCAGGAGAGCGCCAAGGTGGCCGCCCTCAAGGAACTGGGCATTTCGGTGAAGTCCTGGGTGATCGTCTCCACCGTGGTCAAGGGCGCGCCGGCCGAGGGCAGGCTGCACGCGGGCGACGTGATCAAGGCCGTCGACGGTACGGCCGTGAAGCAGCCCTCCGACGTCGCCAAGCTCGTCACCAGGCACAAGCCCGGTCAGAAGGTCGTCTTCACCGTCGTCCCCGCCAGGGACCAGGCCGCCGCCGAGAAGGTGCACAGGACGGCGACGAAGACCCAGGACGTCACCATCACCTCGACCACCTCCGACGACAGCGGGGCCAAGCGGGCCATCGTCGGGATCTCCGCCGGGACCGACCACACCTTCCCGTTCAGCATCGACATCAAGCTCGCCGACGTGGGCGGGCCGAGCGCCGGCCTGATGTTCGCCCTCGGCATTTACGACAAGCTCACCCCGGGCAACCTCACCGGCGGAAAGTTCGTCGCCGGCACCGGCACCATCGACGACAACGGCACCGTCGGGCCGATCGGCGGCATCGAGATGAAGACCGTCGGCGCACGCGAGAAGGGCGCCCAGTACTTCCTGACGCCCGCCGACAACTGTGCGGCCGCCGCCAAGGACACCCCGGGCGGGCTCAGGCTGGTGAAGGTCAAGACGATCGGGGACGCCCTCGGCGCGCTGAAGGACATCCGCAGCGGGAACACCGCGGCGCTGCCCAAGTGCACCACCAAGGGCTGAGCGGCACGCGCGCGCGTCGGTGACACGGCTGGGGGCGCCCCCGAGGCAGGGGCGCCCCCATCGCCGTGCCGAACGCGGCCGGATCAGTCCTCGAAGGTCGCCGCCAGGGCCTCCGCGAGGCCGGGCACCAGTTCCGGACCCGTCAGGACCTCCGTCGCGGAGTCCTTCTCGCGCAGCCGCAGCGCCGACTCACGGCCACCGTCACGCAGCACCGCGACCGTCATGCGCACCTCCTGGCGCTCGGGGTGCTCGGCCACCCACCTGGCCAGCTTGGCCTCGCTCAGGTTCTGCGGGACCTGCGCCTCGGCGGACGGCGGGAGCATGAGGCGTTCCACCGAGAGCGCGCAGCCGGCCACCGCGTCGGGCCAGGCGATGGTGGCGAGGAACTCGTCCAGCGGTTTGCCGGACGGGACCTCGTCCTGCTCGATCGGGGTGAGACCGGCGGAGGCGGACTCGTCCTCAAGGCCCAGCTGGGCCGCGAGCGCGGGTTCCTGGGCCCGCAGCCGTGCGGTGTCGACGAGGGCGAAGAGGCGAGCGGGCTGGTCCCAGCCGAGGCCGGAGACGTACTCGTCGATCTCGAGTACGGCCCGGGTGAGCGGGCTCGCTGCCATGGGAGTGTTGGACATGGTCACAATCCTGCCTCGTTCCCCGCCGGAATCGGGAACCGAGCAGTGCCTGAGTAAGTTGCATAGGTGTTGGCCCGCGATCACGGGGGGCAACCGAGGGTCCGCGAACACGAGGGCCTGACGGATCGACAGCGAACTTCGAGGTGCGCACCTTGGCTTTCCAGATGCCGGACCGCGGTGGAGGCCCGACGGGGCCGCGGATCAGAGCGGGCCGTCCGTCCCGGCGGGCGAGGACCCTGCTCATGACACTGGGCGTGCTGGCCGTCCTCGGCATGGCGTTCACCATGTTCGCGGGCTTCTGGACGGACTGGCTGTGGTACCGGTCGGTGCACTACTCGTCGGTGTTCACGATCACCCTCTGGACCAAGATCGGCCTCTTCTTCGTCTTCGGTCTGCTGATGGCGGTCGCGGTCGGGGTCAACATCTGGCTGGCGCACCGGTTGCGGCCCCCGCTGAGCGCCATGTCCATGGAGCAGCAGAGCCTCGACCGCTACCGGATGGGCATCGCGCCGTACAAGACGTGGCTGCTGCTCGCCGTCACCGCGCTCGTCGGGCTGATCGCCGGCGCCTCCGCGGCCGGCCAGTGGCGGACCTGGCTGATGTGGGTCAACGGCGTGCCCTTCCACCAGAAGGACCCCCAGTTCCACCTCGACGTGTCCTTCTACGCCTTCGATCTGCCCTGGTACCGCTTTCTGCTCGGCTTCGGATTCGCCGCCGCCATCCTGTGCCTGATCGCCGCCGCGCTCACGCACTACCTGTACGGCGGGCTGCGCGTCACCAGCCCCGGCGCCCGGGCCACCGCCGCGGCGACCGGGCACCTGTCGGTGCTGCTCGGGATCTTCGTCGCCCTGAAGGCCGTCGCCTACTGGCTCGACCGGTACGGCCTCGCCGTCAAGTCCAGCGACTTCAAGGCGACGGACAACTGGGCCGGCCTGCGCTACGTCGACGCCAACGCCTATCTGCCGGCGAAGACGATCCTGTTCTGCATCGCCGTCATCTGCGCGCTGCTGTTCTTCGCCACGCTGTGGCGGCGCACCTGGCAGCTGCCCGTCATCGGCTTCGGCCTGATGGTCCTCTCGGCGATCCTGATCGGCGGCCTGTACCCGGCGATCGTGCAGAAGTTCCAGGTCCAGCCCAACGAACAGGCCAAGGAAGCCCCGTACGTCCAGAAGAACCTCAAGGCGACCCGCGAGGCGTACGGCATCGACGACACCAAGGTCACCGAGTACCCGGGCACGTCCGGCACGGCGGACAAGACCAAGCTGCGCGACCAGGTCGGCGACGCGGCCGGCATCCGCATCATGGACCCGAACGTCGTCTCGCCGACGTTCCAGCAGCTCCAGCAGATCCGCAACTACTACGGCTTCCCGACCAACCTCGACGTCGACCGGTACCCCGGCAAGGACGGCAAGGAGCAGGACACGGTCATCGGCCTGCGCGAGCTGAACCTGGACGGCGTCCCGAAGAACAACTGGATCAACGACCACTTCCGCTACACCCACGGCTACGGCGTGGTCGCCGCCAAGGGCACCGAGGCCGCCGACGGCCAGCCGGTCTTCACCGAGAAGGACCTGCCGTCCGAGGGCGACCTGCCCAGGTACCAGCAGCAGATCTACTACGGCGAGAAGACCACCACCTACTCCATCGTCGGCGGTCCCCAGAAGGAGATCGACTACTCCGACGACAAGGGTGAGAAGACCACCAGTTACACCGGCAGGAGCGGGGTCAACCTCGACAACCCGATCAACCGGGCCGCCTACGCGGTGGCGTTCAACGAACCGCAGATCCTGTACTCGGGCGCGATCGGCAAGGGTTCGCGGATCCTGTACAACCGCACGCCCAAGGAGCGCGTCGAAGCGGTCGCCCCCTGGCTGACGATCGACGGGGACGCCTACCCGGCGGTCGTGGACGGCCACATCCAGTGGATCGTCGACGCGTACACGACGTCCAACGGCTACCCGTACTCCTCCCGTACGACCCTCGGCGACACGACGGCCGACTCGCTGACCGCCACCAACACCTCGCGCACCGTGGTGGCCCAGCAGAACCAGGTCAACTACATCCGCAACTCGGTGAAGGCGACCGTCGACGCGTACACCGGCGAGGTCAAGCTCTACCAGTGGGACACCAAGGACCCGGTGCTGAAGACCTGGATGAAGGCCTTTCCCGGAACGGTGCAGCCGCGCACGGCCATCTCCAAGAACCTGATGGCCCATCTGCGCTATCCGCAGGACCTGTTCAAGGTCCAGCGCGAGCTGCTCACCCGCTACCACGTGACGGACGCGCAGACGTTCCTCACCGGCAGCGAGGTCTGGCAGGTGCCCGACGACCCGACCAACGACTCGGGCAGCGCGGTGCCGCCGTACTACCTGAGCATGAAGATGCCGGACCAGAGCACGGAGGCGTTCTCGCTGACGTCGACGTACACGCCGAACGGCCGCGACAACCTCAGCGCGTTCATGGCGGTCGACTCCGATCCGCGCACCAGTGACTACGGCAGGATCAGAGTTCTGAAACTGCCGACGAGCACGACGGTCGACGGCCCCAAGCAGGTACAGAGCAAGTTCAACTCCGAGTCGGACATCGCCGAGACCATCAGCCTGCTCAGCCGCGGGCACTCGAAGGTCGAGTACGGCAATCTGCTGACGGTGCCGCTCGACGGCGGACTGCTGTACGTGGAGCCGGTCTACGTCCGTGGCGGCTCCCTGAAGTACCCGTTGCTGAGGAAGGTTCTGGTCACCTACGGAGGCAAGACCGCCTTCAAGGACACCCTGGACGAGGCACTCGACGCCGTGTTCGGGGTGGCGAGTCCGACCGCACCACCGAACACCGGCACCACCAGCCCGCCCACGTCCACCAACCCGACCGTCCAACAGGCCCTGAGCGACGCCCAGAAGGCCTTCGACGCCGGGCAGAAGGCCCTGCAGGCGCAGGGCGGCCCGGACTGGACCGCGTACGACAAGGCGCAGAAGGACCTCAAGGACGCGCTGAAGCGGGCCCAGGACGCGCAGGCCAATGCCGGCCGGTCCGGCAGCGACAAGAACGGCAGCGACAAGAACGGGAGCGGGAAAAAGGGGTGATCAGCACCGTTCCGCGCCGTGGTACGGTTACCAGGCAACGGCGCGGGGTGGAGCAGCTCGGTAGCTCGCTGGGCTCATAACCCAGAGGTCGCAGGTTCAAATCCTGTCCCCGCTACTGCAGTCGAAGGCCCGGATCCCCAGGGATCCGGGCCTTCGTGGTGTGCGAACTCATGTACTGGGGGGAGGGAGGGCCGCGCCGCCATGGGGAGTTGAGCGGTGTGTGTTTGACTTGTCTCCCTGTGGGCATGTCGACAAAACGCTGAAGTGACCTCACGGGCTGCGGTATACCGGGTGTACCAAGGTTGCAGGTGGTGCGACGATGGACGTTATGGGGGACAAGGCAACTCTGTTCGAGTCAGGGCGATTTGTGCAGCCTTCCGATGAGGCGCCGTCCCGGGACGAGTTGAGCGACATGGGGGACGCCGCGGAAGAGGTACGCCTCGGGCTGGCGGCGCAGAGCGGCGACGCCGAGGCGGCGAGCGTCCTCGGAGCCATGCTGCTGCGCCGCGGCGACCTCGACGGAGCCGAGGCCCATCTGCGGGCCGCCACCGCTGCCGGTGACCGGGCCGCGGCCAACAACCTGGGTGTCCTGCTGCACCAGCGCGGCTACCCCGAGGAGGCCGCCGGCTGGTGGCGCGTCGCCGCCGTCGCCGGTTCCGCCGCCGCCGCGCACGCCCTGGGCCGCCACCACCGCGAGCGCGGGGACGAGCCGGCGGCCGAGTACTGGCTGCGCCAGTCCGCCGAGCAGGGCCACGCCCTCGGCGCCTACGCGCTCGCCGACCTGCTGGAGCACCGCGGGGACGTCGGAGCCGAGCACTGGATGCGGGCCGCGGCCGAGCGCGGACACCGGGAGGCCGCCTACCGGCTCGCCCGCGCGCTCGACCAGCGAGCCGGGCGCGAGGACGAGAGCGGGGCTGACAACGCTGTCGCCGAGGCCGAGCAGTGGTACCGGCAGGCCGCCGCGCGCGGACACCGGCGCGCCGCGCTGCACCTCGGCGCGATCCTGGAGAAGCGCGGAGAGCTGAAGGAGGCCGGACGCTGGTACCTGACCTCGGCCAAGGACGGCGAACCCCGGGCGGCCTGCGCGCTGGGCTTCCTGCTGCGCGACGCCGGGGACACCGAGAGCGCGGCGGTGTGGTGGCTGCGCGCCGCCCAGGACGGCGACGGCAACGCGGCCAACGCGCTCGGCGCACTGCACGCCGAGCGCGGCGAGACGCAGACCGCCGAGCGCTGGTACCGGGCCGCCCTGGACGCCGGTGACGACAACGGCGCGTACAACCTCGGACTGCTCTGCGCCGAGCAGGGACGCACCGCGCAGGCCGAGCAGTGGTACCGGCGGGCCGCCTACGCCGGGCACCGGGAGGCCGCCAACGCGCTCGCCATCCTGCTGCTGCGGGGGAGCGACGCGACCGGGGCCGAGCCGTGGTTCTCCAAGGCCGCCGAGGCCGGGAGCGTGGACGCCGCGTTCAACCTCGGGATCCTCTACGCCGGGCGCGGGGAGGAGACGATGGCCCTGCGCTGGTACGAGCGGGCGGCGGCCGCCGGGCACACCGAGGCCGCGCTCCAGGTCGGCATCGCCCGGCTGCGCGACGGCGACGAGCAGGAGGCCGAACGGCATCTGCGGTGCGCGGCGGGCGGGGGCAGCGCGGAGGCGGCGTACCGGCTGGCCACGCTGCTCGACGCGCGCCGGCCGCCGGAGCCGGCGCACGAGCTGGGCGAGATCGTGCACGAGAAGACCGAGTGCGAGGAGTGGTACCAACGGGCGGCGACCCAGGGGCACCGGCGGGCGCAGGTCCGGGTCGGCATGCTCGCGGCCGCGCGCGGGGACGTGGTCGAGGCGGCGCGGTGGTACCGGGCGGCGGCGGAGGCCGGGTCGCGCAACGGTGCCTTCAACCTGGGACTGCTGCTGGCGCGGGAGGGCAGCGAGCCGGAGGCGGCGGTGTGGTGGACGCGGGCCGCCGACGCCGGGCACGGCCGGGCGGCGCTGCGGCTGGCTCTGGTCTACGCGCGTCGGGGCGAGCTCGCGGAGGGGCAGAAGTGGGCGGACCGGGCGGTTCGGCTGGGGCCGGCGGAGGTTTCGGAGCGGGCGGGGCGGCTGCGGGACGCCCTGCGGGAGGAACTGTCGGCGTGAGCCCTGCCACGTCACCGGGAACTGATTTGCTTCCGGCGACCCCCCTCACGTAATGTCGTGTTCACCGACGCGGGGTGGAGCAGCTCGGTAGCTCGCTGGGCTCATAACCCAGAGGTCGCAGGTTCAAATCCTGTCCCCGCTACTGAAGGCCGAGGGCCGGAATCCAGAGATGGATTCCGGCCCTCGGTCGTTGTGCGGGTGCACAAAGAAAGCCCCGGCGGACGCCGGGGCCTGGGGGAGACCGCGTTACGCCCTCGTGCAGTCCGGGCACAGCCCCCGGTACGTCACCTCGACGTCCGACACCGTGAAGCCGAAGCGCTCCGTGTCGGGGAGGTCGGCGAGCGGGTTGCCCGTCGGGTGGACGTCGC
Source organism: Streptomyces sp. NPDC037290 (assembly GCF_055603245.1). Classification (NCBI taxonomy): domain Bacteria; kingdom Bacillati; phylum Actinomycetota; class Actinomycetes; order Kitasatosporales; family Streptomycetaceae; genus Streptomyces; species Streptomyces sp. NPDC037290. The sequence continues at coordinate 227,832 of NZ_JBVJVZ010000006.1, read as the reverse complement.
GGATCGCGCCGCACCGGGCGCAGACCAGGTGGTGGTGCGGACGGTGCGCGTTCGGGTCGTAGCGCTTGGCGCGTCTGTCCGTCGAGACTTCCAGCACCTCGCCGAGGGTGACCAGCTCACCCAGCGTGTTGTAGACGGTGGCCCGGGAGATCTCGGGCAGCTTCGCGACAGCCCGCGCGTGGACCTCGTCGGCCGTCAGGTGCACATGCTCGCCGTCGAGGACCTCGGCCACGACGCGCCGCTGCGCGGTCATCCGCCATCCGCGTCCACGCAGCCGTTCCAGAAGGTCGCTCATGGCCACCAGCCTAACAGGAAGACGTACCAGGTCGGGAATAGGTGTGACTTTGGAACACTGATTGACTTGGATTTAGTCCAAGGTAGGATCGAGAACGGCTTTGGCCACAGGACAGGACTGGGACAGGACTAGTCAGTGACGACGCAGGAGGCGCACGTGACGCAGGGACCGCTCACCACCGAGGCCGGTGCTCCGGTAGCCGACAACCAGAACAGCGAGACGGCGGGCGTCGGCGGGCCGGTCCTCGTCCAGGACCAGCTGCTGCTGGAGAAGCTGGCCCGCTTCAACCGGGAGCGGATCCCGGAGCGGGTCGTGCACGCCCGGGGCGCGGGCGCCTACGGCACCTTCACGGTGACCGCCGACGTCACGCCGTACACCCGGGCCGCCTTCCTCTCCGAGGTCGGCAAGGAGACCGAGGTCTTCCTGCGCTTCTCGACGGTGGCCGGCAACCTGGGCGCGGCGGACGCCGTCCGTGATCCGCGGGGCTTCGCGGTGAAGTTCTACACCGAGGACGGCAACTACGACCTCGTCGGCAACAACACCCCGGTCTTCTTCATCCGGGACGCGATCAAGTTCCCGGACTTCATCCACACCCAGAAGCGCGACCCGTACACCGGCAGCCAGGAAGCCGACAACGTGTGGGACTTCTGGGGGCTCAGCCCCGAGTCGACGCACCAGGTGACCTGGCTGTTCGGTGACCGTGGCATCCCGGCGTCGTACCGGCACATGGACGGCTTCGGCTCGCACACCTTCCAGTGGAACAACGCGGCGGGCGAGGCCTTCTGGGTCAAGTACCACTTCAAGACCGACCAGGGGATCAAGAACCTCACCGCCGAGGAGGCCGAGGTCCTCGCGGGCAAGGACCCCGACTCCCACCAGCGCGACCTGCGCGAGGCGATCGAGCGGGGCGAGTTCCCGAGCTGGACCGTGGGTGTGCAGATCATGCCGGCGGCGGACGCGGCGACGTACCGCTTCAACCCGTTCGACCTGACCAAGGTGTGGCCGCACGCGGACTACCCGGTCATCGAGATCGGCAGGCTGGAGCTGAACCGCAACCCGCGGAACATCTTCGCCGAGGTCGAGCAGTCGGTCTTCAGCCCCGCCCACTTCGTGCCGGGCATCGGCCCCTCGCCCGACAAGATGCTCCAGGGCCGTCTCTTCGCCTACGGCGACGCGCACCGCTACCGCGTCGGCATCAACGCCGACCACCTGCCGGTGAACCGTCCGCACGCCACCGAGGCCCGTACGAACTCCCGTGACGGCTTCCTGTACGACGGCCGGCACGGTGGGGCGAAGAACTACGAGCCGAACAGCTTCGGCGGCCCGCAGCAGACCGGCCTTCCGCTGTGGCAGGCCACCTCCGTCGACGGGCACACGGGCAACCACCCGACGCCCGTGCACGCCGAGGACGACGACTTCGTGCAGGCGGGCAACCTCTACCGGCTGATGTCGGAGGGGGAGAAGGAGCGGCTGATCGCGAACCTGGCGGGCTTCATCGCCAAGGTCTCGCGCGAGGACATCGCCGAGCGCGCCATCGGCAACTTCCGCAACGCCGACGCCGGCTTCGGCAAGCGGCTGGAGGCGGCGGTGCAGGCGCTGCGCGGCTGAGCCGGCCGCCTTCCGCGGCTGGACGGGCCGGACCCCACGGTGCTCGGGTCCGGCCCGTTCCGTATGTCCGGGGGAGGTCAGTACGCCGGTGCGGGTTCGAGGGCCGGGGCCCAGCAGCGGATGATGTCGCGGACCGAGACGATGCCGGCGACCTCGCCGCGGTCCAGGACGACCAGGTGCCGGAAGCCGCCGTGCGCCATGGCGCGGGCCGCCTGCTCCAGGGTCCAGGTCGGGGCGGCGAAGACGACGTCGGTGGTGGTGTGGGCGTGGGTGGGTTCGGTGTCCGGGTCCTGTCCGAGGCCTACGGAGTTGAGGATGTCGCGTTCGGTGAGGATGCCGATGCCGCCGGCGTCCGGGTCGAGGACCACGGCGGCGCCGACACGGCGGGCGGACATCAGGGCGGCTGCTTGGCGCAGGGTGTGGGCGGGGCCGACGGTGAGGATCACCGTGCTCATGGCGTCACGAACGAGCATGGATGGGGCCACCTCCTCGGAATCCATGGAGTCGGTGCATGGATTCACAAATTCACAAGTGGGGGTGGGATCAGAGTGCCAGGTAAAGGGCGAGTCAACAAGAGGGCGCGCGACGCCAGTTGGGGGCGTGCGCGGGTTTCTCCTGGGCCTCACTGGCGCTGGTTGAGATACCCCAGCAACTCGTCGTGCAGCAGGCCGTTGGACGCGGCCGCGTTCCCGCTGTGCGGACCCGGGCGGCCGTCGAGGCCGGTGAAGGTGCCGCCGGCCTCGGTGACGACGATCGCGGTGGCGGCCATGTCCCACAGCGACAGCTCCGGCTCCGCGCAGATGTCCACGGAACCCTCGGCGACCATCATGTAGGGCCAGAAGTCGCCGTACGCGCGCGTGCGCCACACCTCGCGGCTCAGGTCCAGGAAACCGTCCAGGCTGCCCCGCTCCTCCCAGCCGGAGAGGGAGGAGTACGCGAAGGACGCGTCCGCGAGCTTGCCGACGCTGGAGACGTGGATGCGGGTCGCGGAGGTCAGGCTGCGGCCGGTGAAGGCGCCGTGGCCCTTCGCGGCCCACCAGCGCCGGCCGAGGGCGGGGGCGGAGACGACGCCGACGACGGGCTGGTAGCCGCCCTCGCCCGCTTCCATCAGGGCGATCAGGGTGGCCCAGACCGGGACGCCGCGTACGTAGTTCTTGGTGCCGTCGATCGGGTCGATCACCCAGCGGCGGGGGCCGGTGCCCTCGATGCCGTACTCCTCGCCGAGGACCGCGTCCCTCGGGCGGGCACGCTGCAGCTGGCCGCGGATGAGTTCTTCCGCAGCCTTGTCCGCCTCGCTCACCGGCGTCATGTCCGGCTTCGTCTCCACCTTCAGGTCGAGGGCCTTGAAGCGGTCCATGGTGGCGGCGTCGGCGGCGTCCGCGAGAACGAGGGCGAGGCGCAGGTCGTCGTGGTAGTCCGGCATGGAACGAACGGTATCCGCCGTCGCTGGTACGGGGCTACCAAGGGGCCGGGGTGTCGGGCCGCTGTCCGGCTCGCTCGGCGTACAGGGCCCCCGAACCCCGCGAACCCTTGACAGTGCATACAAGTCCGTCAAATCTGGGCGCAGGGTTGGTCCGGCCCAGGGAGGCGATGATGCCTGCAGCCCGGGAGTCGCTGCTGGACGCCGCGTACACGGCGCTCGCGCGCCGGCCGTGGTCCGCGGTGCGGATGGTCGACGTGGCCGCGGCGGCCGGGGTGTCGCGGCAGACCCTGTACAACGAGTTCGGCAGCAAGGACGGGCTGGCCCGGGCGCTGGTGCGGCGGGAGGCCGACGGCTACCTGGCCGGCGTGGAGCGAGCCCTCGCGGGCCCGGGCGAGCCGAGCGAGCGGCTCACCGCCGTGGTCGAGTGGACGAGCCTCGCCGCACGGGAGAACGCGCTGGTACGGGCCGTGCTCACCGGCTCATGGAGCGAGCGGCTGCCCGCCCCGCCGCCGGCCGCCGTGCCGTCCTCCTCCTCGGTGCCGGCGCAGCGCCGCGCGGACGGGCCGCTGCCCACGCCCCGCGACTTCGTCCGCATCGTGCGGGACCGCGCGGTCAGCGCCCTGGCGGGCTCCACCGCCACCCCCGCCGAACTGACGCTCGCCTGCGAACTGGTCGTACGCCTCGCCCTGTCCTGCGTCGCGGCACCACCGGGAGAGGCGGGCGTGAGGGAACTGGTCCGGGCGGTCGTCCCACGCCAGACGGTGTGATCGAAGCCGGCCGGTGGACTCGCCCGCCTTCCTCAGCAGCGCGTCGATCTTCGCGGAGCCGACGCGCCTAGTGCGCCGAGCCCGACAGCTGCAGCCCGATCACCCCGATGATGACCAGGCTGATCGAGATGAGCTTCAGGGTGGAGACCAGGTCTCCCAGGAAGACCATGCCGTAGACCGCGGTGCCGGCCGCGCCGATCCCGGTCCACACGGCGTACGCGGGGCCGACGTCGAGTTTCTTCAGGGACAGGGTCAGCAGCCCGAAGCTGCCGAGGGCGAAGGAGGCGAAGGCGATCGTCGGCCAGAGCCGGGTGAACCCGTGCGAGAGTTTCAGGCACACGGCGAAACCGGTCTCCAGAACTCCGGCCACCATGACCAGCAGCCACGCCATGTGCGGTCCTCCCGTTGATCCGGATCTCCGGCTCGGTGCGATTATGCACTTACCGGCCGCTGACCCGGCCAAACAACGCGGTGGTCAGTCGCCTTCCCTGCGCTCCCTGGTGGCCAGCAGCCGGCGCAGGGAATACAGCCGCGCCGGGTCCGCGCGGCCCTCCTCGACCCAGGCGTCCAGCGCGCAGTCCGGCTCGTCGTGGCTGCACGCGCGCGGGCAGCCCTCCGTGCCGGGTTCGAGGTCCGGGAAGGCGTGGATCACGCGGGAGGGGTCGATGTGCGCCAGGCCGAAGGAGCGGACGCCGGGGGTGTCGATGACCCAGCCGTCCTCGCCGCTCAGGGGCAGGGCGAGGGCCGAGGTGGTGGTGTGCCGGCCGCGGCCCGTCACCGCGTTCACATGGCCCGTCGTACGGCGGCGCTCCTGCGGCACCAGCGCGTTGACGAGGGTCGTCTTGCCGACCCCGGAGTGGCCGACGAACGCGGTGACCCTGCCGTCCAGGTGCTCCCGGACCCGGTCCGCCGCGTCCCCGTTCTCCAGTTCCTCGCGGCTGGTGACGACGTAGGGGATGTCGAGCGCGCCGTACAGCTCCAGCAGCTTGTCCGGCGGGGCCAGGTCCGACTTGGTCATCACCAGCAGCGGCTCCAGACCGCCGTCGAACGCGGCGACCAGACAGCGGTCGATCAGCCGGGGACGGGGTTCGGGGTCGGCCAGGGCGGTGACGATCGCCAGCTGGTCCGCGTTCGCCACCACCACCCGCTCGAAGGGGTCGTCGTCGTCGGCCGTGCGCCGCAGCACCGACGTGCGTTCCTCGATCCGCACGATCCGGGCGAGCGTGTCCTTCTGGCCGGACAGGTCGCCGACCAGGGCCACCCGGTCCCCGACCACCGCCGCCTTGCGGCCCAGTTCGCGGGCCTTCATCGCCATGACGACCCGGTCCTCGACGAGGCAGGTCAGCCGGCCGCGGTCGACCGTGAGGACCAGGCCCCCGGCGGCGTCCTCGTGCTTGGGCCGGATGTTCGTCCGCGGCCGGTTGCCCTTGCGGTTGGGACGGGTGCGGATGTCGTCCTCGTCGGTGTGCTTGCCGTAGCGGCGCATGGCGTGTCCCTACTGCCCGAGCATCCCGGCCCACAGCTCGGGGAAGTCCGGCAGGGTCTTCGCCGTGGTCGCCACGTTCTCGATCCGCACGCCCTCGACCGCGAGGCCGATGATCGCGCCGGCGGTCGCCATGCGGTGGTCCTCGTAGGTGTGGAAGACGCCGCCGTGCAGCGGGCGCGGGCGGATGTGCAGGCCGTCGGCGGTCTCGGTGACGTCACCGCCCAGCTCGTTGATCTCCTTGGTGAGCGCGGCCAGCCGGTCCGTCTCGTGCAGCCGCAGATGCGCCACGCCCCGCAGGGTGGAGGGGGAGTCCGCGAGGGCCGCGACCGCCGCGATACCGGGGGTCAGCTCGCCGACGTCGCTCAGGTCCACGTCGATCCCGTGCACGGCACCCGAACCGGTGAACACCAGGCCGTACTCGGTGAGTTCGCAGGAGCCGCCCATCTCGGTGAAGATCTCCCGCAGCCGGTCACCGGGCTGGGTGGTGCGCTCCGGCCAGTCCGGGATCAGCACCTTGCCGCCGGTGACCAGGGCCGCCGCGAGGAACGGCTGGGCGTTGGACAGGTCCGGCTCGATGGTCAGGTCCCGGCCGAGCAGCGCGCCCGGCGTCACCCGCCACACGTTCGGCTCGCCGCCCGACTCCGGGGTGTCCACCTGGGCGCCGACCGCGCGCAGCATGTCGACGGTCATCCGGATGTGCGGCATGGAGGGCAGGCTCGTGCCGGTGTGGCGGACCTCGACGCCCTGGTTGAAGCGCGGCCCGGACAGCAGCAGGGCCGAGACGAACTGGGAGGACGAGGAGGCGTCGATCGACACCGGGCCGCCGTCCAGGGCGCCGCCGCCGTGCACGGTCAGCGGCAGCGCGCCCCGGCCGTCGTCGTCGATCCGGGCGCCGAGCGCGCGCAGCGCGTCGATCACACCGTGCAGGGGACGCTCGTACGACCGGGGGTCGCCGTCGAACCGGATGGGGCCGTCGGCCAGCGCGGCCACCGGAGGCAGGAAGCGCATCACCGTGCCGGCGTTGCCCACGTCGACCGTGGCCGGGCCGTGCAGGCCCGTCGGCAGCACCCGCCAGGCCTCGCCGGAGCCGTCCGGGCCGACCCCTTCCTCGATCTCCACGCCCATCGCGCGCAGTGCGCCCGCCATCAGCAGGGTGTCGCGGGAGCGCAGCGGACGGCGCAGCCAGCCGGGCTCGGAGGCGAGGGCGGCCAGCACCAGCGCGCGGTTGGTGACCGACTTGGACCCTGGCACGTGGACCGTCGCGTCGACGGCTCCGCTCGCGTGCGGGGCGGGCCAAAGGGCGGTGGGTGCGGGGTTCACGGTCATGCGCCCCACTTTAGTGGCTGGGGGCGACCGGAGATCTCGATCAAAAGCGTCGAAACCCCAACGAAACAGCGACAGGACTTGTCTGTTACGCACGCGTCCCGTCCCGGTGTTCACACCTCCAGCAGCCAGCGGCCCCCACCGATCAGCGAGGACAGCGACACCGCGTGGAACAGGAACAGCCACAGCCCCGCCGGCACATGCGTCAGCCGGGACAGCTGGTCCGCGTCCGAGTCCCCCGCGCCGCCCCGTGACCGCTTGCGCTGCAGCTCGAACGGCGGCCGTACCCCGCCGAACAGCAGGAACCACACCACCGCGTACGCGAACGCCGCCTGCACCTGCGGCCCCGCCAGCCAGGACACCAGCAGGAAGGCGCCCCCGGCCAGCACCACCGTCAGGACGCCGTACGCGTTGCGGATCATCACCAGCATCGCCACCAGCAGCGCCGTCGCCGCCCACAGCAGCAGCGTGATGCGGCCCGCGGCCAGCAGCGCGGCGCCCCCGAGGCCCAGCAGCGAGGGCGCCGTGTAGCCGGCGGCGGCCGTCAGGATCATGCCCGGCCCGTACGGCTTGCCGCGGCTGACGGTGAGGCCGCTGGTGTCGGAGTGCAGACGGATGCCGGTGAGCTGCCGGCCGGTGAGCAGCGCGACCAGGCCGTGGCCGCCCTCGTGCGCGATGGTGATCGCGTTGCGGGATATCCGCCACAGGGTGTGCGGGACGACCACGGCGAGAGCGGCCGCCGAGGTGGCGAGGACCACCCAGAAATCGGGGTCGGGCTGGGTACCGGTGAGCCGGTCCCAGAGGTCGGGCAGCGCGAGGGCGGCGAGGCTGTCCATGTGTCCGAGTGGCTCCCTGTCGTCGTACGGAGTCTGGCAGTGTGGCACTTATGTGCGGACGGTATGCATCGAGTCGTAGGCCCGAGGATCTCGCAGGAATCTTTGAGATCGAGAAGTGGGAGCCCGAGGAGACCCTGGAGCCCGACTACAACGTGGCTCCGACCAAGGAGGTCCTGGCCGTTCTCGACCGTCCCCTGAAAGACGCGGACTCCCCGCGTCCGGTTCGCCAGCTGCGCAAGCTGAAGTGGGGACTGGTGCCGTCCTGGGCGAAGACCCCCGAGGGCGGCGCCCGGATGATCAACGCGCGCGCCGAGACCGTGCACGAGAAGCCCGCCTTCCGCCGTGCCTTCGCCACCCGGCGCTGCATCGTCCCCGCCGACGGCTACTACGAGTGGGTCACCGGCACCCAGGAGCGCGAGCTGGAGGTCGAGGGGAAGAAGAAGCGGCCGCGCAAGCAGCCGTACTTCGTGCTGCCGGCCGACGGCTCGGTGTTCGCGATGGCCGGGCTCTACGAGTTCTGGCGCGACCGCACGCTGCCCGACGACCACCCGCGGGCCTGGTGGGCCACCTGCTCGGTGATCACCACGGAGGCCGAGACGACCCCGCTGGCCGTGGCCCCCGCCGACGGCCCGCACTCCCTCGTCGACATCCACCCCCGGATGCCGCTCATGCTCACCCCGGACCGCTGGGACGCCTGGCTCGACCCCTCCCGCACCGCCCCCGACGACCTGCGCGACCTCCTGACCCCGCCCCCGCCCGGCCTGATGCGCGCCTACCCGGTCTCCACAGCCGTCAGCAACGTCCGCAACAACGGCCCGGAGCTGCTGAAGGAGCTGGAGGCGCCGGAAGAGGGCACACTCTTCTAGCCTTCTGGCGTGACTTCCAGCGTGATCGAAACTGTCGAGACCGAGGCCGGGACCGCACGCGTCACCTGGCACCCGGCGAAGAAACCCCAGCTTGTCCTCGCCGCGAGCCACGGCGCCGGAGGCGGCATCGAGGCACGGGACCTCCAGGCGCTCGCCGGGACGCTCCCGGCGCACGGGGTGACCGTCGCCCTCGTCGAGCAGCCCTGGCGGGTGGCCGGGAAGAAGGTCGCCCCGGCACCGAAGACGCTGGACACCGGATGGCGCGGGCTGTGGCCGGCGCTCGCGAAGCCGGGGCTGCCGGTGATCTCCGCCGGCCGCAGCGCCGGGGCCCGGGTCGCCTGCCGTACGGCGACCGAGCTGGGCGCGCACGCCGTGCTCGCCCTGAGCTTCCCGCTGCACCCGCCCGGCAAGCCGGAGAAGTCCCGGGCCGGGGAACTGCTCGGGGCCGGTGTGCCCACGCTGGTCGTGCAGGGCGGCAACGACCCCTTCGGGAAGCCGGCGGAGTTCCCGAAGGGCGACTTCGAGCTGATCGAGGTGCCGTACGGGGATCACGGGTTCGCCGTGCCCAAGCGCGCGGAGATCGGCCAGGAGCGGGCCCTGGAACTCATCACCGAGGGCGTGGCGCAGTGGCTCGCGTCACTGGGGTGACGGGCGGGAATGCGCCGCGCCGGACCACTGTTGTGGCGGACAGAAGTGCTGAGGCCTCGGCACCGACGTCGTAGGAGAGGGAGTCCGCCGCATGGGTTCGACCATCTGCCCGGCCCGCCAGCGCAGCGCCGACCTGGACTGGACGGTGCTGCACGCGGCCAGGACCGCTCCTATTCGAGGGGCGGCGGGCACGGGTCGTGTTCTATCCTCCGAATCGAGTGGGACCGCTCTCGGTCCTGCCCGGGATCTTGAGGAGGTGGGTCCGGTCACCGGTACCGACGCAGGGACCGACAACGGCCAGGCGGAGCAGCCCGAGGGCCAGGGCGTGAGCGCGGAGACGACCTCCGAGTCCACCGCCGAGCGCAGTGCGCGCTTCGAGCGGGACGCGCTCGAATTCCTCGACCAGATGTACTCGGCCGCGCTGCGCATGACGCGCAACCCCGCCGACGCCGAGGACCTGGTGCAGGAGACCTACGCCAAGGCGTACGCGTCCTTCCACCAGTTCCGCGAGGGCACCAACCTCAAGGCGTGGCTGTACCGGATCCTCACCAACACCTTCATCAACTCCTACCGCAAGAAGCAGCGTGAGCCGCAGCGCTCCGCCGCGGAGGAGATCGAGGACTGGCAGCTCGCCCGCGCCGAGTCGCACATGTCGACGGGCCTGCGTTCCGCCGAGTCGCAGGCGCTCGACCACCTGCCCGACTCGGACGTGAAGGAAGCGCTGCAGGCGATCCCCGAGGAGTTCCGCATCGCCGTCTATCTCGCGGATGTCGAGGGCTTTGCGTACAAGGAGATCGCGGACATCATGGGGACACCCATCGGTACGGTGATGTCCCGGCTGCACCGGGGCCGCCGTCAGCTGCGCGGCATGCTGGAGGACTACGCCCGTGAGCGCGGGCTGGTCCCGGCGGGCGCCGGAGAGTCGAACGAAGCGAAAGGTTCGGGCTCATGAGCTGCGGAGACGCGCACGAGACGGACTGCAGTGAGGTCCTCGACCATCTGTACGAGTTCCTCGACAGCGAGATGCCGGACGTCGACCGCGACAAGTTCCAGCACCACTTCGAGGAATGCTCGCCGTGCCTGGAGAAGTACGGCCTGGAGCAGGCCGTGAAGAAGCTGGTCAAGCGGTGCTGCGGCCATGACGACGTGCCCGCCGACCTGCGCGCCAAGGTCATGGGGCGGATCGACCTGATCCGCTCCGGCCACGCCGTGCCGGACCACGACGTGACCGCGACGCCGCAGGAGAACTGACCCCGGCCCGGACCTCGGCCCCCCGGCCCTTCACCCGAATGTGCTAATCCTCAGGTCATAGGCCCCGCACCCCCCGGCCCCCGCCCTAGGCTCCGAGCCCGGACAGGCACGGTCGGGGAGGGACGCGATGGAGGCGGTACCGGCGAGGGCGCGCGGCTACGTGGCCGGTGTCGCCCTGTCGGCGGTGCTCTGCCTGCTGCCGCTGCCGGCGCTCCGCACTCCCTGGTGGGTGCTCGGCCTGCTCTGCGCGCTCTACGCCGCCAGCGAGCACGTCGTACGCCGTCGCTTCGGCGGCACCTTCCACCCCGTCCTGCTCGCCGGGGCGTTCCTGCTGCCGCCGCCGGCCGCGGCGCTCGTACCGCTGCCCGCGGCCCTGTTCTCGCCGGTGGAGCACCGGCCCGCGCTGCTCAGGCGCGTCTGGCGGGCCGTGCAGCCCGCGCTCGCCGTGTACGGCGCCGCCCGGGTGCACTGGGCGCTCGGCGGCCGCGACGCCGTCGTCGGCTGCGACTTCCCGTACGCGCTGCTGCCCGCCGGTGCGGCCGTCCTCGCCTTCTGCCTGATCCTCACCCTCCTCGACGGCGGCCTGCGCGCGGTGGCCCTTGGGGTACCGCCGCGCCAGGCCTGGCGCGGCCTGCTGTCCCGCTCGCTCGCACCGGTCGCGGTGCACGGGCTCGCCGGGCTGATGATGGCCGTGCTGTGGCGCAGCCCGTACGGCCCGGTGGCGGCCCTGCTCGTGCTGCTGCCGATGTACGTGTCCTGGTGGATCTTCGCCCAGTACCACCGCGAACGCGCCGCCCACCAGGCCACCATCCGCGCCCTCGTGCAGGCCGTCGACATCAAGGACGGCTACACGCGCGGCCACAGCGAACGCGTCGGACAGGCCTCCGTGATGATCGCCCGGGAACTCGGCATGGACGACGAACGCGTCGAGACCCTGCGCTTCGCCGGCATCCTGCACGACGTGGGCAAGCTCGGCGTCCCCACCCGGCTGCTGCGCAAGGACGGCCCGCTGACCCCCGAGGAACGCCGGATCATCGAACTGCACCCCGAGTACGGCCATGAGATGGTCCGCGGGATCTCCTTCCTCGGCGAGGCCCGCGCCGCGATCCTGCACCACCACGAACGCCTCGACGGCAGCGGCTATCCGTACGGCCTCGTCGGCACCCGGATCCCCGAGTGCGCCCGGGTCGTCGCCGTCGCCGACGCCTTCGACGCGATGACCTCCACCCGCTCCTACCGCAGGGCCCGGCCCGTCGAGGCGGCGCTCACCGAACTGGAGCGGTGTGCCGGCACGCACTTCGACCCCCGCATGGTCACGGCGCTGGCCCGGGCCCTCGGCCGCCAGGGCTGGCACCCGGCCGTCACGGCCGACGAGACGGCGCGCGCGGTCCCGGCCCAGCAGCAGGCCGCCGGCCCCCGCAGCGGGGCACCGCGATGACCGTCCTCCGGCTCGTCCACGCCGCCGCGGGGCTCACCGCCGCCGTCTCCCTCGGCGCCACCCTGTGGGCCGGGCCGGTCGACCGGGGTGTCGCGCTCGCCTTCGGGGTGCTCATAGCCGTCGGTGAGCTGACCCGCTGGAGCGGGGCCCAGGTGCGGCAGGCGGCACCGCTGGGCACCGCCGGATCGCTGTCGTACGCCCTGCTCGGGCCCGACGCGGGGCACCAGACGCTGCACGACGCGCCGCAGGTCGTCACCGTCGTCCTCACCGCCTCCCTGCTCGGCGGCGTCCCGCACATCTGGTGCGGACGCACCCGGACCCTCGACCACCTCGCCCGCCGCGTGCTGAGCGTCGGATTCGCCGCCGTCTGCTTCCAACCCCTTTCCAACAAGGGGGTGTTCGTGTCCTGGAGCGGCCCCGCCTACGCCCTGCTGCTCGTCGCCCTCCTGGTCCTCACCGCCCTGTGCGACGCGGTCCTCGCCGCGGCCCTCGCCCACTCCCGCACCCGCTGGCCCTTCGGCCCGCTGCTGCGCGACGAACTGCGCGGGCTGCTCGGCATCGGCTCCGCCGTCTGCGCGACCGGCGCGGTGATGGCGCTCGCGGTCGCCGTCGTCGGCCTGTGGGCGCTGCCCGTGTTCTGCCTGCCCCTGCTGCTCACCCAGCTGTCCCTGCGCCGGTACGCGGCCGTCCGCGCCACCAACCGGCAGACCATCGCCTCCCTCGCCCGCGCCACCGAGATCGCCGGATACACCCCCGCGGGACACGCCCGGCGTGTCGCGGCGCTCAGCCTGGCCGTCGGCCGGGACCTCGGCCTGACCGAGGGCGAGCTGACGGTCCTGGAGTACGCGGCCCTCATGCACGACATCGGCCAGCTCAGCCTCGTCGACCCGGTCCCGGCCGGCGCCACCGCCGGCCTGCCCGCCGCGGAACAGCGGCGGATCGCGCTGCTCGGCGGGGCCGTCGTACGGCAGACCGGGGTGGCCGCGGCCGTCGCCGTGGTGGTGGAACGGCAGGCGGACCCGTACCGCGAACAGCCGGTCGCCGCGCGGATCGTCCGGGCCGTGAACGCCTACGACGAGAAGACCCGGGACGCCGGCCCCGACGGGCCGCTGCGGGCGCTGGAGGACCTCCGCCTCGGCACCGCCGGTGACTACGCTCCCCAGGTGGTGGAGTCCCTCGCCCGGGTCCTCGCCCGGCCACGCACCTGGCGCGAGAGCGCGCAGGCGGAGGGCGGCGGGAGACGCACGGCACTGTCTGACCCCGCGCGCGGCTGGGTAACCCATGGGTAATGAGCGCCTTTCCCGCCGCACGTGGTTGGATGCGAGGGAGAGGGTGTCCGGGGGCACAAGCCAGCCCACTGAGCGGAACTGGAACTGGCAGGCGGGAATCGTGAGGATCTTCGGCAAGGGACGGCACCGGCCCTCCGCCTCCTGGCGGCAGGCCACCGACCGTGCGTTCACGCTGATCGGCGACGGCCGGTACGAGGACGCGGGCGAGCTGTTGACACGGGCCGCCGACCTGGAGCCCTGGCTGTCGGAGTCCTGGTTCAACCTCGCACTGCTGCACAAGTTCCGGCACGACTGGGAGCAGGCCCGCGCCGCCGGGCTGCGCGCGGTCGCCCTGCTGGACCGGGAGACCGGCGCGCCCGACTGGTGGAACGTCGGCATCGCCGCCACCGCCCTGCAGGACTGGCCGCTGGCCCGCCGCGCCTGGCAGGCGTACGGGCTGAAGGTGCCCGGGGGTGCCGCCGCCTCCGCCGAGCCCCTCGGCATGGAACTGGGCAGCGCGGCCGTACGGCTCTCACCCGAGGGCGAGGCCGAGGTCGTGTGGGGCCGCCGGCTGGACCCCGCGCGGCTGGAGGTGCTGTCCATCCCGCTTCCCTCGTCCGGGCGGCGCTGGGGCGAGGTCGTGCTGCACGACGGAGTTCCGCACGGCGAGCGCACCACGTCCGCCGGGCACTCCTACCCGGTGTTCGACGAGATCGAGCTGTGGGCGCCCTCGCCCGTTCCGACCTGGGTGGTCCTGCTGGAGGCGGCGACCGAGGCGGACCGGGACGCGCTGGAGCAGCTGGCCGCCGACGCGGGGTTCGCGGCGGAGGACTGGTCGTCCTCGGTGCGGCTGCTGTGCCGGATGTGTTCGGAGTCGCGGATGCCGTCGGACGAGGGCGAGGGTGTGCATCTCGACCCGCACGATCACAGCGAGCCGGGGCACCCCGGCCCGCTGGGGCACCGGACGGACGGGCAGCTGTGGGTGCCCGAGCGTGAGTGCGGGGTGGCCGCACCGGCCTCGCTGGTCCGGGGGCTGCTGGACGGGTGGGTCGCGGACAGCCCGGACTCCCGGGACTGGCGGGATCTCGAAGAGGTTTGCTGAGCAGCCGGTGACCGGCCCCCTTTAGGCTGTACTCGCAGAATTTTCCAGGCTTGCAGGAAGGCGTACGTCGGTCATGGCGCAGCAGGACACCGATCAGCAGCACGCGGGCGTGCTCCCCGTCGACGACGAGGGCTATGTCGTCGACACGGAGGACTGCGAGGGGCGCGAGAAGGCCTGGCGGGAGCGCGGGACCTCGCGGCCGATCACGGTCGTCGGCAACCCGGTGCTGCACAAGGAGTGCAAGGACGTCACCGAGTTCGGCGAGGAGCTGCGGCAGCTGGTCGCCGACATGTTCGCCAGCCAGCGCACCGCCGAGGGCGTGGGCCTGGCCGCCAACCAGATCGGTGTCGACCTGAAGGTCTTCGTCTACGACTGCCAGGACGACGAGGGCGTCCGGCACGTCGGCGTGGTGTGCAACCCGAAGCTGGTCGACCTGCCCGCCGACCGGCGCCGGCTGGACGACAGCAACGAGGGCTGCCTGTCCGTGCCGACGGCGTACGCGCCGCTCGCGCGTCCCGACTACGCCGAGGTCACCGGCCAGGACGAACAGGGCAACCCGATCAAGGTGCGCGGCACCGGCTACTTCGCACGCTGTTTGCAGCACGAGACCGACCATCTCTACGGCTACCTGTACATCGACCGGCTGTCCAAGCGGGACCGCAAGGACGCGCTGCGGCAGATGGCCGAGAATGAGCCACGTTACCCCGTGGTCGCCAACGACTAGGCGGCACGCGGCCGTTGGGGCGCCCGGCGGGGATCACTCCCGGTCGGGCGCCCTTCGTATGCCCTCGCTCGCTCGTCCGTGCGTCGTACAACCGATCCCTTCTGCCCTCGTTGTGATCCTTAATCGGTCACACAAGGCGGGATTCTCGGCAGCCTCGGGGTAGTGAGTGAAGCAAATCCGTTCCCATGACGGTCAGTTGTGGTGCTGAATGTAAGTGCGGGGATACGCAACGGCGCACGCCCGGCACAAGCGGAGAGGGGCATGCGCTCCTGGCGGCTGAGAGGGGTTTGTTCGTGCAAGCTTTCCCACACAGCACCACAGCGACGCCGACGGCGGTCGTCGTACCACCTTCACTGGCACTCCCGGTGATCGAGTCCGCCTTTCCCCGGCAACTGCATCCGTATTGGCCGCGGCTCCAGCACACGACACGGCTCTGGCTGCTGGAAAAACGGCTCATGCCGGCGGACAAGGTGCAGGAATATGCCGACGGACTGTGCTACACGGACCTCATGGCGGGCTACTACCTCGGCGCTCCCGACGAGGTCATGCAGGCCATCGCCGACTACAGTGCCTGGTTCTTCGTCTGGGACGACCACCACGACCGCTACGTCGTCCACGGCCGGGTGGGTGCCTGGCGGCGGCTGAGGTACCGCCTGCACGCGGCCCTCGACGCACCCCGGCACCATCTGCACCACCCGGACCCGCTGGTCGCCGGGTTCGCGGACAGCGTGCTGCGGCTGTACGGCTTCCTGCCGCACACCTGGAACCTGCGGTTCGCCCGGCACTTCCACGCGGTGATCGAGGCCTACGACCGCGAGTTCCGCAATCGAACCGAGGGATACATACCCGGCGTCGAGGAATACCTCGCCCTGCGCCGGCTCACCTTCGCGCACTGGATATGGACGGACCTGCTCGAACCGAGCGCCGGATGTGAACTCCCGGACGCGGTGCGGGAAAATCCGGTCTACCGCCGGGCCGCGCTGCTCAGTCAGGAATTCGCCGCCTGGTACAACGACCTGTGCTCGCTGCCGAAGGAAATAGCGGGCGATGACGTCCACAATCTCGGAATCAGTCTCATCACCCATGAGGGGCTGGCTCTCGAAGAAGCGGTGGACGAAGTCAGGCGGCGGGTCGAGGAATGCGTCAGCGAATTCCTGGAGGTCGAGCAGGAAGCCCTGCGGTTCGCCGACGGCCTCGCCGACGGAACGGTCCACGGAAAGGAACTGAGCGCCGCGGTCCGCGCCTGCGTCGGCAATATGCGCAACTGGTTCAGCTCCGTCTACTGGTTCCACCACGAGTCCGGCCGGTACATGGTCGAGACCTGGGACGACCGGTCCACGCCCCCGTACGTCACGAACGAAGCGGCAGGAGAGTCATGACCGTCCAGTCTGCGCAGCCCCTGAGCTCCGAGGCCACCGAACTGCGCGAACCGCCCCTGGCCGCAGGCGCCGTGCCGGTTCTCGGGCACGGCCTGAAACTGGTCCGCGATCCGCTCGCCTTCATGTCCCGGCTCCGCGACCACGGCGACGTCGTACGCCTCAAGCTCGGCCCCAAGACGGTGTACGCCGTCACCACCCCGGAGCTGACCGGCGCGCTGGCGCTCAGCACCGACTTCAAGATCGACGGACCGCTCTGGGAGTCCCTCGAAGGCCTGCTCGGCAAGGAGGGCGTGGCCACCGCCAACGGCCCCCGGCACCGGCGCCAGCGGCGCACCATCCAGCCCGCGTTCCGGCTGGACGCGATCCCCAACTATGGCCCGGTCATGGAGGAGGAGGCGCACGCCCTGACCCGGCGCTGGCGGCCCGGCGAGACCATCGACTGCACCTCCGAGTCCTTCCGGGTCGCCGTGCGCATCGCCGCCCGCTGCCTGCTGCGCGGCGAGTACATGGACGAGCGCGCCGAGCGGCTGAGCATCGACCTCGCCAGCGTCTTCCGGGGCATGTACCGCCGGATGGTCGTCCCGCTCGGACCCCTGTACCGGCTGCCGTTCCCGGCCAACCGCGAATTCAACCGGGCCCTGGCCGATTTGCATCTGCTGGTCGACGAGATCGTCGCTGAGCGGAGGGCATCTGGTCAAAAGCCGGACGATTTGCTGACAGCATTGCTGGAGGCAAAGGACGACAATGGCGAGCCCATCGGGGAACAGGAGATCCACGACCAGGTCGTCGCGATACTCACCCCCGGAAGCGAAACGGTGGCGTCCACGATCATGTGGCTGCTGCAGGTTCTCGCGGAACACCCGGAACACGCCGAGAAGGTACGGACCGAGGTCGAATCCGTGACCGGCGGCCGGCCGGTCGGATTCGAGCACGTTCGCGCGCTCACGCACACCAACAATGTCGTCGTCGAGGCCATGCGGCTCAGGCCCGCCGTATGGATATTGACGCGGCGCGCGGTCACCGACACCGAACTCGGCGGCTATCGCATTCCCGCCGGGGCGGACATCGTCTACAGCCCGTACGCGATCCAGCGTGACGCCCGCTCCTACGAACGGCACCTCGACTTCGACCCCGACCGGTGGCTGCCGGAGCGGGCCCAGGAGGTGCCGAAGTACGCCATGAGCCCCTTCAGCGTCGGCAACCGCAAGTGCCCCAGCGACCACTTCTCCATGACCCAGCTGAGCCTGATCACCGCGGCGATCTCGGCGAAGTACCGCTTCGAGCAGGTCGCCGGGTCGAACGACAGCACGCGGGTGGGCATCACGCTGCGCCCGCACGACCTGCTGCTGAGGCCGATGCCCTGGTAGGACCGCCAGGTCCGCCTGATACCGGCGCGCGCTCGCGGGGCCCCCGGGCCCCGGAACGCGCGCCGGCAGGTGTGACCGGCGGGCTCAGAAGTCCTCGTCCAGGTCGACGGTGCCCTCGACCGCCACCTGGTACGCCGACGGGCGGCGCTCGAAGAAGTTCGTCAGCTCCTGGACGCCCTGCAGCTCCATGAAGGAGAAGGGGTTCTCCGAGCCGTACACCGGGGCGAAGCCGAGGCGGGTGAGGCGCTGGTCGGCGACGCACTCCAGGTACTGCCGCATCGACTCGGTGTTCATGCCGGGCAGGCCGTCCCCGCACAGGTCGCGGGCGAACTGGAGCTCCGCTTCGACCGCCTCGCGCAGCATGTCCGTCACCTGCTGCCCGAGCTCGTCGTCGAAGAGGTCCGGCTCCTCCTTGCGGACGGTGTCGACGACGTCGAAGGCGAAGGACATGTGCATCGTCTCGTCGCGGAACACCCAGTTGGTGCCCGTGGCGAGACCGTGCAGCAGACCCCGGCTGCGGAACCAGTAGACGTACGCGAAGGCGCCGTAGAAGAACAGGCCCTCGATGCACGCGGCGAAGCAGATGAGGTTGAGCAGGAAGCGCCGGCGGTCGGCCCGCGTCTGAAGGCGGTCGAGCTTCTCGACCGAGTCCATCCACTTGAAGCAGAACGCGGCCTTCTCGCGGATGGAGGGAATGTTCTCGACGGCCGCGAAGGCCGCCGCCCGGTCCTCCGGGTCGGGGAGGTAGGTGTCCAGCAGGGTCAGGTAGAACTGGACGTGCACGGCCTCCTCGAACAGCTGGCGCGACAGGTACAGGCGCGCCTCCGGGGAGTTGATGTGCTTGTACAGCGTCAGGACCAGGTTGTTCGCGACGATCGAGTCGCCCGTCGCGAAGAAGGCCACCAGCCGGCCGATCAGGTGCTGCTCGGCCGGGGTCAGCTTCGCGAGGTCGGCGACGTCCGAGTGGAGGTCGACCTCCTCCACGGTCCAGGTGTTCTTGATGGCGTCCCGGTAGCGCTCGTAGAAGTCCGGGTAGCGCATGGGACGCAGGGTCAGCTCGAAGCCCGGGTCGAGGAGATTGGTGTTACGGGTGGTCATTACTGGCAGGCCTCGCAGGACTCGGGGTTTTCCAGGGAGCAGGCGACGGCCTCGGGATCGGCGGCCTGCTGGACGGGGATGGTCGTCCCGCTCTGCGCCCGGGCGGCGCGCGCGATCCGGGTCGCCGGGCGGGAGCGCAGGTAGTACGTGGTCTTCAGACCGGACTTCCAGGCGTACGCGTACATCGAGGAGAGCTTGCCGATGGTGGGCGTCTCCATGAAGAGGTTCAGGGACTGCGACTGGTCCAGGAACGGGGTGCGGTCCGCGGCCATGTCGATCAGGCCGCGCTGCGGGACCTCCCAGGCCGTGCGGTACAGCCGGCGTACCTCCTCGGGGATCCAGGCGAAGTCCTGCACCGAGCCGTTCGCGTCGCGCAGCGCCTCGCGGGTGCGGGCGTCCCACACGCCGAGGTTCTTCAGGTCCTGCACCAGGTAGGAGTTGACCTGCAGGAACTCGCCGGACAGCGTCTCGCGCTTGAACAGGTTCGACACCTGGGGCTCGATGCACTCGTACACGCCCGCGATGGAGGCGATGGTCGCGGTCGGCGCGATCGCGAGGAGCAGCGAGTTGCGCATGCCGACGCGTCCGATCCGCTCGCGCAGGGCCGCCCAGCGCTCGGGCCAGGTCAGCTCCACGTCGTAGTGGTCGGGGTGCAGCACGCCCCGGGCCGTACGGGTCTTCTCCCAGGCCGGCAGCGGGCCGCTGCGCTCGGCGAGGTCGGCGGACGCCTCGTAGGCGGCGAGCATGATCCGCTCGGCGATCCGCGTGGAGAGCCGCTTCGCCTCCGGCGAGTCGAAGGGCAGGCGCAGCTTGAAGAAGACGTCCTGCAGACCCATCGCGCCGAGGCCCACGGGACGCCATCTGGCGTTGGACCGGCCCGCCTGCTCGGTCGGGTAGAAGTTGATGTCCACGACCCGGTCGAGGAAGGTGACGGCCGTGCGGACCGTCTCGTCCAGCCGCTCCCAGTCGATGTCCTGGGAAGCCGGGTCGACGAAGGCACCCAGGTTGACGGAGCCCAGGTTGCAGACCGCGGTCTCGCCGTCGTTCGTGACCTCCAGGATCTCCGTGCAGAGGTTGGAGGAGTGGACCACGTGACCGGGCAGGGCCGTCTGGTTGGCGGTGCGGTTGGCGGCGTCCTTGAAGGTCATCCAGCCGTTGCCGGTCTGCGCGAGCGTGCGCATCATCCGGCCGTACAGCTCACGGGCCGGCATGGTCTTCTTCGCCAGGCCCGCCGCCTCGGCCTTGCGGTAGGCCGCGTCGAACTCCTCGCCCCACAGGTCGACCAGCTCCGGCACGTCCGCCGGGGAGAACAGCGACCACTGCGCGTCGGCGTTGACCCGGCGCATGAACTCGTCCGGGACCCAGTGCGCGAGGTTCAGGTTGTGCGTACGGCGGGCGTCCTCACCGGTGTTGTCCCGCAGCTCCAGGAACTCCTCGAGGTCGGAGTGCCAGGTCTCCAGGTAGACCGCCGCGGCGCCCTTGCGCCGGCCGCCCTGGTTCACCGCGGCCACCGAGGCGTCCAGGGTCTTCAGGAACGGCACGATGCCGTTGGAGTGCCCGTTGGTGCCGCGGATCAGCGAACCGCGGCTGCGGATCCGGGAGTACGACAGACCGATGCCGCCGGCATGCTTCGAGAGCCGGGCCACCTGGTGGTAGCGGTCGTAGATGGAGTCCAGCTCGTCCAGCGGGGAGTCGAGCAGGTAGCAGGACGACATCTGGGGGTGCCGCGTGCCGGAGTTGAAGAGGGTGGGGGAGGACGGGAGGTAGTCGAGCCGGCTCATGAGCCGGTAGAGCGCGGCGACCTCGTCGACGGAACGGGTCGTGTCGTCCTCGGCCAGGCCGCTCGCGACCCGCAGCATGAAGTGCTGCGGCGTCTCGATGACCTTGCGGGTGATCGGGTGCCGCAGGAGGTAGCGGCTGTACAGGGTGCGCAGGCCGAAGTAGCCGAAGCGGTCGTCGGCCTGGCGGTCGATCAGCGCGTCGAGCGGCTCGGCGTGCAGCCGGGCGAACTCGGCGGTCCGGTCGGCGATGAGCCCCTCGCGGTGCCCCACGGCCACGGACTCGGTGAAGGACGTCACGCCCTGCGAGGCGGCCTCGGCGCGGATGGAGAGGGTCAGCAGCCGGGCGGCCAGCCGGGAGTAGGCGGGGTCCTCCGAGATGAGCCCGGCGGCGGCCTCCGTGGCCAGCTCGCGCAACTCCGCCTCGTCAGCGTGCGCCGACCGGCCGCGCAGGGCGGCGGCGGCGACCCGGCCGGGGTCGGCGTCGGGGAGGTCGGCGGTCAGCTCGGTCAGGGTACGCAGCAGCGCGGTACCGGGACCGTCGGTCTCCAGGCCGCTGGCTGAAGCCGGATCTGCTGGCGCGATGGTCACGTGGGGCTCTCCCTCGCTCGGCACGGGGGCCTTGCGGAGGACAGGGGGCAGCCACGAGCGCACACGGCGTCGCGTCCACCGGCCCATTCCACGAGGCCCGGACGTATCGGGACACCCGGACCGGACGGCCGGGCGCGCTGTCGGCAGGTCCTCGGACTGACTCCTGTGCGATGCAGGCACCTTTGGGGCGGGCAGGCACAAGTACACCGTTGCGGGACAGTTCCGGATTCGCACCGGATTCCCCTGCGGCGACAGCGAGCATGAGCATACATCTAGTGCCGGGCTGTCGTGGCACCCCCAGATGTTGTGTCTGTTGTGTGGTGCGGTGGCTTCGGAGCGTCAACTCACCGGTCCCGCGCGGCGGCCGGGTTGCGGGTCGGGCCGTGCGTGTTTCCATGGAAGGTGGGTGCCGGCACCACCGGGGGTCCTCCGTCCCGAGCAGCTCTGGGAGGAGAGCGCACCATGCCCAAGGTCGTGCGCCGCCCGCCGGGCAAGGAGCGACCGCGCAACGCGCCCATGGCGACCCTCCCCCTGAGGGGGCTCGGCCGCCGGGGCCGACGCGTGTACCTGCGCCACTGGCACCGACTGACGGTCCGTTGGGAAGCCCGCCAGGACACCACCCGGCCCAGGAAGTGGCGCAGATGGTTCTCCTACACCAATGCCACCAGGGTCGTCTGGGCCCTGGCCGCGCTCACCGTCCTCGCCTGGATCGGAGAGGGCGTCTACATCCTGGTGGCCCACCACTCGACGTGGTTCGAGACATGGCGGAAGAACAACCAGGGGTTCGACGCCCTCCTTCGCTTCGTCGGCCCCGTCCTCGCCGCCTCGCTCGCCGCCGCGGTCTTCCTGTTCTGGTGGTACGGCTGGACCAAGCGCCGCTATCTCGCGAAGGCACGCCGCAGACCACAGGACCTGGTGGTCACCGCCGGGCCGGACATCGCCGAGATCGTCGGCCGGGAGGAGGTCGCCCAGGTCATCGCCCAGCGGCTGCGCGACCGCGACACCCGCCGCCCGTACCTGCTCGTCGGCGGCGTGGGGGTGGGCAAGACCGCCGTCCTGGTGCGGCTCACCGAACTGCTGGCGGAGCAGCGCGCCGTACCCGTGCCGATCCGGCTGCGGGACGCCACCGGCCCCGGCCTGAACTTCGAGCGCATGGCCAGACAGCGCTTCGCCGAGGAAGCGCCCCAGGGCATCCTGGCGCGCACCAAGACGGAGCGGGTCTGGCAGCAGCTGCTCGCCGACGACAAGGTGGTCGTCATCGCCGACGGCCTGGAGGAGGCCGTCCTCGACGAGGATCTCCAGGAGGACCGGAACAACATCATCCGCAAGGCCATCGAGCGTGCCCACGAGGAGAAACTGCCCCTCGTCATCGCCTCCCGGCCGCACAGCCCGCTGGAGAGCACCCCCGCCGCCATCGTGGAGCTGGAACCGTTGAGCGAGGAGGCGGCGCTCCACTTCGTCAAGGCGCACATGCCGGACACCGACGAGCGCCGCCTGGACTGGATCGTGGAGACGGCGGAGGTGACCGAGTCGCCCATCTATCTGCACATCGCCCGGGAGCTGCACCACCACGGCGCCCTGGAGCGCGACCGGCGCAACGACCCGCGGCGGCTGGACACCCGCAGCTGGGACCGCAGTCAGCTGCGGTTGTGGCTGCTGGAGACATGGGAGCGGGCGCTGCTGGAGGGCCTGCTGCGCGAGGACGTGGCACTGGGGCCGCGGGAGCGCCGCGACACCCTGGAGGTGGTCTCCGCCCTGGCCTGTACCGGACTGCTCCAGGACACGCTGGAGGTCGGCTTCACGGAGCTGCTGGACCGGGACGTCCACCCCGGCCGGGCCCGGCGGGTGCGGGCGCAGGCCGAACACCTCTGGGAGCAGCGGGGCTTCGACCGGTACGGCAAGCGCGGGAACGCCTTCTCCGAGTGGCACCGCGAGCGGGTCTGGAACCTGCTCTGCGCCCGGGTGAGCGGGGAGGTGAGCAGGAGGCTGCGGGAGGGGAACCTGGGCCAGTGCCACGCCGTCATGGCCCGCTTCGCGAGCCATGCCGACAAGCTGAGGCTGGTGGAGGGCTTCGAGCAGAAGGTCCGCTTCCCGCACAGCATCATCCAGGCGTACTTCGGCTACCGCATGCTGTACCGCCTGGGAGAGCGCGATGCCGGGGAGCTGATCGAGCAGGCGCTGCAACCACCCGGTCCCAGCCGGGAGTTGCTCATCTCCCTGGTGCTGCTGTCCCGCCGGCGGGCGGCGGACCGCTCCGCCGTGCACGGCGGTGTCACCACCGAGCTGAAGCGGGAACTGAGGGAGCGGTGGCGGCGGGCTCCCGTGCACGGGCGCCCCATGGCCCACCGGCTCCTGACGGCCGCCAACCGCCGCCCCGCCGACCCGAAGGCCCTCGACCTGTACACGGCGGCCCTGGAGGTCGAGAGCGTGGAGGACACCCCGAAGCTGCTCGACGACATCGTCCGCACGGTGCACCTCAGGTGGCGGAGCTTCAAGGGGGACCAGCGCACCCTGGAGGAGGCGAAGCTCGGACTGCTCAGGCAGCTCGGTACGGCGCTGCGGTCCGTCTCCGGCAGGGTCGACACGACGGCGCTGTACCGGGAGCTGTTCGAGATGGGCATGGAGGAGCCCTGGTACGCCATACGCCTGGCGGCCGCCCAGGAGTTCGGCAGCGGCGGCAACCCGGCGTTCGCCGTGGTCCGCGAGAAGATCGGTGTGCACACCGACCCGGTGCAGGAGTACAACAAGAAGGTCGGCGACCTGAAGACCTGGAAGAGACAGCGGTACGCCGTGTGGGCGGCGGACATGCGCAGGGCGAGGGCCGCCCGCGCCTCGTCCCGGGCCGACCTCATCGACCGGCTGCAGCGCCGGCGGCGGGCGGTCAACCGGCGCTACCGGGAGCAACGTGTCGCGCTCCTGCGGGAGTTCGTCATGCGGGCCTGGATGATCCCCATGCTCCTGGGCTCCGTCGACGACGCCCATCGTGACGAGGCCCGCGAACGCCTCACCAAGTGGCTGCGCCACCTGGACCCGCGGCAGACCGGCGGCACCCCCGATCTGCCGCTCGCCCTGGAGACCGCCCTGGCCCAGGGCTTCAAGTACGCGGCCAACCGGCGCACGCGCCACCCGCACACCTACCCCGGCGCCCGTGCCGACCTGATCCGGCAGGCGGAGACCGTACTGCAGCAGAGCCGTTGCTGGTACGCCCAGCTCAACCTGCTCCAGGCGCTGTGCCTGTGGGAGCTGCCGGACAGCGCCGGCCGCCGGGAGCAGGACGGGTGGCGTCTGGAGGGGCTGGTGGTGGCCGGCGTCGGACAGGGTCGGTGGGGCCGGGCGTCCGGGGGGCCGGTGGAGGCTGGTGTTGGGCGGGTCGGTGGGGGAGGGGTGTCTGGAGGTTGGTGGGGCTGGCGTGGGCGGGACTGGTTGAGGGGCTGACGTCTGGAAGGGGCGGGGGTGGCTGGCGCCCGGGGTCGTGGTGGCTGGCCTCGGGCGGGCCGGTGGGGGGGGGGGGGGGGGGGGCTGGCATGCGGCGGGAGTGGTGCGTGGCCGGCGTCGGACAGGGTTGGTGGTGGCTGGCGTCGGCGGGACCGGTACACGGTCTCGACATCGACAGCGCGGATCACATGGCGGCCCTGGCCTCCGGCCTGTACTCACTCGGCCGCAGCGCTGGCGTCCGCTTCGGCGACGGCGGGGACGTCCCCAGGTCGTCCTGGTGAGTCGCTGGGGTCAGTTGGAGAGTGGTGCCGGGCAGGGGCAATTGTGGATCGGCGTCCGGCAGGGCCTGTAGGGGACTGGCGTCCGCCGGGCCGGTGAGGGATCGGTGTTCGGGGGGAAACGGCAGCGGGCCGCCGTGTGTCTGGGGTTCGGCGGCCCGCTGCGCGGTGCTGGTGACTCGTGCCGGACAGGACCTAGTGGCCCGCCCCCGCCGTCGCCGGCGGCATTTCCGCCTGCACGCCGGGGTCACCCGCGTCCGCCGTGTAGTCCTCCGGCCTGGTCTCGTCGACGCCCTCGGGGGCCTTGACGGCCCTGAGGACGACGGTGAGGACCACGGCCACGGTGACGTTGAGGACGAACGCCGTCAGGCCGATGTAGCCGATCTCGCCGATGCCGGGGATCTCCTTCGCCGAGCCGCCGAAGTGCTTCTGCGTCGGCGAGGCGACGCCGTACGCGGCGACCGTGCCGTACACCATGCCGACCGCCCAGCCGCCCAGCAGGGCCCAGCGGTGGAACCAGCGCGTGAACAGGCCGCCGACCAGGGACGGGAACGTCTGCAGGATCCAGATGCCGCCGAGGAGCTGGAAGTTGATCGCGACCGTCTTGTCCATGGTGAGGACGAAGACCAGCGCGCCGACCTTCACCAGCAGCGACACGAACTTCGAGACCTGTGCCTCCTGCTTCGGCGTGGCATCCGGCTTGATGAAGTCCTTGTAGATGTTCCGGGTGAAGAGGTTCGCCGCCGCGATCGACATGATCGCCGCCGGCACCAGCGCCCCGATGCCGATCGCCGCGAACGCCACGCCCGCGAACCAGTCCGGGAACATGTCCTCGAACAGCTGCGGGATCGCCAGCTGCCCGTTGGTGACCTTGACCCCGGCCGCGATCGCCATGAATCCCAGCAGCGCCAGCAGGCCGAGCATCAGGGAGTACAGCGGCAGGATCGTGGTGTTGCGGCGGATCACCTCACGGCTCCTGGACGACAGGGTCGCGGTGATCGAGTGCGGGTACATGAACAGCGCGAGCGCGGAGCCCAGCGCCAGCGTGGCGTACGTCCACTGGCCCGCCTGTGGCGGGGCGAGCGCCCCGCGCGGCTTGCCCGTCGCCGGGTTCACCTGGCTGAGCGCGTGGCCCGCCTTGGCGAAGACGTCGTCGAAGCCGCCCAGCTTGATCGGGATGTAGATGATCGCCACCGCGATGACGATGTAGATCAGCGCGTCCTTGACGAATGCGATCAGGGCGGGGGCGCGCAGGCCGGAGGAGTAGGTGTACGCCGCCAGCACACCGAAGGCGATCAGCAGCGGCAGGTCCTTCACGAACCAGTTGGTGTTGTCACCGCCGCCGACGCCCATCACGTCCAGCACCGCCTGGATGCCGACGAGTTGGAGCGCGATGTACGGCATCGTCGCCAGGATGCCGGTCAGCGCCACGGCCAGCGACAGTCCCTTGGAGCCGAAGCGGCCACGGACGAAGTCCGAGGTCGTCACGTAGCCGTGCTTGTGGGACACCGACCACAGGCGCGGCAGGAAGGTGAAGATCAGCGGGTAGACCAGGATCGTGTACGGCACCGCGAAGAAGCCGGACGCGCCCGCCGCGTAGACCGCCGCCGGTACGGCGACGAAGGTGTACGCCGTGTACAGGTCGCCGCCGAGCAGGAACCAGGTGATCCAGGTGCCGAACGACCGTCCGCCCAGGCCCCATTCGTCCAGCGAGTGCTCGTTCTCGGCCCTGCGCCAGCGTGCGGCGAGGAAGCCCATGACCGTGACGGCCAGGAAGAAGAAGATGAAGACGCCGAGCGCGACGCCGTTGACGCCGTTCTTCACTTCGCCTCACCGCCCTTCCGTACGGCGCGGGCGCGCTGGTCGCGCTGCCACAGCTGGTACGCGAGCAGGGTGAGCGCGGTGGAGATCAGCACCCAGAGCATCTGGTACCAGTAGAAGAACGGGATCCCGATGAAGGCCGGGTCCGTCTTGGCGTAGGAGCCGACCCAGAGCATCGCCACGAAGGGTGCGACGAGGCAGAGGGCGATGATCACCCGGGCCGGCGTGACGACCGGTGGTCTCACTTCAGGTGTTTCGGACATGCCACGGCTCTCCGTCCCCTCGCTGATCACCTGTGTAATGCGCAGGCAATCTAGGTGACGGTGTCGGGCCAGTGGAAGACCTCGTCCGTATATCGGTATATCGATTCAGCGAACGGCCACGAGCCTTACTCGACGGGCCTCTTGAGGCGCGCGACGAACTTGTACCGGTCGCCTCGGTAGACGGACCGCACCCACTCCACCGGCTTGCCCTCGCGGTCCAGGGAGTGGCGGGAGAGCAGCAGCATCGGCAGGCCCACATCGGTGCCGAGCAGGCCGGCCTCGCGCGGGGTGGCCAGCGAGGTCTCGATGGTCTCCTCGGCCTCGGCGAGGTGGACGTCGTAGACCTCGGCGAGGGCGGTGTACAGGGAGGTGTACTTCACCAGGGAGCGGCGCAGTGCCGGGAAGCGCTTGGCGCTCAGGTGCGTGGTCTCGATGGCCATCGGCTCGCCGTTGGCCATGCGCAGCCGCTCGATGCGCAGCACGCGGCCGCCGGCGGCGATGTCGAGCAGCCCGGCGAGCCGGTCGTCGGCGGTGATGTAGCCGATGTCCAGCAGCTGCGAGGTCGGCTCCAGACCCTGTGCGCGCATGTCCTCGGTGTAGGAGGTGAGCTGGAGCGCCTGGGAGACCTTGGGTTTGGCGACGAAGGTGCCCTTGCCCTGGATGCGTTCGAGCCGGCCCTCCACCACCAGTTCCTGCAGGGCCTGGCGGACGGTGGTGCGGGAGGTGTCGAACTCGGCGGCCAGCGTGCGCTCGGGCGGCACCGGCGTGCCCGGGGCCTGCGTCTCCGTCATGTCGAGCAGGTGCTTCTTCAAGCGGTAGTACTTGGGCACGCGCGCCGTACGGACGGTCGTGCCGGCCTCGGTCTCCGCACTGCTGACGTCGGTGCTCATGCTCTGCCTTCCCGGCTCCGGATGCCGAAAGCGACCGACTGACATCGGCCACGGATCACATCGTGGCACGGGTTCCTTTCCCAGGATGCCACCCGCACGCTCCGTGATCTCCTCTCTATACCGTCGCGATCCGGACTGGTCTAGGCCTACGAGCCTAGATCCCCTGCCAGTCCGGCTTGTGGGCGAAGGTGTGCCGGAAGTAGTCGGCCAGCTTCAGCTTGGACGCCGCGGCCTCGTCGGCGACCACCGTGGCGTGCGGGTGGAGCTGCAGCGCGGAGGCCGGGCACACGGCCGCGACCGGTCCCTCGACGGTCGCGGCGACCGCGTCCGCCTTCCCCTCGCCGGTCGCCAGCAGCACCAGGTGCCGGGCCTCCAGGATGGTGCCGATGCCCTGGGTGATGACGTGGTGCGGGACCTGCTCGATGTCGCCGTCGAAGAAGCGGGCGTTGTCGACGCGGGTCTGCTCGGTCAGCGTCTTGATCCGGGTGCGCGAGGCGAGCGAGGAGCAGGGCTCGTTGAAGCCGATGTGCCCGTCGGTGCCGATGCCGAGCAGCTGCAGGTCCACTCCGCCGGCCTCGGTGAGCGCGCGGTCGTAGGCCTCGCACGCCGCCTGGACGTCCTGGGCGGTGCCGTCGGGTCCGAGGAACGCGTCCATGCCGATGCCGAGCGGCTCCAGCACCTCCCGGCGCAGCACCGAGCGGTAGGACTCGGGGTGGTCGGCGGGCAGCCCCACGTACTCGTCGAGCTGGGCGATGCGCGCCCGCGAGGTGTCGACGGCGCCGGAGCGGACCTTCGCGGTCAGCGCCTGGTAGACGGGCAGCGGGGTGGAGCCGGTGGCCACGCCGAGCAGGGCGTCGGGCTTGCGTCGCAGCAGCTGGGCCATTGCCTCGGCGATCAGCTCGCCACCCGCCGCGGCGTCCGGAACGATGACAACTTCCACGCTGGGCCTGCCGTTCTGAAGTGGGCTCTGTGCGTCTCCATGTGGTTTAGACCAATCTAACAGAAGCGGCGTTCGGCCGTGGAGGTGCGGAACGCGGAAGATCCGGGAAACTCTGGGTGCGGCACGGCGGGGTCATTTCTCTAGGGTCCGCTATAAAATGGCCTCCATGGTGGCGCGCGCGCAGACGGAAGAGCAGGTCAGGACGCCGAAGGGGCGCGGCCGGCCGCGTTCCTTCGACCGGGCCACCGCGCTGGAGAAGGCGCTCATGGCCTTCTGGGAGCACGGCTACGAGGCCACCTCGGTCTCCGGTCTCACCCGGATCATGGGCATCGGGGCACCGAGCCTGTACGCGGCCTTCGGTGACAAGCGGACCCTCTTCGAGGAGGTCGTCCGGGTCTACACCGCCACCCACGGCGCCTTCGTCGACCGCGCCCTCGCCGAGGAGCCCACCGCCCGTGCGGCCGTCGAGCGCACGCTGCGCGAGGCCGCCGCCGAGTACACCGACCCCGCGCACCCGTACGGCTGCCTCGTGGTGCACGCCGCCACCAACTGCACCAGCCCCGAGGTCGAGGAGCTGCTGCGTGAGCGCCGCAACGGCACCATCGCCGCCCTCGCCTCCCGGATCCGGGCGGACGTCGCGGCCGGGCGGCTCCCGGCCGGCACCGATGCCGCCGCCCTCGCCCGTTGCACAGGCGCGATGATCCAGGGCATGTCCCAGCAGGCGCGCGACGGAGCGGACCGGGCGGAACTGGAGGCACTCGCGGAAATTGCCATGGCCATCTGGCCCCACGGCTGACCGAGGCGGGCTAGGCTGCGTGGCATCGGGTGCCATCAGTCGTGCATGCCGACAAGGCCATGGACACATCCTTGTGGTCTAGTCCACAATCGACACGAACGCATCGACGCGAAAAGCCTCCGTCTTCCCCGCACAGGAAGGCGGACCGAGGAACCGGCGCTCTCTGCCCTGACTGCCCCGGCTCCTCGACCTTCGGCCGACCGGGACCGCACACCCCGTGGCCGATGATGCTCCGGGCTGCGGTGCCGGGAGGGTTGAGGGTCCCTTCCAGGCGCCGCGGCCCGCGGGTGTTTTTCCGGCCACCTGAGGCCCGCGGGTACGCTCGCACACGTGCCCTCCATGAACGAACTGGTCCGCCAGCACACCGCCCTCGACGACTCCGACCTCGAGTGGCTCCACCTGCTGGTCTCGGAGTGGCAGCTGCTCTCCGACCTCTCCTTCGCCGACCTGGTCCTGTGGGTCCCCACCCGCGACGGCACCCGGTACGTCTCGGTGGCCCAGATGCGCCCCAACACCGGCCCGACCTCCTACCAGGACGACATGGTCGGCCACCTCGTCCCGCGCGGCCGCCGGCCCATGCTGGACGCGGCGCTGGACGAGGGCCGGATCGTGCGCGAGGGCGACCCGGAGTGGCGCGAAGAGGTCCCCGTACGGGTCGAGTCCATCCCCGTACGGCGTGAGGGCCGCGTCCTCGGTGTGATCGCCCGCAACACCAACCTGCTGACCGTCCGCACCCCGAGCCGCCTGGAGCTGACCTACCTCCAGAGCGCCTCCGACCTGGCCCAGATGATCGCGGCCGGCTCCTTCCCCTTCCCGAACCAGCAGGTCGACATGGACGCCTCGCCGCGCGTCGGTGACGGTCTGATCCGGCTGGACGCGGACGGCGTCGTCCAGTACGCGTCCCCGAACGCCCTGTCCTCGTACCACCGGCTCGGCCTCGCCGCCGACCTGGTCGGCCAGCACCTCGGACAGACCACCGCCGAACTCGCCCCGACCCGGGGGCCGGTGGACGAGGCGCTCGCCAAGGTGGCCAGCGGCTGGGCGCCGCGTGAGTTCGAGATCGAGGCCAACGACGGGGTGATCCAGTTCCGGGCGATCCCGCTCAAACCGAAGGGCACCCGGATCGGTTCCCTGGTGCTGTGCCGGGACGTCACCGAACTGCGGCGCCGCGAGCGCGAGTTGATCACCAAGGACGCGACCATCCGGGAGATCCACCACCGGGTGAAGAACAACCTCCAGACGGTCGCCGCGCTGCTGCGGCTGCAGGCCCGGCGCATCGAGTCCGAGCGCGGCCGGGAAGCCCTGGAGGAGGCGGTCCGCCGCGTCGGCTCGATCGCCATCGTGCATGAGACGCTGTCTCAGAACCTGGACGAGCGCGTGGAGTTCGACGACATCGCCGACCGCGTGCTGGCGATGGTCGCCGAGATCTCGCCGGGCAAGGTGACCGGCCGGCGCAGCGGGCGCTTCGGGATCCTCGACGCCGAGGTCGCCACCCCGCTGTCGATGGTCCTCACCGAGGTGTTGCAGAACGCCCTGGAGCACGGCTTCCGCGAGGGCGACACCGGCACGGTCGAGGTCTCGGCCGTCCGTGGCGGTACGACGAAGGAGGCCCGCCTCCTCGTCACCGTCCAGGACGACGGCGTCGGCCTGCCCGAGGACTTCGACCCGCACCGCTCGGGCAATCTCGGGCTGCAGATCGTACGGACGCTGGTGGAGGGCGAGTTGGGCGGCTCGTTCGACATGGTGCCGGCGCCGGGCCGGGGGACCAGGGTGATCCTCGACATTCCGGTGCGGGCGCAGAAGTAGCGTGAGCACAGCAAAAAGCCCCGGACCGTCATCGGTCCGAGGCTCGTGCTCGTTGCTGCTCTGCTATATCGCTAGCGGCATCGGGGGATACTGCGCGCTGCGGCTCGGGGGCGGGAGATGCGTACGTGCTGCACGCGCCGCCAAGCTCAGGCTGTCAGCAGGGGTGGGTGTGTCAGGCGGAGGCCTGACGGGCCCGGTTGCGGGCGGCGCGGCGCTTCATGGCGCGGCGCTCGTCCTCGCTGAGACCACCCCAGACGCCGGAGTCCTGACCGGACTCGAGCGCCCACTGCAGACACTGCTCGATCACCGGGCAGCGACGGCAGACGGCCTTGGCTTCCTCGATCTGCAGCAGCGCAGGACCGGTGTTGCCGATGGGGAAGAAGAGCTCGGGGTCTTCCTCGCGGCAAACGGCGTTGTGACGCCAGTCCATGGCTGCTACCTCTCCTTGGTATTACATGCAGATTGCTTGTGAATGTGAACGCTTTCACGAATCCCTCAACAAGTGAAGGGCCGACCGCCGAGTCTTCCCCGGCGTGGTCCTTGGTTTGAAGAGGGGTTCCGGTGATCAGTGGAGGCCGGTGTTGCGGGCCGTCCCGATCGCCACGTAGAGACTCGCAAACCTCAGCGACGGATACAACCCCTTCCGGAAAGTTTTTTTTGATTCCTCGGTGTCGACTAGGTCACAGCCGTACTTCCATGGGGTGGATCCTGGCCTAAACGTTCGAGTGAAAGGACTTTGGCCCGTTCCGCTCACACAATCACACGCAGTGCACGGCGTACGCCTGTGAACGTCACGCTCGTACGCAGCCCGAGGTGGTCACCGTCCATCTGGAGGGGGAGAGGCGCCTTGGAATGCAAGGTGAACTGGTCCAGATCGTGCAGTGAGGCCACGTGCTTGCCATGGGGTCCGCGCTCGGGGGACGAAGTGAGCAACTGGGTGCCATACCGGGCAACCGCGGCCGTCGACAGGCGGCTGAGACCGAGCACGTCGACGCCCGTATCGAACGAGGCCTTAGGCGACGTGTACATGGGGCGATTGCCGAGATACGTCCACGGGGACGTGTTCGAGACTATGGCGACCACAAGATCACTGATCGGGTCCTCGCCGGGACGCTCCAGCGTGATCGCGCCGTGCCGGCGGTTCGGCTCGCCGAGGAACTGCCGGATCACCTGGCGTACGTACAGCGCGTGCGTCGACTTCTTGCCCTGCTCGCGCTGCTGCTCGACCCGGCCGACCACGCCCGCGTCGAAACCGAGCCCGGCGTTGAAGGTGAACCAGCGGTCCGGGACCGCCTCGTCCTCGGTGCCCGGCGTGCCCGAGGCCAGCCCGAGTCCGACGACCCGCTCGCCGCCCTCGCGCAGGGCGTCCAGCAGGGCGCCGGTCGCCTCGACCGGGTCGTTGGGCAGCCCCAGGGCGCGGGCGAAGACGTTCGTGGAGCCGCCCGGGACGACGGCGAGACCGGGCAGGCGCCCGGGGTCGGGGCCGGCGTGCAGGAGGCCGTTGACGACCTCGTTGACCGTGCCGTCGCCGCCGAGGGCCACGACGAGGTCGATGTCGTCGCTGTCCGCCGCCTGCCGGCCGAGGTCGCGCGCATGGCCGCGGTACTCGGTGGTGACCGCCTCCAGCTTCATCTCGCTCGCCAGCGCGTGGATCAGGACGTCGCGCCTGCGTGCGCTTGTGGTGGTTGCCGCCGGATTGACCACGAGAAGTGCACGCATGGATGGCAGCGTACCTACTGGGGGGTACCGGGCCCAGACCGAGGTAGGGATCCGGTAAGAGGCCGGGGCGTGAGACCGGACACCCGGGGTGCGGCAAGCGGGACCCGCCCCTGCCCGCACCGGTCTGGCGGCTACCCTTCTGGGGTGAGCAGTGAGCAGAACCCCGCCCAGGACTCCGCCGAAGCCGCCGCCGGTCCGCGTCCCCGCCGGCTGGCCTGGGCCGCCGCGCTGGCCGCGCTGGAGGGTGCCGCCCTCGGGGTCGGTGGGCTGTGGGTGCTCGTGCTCGGGATCACCGGTGAGCCGGACGGCCGGCAGCAGGCCGTGACCCTGGGGATCACGCTGGCCGTACTCGCGCTGCTGCCGCTGCTCGCCGCGCGCGGACTGCTGCTGCGGCGCAGCTGGAGCCGCGGCCCCGCGGTGATCACGCAGCTCTTGGCGTTGCCGATCGCGTACAACCTGATCCACGCCGACAGTGTGGCCATCCCGGCCGGTATCGCCCTCACGGCCGTCGCCGTGGCGGCGCTGGTGCTGCTCGTCAACGGCGAGACGACCCGGGCCCTCGGCATCAAGGGACCGGGCCGCGCCGAATAGCGCTCACTCCTCCACGAGCAGCTTCTCCCGCAGCTGGGCCAGCGTGCGGGCCAGCAGCCGGGAGACGTGCATCTGGGAGATGCCGACCTCCTGCGCGATCTGCGACTGGGTCATGTTCCCGAAGAAGCGCAGCAGCAGGATCCGCTTCTCGCGCGGCGGGAGATCCTCCAGCAGCGGCTTCAGCGACTCCCGGTACTCCACGCCCTCCAGCGCCTCGTCCTCCGCGCCGAGGGTGTCGGCGACCGCGGGGGACTCGTCGTCGGTGTCGGGGACGTCCAGGGACAGGGTGGAGTACGCGTTGGCGGACTCCAGGCCCTCCAGGACCTCCTCCTCGGAGATCGCGAGCTTCTCGGCCAGCTCGTGGACCGTGGGGGAGCGGCCGTGCAGCTGGGACAGCTCGGCCGTCGCCGTGGTCAGCGCGAGCCGCAGCTCCTGCAGACGGCGTGGCACGCGCACGGCCCAGCCCTTGTCGCGGAAGTGCCGTTTGATCTCGCCGACGACGGTCGGGGTGGCGTACGTGGAGAACTCCACGCCGCGTTCCGGGTCGAACCGGTCGACGGACTTGATCAGGCCGATCGTGGCGACCTGCGTGAGGTCGTCCAGCGGCTCGCCGCGGTTGCGGAAGCGGCGCGCCAGGTGCTCCACGAGCGGCAGGTGCATGCGGACCAGCTGGTTGCGCAGCTCCGCGTACTCCGCGCTGCCCGCGCTCAGCGTGCGCAGCTCGATGAACATCGCCCGCGCCCCGCTGCGGTCCTGGGGGCCGTGCTGTGCGGCCTGCACGGCCTCCGCGCCCAGCGCGTCGTCCTCGGCGTTGCGCTCGTGCTCGCTCATCGTCCCGCCCGTAGCCCTTCCCCGAGCCCTGGCCGCCGCGCGGGGCCCCTCCCCGGGGGCGTCCTCGACGGAACCGTCACCGCCGGCCCGCGTGGAGTCGTCCTCCGGGTGCGGTCTGGCCTGCTCGGGGATGCCGTCGATGCCGTCCGCCATGCGCCGGGAACCGTCCCGAGGGGCCTCCTCGGAGATCTCGCCCGCGCTCGACCAGGGGGCACCCCCGTCCCCGGCCGGCAGCTCCCGTGTGCCGCGCTCTTCGTCCCGCACCGGACCGTCCCCGTTCCTCACGCCGGCCCGGGACCCGCGCCGCGCTGTTTGTAGAGGCTGATCGACACGGTCTTGTCCTCGTCGACGGCGGACGAGACCTTGCCCGCGAGGGCCGACAGCACGGTCCAGGCGAAGGTGTCCCGCGACGGGGCGTGACCGTCCGTGGTCGGCGCCGCGACCGTGACCTCCAGCGAGTCGTCGACGAGCCGGAAGACACAGCTGAGCACGGAGCCGGGCACTGCCTGTTGGAGCAGGATCGCGCAGGCCTCGTCCACGGCGATGCGCAGGTCCTCGATCTCGTCCAGGGTGAAGTCCAAGCGGGCCGCCAGACCGGCCGTGGCCGTCCGCAGCACCGACAGGTAGGCACCCGCAGCCGGCAGCCGGACTTCCACGAAGTCCTGATTCGCCGTGGGCTCGCCTGCGATCTGGGACACCCTCACCTCCATGGTGGTACAAGCTCTACGGGGCCGAGGGTCGCCCCCCGGGGTAACGCGTACGTGGTTCCGCGGTGACGCTATCGCGCTCCGAACGTTCCTGTCCCGGGACCCCAACCCCCCTGGCGTCACTCACAGTAAAGCTGTGTATACGCTCCGTGTCTAGAGGGTTTGCGGGCCCAAATGGGAAGAGGGCGCGCCGGGTTGACGTACCCAGACGTCACACGCTCGAACCGTCGTGCGGTCGCCGCCGCATGCAGTGTCACACGAGAACGCGGTCGACCGGGAATGTCTCCGCGTGAGAACCCGCTCCGACCTGTGAACTCAGACGAGAACGTGGTCCACGAAGCACCACTTCCACTCCTCGCCGGGTTCGAAGGACCGCATGACCGGGTGACCGGACGTCTCGTGGTGCTGTGTCGCGTGCCTCCCCGGCGAGGAGTCGCAGCAGCCGACGTGGCCGCAGGTGAGACACAACCGCAGCTGGACGGGGTGCGTGCCGTTCCGCAGGCACTCCGGGCAGGTGGGCTCGAGCGGGTCCGGCTCCGGGTGCGGCAGCGCCTCGGCGTGCGTGCACTGTTTCATGATTGCCAGATTACGACGGGTGTGCGGGTGGCCGCGCGAAAAACGAGGGTGGGCGAGGACCATGGACGTGATGCCGCTGCTGTTGCTGGTCGCGGGCAGTGCGGCGGTCGCGGGGGCCGCCCGGCGCACCCCCGTGCCGGCCCCGCTGCTGCTGGTCGCCGTGGGCCTGGCGGTCTCGTACCTCCCCGGGGTCCCGCACTACACGCTGGACCCGGAGGTCGTCCTGCCCCTGGTGCTGCCCCCGCTGCTGTACAAGGAGGGCACGGAGAGCTCGTACCTCGACCTGCGCGCCCAGATGCGGCCCGTGGGCCTGCTGTCGATCGGGTATGTGCTGTTCGCGACCTTCGTCGTCGGCTGGGTCTCCTACCTCGTCGTTCCGGGGCTGCCGCTGCCCGCCGCGCTGGTGCTGGGCGCGGTGGTCGCACCGACGGACGCGGTCGCGGCCGCGGCGATCGCGCGCCGGGTCGGCCTGCCGTCCAGGATCACCACCATCCTGCAGGGCGAGTCCCTGCTCAACGACGCCACCGCGATCACCGCCTACAAGGTGGCCCTCGCCGCGGCCGTCGGCGAGGGCGCCACTTGGGCGGGCGGCATCGGCGAGTTCCTGCGGGCCGCCGTCGGCGGTGTCGTCGTCGGACTGGTGCTCATGGTGCCGATCCACTGGCTGCGCACCCATCTGAAGGAGGCGCTGCTGCAGAACACGCTCTCCCTGCTGATCCCGTTCGTCGCCTACGGCGTGGCCGAGCAGTTCCACGGCTCCGGGGTCCTCGCGGTCGTGGTGGTCGCGGTCTACCTCGGGCACCGCGCGTGGGAGGTCGACTTCGCCACCCGGCTGCAGGAGGACGCGGTGTGGCGGATGGTGGCCTTCGTGCTGGAATCGGCCGTGTTCGCGCTGATCGGCCTGCAGCTGCCGACCGTCCTGAAGGGGCTGGGCGCGTACCGGGGCGCCGACGCGGCCTGGTACGCGATCGCGGTCTTCCTCGTGGTCGTCGCGGCCCGCTTCGTCTGGGTGTTCCCGGCGACCTTCCTGCCCCGCCGGTTCTCGCGCCGCATCCGGGGGCGCGAGGACAACCCCACCTGGCGGGGCCCGGTCGTGACCGGGTGGGCCGCCATGCGGGGCGTGGTGTCCCTGGCCATCGCCTTCTCGATCCCGCTCACCGTGCACGACGGCACCGCCTTCCCGCAGCGGAACCTGGTCCTCTTCCTGACCTTCACCACGGTCATCGGCACTCTCGTGGTGCAGGGGCTGACGCTCGCGCCGCTGATCCGCCTGATGCGGTTCCCCGGCCGCGACCCGCAGGCCGAGACGCTCGCCGAGGCCAACGCCCAGGCACAGGCCTCCCGGGCCGCCGAGCACCGCCTGGACGACCTGCTCTCCGACGAGCGCAACGCCCTGCCCCCGCCGCTCGCCGACCGTCTGCGCACGGTCCTGGAGCGCCGCCGCAACGCCGTCTGGGAACGCCTCGGCCAGACCAACCCGGTCACCGGCGAGTCCGTGGACGACACCTACCGCCGGCTGTCCCGCGAGATGATCAGCGCCGAGCGCGAGGTCTTCGTCAAGCTCCGCGACCACCGCTACATCGACGACGAGATGCTGCGCGCCCTGCTCAGGCGCCTGGACCTGGAGGAGGCGGCGGCCTACAGGGAGGCGGGCTGAGGTCCCTGCGGGAACGGCCGCCCCGTGACGACGGCGGCGATCGTCGTCCCGCGCGCGAAGGCACCCTCGTCCGCGAGGGCGACAAGTCCGTACAGCAACTTGGCGACATACAGACGCTCGACGGGCAGTCCGTGCCGCTCCTCGAAGTCCTCGGCGAACGCGTCCAGTTCGCGGGTCGTACGGGCGTAACCGCCGAAGTGGAAGCGTCCGTCGAGGGACCAGGAGCCGGTACGGGTACCGAAGGCACGTTCCTGCAGTCGCTGTACGTCGCCTTCCAGGAAGCCGCCCCTGAGGACCGGTATGCCCAGTGCACGCTGCTGCGCCGTCAGCCCGGCGGCGAGCCCCGCGAGCGTGCCGCCCGTGCCGCAGGCGACCGCGACGACGTCGGCACGCCCGCGCAGTTCCTCCCCCAGTGCCCGGCAGCCGTGTACGGCCGCGCTGTTGCTGCCGCCCTCGGGTACGACGTACGCCTCCTCGGCGCCGGCCGCGCGCAGGATCGAGGCCAGGGTCCCCGGCTCCGTCTTGCGTCGGTACGTCGATCTGTCGACGAAGTGCAGCCGCATGCCGTCCGCCGCGCACCGGGCCAGGGAGGGGTTGAGCGGACGGCCGGCCAGCTCGTCACCGCGGACCACGCCGGTGGTCGGCAGCCCGAGGAGGCGGCCCGCGGCGGCGGTGGCGCGCAGGTGGTTGGAGTAGGCGCCGCCGAAGGTGACCAGGGGGCGGCCCTCGGCCGCCGCTATGTTCGGCACCAGCTTGCGCCACTTGTTGCCTATGAGATCCGGGTGGATCAGATCCTCCCGTTTCAGCAGCAGCGTGAGTCCATGGCGGTCGAAACGCTCGTCCCCGACCCCCTGAAGAGGGGAGGGGAGGCGGGGAGTGAGCGGGTCGCTGCTGGTCACCGCTTCATTGTCGCCCGGCGCGGGGACGGGTTGCGGGGAAGGGGACGCCCTTGCGTGCCGACCCCGGCGGGATCCCTCTTCGTGCCCAGTAATCCGATGATCCATTCCCGCTCGTTTGGGTAATGGTGCGACCACGCTCGGTGATGAAAGGCTCGGTCCCGAGACCGGTGCCCGTGCGATTCGGCACCGGGAATACCTGGGAGGCAATTCTCTATGTCGGTAGGCGAAGAGGTCCGCACGGATCAGGGCAAGCCGCAGCAGTCCCTCGGGACGGCGGCCGCGCGGAACCTGGCCACCACCACCAAGTCCGTTCCGCAGATGCAGGAGATCAGCTCCCGCTGGCTGCTGCGCACACTCCCGTGGGTCGACGTACAGGGCGGCACGTACCGCGTCAACAGGCGGCTGACGTACTCCGTCGGTGACGGCCGCATCACCTTCGTGAAGACCGGTGACCAGGTCGAGGTCATCCCGGCTGAACTGGGCGAGCTGCCGGCCCTGCGCTCCTACGAGGACGAGGAGGTGCTGACCGAGCTGGCCCGGCGCTGCCGCCAGCGCGACTTCGCACCCGGTGAGATCATCGCAGACTTCGGCAACCAGACGGGCGAGGTGTACCTGCTGGCGCACGGCAGGGTCGAGAAGATCGGCACCGGCCCCTACGGCGACGACGCCGTCCTCGGCGTCCTCGCCGACGGCGCCTACTTCGGCGACCAGGCGCTGCTGGACCCGGACGCCATCTGGGAGTACACCGTCCGCGCGGACACCGCGACCACCGTGCTGATCCTCAGCCGCCAGGACTTCCAGCAGGTCGCCGAGCGCTCCGACACGCTGCGCGCGCACCTCGAGCAGCTGCGCTCCCTCCCGGAACAGCGGACCAACAAGTACGGCGAGAAAGAGGTCGAGCTGGCGGCCGGCCACTCCGGTGAGCCCGACATCCCGCACACCTTCGTGGACTACGAGGCGCGGCCCCGCGAGTACGAACTGAGCATCGCCCAGACCGTGCTGCGCATCCACACGCGCGTGGCCGACCTGTACAACCAGCCGATGAACCAGACCGAGCAGCAGCTGCGGCTCACGGTCGAGGCGCTCAAGGAGCGCCAGGAGCACGAGCTGATCAACAACCGCGACTTCGGCCTGCTCCACAACTGCGAGTACGACCAGCGGATCCAGCCGCACGACGGCGTCCCCAGCCCGGACGACATGGACGAGCTGCTCAGCCGCCGGCGCAGCACCAAGCTGTTCCTGGCCCACCCGCGCGCGATCGCCGCGTTCGGACGGGAGCTGAACAAGCGGGGCCTGGTCCCGGAGACCGTCGAGATCGGTGGCAACCGCATCCCGACCTGGCGCGGGGTGCCGATCTACCCGTGCGGCAAGATCCCGGTCACCCCGGAGCGCACGACGTCGATCATCGCGATGCGTACCGGCGAGGACGAGCAGGGTGTCATCGGTCTCAGGCAGTCGGGCGTCCCGGACGAGATCGAGCCGAGCCTGTCCGTCCGTTTCATGGGGATCAACGAACAGGCCATCATCAAGTACCTGGTGACGGCCTACTACTCGGCCGCCGTGCTGGTGCCCGACGCCCTCGGTGTCCTGGAGAACGTCGAAATCGGCCGCTGGAGGTGACGTTTCCGCACGTCGCGGCCGTGTCCCCGCCCGCCACGGCGGGTAGACCCTCGGAACATGTGTCCGGCCGGGCCGGCGACGCCGGTGTCCGCGGACCTGGCGAGGGGGAGACATGGCCGAGTTCATGACGGAGACCGAACAGCGTTCCCCCGGCGTGCCGCACCCCGGCACGCCGGGGGAACGGCGGGGGAGGACCGGGGACGCCGGTGCCGGTCCGCTCGAGGGACAGGAGGCGGCGGCCCTGCTGGAGCGCACCCGGGCCGTCGTCGACCCGGAGCTGCGCGCGGCCCTCGAGTCGCTGCCCGGTTCCATGCGCCGGATCGCGCTCTACCACTTCGGCTGGCAGCACGCGGACGGCACCCCGGCAACGGGCAACGCCGGCAAGGCGATAAGGCCGGCCCTCGTCCTGGCGGCGGCCGCGGCCCTCGGCGGCCCGGTGGCCCGTACGGCGGCGGTGCGGGCGGCGGTGGCGGTCGAACTGGTCCACAACTTCACGCTGTTGCACGACGACGTGATGGACCGGGACGCCTCCCGCCGGCACCGGCCCACGGCCTGGACGGTGTTCGGCGACGCCGACGCGATCCTCGCCGGTGACGCCCTGCAGGCGCTGGCCCTGCGGCTGCTCGCCGAGGACCCGCACCCGGCCTCGGGGCAGGCCGCCGCCCGGCTCACGGACTGTGTCGTGGAGCTGTGCGCCGGCCAGCACATCGACGTGGACCTGGAGCGCCGTGCCCCGGGCGAGATCACCCTCGACGAGGCCCTCGCCATGGCCGAGGCCAAGACCGGCGCGCTGCTGGGCTGCGCCTGCGCCCTCGGCGCGCTGTACGCGGGCGCGGACACCGAGGGCGTGGCCGCGCTGGACGGTTTCGGCCGTCAGGCGGGGCTCGCCTTCCAGCTGATCGACGACGTCATCGGCATATGGGGGGACCCGCGGCGCACCGGGAAACCGGCCGGGGCGGATCTCGCGGCCCGCAAGAAGTCGCTGCCCGTGGTGGCGGCGCTGTCGGCCGGCACCGGGGCGGCGGCCGAACTGGCCGAGCTGTACGGCACGCCGCACGTCCCTGAGGACGCCGACAGCATCGCGCGTACGGCACTGGCCGTGGAGCGGGCGGGCGGCCGGGACTGGGCGCAGGCCGAGGCGGCCGACCGGATGGCCCGCGCCGTGCAGGAGCTGGCCCGCGCGGTCCCCGCTCCCGAGGCGGCCGACGGGCTGCTGGCGCTGGCCGAGTTCGTGACCCGGCGCAACGGCTGACCGTGGCCGGCTCCGGCCAGGAGGGCCCCGCACATCCCCACGGTGTGCGGGGCCCGTTGCTGTGCGGGTCGCGAAAAACTCTTGAACCACGACAGATGAAGTACTATAAATAAAGCACTACGCCTGCAGTGGCTCAACGAGAGGGAATCAGTTTGCGCAAGCTCACCTACTTCGTCGCCTGCTCGATCGACGGCTTCATCGGCGACGAGCACGGCGACGCCACGGCGATGTTCCGCTTCATGGACGAGGAGTATCTCGACTTCCTCAAGACGGAGTTCCCGGAGACCGTCGCCACCCACGGCCGTGGGCCGCTCGGCCTCGACCACCTTCCGAACAAGCGGTTCGACACCGTCATCCAGGGCCGCGCCAGCTACGACCTGGCCCTCAAGGAAGGCATCACCAGCCCCTACGCCCATCTGCGCGAGTATGTCGCCTCCCGCACCCTGACCGTGTCACCCGACCCGCACGTCGAAATCGTCGCCGACGACCTGGTCGGCCGGGTCCGTGCGCTGAAGGCGGAGGAGGGCGGCCTGGACATCTATCTGTGCGGCGGTGCGGATCTCGCCGGACAACTGCTGGACGAGATCGACGAACTCGTCATCAAGACCTACCCGATCGTCTACGGCAGGGGCATGCCCATGTTCGCGACCGGCCTCGACATCAGCGAGTTCGGCCTCGACGAGGTGCGCACCTTCGGCAACGGCGCGGTCGTACGGACGTACACGCGCAAGCGCTGAGACCCCGGCCGCCTTACGCTGAGGACGTGGGCAGCGAGGAATCCGTCTGTTCCGTGTGCGGGCAGTCCGTCGAAACGGTCGTCGGGCGGCACAAGACGCTCGGTGCCTGGGTGCCGGTCTGGGGCCCCGGCCCGTGCCGCAACCCCGACTGCCCGGCGTTCGCCGCCGCCGTCGAACCCGACGGCTCCAGCAGGTCCGCAGGCCGTGCTCCCGATGCGGACCAGCCGCCGGACTCCGCCCCGGGCCGCCGGGGCGGCCCATGAAGTACCTGGTCATGGTGCAGGCCACGCAGGCCGACTACGACGGCATGCGCGGCAGGTCCTCCGCGCATGCGCCGGCCTGGACCGAGACGCAGCTCAAGGTGATGTACCTCTACATGCGAGCCGTCAACGAGGACCTCGTCGAGTCCGGCGAGCTGATCGAGGCCCAGGGACTGGCCGAGCCCGCGCGGGCCCGGTTCGTGGCGTGCGGCGAGGGCGGCGAGACGGTGATCACCGACGGCCCGTACGGCGAGACCGAGGTGCTGCTGGCCGGGTTCTGGCTGGTGGACTGCGCAAGCCTGGAGCGGGTCACCGAGATCGCCGAACGGGTCACCCGCTGCCCCGGTCCGGAGGGCATGGCCGCCTGGCCGGTGGTGATCCGGCCCGTCGACGAGCCGTAACGTGGGCGCATGCCGAAACTGCCCCGCATCCTGCACATCACCGAACGCTCCCTCTGGGACAGCGCGCGTGAGCGCGGCACCTACGAGGTGTCCACCCGTGGCCGCACTCTCCAGGAGGAGGGCTTCATCCACTTCTCCACCCGCGAGCAGCTTCCGCGGGTCGCCGCGTTCCTCTACGGCGAGTACGACGGCCCGGACGAACTGGTCGTGCTGGTCGTCGACCCCGCCCTGGTCCGGGCCCCGGTCAGGTACGAGGCCGTGGAGCCGGGCGGGGAGGAGTTCCCGCACGTGTACGGGCCGTTGCCGGTCGACGTCGTGGTGGACGTGGAGCCCTGGGGGTGACCGGAGAGGAGGGCAGGCGGTGAGGGGCGGCGAGGCGGTCGCCGTGGCCGCGGCGGTGGCCGTGAGCGGAACACCCCACGCTCTTCCTTCCGCGTCCTCCTTGGCGCCTACGCGTCCGCCGGGGACCGGCCGGCGCCGGGAAGTCCGCCGGTCTCGGGGTCCCGGCCGGTCAGGCAGTAGGTGCCGCCGGCCGGGTCGCGCATCACCGTCCAGTGCGGGCCCCCGCCCACCCGTACCGCCCCGTGCGCCTCGTGCCGGGCACGGACGGTGGCGACGTCCGCGCAGGCGAGGTCGAGATGGGCGGAGCCGGGGCGCTCGTCGCCGAGCCGCTGCAGCAGGATCCGCACAGGGAGCCCCGCCGGTGGCGTCAGCACCTCGAACTCCGGCCGCGAACCCGTGTGCCGCTCCCAGCCGGTGAGCCGGGCCCAGAAGGCGGACTCGGAGGCGTACACCGAGGGCGGGATGTCGAGGCAGACCTGGTCGAGCCGGCTGCCCGCCACCACCGGCGGCCGTACCGTCTCCCCGTGCCAGGGCACGGCACAGAACAACTGCCCCGCCGGAGAGCGCAGTACGACCCAGTCGCCGTGGTCCGCCACCAGATGGGCGCCGAGTGCACGGGCCGCCCCGGCCAGCTCCCGCACGTCCTC
This sequence comes from Streptomyces sp. NPDC037290, assembly GCF_055603245.1. Taxonomy (NCBI): domain Bacteria; kingdom Bacillati; phylum Actinomycetota; class Actinomycetes; order Kitasatosporales; family Streptomycetaceae; genus Streptomyces; species Streptomyces sp. NPDC037290. Next base: position 184,116 of record NZ_JBVJVZ010000006.1, on the reverse strand, counting down.
GGCGCAGAAGTCGAGGTGGGCGCCGCCGTCGCCCCCGGTCACGCCCTGGAGTTTCACGCAGGCGTCCGCCCCGTCGGCGTCCTGGGGCAGCAGCGTCAGGAACTCTGCCTGGTCGCCGCGGGGTTCGGACGGCCGGGTGCCGGTGACGGCGGCCCAGAAGGCGCGGGCCTCGGGCAGCCGGCCGACGGGCCGGTCGACGAAGGCGTACGTCCAGCGAATGATCATGCCGGGGAGTGTAGGCGCCAACGCGCCGACGGCTTCCGGCATTTCACACCGCTTCTGGAATCTCACACCGCTTCTGGGAGGTCACTCCGCGGGCCGCTGGAGGAAGCGCAACTGGTTGCCCGCCGGATCCCGGAAGGCGCAGTCCCGCACCCCGTACGGCTGGTCCGTCGGCTCCTGGAGCACATCGGCGCCGGACTCCCGTACCCGCTCGAACAGCGCGTCGCAGTCCTCGGTCGTGAAGAGGACGCCCCGCAGCATGCCCTTGGCGAGCAGTTCGGCCATCGCCTGCCGGTCGGCGGGGGAGGCGTCCGGGTTCGCGCCGGGCGGCTCCAGCACGATCTCGACGTCCGGCTGGAGCGGCGAGCCCAGCGTCACCCAGCGCATGCCCTCGAAGCCCACGTCGTTGCGGACCTCCAGGCCGAGCACGTCACGGTAGAAGGCGAGCGCCTTGTCATGGTCGTCCACCGCGATGAAACACGTCTTGAGTTTCACGTCCATGGGGCCACGCTAGGCCCATCCGGGCGGGGACGCGCGCGAGTCACCAGGGCCGGCGGCGTGGGCGGGTGAACGTACGGGCCACGCAGGACGGGATCACCGCACTCTCCGCGTGGTCGCGGGCCCGGTACGCGCTCGGCGTTTCCCCGACCAGCTCCGTGAAGCGGGAGCTGAAGGAGCCGAGCGACGTACACCCCACGGCCAGGCACACCTCGGTCACGGTGAGGTCGCCCCGGCGCAGCAGCGCCTTGGCCCGCTCGATCCTGCGGGTCATCAGATAGCTGTACGGCGTCTCACCGAACGCCTTGCGGAAACTGCGCTGGAAGTGGCCGGGCGACATGTGGGCGCCGCGGGCCAGCTCGGTCATGTCGAGCGGCTCGGCGTACTCGCGGTCCATGCGGTCGCGCACCCGCCGCAGCCGTCTGAGGTCCTCCAGGGTCACCTCGACAGCTTGGCACAGGGCACCGACATCGAGAGAGGGAACGTTTTCACACAGGAAGGCACAACAGAGTTCCCCATGTTCGACACGGCGTTCGCCTCCGGTTCGCCACACACTGGCCCGCGACGGCGACCTCCATCGCCACCGGCGCGCGGCCTCCCCGGTGGTGGCGGGTCTCGCGGCCCGGGCCGCCACCTGCCTCGCCTACAAGCTCAGCGCCCGCGCCCGCCAGTCCTCGGTGACCTGGGGATTCCGCCTCGGCCGGATCGCCTCCGCCTCCCTCGTGTCCCTCGCGCACGGCACCAACGACGCGCAGAAGACGATGGGTGTCATCACGCTGACCCTGATCTCGGCGGGCGCGCTCGGCCATGACCCCGGCCCGCCGGTCTGGGTGATCGCGACCGCGGGCCTCGCCATCGGCCTCGGCACCTATCAGGGCGGCTGGCGGATCATCCGCACCATGGGCAAGGGGCTGGCGGAGATCCAGTCACCGCAGGGCTTCGCCGCCGAGACGGCCTCCACGACGCCGGCAAGGTCAACGACCACCACGAGGTCACCCTCCGCACCCCGGCCCCCGCCGCACTTCACCATCGGTGTCCTCGGCCTGTCCCAGGCCGACGCCGGCCGCCCCGGCGCCGCCACCACGGGCCGGGCCCTGGCCGGCCCGTGCTTCCTCGCCTGCGCGGCGGCGGTGGCGTACGGGATCTGTCTGGTCGTGCCGCAGTTCCACTGACGGACGCCGGGAACGGGTGAGAAAAGACCACACCCGGCCCGTCAGGGACGCCGTGCTCGGCGGACTGCGGACCGGGTGTGGACAAAGAGACGCTGCGGCCAAGGAAACCGCAGGCCAGAAGGTGTACCAGAAGGTCAGGCCTTCTTGGTCTCCCAGAAGATCTTGTCGATCTGGGCGATGTAGTCCAGCGCCTTCTGGCCCGTCGCCGGGTCGGTGGACGCCTTGGCGGCCGAGAGGGCCTTCAGGGTGTCGTTGACCAGCTGGTGCAGCTCCGGGTACTTCTCGAAGTGCGGGGCCTTGAAGTAGTCGCTCCAGAGCACGGAGACGTGGTGCTTGGCGAGCTCCGCGCGCTGCTCCTTGATGACGGTGGCGCGTGCCTGGAAGTGGGGGTCGTCGTTGCCGGCCATCTTTTCCTGGACGGCCTTCACCGACTCCGCCTCGATGCGGGCCTGGGCCGGGTCGTAGACGCCGCAGGGCAGGTCGCAGTGGGCGCTGACCTTGACCTTGGGGGCAAACAGGCGGGAAAGCATGGAGCATTCCTTCCTCGTGATCGTCTTCTCAGGTGCGACATTACTCCCTGCGGAAGGCGATTTCTCGGGTGCCCCCTGGGGCTTAGGACAAAAGTCCAGGGTCAGACTGAGACTGGTGGAGGAACGGACCGGGGAGGTGCCGGGGATGCCGGAGCTGTCGCAGGAGAGCGAGCGGGGGAGGGCCGTGGCGCCGTTCGGGCTGGCCGAGGTCACCGGCCCGTCCATGGTGCCCACGCTCCAACACGGGGACCGGCTGCTGGTGCAGTACGGCGCCTCGGTCAGGCCGGGGGACGTCGTCGTCCTGCGCCATCCGTTCCAGCAGGACCTGCTCGTGGTCAAGCGTGCCGTGGAGCGGCGCGAGGGCGGCTGGTGGGTGCTCGGCGACAACCCGTACGCGGGCGGGGACAGCACGGACTACGGCGTCGTACCCGATGAACTCATCCTCGGGCGCGCGCGTCTGCGGTACCGGCCGTTCCCCGCCGGTCAGCGCTCCCCGCTCACGCTGGCGCGCTGGGCGCTCTCGGCCGCGAGGCCGCTGCTGCCCGACCGGTCGGCCTCCAGCCGCTTGCGGGCCCGGTAGGCGGCCACGTTGGCGCGGGTCGCACAGCGGTCGGAGCAGTAGCGGCGGGAGCGGTTGGTGGACGTGTCGAGGTAGGCGTTGCGGCACGGGGCCGCCTCGCACAGGCCGAGGCGGTCCACGCCGTACTCCGTCAGGTGGAAGGCCAGGCCCATCGCCGCGATCGCCGCGTAGCCCGCCGTGGCGTTGGAGGGGTGGTCGGCCAGGTGCATGTGCCACAGCGGACGGCCGTCGTCGTCCCGGTGGTCGTGGCCGGAGATCTGCGGCGACACGGGGAACTCCAGGAGGAGTGAGTTCAGCAGGTCCACCGCCAGGATTTCGTCGCCCTTGTCGGCCGCCTCGAAGACCGCGCGCAGCCGGGCCCGTACCGAGCGAAACCGCGTGACGTCGGCGTCGGTCGTGCGGCGGGCCGCCGACGAGTTGGCGCCGAACAGGTCGCGGACGGCCTCGACCGAGGTCAGCGAGTCCTTGCCCCGGGCCGGTTCCTCGCTGTTGACGAGACGGACGGCGTAATCCGAGTAATAGGCCAGTTCCACTTGTAGTCCTTACGGGCGCGCTTTATGGTCGTGTCTGCGGTCGGGTAACAGCCGGTCGTGCTTCCAGGGTATTACGCGAACCGAGGGGAGTCGGGGTGCCATGACGACGAGTACCGGAACCGACTGGGCCGCCTGGCAGGAGAGCTGGGACCGGCAGCAGGAGTGGTACATGCCGGACCGGGAGGAGCGGTTCGGGATCATGCTCGACATGGTCGAGGCGCTCGTGGGAACGGCTCCGCGGGTCCTCGACCTCGCCTGCGGCACCGGCAGCATCACCGACCGGCTGCTCAGACGCCTCCCGGAGGCCACCAGCACCGGCGTCGACCTCGACCCGGCCCTGCTCGCCATCGCGCGCGGCACCTTCGAGGGCGACGAGCGCGTCTCCTTCGTCACCGCCGACCTCAAGGACCCCCACTGGCCGGCGAAGCTGCCGTACGGCTCCTACGACGCCGTCCTGACCGCCACGGCCCTGCACTGGCTGCACAGCGAACCCCTCGCGGCCCTCTACGGTCAGGTCGCGGGGCTGGTCCGCGACGGTGGTGTCTTCATGAACGCGGACCACATGATCGACGACAGCACGCCCCGGATCAACGCCGCCGAGCGCGCTCAGCGGCACGCGCGTATGGATCAGGCCAAGCGGCAAGGCGCGCTGGACTGGGCCGAGTGGTGGCAGGTCGCCGCCGAGGACCCCGCCCTCGCCGAGCCGACCGCCCGGCGGTTCGAGATCTACGGCGAGCACGCCGACGGGGACATGCCCTCGCCGGCGTGGCACGCGCGTGTGCTGCGCGAGAAGGGGTTCGGGGAGGCCCGGCCGGTATGGTGCTCGCCGTCGGACACGCTGCTGCTCGCGGTGAAGTAGGTGAAGCAGGCGAAGCGGGTGAAGTAGGCGGACAGGCGGGAGGGGCGGTACGGGTGGCCCGTACCGCCCCTCACCGGCGCGCGGTCACAGGACCTTCGACAGGAACGACTGCGTCCGCTCGTGCCGGGGGTTGGTCAGGACCTCGCGGGGATGGCCCGATTCGACCACCACGCCCTCGTCCATGAACACCAGGCTGTCGCCCACTTCGCGGGCGAAGCCCATCTCATGGGTGACGACGACCATGGTCATGCCGGACTCGGCGAGGTCCCGCATGACGTCCAGGACGTCACCGACCAGCTCCGGGTCCAGAGCCGAGGTCGGCTCGTCGAACAGCATCAGCTTCGGCTCCATCGCCAGCGCCCGGGCGATCGCCACCCGCTGCTGCTGGCCACCGGAGAGCTGGGCGGGATAGTGGCCGGCCCGGTCGGCCAGACCGACCCGCTCCAGCAGGCCCATCGCCCGCTCCCGTGCCTGCGCCCTGCTGTCTCCCCTGACCTGGACCGGCGCCTCCATGACGTTCTCCACGGCCGTCATGTGCGGGAACAGGTTGAACCGCTGGAAGACCATCCCGATGTCGCGGCGCTTCAGGGCGACCTCGCGGTCCCGCAGTTCGTACAGCTTGTCGCCCTGCTGCCGGTAGCCGACCAGCTCGCCGTCGACGTAGAGGCGCCCGGCGTTGATCTTCTCCAGGTGGTTGATGCACCGCAGGAAGGTGGACTTGCCGGAGCCGGACGGGCCGATGAGGCAGAACACCTCGCCCGGCTTCACCTCCAGGTCGATGCCCTTGAGGACCTCGACGGTGCCGAAGGACTTGTGCACGCCCTCGGCCCTCACCATGGCGTTCATCGCACGCTCCTGTCGCCGCTCGGGTTGAGCAGGTTGGCCTTGACCCTCTGCCACGGCGTGGGCGGCAGACTGCGGGCCGAGCCACGGGCGAAACGGCGCTCCAGGTAGTACTGGAAGACGCTGAACACGCTGGTCATCACCAGGTACCAGAGGGAGGCGACGAACAGCATCTCCATCACGGCGTAGGACGTGGAGCCGATCGTCGAGGTGGCGCGCAGCAGCTCGTTGTACGTGACCGCGTACACCAGCGACGAGGTCTTCAGCATGTTGATGAACTCGTTGCCGGTCGGCGGCACGATCACCCGCATCGCCTGCGGGATGACGATCCGGCGCAGGGTCCTGCCATGGCTCATGCCGAGCGCGTGCGCGGCCTCGGTCTGGCCCTCGTCGACGGCCAGCAGTCCGGCACGGCAGATCTCGGCCATGTACGCGGCCTCGTTCAGGCCGAGGCCCAGCAGGGCGCACATGAACGGCGTCATCACGTCCGTCATCTCGTCCTTGTAGACCGGACCGAGGTTCAGGAGGGGGAAGATGAGCGCCAGGTTGAACCAGAGCAGGAGCTGGACGTACACCGGCGTGCCGCGGAAGAACCAGATGTAGACCCAGGCGACCCAGCTCGTCACCGGGTTCCTCGACAACCGCATCACGGCCAGTACGACGCCCAGGGACACGCCCAGGGCCATCGCGAGCACGCTGATCAGCAGCGTGCGGCCGGCGCCCGCGAGGACGGTGGAGTCGAACAGCTTGTCGCCGACCGCGTGCCACTGGATCTTGTCGGCCGTGGCGAAGGCGTTGACCAGCAGGCCGACCAGGGCCAGCACCACGACCGCGCTGACGTAGCGGCCCCAGTGGCGGACCGGAACGGCCTTGATCGTGTCCGGGGGCACCGGGGTGCCGCCGGGTTCCTTGGAGACGGTTGCCGGCGGCGTCGCGCCGGCCGGCGTCTTGTCGAGATCGTCAGTCACCGTGACTGCCCTTCAGCCTTCCCGGCAGTCACTTGCCGCCGTTGACCGCGGCCTTGTCGATGGCGCCGCTCTGGGCGCCCCACTTCGCGAGGATCTTCTTGTACGTGCCGTCCTGGATGATCGCGTCGACGGCGGCCCGCAGGGCGCTGGTGAGCTGCTTGTTGTCCTTGTTCACGGCGATGCCGAAGGGACCGGCGTCGACCTGCTCGCCGACGACCTCGAAGGCCTTGCCCCCGTCGGCCTTGCGGGCCAGGTCGATCGCGACCGGGTAGTCGTTGACGCCGGCCACCGCGCCGCCCGACTTCACCCGGGTCTGGGCCTCGGTGTCGTTGTCGAACGACTCGATCGTGATCTTCTTCTTGCCGCCGTCCGTGCAGGCCTTCGACTGCTTCTGCAGCAGGGCCTCGTAGGTGGTGCCGTGCTGCACGGCCGCGGTCTGGCCGCAGAGGTCCTCGACCGAGCCGATCTTCTTCGGGTTGCCCTTCTGCACGTACACCGCGGTGCCGGCCGTGAAGTAGTCGACGAAGTCGACACCCGGGCCGAGCTTCTTGCCCTTGTCGTCCAGGCCCTGCTGGCGCGCCTTGGTGTCCGTTATGGAGGAGATCGCCACGTCGTAACGACCGGAGTTCAGCGACGTGATCAGGCCGTCGAAGGAGCCGGAGGTGAACGTGAAGCTCACTCCCAGCTTCTTGGCCAGCGCGGCGGCGATGTCGGGGTCGACGCCGACGATGTCGCCGCCTTCCTGGTACTCCATGGGGGCGTACTCGGCGTTGGTGCCGACCTGGATGACGCCCTTGTCCTGGATCGTCTTCGGCAGCTTCGAGAAGAGGGGAGCGGTGCTCGCCCTGCCGGACGCGGAGGAGCCGCCCTTGCTGCCGTTGGTCTGGTCCCCGCAGCCGGTGAGCAGCAGGGCGCCCGCGACCCCGATCGCACCGACCGCCGCCAGACGGGAGCGTGTCGCGGTCGTACGACGGGTGGAGCTTGCGGTCATCGTGGTTCCTCCGGCGGATGGGAAGAGGTGCCGATGGTCGACGAGAACACACACCTTCGGGTGTCGCGACCTCGTGGTTTTACCGCATCTTGCCATTCGGACAATGCCATTCGGAGTGGTGCTCATGTCAAAATCGCATAACGGGTGACCCCCGAACCGTCTCAGACCGGCACATCTTTGGTGCATCACCACCGAACCATCTGCGGGAATCCATCCCCCCAGCCGGAAAATCTTTGACGCGTCTCACCATGTGGTCGGCTCATGCGCCGGTGTACCAGCGCTCTGCGCGCACTTCGCACGGTTGTCAGCCGAGCGTCACCTGACGGCGGTTTTCCGGTTCCGCGATGTGACCTTGCGCCTATTGGACTCGTCGTGGGTGCCGTCCGTCCGGTAAGAAGGTTCTTTACACCCCTCATCCGGGGCTCAGGGCGCGTGTGCGGCGCGCCCGTCGTGCAAGTGCTCGTACGTGCTCGTACGTATCGGCATTCGGGCCTTGCACGGTGCCCGCCCACCCCTCACCAGGAGTGGTCGACCCTCAAACCATGCATACCTAAGGGGTAAAACAAAGTGGCAGCGGAGATCGTCAATCCTCGCAGCGACAGCAAAACGGATCAGGACGGCGGGGCCGAGCCCCTCGATTCCTTCGATCCGGCGTTCGCGCTGCACCGCGGCGGCAAGATGGCCGTGCAGGCCACCGTGCCGGTCCGTGACAAGGACGACCTTTCCCTCGCGTACACGCCCGGCGTCGCGCGCGTGTGCACCGCGATCGCGGAACAGCCGGAGCTGGTCAACGACTACACATGGAAGTCCTCCGTGGTGGCCGTCGTGACCGACGGTACGGCCGTCCTCGGACTCGGGGACATCGGTCCCCAGGCCTCCCTCCCCGTGATGGAGGGCAAGGCCATCCTGTTCAAGCAGTTCGGCGGCGTCGACGCGGTGCCGATCGCGCTCGACTGCACCGACGTGGACGACATCGTCGAGACCGTCGTCCGGCTCGCTCCCTCCTTCGGCGGAGTGAACCTCGAGGACATCTCGGCGCCCCGGTGCTTCGAGATCGAGCGCCGGCTGCAGGAGCGCCTGGACATTCCGGTCTTCCACGACGACCAGCACGGTACGGCCGTCGTGACGCTCGCGGCGCTGCGGAACGCGGCGCGCCTGAGCGGGCGTGAGATCGGGCAGCTGCGGGCCGTCATCTCGGGCGCCGGCGCGGCCGGTGTCGCCATCGCCAAGATGCTGGTCGAGGCCGGCATCGGGGACGTGGCGGTCGCGGACCGCAAGGGCGTCGTCTCGGCCGACCGGGAGGACCTGACCCCGGTCAAGCGCGAGCTGGCCGGCTTCACGAACAAGGCCGGCGTCACCGGCTCGCTGGAGGAGGCGCTCGCGGGCGCCGACGTCTTCATCGGCGTCTCCGGCGGTACGGTCCCGGAGGAGGCCGTGGCCTCCATGGCCGAGGGCGCCTTCGTGTTCGCGATGGCCAACCCGAACCCCGAGGTGCACCCGGACGTCGCCCACAAGTACGCGGCGGTCGTCGCGACCGGGCGGTCCGACTTCCCGAACCAGATCAACAACGTGCTGGCGTTCCCGGGCATCTTCGCCGGCGCGCTGCAGGTGCGGGCCACTCGGATCACCGAGGGCATGAAGATCGCCGCGGCCGAGGCCCTGGCCGCGGTGGTCGGCGACGACCTCGCCGCCGACTACGTGATCCCGTCGCCCTTCGACGAGCGGGTCGCTCCCGCGGTCACGGCGGCGGTCGCGGCCGCGGCGCGTGCCGAGGGCGTTGCTCGTCGCTGACGTTGCGCTGAATGGCCCCGTCCGTTCGGGCGGGGCCGTTTCTTTCCCCCAGCCGCCCGATACGCGTGCTGGCCGCCGGATACGCGTGGGGAACGGGTGCCCTTCAAGGCAAGAGGGCATGTGTCACAGAGCCGCCTGGTTCCGCCGGATGGCCACCGCACCTATCGTCGGCAGCATGTTCGCTGTCTACGCCGCCCGAATCGACCGCGACCAGCCGCTGACCGGCCTGGAGTTGGGGGAGCGTCCGGCCCCCGAGACCCGGCCCGGCTGGAGCACCATCAATGTGCGGGCCGCTTCCCTCAACCACCACGACCTCTGGTCCCTCAAGGGCGTCGGCCTCCCGGAGGACCGGCTCCCGATGATCCTCGGCTGTGACGCGGCAGGCGTCGACGAGGACGGCAACGAGGTCGTCCTCCACTCCGTCATCGGCCAGACCGGCCACGGCGTCGGCCCGGACGAGCCGCGCTCCATCCTCACCGAGCGCTACCCGGGCACCTTCGCCGAACAGGTCGCCGTGCCGACCTGGAACGTCCTGCCCAAGCCCAGGGAGCTGTCCTTCGCCGAGGCCGCGTGTCTGCCGACGGCCTGGCTGACGGCGTACCGGATGCTGTTCACCAACGCCGGGGTACGGCCCGGTGACTCGGTTCTCGTGCAGGGCGCGGGCGGTGGCGTCGCCACGGCCGCGATCGTGCTCGGCAAGGCGGCCGGGCTCCGCGTCTTCGCCACCAGCCGGGACGAGGCCAAGCGGAAGCGGGCCCTGGAACTGGGTGCCGTGGAGGCCGTCGAGTCGGGGGCGCGGCTGCCCCAGCGGGTGGACGCCGTCATCGAGACCGTGGGCGCCGCCACCTGGTCCCACTCGGTGAAGTCCCTGCGGCCCGGCGGCACGATCGTCATCTCCGGTGCCACCAGCGGCGACCGGCCCTCGCACGCCGAGCTGACCCGGATCTTCTTCCTGGAGCTGAAGGTGGTCGGTTCCACCATGGGCACCAAGGAGGAGCTGGAGGACCTGCTCTCCTTCTGCGCCGCGACCGGGGTACGGCCCGTCATCGACGAGGAACTGCCGCTGGACCGGGCCCGGGAGGGCTTCGAACGGCTGGCGTCCGGGGAGCAGTTCGGGAAGATCGTGCTCACCAACTCCTGAGCTCGAACGGCTGGGGAGACGGCGCGGGCCGGCTGAGGCACCGGCCGGCCCGCGCCCCCGCTCGCTCGCTTTCGGCTCAGGCCTTCGGCGTGCGCAGGCGCGCGCCGATGTGAGCCGCCGCCGTCGACAGGTGGCGTCGGGCGTCGCGGAGCTGGTCCTCGGTGACGCCGTGGTCGCGGGCCGCGTCGCGGATGTCGTCGCGGAAGCGGTCCAGGAGGCGGTCCAGGTCGCGGGCCGGGTCCCCGGTGAGGTCCTCGTGCGCCCAGGAGGGTTCGTACGCGGCGGGGAAGTCCTCGGTGGCCGGGACGTGGTGCACGTCCGGGGCCGAGGAGGCGGACTTGGGCGCCGGCTCCTCGGGGGTGCGGGGGGAGCCCCAGCTCTTGCCGAAGTCGCCCAGTTCCCTGGCCAGTTCGGACAGGCCCTCGCGGACGCCCGTCGGCCAGTCGCCCTGCGTGAAGTGGTCCTGGACACGGTCCTGGACCTGACGCGCGATGCGCTGCATCTCCTCCTGCGCCTGGGCGCGCGCCCGCGCCTGCGCCTCCTGGGCCTGGCGCCGGGCCCGCTGGGCCTCCTCGCGGGCCCGGCGGCTCTCGTCCTTGGCCCGGCGGGCCTGCTCCTTCCACTCCTGCTTGACCCGGCGCATCTCCTCCTTGGCGGCCCGCCAGGCCTCCTTGTCGGTGAGGTCGCCGTACTCCCCGGTGGCGTCCGCCGCGCCCGCCCCCGCCCTCGCGTTCCGGCGGGCCTCGGACGCGGCTTCGCGCATCTCACGGCGCAGGTCACCGGCCGCGCCGCGGACATCGGCCCTTATCTCGGCGGCCAGTTCCGCGACGGACTCGCGGATCTCCAGCTCCAGGTCCGCCAACTCGCCACTGCGGTCGGCCAGTTCGGCGCGGCCCGCGTCCGTGATGGCGTACACCTTGCGGCCGCCCTCGGTGGTGTGCCTGACCAGGCCCTCCGCCTCCAGCTTGGCCAGCCGGGGGTAGACCGTGCCCGCGGAGGGGGCGTACAGCCCCTGGAAGCGTTCCTCGAGGAGCCTGATCACCTCGTAGCCGTGGCGCGGGGCCTCGTCGAGCAGCTTGAGCAGATACAGGCGCAGGCGTCCGTGGGCGAAGACGGGGGGCATGTCAGAGCACCTTCTTGTCGTTCGAGCCGTCGGCCGGGGCGGCGGTGGCGTCGGAGGCGTCGGCACCCCGGCCGGAGACGGAATTGTCCCCCGCAGCGGCCGGGCCGCCTGCGGCGGGAGCGGTGCCGGGGTGCCGTGGCGCCTCGAAGGGCTCGGTGTCCCACAGGGTGTCCGCCTCGTCCTCGCGCGGCGGGCGGCGCAGCAGGGCGATCGAGCCGGAGACCGTGGTGGCCCGGAGCCTGCCCGTACCGGCGCCGAGGCGGCCGGTGATCCGGTGGGCGCCCCACTGGCCGTGCACCCGCAGTCCGTCGAAGGCGTTGGAGATCGTGCCGCTCGCGGTGTTCGCCTCCACCTCGGCGTCCGCCGGCTGCGGCAGGCGGATGGCGATCTCGCCGGAGACGCTGGTGAGACTCACCTCGGTGGGGCCGTCCGGGTCCAGGTCGACGATCATGGAGCCGCTGACGGAGTCCGCGCGGACGGAGCGGCCGGAGCCCTCGACCACCGTCAGGTCCCCGGAGACCGAGTTGAACCGCAGGTCACCGGTGACCGCCTGGGCTTCCACGTTCCCCGACACGGTGTCCGCGCGGACCGGGCCGCAGACGCCGACCAGGGTCGTGTCGCCGGTCACCCCCTTGACCACCGCGGGGCCGCGGATGCCCGAGACGACCGCGCCGGCGCCGACCACGCCCACCTCCACGCGGGTGTCGGCGGGAACCGCCAGGGAGACGACGGCGCTGCGCCGCCAGCCCTTGCGGTCGAGCCACTTGAGGAAGCCCTTCCAGGGCAGGTCCTCGTAGGCCACGGTGAGGGTGGTGCCCTGCTGGGTGACCACGAGGGGCGGTCCCTCGATCTCGGAGACCTCGAGGCGGGCGGAACCCTCCTCCGTGCCCACCACGTTCACCGTTCCGTTGACGATGCGGACCTGCAGGTCGCTCACGCGGGTGTCGAAGGTCAGCTTCCGGGGCTCGGTGACGGACCACTCGGGCATGGGGACTCCTCAGCCAGGCACGGTACACGCACGGCACGCGACACGTCATATCGCGTTCTCTGAACAACACGATATATCGTGGTTGCCGTAAGTCAAGACACCTCCGGGTGTCCCGGCACGGCCTACCCTGGGGTGTGCAGGCCCGTCCCCGTCAGGAGCGAGAGTTGTACTTCACCGATCGTGGCATCGAGGAGCTGGAGAAGCGGCGCGGCGAGGAGGAGATCACCTTCGAGTGGCTCGCCGAGCAGCTGCGGACGTTTGTCGACCTCAACCCGGACTTCGAGGTGCCGGTGGAGCGCCTGGCGACCTGGCTGGCGCGGCTGGACGACGAGGACGACGAGTAGCCCGGACGCGTACTCCTCCAACGAAAGGGCCCGGTACCGAGTGGGAACTCGGTACCGGGCCCTGTTGCCCCAAGGCTTGCGCCCCGGTGTTTGCGAGGCCTAGGCCTCGAACACCTCACGCACCAGCTGCTCCTGCTCCGCCTGGTGCCGCTTGGCGGAGCCGACGGCCGGGGACGAGCCGTGCGGGCGCGAGATGCGCCGCAGCCGCTCGCCGGCCGGGATGTCCGCGCCGACCGCGAGGTCCAGGTGGTCGATCAGGTTGAGCGCGATGAACGGCCAGGCACCCTGGTTCGCCGGCTCCTCCTGCGCCCAGAGGTACTTCTCGGCGTTCGGGTACTTGTTGACCTCCGCCTGGAGCTCGGCACCCGGCAGCGGGTACAGCCGCTCGATGCGGATGATCGCCGTGTCCGTGGCGCCGCGCTTCTGACGCTCGGCCTCCAGGTCGTAGTAGACCTTGCCCGCGCAGAAGACGACCTTCTTCACGGCCGCCGGGTCGGTGATCGACGCGTCGCCGATGACCGGGCGGAACTCGCCGCTCGTGAACTCCTCCGCCTTCGAGGCGGCGGCCTTCAGACGCAGCATCGACTTCGGGGTGAAGACGATCAGCGGCTTGTGGTGCGGGTTGTGCACCTGCCACCGCAGGAGGTGGAAGTAGTTCGACGGCAGGGTCGGCATGGCGACCGTCATGTTGTTCTGCGCGCACAGCTGCAGGAACCGCTCCGGGCGGGCGGAGGAGTGGTCCGGGCCCTGGCCCTCGTAGCCGTGCGGGAGGAGCAGGGTGACACCGGAGGTCTGGCCCCACTTCTGCTCCGCCGACGAGATGAACTCGTCCACGACCGTCTGCGCGCCGTTGGTGAAGTCACCGAACTGCGCCTCCCACATCACGAGCGCGTCCGGGCGGGCCAGCGAGTAGCCGTACTCGAAGCCCATGGCCGCGTACTCGGACAGCAGGGAGTTGTAGACGTTCAGGCGGGCCTGGTCGTCGGAGAGGTACTGCAGCGGGGTGTACTCCTCGCCGGTCTCCCGGTCGATCAGCACCGCGTGGCGCTGGCCGAAGGTGCCGCGCTGGGAGTCCTGGCCCGCGAGGCGCACCGGGGTGCCCTCGAGGAGGAGGGAGCCGATGGCGAGGGTCTCGCCCATGCCCCAGTCGATCGTGCCGTCCTCGACCATCGCCGCGCGGCGCTGCAGCTGCGGCTGCAGACGCGGGTGGACGGTGATGGTGTCGGGGATGTTGACCTGGGACTCGGCGATCCGCTTGACGACCTCGGTGGAGACCGCGGTCGGCACCGCGACCGGGAAGCCGTCCTGGGGCGCCTGGGCGTCACCGGCGGCAGGCTGGGAGGTGGCCTCGCGGACCTCCGTGAAGACCTTCTCCAGCTGACCCTGGTAGTCCTGCAGGGCCTGCTCGGCCTCTTCCAGGGTGATGTCGCCGCGACCGATCAGGGACTCGGTGTAGAGCTTGCGCACCGAGCGCTTCTTGTCGATCAGGTCGTACATCAGCGGCTGGGTGAAGGCCGGGTTGTCCGACTCGTTGTGACCGCGGCGGCGGTAGCAGATGAGGTCGATCACCACGTCCTTGTTGAACGCCTGGCGGAACTCGAAGGCCAGGCGGGCGACGCGGACGACGGCCTCGGGGTCGTCGCCGTTCACGTGGAAGATCGGGGCCTCGATCATCCTCGCCACGTCCGTCGCGTACATCGACGAGCGGGACGACTCCGGGGCGGCGGTGAAGCCGACCTGGTTGTTGATGACGACGTGGACCGTGCCGCCGGTGCGGTAGCCGCGCAGCTGCGACATGTTCAGGGTCTCGGCCACCACGCCCTGGCCCGCGAAGGCCGCGTCGCCGTGGATCGCCACCGGCAGGACCGTGAAGTCCGTGCCGCCCTTGTTGATGATGTCCTGCTTGGCGCGCGAGACACCCTCGAGGACCGGGTCGACGGCCTCCAGGTGGGAGGGGTTCGCGACCAGCGAGACCTTGATCTGCTCGCCGTCCAGGCCGGTGAAGGTGCCCTCGGCGCCCAGGTGGTACTTCACGTCGCCGGAGCCGTGCATCGACTTCGGGTCGAGGTTGCCCTCGAACTCGCGGAAGATCTGCGCGTACGACTTGCCGACGATGTTCGCCAGCACGTTCAGGCGGCCGCGGTGGGCCATGCCGATGACGACCTCGTCCAGGCGGGACTCGGCCGCGGAGTCGATGACCGCGTCGAGCAGGGGGATGACGGACTCGCCGCCCTCCAGCGAGAAGCGCTTCTGGCCGACGTACTTCGTCTGCAGGAAGGTCTCGAAGGCCTCCGCCGCGTTCAGGCGGCGCAGGATGCGCAGCTGCTCCTCGCGCTCCGGCTTGGAGTGGCCGCGCTCCACACGGTCCTGGATCCACTTGCGCTGCTTGGGGTCCTGGATGTGCATGAACTCGATGCCGGTGGTGCGGCAGTACGAGTCGCGCAGCACGCCGAGGATGTCGCGCAGCTTCATCATCGACTTGCCGGCGAAGCCGCCGACGGCGAACTCGCGCTCCAGGTCCCACAGGGTGAGGCCGTGCTCGACGATGTCCAGGTCGGGGTGCTTGCGCTGGCGGTACTCCAGCGGGTCGGTGTCGGCCATGACGTGGCCGCGGACCCGGTAGGAGTGGATCAGCTCGAAGACGCGGGCGGCCTTGGTGACGTCGTCGTCGTGGCTGGCGTCGATGTCCTTGAGCCAGCGGACCGGCTCGTAGGGGATGCGCAGGGCCTCGAAGATGTCGTCGTAGAAGCCGTTCTCGCCGAGCAGCAGGTTCGCGACCTGGCGGAGGAACTCGCCGGAGGCGGCGCCCTGGATGACCCGGTGGTCGTAGGTCGACGTGAGCGTCATGACCTTCGAGATGCCGAGCTTGTTCAGGGTGTCCTGGCTGGTGCCCTGGAACTCCGCCGGGTAGTCCATGGAGCCGACGCCCATGATGACCGACTGGCCGGGCATCAGGCGCGGCACGGAGTGGACGGTGCCGAGGCCGCCGGGGTTGGTCAGGGAGACCGTGACACCGGTGAAGTCGTCCATCGTCAGCTTGCCGTCGCGGGCGCGGCGGACGATGTCCTCGTAGGCCTGCCAGAACTCGAAGAAGTTCAGCGTCTCGGCCTTCTTGATGGCGGCCACGACGAGCTGGCGGTCACCGTTGGGCTTGACCAGGTCGATGGCCAGGCCCAGGTTGACGTGCGCCGGCTTGATGAGGGTCGGCTTGCCGTCCTTCTCGCCGAACGCGTAGTTCATCGCCGGCATGGCCTTGATGGCCTGCACCATCGCGTACCCGATCAGGTGCGTGAAGGAGATCTTCCCGCCGCGGGCGCGCTTGAGGTGGTTGTTGATGACGATGCGGTTGTCGAACAGCAGCTTCACCGGGACCGCGCGGACCGAGGTGGCGGTCGGCAGCTCCAGCGAGGCGTTCATGTTCTTCGCGACGGCGGCGGCCGGGCCGCGCAGCGTGACCAGCTCCGGGCCCTCGGGGGCCTCGGCGGCGGGGGCGGCCTTCGCCTTGGGCTGGGCCGGCGCCTGTGCGGGCGTCGCCGGCCTGGCCGGGGCGGGGGCCGCGGCCTTCGCCGCGGGAGCGGGAGCAGGGGCGGCGGCCGGCTTCGGGGCCGCGGGTGCCGGGGCGGCGGCCTGGGGGGCCGGGGCCGTGGGCTGGGCCTGGGGGGCCGTGGTGGTGGTCCCTGCGGCCCCCGCGGCCGCAGCACCCGCCGCAGCCGGGGTGGCAGGAGCACCCGGCTTGTAATCGGCGAAGAAGTCCCACCAGGCGCGGTCTACCGAATTCGGGTCCTGGAGGTACTGCTGATAGATCTCGTCGACGAGCCACTCGTTCGGACCGAACGCGGCAGCGGGGTTCTTCCCGGCTTGGTCGGTCGAGATGCTCGAGTTACTGGGGGACTGTGGCGACACGGCGGCAACCGCCCTCTTCCGCTTCACAAGGTGATGGACAGCGGGAATAAAGGCTACGCCTCCATGGCGGGGAAGGTCAGGTCGAGCAAGGTCATCGTCGTGTAAGTCACATCGGAAATCTTGTTTCAGGGCTTGATATGGCGGGAAACAAGCGTGGTTCCGCATGTCGGAGGGTGCACCGGCCCCGGCCCGGCGCGCCTTCGTTCGACGGGTGGCGCGGGCCTGCCCCTGATCACACGTGTCCAGCTGCGCGGAACGGCGGCGACGATCGTGGATCTTGTGCTTCCGGGTTCGGACCCTACGTCAACCCGGGACGGAAGTCAGTCCCGGAAGAGTGACGATGATCCGGCAGCCGCGCTCGGATTCGGCCACACCGATCCGGCCGCCGTGCAGATCCACCGCCCAGCGGGCGATCGCCAGCCCGAGGCCCGTACCGCCGTCGCTGCCCGGGCCGTGCGGCCGGGTGACCGCGCCCCGGTTGAACCGCTCGAACACCCGGTGCCACTCCGACCGCGGGATGCCCGGGCCCTCGTCCAGCACCTCCAGCTCCAGCGACTCCGGCTGCGGCCCGCGCCGCGCCTTCACCGTCACCCGGCCGTGCGGCGGGCTGTGCTTGACCGCGTTGTCGATCAGGTTGGCCACGACCTGGTGGATGCGCTCGGGATCCGCGTGCGCGGTCAGCTCCGGCGGCGAGACGTCCAGGTGCAGGTGGACGTCGGTGCGTGTGTGGCTGCCGGAGCCGGAGGCGATGCCGGCCCGCGCCGAGGCCACCATGTTGGCCTCCTTCAGCACGCCCGACAGGTACGGCCACACCTCGAAGCGGCGCATCTTCAGCGGTACGACGCCGTTGTCGAGCCGGGACAGGTCCAGCAGGGTCTCCACGAGCCGGCCGAGCCGCTCGGTCTGCTTCAGGGCCGTGCGCATGGTCTCGGGGTCGGCCTCGGTGACCCCGTCGACGATGTTCTCCAGCACGGCGCGCAGGCCGGCGATGGGGGTGCGCAGCTCGTGCGAGACGTTGGCGACCAGCTCCTTGCGCTGGCTGTCCTGGGCCTCCAGCTCGTCCGCCATGAGGTTGATCGTCCCGGCCAGGTCGCCCAGCTCGTCCCGGCGGCCCTCGCTCACCCGGCGGGTGTAGTCACCCTCGGAGATCGACCGCGCCACCGTGTTCATCTCGTCCAGCGGCATGGTCAGCGAATGCGCCACGAACTGCGTGATCAGCAGTGTGGCGATCATCGAGAAGACCGTGATGAAGCGCAGCTCGGTCTTGGTGTGCACCGCGACGATCGACAGTCCGGTGGTGATCAGCACCGATATGACGACGAGTGCACCGAGTTTGGTCTTGATCGAGAACGGGCGTACGCCACCACCCCAGGGCTCCTCCCCGGGGCTCCTCCGTGCGGCCTGGCGCCCGTCGCCGCTCACGGTGTCGGTGTCTCCAGCGCGTATCCCACGCCGTGCACCGTACGGATGCGCTCGGCGCCGATCTTCCGGCGCAGCGCCTTGATGTGGCTGTCGACCGTGCGGGTGCCGGAGGCGTCCGCCCAGTCCCACACCTCGGCCAGCAGCTGCTCCCGGGAGAGCACCGCGCGCGGGGTGTTCGCCAGGCACACCAGCAGGTCGAACTCGGTGGGCGTGAGGTGGACGTCCTCGGACTTCACCCGGACCCGGCGCTGCGCGTGGTCGATCTCCAGCTCGCCGAGGCGCAGGATCCCGCTGCGGGGCGTCGCGGCGGCCAGGGCCGCCCGCTCCACCCGCCGCAGCAGCACGTGCACCCGCGCGGCCAGCTCCCGCATCGAGAACGGCTTGGTCATGTAGTCGTCCGCGCCGACCCCGAGACCGACCAGCATGTCCGTCTCGTCGTCCCGCGCGGTCAGCATCAGCACCGGCACCGGACGCTGCGCCTGCACCCGCCGGCAGACCTCGAGGCCGTCGAAACCCGGCAGCATGATGTCGAGGATCAGCAGGTCGGGCTGCCAGGCCTCGGCCGTGTCGACGGCAGCCGGGCCGTCCGACGCGGTTTGCACGAGAAATCCCTCGGCACGCAGCCGGGCCGCGATGGCGTCGACGATCGTGGGGTCGTCCTCGACGACCAGCACCCGGCGCTGCGCGCCCGGGGTGGTCGTCGCCGCGCCGCTCTGGGAGGTGTGTGTCTGCTCCATCGCCCGCCCCTGCTTGTTGCTTTCCGGAACCCGTGGGGTGATCCCATGTCTGCGATTGACGCTTGAATGATCCGCGTCAGGGCAGCACATTACGGGGATCCACCGTGCTGTCGCTATCCAGGCCGGACCCCGAGGTGCACGGCGTCCGGAACGCCCCGGGCAACGGGCACCTCTTCGGTACGCACCTGCCGGAACCCGGCATTCCGCAAGGTTCCTTCAAATTCCGGAGACGGCTCGGCGGACCACACGGCCAGCACCCCACCGGGTTTCAACACCCTTGCGCAGGCCGCGAGTCCGGTCGGGGAGTAGAGGCTGTTGTTGTCGTCCGTGACGGTCCAGCCGGGGCCGTTGTCGATGTCCAGGCAGAGCGCGTCGAACGTGTCCGATGTCTCATTGACGAACGCCACGAGGTCGCCCTGCACGATCTCGGTGCGCGGATCGCCGAGCGCACCGGCGGAGATCTGTGCCAGCGGCCCGTCCCGGTGCCAGTCGACGACGGCGGGTTCCCGCTCGACGACGGTGATCCGCCCCCACCGCGCATCCGCCGCCGCATGTGCGAGGGAGAACCCCACTCCCAGCCCGCCGATCAGCACCTTCGGCTCGGGCCGCCCGTCCAGCGCGTCGTACGCGGCGTCCACCAGCAGCCGCTCCGAGCGGCCGTCGGAGGTGTCCATCAGGAAACAGCCGTTGGCGATGATCTGCAGCAGCGCTCCGTGCCGGCGCAGCACCACCTCGCCGTACGGGCCTTCGCGCCGGTCGAGGATCACGGGGGAGTCGTGCACGGCAGCAGTCATGACCCCATCCTGCTTGAACGGGCCCTGTCCTTCACGGGAATTGCGGATGACGCGCGTACGTTGTGGGCACGACGCGGACGCATCCGGCACATGAGAGGTTGCTGTGAATCCGCTCTCGCGTGGCGTCGGTCATAGACAGCGGCCCGCGCAACCCGAAAGGTGGGGCGCGACGGAAGGAGCGCCTCACCGTGGAACCGATCGCGACGGGCCCTGTGTCGGCCGCGTCCGCGCCCCTGCCGGGTGCGCCCCTTTCCGACGGTGCCGCCGTCGTCCCGGCGCCCGCGCTCGCGGACCTGCTGGACGGGATGCCACGCCAGCGGCACGCCACGGCCCCGGCCTGCGATCCAGCCCTCGCCGACACCCGCCCGGCCATCCGGCTCCCGCGGCCGTGGCGGCTGCTGCCCACGCCCACGGGCACCCCGTTCACCTTCGCCTACTGCGCCGTCCTGGCCGTCACCTCGGTGATCGCGGCCATGGCCGACCGGGGCCTGGTGCACACCCTCTTCCAGGACTCCAGCACGGACGTGGCACACCTGGCGCGTACGCCCGTGCTGGTGCTGCTGGCGAGCGCGCTGTGGATCGCGGGCGGTGTCCTCTCGCCGTACGCGGTCGCGTTCGTGCTGGTGATCACCGCGCTCGAGCGGCGCATAGGCGGCGCGCGGGCGGCCTGCGTCTTCCTCGCCGGCCATGTCCTGGCCACCCTCGCCACCGAGGTGCCGGTGGGCCTCGCCGTCCTGGTCGGCCACCTCCCGGTCACCTCGCTGCACCGGCTCGACTACGGCATCAGCTTCGGCGTCGCCGCCAGCACCGGCGCCCTGGCCGGCCTCCTGCGCCCCTGGTTCCGCTGGCCCGTGCTCGGCCTCGCGGCCGGCCTCCTCCTGAACGACCTGATCGCGTTCGAGGACCCGATGACGAACTGGGGCCATCTGATCGCGCTGTCGATAGGCGTGGCGGGGTGGCCTCTTGTCCGCCGGTGGGCTCAGACGCCCTGAGGCGGTGGTCCCTTGGGCGAGGGGGATCGCTCACGTGGAGCCGAACGTGATCGCTCACAGCGAACAGGCAAGGGGAACACCAGCCCACCCCCCGGCGGTTGAGTCGACATAGCTCAACTTGACTGCCGAAGGGGAGATCATGGCTGCTGAGTCACCGGCGTTCACGCTCGTCCTGCCTGTGCTGCCGCTCGACGACGAGGTCGTGCTGCCCGGCATGGTGGTTCCGCTGGACCTGAGCGACGCGGAGGTGCGGGCCGCGGTGGAGGCCGCGCAGGCCGCCGCCCGGTCGGAGCC
Organism: Streptomyces sp. NPDC037290; assembly: GCF_055603245.1. NCBI lineage: Bacteria > Bacillati > Actinomycetota > Actinomycetes > Kitasatosporales > Streptomycetaceae > Streptomyces > Streptomyces sp. NPDC037290. Next base: position 163,391 of record NZ_JBVJVZ010000006.1, on the reverse strand, counting down.
GGGCAAGCCCAGGGTGCTGCTGGTGCCACGGGTCGACGGCACGTACGCGAAGACCGGTGTGCTGGGCACGGTCGAGCAGGTCGGCCGGCTGGCCGACGGTGACCCCGGGGCTCTGATCCGCGGCCGGAGCCGGGTGCGCATCGGCGCGGGCACCACCGGTCCCGGCGCGGCCCTGTGGGTCGAGGGCGCCCGCATCGACGAGAGCGTGCCGGACCCGTTGCCGGGTCAGGTCGCCGACCTCGTCAAGGAGTACAAGGCGCTCGCCACCGCCTGGCTGAAGAAGCGCGGCGCCTGGCAGGTCGTGGACCGCGTCCAGGCCATCGACGACGTCTCCGCGCTCGCCGACAACTCCGGCTACTCGCCGTTCCTCACGACCGAACAGAAGCTCGGCCTGCTGGAGACCGCCGACCCGGTGGCCCGGCTGCAGCTCGCCACGCAGCAGCTCCGCGACCACCTCGCCGAGCAGGACGTCGCCGAGACCATCGCCAAGGACGTCCAGGAGGGCGTCGACAGGCAGCAGCGCGAGTTCCTGCTGCGCCGTCAGCTGGAGGCCGTCCGCAAGGAACTGCGCGAGCTGAACGGCGAGAACTCAGGGGATTCGGCCGAGGAGTCCGACGACTACCGCGCCCGCGTGGAAGCCGCCGACCTGCCGGAGAAGGTCCGCGAGGCGGCACTCAAGGAGGTCGACAAGCTGGAGCGGTCCAGCGACCAGTCCCCGGAGGGCTCCTGGATCCGCACCTGGCTGGACACCGTCCTGGAGATGCCCTGGAACGAGCGGACCGAGGACGCGTACGACATCCAGGGCGCCAAGGCGATCCTGGACGCCGAGCACGCGGGCCTGGAGGACGTGAAGGCGCGCATCACCGAGTACCTCGCGGTGCGCAAGCGGCGCAGTGAGCGCGGTCTGGGCGTCATCGGCGGCCGGCGCGGCGGTGCCGTGCTCGCGCTCGTGGGTCCGCCGGGCGTCGGCAAGACCAGCCTCGGCGAGTCCGTCGCGCACGCCATGGGCCGGAAGTTCGTCCGCGTCGCCCTCGGCGGCGTCCGCGACGAGGCCGAGATCCGCGGTCACCGCCGTACGTACGTCGGTGCGCTGCCCGGACGGATCGTGCGGGCCGTCAAGGAGGCCGGGTCGATGAACCCGGTGGTGCTGCTGGACGAGATCGACAAGGTGGGCTCCGACTTCCGCGGCGACCCGGCCGCGGCCCTGCTCGAAGTCCTCGACCCGGCGCAGAACCACACCTTCCGGGACCACTACCTGGAGGTCGAACTCGACCTGTCGGACGTGGTCTTCCTGGCCACCGCCAACGTCCTGGAGGCCGTTCCGGAGGCGCTCGCCGACCGGATGGAGATCGTCCGCCTGGACGGCTACACCGAGGACGAGAAGGTCGTCATCGCCCGCGACCACCTGCTCCCGCGCCAGCTGGAGCGGGCCGGCCTGACGAAGGACGAGGTCACGCTGGACGAGAGCGCCCTGCGCAAGCTGGCCGGCGAGTACACCCGCGAGGCGGGCGTGCGCACCCTGGAGCGGTCCCTCGCGCGGCTGCTGCGCAAGGTCGCGGCCCAGCACGAACTCGGCGAGCGGGAGCTGCCGTTCACCGTGCGGGACGAGGACCTGCGCGGTCTGATCGGGCGCCCGCACCACGTGCCCGAGTCCGCCCAGGACCCGGCCGAGCGCCGTACGGCCGTACCCGGCGTGGCGACCGGTCTCGCGGTCACCGGAGCCGGCGGCGACGTCCTCTTCGTCGAGGCGTCCCTGGCCGACCCGGAGACGGGCGCGGCGGGCCTGACACTGACCGGTCAGCTCGGTGACGTGATGAAGGAGTCGGCGCAGATCGCGCTGAGCTTCCTGCGCAGCCACGGCGCCGAACTGGAGCTGCCGGTCGGCGACCTGAAGGACCGGGGCGTGCACATCCACTTCCCGGCGGGCGCGGTCCCCAAGGACGGCCCGAGCGCCGGCATCACGATGACGACGGCCCTCGCGTCCTTGCTCTCCGGCCGCCTGGTCCGCACGGACGTCGCCATGACCGGTGAGGTCTCGCTGACCGGCCGGGTGCTGCCCATCGGCGGAGTGAAGCAGAAGCTGCTCGCCGCCCAGCGGGCCGGGGTGACCACCGTGATCATCCCCAAGCGCAACGAGCCCGACCTGGACGACGTCCCGGCCGAGGTGCTGGACAAGCTCGACGTCCACGCCGTGACCGATGTCCGCCAGGTCCTGGAGCTGGCGCTCGCCCCCGCGACGAACGGGGCGGCGCCGGAGGTTCCCGTGGCGGCGTGACGGACGCCCCGGGAGAGGCGAGGCCCGGGTCCCGTGAGGGAGGCCCGGGCCTTCGCCGTGCCCCGCGTCCTCGCCGTACGCGGATATACGGACCTCTCGGTAGAATTCAGGCGTGAGTTGGCCGCCCAGAAGCCCCTCCGGGCTGATCGGGGCCGAGATCGCGGGGTACCGCGTGGAACGCGAGCTCGGGCGGGGCGGCATGGCCGTCGTCTACCGCGCCAAGGACCTGCGGCTCGGCCGGACGGTCGCGCTCAAGCTGCTCGCCCCGGAGTACACGCGCAACGACGCCTTCCGCCGCCGGTTCGCCCAGGAGTCCCGGGTGGCCGCCGCCATCGACCACCCCCACATCGTCCCCGTCTTCGAGGCCGGCGAGACCGACGGGGTCCTCTACATCGCCATGTGCTTCGTCTCCGGCCAGGACCTGGGCGCCCTGATCGACCGGGCGGGCCCGCTGCCGGTCGCGACCGCGCTGCGCGTCGCCGCCCAGCTGGCGTCCGCACTCGACGCGGCCCACGCGCGCGAGCTGGTGCACCGGGACGTCAAACCCGGCAACGTCCTGGTCGCCAAGGGGGTCGACAGCGACCATCCCGAGCACGTCTACCTCACCGACTTCGGGCTGGCGAAGAAGTCGCTGTCGCTCACCGGGTTCACCACCGCGGGCGAGTTCGTCGGCACCCTGGACTACGTGGCGCCCGAGCGCATCGCGGGGCGCCCGGTGGACGGCAGGTCCGACCTGTACAGCCTGGCCTGTGTGGTCCACGAGATGCTCGCGGGCACCCCGCCCTTCCGGCGGGAGGACCACCTCGAGCTGCTGTGGACCCACCAGTACGACCAGCCGCCCGCGCTCAGCAAGGAGCGGCCGGACATCCCGGAGGCCGCCGACGCCGTCCTCCGGCGCGCGCTGGCCAAGGCCCCGGGCGACCGCCACGGCTCCTGCCTGGAGTTCGTGGCGGCCCTGCGCGCCGCCGTCGGTGAGCCCGCACCGCGCCGCCGTACGCCGACCCTGGTGGACCGCGTTCCGCCTCCGGAACCGCCGTCCTGGGCCGGGCCGGTCCTGTCCTGACACCCGCCCGGGGCCCCAGGCTCCCCGCCGCTTACGCGGCGGGGGCGGCGGTGACCGCCGACACCGGCCCCGTCGGCGGAGCGGGCAGCGGCCACCCCGGCCTCGGCAGCATCCACGTCGGCAACGGCAGCGTCCGCGTCGGCGACTCGATCTGCGCCGGCAACTGCAACGGCACCGTCAACGGAACCAGCGGCTCGGGCGGCGGCATCTGCGCCGGGCTCTGCAACGGCAGCGCCAACGGCGGCATCTGCGCCGGCGTCTGCGCGGGCAGCGCCAACGGCGGCGCCGGCGGGAACGGCGGCGACGCGGTCGGCGGGGGCGACGGGGGACCTGGCGGGCGGGGCGGGAACGGCGGAATCTGCCTCGGGGCCGGCTGCGAGACCAGCGGCAACGGCGGCCGTGGGGGCGACGGTGGCAGCGGCTGACTCAGCCGGTGGTCCGGGCCAGCGACTGTTCCGCCCACACCGTCTTGCCGACCCGGTCGTGCCGGGTGCCCCAGCGGTCGGCGAGCTGGGCGACCAGCAGCAGGCCCCGGCCGCCCTCGTCGAAGATGCGGGCGCGCCGCATGTGCGGGGTGGTGCCGCTGGAGTCGTACACCTCGCAGATCAGGGTCGAGTCCTGGTGGATCAGCCGGAGCTGGACGGGCGGGCGGCCGTACCGCAGGGCGTTGGTGACCAGCTCGCTGACCATCAGCTCGGTGGGGAAGGAGGCCTCGTCCAGGCCCCAGGCGGACAGCTGGTCGCAGGCCAGGCGGCGGGCCCGGGAGACGTCCATGGGGTCGTTCGCCAGTTCCCAGGCGGCGACCCGGTCCTCGTGCAGGACCCGGGTGCGGGCGACGAGCAGGGCGATGTCGTCGTCGGGGCGGTGGCTCAGCAGCTCGGTGAGCACGTGGTCGCAGATCGCGTCCAGCGAGGTCGCGGGCCGGCCGAGCGCGGCGAACATCCTGTCCAGCGCCTCGTCGATGTCGTGCTCGCGGGCCTCGAGAAGCCCGTTGGTGTAGAGGGCGAGCAGGCTGCCCTCGGGCAGTTCGGTCTCGACGGCCTCGAAGGGCAGCCCGCCGAGCCCGAGCGGGGGCCCCGCGGGGACGTCGAGGAAGCGCACGGCGCCGTCCGGCATGACCACGGCCGGTGGCGGATGGCCGGCCCGGGCGAGGGTGCACCGGCGCGAGACCGGGTCGTAGACGGCGTACAGGCACGTGGTACCGATGCCGCCCGCGGTGTCGGCGGCCGGATCCGCGCTGCCCTCGTCGGCGGCGAGCCGCAGGACCAGGTCGTCGAGGTGGGTGAGGAGTTCGTCGGCCGGCAGGTCCACGTCCGCCAGGGTGCGCACCGCCGTGCGCAGCCGGCCCATCGTGGCCGAGGCGCGGATGCCGTGGCCCACCACGTCGCCCACGACGAGCGCCACCCGCGCCCCGGACAGCGGGATCACGTCGAACCAGTCGCCGCCCACGCCGGCCCGGGGCGCGGCGGGCAGATAACGGGTGGCGATCTCCAGGGCCGCCTGGTCGGGCAGCGTGTGCGGGAGCAGGCTCTGCTGCAGGGCCATGGTGGTGGTGCGGGGCCGTGAGAAGGCGCGGGCCTGCCGGATGCCGACGGCCGCCCTGGCCGTGAACTCCTGGGCCAGCCGCAGCTCCTCCGGGCCGAACGGCCCCCGGCCGGGGCGCCTGCCGAAGAGCGCCACCCCGAGCGTGCTGCCCTGGGCGAGCAGCGGCACCGTCAGCAGCGAACGCGCCCCGGACGCGCGCAGCCATGCCGCGCCCGGGTCCACCGCGGCCCACTCGGCGACGACCGGGTCCGTCGTGTCGTACAGCAGCGGCCGGCTCGCGGCGAGGCACTGGGCCGGCGGCGAGTCCACCGGGCAGACGACCGCCTCGCCCACAGTGGAGCCGTGGGCGGGTCCGTGGCCGTCCGGGACGGCGCGCAGCGCGGCGCGGCGCAGCACCACCGGGCCGGGCGGTCCGGGCTCCTCGTCCGCGTCGCGGGGTGCGTCGAACAGCTCGACCGCCATGATGTCGGCGAGCCGGGGGACCGTGACCTCGCCGAGTTCCTGGGCGGCACGGGCCTGGTCCGCCGCCACGCCGACGTGCGCGCCGGTCCCGGCCGACGGCTGCGGCCCGCCGGTGGAGTCCTGGCCGGGCGGCTGCGTGGACAGGCAGACGGCGCGCACCCGGCCACCGGCGTCCTTCAGCGGGGTGAGTACGGCGGGGGCGTCCCGTTCCGTGCCGAGTCCGGCCGTGGCTTCCTGCGGGCGGCCGGACTCCAGCGCGAGCCGCATCGACCGGTCGGCCGCCTCGCTCGCGGCGCCGGGCGCGATGTGCGGCAGGCCGAGGCCGCGCATCGCCGCCTCGGGCAGGGCGAGGGCGTGTTCCATCCGGCGGTTGGCGCGTACGAGCCGCAGGTCGGCGTCGAAGATCGCCAGCGGGAAGGGGGACTGCAGGAACGTCCACTCCTCCAGGGGTTCACCGCGGGGCGGCTGCGAACGGATCGTCACGGCGCTCACCACGAGCCAGTCGGTGACCCCGGTGGCCGAGGTCCGGCGGTGGGCGAGCACACCCAGTTCCAGCCGCCGGCCGTCGCGGTGGCGCAGCGGGACGGTGCCGTTCCAGCGTTCACGTCCGGCCAGCACCCGGCGTGCCGCCGAGCCGTCGGTGGCGAGCAGCGCGGTGGCGGGCCGTCCGACGACGGCCGGGGAGTCGTAGCCGAGCAGCCGCCGTGCGCCTTCGCTCCAGCCCGTGAGGATGCCCTGCTCATCGATGGTGGCCGTGGCCGTGTACGTCGACTGTCGCTCCATCGCCGCTCATCTCGCCCTAGCTCGGCAGGCTCTCCCTGACCAGCATGATCCCGGGCGGCGCAGAGCACCAACGCAGGAGAGCGGCCCCTGCCCGGGCACGGCAGGGGCCATCAGGCGAACGTCAGCCGTTGGCCAGGGCCTGCACCCGGTCCAGAGCTCCGTTGAACTTGTCGTGGTCGCCGACCGTCGGGCCGGAGGAGGTGTACTGCCACATCGTGTAGTACGACCAGCCGGCCGGCAGTGTCCCCGGGTCCGAGGCGTAGCGGGCGATCCACAGCGGGTTGTTCGCGGCGAAACCGCCGTAGTTGCCGGTGCAGTCGCTCCACCAGCTGGTCGCCGTGTAGATCACGGCGTCCCGGCCGGTGCGTGACCTGTAGGTGGTGAGGAAGTCGGCGATCCAGCTGACCATCTGGCTCGCGGACTTGCCGTAGCACTCGGCGCCGTACGGGTTCCACTCGATGTCGAGGGCGCCGGGCAGGGTCCTGCCGTCCCTGGACCAGCCGCCGCCGTGGTCGACGAAGTAGTTGGCCTGGGTGGCACCGCTGGTGGTGTCCGGCGTCGCGAAGTGGTAGGCGCCACGGATCATGCCCACGTTGTACGAGCCGCTGTACTGCTGGGCGAAGTACGGGTTCGTGTAGTACGTCCCCTCCGTCGCCTTGGTGTACGCCCAGCGCACCCCGCTGCTCCACAGCGTCGGCCAGGCGACGTTGCCCTGGTAGCCGGCGACGTCCACACCCTCGGTCTGGGTGACGTCACCCGATGTGGGGGTTCCGCCGCGGCCGTCGTGGGCGAGGACGCCCATGCCCATGTGGGCGGAGCCGCGGCTGGGGGTGGTCGCGGCGTGGGCGGAGGTGAGGGGGAGGGTGAGGGAGAGCGCCGCGAGCACGGCCGTGACGAGGACGGCGCGGGGGCGCGGGCGGATGGGGCGGGCGGAGCGGTCGGAGCCGGGTCTGTGCACGGGCATGACGTGCCTCCGGGATGTGGGGTGGGGGGAACGTGACGGTGACCGGGAACCGATCGCCGTACTGGCGTGGGCATGCCATTGATTGCCTGATAAAGAAGCTACGCACGTAGATGTCGGCGTGGGAAGGGGGTCCGGACGCCGCCGTTGGTCTACGCCTGCGAAATACTTACGGAGCTGCGGCAATGACGACTTTTGGCAGAAACTTTCAGGACCGGGAAACCGAGCAGGGGTACTGACGTGCACGAGGACGGAAACGGCGACGCGCATCGCGGCGCCCACGAGATGACGCCCAGTGGCGCCGACCAGGAGTTCCTGGCGCTGGAGCGGGAGTTGACCGTGCTGCTGCGGCGAGCACGGGCCAACCAGGGCGAGATGGCCCGCGAGGTCCATCCCGACCTGGAGTCCTCCGCGTACGGCCTGCTCATCCGCCTGGACGAGCTGGGCGGCCAGCGGGCGACCGAACTCGCCGCCTACATCGGCGTCGGCAAGGCCACCATGTCCCGCCAGCTGCGCGCCCTGGAGGAGCTGGGCCTGATCGCCCGCGAACCCGATCCCGCCGACGGCCGGGCCTGGCTCGTCACCCTGACCGACGAGGGACGCGGCCGGGTCACCAAGGTCCGCGAGGCCCGCCGGGGCCGCTACGTCCGCCAGCTCGCCCACTGGGACCGCCGCGAGGTCGCGGAACTGGCCCGGCTGCTGCACCAGTTGAACGGCGTCATGGAGAGGTAGGAGCCTTTCGCGGGCCGCCCGGCTCCACGTACACCACCGTCGCGTCGTCGTGCGTCTTGCTGCGGCCCAGGAACGCCCGCTCCGCCCGGTCCGCCGTCTCCAGCTCCCGCACCCGGTCCACCAGCGACCGGGCGCCCTCCTTCGCGACCACGTCGAACAGCGCCGCCCAGTCGCCCTCGTGGAACTTCTCCGTCCACCGGGTGGCGCCGTCCGTCAGTACGGCGAGGGCGCTGACCTCGCGGCGGGGCAGGGTGCCGGTGACCGCGCGTGCCGTCACCGCGGGGTCGGCGGCGGCCGTGAAGAAGCCGCCCTCCTTGTTGCGCAGGGTGGCGTCCACCAGGGCGTCGGTGGCGAGCGCCGAGCGCGGGATCCTGGCCAGCCGGTCGTCCAGGACCGGGGTGACCGTCCCGTCGGGGCCCTGCAGCAGCAGCACCGAGTCGGACAGCACCAGGTACTCGACGGTGTCGGCGGACCAGCGCACCAGGGCGACGGTTGCCTGGGGGGTTCGCGGGTGAGAAAGCTCACAGGTGTCCGCGTGGGCCTCGGCGGTGCGGCCGATCGCCCGCGAGAGAATCTCCGGGAGCGTCAGATCTCCGCTCGAAACGGAAAGTTCGGTCAGCGCGCCGCCGAGTCGCGCGGTGAACCAGGGCACGGAATGCAGACACCCCGTCTCCCCTCTCGGCGGAGTCACTCCGTCCAGGACGACCACGCAACCTCCCTGTCCGGAGGCGGGTAGTCCGACACCGGCGAAGTCCTCGTTGGGGCGGTTCGCGTCGCCGGGTTCCGAAACGAGATCAGTGCGCATTCGGCCAGTCTGCACGAGCCCTTCACAGGATCCGCCAAAGGCTGGCAAGCGCCCTTGAATTGACACGACCTCGCAGGTCAGGCGCCTGTTTTGGGTGGGAATGAGTCGCTCCGGGAAGGCGTGGTGGCGAATACTGCCAAAGCCTGCGGCGCGCGTCCAACCGGCGTGCCGCACAGGGGAACCGGACGAGCCCGGGGAACTTGCCCGCCAACTCCCCTCCGATGTTCACTCCTTCGGGTGGCGGGCCAGGTGATGGGCGACCACCGCCCACCGGCGCTGGGAGGGTCGGGAACCGTACGAACCGGGTGTAGGCACCACTTGGCACCGACATGACGGGGCGCCACCCGGGCCCTTGGGTAGACGAGTTCAGGATTGCGAGCACCGGTGCAGAAGAAGCGGCCTCGGCGCACAGGCAGGCAGACGGCCCCCCAGGGGACCGCCCAGCAGAACCCCGTGGGCACCGGCCGTCCCACCCATGTGCGCACCCGGCTCATCGTCGCCGTCGCCGTGGTGGCCGCCGCCGTCGCGGGGGCCGGCGCGCCCTCCCTGCTCACCGCCTCCCAGGACGTCAGCGACTCCCAGGACCTGGTGACGCTGGCCACCCGTACCCAGGACGCCCTCGCCCTCGCGAACTCCCTCGCCGACGAGCGCGACGAGGTCACCTCCTACGTCGCCGCCGGCCGCCCCAAGGCCAAGGCCCCCTCCGAGGACCGCAGCGCCCGCGTCGACCGTCAGGTCGAGGACCTGCGCGCCGACCCGGACCTCGCACCCGCGCTGCGCACCGACCTCTACGGCATCTCCGTCACCCGGCGCGCCGCCCTCACCGGGAAGACCACCGCGCTCCAGACCCACGAGGCCTACTCCGCCACGATCACCGCGCTGCACCGGCTCGCCGAGCAGCTGGCCGAGCAGACGCCCCCGCGGGCCGGCTCCGGCGCCCACGCGCTGGCCGAACTGGACTCCGCCGTCCAGCAGTCCGCCGCCGCCCGCGGCCTGCTGCTGGCCGCGCTGAACGTGCCGTCCACCACCCGCACGGTGATCAACCCCGTCACCGGCCTGGCCACCACGACCTCCACCACGTCCCCGGCCGACAGGAAGCAGCGCGACCAGCTGACCGCCGCCGCCCAGCAGGCCCGGCTGCGCGCCGACGCGGCCCTCGCCGACTTCCGGGCGACCGCCCCCAAGGCGGCCGTCGACTCCTACGACTCCACGGTCACCGGCTCCGACGTCAACTCGGCGGAGAAGTACCTGGCCACGCTCACCGACCAGCCGACGCTGGCCGACAGCGACCTGGCCACCAGCACCAAGAAGCTGGACGCGGCCCTGTCCGCGCGCGTCGACCTGATGCGCGGCACGGAGTCGGCCCTGTACGACCACCGCACCAAGGACCTGGCGCAGCTCCGGGACGACGACGTCACGGCCCTGGAGATCCGCATCGCCGTCCTCGGCGCCCTGGCGCTGGCCGCGATCGGCATCGCCACGGCCATGGCCCGCACCCTGACCCGCCCCCTGTCGGTGCTGCGCCGCGGCTCGGCCCGCCTGGCGGAGTCCGAGAACCCGGCGGCGCAGGAGCCGATCGCCTTCACCGGCCGCAACGACGAGTTCGCCCAGGTCGTCCGCTCGGTGAACGCCCTGCACGCACACGCGGCCGCCCTGCACGAGCGGGTGGCCACGCTGGAGACCGACCGCAGGCACCTGGTCGGCCAGCGGCAGAAGATGGCCGACGCCCGCGAGGAACTCCGCGCCGAACTCGACGACGCCGTGGCCCGGCTGGGGCGGCTGCGCACCAGCATCGGCGGCACGTTCGTGAACCTCTCGCTGCGCACCCTCGGCCTGGTCGAACGCCAGCTCGCCGTGATCGAGGGACTGGAGGACCGCGAACAGGACCCCGACCGCCTCGCCACGCTCTTCAAGCTGGACCACTTCGCCACGGTCATGCGCCGCCACAGCGAGAACCTGCTGGTGCTGGCCGGCGCCGAGCACGTCCAGCAGCACCACAACCCGGTGCCCCTGGTCGACGTGGTCCGGGCGGGCGTCAGCGAGATCGAGCGCTATGAACGCGTTCGCATCGCGGCGCTCCCCCCGCACGCCCACGTGGCGGGCTTCGCGGCCGACGACCTCTCCCACCTGCTGGCCGAACTGATGGAGAACGCCACGTCGTTCTCCCCGCCGGAGCTGCCGGTGGAGCTGTCCGGCTGGCTCCTGGAGAGCGGCGAGGTGATGCTCTCCGTCCAGGACGAGGGCATCGGCATGGCGGCGGACCGTCTGGACCGCCTCAACACCCGGCTGACCGACTTCGACCCCGAGTCCCCCTACGACGACGAAGGCGATGCCGGCCTCGGCCTCGGCCTGTACGTCGTGGCCCGCCTCGCCCACCGCCACGGGCTGCGCGTGCAGCTGCGCGAGCAGAAGCAGGGCGGCATCGCGGCGGTCGTCGTACTTCCGGCCACCCTCCTCACCGAGGCCCCGGCCACGGCTCTGCCTCCCCGGTCCACGGTCCCGGGCGGCACCGGCACCTTCCCCCTTCCCGGCGCCGACGCCGAGGTCAACTCCAACGTCCTCCCGGGCCGCCCCAGGTCGAGCGACCCGCTGGTGGCCTTGGCCGAACAGGCGGTTCGTGAGGCGTCGGAGGTCACGCCGGCCTCCGACGGTCCGGCGGACGCAATGGCGTCCGGTTCCGGCGGTCCGGCCGGAGACGATGCCCCCGAGGGAACGGCGGATCGGGCCGTTCCGGCGGGGGAGGGCGCGACCGCCGAGGAGGCCGACCCCGGCACAGTGGGCGCTGAAAGCGGGGGTGTGGGCGGTGGCGCCCCCGGCGGGTCGGCCGAGGACGCGGAGCAGGCGGTCCACGAGCAGGCCGGCCCGGGCGCGCAGAACACGGAGACCCGGCCGAAGGCCCCGGCGGAGACCTACGCCGAGACGACGATGGAGCTGTTCCTCCCGGACATCACGGCGGAACCCACGTCCGACCGGGCGGACGCACCGCAGGGACGGCCCGCGCAGCCGCAGGCCGCCGACGACGGACGCGCCCTGCTGGGGTCACCCGCACCCGACCACGCGAGCCGCACGGATGACGCGGCCGGGAGCGAGCACGCCGAAGGCGAAGCCGAGGCGGAGGAGCAGCTGACCAGCAAGGGCCTCCCCAAGCGCACCCCCAGGATCACCGCCCCCGCGGCCCCGCCCCGCCAGCGCAGCGGCAGCGTCGACGCCGAAGCCCTCCGCAGGAGGCTCGGCGGCTTCCGCAGCGGCGCACAGGCCGGCTACCGCGACGTAGAGGCGGAGATCGCCGAACAGACCGCCGCCCACCGGCGGCCGACCAGTCACACCGACGCCGACGAAACCACGGCGACGAGCTACGCACACGCCGAAGAAGCCACGGGGGGCACAGCCGAGGAGGCAAGCAGTTGACCGCGCCCAGTACGTACGGACTGAGCAGTGAAGCCCGCAATCTGCACTGGCTGCTGACCAACCTGGTCGAGGAAGTCCCCGGCATCCAGTCGGTCGCCGTGGTCTCCTCCGACGGTCTGCTGCTCCTCTCGTCCGACCCCGGGCACACCGAGCAGTCCCGTCGAGCCCGCCCGGCGAAGGGCCCCCGGGGCTCCTCCGCCGACCTCGCCACCATCGTCTCCGGCATCGGCAGCCTCACCGTCGGCGCCGCGAAGCTGATGGCGTTCGGCGGCGTCAAGCACACGATGATCGCGATGGAGGAGGGCAGCCTGTTCGTGATGTCGATCAGCGACGGCTCGCTGCTCGGTGTGCACGGCAGCGCCGAGTGCGACATGAGCGTGGTGGCGTACCACATGGCGCTGTTCGTCGGCCGCGCCGGCCATGTCCTCACCCCGGAACTCCGTTCGAAGCTACGGCAGTCACTGGAGTCCCAGTCGACCGGGAGCGCCCGATGAGCGGCACAGCGAAACTCCCCGTGCGCGGCGGCGACCGCAAACCCGCCCGCGTCCGCCCCTACTCGCTCACCGGCGGCCGTACCCGCTTCGGCCACGTCCTCCTCGTGGAGACGTTCGTCGCGGCGCTGGAGGCCCCCGAGGAGCGCAGGGAACTGACGAACGGTGCCCCCGCCACCCGGATCATGCCGGAGATGCGGGCCATCGTCGAACTGTGCCGCCGTATGCGCACGGTGGCCGAGATCGCCGCGCTGCTGAAAATGCCGCTCGGCGTGGTCCGCGTGCTCCTGAGCGACCTCGCGGACCAGGGAAAGATCCGTGTGTACGGCACCGGAACCGGTCATGGCACCGGCCGCCCGGACCGCGCTCTGCTGGAAAGGGTGCTGAGTGGACTCCGCCGTCTCTGACGCCGCCCGCGTGGCCCCCCTCGCCGCCGGACACGCCGAGCCCGACGAGGACCTGAGGTCCTGGCAGACGGACCGCACCCGCGCCCCCATCGCCACGAAGATAGTCGTGGCGGGAGGCTTCGGGGTTGGCAAGACCACGCTGGTCACCTCCGTCTCGGAGATCACGCCCCTGCAGACCGAGGCGCTGATGACCGAGGCCAGCGAGGAGACCGACGACCTCACTGCCACACCCGGCAAGCTGACCACCACCGTGGCCATGGACTTCGGCCGCATCACGCTCGACGACGACCTGGTGCTCTACCTGTTCGGCACGCCGGGCCAGCAGCGGTTCTGGTTCATGTGGGACGACCTGGTGCGTGGCGCGATCGGTGCGGTCGTCCTGGCCGACACCCGCCGGCTGAAGGACTGCTTCCCGGCACTGGACTACTTCGAGAGCTGCGGACTGCCGTACGTCGTCGCGGTCAACCACTTCGACGGCAGCGAGCTGTTCGAGCCGGAGGACGTACGGGAGGCGCTGACGATCCCCGCGCACATCCCTGTCATGATCATGGATGCGCGGCGTCGGATTTCGGCCATCGAGACACTGCTGGCCCTGGTCGGCCACGCGCTGGACGAAACCCCCGAGTAGTCCCTCGAGCAGTCCCGTTAGGAGCTTCACCCGCATGCGGAAGATACTCGTCGTCGGAGCCGGCCAGTCCGGCCTCCAGCTCGCCCTCGGCCTGCAGTCGCACGGCTACGAGGTCACCCTGATGTCGAACCGGACCGCGGACGAGATCCGCACCGGCCGGGTCATGTCGACGCAGTGCATGTTCCACACGGCGCTGCAGCACGAGCGCGACCTCCAGCTGAACTTCTGGGAGTCCCAGGCCCCGAGGATCGAGGGGCTCGGCGTCTCGGTCGCGGCCCCCGGCTCGCACGACCCGGGCCCCACCCAGCGGGCCATCGACTGGGTGGGCAGGCTGGACGGGTACGCCCAGTCGGTCGACCAGCGGGTGAAGATGGCCGGCTGGATGGAGACCTTCGCGCAGCGCGGCGGCCAGCTGGTCATCCACGGCGCGGCGGTCGGCGACCTCGACTACTTCTCCCGCACCTACGACCTCGTCCTGGTCTCGGCGGGCAAGGGCGAGCTGGTCCAGATGTTCGGCCGCGACGCCTCGCGCTCCCCGTACAGCGAGCCGCAGCGGGCGCTGGCGGTGGCGTACGTCCACGGGCTCGGCCCCCGCCCCGAGCACCCGGACTTCCACGCCGTCCGCTGCAACCTCGTCCCTGGTGTCGGCGAGCTGTTCATCATGCCGACGTTCACCACCTCCGGACCGGCCGACATCCTGTTCTGGGAGGGCATACCCGGCGGCCCGCTCGACGTCTTCAACGGCGTCAAGGACCCGGCGGAGCACCTCTCCCTGACCCTGGAACTCATGGAGAAGTTCACGCCCTGGGAGTACGCGCGGGCCACGAAGGCCGAACTGACCGACGCCGGCGGCACCCTGGCCGGCCGCTACGCCCCGACGGTCCGCAACCCCATCGGGCGGCTTCCCGGCGGCGGCCTGGTCCTGGGCGTCGCGGACGTCGTCGTGGCCAACGACCCGATCACCGGCCAGGGCTCCAACTCCGCCGCCAAGTGCGCGGCCGCGTACCTCGCATCCATCCTGGAGCACGGTGACAAGCCGTTCGACGAGGAGTGGATGCAGGCCACCTTCGACCGGTACTGGGCCACGGCCCAGCACGTCACCAAGTGGACCAACGCGATGCTGGCGCCGCCGCCGGAGCACATCCTGAACCTCATCGGCGCCGCCGGCCAGCTGCAGCCGGTCGCCGACCGCTTCGCCAACGCGTTCAACGACCCGGCGGACTTCGAGAACTTCTTCTACGAGCCGGAGAAGACGGCCGCCTACCTGGCCTCGGTCGCAGGAGCGTGACGGGTCTCTGACCTGGGGTTCGGCCGTCGTCGTCTGTCATTGTCGGCCGGCGTCGGCCGCCCTCGGACGGCCCCGGCCGCACCGGGGCCGTCCCCCTGAGCCGTCCGGGACGGCGAAGGGTTTCGGGCAGGCGGGGGACATGCCCGCGGGGGGCCGTGTCCGGTGATCGGCATGGTCGTTGGAGCGAGCATGCGAAAGATCATCATGACCGCCACGCTGGCCGTGGCCGCCCTCGCCATGGCCGCTCCCGCCCATGCGGACAACACGTCGACCCCGTTCACCAACTGGACCTTCTCGCCGGCATCCGTCTGCGGGCTGGAAGGGGCGGAGGTGTCGGCGCTGCCCGTTCTGACCGACTTCGTTCCCATCCACGCCAACGGCTGCGCGAACGGCAACACGCTCGATCGCCCGACGATCTAGCTGGGACGACCCCCGCGGCCCAGGTCAAGGCCCACCGTCCGCAGGCCTACTCGGCCTCGGTTTCCAGGGCCTGACCGCCGGGGCGGACGGCGCCGAGGATCGGGTAGGACGCCATCGGGGAGACCTCGATGCGCTCTCCCGGTCTCGGCGCCTGTACGACGTTGCCGTCGCCCACGTACATCGCCACGTGGGTCGCCTCGGGGAAGTAGACCACCAGGTCCCCCGGACGGAGGTCCTTGAGCGGGATCCTCCTCAGCCGTCTCCACTGCTCCTGGCTGGTGCGGGGGATCGGGGTGCCGGCGTGTTCCCAGGCCTCCGAGGTCAGGCCGGAGCAGTCGTACGCCGACGGGCCCTGCGCGCCCCACCGGTACGGCTTGCCGAGCTGGGCCATGGCGTAGTGGACCGCGCGGTCGCCCTCGGGGGAGGCGGGGCGGTCGGCGGGCAGGGCGCCGGCGGTGGTGAGCCTCTGCTGGGCCTCGGTGACCCCCTGCTGTTCGAGGCCGGCGATCGCGGCCAGCTGGGCCGGGGTGAGGGAGGCCAGCAGGCGTTCCACGTCGCCCAGCCCGGCCCGGACGTCGTCGCGCTGCTTCTTCTGCTGGTCGGCGAGGGCGAGCTGGGTGTCGAGGGCCTTGCGGGCCGCCCGGGCCAGGGTGTCCTTCCGCTGTTCCGCGGCGGCCAGCCGGGCCACGGCCCGGGCCCGCTGACGCGCCAGCTCACCGATGACATGCCCCTCCTCCAGCGCGTGCTGCGGGTCGCGGGCGAGGAGCAGACGGACGTACGGGCCGAGGCCGTCGCTGCTCTGGTACTGCTGCCGGGCCAGCCGCCCGGCGGCGGCCCGGCTGTCCTGCAGGGCGCGGCGGGCGCGGGCCAGTTCGCCGTCGAGCCGGGACACCTCGGTGCGCTGCCGCCGCAGCTTCTCCGCGGTGGCGTCGTAGGTCTCGGTGACCTGCTCGGTCTGCCGGTAGAGCTGCTGGAGGTCCGTCAGCAGCTGGGCCACGGACCGCTGTTGCGGGTCCGGGGCGGCGGCCATGGCGGGTGTGGGCGTGAGGACGGCCTGGGCCGCCACCGTCGCCGTACAGACCAGGCGCAGAACCGTTCCTGACACGTCTTCACCTCCGGTGCCGGTGAGGGCGGGCTCTCCGCCGCTCGTCGCACCGGGATCATCACGTGATAATCAGACGTGTCCGCGCGGGCCGCGCCCCGAGCGTGCGCGGTTCGGCGCAAGCCTGTCACCCGTTCGCGTCGTCCGGCTTGCCGGACGGCGTGCCCTGTGGCTTCGACCAGGGCCACCGGAGCCTGCCGCCGGAGGTGTCCTCCGGGTCGTACTGGTACTTCCACCCCTGGATCAGGCCCAGCCGCCTGCTGTGTCCGCGCGGCACGCGGCGGTAGACGAGCACCGAGGGCGGGCCGCCGTCCGGGTCGGGGACCGGGATGCGGTACGTCTTCGGCGGGTGCCCGGTGGGGCCGACCATGACCGGCAGCACGCGCCCGTCCATGGGCCCGCCCTCGAAGGGGGTGTCCTGACTCTTCACCGCTTCAGTCTCGGTCATTCCCCGCGAGCGCGCCGACGACGGCCGCCGTCTGCGGGTCCCGGCCCGCGGTGACCGTGAGCATGGCCAGGAACTGCTCCACCAGCCAGTCGCGCAGCTCCTCGACCGGGGGCTGCTTGTCCTCGTCCAGCCAGATCAGGGAGGCCGCCTCCACGGCCGTGATCCATGTCCGGACGGTCATGCGCAGCCGGGGGCCGGGGTCGGTGACGCCGAGGTGGCGGTGGATGTGCTCGGCGGCGGCCCGGCGCACCCCGTCGACGATGGCCGTGGTCCGTGAGGTCTCCACCACGCTGCCGCCCTGGAGCAGGGCGCTGAAACCGGTGTCGTGCCCGTCGACGAAGGCCAGATAGCGGTCAAGGGCGCGGGACAGACGGGGCAGCAGCCGGCCCTCGGGGGGCTCGTCGAAGCACAGCTGCAGCTCCTCGGCGGCGGAGCGCAGCGCGGCCTCGTACAGCTGCTGCTTGCCGCCCGGGAAGTACCGGTACACGAGGGGGCGTGAGACTCCGGCCGCCTCCGCCACGTCGTCCAGGGACACGTCCTCGGGGGCGCGGTGCGCGAAGAGGGAGAGCGCGGCGCCGAGAAGCTGACTTCGTCGCTCCTCGACGCTGAGCCGACGGTAGGCGGGGGTGGCGGCCGGGGTCATGAACCGCAGCCTAATCGCTCCGCTCGGGCGGCCGTCTCCCGTGCGCCGGTCCACTTCCCCTACGCCAGAAGGCCCGACGACCTCCACAGCCGCCGCCCGACCCCCCGCAGCACACCGATGTCGTCCAGGAAGTCCGTCAGCCGCCGCGCGCCCGTCTGCATGACCTCCCGCCGATGGGCGCTGGCCTTCACCTGCGCCAGGGCCTCCCGCTTGTCCAGTCCCACGTTCGTGTACACCTCGGGGTTCACGAAGGCCACCGAGAACACCCGGGCGAACTCCCCGGACGTGACCCGGGTGAACTCCTGCGACCACTTCGGCGCCGTCACCATCTGGCGCCGCAGCTCCTCACGGGCGTACCGGACGTGGCGGGCCTCCTCGACCACATGGATGCGCGTGACACCTCGGATCAGCGGCTGCACCCGCTCGTCCGGGAACGTCAGCCGCTGCATCCAGTCCAGGACCTCCTCACCGAGCAGCGTCGCCGTGAAGGAGCCGGGAGTGGTGGAGATGGTCTTGAAGAGGCGGCCGAGGTGCTGGTGGGCCCTGCTGACCGGGTACCAGGGCGTGTCCCCGTGCGAGATCAGCCGCGCGAACATCTTCGAGTGCCGGCACTCGTCCTCGATCTCGGTGAGCGCGTAGCGGACGTGCGCGCTCGTCGCCGCCTTGTCGTAGATGTGCCGGACCAGCAGCTGCATCAGGATGAGCTCGAACCAGATGCCGAGCGAGGCGAGTGCGGCCGCCTCGTGCTGGGAGAGCAGGATCCGCTGCTCCTCGCTCATCCGCTTCCACATCGGGGTGTCGTACAGCGACACCAGCTCCGGCGGCCAGAACCACTTGCCCTCCTCGAAGGGCGCGTCCCAGTCCAGCTCCTTGTCCGGGTCGAAGGAGTGCTTGGCGGAGGAGTGAAGCAGCCGTTCGGCCACCTGCTCCCGGTCCTTGAGCAGGCCGAGCGCATCGCGCAGACCGTCCAGCGCGTCCGCTTCCGTCAGGGTCGTCATGGCTCCCTCACCTCGTCGCCGGGGTCGTTGCCGGGATCGTTACCGGGGGTACGTCGTGCTCCCCTTATGAGACTGCTTGTCAGCAAGGTCGTCAATCCCTTGCGCGTGACTTGTTGACTTCGCGTCTACGTGTGAGCCTGCGGGGTATGCCGACCCAAGACCTGTACGCCAACGACCCCGGTGACTCCCCCTGGCTGGTGCCCGCAAGTGGCGCCGCCCGCTTCAGCTGGGAGTACGACGACGGCCGCGACCGCCTGCTCGCCCTGTACCAGAAGGGCAAGGACAAGCAGTGGGACGGGCAGCAGCGCATCGACTGGGACCTGGAGGTCGACCCGTACGACGCGCTCGGCACACCCGACGAGGCGATGTCCCTGTACGGCACCCGGTACTGGGACAAGCTGACCGAGAAGGACAAGGGCGAGCTGCGGCGGCACTACGCCTCCTGGCAGTTCAGCCAGTTCCTGCACGGCGAGCAGGGCGCGATGATCTGCGCCGCGCGGATCGTGGAGTCGGTGCCCGACCTGGACGCCAAGTTCTACTCCGCCACCCAGACGATGGACGAGGCCCGGCACGCCGAGATCTACGGCCGGTTCCTGCACGAGAAGATCGGGCTCGTCTACCCGATCAACGACAATCTGCAGTCCCTCCTCGGCGACACGCTCCGCGACAGCCGTTGGGACATGCCCTACCTGGGCATGCAGGTGCTCATCGAGGGGCTGGCGCTGGCCGCCTTCGGGATGATCCGGGACACGACCGACAAGCCGCTGCCCAAGCAGATACTCACCTACGTCATGCAGGACGAGGCCCGGCACGTGGCCTTCGGCCGGCTGGCGCTCAGGGACTACTACAAGCAGCTCACCGACGCCGAACTGCGCGAGCGCGAGGAGTTCGTCATCGAGGGCTGCTACCTGATGCGCGACCGGCTGCGCGGCGTCGAGGTCCTGGAGAACTTCGGCATCCCCAAGGCCGAGGCGGAGGCGCTGAGCGAGCGCTCCGAGTTCCTCCAGTTGTTCCGCAGGCTGCTGTTCAGCCGCATCGTGCCCTGCGTCAAGGACATCGGCCTGTGGGGCAAGCGGCTGCAGCAGGCCTATGTCGACATGGGCGTCCTCGAGATGGGCGACTCCAACCTGGACCTGCTCATGGCCCAGGACGAGGAACTGGCCGAGCAGCTGGACGCGGAGCGCTTCGCCACCGAGGAGCGCGAGCGGATCGCCGAGGTGCGGGACGCGATCGACGCGGGGGCCGCGGAGAGCTGAGGCGGCGCAGGGTTCGGGTGGTGAACCGGTCGTTCACCCCGGTGCAGTAGCGTGCTGGCGTGTCCATGCCTCCGCCACCGCAGCAGCCGTATCCCAACGGCCCCCAGCAGCAGCCGTACCCGTACGGCCAGCAGCCCCCGCAGGCCGGTCCGGGTCCTTACGGCCAGCCCCCGCAGGCCGGTCCGGGTCCTTACGGCCAGCCCCAGCAGGCTGCTCCCGGCCCTTACGGCCAGCCCCAGCAGGCCGCTCCCGGTCCCTACGGCTCCCCGTATCCGCAAGCGCAGCCGTACCCGCCCCAGCCCTACCCCCAGCAGCCGTACGCCGCCTGGGGTGCGCCGCCCATGGCGCCGCCGAAGAAGCGGCGGGTCGGGCTGGTGCTCGGGATCGTGGGCGGTGCGGTCACCGCGGTCGTCGTGGTGCTCGTCCTGATCGGGGCGGCGGTCGAGGGCGGCTTCCCCGAGGCGAAGAACAAGCTCACCCTCCCCGGGACCCTGCTCGACGGCAAGTACCGGCTCGCCAAGGACATGTCCGACACCGAGGGCAAGAAGATCGAGCGCGAGGCGGACGGCGCCTGGGACGCCAAGGACACCCACGGCGTCGTCGGCAGCTACGACCTGGGCGGCGACGCGGCCAAGGGCACCCTGGTGATCTCGGGCATGTACGGCCGGTTCAAGAACGCCGGCACGGCCCGCAGGAACATGATGAAGGGCGCCGCGCAGAGCGACGGTGCCACGGTCGCCGTCCCCGCGAGGGACTTCGGCCTGGACGGCGTGACCATCACCTGTGAGGTGGTCCTCCAGGAGCAGATGGGCACGAAGATCACCCTGCCCATGTGCGCCTGGGCCGACGGCAACACGGGTGCCACGGTCGCCGTCGTGGACACGCCGCTGCTGTCGCAGAGACCGTCGGACGTCGACCTCGAGGCGCTCGCGAAGGAGACCCTCCGGGTCCGCGACGAGGCGGTCAAGCCGATCGGCTGACCACCCGGGGCCGCTCGGCCGGGTCTCACCGGCCGAGAACCGCCCGCATCACGTCCCGTGCGATCGGTGCCGCGTTCCCGCCGCCGCTGATCTCGCCCCGGTCCGCCGAGGCGTCCTCGACCACCACCGCGACCGCCACCTGCGGCTCCAGGGAGTCGTCGTTCTGCGCCCAGGAGACGAACCAGGCGTACGGCACACCGGTGTTGCCGACCCCGTGCTGCGCGGTGCCGGTCTTGCCGCCCACCAGGGCGCCGGGAATGGCCGCCTGGGTGCCGGTGCCCTCCTGGACGACATCGGCCATCAGCTCCTTCAGCCGCGCGGCCGTCGAGGGCTTCATGACCTGCCGCACCGGATGCGTCCCGCTCCCGGCGAGCGTCTCACCGCTGCTCCGGGTCGTGCGGTCCACCAGGTACGGCGACCGCAGCTGACCGCCGCTCGCGACCGCCGACGCCACCATCGCCATCTGCAGCGGCGTGGCCCGCGTGTTGTACTGCCCGATCGAGGACAGCGCCAGCTGCGCCCGGTCCACGTGCGCGTCGAAGGTGCTGGGCGCGACGGAGAAGGGGATGCGCACCCCGGTGTCGTTGAACCCGAACGCGCGCGCCGCACCCACCATGCCCTGCACCCCGACGTCCACCCCGAGCTTGGCGAACACCGTGTTGCAGGACCACTCGAAGGCCGACCGCAGCGAGGCGTTGCGGCAGTCGTCGGCCTCGTTGGTCAGCCGGGTCGTGGTGCCGGGCAGCCGGTAGGGGTCGGGGGAGTCGGTGCGTGCGTCCAGGTCGGTGACCACGCCCGCGTCCAGCGCCGCCGCCGCGGTGACCACCTTGAACGTCGACCCCGGCGGATAGGTCTGCCGCACCGCCCGGTTGAGCATCGGCTTCTCCGGGTCGTGGTTGAGCCGCGCCCAGGCCGACGCCACCGCCTCGCCGTTGCCGGACAGCTCCCCGGGGTCGTACGACGGGCTCGACACCAGCGCCAGGATCCGGCCCGTGGCCGGCTCGATCGCGGCCACCGCGCCCTTGCGCCCGGCGAGCCCCCGGTACGCCGCCTCCTGCGCGCCCCGGTTCAGTGTCGTCACGAGGTTCCCGGTCAGGAGGCGCCCGCGCGTCACGTCGTTCCACAGCGGCAGCGGCGACAGCATCGGATCGGTGCCGGAGAGCACCCCGTCCCCGGCGTGTTCCAGGAACGTGGTGCCGTACGACTGCGAGGCGAAGCCGGTGACCGGGGCGTACAACGGGCCGTTCTTGTAGGTGCGTTCGTAGCGCAGCTGCTCTTTGGTGTCCACGGATCCGGTGACCGGCTCGTCGCCGACCAGGATGTCGCCGCGCGGATGGCCGTAACGGGCGATCTCGGCGCGGCGGTTGGCCGGGTTGCCGTCATAGAGACCGGACTGCACCACCTGCACGCGGGCCGCGTTGACCAGCAGGGCCGCCAGCAGCAGCGTGCTGAACGCGCAGGCGTGCCGGATGTACCGCGCCATCGGCCGGCCGCCCTCGTGGAAGCCGCCGTACTCGCTCACAGGGCCTCCCGGCCGTCGTACTGGCTGCGCGCCGAGTCGCTCACCCGGATCAGCAGCGCCACGATCGCCCAGTTGGTGACCACCGAGGAGCCGCCCTGGGCGAGGAAGGGCATCGCCATGCCGGTCAGCGGGATCAGCCCGGTGACCCCGCCCGCGATCACGAACACCTGCAGCGCCAGGATCGAGGCGAGCCCGACCGCGAGGAGCCGGCCGAAGGGCTCCCGCAGGGCGCGGCCCGCCCGGTAGCCGCGCTCCACCAGCAGGGCGTACAGCAGGAAGATCCCCGCGAGCCCCGCGAGCCCCAGTTCCTCGCCGGCCGTGGCCAGGATGAAGTCCGACTTGGTGGCGAAGCCGATGAGGATCGAGTGCCCGAGCCCGAGCCCGGTGCCGAGGACCCCGCCGGCGGCGAAGGCGAACAGCGACTGGGAGAGCTGGTTCGGCCCCTGCCCGGCCTCGATGGTGGCGAAGGGATGCAGCCAGTCCTCGATCCGCTGGTTCACATGCGGTTCGAGGCGTCCCACGGCGACGGCCCCCAGCACGGCCAGCACCAGCCCCACCGCGATCCAGCCGGTCCGCCCCGTGGCGACGTACAGCAGCACCACGAACAGCCCGAAGAACAGCAGCGAGGTGCCGAGGTCCCGCTCCAGCACCAGCACCCCGACGCTCAGCAGCCAGATCATCACGATCGGCCCGAGCACCCGGCCCGTCGGGAACTGCAGCCGCCACAGCCGACGGCCGGTGTACGCGAGCGCGCTGCGGTTGGCGGCCAGATAGGCGGCGAAGAACACCGCGAGCAGCACCTTCGCGAACTCGCCCGGCTGGATGGAGAATCCGGCGATCCGGATCCAGATCCGGGCGCCGTTGACCGCCGGGAACAGGATCGGCAGCGCGAGCAGCCCGAGCGCGCCGACCACGCAGACGTACGAGTACCGCTGCAGCACCCGGTGGTCGCGCAGCACCAGCACGACGGCGATGAACAGCCCGACCCCGAGCGTGGACCACACGAGCTGGGCCGGAGCCGCCCGGTCGCCCGGGGTCTCCAGGTCCAGCCGGTAGATCAGGACCAGCCCGAGCCCGTTGAGCAGCACACCGATCGGCAGGAACAGCGGATCGGCGTACGGGGCCCGGATGCGCACCGCGAGATGCGCGCACAGGGCGAGCACCCCGAGCCCGGCGCCGTACCCGGCGGCGCCGGGCGGGACGGTGCCGGTCCGCGCCAGCCCGACCGCGCAGTAGCCGTACACCGACAGCAGCACGGCCAGCAGGATCAGGGCGAGTTCGATGCCACGGCGCCGGGGGAGGCGTACGGCGGGTGCGGGAGTCTGCGCCGCCGCCACGGTGGTTCCGGCCTTGGTCATGCCGGGAACCTACCCAAATAGGGCGTCTTGTGTGCTGGGCGCGCCCCAAAGGAGCCCGGGGCCGTACGGGATCCCTACCGTCCCCCGGCCGCGGGCAGGACCAGCGTGGCAACGGCCCCACCGTCCACCGCGTTGGCGAAGAACAACCGTGCCCCGAGGACCTCCGCCTGCCCCACGGCGATGGTCAGCCCCAGCCCGTGCCCGGTGGCCCCGCCCTCCGTGCGGAACCGCTGCGGCCCGTGCGCCACCAGATACTCCGGATATCCGGCCCCGTGATCACGTACGGTCACCACGGCGCCGTTCACCGTGAGAACCACCGGCGGTGCCCCGTGCTTGTGGGCGTTGGCCACCAGGTTCCCCAGCACCCGCTCCAGCCGCCGCCGATCGGTCTCCACCCGCGCGTCGGCCAGGACGCGCACCTCCGTATCGGTGCCCGAGGCCCGCACCACCCGCCGGCCCAGCGCCCCCAGTTCCTCGGTGTCCAGCTCCAGCCGCTCCCGGCCGGTGTCCAGCCGGGAGATCTCCAGCAGGTCCTCGGTGAGGGTGCGCAGCGCCGCCACCCGGTCCCGCACCAGCTCCGTCGGCCGGCCCGGCGGCAGCAGCTCCGCCGCCGCGTGCAGCCCGGTCAGTGGGGTGCGCAGCTCGTGCGCCACGTCCGCGGTGAAGCGCTGCTCGCTCAGCAGCTTGCTCTGCAGGCTCGACGCCATGGAGTCCAGCGCCGCCGCCACCGTGGCCACCTCGTCCTGCGGACGGGACGGGTCCTTCGTACGGGGGTCGTCGACGCGCGCGTCCAGGTCGCCCGCGCTGATCCGCCGGGCCACCCGCGCGGTGCCGTGCAGCCGCCGGGTCACCCGGGTCACCGCGAACACGCCGACCAGCACGGTCGCCCCGATCGCGAGCCCCGCGGACCACAGGATCGAGTTGTCGAGGCCGGCGATCGTGCGGGCCTGCTGGGAGTAGTCGACCGCCACGGCGAGCGCCCGGTGCCCGGCCACCGGGCCCGCCGCCCACATGGTCGGCCGGCCGTCGTGCGAGGAGACCATCGTGCCGCGCTCGCCGGCCGCAGCCAGCGTGTGCAGCGGCGCGGGCAGCCCCTGGGGGTTCACCCCGGCGTTCGGGAGCAGCGTGTCCCCGGCCTCGTAGTCCGCGGTGGCGTCGGCCAGGCGGGACAGGGCGAGGTTGCGGGCCTGGCCGACGGTCTGGTTGGTCACCGAGACGTGCACCAGGACGCCGAGCAGCGCGGCCAGCGCGCAGCACATCACCGTGATGAACACGGCCGCCTTCACCGCGAGCGCCCCGGCCCACTGGGGCAGCGCGAGCCTCATCGCGCGCTCGCCGAGGGGGAGGCGGACGGCGAGGGCGAGGGCTTCTTGGCGTGCCGGCCGTCGCCCGTGTGCAGGTACTCGTCGCGGGAGAACACCATCGCGCGCTGGCCCGGGTCCCACACCCAGGTCGTGCGGTACTCGTAGCCGGAGATGTCCGCCGGTGAGCGCTCGATCAGCGACCGTCCGGCCAGCTCCACCCCGAGGATCGCGTCGTTGTCGGCCAGCACCTGCACCAGCCGGTGCTTCTCCACGGTGTAGACCCGCACGGCCGTCTGGTTGGTCGGATAGAGCCGGAAGCCGAGTGTCATGTCGTCCCTGCCGTCACCCGTGAGGTCCCGGTAGTACGGCTTCAGCAGCGGACAGCGGGCCCGGTCGCCGCCCGGCCGGCAGTCCCCCAGCCGGTCCACCGTCCCGTGGTACGCCCCCTTCGAGCCGTAGTCGTCCGGGTGCGCCCTGATCTCGGCCTCGACCACGTCCACCGGGTCGACCTTGCGGATGTCGTCGCCGGGGACCGTGATCCCCTTGACGACGGCCCTGGTCGCCACGTCGTACGGGTAGGCGGGGCTGGACGCCGGGCGCAGGTCGGGCCAGAGCTTGGCGGGGCTGACGGCGGTAGCGGTGGCGCCCGCGCCCCGCAGTCCGCCGGCGTCCCCGCAGGCCGCCGCCGTGGCCGACAGCAGGGCGACAGCGGCGGCGGTGAGGGCGGTGCGCGCGGGGCGGCGTGCTGGCACGGTGCTCCTGGGACGTCGGGGTCGGGCTGGGCCCCCGTACACCTTATGGGGAGACGAGGGATTTTGTATGTAAGTCCGTTTTGCGCCGCCGGGGCGGTGCTGCAAGAGAGGCTACTCGGCCAGTTCCTCCAGCAGCCGCACCGTCGACAGGCCCGCGCGCAGGTACTCCACGAACAGCTCGTTGTGCAGCGCCCACGCCGAGCGCCGGGCCCGGATCAGCTGGATCGCCTCGTCGGGCGACGTGTGCGCCCGCTGGACCAGCGCGTGCGCGACGACCAGGCCCGAGCGGTTGTAGCCGTGGTAACAGCGGACGAGCACCCGGCGACCGGCGTCCAGTGCCTCGTTCGCCGCCCGGGCCAGCCGGATCACCCCGGCGAGCTGCGTCCCGTCCAGCGGGCCGTCGGGAATCGGCCACACATGGTGCTCGACCCCCGGACCGGGGCCGTACCCCGGCAGTCTCAGCAGCGTCTGCACCACGTCGAACTCATCCCGTACGACGGCGAGCTCCGGCTGTCCCGAGCGGCCCCGGAACTCGTGCCCGCCCATCCACAGACCCGGCACGATCTCGTTCCACGGGCTCTCCGGAGCCGGTACGTCGGGCTGCCTTCCGCGGATCCTCAACGGCGCCTCCCCAACTCCCCCTCAAGGGACCGCCCTCCACGGTAACCGGTCTTGCCCCGGGAGCACCCCGCCTGTTCCCATGGTCGAGGGGTGATGGCGCATGAGCGCACTGCGCGTGGTACCGACCTACCGGCACGGGCAAGAACGGCTGTACGTCTGCCGCCCGGACGGATCCCACCTCGCCTGGTACGACCGTGAGGCGGGCCGGGTCAACCTGCTCGGCGAGGACAGCAGGGACGACGTGCTCCAGGCCCTGAAACCGTTCCTGACCGGCCCGGTCACCGTGGGCCCGCCCCCGGTCCCGACCCCCGCGGAACTGGCCCGGCTCAGCCTGCACCCGGACGACGACCTGGCGCCCAACCGCCCCGGTGAGGCCCTGCTCGTCACCCTGGAGCGCGACCCCGGCCCCGCCCACCGGCTGCGCCCCGACCCGCGCCGGCGCGCCCTGGCCGCCGAGCAGGCCGTCGGCGCGGCCCTGGACGCCCTGGAGGGGGCCGGCTGGCACACCGTGCACTCCGTCCCGCTCCCCGGCGGCGCGCGCATCCACCATCTGCTGCTCGGCCCCGGCGGCCTGTTCGTCGTACACGCCCTGTACGCCCGCAAGGCCCGGGTCCAGGTCGCCGACCCGATGGTCACCGTGGGCCGCCGCGAGGCCGAGCCGCTGCTGCGCCGGCTGCGCGCCGCCGCCGACCGGGCCTCCCACGCGCTGACCGCCGAGGTGCGCCCGGTGCTCGCCCTGGCGGGTCCGGCCGAACTGACCGTGACCGCCGAACCCCGGGCGGTACGGATCCTCCAGGACACCGACCTGCCGGGCCTGGCCCGGCTCGGCGGGGTGCTGAAGCCGGCGGACGTGGAGGCACTGCACGGGATGGCACGGGACCGGAACACGTGGCGGAGGGTCTAGGGCCGCGGGGTCCTGGCTCTTCGGGGAGGCTTTCCGGGTCCCGGGTCAGGGCAGGGGTGCCGCTGCCCCGGCCTCCAGCAGCGGCGCCAGCAGGTCACCCAGGTCCTGCAGGCGCGGGGCGATGTCGTGGGCCTGGAACTCCAGCTGGGCGGGGTGGCGGCAGTCCGCCACCTCCTCCCAGGTCACCGGCGCCGAGACCAGCGGGGCCCGGCGGGCGCGCAGCGTGTAGGGCGTGGCCGTGGTCTTGCGGCCCGCGTTCTGGCTCCAGTCGACGAACACCTTCCCCGGCCTGAGACTCTTCGTCATCCGGTGCACCACCAGCCGCGGCATCGCCCGCTCGGCCTCCACGGCGAGCGCCTTCGCGTACTCACTCGTCCGTTCGGACGAGCCGCCGCCCACCGCCGCCAGCAGATGCAGCCCCTTCGACCCGGCCGTCTTCGGGTACGCCTCGATGCCGTCCTGCGCGAGCCGCTCGCGCAGCCACAGGGCCACCTCGCAGCAGTGGACGATGGTCGCGGGCGCCCCCGGGTCGAGGTCGAAGACCAGCCGGTCGGCCACGTCCGGGCTCTGCACCAGCCACTGGTGGGTGTGGAACTCGGTGACCAGGTTCGCCGCCCAGACCAGGCTCGGCAGATCCTGCACCACCACCATCCGGGCCGGACTGTCCGCCGAGGACCGCGGCACCTCGGCGGTCGTGACCCACTCGGGCGTGCCGGGCGGAACGTTCTTCGTGAAGAACACCTGCCCTTCCGGTCCGTCCGGATAGCGCAGGAAGGACACGGCGCGGTCGCGCAGATGGGGCAGCAGTACCCCGGCGCTGGTCGCGTAGTAGTGCACCAGCTCCGCCTTGGTGAAGCCGGACTCCGGATACAGCACCTTCTCCAGGTTGCTGAGGGCGACCCGCCGCCCCTCCACCTCTGTGATAGGCGTCATAAGATGACAATCCCAGAAAAGCGGGTGAAATCGGTGCAAGCGGTATTCCGGCGGCTGCGGTGGTCCCGACGACCCCGGCAGTCCCGGCAGTCCCGGCAGTCCCGGCAGATGGAAGGGTGCGGCACGTGCGATCGATCTGGAACGGCGCCATCTCCTTCGGGCTCGTCAGCATCCCGATCAAGCTGCTGAACGCCACGGAGAGCCACTCGATCTCCTTCCGCCAGGTCCACACCGAGGACAACGGCCGCATCCGTTACCGCAAGTTCTGCGAGCTGGAGGACCGTGAGGTCACCCAGTCGGAGATCGGCAAGGGGTACGAGGACGCCGACGGCACGATCATCCCCATCAGCGACGACGACCTGTCCCACCTGCCCATCCCCACGGCCCGCACGATCGAGATCGTCGCCTTCGTCCCGGCCGACCGGATCGACCCGCTCCAGATGGACGCGGCCTACTACCTCGCGGCGAGCGGAGCCCCGGCCGCCAAGCCGTACGTCCTCCTGCGCGAGGCCCTCAAACGCAGCAACAAGGTTGCCATCGCCAAGTACGCGCTGCGCGGTCGTGAACGCCTCGGCATGCTGCGCGTGGTCGACGACGCCATCGCCATGCACGGCCTCCTCTGGCCCGACGAGGTCCGCGCCCCCGAGGGCGTCGCCCCGGACACCTCCGTCACCATCCGCGACAAGGAACTCGACCTGGCCGACGCCCTCATGGACACCCTCGGCGAGGTGGACCTGGAGGACCTGCACGACGAGTACCGGGAGGCCCTGGAGGAGGTCATCGCCGCGAAGGCCTCCGGCGAGGCCCCGCCGGAGGCCCCCGCGCCGGCCGCCGCCGGCAAGGTGCTGGACCTGATGGCGGCTCTGGAGAACAGCGTCCGGGCGGCCCGCGAGTCCCGCGGCGCACCGCCCGCCGGGACGGAAGCCGAGGTCAGACCCCTGCCGCGCCGGGCAGCACCGAAGGAGGCCGGGGGCAAGAAGTCGACGTCCACGACCAGGAAGACCGCCGCCGCGAAGAAGGCCGCGCCTGCCAGGAAGTCCACGGCCAAGTCGGCCGAGGGAACGAAGAAGACGGCCGCGTCGAAGAGCACGTCGAAGAGCGCGGCGTCGAAGAGCACGTCGAAGAGCACGGCGAAGAAGACGGCCGCCGAGAAGAAGCCCGCGTCCCGTCGCCGAACGGCATGAGCGACCACGCCCGAGAGCCGGGGGCTGGGGGCAGCGGCTCAGGCCCGCCTGGGCCGCGTCACGCCACACCTTCACGTCCAGCGTGGCGTAGGTCGTCCCGGACGAGCCCCGGTACGTCAGACGCGAACCGCGCCTCGTCACCGCGGTACGCGTGGATCGACTGGAGGATCGCCTGGGCGGAGCGGATGACCTCCTCGACGGTGGGCCGTTCGGCGGCGGGCTTGCGCAGACACCGCGCCACCAGCTCCCGCATCCCGGCCGGCACCCTGCTGGGATCGGGCTCCGGGTGCACGACCCGGTACAGCACGGAGCGCGGGTCCCCGTCCCCGAACGCCGCGCCGCCCGTCGCCGCGAACACGGCGGTCTGCCCCAGCGCGAACACGTCGGCCGCGGGTGCGGCCTCCGCGCCGAGCACCTGCTCCGGCGCCATGTAGGCGACCGTGCCCAGGGCCGTACCGCTCTGCGTCAGTGAGGTGGCGTCCGCCGCACGCGCGACCCCGAAGTCGATCACGCGTGGGCCGTCGGCGGCGAGCAGGACGTTCGACGGCTTGAGGTCCCGGTGCACGATGCCTTCGCGGTACACCGCCTGCAGCGCCTCGGCGACACCGGCGATCAGCCGCAGCACGGTGGCGACGGGCAGCGACCCGTGATCACGCACGGCGTCGGAGAGGGAGGGCCCCGGCACGTAGGCGGTCGCGCACCACGGCACGGCCCTCTCGGTGTCGCTGTCGACGACGGGAGCCGTGTACAGCCCGTGGACCCGGCTCGCCGCGGCCACCTCGGCCCGGAACCACCTGCGGAACTCGGCGCTCTCGGCCAGTTCGGGCCGGATCACCTTGACCGCGACGGCCCTTCCGCCCGGGGTGTGCGAGAGGTGGACCCGCCCCATGCCGCCGGCCCTGAGCCGGGCCACCAGCCGTTAGCCGCCCACTGTCCGCGGATCGCCTCCTCCAGCGGCGCGAGACTCACCGCACCGGGCCCACCGTTGCTCAACACGCCCATCCACCCCGAGACTTGATCCGTCGCACCCCTTGCACCGCGGCCGCTTCAGACCCCGTCCCGCCGCTGCGGAAGGCCGGGACTCAGTCGCAGGTGCCGCTGCCGGAGTCGCTGTACTGCAGCGCCGTGGAGTCGAAGCCGGGGCCGGGCAGGACGGGCTTGTAGTCCCAGCTGTAGCCGTGGGACTTGAGGGTGAGCTTCATGACGCCGAAGGCGCGGGCCTGGGCGGTGACCACGTTGGGATTGGCGTAGTCGCCCGGTGTGCCGGCGAGGGTGTCGATGGCCTCGCCGCCGGAGCCGACGATGAACTCCGGGATGCCGTGGGCCGGGTCGTACTGGCCGTCCGGGTCCATCGGGCGCAGCCGGGCGTACGCGTGCTCGTGGCCGTTGAGGACGAGCGTGGCGTGGTGCTGGTAGAGGAGCTTCCACCACGCGTCCGTCGCCCCGCCCTCGACGCCGCCGGCGCCCGGCGCGGAAGCGGGCACCGTGGCGGTAGAGGCCGCCGTGGCGCTGAAGGCCGGCTGGTGCCAGTACGCGACCGTGCACGGGCGCTTGTTGGCGGCCAGGTCCTGTGAGAGCCACTGGGTCTCCTGGCCGAGGAGGCCGCTGTCCGTCGTGGAGCAGTCGTGGTGGAACGCGTCGGAGTCGCACTCGGCGTTGAGCGAGACGATGTGCCAGTTGCCGAGGTCGTAGGAGTACCACCCCTGCTTGTCGGCGGTGTCGTCACCGGCCTGGCCCTGGGTGTTCGGCGTGCCGGCCTGGTCGTGGCCGTTGAAGTAGCCGAAGTAGCCGGCACCGTTCTGCCCGGCCTCGTTGTCGCCCTTCTTGGCGTACGAGTAGTACTCGTGGTTGCCCGGCGCCGGACGCTCGAGCATCTTCAGGCCGCCCCACGCCTGCTCGAAGGACTGCTCGAAGTCGGTCAGCTTGCCGACCTGGTACTGCTCGTCGCCCAGCAGCGCCACGGCGTCGGGGTGCATGTCCGTGGCCTGCTTGGCGGTTGCGAACTCGGCGCTCATACCGCCCAGAGTGGGGCTGCCGCACTTGAGCGCCGCCGGGGTGGTGGCGTTCTCCGCGTCGTCGGGCTCGCAGGCGATGTCGCCGACGGCCGCCAGGGTGTACGACGCCGCCCTGTGGTGGGCGTAGGGCCAGTCGTTGTCGCTCTGGTTCGCGGCGGCGACGGCTGTGCCGGTGACCGCGAGCACGGCCAGGCCGACAGCTGCGGAGGAAATCTTGGTGGCGCGTCTCATGCGCGGTGTCCTTCCACGGGAGCAACGAACCAGCGCACGTTAAGCAGTCGATCTGCCAGTTGACACAAACACGTCCCGACGGTCCGGTGAACTCCGTTCGCGGCTGGGCGGCGACGGCGTCCCTGCCGCGGCCACCTGCAAGGGCCCTCCCGTAGACCCGCCACCGCCGTCGCCTTCCGGCCACTAGTCCACCCGGACTCGTTCACGAGATGTGCGAGAGCCCCGCCGGCGCCTCACCGGGTCCGGTGCCGGCGCAGTCGCCGGTGCCAAGGGTGTTGGCGATGCCGTACGCGGTCTGCATGTCGGCGTTGAGATGGTCGACGGCCTTGTTCGCCGTGGAGAGCGCGGTGGTGATGTGTGCCTGGGCCGTGGCGATGGCGGTGCCGGCACCGGGCAGCGTGGGTAGTCCGTCAGCGGTGAGGGCTGTCTGCGCGTTCTTGAGAGCGGTGATCTGGGACCGCAGCCCCGTGATCGCCTGCTGCTCCTGATCCACGTCGTTGCCGGCTGTGGTCGTGACGTCGTACCCGACGACGTTCTCGGCGTCGTAGCCGACCACGTTCTCCACGTTGTAGCAGCCGTCGCCGTTTCCGCCCTTGGCGTCCTGCCGTTCCTGCGCGAGGTCCTGGTCGGCCGTCCCGACGTCGTCCCGTACCGGCTTGGCGTTGTTGAAGGAGCTGTTGGAGTCCTGAAGCGCTGCCAGCGCGTCCTGCGCCGTTTGCTGGTCCGCCGCCTGCGCACTGGCCTGAGCACGCGCACGAACCGTCGCCTGGTCCTGCTGCTGTGCGGTCCGCTCCGCCTGCGCGTCCTCAGTCCAGCCGCCTTGAAGCAGGGCGCTGCACACCTTCTGCCCGAATATCTGGCCGTTGGTGTCGCGGACCACGACCACGACGTCGTTCCTCCGCACCGCACACACCTCGGGGACGAGACCCTGCACGGCGACGGCCTGCGTGGTCCAGAAGTCCCCGCCGGCGGACAGGGAAGAAGCGAGGCCGCGGCACTCGGCCGCCGGATCGGCCTCCCCGCTGCCGTGCACCTCGGCACGGGCGGCGTGCCCGTACAGGTAGATCGTGCAGACACCCCCGCCGCCACCTGCCGCCGGCGTCGCCGCTGCCGCCGCCGCTGCGCTGCTCGTGGCCGAAGGCGCCGAGGAAGCCGGTCGGATGCGGGGCACGGCAGAAGGCCTGTGGGAAGACGCGCAGGCAGCGAGAGGAAGACAGGAGAGCAGAGCGACAGCCGAGACGGTGCGGCGCACGATTCCCCCACAGGTGACCGGAGTTGGTGGAGACACTGTGGCAGCGATGCGGGACGAGGGTGCCCTCGTTGCCGGAACGTGAGGAAGCCTGGGCTTTACCGGTGGGAGGGGTGGGTGTGAGCACGATGCGGGGGCTGGGGCTTTGCCGGTGGGAGGGGTGGGTGTGAGCACGATGCGGGGCCGGGGCCTTACCGGTGGGAGGGGTGGGCGCGAGCACGACGCCGAATCCCGGCCCCTACCGGTGGAAGGGGCGGGCGCGAGCACGACGCCGAAGAGGTCCGTGGCCGGCAAGGGCGAGAAGGACCCACACGCCTGCTCCGGTCGGCCCGGCTGATAAGAGCTGGCTCGCGACCCGTCCCGTGCCTCAGAATTCTCGGCGTGACAGACACGGGACCCACCGAAGAAGAGGCGCCGGACGGGCTGTTGGGCTGGTGCCTGGTGGCCAACGTGGCACGGGAAACCGCGCACGGCGAGAGCGGTCTCGACATCCAGCACGGCACGAAGCACTTCCGCGCGGGCGCCCTGCTGTGGCTCCCGCCCGTCCGCTGGGACCCGGGCCACGGTCGCTGGCCCGCGGTGGGCCGGCACCGGGGCAACGGCCGCCGGTACGTCCACATGATCGTACGCGCGGATGACCTGGAGAACTTCCGGGTCAAGGGTGTCTACAGCGAGGCTCTGGTGCGCAGCCTCAACGGCTACGACCACGACCCGGCCGCCCCGCGGACCCTGCAGAACCCATGGACCCGCGAAGGGGCCCAGGACTGGGCGGACGCCCGGAACAACTTCCGGGAGCCCGTCTTCATCGAAGGCCACCCCTACACCCACCCACGGATCTCCGTACCCAACCCTCCGCCGCCAGAGATCCAGCTCGACGGCGAGACCCTGCACCTCGCCCACTACGGCACCAAGGGAGCCCGCTACAGCCGCAAGCCCCCTCCCGTGGAATGGACCCCCGAGCCCTGAGCGGGGCGTGAAAACGTGCGGTGACGCTCGCTGGCGAGGAGCACGAGACGTTCCGCGACGGCCTCGTCTCGGTTGCTGCTGTCCAGACAGAGCGCCGGGGCACAGGCGCGTCCGGCGCTGCCGACTTCTCAACGAACCTGGCCCGAGGCGGACGGAGCTGCCCGGGTCCACCAGGAGCACCAAGTAGCGGCACTCACTCCGCCCCCAGGAGCGCTCACGGCCGACCAGACGGAGCAGGTGCCACGCGTCGCTCGCCATTGTCAGGCTCGGACTCAGGCCTGAGTCGGTGTCTCTCGGGGTGCCGGCAGTCCTCACCGACGCCCATGGGCAGCCCCGAGCGGCGTGACGATTCGTACGGGACCGGGGCGCCTGGCTTTGGTGCGGCCCCGCCTTTCCCTCGACCTCACCTGCGCCGCTGTTTCAAGATCCCGTCGACCCACGTCCGCAGACCCGGGTATACGACCGCTCGGCGCTGGCATACGCCTGCACATACGCGAAGATCCCGGCCTCAGCGTTTCCGCTGGTGACGGGGTCTTTGGGCACCTCATACTGGGTGCCCCCGGCAGGATTCGAACCTGCGCACACGGCTCCGGAGATCATGCGCATGATGCCCCTGACCTGCGTAGATGCGCACGCAAGGTCGCAGGTCCCGAATCTCACGCACTGCTCACGCACAGGGCCGTGTGCTCCCGCTGGCATAGGCCTGTGCACTGTCGTCGTCGGGAGTGCTGAAACACCCTGGTGTTTCAGCCTCGGCACCCAGACAGTCGGACACTTGCCGTCTAGGGGTGTCCGATCCATTCGTGCAGGTCAACGCTCTAACCGGACAGTCGGACACCTAGGACACCCTCCCATGACGTCCTGCGTTGGCCGTGGGCCTGCTTGGAGCAGTTAGCGGCGGTGTGCTTGGAAGGCGCTTTGCGGGTTGAGTCCTGTCCACTTACTGAGCTTTTTCAGCGTTGCCGCTCCAGAGTGAGGATGGCTTTGCCGATTGACGTCATGCGGTTGGGGCTGCAGCGGGATCTGCGGAAGATCCGCCAGGACTTCAGGCGTGCGACGCCGCGTTCGACCGGTGCCCGTGCCGCCGCCAGGGCCCGGTTGACGGTCTTCTCGGTGAGGGTGAGTTCTTGAAGGGGCCTGCGTTTGATGCCGGTGGTCACCCAGGGGCCACCGCCCTGGTAAGCGAGATCGGCCAGGATGGGGACGCCCTGGCGCTCGCAGATGCGGATGATCCGGTGGGTACGGGCCGCGGTCAGGTCGTGAGCCCGGCCCGGCAGCGCGGGTGACAGCCACAGCAGCTGGCCGTCCGGATCGGTGCCACCTGCACGTTCACCCCGTGTCGGCGGTGTTTGTGGGAGTAGTCGGCCCGTCCGTCGCCGACCCGATCGCACTCGGTGAGCGTGCCGTCCAGCAGGACGAAGTCCGCGTCGGCCTCGCGCAGGGCCTTCAGCAAGCCCGGCGCGCGTTCGGCGAGCAGGTCGATGACGTGGCTGGTGTCGGCGTGGGCGGTGGACTCGCTGATCCCGACCCCGGCAGCGATCGTGTTCGCGCAGGTACACCAGTGCCACCATCGCGCGCTGGGACGGGCGGAGCTTGCAGCGCCGGTCACCCTCACGGGTGACGACCAGCATGGTCACCCACTCCACGAGTGCATGGGGCAGGTCGAGTGCGGCAGGATAGATGACCAACGAGGCCCCCGGGCAGTTGATTGAGACGTCAGACATCTCGATCAACAGCTCGGGGGCCTCGCTCGTTGCGTTTCGCGGCCTGTCACCTGATCAGGGACCAGCTCGAAGAAGCTCATTGTTGGCAGTACCCAAACGTCACGACGTACGTTCCAGCGCCTGGCCGGCCCGCGTCGGCTTTATAACCCGATCCGGGTAGCACCTCATAGCCGATCCAGGCCAGCTGGGAATCCTTGATGATCGCGGCGTGGGTTGGGCTGGACATCCACCACTCGACAGCCTTCCTCGGGGTACCTGAACCGCCCCAGCCGGAGTACACAATCTCGGCTCCTCCCCATGCGCTGCCGTTCGCGCAGAAGCCTGCGCGCCTAATGCGATCTAGTGGATGCGTTTTGGTCACAGGGTTGTAGTGAGGGTCCGCGTTCGGCTCCCCCCACCATTGCTGGGTCACAGCGGCCTTAGCGTGCTCGGCTGCGGCGTCGATCAGCGGCCCGCCGGTGGCGTCTCCCCACATCAGCGGCTGCGCGCCGACTTTGGCGCGCTCCGCGTTGATGAGGCAATGTGTCGCCTGGCCCAGCCTGAAATTCCACAAGTCCGGCAAAAGACCGCCTTTTGTCGGCGCTTTGTCGTAAAAGCTCATAACTAGGCTGTTGCACCGTGCGGGGCGGGCGGCCGCAGGTGTGGCGCTACCCAGGGTTGTGATCGCTGCCAGGGCGCCGGCTGCGGCGGCGGCCACTGCGACCTGCGCAGTGCGTAGGGCGTGTATGTGCTGCATTGTTTCGCTCTTCCGGCACTGTCGAATATTCACCGCTCCGGGGCAAAGGGAAGAAGCCGCGGCAGCGCCACTGACGGGACGCTCCAAATCTCGACGAGGTGAATCCCCCAAGCCCCCGTTCCCAACTTCCAGTAGAGTTGCTCCGCTGAGAATACGCAACTCGTCTCCCGCCTGCCTCGTCGCTTCCATAGAGTGCAAAATTAGTTACGGGCCGCAATCTCACCGAATGAGGCACTGAGGGTTTTCAGCGTTGCCTCTCCAGGGTGAGGACGGCTTTGGCGATGACCGTCATGCGGTTGGGGCTGCAGCGGGCTCTGCGGAAGATGCGCCAGGACTTCAGTCTCGCGACGCTTCGTTCGACTGGCGCCCGCGCCGCCGACAGGGCCCGGTTGATCGTCCGCTGGGTCGGGTTGAGGTCCTGGTGCGGGAGTCGCTTGATCGGCGTGGTCACCCAGGGGCCGGCCCCGATGTAGGCACGGTCGGCGAGAACGGGAACGCCCCGGCGTTCGCAGATCCGGATGATGCGGCGGATGCGGGCTGCGGTCAGGTCGTGGGTGCGTCCGGGCAGTGTGGGCGAGAGCCACAGCAGCTCGCCCGCGGGATCGGCGACGACCTGCACGTTCACGCCGTGTCGGCGGTGCTTGTGCGAGAAGTCGGCCCGGCTGTCGCCGACCCGGTCGCACTCGGCGAGCGTGCCGTCGAGCAGGACGTGCTCGGGATCGGTCTCCCTCAGGACTCGCAGCAGACCGGGCGCCCGCCGGGCGAGGTGGTCGACGACGGCAGTGACGTAGGCGTGGGCGGTGCCGACGGATATGCCGAACCCGGCGGCGATCTGCGTGAGAGGGTCGTGCTGGCGCAGGTAGACCAGGGCGACGAGAGCACGCAGGCGAGGCGGGAGCTTGCAGCGGCGGTCACCCTCACGGGTGACGATGAGCATGGTTACCCACTCGACGAGGGCGTGAGGCAGGTCGAGTGAGGCAGGATAGGGAACCAACGAGGCTCCTGCGCTGATGAGTTGAGACGTCGAACACCTCTCTCAACGGCACGGGAGCCTCGTGCGCTGCGGGACATCGACCCGTCACCCGATCAGTGGCCACGCTGAAAGAGCTCACTGACCTGGAGCTTCTCCTCAGCTGAGGAAGCCTTCCAACGGACTTCGACACGCATTCGACAGATACTCGGTGTCCCGGAGAGCCACGTTATGGAAGATCGTCGCAGTACTGCGCTTGGAGTGAGACTGTGCCGGCAGTGGTCGGGTCTGTGACGGCTGTCAGTTGGTCTTTGAAAGCTTTGACGTCATCACTCGACGCAAGTGGCGCTGCGTCCGCGGCGGCCTCCGCTTGGGTTTGCGCCCTCAGCCCACCGTCACGGTCCAACTCTTTGGCCGACTCGCATACCGTCTCGCGGTTCGGCTTGCCCCCGTTACCGGTCTCAAGCTGGCACACGGAGTCAGAGACCCCCTTTAGGCCCTGAACCTGCTTCACGATCTTTTCGGCAGAGGTCAGCGTTGCATCACTCAGAGACACTGCAGTCACGAGCAATTCGCCCGACCTGGATAGTGCTTCGGTGGCTTTGGCCGAGGCTGCGCAAGCTGGGACGGTGGGTGAGGCTGAGGGCGTCGGGCGGGCCGCTGACGCGGGTTCGGCTCTGGAGGGCGCGTGCCCAGATGACGGTGCGGGTGAACAGCCTGTGAGGGAAGCGGCAGTGAACAGCGCGACTATGACCAACCGACGCACGGGTGCACTCCTGAAGGAAGTGTGAAGGTCGGCTGAGCATATGGCCCAGCAACGTCAGGAGACATGAGGCCGGGAAGAATCGCTCAAGCTAAGACGGGGCGACAAGAAACACCCCATCTTGCCCGACCGCCACCCCTGGGCGGAAACCCGTATCGTCACGGGGCCCTGACCTGGGGCTTTGCTGCTGACGCTCATGGCGCGTTTGTCACTGTCGGTCGCCGCTGGGTGTCCTCGGGCGTCCTCGCACGGCCCAGAGACGGCCCAGGAGGGACTCAGGGACTTGCGGCCCCCCAAGGGCACTGGCCTCCCTCTCTCCGGGCTGAGAGGGTGAGCCGGTGACTGATGACGAGGTCGTGGAGATGGTGCGTGCTGTAACCCGGACACGAACCCTGCCCCCGCCCGCAGGGTCGGATGCTATCGCCGAGGCGGAACAGGTCATCGGGTTTCGGACGCCTCCGCTCCTGCGGCGTCTGTACAGCGAAGTGGCCAACGGAGGATTCGGGCCGGACGACGGCATCCTGGGCGTGAGCGGGGGCCACGCCCAAGGCAACTTCTACGACATCGCCGAGTTGTACCGGGACGGACCAGATCCGTCCGGCCGCATTCCCGCTGGCCTGGTGCTGGTCTACGACTGGGGGTGCACCATCTGGTCTCTGGTCGACTTCCGCGACCCCGCGGGCCGGATGTGGTGCAACCACCAGGGAGAGCTTTGGGCCCAAGGGATCACTCTCGCGGAGTGGCTGATCGGCACGTCGGCAGGAACAGTGACGGTGGACACGCTGCTCGACAGCCAGCCCGCCGTCGAGGGCGTTCAGTAGCCGGTCTACTGATCACCGGTCCCGCTGACCAGCGAGACTGAAGAAGCCCACGGCTCTGACCAGTTCAGATGCCGTGGGCTTCTGTCGTTGTTGGTCGGCTTCGGGTGGCCTCGCACGGCCCAGAGACGGCCCGAGCGGCGCGCAGGTTGAGCGCCAGCGTGTCCCGCTACCAGCCACCGCCGAATAGGGGTTGCAGGGTTGCCGCTATACCTGACGTGACGGCGAGTATGCCGCCCAGGCTTGCCAGGGTGGTGGTCGCGTTCTGGAACAGCTCCTGCCGGAGACGTGCCCAGCGCGCACTCCAGAAGAGCATCTTGACCTTCTGCCACTTGTGCTGACGGAGGTGGCAGCCCATGAGCGCGCCGTGGCTGTTGTTACGGCATGATCCGCCACGACCCTCAGCTCCACACCAGACGGGCACGTTGAAGAAGAAGTAGAAGGCGCTGATCCCAGACAGGATGAGGAGCGCGACCGGCCCAAAGTCGAAGGTCAGCCATCCTGCGATCAGCACAGCAAAGACGATCCAACCCCAGTACTTCCCGAATCCCTTCATGCGCGCCGATGATCCAGCCGGGCCCAGACCGGGGGAGCGGCGCGACGGGGGCGCACGGTAGCAATGCCTCGGCGCGGCCGGCAGAGGGCACCCCAGCGAGTCCCGCCTCGCGCGGCGAAACTGACCTCTTCGTCCCGAAGCAACTTGAGCAGGGGCGCTGCCTTGGGTTGGTAGGTCTTCCACCTTTTGCTGATGGTTTCTAGCCGTCCGGGCTCGTCCGCGGTTGTCCGTCGGCGTTGGACCTCTACGTGGATCCCTACTGACCAGGTACAAGGGCACGGTAAGCCGCCCAGCCTGCCTCGGTGAGCGCCCAAGGGTCCCCACGCCTCGCATAAGGCTTGAGTAGCCCTGCCTTGACCATCCGGTTCCGCTGCCAAGCGGTTCGGTTCTCCCACTTGACTTCTCCGTTGGATGGTTGCGGCAAGTGGTCGGTCTCGGTCAGTTGGGAACCGTAGCGCTCCTCGATCCTCCGAAGCACGGCCTGCTTGGAACCCGCACCGCCCATCTCACCAAGCGTTGTGAGAAGCCAACGGCCGAGTACCTCGTGGGGTGTCAGTTGCATGCCAGCGATCGTAGGATGCCACTCCAACCTGCGTGGCGCCCTCTGTGAGAACGTGGCACGGATCCGGCGCCAGTTGGGGTGCTGCCCTCGGCTGGAAAGAAGCGCCCCATCCTGCCTGAGGTCCACCCTGAGGGGGAAACCGGTTCGGTCGCAGGCCGCTGACCTGGGGCTTCGCGGTTGAGGGGTGCGGCTCGACTGTCACTGCCGGTCGTCGGGTGGCCTTGGGCGGCGTCGGACGGCCCAGGGACGGCACCCGAACGTCGCATCGGCCCCCTGTCCTTTGGTCGGGCGGCCAAGCCCACCGACCGTGCCGACTGGCGCACCTCACACCAACCACAGGTCCGCGATCATCGCCCTACTACCTTAATAGCTGGGTGCTGGCCTTCATCGCAGCACATAATCGGTACATGGCGTTGGATGTTGACCACAGCAAGCCCTTTCGCACCCCCCTGCAGCTGAGGTCGCTCGTCGAAGCGGTGAAGGGTGCGGGTGAGCACGATGAGAATGACTGGATCGAGTGGAAGTCGAACTACAACCTAAGCGAGAAGCAGACCAAGGCCACTCTCGCTCGCCATATTCTTGCTATGGCAAATAGATCAGTAGAGAAAAGCTCACAAACGGCCGGTGGCTTTGGGTACATCCTTGTGGGAGTTGAACCAGGTTCCGTAAACGGAGTAGCTACAATCGACCTGGCCGACCTAGAGTCGGGAATTAGGTCCTACCTGGGACCGCAAGGCCCTGAATGGGTTCCCTCCTACGTTACTGTCGACGGTAACGAAGTGCTAGTTATAGCCGTTGACCCCCCGAAGGACGGTGACCCTATTCACACGCTCTATAAGGACTTTGATCGATATTACGCTGGCATGATATTTGTACGCAGGACGGCTCAGACAGCGATTGCCGGGCCTGGTGAGGTTCTGCGTCTTACGCAGAGAGCGCAGACCTCAGGAGAGCGCCAGTCTCTTTCGCTTGAGAGCCTAGTCAATCCTGTGGAAGTACCGTCTTGGCCGTTGCTTGAAAAAGCTATCAGCTCCACCCTCGCGAAGGAGGTAGAAGTCGTCAAGGCGGGCAGGAGGAAGCCTCCTCCCCGTAAAAACGGATTTATCACTGCCATGAGTTTTGACCGTCGCTCGGAAAGTGACTACGACAGGGAGGCGCGGACCTACTTGCGCCACTTCAAGGAATACCTCTTCAATGTGGCGATGCAGACCTACATGCGCAAAGGTCACGGACTGCTGCGTCTGCGGCTCAAGAATTCACAAGAGCGCAGTTATCAGCAAGTAAGGGTAGAACTCGACCTTCCGGAGGGCATCTCTGCCTTCCTGGGTGATGACTATACGGGCATAAAATTTAGGCAGCCTCGCAGGCCTACACCCCTTGGTGGTGAATACTCGATCATACAGAGCAACATCACTAATATGCAGGGGATTGTTTCCCCTAGGGTTGTCCCTGATGTCCATATGCGGGTAGAGGGAAGTGCCATCCTATGTGACGTGACAAGCCTGCGGGCCGAAGAGACATTGCTTCTGCCCTCCGTGCATTTGATGGCTCCCGAAAGGTTGAGCGTATCACCGCTGGTGATGCCGTGGTCTCTGACCGCAGTTAACGCCCTGGGCCGCACCAGGGGGCACTTGGAAATCAGCGCCGGTCCCAAGATCGAGAAAGACGCGTACGCCGCCCAGGCGGGCGAGTAGAAAAGGTCGGCGGAGCGGCTTTGGGCTGGAGCTGATTTGGCGCGAGTGATCATGGCCAATTACGCTAGCCAGCGGATCGGGCAGGTTTGTGAGCCTGCCCGCTAGTGCCCGATCTTGGGCCATGATCTTCGAGGCTCGCGCCAAATTGGCTGCCTAAAGCCGTGGAGCCGACCGCCCCAGCCACAGAGGGTTTTCTCCCCGCGATGTGCCTGCAGCCGCCGAGCGCGCCGCAGAGGCGGCGCGCGCCCGCGCCGTGCGCGGGCCTTGATGACGTAGGGAAACCCTGTACCCGGACACTTCGTCCGGGCTCTCGCCTGTTGGCGCCTGCATGCTCGGATCGGTGGACGACTGTCTGCCTCAGCGCCAGTCAGCTAGGTACCGTAAAGCCAGCCCCTACGAGCAGGAGGCAACAGGCCATGCGTGGTCTCGGAGATCACCTCAGCATCGGTGAGCGCATCGCGTTCTATCGGAAGCGTCGCGGCTACACGCAAGAGGTGTTGGCCGGCCTCGTCGGACGCAGCACTGACTGGCTCGCGAAGATCGAGACGGGGCGTCGGAAGCCACCTCGTATCGACATGCTCGCCGAGCTGTCGCGCATCCTTCGCGTACCCCTCGGGGATTTGCTCGGACAGTCCATCCTCATGGAAGACGAGCGGCACCAGGACGACGTCCCTTCTGTGCGCGACGCCCTCATGAGCCCGCGACGGTTGTCCCGTCTGCTGTTCGGCCCGGATGCTGAGGCTCAGCTCCCGACGCCTGCGCCTGTCGCCGTGCGCGTGGAGCAGGCATGGAACGACTATCAGGGCGGCCGGCTCGGCAGCGTCATCTCTGCTCTCCCAGCCCTGCTGCAGACGGCGC
The DNA here is from genome assembly GCF_055603245.1 of Streptomyces sp. NPDC037290. Taxonomy (NCBI): domain Bacteria; kingdom Bacillati; phylum Actinomycetota; class Actinomycetes; order Kitasatosporales; family Streptomycetaceae; genus Streptomyces; species Streptomyces sp. NPDC037290. The sequence goes on along the minus strand of NZ_JBVJVZ010000006.1, from coordinate 120,976 downwards.
AGGAGTTGGAGGAGCGAGCGGCGCGCCGCAGCGAGGAAGGTGGCGACTGCTGGGCGGTGTCGGCGCGCACGCATCACCTCGCGGCCACGACGCTGGCCAAGATCGGTGAGTCGGACATCTCATGGCTCGCCGCTGAGCGCGCGATGCGAGCCGCTGACGAGTCGGATGACCCGCTCGTACTGGCGTCTGCTGCACGGTCCGGCACTCATGCCCTGCTCGCCAACGGGCGCTATGACGACGCCCTGGAACTGGGCAACACGGCCGCAGCGTGGCTGTCGTCTCAGGTGACCGAACACGATCCGGCAGCGCTCAGCTTGCTCGGAATGATCCACCTGCGGGCCGCCGTCGCTGCGGCCCGACATCAGGACCGGTCCACCGCGACGAGGCTGCTGAACCGTGCCGAAGAACTCGCGGATGATCTCGGCTCGGATGAGAACTACTGGCAGACCGGTTTCGGGCCGACGAACGTACTGCTTCACCGTCTGTCCGTTGAGCTGGACCTGGACAACGTCTCCTACGTGGTGGAGCACGGCCGGATCAATGTCGACCACATGCCGCAGGAGCGCAGCGTCTCGCACCGCATCGACTTCGCGCGTGCCTTGTCCCTTGCCGGGCAAGGGGACGATGCGTTCACGGAACTGCGTACGGCTGAGCGCACGTCGCCGCAGCTCGTGCGCAACAATCCGAGGGTGCGCGAGACGCTACGGGACCTGATCAAGCAATCCCCGGTTACGAGTGGTTCGCGTTCGTCCGAGGTGTTCGCGATGGCTCAGCGGTGCAGGGCGGTGCAGTGAGTTCAGGCAAGCGTGGGGTGCTCGGGGTCGTCGGGTCGGCGGCCGGGGGCGCGGCCGCATGCTCATTGGCATGTCAGGGATCCAGGAGCGACGCGGAGAGTTGGGGGGTCTCACCCCCTCAGAACTCGCAGTGATCGAAGCGAGTCTCAGCGAGGCCCGCGCCACGGTGGAGCGACTGCTGAGGCGCGCGGATGAACTCATTGCGCGGGTGGAGTCTCCTTGCCAACGAGGTGCTCAAGACGGTCAAGCCGCTCACCGAACAGGCGAAGAGCTTCGTGAATCGAGCTGAGTTCTGCGGCCAGAGCGGTGAACGCGGGGCTGCTGCCCGGCTCAGTGCCGAGCGGCACGGAAGGGTCACGGACGAACGTCCCCCGGCCCTGCTGGGTGAGAACCAGCCCCTCATCACGGAGCTGGCTGTACGCGCTTTGCACGGTCAGGAGCTGCACGCCAAGTTCCTTGGCGAGCTTGCGGGCCGCCGGGAGCTGCTCGCCCGGTCCGTATTCGCGGTTCGGGCCTGTGATCTTCGCGCGGAAGTCGGCAGCGATGTCCTTGGCCGTATGCGCCTGCTTGGGCGCTCCTGAGCTCTGCTCCATGGGTTCGAGAGTAGCTGGGACCTAAGTCAATCTCCGCCTCTCCGTCGGACCCCCTTGACAGTCAGATTGACTTAAGTCAATCTGAGCATGTGCCCGGCGGACCCCGCTCCGCAAGGGACGGGAGCCCCTTTGACCAGGGGTTACCGCGCTCGCCGGAAGTGTTCGTTCCTTGACAACTGAATGGGGATCACGCCGCCTCTCCTCGGCCAAGTAGGCGGCCACGCGGGCTTCGTGCCGCGTGAGGTACAGCGCAACCCAACCCCTCGCAGCGCTCCGGCGCTGCGGCCCCGGCCGGCCGTGAGGCAGCGGATCGAATCCGCTCCGGGGCACTCGGGGCGGCCGCCTCTCACCACGCCACGACCCCGGCCGCCCTTTCCACCCCTTCGACTCCTGGGAGTCCTCATGGCTGTTGTCGAGATCGTCTCGTTCGGCTACCTGCACGACGAGCCGCCCGCCGCGCACCTGACCATCGACCTGCGCCACCACTTCCGCGACCCGCACATCTCGCCGGAGCTGCGGCACATGACCGCCGACGACCAGCCGGTCCGTGCCGCGGTGCTGGGCACACCGGGGGTCGCAGCCCTGGTGCTGGAGACCGCATCGGCCGTCGAGGCACTCGCGTCCGGACCATCCGCCGGAGTTATCGGTCGCCGACGGATGTGCGGGCGGCCGGCACGGCGCCCCAGTCTTCGCTCGCGCCCTCGCCGAAGTGCTGAGCGACGCCGGACACGACGTGACAGTCCACCACCGGGACATGGACAAGCCCGTCGTTCACCGCTGAGCCGTACGACAGCCCCGATGGTCGCAAGACCGGGTTCGACTCCCGGTCGGGGCACCACCCCGCCGCCGACGCGGCTTGGGGTCGCATCCCGAACGGTCGCCTCTCACCACCAGGCCACGACCCACCCGGGCGCTTTCCCTGTCCCTTCGACATCAGGAGCGCTGAATGCGCACGTACATCGGCGGTCATCAGGCCGTCTCCGTCAACGACTTCATCGAACTGGCGCTGGGCACCCCGGCTGAGCTGTGGCTCGGGGTGGAGGGCGAGACCGACGAGGAGCGCATGGCCCGCTTGGACGCCGCGCGCGACATCCTCGCCGAGAACCCGGACCTCCCAGACGACGTGAGCCGGGTCGTGGCCGAGGTGATCGAGGCGCACGCCCCGGAGCTGTTCAACGTCGTCCCGCTGTCCCGCCCGGGCGGGCGCCGGCGGCCCGCGCGGAGGGGAGCGGCGGCATGAACACCGTCGAGACAATCCCCCCGGCCGAGCGTCCGACGGTCCCACCGCTCACGAAGCCGGAGATGGGCCTTGCCGGGGTGGGTGCGCTCGCCGCTGCTGCGGTCGGCGCCCTGGGCCTGATCTCCTCCTTCGACGCGGTGTCCCTCGCTGCGGCCCGTTGGAGTTTCACCCAGCCGCACATCCTGCCGGTCGCCATCGACGTGGCCATTCCGGTGTTCACGCTGGCCAACCTGCTGTTGATCCGGCTGGACATGGCGTTGGCGTGGGTGCGGTTCGTGCCGTGGGTGCTCACTCTGGTCACCTGCGGCCTGAACGTGGCCGCCGGGCACTCGCTGTCGGCGAAGATGGCGCACGGCACGATGCCGCTGCTGTGGGTGGTCTTTTCCGAGATCGGCGCGCACGTCTACGCCGTCCGGATCGGGGCCGTCACCAGCCGGCGCATGGAGAAGATCCGGTTCTCTCGCTGGCTGCTGGCCCCAGGCTCCACGTTCGCCCTGTGGCGCCGAATGACGCTGTGGGAGGTCACCTCATACAGCGACGCCCTCGCCCTGGAGAAGGAACGTCTGCTGGCCCGCGCGGACCTGCGGGAGCGCTACGGCCGTTCCTGGCGCCGCCAGACGCCGCGCCGCGAACGCGTCCTTCTGCGCCTGGGGGAGCTGGCCCCGGCTGCCGCGGACATCAAGCCCGACCCGACGCCGGAGCCGGACCAGCCCCCGGCGGAGTCGACGCGCGAGGCACCCAAGCCGCCGCGCAAGCGACCGGCCAAGAAAAAGGCCACCGGGCCGCAGCGTACGACGGCCGAACTGCTGGCCGAGGCGCGCACCGTTACGGCCGATTGGAAGGATGCCGAGATCAACGGCGAGTCGCTGCGCAAGGCCCTGCACTGCGGCTCGGGCCCTGCCCGGCAGGTGCGTGACGCCCTGCTCGCCGAGCGCGCCCAGAACTATCCCCTGCACGCCGCCCCCGCCCCGGCCGACGAGGCCGAGAGCGCCCTTGAGGAGGTGGCCGCGTGAACACCCTGGCCACGGTCCTGCTGTCCGCGCTGCCCCTGGCCGCCGGGTGGGCGGTCCACGTGTGGTGGCTGCGAGGCTGCCTGAACACCGCCCGGCGTGACCCGCTCACCGGGTTACGCACCCGCGACGGCTTCACCCGGCGCGCCACGGCCCTGCTGAAGGACCCGCGCGCGGTCGTCGTCCTCGCCGACGTCGACAAGTTCAAGCACATCAACGACACCTACGGTCACGCCGCCGGGGACGCCCTGTTGAAGGCGACGGCCGACCGGCTCGCCCACCACGTCGGCCGCTACGGGGTCGCCGGACGGCTCGGGGGCGATGAGTTCGCCGCCGTCCTGCTCGACGACCACGGCACCGCCGCGGACCTGCTCGCCGTGCTGCACAGCGTGTTGGCCCGGCCGGTCGACGGCCAGGACCCCGCCGTCCGCACCACGGTCAGTCTCGGGTGGGTGCGCGCTGCCGACTTCCCCGGCGACGACCTGTCCGGCCTGCTGCGGCGGGCCGATGAGGCGATGTACGCGGCCAAACAGGCTCGTACCGGGACCCGCCGCGCGGGCCTCGGCTGGCTGTTCGCCACCGTCACCGGCCGCCGCGCCGGCCGGAGTGGCGCCCGCACCGATGCCCCGGTCGTGGGGGTGGCGGCATGAAGTCTCAGCCGCTCGCCGCGGTGGACATCTGGCGGCCGGTGATGGAGGTGGCGGGCTACCGCTGCCAGTGCACCGGCCAGTGCGGCAACCCGCACGCCAAGACCGAGGGCCGCTGCCCGCGCGAGCACGACGCCTACACCAGCAAGCACGGCCACCGCATCCGCCTGATGGCCGCCCCCACCGACCCGCTCACCCCGCCCGTGAAGGCCGCCGCGCTGCCGATGGGTGAGCTGCGGGCCTGGTGCCCGGAGTGCCACACCGCCGCCGCCCGCCGTGCCCGCGCCACGGCGCCGGTGGACGACGCGCCGGGCCTGTTCGACGTGTGACCCCATCTGCTCCCGGCGGGCCGCGCGCCCGCCGGGCGACATACCGCCCCGAGGAGGGGTTGACCATGACCAAGCCCGACACCCGTCGCCTGGACCGTGAGATCCAGCAGACCACCCGCAAGCTCACGGCCGTCCAGAAGCGCGAGATGTGGCCGCTGAACGGCCGCGAGCGGCGCGCTGTCCTGGCCGCCCTGGCTGGCGGCTCCTACAAGGTCGTGCGGGGCAACAGCCCGGCGAGCGCCGAACGGAAGCTGGAGACGGCGTGGGGATCGGCCGAGACGCGGCTGTCCGCGGAGATCACCGTGCTTCAGACCGAGCGGCAGCGGATCGTGAACGAGGCCGCCACCGCCAAGGCCGCGAAGAAGTCCTCGGGGTGGTGGTGACCGTGGCCGGTGACCAGACGCCTCCAGGGCAGTGCCCGCAGTGCTGGCAGCACGCCTACGACCGGCGCATCCACCGCAAGCTGCGGCCCCGCGAGGACTGCCCGCAGTGCGTGGACCACATGCGCAACGGCTGCCCCTACATCGTGCCCAAGAAGCCGTCCCGCTGGTGGTGACCGCATCCAGGCGGATCCGCACCGTCGCCCAAGTCATGGACCACCGCACCCTGCGATGCGGCACACCGCCCAGGCATCCACGCCCGCGAGGGCGCCGGATCGAATCCGACCTGGCCGGCACTCGCACCACCACGGGCGCGCCGTCGAAGTCGGCCGTTACGGACGGCTTTGACGATCCGACGCCCATCGAACTACACCGCAACGGACGACTTTCAAGGTCGGACGTCCATCGAACTCGTCCGCCTCGTACTACTTCGAAGAACGTCAAATAACCAGAGTCGTCCGTCTCGTTTCTTCAGCTCAGCGACACACCGCGGAACGCTTCTTCAGCGCCCAAACACGGGCCCGGCCGCTCACCTCCTACAGCGACGGCCGGGCCCCACCCTCCCGCCAATTCCGGAAGGACCTTCAGTGAAGCACCCCGACGACGACAACGAACTCTTCAACCGACTCGAAGCCGAGTTGGCCGCCGACTCCGGCGGAGAGGTGGTCGACCTGGGCAAGGCGCGGTCGGCCCGCGCCGAGTCGGCCGACCCGACCACCCGCCCCCATGCCGACCGGTCGCCCGACTCTGGCGCGGCTCGGTCGGGGGCGGAGTCGGCCGACCCGACCGCAACCGTGATGGTCGACCAGCCGACGCCGACCGCGACCGGTCCGGGCTACCTCGGTCGGCTCGCCGGAGCCCGGCGCCGGGCGGTCGTCCCGGAGTGGCTGCGCTCGGTAGCGGAGCTGCGGACCGCCGCGGCATGGGTGGCCCGGCACTACGCGCACGCCGCCGGATACCACGCCCTGCGGACCCCGGTCTACGCCGCCCGCCTCACCCTTCAGGCCCCGACCGGCGCGGCCCGGTTCATCGGCGGCACCATGCGGTGGGTGGCCGACCGCGAGGGCGAGCCGGTCCGACTCGCCGCCGTGCGCCGCGAGGACGCCGCCGAGTACCTGAAGCTGTCGCGGCAGCGTGACGGCCGGGTCCGGCTGCGCACCCTCGTCACCGTGCTCGCTCTGTTCGTCGGCATCGGTGCCGCGCTCGCCATGTACGTGCTCGCGCCGGGCTGGCTTCAGGCGGTGTCGGTGAGTGGGGTCGTGATGGCGCTCGGGTTCGCCGGCCGCCGCCCGGACGCCCCGGTCATCCACAGGGCTGTGGAGGTACCCAAGGCGACCAAGCTCACCAGTGACATCGTGCTGCGCGCACTGGGGGCGCTGGGCATCCCGGCGATCAACCAGGCGCAGTCCAAGGGCCGGGACGGGTTCGAGTTCACCGCCCCCATCACCCGCGACGGCCCCGGCTGGAGGGCGGAGGGCAACCTCCCCTACGGCGTCACCGTGACCGACGTCATCGAGCGCCGCGACCGGCTCGCCTCCGGCCTGCGCCGCCCGCTGGGGTGCGTGTGGCCCGAAGCCGTGCCCGACGAGCACACCGGCCACCTGGTGCTGTGGGTGGGCGACCAGGACATGAACAAGGCCAAGAAGCCCGCGTGGCCGCTGGCCAAGTCCGGCACGGTCGACCTGTTCAAGCCGGTCGCGTTCGGTACCGACCAGCGCGGGCGCTGGGTCGAGATCACTCTTATGTACATCGCGGGCGTTATCGGCGCCATCCCGCGCATGGGCAAGACGTTCCTGCTGCGTCTGCTGCTGCTCATCGCCGCGCTGGACCCGCGCGCGGAGGTGCACAGCTACGACATGAAGGGCACCGGCGACCTCGACCCGGTCGGCAACAACGTCTCCCACCGGCACGCCGCCGGCGACGACGACGAGGCGATCCTGTACGCGCTCGCCGACTTCCGCGCCCTGCGCGAGGTACTGCGCCACCGCGTGAAGGTGATCCGCTCCCTGCCCCGGGACATCTGCCCCGAGAACAAAGTGACCAGCCAGCTTGCTGACAAGCGCTCCCTGGGGCTGCATCCGATCGTGGTCGGAGTCGATGAGTGCCAGGTGCTGTTCGAGCATTCCGACCACGGCAAGGAGTTCGAGGAGATCATCACGGACCTGGTCAAGCGGGGTCCGGCCACCGGCATCGTCGTGCTGTTGGCCACCCAGCGCCCGGACGCCAAGTCGCTGCCCACCGGCATTTCCGCGAACGCGTCCGCCCGCTGGTGCCTGAAGGTCATGGGCCAGACCGAGAACGACATGGTGCTGGGCACGTCCGCGTACAAGCGCGGCGTGCGCGCCACCATGTTCGCCTGGGGAGACAAGGGCATTCACTACTTCGTCGGCGAGGGCGCCGACGCCCGGATCGTCTCCTCCGTCTACGTGGACGCACCCGGTGCCGACGCTATCGGCGCCCGCGCCCGCAGGGCCCGTGAGAAGGCGGGGCTGTTGTCCGGCTACGCGCTCGGGGAGGCCCCCGAGGAGGTCACGGGCCCGGCCTACGACCTGCTCGCCGACATCCTCGCCGTCGTGCCCGCAGCGCAGGCCAAGGAATGGTCCGAGACGGTCGTCGCCCGGCTCGCCGAACTGCGCCCGGAGGTCTACACGGGCTGGGAGCCCGAGACCATCGCCGCCGCCCTCAAGCCGCTGGGCATCTCCACGATCCAGGTGGGGCGCCGCATCGACGGCAAGGTCGTCAACCGGCGAGGCGTGGACCGCTCCCACATCGTCACCGCGATTGCGGAGCGTAATGGAAAGCGGGACGCGAGCTGACGCCCGGGGGGCGCTACCGATAGCGGTGCGCCCCGCTATCGTTAGCGGCCCCCTTAGCGGCCCAAACCCAGTCTGATCAGGCCGCTAGTGCATAGCGGCCCACCTGCGGAAACCCCCGAAAACCGCCTGGAAGGGCCCCACGTGACCCTCATCCTGCTTGCTATCGCCTACCTGGCCTTCGTCACTCTCGGTTACAGCGGTTTGTGTGCGGCCTCGCCGTTCGGCAACTGCCGCAAGTGCCGCGGCATGGGCCACCAGCTCAAGACCGACCGCAAGGGACGGCTCAAGCGCGGCAAGGACTGCCGCCGCTGCCACGCCACCGGCAAGCGCATCCGCGTCGGCCGCTGGCTCTACAACCGCTGGGCCCGCATCTACCGCGCAGGCACCAACTGAACAGACGACCGGCGACCGCCCGCCATGAGACGGACCCCGCTCCTAGCTGGAGCCAGGCCAGCGCGGTCGCCGGTCAGCACCCCGAACTTGGCAGCACCCGGGGCCCGCAGAGCCTACCGATCCGTCTCCCTCGCCTGAAAGCGAGATTCCTCTATGACCCTCACCATCTCGGCCGTGCTGCTGTTCGGCATCGCCTCGTTCTTCGCCATCAAGACCAGGGCCACCGGCGGGGGAGCCGCGGTGCTGCTGTTCCTGTTCGGGTTCTTCACCGCCGGGACCGGCGCCTACGGCCCGATTCACGACCTGGTGGCGTCCTTCGCCCGGTTCCTGTCCCAGCTCGGCCACTGACCGGAGCCATCCCGTGAACGAACCCATCGTCGCGCGGCACTGGCTCACCACCGCCGCACCCAAGGCCGCGCCCGCCGTCGCCACCACGACCGTGCTCGCCCTCGCCCGGATCTGGAACGCCAACGGCGCCGAACACTCCGTCGGCAACGCCGCCCTCATGGCGCTCCTCGCCGCCGGAGCCGCGGCCGGAGGAGCCTCCCTGGCCCGCGCCGGAGAGCCCGTGCTCGCCGCCACCGGCTACGCCGTCTCCAGCAGCCTCGCCCTCGCGGGTGTCGCCGGATACTCCGACGGCCTGTCTCTGCCCCTGCTGCTGTGGGCGCTGGCCACCGTGCTCGCCTACTGCTTCGCCGCCCGCCACTGGCGCCAGGACCGACGCGACGCCCTCAACCACGAGCGGCACATGAGCGATCGGCGCGAGGAACACGCCCACATCGAGCGCGTCGAGACCCTCCGCGCCACCACTCAGATCGAGGTGGCCCGCGCCGGCGCCGCCTACGCCGAACAGCTCGCGCAGGCGCTCGTCACCCGAGCCACGCTGCCCGGCTTCGACCTCACCGCCCTGGAGTCCGCCGGGCTGCCCGAACTCCCCACCGCACGGGACGAGCGGTGACGTTCGAGATCCGCGTCATCTGCCAGCCAGACGACTCCGACCGCATCCGCCAGGCGCTGGTCGGCGCGTTCGAGACCGGCACCCCGCGCCGATACCCCACCCGCGACGGCAAGCGGCTGCGCCTGTACGTCACCGCAGACCACCGCGTCTCCAGCACCAACCCCACCCACACCGAAAGCGAGTGATCCACATGTCCGTGGGAGAGACCCCGCTGACCGTCGTCGGCAACCTCACCGACGACCCCGAACTCCGCTTCACTCCCAGCGGCGCGGCCATGGCGAAGTTCTCCGTCGCCTCCACCCCGCGCAGCTACGACAAGACCGCCGGCCAGTGGCAGGACGGCACCGCGATGTTCATCCGCTGCACCGCCTGGCGCGACCTTGCCCAGCACATCGCCGAGAGCCTCACCAAGGGCACGCGGGTGGTTGTCACCGGCCGCCTGCGCCAGCACAACTGGCAGACGGACCAGGGGGAGAACCGTTCGGTGCTCGCCCTGGAAGTGGACGACATCGGGCCCTCGCTGCGCTTCGCCACGGCCAAGGTCAACCGCGTCCAGCGCAACGGCAGCGCGTCCGGCCCGGCCGCCGACGCGTGGAACACCGCCGCAGGAGCCGCACCGGCCGCTGGCGGGTGGGGCACGCCGTCCACCGGCGACGAACCGCCGTTCTAACGGCGCCCGGGGCGGGCGCCTCTCACCACAAGACCGCGCCCGCCCCGGCTCTCTTGTCCCTTCGACAGCACAGGAGATGAAGCGTGCTGACCTTGACCGATCTGTTCTGCGGTGCCGGGGGATCGTCCACCGGCGCCGCATCGGTGCCCGGCGTGAAGGTGCGCATGGCCGCCAACCACGCCCGCCACGCCGTCGACACGCATCAGGCCAACCATCCCGACGCAGATCATGACTGCGCCGATCTCTCCCAGGTGGACCCGCGCCGCTACCCCCGTACCGACATCCTGTGGGCGTCTCCGGAGTGCACCAACCACTCCATCGCCAAGGGCCGCAGGCGCGGCCACGGCGCCCACAGCGACGGCCTGTTCGCCGAGAGCGGCGTGGACGAAGCGGCAATCCGCTCGCGCGCCACGATGCACGATGTGCCCCGGTTTGCCGAAGCCCACAACTATCGGGCGATCATCGTGGAAAACGTCGTAGACGCCTACTGGTGGGGTGCTGAGCAGGCCCCCGGCGCCGCGTTCGATGCGTGGCTGCGCACCCTGCACGCCTGGGGCTACGAGCACCGCATCGTATGGATGAACTCCATGCACGCCGCCGCGTACGGGCCCGCGGCCCCGCAGTCCAGGGACCGCATGTACGTGGTGCTGTGGCGCAAGGGCGAGCGCATGCCCGACTTCGACAAGTGGACCCGCCCCGCGGCCGTCTGCCCGATGCACGGGCGGATCCGGGCCATCCAGGGATGGAAGACCACGAAGATGTGCACCCCCACCCGACCCTGGGGCCGCTACGGCAAGCACGCCCAATACGTCTGGCGCTGCCCACGGGTGGAATGCCGCAACACGGTCGTCGAGCCGGCCGTGCGCCCGGCCGCCGCGGTCATCGACTGGACACTGCCCGCACAGCAGATCGGCGAGCGCGGCAAGCCGCTGGCCGCGGACACGCTCCGCCGGGTCCGCGCCGGGTTCGCCGCCTACGCCGAGCCCCTCGCCGTGCCCGTCGAAGGCCGCGACGGCAAGCGCGCGGTGCCTCTGTCCGGCCCCCTGCGCACGGTGACCACGCGCAACGAAACCGGGCTCGCTCTCCCGCCGTACATGGTGGAACTGCGCGGGGGCGGATCCTCCCACCGCGCCATCAGCCAGCCACTGGCCACGGTGACCGCGGGCGGCAACCACCACGGCATCGTCACCGCCCCGGACCTGGTGGTGCCCTACTACGGCAACGGCACCGCCCGTCCGGCGAGCCGGCCCCTGCCCACGGTGACCACAGTGGACCGGCACGGGGCCCTGTACGGAGGCACCGTCGGCTCGGTCGAAGAGTGCCGGTTCCGGATGCTGGAGCCGCACGAGTACTCCGCCGCCATGGCCTTCCCCGACGGCTACCGCCTGCTGGCGTCCAGCAAGCGCATCGAGGTGCTGATGCTCGGCAACGCCGTCACCCCACCCGCGGCCCGCGACCTGGTCGCCATGGTCAGCGAGGCAATCACCGGCGAGGAACTGCCGCTCGCCAACGGCCAGTAGATACGCCCAGGGCGACCGCCTCTCACCACAAGACCACGGCCGCCCTGGCTCTCTTGTCCCTTCGACAGAACAGGAGAACCTCCAGCATGCCTCACCCGGATGGCTACGCCCAGCTCACCGCAGCGCTGGACGCTGCGTCGCGCGGCTGGCACGTCTTCCCCCTCATCCCCGGCGGCAAGCGGCCCGCCGTCCGCGACTGGGAGAACCGTGCCACCACAGACCCGGACCGCATCACCCGGTGCTGGACGCACGGCGCCTACAACGTCGGGATCGCCACCGGCCCCTCACGGCTGGTCGTCATCGACCTGGACACCCCCAAGACCCCGGACGACACCCCGCCGGCCGCTTGGGCCCTGCCCGGCGTGAGTGACGGCGCGTCCGTGCTCGCGGTGCTGTGCGAGCGCCACGGCCAGCCCTTCCCCTGCGACACCCACACCGTGCGCACCGGCCGCGGCGGTCTGCACCTGTACTTCACCGCACCCGAGGACGGCGAACCGCTGCGCAACACCGCAGGCGACAAGGGCAACGGGCTCGGCTGGAAGGTCGACACCCGCGCGGCAGGCGGCTACGTCGTCGCTGCGGGCAGCATCGCGTCCGGACGCCACTACACCTCCGTTCACGACGCCCCCGTCGTGCCCCTGCCCGACTGGCTCGCCACGCTGCTGCGTCCGGCGCCGCTGCCGCCGCAGCGACCGGTCACGGTCCCGCTGACCACCCGCGACCGGCGCGGCAAGTTCCTGACCGCCGCGCTCAACGGCGAGTTGGCCCGCGTCACCGGCTCCGGCCCGCACGAACACAACAACGCGCTCTACTACGCCTCCGTGGCCCTCGGACAGCTGGTCGCCGGGGGAGAACTGGACGCGCACGAGGTGACCGAGAAGCTCACCGAGGCCGCGCTCAGCGTGGGCCAGGGCGAGCGCGAGGCACGCCGCACCATCGCTTCCGGCCTGCGCGCCGGAGCCAACCGACCCCGGCAGGTCGCGGCATGACCGGCAACGCCATCCCCCCGCTGCACCTGTACTCCGTGCCCACCGACCCGCAGACGGCCCCTGAGACACCGCCGAAGCGGGAGCGGCCCCGCACGGCGTGGACCGCGGATCAGCTCATGGCCGCGGACTTCCCGGAGCCGAGGTGGGCTGTGCCCGGCATCCTCGCCGAGGGCGTCAACCTGCTCGCCGGTCCACCCAAGGTGGGCAAGTCGTGGCTGTCCCTCGGCCTGGCCCTCGCGGTAGCGGCCGGCGGTCACGCCTTCGACTCCGTCCCCGTCCAGGGCGGCCCGGTGCTCTACCTCGCTCTGGAGGACACCCCACGCCGTCTCCAGACCCGCATGGGAAAGATCCTGGGCGGGCAGGCTGCCCCGGCCGGGCTGACCCTGGTCACCGAATGCCCGCCCTTCCCCCAGGGCGGCAGCGACGCCATCGCCGGATGGCTGGACCGCAACCCGGACGCCCGCATGGTCGTCATCGACGTGTTCGCCAAGATGCGCGGCCCCGCCCCGCAGGGCGTATCCGCCTACGACGCGGACTATGTCGCCGTCGGCTACGCCAAGCGGCTCGCCGACCACTACGGCATCGCCGTGGTGCTCGTCCACCACGTCCGCAAGGCAGGCTCGGACGACTTCCTGACCGAGGTGTCCGGCACGAACGGCATCGCCGGAGCCGCTGACGCCACGCTCGTACTGAAGCGGGCCCGCGGGCAGGCGGACGGCATCCTGCACGTCACCGGACGCGACGTGGACGAAGCCGAGTACGCGCTCAGCTTCCAAGCCGCATCCGGCGCCTGGCAGATGCTCGACGGACCGGTCTCCGACCACACCATCGGCGACACCCGCGCGGCCATCCTGCGGTACGTCCGGGAGAACCCGGGCGTCCGGCCGCGAGACATCGTGGCCGCGCTGCCGGACATCGACGCGGACACCGTGCGCCGCTACTGCTCCCGCATGGCGGAAGCGGGACAGCTCACCAAGGGCGCCGGAGGCCGCTACTACCCGGACACCCCGCCCCCGGAGGTGTCCTAGGTGTCCGACTGTCCGATCACACCATCTGACCTGCACGAACAGACCGGACACCCTCAAACCCCCAGTGTCCGACTGTCCGACTCTCAGCCCGCCAACGAACCCAGGAAGGGAGTCGAACGTGGCGCGTGACGAAATGCTCACCATCTCCGAAGTCGTTGAGGAAATCGGCGTTCCTCTGTCGACCTTCCACCGTTGGCGCCAATTGAGGAAAGGGCCGAGGGCAATCAAGCTCCCGAACGGTTCCGTACGGATTCGTCGCTCCGAACTGGACCGCTGGATTGCCACGCTGGAGGAAACCGCGTGAACCACCGCACGACTGGTGCGAGTCAGGGCGCTCATGGAGGTGAGCGCCCTGACGGCAGCAAGGAACGCGTCTTCTCTAATGACGTCCGAGTGTGGGGCATCAGCAAGGTAAGAAGTAAGAGCGCTCCGTATCAACTCCGTTGGGCCGTCGCAGGTAAGCGCTGCTATGCATCGTTCGCCACCTCCACGCTTGCTGACAATCGCCGTTCAGAGTTGCGGCAAGCCATGCGTAGGGGTGAAGCGTTCGACGTGGAATCTGGATTGCCCGAGTCGGAAGTCCGGCGGGCGGAAGCGGCGGCTGCTCAGGTTGAACAAAAGCCGGATCCCACTTGGTGGGAGTTCGCGCGGGAGTTCATGAAGCGTCGTTGGCGCACGGCGGCGGCAAAGACTCGGGAGGGTTTCGCCGACAGCCTCGCGTCTGCGGCTCTGGGGATGATGGACGACAAGCCCGATACCCCGAACCTTCGACTCGTACGGCGGGCCGTCAGGTGGGCCGTGGTACCGGCTCACGAGAACGAGGAGCCCCCGCCGGACCTCGAAAAGGTCTGCGCGTGGCTCGCGGAGAACACCCGTCCGCTATCGGCTCTGAGGGAAACCGGCGTCGCCGAGGACGTCCATTACCGGCTGGCCTACAAGCTGGATGGCAAGTTGGCCGCCAAGGACACGTACAAGCGTCGTCGGCGCGGCTTCAACGCGGCCATGACCTACGCGATCCAAAAGGGGTACCTGGAGGAAAACCCGATCGCCGGGTTGGAGCGTTACGCCACTGCGGGCCGTGGTGCGATCGATCCGCGTGTGCTGATGAACGCAATGCAGGGACGGGAATTCCTGACGGCCGTCTCATATGTGGGATCCGTGCACCGAAACCGGGGAAGACGTTTGGTCGCCTTCTTCGGCTGCATCCTCTACGCCGCGATGCGCCCGGCAGAAGTCGTGGGGCTGCGACTGGAGGACTGCCACTTACCAGAAACGGGATGGGGTGTGCTCACCCTCCGGGAGACGCGCCCGGTGTCGGGCAAGAAATGGACCGACACGGGCCAGCGACACGACAAACGAGGACTGAAGATGCGGGACCCCGAGACAGACCGTCCGGTGCCGATTCCTCCCATCCTGGTGGCGATGCTCCGGGAGCATGTGAAGGAGTTCGGCACTGCGGCCGACGGCCGGCTGTTCCAGAACGAGCGTGGCGGCCTGGTGGGTACGTCCAGCTACTGGCGGGTGTGGCAGGAAGCTCGTCCTCTCGCCTTCCCGCCCCACAAGGTCGCATCGCCTCTGGCCCGGAAGCCGTACGACGGGCGGGCGACGTGCATAACGGACTGGCTCCGCTCCGGCCTCCCAGTGGCAGAGGTGGCCCGGCGCGCGGGCACCTCCCCGGAGGTCATCGACCGCCACTACGCGGGCTGTCTCGACAACAGCGAGGAGGAGAACAACAGAAAGATCGAAAAGGCCATGGGATGGGAGACGCCGGGCGCTGAGTGAGCCGTGCGTGGCTCACGCACTCCTCACGCACAACCAGTGAGAGAGAGTGAGAAAGGGCGGGAGTCAGTGAGACTGACTCCCGCCCTCTTCTGTCGGCATCCGCCCTGGTCAGCGCCTGATTTCTGCTGATCCTGGGCGAGTGCCCCCGGCAGGATTCGAACCTGCGCACACGGCTCCGGAGGCCGTTGCTCTATCCCCTGAGCTACGGGGGCGTGTCGGCTGCTGAGCTTTTCGCTCGCGGCGACGGGTAGAACACTAGCAGGTCCGGTGGGGTGATCAGGAACCCGTTTCTCTCGGCGGTGATCAAGATGGGCAACGGGTTCCCCGGCGCGGGGCGGAACTGCCCCCGCCCATCCCAGTCGCCCCTCCAGTCCAGTGTCGGCCCATGCGGTTCCTTAGTGTGGGACGGCCCGCTTCCCTGCGCCGGTGGGAACAATCCCCGCGTCCGATGGCCCCCCTGTGCACGGGCCCGCCAGCTCCCCTGCACCGGAGGAAGCGGTCGCCTGCCCCGGCAGCCAGCCCCTGTTTACGGGGCCCGTCGGACTCCCCCGCAAGGTGGAAGCGGTGCGCTGGGTGACCGTACGGGTCCCCTGTACGGGGTGGAAGTGGGGAAAACCCGGACGCGGTGGCCGGTCCGGACCTACTCTCGAGTTGTGCCAGGCGCCTCGGGTCGGGTGCTTGTTGTGGACGACAACAAGGTCATCCGGCAGCTGATCAGGGTCAACCTCGAACTGGAAGGGATCGAGGTCGTGACCGCGGCCGATGGTGCCGAGTGTCTGGACGTGGTGCATCAGGTGCGGCCCGATGTCGTGACCCTCGATGTGGTCATGCCCCGGCTGGACGGTCTGCGCACCGCCGCTCGGCTGCGCGCCGATCCCCGGACCCACCATCTGCCCGTCGCCATCATCAGCGCGTGCACGCAGTACGAGGTCGACACCGGTCTCGATGCCGGCGTGGACGCCTTCCTCGCCAAGCCCTTCGAACCCGCCGAACTCGTACGGCTCGTCAAGCAGCTCATCGAGCGGGGTGGTGGGGGAGAGGGGCGCGGAGGGGACGGAGGTCACCGGGGTGACGGTGGCGACGGGGACAGCGACGGGGACGGGGATGGGGATGGCGAGGGGGGAGACGACGGCGTTGGCGACGGGGTCACCGATGGCGTGTCGGGCGGGGTCTCGTACGGCGGCTAGCGCGGTGCCCCAGCAGTCCGGCTAGGACGGTGCCCCGGTAGACCGGCTAGCGCGGTGTCCCGCTGCCTGGTCAATGCGGCTGTTCCGGCGGCTCGGCCAGCACGGTGGTGGGCCCAGCGCGGCTGGTGGGCGTCCCAGGCCCGCGGGCTTTTGCAGCGCGTTCCGACGAAGCGTTCCAACCGGGCACACTTCAACGGAGCACATTCCAGCGGAGCCGAGCCCCCGGCGTCGCCCCGCCAGCCTTATCCCACCGGCCCCGCCCCGCCGACATCACTCCGCCAGCCTCACCTCGCCGGCCCCCCTCCGCCCCGCCGGCCTCCCCCGGTGAGTCCCACCCGGAGCTCCCCAACAAGTCCCCACCCCGTCCCACAGTAAGAACCACCTCCCCTACCCATCCCCTCCCTCCCCTACGCTTGTCCCGTGACTCCCGTCGAGCTGTCCCGCACCGTGCTGCGCGCGGTGCGTTGTGCTGTCGATGACGGGGAGCTGAGCGTGACCGTGCCCGAGCGGGTTGTGGTGACTGAGCCGGGGCCCGGAGGGTGCGGGGATTTCGCCACCAACGTCGCCCTGCAGCTCGCCCGGCCGGCCGGGTACCCGCCGCGGCGGGTCGCCGAGATTCTGCTGCCCCGGCTCGTCCGCGCCGACGGCATCCGGGACGTCGTCGTCACCGGGCCCGGGTTCCTGAACTTCAGCCTCGAGGCGCAGGCCGACCTGGTCACCGAGCTCGTGCGGGAGATCAGGGAACGTGGTGCCGCGTACGGGCACGGTGACGCCCTCGCCGGTCAGGTCGTCGCCCTGCGCGTGCCGTACGAGGTGCGGGCGGAGGTCGTCGCCGACGCCGTCGCGCGGATCGTGACCACGCAGGGCGGGCGGGCCACCGTCGAGCACGGGGAGCCTGTCAACCTGCGGCCCGTTCCCGCGCCGGAGGACCCCGCTCCGCTCGGTCCCGACGCCGCCCGGTGGGCCCTCCTCCACCCGGCCCCGCACGATCGGCCCCGGATCACCGCCGATCATCTGATCCAGCGGGAGAGCAATCCGCTGTTCCGGGTGCGGTACGCGCACGCCCGCATCAGGTCCCTCAGCCGCAACGCCGTCCGCCTGGGCTTCACCGCCGAGCCCGGCCCCGTGGGCACCGCCGAGCCCGGCCCCAGCCCCAGCACCAGCCCCGTGGGCACCGCCGAGCCCGGCCCCAGCCACTTGCGCATCGCCGAGCCCGGCCCCAGCCACTTGCGCATCGCCGAGCCCAGCCCCAGCCCCTTGGGCATCGCCGAGCCCGGCCCCTGGGGCGCCGTCGAACCGGCTTCCGTAGACGGAGCCGAGCCCCACCGCCCTGTGAGCGCAATCGACGCCGTCCCTGACCTCACCCCCACCGCCGCACACGCCCCCACGCCCGCACCCGCCCCCCTCAGCGCAACCGCCCCCACCGCCGCACAAGCCCCCACGCCCGCACCCGCCCCCACCGCCGCACACACCCCCACCCCCGCACACACCCCCCTCAGCACACCCGCCCCCACCCCCCGCCACCTCCTAACCCTCCTCGCCGACCACCCCCGCATCCTCACCGCGGCCGCCACCCACCGTGCCCCGGACCGGATCGCCCGGCATCTCGTCACCGTCGCCGATGCCGTGCTCCCCTTCCTGCCCTGCGTGCTTCCCTGTGGTGAGGAGAAACCCTCGGCCGCCCACCGCGCCCGGCTTGCCCTTGCCGAAGCCGCCGGGACGGTGCTGGCCGGCGGCCTGTCCCTGCTCGGTATCGACGCACCCGAACACCTCTGAGGGCCCCAGAGCTGATGCGCCCCCGGAGAGAGACAGAGAGTCTGAGAGTCACGTCATGAGCCGTTCCGCCCATCCCGCCGGGCCCCGTCACGCCGACGTCCTGCCCGAGGGGCACTACTCCGCGCCGCCCGCCGACCTCAACGCCCTGGACCAGAGGGTCTGGGCCCAGACCGTCGTGCGCAACGACGACGGGGTCGTCACCGTCGGCGGTATCGACGTCACCCGGCTCGCCGAGTTGTACGGCACTCCCGCCTACATCCTCGACGAGGCCGACTTCCGCGCGCGGGCGCGTGCCTGGCGTACCGCCTTCGGGGCCGACGCCGACGTGTTCTACGCCGGGAAGGCGTTCCTGTCCCGTGCCGTCGTGCGGTGGCTGAACGAGGAGGGGCTCAACCTCGACGTGTGTTCGGGCGGCGAGCTGGCCACGGCCCTGTCCGCCGGGATGCCCGCCGAGCGCATCGCCTTCCACGGCAACAACAAGTCGGCGGACGAGATCGAACGGGCCGTCCGCGCCGGTGTCGGGCGGATCGTGCTCGACTCCTTCCAGGAGATCGTCCGTGTCGCCCACATCGCGCAGGAACTCGGCAAGCGGCAGCGCGTGCAGATCCGGATCACGGTCGGTGTGGAGGCTCATACGCATGAGTTCATCGCCACCGCCCACGAGGACCAGAAGTTCGGGATCCCGCTCGCCGGCGGGCAGGCCGCCGAGGCCGTGCGGCGGGCTCTTCAGCTCGACGGGCTGGAACTGATCGGCATTCACAGCCACATCGGGTCGCAGATCTTCGACATGTCCGGGTTCGAGGTCGCCGCCCACCGTGTGGTCGGGCTGCTCAGGGACATCCGTGACGAGCACGGGGTCGAGCTGCCCGAGATCGACCTCGGGGGCGGCCTCGGGATCGCGTACACCAGTGACGACGATCCGCGTGAGCCGCACGAGATCGCCAAGGCGCTCACCGAGATCGTCACGCGGGAGTGCGAGGCCGCCCGGCTGCGGACCCCCCGTATCTCCGTCGAGCCGGGCCGCGCCGTCGTCGGCCCGACCGCCTTCACGCTGTACGAGGTCGGCACCGTCAAGCCGCTCGACGGGCTGCGCACCTACGTCTCCGTCGACGGCGGTATGTCCGACAACATCCGGACCGCGCTGTACGACGCCGAGTACAGCGTCGCCCTCGTCTCGCGCACCAGCGACGCCGAGCCGATGCTCGCGCGGGTCGTCGGCAAGCACTGCGAGAGCGGGGACATCGTGGTCAAGGACGCGTTCCTGCCGGCCGACCTGGCGCCGGGGGATCTCATCGCCGTACCGGCCACCGGTGCGTACTGCCGGTCCATGGCCAGCAACTACAACCATGTGCTGCGGCCGCCCGTCGTCGCCGTGAAGGACGGCGAGGCCCGGGTGATCGTGCGGCGTGAGACGGAGGAGGACCTCCTGCGTCTCGACGTCGGGTGACCGCAACGCAGGGAGGCCCCGGCAGGGGCGGAGGAAAAGGGTGGAAGATCTGCGGTCTTCCACCCCGCACAAATGAAATAGATGTCTCACGATCCGGACTAAGGGTAGAAACTGTCGTCCGGTGAGTGAGACTGGTCCAACCGTAGACGGTATGAGGAAACGAGGTCGGATGATGCGTACGCGTCCGCTGAAGGTGGCGCTGCTGGGCTGTGGAGTGGTCGGCTCAGAGGTGGCGCGCATCATGACGACGCACGCCGACGACCTCGCCGCCAGGATCGGCGCCCCGGTCGAGCTCGCGGGGGTCGCCGTACGGCGGCCGTCCAGGGTGCGTGAGGGCGTTCCGGCGGAACTCGTCACCACCGACGCCACCGCCCTCGTCAAACGCGGGGACATCGACGTCGTGGTGGAGGTGATCGGGGGGATCGAGCCCGCCCGTGCCCTCATCACCACCGCCTTCGAGCACGGGGCCTCCGTCGTCTCGGCGAACAAGGCCCTGCTCGCCCAGGACGGCGCCGCCCTGCACGCCGCGGCCGAGGAGCACGGCAGGGACCTCTACTACGAGGCCGCCGTCGCCGGTGCCATCCCGCTGATCCGGCCGCTGCGCGAGTCCCTCGCCGGCGACAAGGTCAACCGGGTGCTCGGCATCGTCAACGGCACCACCAACTTCATCCTCGACAAGATGGACTCCACGGGGGCGGGTTATCAGGAGGCCCTCGACGAGGCCACCGCGCTGGGGTACGCGGAGGCCGATCCGACGGCCGACGTCGAGGGCTTCGACGCCGCCGCCAAGGCCGCCATCCTCGCCGGGATCGCCTTCCACACGCGTGTGCGCCTCGACGACGTCTACCGCGAGGGCATGACCGAGGTCACCGCCGCCGACTTCCGCTCGGCGAAGGAGATGGGCTGCACCATCAAGCTGCTCGCCATCTGTGAGCGGGCCGCGGACGGGGGGTCGGTGACCGCCCGCGTGCACCCTGCCATGATTCCGCTGAGCCACCCGCTCGCCTCCGTGCGCGGCGCGTACAACGCCGTCTTCGTGGAGAGCGATGCCGCGGGGCAGCTCATGTTCTACGGCCCCGGCGCCGGCGGTTCCCCGACCGCCTCCGCCGTGCTCGGCGACCTCGTCGCCGTCTGCCGCAACCGGCTCAACGGCGCAACGGGGCCCGGTGAGTCGGCGTACGCCGCCCTGACCGTCTCGCCGATGGGCGAGGTCGTCACGCGCTACCACATCAGCCTCGACGTCGCGGACAAACCGGGTGTTCTCGCCCAGGTCGCGACCGTGTTCGCCGAGCACGGGGTGTCGATCGATACGGTGCGCCAGCAGGGCAAGGACGGCGAGGCCTCCCTCGTCGTCGTCACCCACCGGGCCTCGGACGCCTCCCTCTCCGGGACCGTCGAGGCGCTGCGCAAGCTCGACACCGTGCGGGGTGTCGCCAGCATCATGCGGGTTGAAGGAGAGTAACCAGCAATGACCCACCAGTGGCGCGGAATCATCGAGGAGTACCGGGACCGGCTGCCGGTTTCCGACACCACGCCGGTCGTGACGCTCCGCGAGGGCGGTACGCCCCTCGTGCCCGCGCAGGTGCTCTCCGAGCGCACGGGCTGTGAGGTCCACCTGAAGGTGGAGGGGGCCAATCCCACCGGCTCCTTCAAGGACCGCGGCATGACCATGGCCATCAGCAAGGCCAAGGAGGACGGCGCCAAGGCGGTCATCTGCGCCTCCACGGGCAACACGTCCGCCTCCGCGGCCGCGTACGCCGTGCGCGCGGGCATGGTCTCGGCCGTGCTCGTGCCGCGGGGCAAGATCGCGCTCGGCAAGATGGGCCAGGCCCTCGTGCACGGCGCGAAGATCCTCCAGGTCGACGGCAACTTCGACGACTGCCTCACCCTCGCCCGCTCGCTGAGCGAGAACTACCCGGTGGCGCTGGTCAATTCGGTCAACCCGGTGCGTATCGAGGGCCAGAAGACGGCCTCCTTCGAGATCGTGGACATGCTCGGCGACGCGCCCGACATCCACGTCCTCCCGGTCGGCAACGCGGGCAACATCACCGCCTACTGGAAGGGCTACAAGGAGTACGCCGCCGACGGCATCGCCACGGGGACCCCCCGGATGTGGGGCTTCCAGGCCTCCGGCAGTGCCCCGATCGTGCGCGGCGAGGTGGTCAAGGACCCGTCGACCATCGCCACCGCCATCCGCATCGGCAACCCGGCCTCCTGGCAGTACGCCCTGCGGGCCCGGGACGAGTCCGGTGGCGCCATCGACGAGGTGACGGACCGTGAAATCCTGCGCGCCTACCGTCTGTTGGCCGCGCAGGAGGGCGTCTTCGTGGAGCCCGCCTCCGCCGCCTCCGTGGCCGGTCTGCTGAAGGCCGCCGAGCAGGGCAAGGTCGACCCGGGGCAGCGCATCGTGTGCACCGTCACGGGCAACGGCCTCAAGGACCCCGACTGGGCCGTCGCGGGTGCCCCGCAGCCGGTCACCGTCCCGGTCGACGCGGCCGCCGCGGCCGAGCGCCTCGGCCTGGCCTGACTCCCGGGAAAACCCTGACAGGGTGCACAGGGGGCTTACGACACGCATCGTGCGCCTCCTGTGCGCCCTATGTCGCCACAGAACCTTCCTTCGATAGGCTGTACCGAACCCGCCCGTCGCATGTGCCTGGCATATGGCTGCGCACATGGGGACGTCGCGCCGTCTGCGCGGCCAGAGGGTCTTCACGTACGTATCGAATGTCTTCGACAGTCACGCAGCTCAAGGAGAGTCAACGAGCGATGGCCGGTCCAGCGTTCCGCGCCGCCGCCGTCCGGGTGCGCGTTCCCGCCACCAGCGCCAATCTCGGCCCGGGCTTCGACGCCCTCGGCCTCGCGCTGGGGCTCTACGACGACGTGGTCGTCCGGGTGGCCGACTCAGGGCTGCACATCGACATCGCGGGGGAGGGCAGCGAGACCCTTCCGCGTGACGAGTCTCACCTCCTCGTCCGCTCTCTGCGTACCGCCTTCGATCTGCTGGGCGGACAGCCCCGCGGCCTGGAGATCGTCTGCGCCAACCGCATTCCGCACGGCCGTGGCCTGGGCTCCTCCTCCGCCGCCATCTGCGCCGGCATCGTCGCCGCCCGCGCCGTGACCATAGGCGGCGAGGCCCGCCTCGACGACGCGGCACTGCTGGAACTGGCCACCGAGATCGAGGGCCACCCGGACAACGTGGCCGCCTGTCTCCTCGGCGGTTTCACCCTGTCCTGGATGGAGGCCGGCGCCGCCCGGGCGATCAGGATGGAGCCCAGCGATTCCATCGTTCCGGTGGTTTTCGTGCCCGGAAAGCCGGTCCTCACCGAGACCGCCCGCGGCCTGCTGCCGCGCACCGTTCCGCACGTCGACGCCGCCGTCAACGCGGGCCGTGCAGCCCTGCTCGTCGAGGCCCTCACCCGGCGCCCCGAGCTGCTGCTGCCCGCCACCGAGGACCGCCTCCACCAGGAGTACCGCGCCCCGGCCATGCCGGAGAGCGCCGCGCTGGTGGAGCGGCTGCGCACCGAGGGTGTTCCGGCCGTCATCTCGGGCGCCGGGCCCACCGTCATGGCCCTCGCCGACACCGGCACCGCCGCCAAGGTGGAGGCCCTGGCCGGCGCCGACTGGGCCGCCAACCGGCTGAGCCTGGACCTGCAGGGAGCGAGCGTGCTGCCGCTTGCGACCTGACACACGGTTGCCGGATTTGGAGAGGGGGAATGTTTGTTGGATCCGGTAGTGTTAATCTCAAGTCTGCACCCGACCCCACCATGGCGAGGTGCCTCGTGTCCCAGTCCGGGACAGACATTCTTCCGGGAGCCTCCCACGCCACTCCGTGTTCCGTACGCCGTACCTGGGCAGTACGTCGTATGCGGACACTGAGCAGGCCGCTGGGCACGCTCCGGAATCGGTGCTACCACGCCACGTGACACTGGGTGCCACGGCTCGCGGAAGCGCCAGTCACCGCACATTTCCTCCGCCGCTTTGGCGGACCACCGCCCCGGCACGGTCCACGGAAGACAGGACCGTAGCCGGACAGCACAACCGGTCGCCGAGCCAGACAGGCCGACGTCCGCTCCAGGGAAGGACCCTTCGTGAGCGACACCACCGATCTGATGGGCGCACGTGTCGAGGAGACCGCTGCCGCGCCCGCCACGGACGCCTCCGCGCCTGCCACCGGTGCCGGCTCCCGGCGGCGCCGCGGTACCGGCCTCGAGGGCATGGTGCTGGCCGAGCTGCAGCAGGTCGCCTCGGGCCTCGGCATCAGGGGCACCGCGCGGATGCGCAAGAGCCAGCTGATCGAGGTCATCAAGGAGGCGCAGGCCGCCGGGGGTGCCGCCCCCAAGGCCGAGACCGCCGCCGAGACCAAGCCCAAGCGCCGCGCCACCTCCAAGGCCCGTACGGGTGAGGCCGCCGTCGACGGCGAGAAGAAGGCCGAGGCCTCCGCCGAGCAGGCCGTGGCCCAGCAGCAGATCGAGATCCCCGGCCAGCCGGCCTCCGACGACGCCCCCACCGAGCGCCGTCGCCGCCGCGCCACCGCAGAGGCCGGCAGCCCCGCCGCGGGCAGCGCCGAGACGGTCGCCGCCGAGGCCAAGGCCGAGCCGAAGGCCGAGACCCCGGCCCAGCAGGGGGAGGCCAAGGGCGACGCCGGTGACGGCGAGGGCCGTGGCCGCCGTGACCGCCGCGAGCGTGGCCGTGACCGCGACCGTGACCGCGACCGCCGGGGCAAGGGCGACGACCAGCAGGGCGGCGGCCGTCAGGACCGCCAGCAGCAGGGTCAGCAGCAGGGCGGCCGTCAGGACCGCAACGCCGGCCCGCAGGACGACGACGACTTCGAGGGCGGTCGCCGGGGCCGTCGCGGCCGCTACCGCGACCGCCGTGGCCGCCGTGGCCGCGACGACATCGCCGCCGAGCCGCAGCTGGCCGAGGACGACGTCCTGATCCCCGTCGCGGGCATCCTGGACATCCTCGACAACTACGCCTTCATCCGGACCTCCGGCTACCTGCCGGGCCCGAACGACGTGTACGTCTCCCTCGCCCAGGTCCGCAAGAACGGCCTGCGCAAGGGTGACCACGTCACCGGTGCGGTCCGCCAGCCGAAGGAGGGCGAGCGCCGCGAGAAGTTCAACGCGCTGGTCCGCCTCGACTCCGTCAACGGCATGGCGCCCGAACACGGCCGCGGCCGCCCGGAGTTCAACAAGCTGACCCCGCTCTACCCGCAGGACCGGCTCCGCCTGGAGACGGACCCGGGCGTGCTCACCACCCGCATCATCGACCTGGTCTCGCCGATCGGTAAGGGCCAGCGCGGTCTGATCGTGGCCCCGCCGAAGACCGGCAAGACCATGATCATGCAGGCGATCGCCAACGCGATCACGCACAACAACCCCGAGTGCCACCTGATGGTCGTCCTCGTCGACGAGCGTCCGGAAGAGGTCACCGACATGCAGCGGTCGGTCAAGGGCGAGGTCATCTCCTCGACCTTCGACCGCCCGGCCGAGGACCACACCACGGTCGCCGAGCTGGCCATCGAGCGTGCCAAGCGGCTCGTCGAGCTGGGCCACGACGTCGTCGTCCTGCTGGACTCCATCACGCGTCTGGGCCGTGCGTACAACCTGGCGGCGCCGGCCTCCGGCCGCATCCTGTCCGGTGGTGTCGACTCGACCGCGCTGTACCCGCCGAAGCGGTTCTTCGGCGCGGCGCGGAACATCGAGGACGGCGGCTCGCTGACCATCCTCGCCACCGCGCTGGTGGACACCGGGTCCCGCATGGACGAGGTGATCTTCGAGGAGTTCAAGGGCACCGGCAACATGGAGCTCAAGCTCGACCGGAAGCTCGCCGACAAGCGCATCTTCCCGGCGGTGGACGTGGACGCGTCCGGTACCCGTAAGGAAGAGATCCTGCTCGGCAACGAGGAGCTGGCCGTCGTCTGGAAGCTGCGTCGCGTGCTGCACGCGCTCGACCAGCAGCAGGCCATCGAGCTGCTGCTCGACAAGATGAAGCAGACCAAGTCGAACGTCGAGTTCCTGATGCAGATTCAGAAGACGACGCCGACCCCGGGCAACGGTGACTGATCGCCGTTGAGGTGACCCTGGTCGTCTGAAGGGCCGCCCCTCGTCCGAGTGACGAGGGGCGGCCCTTCTGCGCTGAGAGGTACGGGAGCGCAACACGTGCCCCTTCCTTCTCACCTCTCCCTGGGGACCCCCTTGCTCAAAAGCCTGCCCGGCCGGCACAGACGTCGTCTGCGTCTCGGCCTCCCCCTCGGTGTCGCCGCTGTCGCCGCAGCCGTGACCGCCGCGCTGATGACGACCTCCGCCGGCGCCGCCACCGCGCTGCCGAAGCCCACCGCCCGGCCCGCCGTCAGCCAGCCCTCCCAGGCCACCCTGGAGAAGCGGATCGCGGGTGCCCTCGGTACCGGCACGCCGGCCGGCACCAGCGGGAGCGGCGCGGTCTCGCCGAAGGTCGTCGGCGGCAGCGACACCACCATCTCCTCGGCGCCCTGGATGGCCCAGCTCTGGTACTACGACGACAGGAACACCACTGACACCAGCGACGACGTCAGCTTCTTCTGCGGTGGCTCGGTCGTCTCACCGACGAAGATCCTGACCGCCGCCCACTGCGTCAGGAACGACAACAAGGACTACGACTGGCAGGCCCACGGCACCGTCGTCACGGGTACCGACCAGCTGCCCACCACCGACTCCACCGGCACCACGGACCTGCACGGCGGCCAGGCCACGGGCGTCCTGCGCCAGTGGTGGCAGCCGGGGTACGACCCGGTGGACAGGGAGGAGGGCAGGAACGCGAACGACCTCGCCCTGCTCACCCTGGCCGCCCCGGTCAAGGCCACGCCGATCCGCATGGTCACCTCCGGCGACACCGCCTCCTACGCCGCCGGCACCCAGGCCAAGGTCTACGGCTGGGGCCGTACCAGCTCCACCAGCGACGACATCTCCCAGACGCTGAAGACGGCCACGCTGACCGTGCACTCCGACAGCACCTGCTCCGGCGTCTACGACTCGGCCTTCGTCGCGGGGCAGATGGTCTGCGCGGGCACCCAGAGCGGCAGCGACACCGGTACCAGCGCGACCTGCAACGGTGACTCCGGTGGCCCGCTCGTGGTGGGCGGCCGGATCGCCGGAGTGGTCTCCTTCGGCATCCAGGACTGCGTGGCGAAGGGCTACTACAGCGTCTTCACCAAGGTGAGCGCCTACGTCGGCTCCGCCTTTCCCCAGATCGACGACACCAACCTGAGTACCTTCAACAGCAAGCCCGACGGCAGGGCCGACCTCTTCGTCCGGGAGTCCTCCACGAAGACCGGCTACGAGAAGGACTCCAGCGGCACCTCCTTCGGCGCCCGCGCCTCCTGGGGCAACTGGGGCGGCGCCAACCTGGTGCTGCAGACCGACCTCGACCGGGACGGCTTCCAGGACCTGGTCTACCGGGTCAGCTCCACCGGTGACGTGTACTGGGAGCACTTCGTGCTCAACAGCGCCCGTACGGACGGCTCCTGGGCCGACACGAAGATCTTCACCGGCTGGAAGACCCGCACCCGGATCATCGCGCCGGGCGACGTCACCGGTGACTACCTGCCCGACATCCTCTCCGTCGACTCCGGCGGCACGCTGTGGATCTACCCCGGCAAGGGCAACGGCACCTTCGGCACCCGCTACTCGGTCCGCACGGGCTGGAACCAGTACAACTCCCTGCGCGGCCACGGCGACCTCACCGGTGACGGCAGGCCCGACCTGCTGGCCCGCCAGTCCAGCACCGGCGACCTGTACCTGTACGAGGGCACCGGCAAGTCCGGCTCCGAGGCCTTCTCCAGCCGGATCAAGGTGCGCAGCGCATGGACCGGCTACAACGCCTTCGACGCGGTCGGCGACGTGAGCGGCGACGGCAGGGCCGACTTCCTGGCCCGCACCCCCGGCGGCACCCTGTACCTGTACAAGGGCACCGGAAAGGCCACAAGCGAGATCTTTGCCACAAGGGTTTCCGTCGGCACCGGTTTCCAGGCCTACGACCTCTGGGGCTGAATCCGCAGGTGAGCGCTGTGCAGCCGCACGGAGCGACTACACAGAGTGCCCGTCGCCGTACGCGATGGGCACTTTGCGTTGTGCAACTCTTTCCCGAGTTTCTCCGTCTGACCCTGCGGAGCGACGATGGAGCGGTACTGACCGCGCCTGACCCTGAAAGCAGGGGGTATCCGACCGACGAGACCTAGGAGCGATGTTGTCCGCCCAGAGCACGCCGGAGCCCGTCATACCCGAGCCGGGCGCGACCGGATTCGGCCCGCGAGGCAGGGGCCGCCGCCGCAAGGCCCGCAGCAGGAGCCGCAAGGCCCTGCTCGCCACGGCCTGGACGGCCGCCGGTGTGGTCGTACTGGGCGGTGCGGGCGCCGGTTACCTGTACTTCAAGCTCAACGGCAACCTCAAGAGCGTCGACATCGACCAGGCCCTCGGCAACGACCGCCCCTCGAAGATCGACAACGGCTCCGAGAACATCCTGGTCCTCGGCTCGGACAGCCGCTCCGGCTCCAACAAGAAGATCGGCGGCGGCACCGACGACGGCAGCGCCCGCTCCGACACGGCGATGATCGTCCACGTCTACGAGGGCCACAGGAAGGCCTCCGTGGTCTCCGTCCCCCGGGACACCCTCATCGACCGCCCCGCCTGCACGGACACCAGGGGCACCCGGCACCCGGCCGCGTCCGGCGTGATGTTCAACGAGTCCTACGGCACCGGCGGGGCGGCCTGCGCGGTGAAGACCGTCGAGTCGATCACCGGCATCCGCATGGACCACTACCTCGAGGTCGACTTCGCCGGCTTCCAGAAGCTCATCGACGACCTCGGCGGTGTCCCGGTCACCACGACCAAGAGCATCAAGGACCCGCAGAGCCACCTGGACCTGGCGGCCGGCCCCCACACCCTGAACGGGCAGCAGGCCCTCGGCCTGGTCCGCACCCGGCACGGCGTGGGCGACGGCTCCGACCTGGGCCGCATCCAGCTCCAGCAGGCCTTCGTCAAGGCGCTGCTCGGCCAGGTCAGGCACGTCGGCGTCTTCACCAGCCCCAAGAAGCTGTACGACCTCGCCGACACGGCCACCAAGACCGTCACCACCGACTCCGAGATCGGCTCGGTCAACTCCCTGATCGACTTCGCGAACGGCCTCAAGGGCATCGGCGCGAAGCACATGACCATGATCACCATGCCGGTCCGGTACGACCCGTCCAACCTCAACCGGGTCCTCCTGCAGAAGTCCAAGGCCCAGCTGGTGTGGAACGCCCTGAAGAACGACCGCCCGATCCCGCGGTCGGCCACCGAGGGAACGGCCACGGGCGAGGCCAAGGGCGTGGTCGACGCCCCGTAGGGGGCGCGGCCGGCCCCGGGGAATAGATGACAGTGGCCCCCGGTTTTGGGGGATGGCCCCAGTCCTGGCAGACTGGTACGTCGGCTCCGGTTCACGCTCCCGCACCCCGCGGCGGCGACCCGGCGCCCTCCCGAAACCTAGGAGACACCTTGAAGCGCGACATCCACCCCGCGTACGTCGAGACGCAGGTCAGCTGCACCTGCGGCGCGTCGTTCACCACCCGCAGCACCATCGAGTCCGGCACCATCCGGGCCGAGGTCTGCTCCGAGTGCCACCCGTTCTACACGGGCAAGCAGAAGATCCTCGACACCGGTGGCCGTGTGGCCCGCTTCGAGGCCCGCTTCGGCAAGGCCGCCGGCTCCAAGAAGTAGCGAGCCCCATTTCGCCGGTCCACGGTCACGCCCCCGCCGGGGTGTGCCCGGGACCGGCGTTTTTGGTCGCCCGCCCTTCCCTTCACCGCAGTAGCAGTACAGGAGCCCAAGATGTTCGAGGCCGTCGAGGAACTCGTCGCCGAGCACGCCGATCTGGAGAAGAAGCTCGCCGACCCGTCGGTCCACGCCGACCAGGCGAACGCGCGCAAGCTGAACAAGCGCTACGCCGAGTTGACCCCGATCGTCGCCACGTACCGCTCCTGGAAGCAGACCGGTGACGACATGGAGACCGCGCGCGAGCTCGCCGCCGACGACCCCGACTTCGCGGCCGAGGTCAAGGAGCTGGACAAGCAGCGCGAGGAGCTGACCGAGAAGCTGCGGCTGCTGCTGGTCCCGCGTGACCCGAGTGACGACAAGGACGTCATTCTGGAGATCAAGGCGGGCGCGGGCGGCGACGAGTCGGCCCTGTTCGCGGGCGACCTGCTGCGCATGTACCTGCGCTACGCCGAGCGCGTCGGCTGGAAGACCGAGATCATCGACGCCACCGAGTCCGAGCTCGGCGGCTACAAGGACGTCCAGGTCGCCGTGAAGACCAAGGGCGGCCAGGGCGCCACCGAACCCGGCCAGGGCGTGTGGGCCCGGCTGAAGTACGAGGGCGGTGTGCACCGCGTCCAGCGCGTCCCGGCCACCGAGTCCCAGGGCCGTATCCACACCTCCGCCGCCGGTGTCCTCGTGACCCCCGAGGCCGAGGAGGTCGACGTCGAGATCAACCCGAACGACCTGCGCATCGACGTCTACCGGTCCTCCGGGCCCGGCGGCCAGTCCGTGAACACCACCGACTCCGCGGTGCGCATCACCCACCTCCCGACCGGTGTCGTCGCCTCCTGCCAGAACGAGAAGAGCCAGCTGCAGAACAAGGAGCAGGCTCTGCGTATCCTGCGCTCCAGGCTGCTCGCCGCGGCGCAGGAGGAGGCCGAGCGGGAGGCCGCCGACGCCCGCCGCAGCCAGGTCCGCACGGTCGACCGCTCCGAGAAGATCCGCACCTACAACTTCCCGGAGAACCGCATCTCGGACCACCGCGTCGGCTTCAAGGCGTACAACCTGGACCAGGTCCTGGACGGCGACCTCGACTCGGTCATCCAGGCCTGCGTCGACGCCGACTCGGCGGCGAAGCTCGCCGCCGCGTAAGACACGTACGCACGTACGAGCGCCAGTACGAGTACGACACGGAGGACTCGCGTGAACCTGCTGCTCGCGGAGGTGGCCCAGGCCACCCAGCGGCTGGCCGACGCCGGCGTGCCCTCGCCGCGCACCGACGCGGAGGAGCTCGCCGCGTTCGTGCACGGCGTGAAGCGCGGTGAACTGCACTCCGTGAAGGACGCGGACTTCGACGCCCGGTACTGGGAGGTCATCGCCCGGCGCGAACAGCGCGAGCCGCTGCAGCACATCACCGGCCGGGCCTACTTCCGCTACCTGGAACTCCAGGTGGGCCCGGGCGTGTTCGTGCCCCGGCCGGAGACGGAGTCCGTGGTCGGCTGGGCCATAGACGCCGTACGCGCCATGGACGTCGTCGAGCCGTGCATTGTCGACCTGTGCACCGGCTCCGGAGCGATCGCGCTGGCCCTCGCCCAGGAGGTCCCGCGCTCCCGCGTGCACGCCGTGGAGCTGTCCGAGGAAGCCCTGGTGTGGACGCGGAAGAACGTGGCCGGGTCCAGGGTGGACCTGCGCCAGGGCGACGCGCTCAGCGCCTTCCCCGACCTCGACGGCCAGGTCGACCTGGTCATCTCCAACCCGCCGTACATCCCGCTGACCGAATGGGAGTACGTCGCCCCGGAGGCCCGTGACTACGACCCGGAGCTGGCGTTGTTCTCCGGCGAGGACGGCCTCGATCTGATCCGGGGCCTGGAACGCACCGCACACCGGCTGCTCCGCCCCGGCGGGGTCGTCGTGATCGAGCACGCCGACACCCAGGGCGGCCAGGTGCCGTGGATCTTCACCGAGGAGCGGGGCTGGGCCGACGCGGCCGACCATCCGGACCTCAACAACCGCCCCCGGTTCGCGACCGCCCGGAAGGCGCTGCCGTGACCGGCCCGACGGCAGTGTTTTCTGAAGTCCCGCATTACGTGTACGAGGAGGCCCGCTAGACATGGCACGGCGATACGACACCAACGACGCGACCGACCGCGCGACGGGTCTGCGCGAGGCCGCGTCCGCCGTCCGCCGGGGCGAGCTGGTGGTGCTGCCGACCGACACGGTGTACGGCATCGGCGCCGACGCGTTCTCCTCCGAGGCCGTCGCCGACCTGCTCGCCGCCAAGGGCCGGGGCCGCAACATGCCCACCCCTGTCCTGATCGGCTCTCCGAACACCCTGCACGGCCTCGTCACGGACTTCTCC
The DNA here is from genome assembly GCF_055603245.1 of Streptomyces sp. NPDC037290. Lineage (NCBI taxonomy): Bacteria > Bacillati > Actinomycetota > Actinomycetes > Kitasatosporales > Streptomycetaceae > Streptomyces > Streptomyces sp. NPDC037290. The sequence goes on along the minus strand of NZ_JBVJVZ010000006.1, from coordinate 89,291 downwards.
GAGCCGGCCTGGGAGCTGGTCGACGCCTTCTGGCCGGGCGCCCTCACGCTGGTCGCCCGGCACCAGCCGTCCCTCCAGTGGGACCTCGGCGACACCCGTGGCACGGTGGCCGTCCGCATGCCGCTGCACCCCGTCGCGATCGAGCTGCTGACCGAGGTCGGCCCGATGGCGGTCTCCTCCGCCAACCTCACCGGACACCCGGCGCCGGAGGACTGCGACGCCGCGCAGGAGATGCTCGGCGACTCGGTCTCCGTCTACCTGGACGGCGGCCCGACCCCGGGCAACGTCCCGTCCTCCATCGTCGACGTCACCGGCCCCGTGCCGGTGCTGCTGCGTGAGGGCGCGCTGTCGCCGGACGAGCTGAGGAAGGTCGTACCCGACCTCGAGGTGGCGAATTGACGGCCCCTGAGGCGGGGCGTGGCATAGGCAACGACGAACGTGCCGCGGAGATCACGACGACCTTCGTCGGGCTTCCGCGCGACACCTTCCGCATCCTCCACGTCAGCACCGGCAATGTGTGCCGCTCGCCCATCACCGAGCGGCTGACCCGCCATTTCGTCGCGGAGCGGCTCGGCGTGCTCGGCGGCGGGCTGATCGTGGAGAGCGCGGGCACCTGGGGCCACGAGGGCGCGCCGATGGAGGCCAACGCGGAGGCCGTGCTGGCCGACTTCGGCGCGGACGCCTCCGGCTTCTTCGGCCGGGAACTCCTCGACGAGCACGTGATCAGGGCCGACCTGGTGCTGACGGCCACGCGGGACCATCGCGCGCAGGTGATCTCGATGGGCCACTCGGCGGGCCTGCGCACCTTCACGCTGAAGGAGTTCACCCGCCTGGTCCGCGCGATCGACCCGGCCACGCTGCCCCCTCTGGAGGACGGCGTGGTCCTGCGCGCCCGCGCGCTGGTGCGTGCGGCCGCGGCTCTGCGCGGGTGGCTGCTCGCCCCCACGGCGGAGGCGGACGAGGTGTACGACCCGTACGGCGCCCCGCTCACGTTCTTCCGGTCGATCGGCGACGAGATACACCAGGCGCTGGATCCCGTGGTGACGGCGCTGACCGGGGTCGCGGCGCGGGCGTAGGCGGCGCGCGCCCGGCGCGGCCCGGGCCTACATTGGGAACACGTCACCGTCGACCGCCCGGGAGCCCGCCATGTCGGTCACCCCTATCCTCGAGACCGACGTCCTGCGGCGACAGGACCCGGCGATGGCCGAGATCCTGCTGGCCGAACTGGCGCGGCAGTCCACGACCCTGCAGCTGATCGCCGCCGAGAACTTCTGCTCGCCGGCCGTGCTCGCCGCCCTCGGCTCGCCCCTCGCCAACAAGTACGCCGAGGGCTACCCCGGTGCCCGGCACCACGGCGGCTGCGAGATCGTCGACGTCGCCGAACGCGCGGCCATCGACCGGGCCAGGGAACTCTTCGGCGCCGAACACGCCAACGTCCAGTCCCACTCGGGCTCCTCGGCCGTGCTGGCCGCCTACGCCGCCCTGCTGCGCCCCGGTGACACCGTCCTCGCCCTCGGCCTGCCCTACGGCGGTCACCTCACCCACGGCTCGCCGGCGAACTTCTCCGGGCGCTGGTTCGACTTCGTGGGGTACGGGGTGGACGCGGAGACCGGTCTCGTCGACCACGACCAGGTGCGGCACCTGGCCCGGGGCCACCGGCCCAAGGCGATCGTCTGCGGGTCCATCGCCTACCCCCGGCACTTCGACTACGCCTTCTTCCGCGAGGTCGCCGACGAGGTCGGGGCCTATCTGATCGCCGACGCCGCGCACCCGATCGGACTGGTCGCCGGTGGCGCGGCGCCGAACCCGGTGCCGTACGCCGACATCGTGTGCGCGACCACCCACAAGGTGCTGCGGGGCCCGCGCGGCGGGATGATCCTGTGCGGGAACGAGCTGGCCGAGCGGGTCGACCGGGCGGTGTTCCCGTTCACCCAGGGCGGCGCGCAGATGCACACGATCGCCGCCAAGGCCGTCGCGTTCGGCGAGGCGGCGACCCCGGAGTTCGCCGCGTACGCCCATCAGGTGGTCGCCAACGCCCGGGTGCTGGCCGGTCACCTGGCCGCCGAGGGCCTCGCCGTCACCACCGGCGGCACCGACACCCACCTGATCACCGCCGATCCCGCCCCGCTCGGCGTGGACGGCCGTACCGCACGCGGCCGGCTCGCCGCCGCGGGGATCGTCCTGGACTGCTGTGCGCTGCCGCACGGCGACGGCCGCGGGCTGCGCCTGGGCACGGCCGCGGTGACCACACAGGGCATGGGGGAGGCGGAGATGGTGCGGATCGCGGCGCTGACGGCGGCCGTGCTGCGGGGCGAGACCGAGCCGGTCGCGGCCCGGGACGAGGTGCGCTCCCTCACAGACGGCTTTCCGCCGTATCCCGCCTGAACGGGGGTAGGCGGGTCCCGTACACCCGGATGTGGCCGTGGCCCACAGCCACACGTGCAACCATCGTGGCTACCCGGAAGTCCCCATCCATATACGTCCATCGCTAGGGTGTGGGGCTGTGATGGCCAGCGAGACCCGTGGGGAAGCCTGTGCGTGAATACCTGCTGACGCTCTGTATCACGGCCGCGGTGACGTACCTGCTGACAGGGCCGGTACGGAAGTTCGCGATCGTGGCCGGGGCGATGCCGGAGATCCGGGCGCGTGACGTGCACCGGGAACCCACTCCGCGCCTCGGCGGTATCGCCATGTTCTTCGGCCTGTGCGCGGGCCTGCTCGTCGCGGACCACCTGACCAACCTCAACGAGGTCTTCGCGAAGTCCAACGAACCGCGGGCCCTGCTCTCCGGCGCGGCCCTGATCTGGCTGATCGGCGTCCTGGACGACAAGTTCGAGATCGACGCGCTGATCAAGCTGGGCGGCCAGATGATCGCCGCGGGCGTGATGGTCGTCCAGGGTCTGACGATCCTGTGGCTGCCCATCCCCGGCGTCGGCAACGTGGCGCTGACCCAGTGGCAGGGCACACTGCTGACCGTGGCGCTGGTCGTCATCACGATCAACGCGGTCAACTTCGTGGACGGCCTCGACGGCCTCGCGGCCGGCATGGTGTGCATCGCGGCGGCCGCGTTCTTCCTGTACGCCTACCGCGTCTGGGTGTCGTACGGCATCGAGGCCGCGGCCCCGGCCACGCTGTTCGCGGCGATCCTGATGGGCATGTGCCTGGGCTTCCTGCCGCACAACATGCACCCGGCGCGGATCTTCATGGGCGACTCCGGCTCGATGCTGATCGGCCTGGTGCTGGCGGCCGGCGCGATCTCGATCACCGGCCAGCTCGACCCGGACGCGCTGAACCTGTACGCGGGTTCGGAGAAGGCGGCGGTGCACCAGACGGTGCCGGTCTACATCCCGCTGCTGCTCCCGCTGACGATCATCGCGGTGCCGACGGCGGACCTGGTCCTCGCGATCGTCCGCAGGACCTGGCGCGGCCAGTCGCCGTTCGCGGCGGACCGCGGGCATCTGCACCACCGGCTGCTGGAGATCGGCCACTCGCACAGCCGGGCCGTGCTGATCATGTACTTCTGGTCGGCGCTGATCGCCTTCGGCGCGCTGGCGTACTCGGTCAACTCGGCGTCGATGTGGATCGTGCTCGGCGTCGTCTTCCTCAGCGCGGTCGGGCTGGTCCTGCTGCTGCTCCCGCGCTTCACACCGCGCGTGCCGGCCTGGGCACAGCGGTTCGTGCCGCCGCGCTACCGGCGTCGGCGCGGGGCCCTGGCGGACACTGCCGTGGCCATGGAGGCCGGTGAGCCGGAGGTGGCTCAGGAGACCGCCGACCGGGCTCCTGTCACCGCCGGGGTCGCGGGCGTCAACGGAGCGACCGCGATCGGCCCCCGATCGCGTTTCCTTGATCGCCGATAAAAGCGCGCAAGGTAAGAATCTGACTAGAGCATTGCCAACTCGTGGGGGTGTAAAGACCCCAATACCAGACAAGTGGGCGCGGTTTTTGCACAGACGGGCACTGTCACTCTCATGTGTGACAGTAAGCACACCTACCAGGTAAAGACCTCATCAAATAGTTTGTGATACGGTTCACGAGAACCCCGGATAGAACCGAAGGACCTGAGTGCAACGGTCCATTGGTGTGAGGTCTCCATCACTCAGCCCGGGACTACGCTCGTCCATGACGACACCCTGCCCCCTGTGAAAGCGGAGTTGCCGCCATGCTGTCCAATGACGCCCGGATCCTGGCCCAGGCCGCCGTACCCACAGCTGCCGTCGGCGCGATCGCCGCCGTCGTCAGCGGTGTGGTTGCCGGTGGCAAGGGAGCGATCGGGGCCGTCGTCGGAACGCTGGTCGTGATCCTGTTCATGGGGCTCGGGCTCTACGTGCTCCAGCGCACCGCCAAATCCTTTCCGCAGCTGTTCCAGATGATGGGCCTGATGCTCTACGCGGCCCAGCTGCTGCTGCTGGTCATCTTTGTCGCCCTGTTCAAGAACACGACGCTGTTCAACCCCCGCGCCTTCGCCATCGCGCTCGTGGTCGCCACCCTGGCGTGGATCGCCGCGCAGACGCGTGCGCACATGAAGGCCAAGATTCTCTACGTCGATCCCGAAGCCTCGTCTAAGGGCGACAAGCCCGAGAAGACAGGGCACTCGTCGTGAGACGTAGGGCCGGGATAAAGGCGCACGAGAGATCCTGCTATCGTCCGGTGCCAACTGCGGCATCGCGGGCGCGGGCATCCGAGCTGACGCCTGCTCAATCGCGAGGCGAGATGCCCCCCAGCCGCCCCCACATCCGAACCACCAGTCCCGTGCCGAACCGCGGCCTCACGCCGCGCCGACACAACGAGGTTGCCGTACCCATGCGCCACGATGAAGGAGCCCGCGGTGAGTGCTGACGCGACGCAGACGCTCGCTTTCGACTCGAGCTGCCACCTGTTCAACGGGTGTGGCTTCGACACCGTCGCTCCGGGCCTGCACTCGTTCCTGTTCAAGCCGCTCTGGGGCGACGCGGACAGCAACGTGTACTTCAACAAGACGATGCTGCTGGCGCTGCTCGGTTCCATCATCATCGTCGGCTTCTTCTGGGCCGCGTTCGCCAGGCCGAAGGTCGTGCCGGGCAAGCTCCAGCTGGTGGCCGAGTCGGGCTACGACTTCATCCGCCGCGGTGTCGTCTACGAGACGATCGGCAAGAAGGAAGGCGAGAAGTACGTCCCTCTGGTCGTCTCGCTGTTCTTCTTCGTGTGGATGATGAACCTCTGGTCGGTCATCCCGCTCGCCCAGTTCCCGGTCACGTCGATCATTTCGTACCCCGCCGTCCTGGCCGGCATCGTCTACATCCTCTGGGTCTCGCTGACCTTCAAGCGGCACGGGTTCGTCGGCGCCTTCAAGAACTTCACGGGCTACGACAAGTCGCTCGGCGGAGTGCTCCCGCTGTCGATGACGATCGAGCTGTTCTCGAACCTGCTCGTGCGGCCCTTCACCCACGCCGTGCGACTCTTCGCGAACATGTTCGCCGGCCACACCCTGCTGGTCCTCTTCACCGTCGCCAGCTGGTACATGCTGAACGGTCTCGGCATCGCGTACTCCGCCGTCTCGTTCACGATGGTCCTCGTCATGACGGCCTTCGAGCTCTTCATCCAGGCTGTCCAGGCGTACGTCTTCGTACTGCTGACCTGCAGCTTCATCCAGGGCGCGCTCGCCGAGCACCACTGAGCCACCCGACCACCCACCCAGACATCCGGTGGCCAACCCCCACCGGTCATTGAAAGAGAAGGAAGAACCGGCATGTCCGCTCTCGAAACCCTTGCCGCCGGCGTTCAGATCAAGGGCAACCTCGGCTCCATCGGTTACGGTCTCGCCGCCATCGGCCCGGGCGTCGGCGTCGGCATCATCTTCGGTAACGGCACGCAGGCCCTGGCCCGCCAGCCCGAGGCGGCCGGTCTGATCCGCGCCAACCAGATCCTCGGCTTCGCCTTCTGTGAGGCGCTCGCCCTCATCGGTCTGGTCATGCCGTTCGTCTACCCGGCCTCCTGACCGACCGCTGCGCACCAATAGACGAAAGGCACTGCTATGAGCCCCCTGGTTCAGCTTGCGGCTGAGGACCCCGAGAACCCCCTCTTCCCGCCGATCCCAGAGCTCGTCATCGGCCTGATCGCCTTCGTCATCGTCTTCGGCTTCCTCGCCAAGAAGCTCCTCCCGAACATCAACAAGGTTCTGGAAGAGCGCCGCGAGGCCATCGAGGGCGGTATCGAAAAGGCCGAGGCCGCGCAGACCGAGGCCCAGAGCGTCCTTGAGCAGTACAAGGCCCAGCTCGCCGAGGCCCGGCACGAGGCCGCGCGCCTGCGCCAGGAGGCTCAGGAGCAGGGTGCCGCGCTCATCGCCGAGATGCGGGCCGAGGGCCAGCGTCAGCGCGAGGAGATCGTCGCCGCCGGCCACGCCCAGATCGAGGCCGACCGCAAGGCCGCCGCGCAGGCGCTCCGGCAGGACGTCGGCACGCTGGCCACGGAGCTGGCCGGCAAGCTCGTCGGCGAGTCCCTCGAGGACCACGCCCGCCAGAGCCGTGTGATCGACCGCTTCCTCGACGAGCTCGAGGAGAAGGCCGAGGCCACGCGATGAACGGAGCGAGCCGCGAGGCCCTGTCAGCCGCACGTGAGCGTCTCGACGCGCTGACGGACTCCACGTCCGTGGACGCCGTGAAGCTCGCCGACGAGCTGGCGGCCGTCACCGCGCTGCTCGACCGCGAGGCCGGCCTGCGCCGGGTCCTCACCGACCCGGCGCAGCCCGCACAGGCCAAGGCGCAGCTGGTGGAGCGTCTGATCGGTGGCCAGGTCAGCGGTGCCACCGCCGACCTGGTGGCCGGGATGGCGCGCTCCCGCTGGTCGCAGCCCCGCGACCTGGTGGACGCACTGGAGGAGCTGGCGAGCATCGCCGACCTCACCGCCGCGGAGAAGGCGGGCACGCTCGACGACGTCGAGGACGAGCTGTTCCGGTTCGGCCGGATCGTCTCCTCGAACACCGAGCTGCGCGCCGCGCTGACCGACCGCGCCGCCGGCGGCCAGGCCAAGACCGAGCTGCTGCACCGGCTGCTGGGCGGACGGGCCAAGCCCGCCACCGAGCGTCTGGTCGCGCGCCTCGTGACCGCGCCGCGGGGACGTAGCCTGGAAGCGGGACTGGAGTCCTTGTCCAAGCTCGCCGCCGACCGCCGGGACCGTCTGGTGGCGACCGTCACCTCGGCGGTGCCGCTGAGCGGCCCGCAGAAGCAGCGCCTGGGCGATGCCCTCGCGAAGCTCTACGGCCGCCGGATGCACCTCAACCTGGACGTGGACCCCGACGTGATCGGCGGGATCCGGGTACAGGTCGGTGACGAGGTCATCAACGGCTCGGTCGCGGACCGGCTGGACGACGCCGCCCGCCGCATGGCGAGCTGAGCGACGCTCGGTATTCGAGAACAGCAGTAGTACTCACGACGGCCCTGGTTGGGCCGTGCAGAAGAATCCTGGGGGTCGCCCCCAGACCCCCAAAGTGAAACTTCGGGCCCAACAAGGAGAGCAGGGAACCCAGATGGCGGAGCTCACGATCCGGCCGGAGGAGATCCGGGACGCGCTGGAGAACTTCGTCCAGTCGTACAAGCCGGACGCGGCCTCGCGCGAGGAGGTCGGTACGGTCACCCTTGCCGGCGACGGCATCGCGAAGATCGAGGGTCTTCCCTCGGCCATGGCCAACGAACTGCTGAAGTTCGAGGACGGCACCCTCGGCCTCGCCCTCAACCTCGAGGAGCGCGAGATCGGTGCCATCGTCCTCGGTGAGTTCAGCGGCATCGAGGAGGGTCAGCCGGTCACGCGTACCGGTGAGGTCCTCTCCGTCGCGGTCGGCGAGGGCTACCTCGGCCGCGTTGTCGACCCGCTCGGCAACCCGATCGACGGCCTCGGCGAGATCGAGACGTCCGGCCGTCGTGCGCTGGAGCTGCAGGCCCCCACGGTCATGCAGCGCAAGTCGGTGCACGAGCCGATGGAGACCGGCTACAAGGCCGTCGACGCGATGACCCCGATCGGCCGTGGTCAGCGTCAGCTGATCATCGGTGACCGCCAGACCGGCAAGACCGCCCTGGCCGTCGACACGATCATCAACCAGCGCGACAACTGGCGCACCGGCGACCCGAAGAAGCAGGTCCGCTGCATCTACGTCGCCATCGGCCAGAAGGGCTCCACCATCGCCGGCGTGCGCCGCGCGCTGGAGGAGAACGGCGCCCTGGAGTACACGACCATCGTCGCCGCCCCGGCGTCCGACCCGGCCGGCTTCAAGTACCTGGCGCCGTACACCGGTTCGGCCATCGGTCAGCAGTGGATGTACGAGGGCAAGCACGTCCTCATCATCTTCGACGACCTGTCGAAGCAGGCCGACGCCTACCGCGCCGTGTCGCTGCTGCTGCGCCGCCCGCCGGGCCGTGAGGCCTACCCGGGTGACGTCTTCTACCTGCACTCCCGGCTGCTGGAGCGCTGCGCCAAGCTCTCCGACGACATGGGTGCCGGTTCGATGACCGGTCTGCCGATCGTCGAGACCAAGGCCAACGACGTCTCGGCGTTCATCCCGACCAACGTCATCTCCATCACCGACGGCCAGTGCTTCCTGGAGTCGGACCTGTTCAACGCCGGTCAGCGTCCCGCGCTGAACGTCGGTATCTCCGTCTCCCGAGTCGGTGGTTCCGCGCAGCACAAGGCGATGCGCCAGGTCTCCGGCCGTCTCCGGGTGGACCTCGCCCAGTTCCGTGAGCTGGAGGCGTTCGCCGCCTTCGGTTCCGACCTGGACGCGGCCTCCAAGGCGCAGCTGGAGCGCGGTTCGCGCATGGTCGAGCTGCTGAAGCAGGACCAGTACCAGCCGATGGCCACCGAGGACCAGGTCGTCTCCGTCTGGGCCGGCACCAACGGCCGTATGGACGACGTCCCGGTCGTCGACATCCGCCGCTTCGAGAAGGAACTGATCGAGTTCCTGCACCGCAAGCACCAGGGCTTGATGACCTCCATCAAGGAGGGCGCCAAGATGTCGGACGACACGATCCAGGCGATCGACGACGCGGTGGCCGAGTTCAAGAAGCAGTTCGAGACCTCGGACGGCAAGCTGCTCGGCGAGGACGTTCCTGCCGCTGCCGCCAAGTGACGTAAGGAAGGGACCTGACTCATGGGAGCTCAGCTCCGGGTCTACAAGCGTCGCATCCGATCCGTCAGCGCGACCAAGAAGATCACGAAGGCGATGGAGATGATCGCCGCCTCGCGCGTCGTCAAGGCGCAGCGCAAGGTGGCGGCCTCCACGCCGTACGCGACCGAGCTGACGCGCGCGGTCACGGCGGTCGGCACCGGCTCGAACACCAAGCACCCGCTCACCACGGAGGCGGAGAACCCGACCCGTGCCGCGGTCCTGCTCCTCACGAGCGACCGAGGTCTGGCCGGCGCCTTCAACTCCAACGCCATCAAGACGGCGGAGCAGCTGACCGAGCGCCTGGAGCGCGACGGCAAGCAGGTCGACACGTACATCGTCGGCCGGCGCGGTGTCGCCCACTACAACTTCCGTGAGCGCAAGGTCGCGGAGTCGTTCACGGGCTTCACCGACGAGCCGTCGTACGCGGACGCCAAGAAGGTCGCGGCGCCCCTGATCGAGGCGATCGAGAAGGACACGGCCGAGGGTGGTGTGGATGAACTCCACATCGTCTTCACCGAGTTCGTCTCGATGATGACGCAGACGGCGCTGGACGCCCGGCTGCTGCCGCTGCGTCTCGAAGAGGTCGCCGAGGAGGCTCACCCCAAGGGCGAGATCCTCCCGCTGTACGACTTCGAGCCGTCGGCGGAGGACGTCCTCGACGCCCTGCTGCCGCGCTATGTGGAGAGCCGGATCTACAACGCGCTGCTCCAGTCGGCCGCTTCGAAGCACGCCGCCACGCGGCGCGCGATGAAGTCGGCCACCGACAACGCGGGCGAGCTGATCAACACGCTCTCCCGTCTTGCCAACGCGGCCCGCCAGGCCGAAATCACCCAGGAAATCAGCGAGATCGTCGGTGGCGCGAGCGCCCTGGCCGACGCGACCGCGGGGAGTGACCGATAATGACCACCACTGTTGAGACCGCGACGGCTACGGGCCGCGTCGCCCGGGTCATCGGCCCGGTCGTCGACGTGGAGTTCCCCGTCGACGCGATGCCGGACATCTACAACGCCCTTCACGTCGAGGTCTCCGACCCGGCGAACGCGGGCGAGAAGAAGACGCTGACCCTGGAGGTCGCCCAGCACCTGGGTGATGGCCTGGTCCGCACCATCTCCATGCAGCCGACCGACGGTCTGGTCCGCCAGGCCCCGGTCGTCGACACCGGCGATTCGATCACGGTGCCCGTCGGCGACTTCACCAAGGGCAAGGTGTTCAACACCCTCGGTGAGGTGCTGAACGTCGACGAGCGGTACGAGGGCGAGCGCTGGGGCATCCACCGCAAGGCCCCGAACTTCGACGAGCTCGAGTCCAAGACCGAGATGTTCGAGACGGGCGTCAAGGTCATCGACCTGCTCACCCCGTACGTCAAGGGCGGCAAGATCGGTCTGTTCGGCGGCGCCGGCGTCGGCAAGACGGTGCTCATCCAGGAGATGATCTACCGTGTCGCCAACAACCACGACGGTGTCTCCGTCTTCGCCGGTGTCGGTGAGCGCACCCGTGAGGGCAACGACCTGATCGAGGAGATGTCGGACTCCGGCGTCATCGACAAGACCGCGCTGGTCTTCGGCCAGATGGACGAGCCCCCGGGCACCCGTCTGCGCGTCGCGCTGGCCGGCCTCACCATGGCCGAGTACTTCCGTGACGTCCAGAAGCAGGACGTGCTGTTCTTCATCGACAACATCTTCCGCTTCACGCAGGCCGGTTCCGAGGTGTCGACCCTGCTCGGCCGTATGCCCTCCGCGGTGGGTTACCAGCCGAACCTGGCCGACGAGATGGGTCTCCTCCAGGAGCGCATCACCTCGACCCGTGGTCACTCGATCACCTCGATGCAGGCGATCTACGTCCCCGCGGACGACCTGACCGACCCGGCCCCGGCCACCACCTTCGCCCACCTCGACGCGACGACGGTTCTGTCCCGTCCGATCTCCGAGAAGGGCATCTACCCGGCCGTGGACCCGCTGGACTCCACGTCCCGGATCCTGGACCCGCGCTACATCGCGGCGGACCACTACAACGCCGCCATGCGCGTGAAGACGGTCCTGCAGAAGTACAAGGACCTCCAGGACATCATCGCGATCCTCGGTATCGACGAGCTCGGCGAGGAGGACAAGCTCGTCGTCCACCGTGCCCGTCGCGTGGAGCGCTTCCTGTCCCAGAACACCCACGTCGCCAAGCAGTTCACCGGCGTCGACGGGTCGGACGTGCCGCTGGACGAGTCGATCGCCGCGTTCAACGCGATCATCGACGGTGAGTACGACCACTTCCCGGAGCAGGCGTTCTTCATGTGCGGTGGCCTGGAGGACCTCAAGGCCAACGCCAAGGAGCTGGGCGTCTCCTGAGCCTCGTGCTCGTCTGAGGGGGCGGGTGCGTCCCGCCCCCTCACTCACGCCCACTAGAATTGACCCCAACACCCGGCAGAACCGCCGGGTGGTGACCCGAGGAGCCACCCTTGGCTGCTGATCTGCACGTCGAGCTGGTCGCCGCCGACCGCCAGGTCTGGTCCGGCGAGGCCACCCTGGTCGTCGCGCGCACCACGTCCGGCGACATCGGCGTCATGCCCGGTCACCAGCCGCTGCTCGGTGTGCTGGAGTCGGGCCCGGTGACCATCCGGACCAGTGAAGGTGGAACGGTCGTCGCCGCGGTGCACGGCGGTTTCATCTCGTTCGCGGACAACAAGCTGTCGCTGCTGGCCGAGATCGCCGAGCTGTCGGACGAGATCGATGTCCAGCGCACGGAGCGGGAGCTGGAGCGCGCGAAGGCGGAGGGCGACGCCGCCGCCGAGCGCCGCGCGGACGTACGACTGCGCGCGGCGACGGCGCGCTGACCCAGCTCGCCGTACGTTGACGTCACTCAGCCGCGGTCGGCCCGGAGCAATCCGGTGCCGGTCGCGGCTGAGGCAGATGTGGATGTTTTTTCCGTTTCATTACGAAGTGACAGAAGCAGTTCCTAGGAGACGAGGAGGTCGGTGCCGATGGTCCTCGCTCTGACTGTGTGCGGGATCGTGGTCGCGCTCGTGGTGGTGGGACTGTTCCTGTTCGGCCTGCGCCGCAGGCTCATCCAGCGCTCCGGCGGCACCTTCGACTGTTCCCTGCGCTGGGACGTGGCCGAGAAACCGGACGCGGGCGGCAAGGGCTGGTCCTACGGCGTCGCCCGCTACAACGGCGACCGCATCGAGTGGTACCGCGTCTTCTCCTACGCCTTCCGCCCGCGCCGCACGCTGGAGCGTGCCGCCATCGAGGTGGCCGGCCGCCGGCTGCCGGAGGGCGAGGAGGAACTGGCGCTGCTCTCGGACGCGGTGGTCCTCGCCTGTACCCATCGGGGCACGCGCCTCGAACTCGCCATGAGCGAGGACGCGCTGACCGGATTCCTCGCGTGGCTGGAGGCAGCCCCGCCCGGTCAGCGAGTGAATGTGGCGTAGCCACATTCACTCGCTGGGTGGGGGTCCCCCCGGACGACGTCTGGGGGAGCGTCAACGTCGCTTAGGGATCTGTACCTACAGGTTGCTGCTGATGGCGTTCACCAGCTCACCGTTGCCGGTGTCGCCGCTGAACTCCCAGAAGAACGCTCCGCCGAGCCCCTGGGACCTGGCCCAGCTCATCTTCCCGGCGATGGTCGACGGGGTGTCGTAAGACCACCAGTTGCTGCCGCAGTGGGCGTACGCGGTGCCCGCGACGGTGCCGGTGACCGGGCAGGACGTCTTGAGCACCTTGTAGTCCTCGATGCCCTGCTCGTAGGTGCCGGCCGCCGGGCCCGTGGCCGTGCCGCCCGGGGCGTCCTGGGTGACGCCGGTCCAGCCGCGGCCGTAGAGGCCGATGCCGATGAGCAGCTTGGAGGCGGGGACACCGACGGACTTGTACTTGGCGATCGCGTCGGCGGTGGTGAAGCCCGCCTTCGGGATGCCGGAGTACGAGGTGAGCGGGGAGTGCGGGGCGGTGGGGCCCTGGGCGTCCCAGGCGCCGAAGAAGTCGTACGTCATCACGTTGTACCAGTCGACGGACTGGGAGGCACCGGCGTAGTCCGCGGCCTCGATCTTGCCGCCGGAGGAGCCGTCGGCGGTGACCGCGGCGGTGACCAGCTTGCCCGAACCGAACTTGGCGCGCAGTGCGGCCATCACGTTCTTGAAGGCGGCGGCCCCGCTGGTGTCACAGGACAGGCCGCAGGCGTTCGGGTACTCCCAGTCGATGTCGATGCCGTCGAAGACGTCGGCCCAGCGCGGGTCCTCGACCAGGTTGTAGCAGGACTGGGCGAAGGCCGCCGGGTTGGCCGCGGCCTGGGCGAAGCCGCCGGACCAGGTCCAGCCGCCGAAGGACCACAGCACCTTGAGGTTCGGGTACTTGGCCTTCAGCTCGCGCAGCTGGTTGAAGTTGCCGCGCAGCGGCTGGTCCCAGGTGTCGGCGACGCCGCTGACCGACTGGTCCGCGGTGAACGCCTTGTCGTAGTCGGCGTAGGAGTCACCGATCGCGCACTGGCCGTTCGTCACGTTGCCGAAGGCGTAGTTGATGTGCGTGATCTTCGCCGCGGAGCCGGACGTCACCAGGTTCTTGACGTTGTAGTTGCGGCCGTAGATGCCCCACTCGGTGAAGTAGCCGAGCTTGACCTTGTCACCGGTGGGCGGGGGAGTGGTGGTGCCGCCGGTGGTGTGCACCTTGACCGCGCCGCTGACCGGTCCGGTCTGGTCGGCGGTGTCGCGGGCCTGCACGGTGTAGGAGTAGTCGGTGCCGGCGGTCAGACCGCTGTCCGCGTACGAGGTCGTCGTCACCGTGCCGACGACCTTGCCGTCGCGCAGGACGTCGTAGTTCTTGACGCCCTTGTCGTCGGTGGCCGCGCCCCAGGAGAGCTTGACCGAGGTGTCGGTGACGCCGGAGGCGGTCGGGGTGCCGGGCGCGGAGGGCGCCGCGTCACCGGGGGTCGTGGTGCCGTCGCAGCTGTCGCCGTTCAGCTTGCAGTTGGAGGGGGAGCCGGGGCCCGCGCCGTTGAAGCCGAACGAGACGGAGGCGCCCGGGGCGAGGGTGCCGTTGTAGGACTTGTTCTTCGCCGTCCAGTGGTTCCCGGAGTTGGTGACGTCCGCGTCCCAGGCGGAGGTGACGGACGTACCGGAGGGGAAGTCCCACTCGACGGTCCAGGAACTGATGCTGCTGGTACCGGTGTTCTTGACGGTCCACTGACCGCCGAAGCCGGTTCCCCAGTCGCTGGTCTTGGTGAAGCTCGCCGTCGCGTTGGCCGCGGCCTGGGCGGGGCCCGCAAGGCCCACGAGGCCGGCCAGGGGGAGCAACAGGGTCGCGAAGCCTGCCGCGGCTCTGTGTCTGAAGCGCATGCTGCGCCTCCTCGATATGGGGGAATGTCGGGAGTGTGGGTGTCAGGGGCATGACTGAGCCTTCACGCCCACGGTGCCCCGAGAGTAGAAAGGTCTGGACCACCCGTCAATAGGTCTGGACCAATTCCCCCGAGTGCTGCGTCAGATCCCCAACTCCTGGGCCAGCACGGCTGCTTGGACCCGGCTGCGCAGCTCCAGCTTGGCCAGCAGCCGACTGACGTGGGTCTTCACCGTGCCCTCCGCCATCCGCAGCCGCCCGGCGATCTCGGCGTTCGACAGCCCCTCGCCGACACAGGACAGCACCTCGCGCTCGCGCCGGGTCAGACCGTCCAGCACGGCCGGATCGGCCTTCGTCTCCCGCACCGGAACGGCCGCGAACTCGGCGATGAGCCGCCGGGTCACGGCCGGCGCCACGATCCCCTCGCCGCGCGCCACCGTCCGCACCGCCTCCAGCAGGTCCCGCGCCTCGGCGTTCTTCAGCAGAAACCCGGACGCCCCGGCCCGCAGCGCCCCGAACACGTACTCGTCCAGGTCGAAGGTGGTCAGCACCAGGACGTCCGCGACCCCCTCCGCCACGATCTGCCGGGTGGCCGACACCCCGTCGAGACGCGGCATCTGCACGTCCATCAGCACCAGGTCCGGACGCAGTTCCCGGGCCAGCTCCACCGCCCGCTCACCGTCCGCCGCCTCCCCGGCCACCTCGATGTCGGGCGCGCTGCCCAGGATCAGCACGAGTCCGGCGCGCACGGCCGACTGGTCCTCGGCGACCAGAACACGGATCACGAGGGGTCTCCTTCGGTTGCCTCGGTGACTGCGGTTTCGGTGAGCGGAATCGTGGCACGTACGGTCCACACGCCGTCCTCGGGCCCGGCCGCGAAGCCGCCGCCGAGCAGCGTCGCCCGCTCCCGCATCCCGGTGAGCCCGGCGCCCGAGCCGGGGGCGCGCGGGGTGTCACCGGGCCGGTAGAGGCTCGTGACCTCCACGTCCAGCGTGCCGTCGGCCTGGCGGACGCTCACCCCGACCGGTCCCGGTGCCGCGTGCTTGAGCGCGTTGGTCAGCGACTCCTGCACGATCCGGTAGGCGGCCAGCTCCACCGGCGCCGGCACCCGGCCGTGCCCGGCGTCGAGGCGCACGTCCAGACCGTTGGCACGGGCGCCCTTGACCAGGGCGGCGAGGCCGTCGAGCGTCGGCGTGGCGGCCGGCTCCAGATCACCCCCGCTGTCCCGCAGGATGCCGATCAGCCGCCGCATCTCGGCCAGCCCCGCCACGCTGTTCTCCCGGATCACCGCCAGGGCGTCCCGCGAGGTCCGCGGCTCGTCGAGGGACAGCGCGGCCGTGGAGTGGATGGCGATCGCGGACAGGTGGTTGGCCACCATGTCATGCAACTCCCTTGCCATGCGCGCCCGTTCCGCGGTGACCGCCTGGGCGCGGTCCATCTCGGCGAGCAGGGCGGTCTGTTCCGCCCGCAGCCGGGCGGCCTCGGCCGCCTCCCGGTGGTCACGCACCACCCACCCGGTCGCGGCCGGCGCGAGCGCGACCACGCCGACCCCGACACCGATCAGCAGCCCCTTCGGATCGCGCCACAGCGCCGCGGGCACGACGCCGCCGAGCACCGTCAGCATCCCGGTGATCCAGGGGATGCGGCGGGCGGACGCGGGGGTGCCGTACACGACGGCCGCGTACACCAGGTCGGTGTACAGCACGACCGTGACGAGGTTGCCGAGGGTCACCGTGTCCAGGGTCAGCGCGAGCGTGCCGACCAGCAGGCTGACGCGGGGCCGGGTGCGGCGCAGCGGCTCGCACGCGGCCGTCACCGCCAGCGGCACCAGCGGGGCCCACGGCGCCGACCACAGCAGGATCGGGTCCGAGGACGCCCGCGAGTGGAGACCGAGCGACCACAGCAGCACCCCGCCGAGCAGCCCGCCCACGGCGATCCGCAGGTCGTCACGGTGGGGGCGGGGGAGTGCGAGGGTCATGCCCCCATCCAACACGCCCCGCCGACGGCCCGCGTACCCCCCGGGCAGGGTCCTGGACTGCAACTTTCGCTTACGCCCGGGTCGCCCCCGCCGACGATGAACCGCGCCCCGGCCGCCGGGAGCCTGGAGAGGTGAACGAGGGGAGCCAACTGTGATCGTCGGGCTGATCATCGCCTGCGAGGTGGCGTTCTGGGTGCTGCTGGCGGCGGGACTGACCGTCCGCTACGCCCTGCGCATGCCCCGCACCGGTCTCGCGCTGCTGCTGTGCGAGCCGCTGCTGGAACTCGTGCTGTTCGCCGTGACCGCGGTCGACCTGAGAAACGGTGCCCAGCCCGACTGGCGGCACGGACTGGCCGCCGTCTACATCGGCTTCACCGTCGGGCTCGGACACTCGACGATCAAGTGGGCCGACGAGCGGGTCGCCCACCGTTTCGCCGGCGGCCCGCCCCCGGTGAGGCCGCCGCGCTACGGCACGGCCCGCGCCGTCCACGAATGGAAGGTCGCGGGCCGCTGGATCCTGGCCGCCGCCGTCGCCCTCGCCCTGCTCCAGGGCGCCGTCTGGTACGTCGGCTCCGCCGGCGACACCGGCTCACTGCGCCAGTGGCAGCGGAGCATGCTGTGGGTGATCGGCATCAACGTGATCATCGCCGGCAGCTACACGCTGTTCCCGAAGCGGGAGAACTAACGCTCCCCGCCGGGCACCCACAGCACGTCCCCGACCTCGATGTTCGCCGTGCGCGCCAGAATGAACAACAGGTCCGACAGCCGGTTGAGGTAGGTCGCGGTCAGCGGGTTCATCGTCTCGCCGTGCACCTCCAGGGCCGCCCAGGTGGAGCGCTCGGCCCGGCGTACGACCGTGCAGGCCTGGTGCAGCAGGGCCGCGCCCGGGGTGCCGCCGGGCAGGATGAACGAGCGGAGCTTCTCCAACCGCTCGTTGAAGCGGTCGCAGTCCGTCTCCAGTTTGTCGATGTAGAACTGTTCGACCCTGAGCGGCGGGAACTGGGGGTTCTCCACCACCGGCGTCGACAGGTCCGCACCCACGTCGAACAGGTCGTTCTGGACGCGTGTGAGCACCTTGACCACCTCCGCGTCCAGGCCGCCCAGCGCGATCGCGGTACCGATCACCGCGTTGGCCTCGTTGGCGTCGGCATAGGCAGAGATCCTCAGGTCGGTTTTGGCGATCCGGCTCATGTCCCCGAGCGCGGTGGTGCCCTTGTCGCCGGTCCTGGTGTAGATGCGCGTCAGATTGACCATGGGGCCAGCGTAGGTGTCCTACCCTCGCATCGTGCACTCGAGTGACGGGCATGGTCCGGTGGTTGCGGGGCGGTTCAGTCGTCTCGCGACCACCGGCTGCCTCACCGTCCTGGTCGTGCTGATCGTCGTGCTCGGCACCGTGCTCGGCGTGTTGTGGTACTGGTCGTGGCACACGGACAAGGTCAGTGCCGAGCACCGGCAGCAGGCTCTGCTGTCCCTCGACGACCAGGTCCGCCGGGCGGAGAACGAGACCGTACGTGCCCTCGGCGATGAGGGCCCGGCTGATCCGGACGCTGTCACCGGTGTGATCCACCAGCACACCGGCGCTCCCGTGATCTCCTACGACGCGTCCCGGCACGCGTTCAGGGCCCGTGTGGCCGAAAGGGTCGCGTACGCGTCCGGGACACTCCTCGGCCGCAGCCAGGACATGATCGCCAGATGCGTCGAGTACACCTATGCCCCGGCAGAAGGCCACGGTTGGACGTCGACGATGTCCGTCCTGAAGTACGACGCCTGCGGCCCGTCCGTCTCGATCGGCAGCGGCGCCCGTCTCGCCGGCGAGCGTGTCGCCGCTCTCGAAGCCTCGGATCTGAACGGTGCCGGAGTGCGGAAGGCGCTCGCTCCCTACGGGCGGTTCGTCTCCGTGCAGAGCGTGACACGGACGGGCGGCACCGTGAGCGTGTCGGCCGTGATCTCCGGTTCCGGCCGGGCCACCCGGCAGTGCTACCGGATCGCGCGTGACGGTTCGGCGTTCAACGCGGTACCCGCGCAGTCCTGCTGACCCGGCGCCTCACGCCCCGGCCGTCCGGAACACCCGTGTGCCCACCGTCACCGCCAGTGCCGCGAAGGCGACGGCGACGAGGGTGCCGTAGAGCATGTGCGCGGTGGCGTAGTGGCCGACGTACGCGTCGCGTACCGCGTCCACCAGGTAGCGGAACGGGACGAAGTGTGACAGGACGTTCAGCCAGGTGGGCGCGAGGGACATCGGGAGCATCAGGCCGGAGAGCAGCATCGACGGCATCGACACCATGTTGATCAGCGGGCCGAACTCCTGCGGGGTGTTGACCTTCATCCCGAGGGCGTACGACAGCGCGGCGAGCGACAGTGTGAGCAGGGCGACGAAGCCGAAGCCGATCAGTACGCCCGCGAGCGGCGCACGCAGGCCCATCACCAGCGCGGCCAGCACCAGCAGCACCGCCTGGAAGACGAAGACCGTGGCGTCGCGCAGCACCCGCCCGAGCAGCAGGGCGAGCCGGCTGACCGGGGTCACCCGCATCCGCTCCACCACCCCCTGCCCCTTCTCCATGATGACCGTGAACCCGGCGAACAGGGCGCCGAACAGGCCGAGTTGGAGCAAGAGGCCCGGCACGAGCACCTGCCAGGAGCTGCCCGCGCCGCCCAGCGGCAGACCGGTGAGCAGCGGCCCGAAGAAGAGCAGGTAGAGCAGGGGGGTGAGCACCCCGAAGAGCAGGGCGAAGCGGGAGCGCAGGGACTGGCGGAGGTAACGGCCGTAGATGAGGGCCGTGTCGTGAAGAAGCATCTTCTTGCGAATCCTTATACGGCGACGGGGGCGGTGCCGGCCGGGGCCGGCCCGCGGCCGGTGACGGCCAGGAAGGTGTCCTGGAGCGAGGCGTCGATCGAGCCGCCGTACTCGAGCTTCAGCGCGCTCGGGGTGCCCTCGGCGGCGACCGTGCCCCGGTCGACGATCACCAGGCGGTCGGCGAGGGCATCGGCCTCGTCCAGGTAGTGGGTGGTCAGGAAGACGGTCGTACCGTGGTCGTCGCGCAGCCTGCGGACCAGGTCCCACAGGTCCGCGCGGCTGCCCGGGTCCAGGCCGGTGGTCGGCTCGTCCAGGAACAGCACCTTCGGCCGGTGGGTGAGCGCCATCGCGATGTCCAGCCGACGGCGCTGGCCGCCCGAGAGGGCACCGGCCCTGCGGTCGAGCAGCCCGGTGAGGTCCAGCTCGCGGGCCAGCTCCTCGGCGCGCTCGACGGCCGCGCCCTTCGACAACCGGTACATCCGCCCCTGGGTGACCAGTTCCTCCCGCACGGTGATCTGGGGGTCGACCCCGCCGGACTGGGCGACGTACCCGCTCGCCGCGCGCACCCCGGCCGGATCCGCCGCGAGGTCGTGCCCGGCGACCGTGGCCGCGCCGCCGGTCGGCTTCAGCAGGGTGGTGAGCATCCGCAGGGTGGTCGTCTTGCCGGCGCCGTTGGGTCCGAGGAAGCCGAGGATCTCGCCCGCCCGCACGGTGAGGTCGATCCCGCGCACGGCCTGAACGGGGCCGGTCCTGGTCTGGAAGGTGCGGGCGAGTCCCGCCGCGCTGATGACTGCTGCCATGCCCCCAGAAAAACAGAGTCCCTGGATTTTTGCAATGTCACCAAGTTTCGAGTCCAGCCAACTTTTCAAGACCACCAGCGAAGTTAGGATGCGGGCATGGCAGAGGGGCTCAGGGAGCGGAAGAAGCGGCAGACCAGGCAGTACATCTCCGATGTCGCCACGGGGCTGTTCGTCGAGCGCGGCTTCGACGCGGTGACGGTCGCGGAGATCGCCGAGGCGGCCAACGTCTCCGTCAACACCGTCTACAACTACTTCCCGGCCAAGGAGGACCTCTTCTTCGACCGCTCCGCCGGCATGATCGACCGCCTCGCCCGCTGGGTCCGCGGCCGTCCCGAGGGAGAGTCGGCCGCCGCCGCGGTCATCCGCGAACTGCGCGAGGAGGTCGAGGCGGTCTCCCCCCGGGTCGGCCTGCTCCCCGGCTACGCCGCCTTCATGAAGGTCATCGAGGAGGCCCCCGCCCTGCGCTCCCGCCTGTGGGCCCTGGCCCAGGAGGTCCAGGCCAACCTGGAACAGGCCCTGCGCGACGAGACGGGCGCGGCTCCCGACGACGAACTGCCCCACCTGATGGCAGGTCAGATCGGCTGGGTCCACAGCACGGTCATCGCGGTCATCGGCCGCGAGATGGTCAAGGGCCGCGATCCGCGCGAAGTGTCCCGAGAGGTGCTCGCGCTCCTGGACGACATCGAGGACCTGTTGAGCGAGCGGGTCCTCGGATATGCCGTACGCGGAGAGCTCGGCTGAACTCACCGCTCCCGCACCGGTGATGTCCTGGGGGCGCTCGCAACGGCCCGATGGAGCGGGGTGAGGGTGAGACTACCGTCATGGACCTGCTGTCGCTGCGATACTTCCAGGCCGTGGCCCGTCACCAGCACATCAGCCGGGCCGCTGAGCAACTCCGGGTGGCCCAGCCATCGGTGAGCCGCACCATCATCCGGCTCGAATCGGAACTCGGCGTCCAGTTGTTCGATCGCCAGGGGCGCCGGATACGGCTCAACGAGCACGGCGCCGCCTTCCTGGACCGGGTCGAGCGGGCTCTGGCCGAACTCGACGACGCCCGGCGGGAGATGGCCGACGCCTCGGGTTCCGGGCCGGGCCGTGTCGCCGTGGCCGCCGAGACCCTGCTGCAGCTCGCCGGGGTGCTCTCCGCCTTCCGTGCGCTGCGTCCCGGGGCCGGCGTGCGCCTGTTCCAGGCCCCGGTGGACTCGATGCGCCGGCATCTGGGCTCCGGTGAAGTGGATCTGGCGCTCGCCTCCCAGCCGCTCGCCGGGCCCGAGCTGTGCTCGGTGGAACTGGTCCGGGAAGAGGTGCTGCTGGCTGTGCCGCTGGGGCACCCGCTCTCCGGTCGCGAGCGCGTCGCGGTGGCCGAGCTGGCCGACGAGGACTTCGTCACCACGCGCACGGGCCACTGGCAACGCGCCCTGCTGGAGCGGCTCTTCGCCCGTGAGGGACTGACCCCCCGGGTGGTCTGCGAGGGTGACGAGGCCGCCGCCACGCCCGAGCTGATCGGCGCCGGACTGGGCGTCGGCCTGATGCCGGCCATGGCGCGCCGGGCGCTCGGCGAGCACGGCAGGGTGGCCCTGCTGCGGCTGGACGTCGAGGACTGCCACCGGACCCTGACCTTGGTGTGGCGGGCCCATGCCCATCTTTCCCCGGCCGCCCTGGACTTCCGCCGTGTGGCCGTGGAGTCCTTCATGCGCGACGCGTCATGAGTACATGGCGAAAGCGGTCGTGGAAGGCATGAGGGACGGGCCGTTAGCGTCGCGGGTGTCCACCGGATCCGGCAGAGGGAGAACGGCGATGAGCCGACGACGAGCCGCCGCGGAACCCGTCTTCAGCGGCTATGCGGAGGCGGTGCTCGACGTCCTGTCCGCCGATCCGTCGAGGGCGGCCGTCACCACCGCCGAAGGGCTGGTGATCAGCGCCGCCGAGTTCCGGGACCAGGTCCGCCGCCTCGCCGGAGAGCTGGCGGAGCGCGGGGTGGCCCTCGGCACCACGGTCACCCTGCTCACCGGCAACACCGCCGAGGCCCTCGTCGCCCGTTACGCCGTCAACCTGGCCGGCGCCCGGGTCGTCGCTCTCTACGAGGGCATGAGCGCGCCGGTCATGGCCCGCGTGATGGCGAGCGTGGACTGCTCCCTGCTGCTGGTGGACCAGCGGCAGAACGCCTGTGCACGTGAGCTGCTCACGCTTCCCGGCGTACCCCCGGCGCTCTCCCTCGGACCGAGCGGTTTCGCCGAGGACGTGCTGGCCACGGCCGCCCGGCGCCCCGCGCAGCCGAGGGGCGGTCTGGTGGGCCCGGACGACGACTGGTGCATCCGGCACACCGGCGGAACCACCGGCATCCCCAGGGGCATCCGCATGACCCACGGCTCCTACCGGCGCATCCTGGACCGCCCTCTCACCGCCGCCGGCGATCCGCCCCGCCATCTGGCCTGTACCTCGCTCGCCCACCTCGCCGGAATCTTCGCCGACATGGCACTGCTCCGGGGTGGCTCGGTGGTCCTGCGGCACGGTTTCGAGCCCGGGGACGTGCTGGCCACGATGGAGCGCGAGCACATCACCCACACCTGGCTGCTGCCGCCGCTCCTCTACCAGCTCCTGGACCATCCCGACCTGCCCGGCACCGATCTGTCCAGCCTCTCCCGGATCAGCTACGGCGGGACCGCCGCCTCACCGGCCAGGCTGCGGGAGGCGGCCAAGGCGCTGGGGCCCGTGCTCTACGGCCTGTACGGGCAGGCCGAGGCCCAGCTCATCACCGAAGCGGGCCCGGAGGAACTGGCGCTGACCGGCCATGGCGGCCGGCTGACGGCGGGCCGGCCCCTGCCCGACGTCCAGATCGCCGTTCGGGACGCCGACGGCACCAGCCTGCCGCCAGGGGAACCGGGCGAGGTCCACGTGCGCTCGCCCTACGTGATGCACGGCTACTGGAAGCAGCCGGAGCTGACCGCCGAGGTGCTCCGCGACGGCTGGCTGCGCACCGGTGACGTCGGCTGCCTCGATGAGGACGGCCGTCTCTACATCGTGGACCGGATCAAGGAGATGATCGTGGTCGTCGGTGGCCACGTGTATCCGGCCGAGCTGGAGGAACTCCTGCTGAGCCATCCCGCCGTCGCCCGGTGCGCGGTCTTCGGCAGCCGGGACGAGGACTCGGCGGAGCACGTCCACGCCGCCGTGGTGCCGGTTGCCGGGCGGCGGCCCGCACTGGAGGAGATCCGCGACTTCGTCACCGTCCGCAAGGGCCGCCTCTACGCTCCCGACGCCCTGCACCTCGTGCCCGACATCCCGCTCACGGCCGCGGGCAAGCCGGACAAGCGGCGCCTACTGGAACACGCCGCCCTTGAGGGCTCCGACGAACGACGACCATGAGCCGGCGGTGAAGAGGAGGGCCGGGGCGTCGGGGGTCTTGCTGTCACGGACGGGTACGGCGGCGGGGACGGTGTCGCAGACCTCGACGCAATCGCCGCCGCTCGTGTTGCTGTAGCTGCTCTTGCGCCACGTCACGCCGCTCAGGTCGATGGCTCGCACGGCACTTCCTCCAACATCCGCAGGATGAACTTGCGCGACTCGGCCGGGGCCAGCGCGAGGTCGCGCATCGCATCGTACCTACGCTGCAGCTCCTCAACTGAGGTGCTTTCCTCGACAAGTTCACCACGCAGGTCGTTCTCGGTATAGGCGACTGTGTGGCCATCCGTCAGCCGCAGGAACTTCACAGCGGTGTTCATCAGGCCATGGGGCCCGGCACTGAACGGCAGCACCTGCAGCGTGATGTTCGGGCGCTCGGACGCCTCCACCAGGTGCTCCAACTGCTCCCGCCACGCTCCCGTGTCGCGCAGTGCCGTGCGCAGCACCGCCTCGGAGAGGATGACCCGGAACAGCGGGGGGGTGCTCGGCCTCCAGCAGCTGACGCCGTCCCAGGCGCGCCTCGATCTGCTGGTCCAGCTCCTGCTCCCTGATCCAGCCCGCCGCGAGGGCCTCGCGGGCGTACCCGGCCGTCTGGAGCAGGCCCGGCGGCGCGCTCACCGAGTAGTGCCACAGGCTCACCGCCTCGGACTCCAGGACCATGTACCGCCGGTACTGCTCCTTGAACTGCGTCGGATCCCCCACCGCCAGCTCCCACATCGCCAGCAGCAGCCCGGGGGCGCCGTGGTGCCGGTCCAGCGCCTCGGCCAGCTCGGGGCTGCCCAGGGTCTCGCCGTTCTCCAGCTTTCTCAGCAGGGACGGATCCCAGCCGACCGCCTTGGCCAGCTCGCGCAGGCTCAGGCCCCTGGATGTGCGGAGCAGGCGGACTTCCTCCGCGTAACGTCGCCGCGGCTCCTGGCTGCGTCCCGTGACCACCCTGCGCGCCGGCATGGCCCACCCTCCACGATCGGTGTGTAGCGAATCGGGCACGCAGCGTATCGGGGCAGGCGTGATCACCGCAGGCCTTCGAGGGCGGCCCGGGCGTAGCGGGCGAGGGAGAGGCAGCGGGCCGGGCTCTGGCCGGTGACGTACGGGATCGTTTCCGCAAGGTCCAGGCCGCACAGCTGAGCCAGGACCACGACGTCCATCTGGTCGTGGGGCAGGCGGGCGATGGCATCGAAGCGGTTCACCAGGTCGGGCAGGACGACGACGTGGCCCGGAACGCTCTCGTGCATCTCGCCGGTGGAGAACACGGCGGCGCGCAGGTCCGGGTGGCCGTCGCGGTGGGCGGCGCGGACCAGCACGCGGGAGCGCAGCAGATGCCACGCGTGGCGGCGGAGGTTCTCGTCGCCGGCCGCGGTCTCCCAGGAGAGCCACAGCAGGTCGAGGGTCTCCTCGACCGCACGGTGGGCGCGGTCGCCGGTCAGCAGGAACATGCGCGCATAGGCGGTGTAGGCGGCGTGCACGCTCTCGCTGAAGGCCCTCAGGGCGAGGGGCGGGATCTCGGGTTCGCAGGCGACCTGCTGGAGGTGGTGCCGGATCCAGCCGGGCTCCTTGCGCGCCTCGCGCGCCGCCGCGGCCCACAGGCGGAGCATCGGCTGGACCGGCAGGCCGAGCACGCGTATCACGCTGAAGGTGATCTCCCAGGGCGGGTAGTAGCCGTTGCCGCGCAGGAGTTCGCTGATCCGGGTCTTGGAGTAACCGGAGCGGTCCGCCAGGTCGTCCAGGGTGACGTCGCGCAGGCGGACGGCGGCGCGCACCGGCTCCAGCCAGGCCCGGTGCGTGAGGCCGGCGGTCTCGGAGATCGGGCCCGGCTTGCGGCCCCGCCGGCCGAGGGTCCGGGGCGCGAGTGGCCCTCCTCTGCTTGCGGCCGGGGTCATCGCGGCGGCTCCTCACCGCCGGTGCCGGTGCCGGTGCCGGTGCCGGTGCCGGTCGGGGCGGGGCCGGCGGGCGTGCGGGGGCCGTCGGGCCCGGACAGGGCCTGGACGATCTGCTGCACGAGCAGGCCCAGGGACGGGAGCAGGGTGGCCATGGCCGCGACCTGTCCCAGCACGGTCATCACCGTGCTCCACGTGAGGACCGTCACCAGGACGGCGACGGTCACCACCTTCTTACTCGCCATCTCACATCGATTCCGTGAGCAGAGAACACTCCAACTGCCCGCCCGTGACGCGCGGTTAAGACGCCATCAGGAGGGGACGTCAGCATGACGCGGCCACGGCTCGCCACGCCACGTGATCACGGCGTTACGGAACAATGCGGGAAAACAGCCGGGGTGCGCTACCTCACGCCACCCCGTGCGCGGCGTGCGCCCTGGCGCCGAATCAACCCATTGGGTGGAAAAGGGACTCCGTGGACAGTGGCCGAAAGGCGTGGGAAAGGCTGCCAATTGGGTGGCGCCCAGCCCTGCCGGTGTGATGTCCGTCAATTGAGACGTGACGCGCGTTACTTACCGCTCACACGGCGGCTCCGGAGCGCTATGGTCCGCCCGAGAAGCAGACTTGGAGCGCGTTCAAAGGGGAGTCGGAGTGGCACGGAAGCTTGCCGTCATCGGGGCCGGGCTCATGGGGTCGGGTATCGCTCAGGTCGCCGCACAGGCGGGCTGGGACGTCGTCCTGCGTGACGTCACCGACGAGGCGCTCAAGCGTGGCACCGACGGCATCAAGGCGTCGTACGACAAGTTCGTGAGCAAGGGGAAGATGGAGGCGCGCGACGCCGACGCCTCCCTGGGCCGCATCACCGCGACCACCGACCTGGACGCCGCCGCCGACGCCGACATCGTGGTCGAGGCCGTCTTCGAGAAGCTGGAAGTGAAGCACGAGATCTTCCGTGCGCTCGACAAGATCGTGCGCCCGGAGACCGTGCTCGCCTCCAACACTTCCGCCATCCCGATCACCAAGATCGCGGCGGCCACCGAGCGGCCCGAGCGGGTCGTCGGCGTCCACTTCTTCTCGCCGGTGCCGATGATGCAGCTCGTCGAGCTGGTCCGGGGGTACAAGACGAGCGACGAAACGCTCGCCACCGCACGTGAGTTCGCCGAGTCGGTCGGCAAGACCTGCATCGTCGTCAACCGGGACGTGGCGGGGTTCGTGACCACGCGGCTCATCTCCGCCCTCGTCGTCGAGGCGACCAAGCTCTACGAGTCCGGCGTCGCCACCGCCGAGGACATCGACCTCGCCTGCAAGCTGGGCTTCGGCCACGCCATGGGCCCGCTCGCCACCGCCGACCTCACCGGCGTGGACATCCTGCTGCACGCCACCAGCAACATCTACACCGAGTCCCAGGACGAGAAGTTCGCCCCGCCGGAGCTGATGCGCCGGATGGTGGACGCCGGTGACATCGGCCGCAAGAGCGGGCAGGGCTTCTACAAGTACTGAGGCCCACCCGTTACAAGTACTGAGACCCACCCGTACGCACACAACGCCGGACATTCACCTCGGGAACATCACCCCCCGGGGTGAATTCGGTATCGGTTCGCTTACAAGCAGCAACCGCACCACCACTCACGCAGTCAGACGGTGCACAGCACCGTCACCGAGTACGCCAACCGCACTCAACGGGGAGCGCTTATGCACATCAGGGGCGACCATGCCGAGCTGGTCGTCGGCGGCCGCCTCGACGTCCGTAGCGCGGCGGACGCCCGTACGGCCCTGCACTCGGCCGTCGACGACGGCGTCGGCGACCTGGTGCTCGACCTGTCCGAACTGGACTCCTGGGACGCCACCGGACTCGGGGTGATCATGGGTGCCCATCGGCGGGCCGGCCGCTGCGGTCGCCGTCTGGTGCTGCGCGGTGTCCCGCCGCAGATGCAGCGCCTGCTGGTGGCGACCCGACTGCACCGCATCCTCGCCATCGAGGGCGGCATCGGGGTCGAGTCGCTGCCCCGGGTGTGATCCGCCGCCCGGCCGCGGTGCAACGCCACGAGCGGGTGGGAAACGGGCGACGGGGGAGACCCGGGCGCACTCACCGAAGCGCACGTCGGGGGCAATCCTCACCGGACTGTGACGTCTCGGACCACATGGCACCCCGCCCTGTCGGAGATACTGAGCGAAGGTTTAGGGTTCGGTCGCCCGCCGCCTCGCAACCCTCGACCGAGCGGGCCCGGACCAGAAGCGACAGCGCGGTGTGCGACAAGGCCGGGAGGGGCCGGAATCCGGGCACACGACGCTTTTGGGGGGTTTTAACCCATGGAACCCATGGACCCGATCGACCGGGGACCCGAGGAGCACGGCCAGGCGGCGAGCCGCCGCCCGCCCCGGGAATCCCTCACCTCCGACTTCGGGCAGAGCCAGGGCTCGCCCGCGCTCGTCCGCACCGCACAGCTCGTCTCCGGCGACCTGCTGCTGACCGTCAACCCCGTCGACGGCAGCGAGATAGAGCTCTGCCCGCCGGCCCGGCGGCCGGCCAGGCCCCGCAAGCGCACCACGGCCGAGCGCGCCGAGACCGAGCGCGCCGCGAGGCCGCCCGTGCCGCCCGGTCCCGTGCCGCCGGCGCTCTCCCTGCTGGAACGCCAGGACGAACGCGAGCGCCTGGTCCGGCTGCTGGCCCGTGGCCGTTCCGTCCGGCTCACCGGACCCGGCGGCTCCGGCCGCACCGCCCTGCTCGACCTCGTCGCCGAGGACTGCCTGGACCTCGCCCCCGACGGCGTGGTCCGGCTCACCGGCTCCCACCGCGGCACCACCGACCTCCTGCACGACCTCTTCCACGCCGTCCACGACGTCCCGCAGCACCGCCCCGACCCGGACGAACTGCGCGCGCTCGTCCGCGAGATCGGCGCGGTCGTCGTCCTGGACGACATCGAGTTCGGCGGCACCGCCCTCGACGAGCTGCTCGACGCCACTCCCGAGTGCGCGTTCCTGATCAGCGCCACCCCCGACGTGCCCGCGCCCTCCGACACCTCCGAGGTCGAGGAGGTCTTCCTCAGCGGCCTCGACCGCGCGGCCGGCGTGGAGATCCTGGAACGGACCGTCGGCCGCGTCCTCACCGAGGAGGAGGCGAACTGGGCCGGCGACCTGTGGTTCGAGTCCGAGGGGCTGCCGCTGCGGTTCGTCCAGGCCGGCGCCCTGCTCCGGCAGCGCGACGAACTGCGGGCCGACACCGGGGCGGTGGACGAGTACGGCGTCTTCGAGGACGTACGCGAGCCGGCCGAGCTGTCCCTGGAGGTGGCGGACGAGGTACCGCTGCCCTCCCTCGGCGAGGCCGCCGCACCGGCCCCGCTGCTCGCCTCCCGGCTCAGCGCCTCCGCCCGGGCCACCCTGCGCTTCGCCGTCGCGCTCGGCGGCGAGGTGCCGCACCAGGCGCACCTGCCGGCGCTGATCGGCGACACCCATGCCGACGCCGCCCTCGGCGAGCTGGCGAGCTGCGGGCTGGTCTCCCCGGTCGGCGCCCGCTACCGGCTCGCGGCCGGTGTGCAGACGCAGCTGGAGGCCGCCGGGTACGCCGACGACGCCGTGGCCCAGGCCTTCGCCGCCGCCGAGCACTACGTCTGGTGGGCCGGTCATCCGTCGGTCACCGCCGAGCGGGTGTGCGCCGAGGCCGACGCGGTCCTGGCCGCGCTCGCCGCGGTCGTCCCGGAGACGGCCCCGTCCGCCGAGGGGCAGGACAGCGGTGCGGTACGGCTCGCCCGTACCGCCGCGCCCGCCTTCGCCGCCGGGCTGCACTGGGGCGCCTGGGAGCGGGCCCTGCGCTCCGGCGCGGAAGCCTCCCGGCTGGCCGGTGACGTACGTGAACAGGCCTATTTCCACCACGAGTTGGGTGTGCTGGCGCTGTGCGGCGGACAGCTCGACCGGGCCCGCGCCGAACTGGAGGCCTCCATCGGGCTGCGCGGGGCGCTCGCTGACAGGCGGGGCACCGTCGCCGGACGCCGGGCCCTGGCGCTGGTCGCCGACCGCTCCGGCGAGGTGCCCGGGATCACGCCGATCGCGGGGGAGGAACTGCCGGAGGTACGGCACGAGGAGTCGGCACCACCGCCGTACGTGCCCTTCGGCGACCCCCTGGTCACCCACCGGTTCCCGGCCGCGACGGAGCGGGCTGGAGGCCTTGCGCGGCTGGCCCGCCGCAACCTCGTGGCGATCGGCTCGGGGGCGCTGCTCGCCGCCGTGCTCGGTACGGTCGTCACGCTCGGCATGACGTCCGACGACAACGCGGGCAAGAACCCGGCCGGCAAGGTGGACGTCAACCCGTCGGCGAGCCAGGGCCTGGACGACGGGAGCCTCGGCGCGGACCCGAAGCAGGATCCGGCGGCCCGCACCGGCTCGGCCCCGAGCGCCACCCGCCCGACGGGCCCGGGGCCCGACGGCACGTACGGCACGACCGGCGACCCGACTCCGAAGC
This sequence comes from Streptomyces sp. NPDC037290, assembly GCF_055603245.1. Lineage (NCBI taxonomy): Bacteria > Bacillati > Actinomycetota > Actinomycetes > Kitasatosporales > Streptomycetaceae > Streptomyces > Streptomyces sp. NPDC037290. The sequence goes on along the minus strand of NZ_JBVJVZ010000006.1, from coordinate 59,545 downwards.
AGCCGGTGACCACACCTTCGGCCGGGTCGAGCCACACCCGGGGCACCGGCAGCGGGAGCACGTCGCCGACTCCGTCCAGGTCGAGGACGACCAAGCCGGGTTCCCCGCCGCCGACGAAGACGACCCCCTCGCCCTCGCCGTCCTCGACCTCGCCGAGCACCTCGCCGACGTCCCCGTCGCCGACCCAGTCGGGCGGTACGACCCCGTCCACGACGGACACGGCGAGCGGGCCGACGACGCCGCGGAGTTCGGGGAGTGCGACGGGTTCGGGGAGTGCGCCGGAGTCCCCGGACGCGCTGATCTAGGGCCTGTCCGGCATGAACCGCCGGACAAGCCCTGGACCTCAGAACAAGCGGAGCTTGTCGTCCTCGATGCCGCGCATGGCGTCGTAGTCGAGGATCTGGCAGTCGATGCCGCGGTCGGTCGCGAGGACGCGGGCCTGGGGCTTGATCTCCTGGGCGGCGAAGACGCCGCGGACCGGGGCCAGGTGGGGATCGCGGTTCAACAGCTCCAGGTAGCGCGTGAGTTGCTCCACGCCGTCGATCTCGCCCCGCCGCTTGATCTCGACCGCGACCGTCCGGCCGTCCGCGTCCCGGCACAGGATGTCCACCGGGCCGATGGCGGTCATGTACTCGCGGCGAATGAGCGTGTATCCCTCGCCGAGCGTCTCGATGCGGTCGGCGAGCAGTTCCTGGAGGTGCGCTTCCACGCCGTCCTTGATCAGGCCGGGGTCCACGCCGAGTTCGTGCGAGGAATCGTGGAGGATCTCCTCCATCGTGATGATCAGTTTTTCGCCCGCCTTGTTGACGACGGTCCACACGCCCTCGTCCTCGCCGGCGCCCTCCCTCAGCGTGCAGGGCGGCGACATCCAGTTGAGGGGCTTGTAGGCCCGGTCGTCGGCGTGGATGGAGACGCTGCCGTCCGCCTTGACCAGGATCAGGCGGGGCGCCGAGGGCAGGTGGGCGGTGAGCCGGCCGGCGTAGTCGACCGAGCATCGGGCAATGACGAGACGCATGGTCGGCAACGCTACTCGACGCGCGCCGGTGCACGCGATTCGCCCATCGCGCTCCCTGTGTATCGCCCCAATTGTCCCTGGAAACTCTTGTTCATCCCTGGCCGATTGTGCCCGTAACGGGACCGTTCCATATACCCAATCTGCTGGTGTGGTCACCGACCGTTGCCTACCGTAGAGAACGGGAGGTCGCCATGTGTGTACTGAGCGTGTTCGAAATGGCGAACTTCCCTACCTGTCCGGCAACCCCTGCTCGGCGGGGGTGCGAGAGGAGTACCCATGTCGCTCGACGTCTCACCGGCCCTACTCGAACAGGCCGAGCGAGGCGAGGTCGACGAAGCAGCATTCGTCGACTGCGTCCGGACCTCCCTGCCCTACGCATGGGAGATGATCAGCTCCCTGGTGGCCCAGCTGAAGGTCGACGGCGGCCCGTTCGCCGACAACCAGACGCCCCCGCCGGACGAGCAGGCACGCGGTCAGCTGCTGCGCGCGCTCGCGAGTGACGCCATACGCGGCGCGCTGCAGCGGCACTTCGGTGTCCGGCTGGCCTTCCAGAACTGCCACCGGGTGGCGGTGTTCCCGCTGGACGCCTCGGCGGACGAGAGGCTGGCCCGCTTCACGTCGGTGCGCAGCCAGTTGCTGAACCAGTCGCCGGAGCTTCGGGACTGCTGAGGCGCAGGCCCGCCCCGGCAGAGGCAGTGAGCCGCTTGCTTGCCGCTCCACCCGCGGGAGGTGCATTCAGAACTGGGGCGGCAAGCCCTCATTGCGGCCGGGGTGCGCGGGACGGCTCAGCGCAGCTGGGGCAGTACCTCGGCGCCCAGTCGCCGTAGGTTCTCCTCCGTCGCGGCGAGATCGCCCGAGCCCTCCACGAGGAGGGCGAAACGGGAGATGCCGGTGCGCTCCGAGGTGGCCGCGAGCCGGTCGGCGGCGAGCCGCGGGGTGCCGACCGGGTGCAGGCCGCAGAGCAGTTCGGTGTAGGCGTGCGGGTCGCGCATCGTGCGCGTCCGGCCGTCGACCGTCACATGCGCCTCCAGGCCCTGCTTCAGCCAGCCCGGCATCGCCTTGAGCAGGGTCTCCGCCGCGTCCGTGCGCCGGTCGGCGAGCTGGCACACCCCGGCCGAGACGTGCGCGGCGCCCGCGATCTCCTCGCCCGGCCGGCCCGCCGCCCGGGCGTGGCGCCGCCACAGCGCGACCATCTCGGCCTTCTCCTCGTCCCCGACGTGCATGCCGAGCAGCATCGGCAGCCCGCGCTCGGCGGCCAGCCGTACGCTCGCCGGGGAGGTGCAGGCGACGACGACCTCCGGTCCGGGCGTCTCGGTCAGCGCCTCCGAGGGGCGCGGTACGACCGTCACCTCGCGGAAGGCGAACCGCTCGCCGGCGGCCGCCACGCGCGGCTCGCGCAGCCAGCGCAGCAGCAGATCGAGTGATTCGGGGAACCCGCGTTCGTACGCCTCCAGGCCCGCGCCGAATACCTCCAGGTCCACCCAGGGGCCGCCGCGGCCGACGCCGAGGGTGAACCGCCCGCCGCTGGTCAGATGCAGCAGCGCGGCCTGCTCGCCGAGGGCGACCGGGTGGGCCGTGGGCAGTACGCTGACCGCCGTGCCCACGCGGATGCGGCGGGTACGGCCGAGCAGTAAGGCGGCCAGGGTGACGGCGGACGGGCATGTGCCGTACGGCACGAAGTGGTGCTCGGCCAGCCACACGGCGTCCAGGCCGGCTTCCTCGGTGACCTCCGCCGAGCGGACGGCCCGGTGCAGGGCCTCCCCGGGGCCCTGGCCCGGGAACTGGGCGCCCAGCACAAAACTTCCTACGTACATCGCGTTTCCTGCTTCCTTGGCTCCGACTCGGAGCTCCCCCGACCGGCATAACCGTCTGACACGTGCCCAGGACACGGCCTGGCGGGGAGATTTGCGGATTGTCTGCAGAATGGGTCGCCGTGGAGGGGGACTTGTACGGGTTGGTTCCGTACGCGTACCCCTCTCGGCGGCGCGTAGGCTGGACGCAGCCCGTGCTTCCTGTATAGCCCCGAGAGGTGTCCCGTGTCCCCGCGTCGCAACCGACCGAAGGCCGCCGGATCGTCGGGCCGGAGCGCCGAGGACGATCGCGTCGGCCGGTACGGCGGCTGGCAGGCGACCGAGACGTGGCAGGGCGAGGAGTGGAGCGTGCGGCATGTCGCCGGGGCGAGCGCCGAGGGCAAGACGTACCGCTGCCCGGGCTGCGACCAGGTGATCCCCTCCGGTGTCCCGCACGTGGTGGCCTGGCCCGAGCACGCGGGCGTCGACGACCGCCGCCACTGGCACAAGGCCTGCTGGAACGCGAAGGACCGCCGCACCACACGGGTGCAGCGGTCCCGCAACGCGCCGAGGTTCTAGCCGGGCCGGCCCGTTCTCGGCGCGTTCCCCGCACGGGCCCGAACCACGAGGGCCTCCCGGGCGCCGCGGAAGGGTCGATCCGCAGCGCCGGGGAGGCCCTTGCCTGTTCGTGCGCCTGCTTGTTGGTGCGTCCGGGCTCACACGTCCCGGTTGCGCAGGAGCGCGTACGCGCCGGCGTAGGCCGCCGCCGTCACGCCCAGCAGGATCCACAGGGGGTCCCAGCCCGACGGGCCGGTGTTGCTGAGGGAGTTCGCGTAGAAGACGCTCAGCTGATTCGGGATCGAGTACTCCAGCAGCCACTCGCGGACCTTGTGCAGCGACTCGGAGAACATGAACAGCGCGATCACCAGCGGGGCGAGCAGTGCGCCGATCATGATGGTGATGGCGCCCGCCGAGTGCCGGATGATCGAGCCGATGAGCAGCGAGAGCAGGCCGAGCAGGGCGAGGTAGAGGCTGACCCCGACGGTGGCCTTGAACCACTCGGCGCCGGACGGGGTGCGCGCGCCGTTGCCCTGGACCATGGAGGTCTGCACCATCGCCACGAACGAGCTGGCGGCCAGCGTGATCACGAACGCGACGGCGAAGAACACGATCGCCTTCGCGGCCAGCACCCGGCTGCGGCTCGGGCACGCCGTCATCGTCGTACGGATCATGCCGGTGCCGTACTCGGACGCCGTGGTCAGCACGCCGAGGGTCATGATGCACATGCTGCCGAGCAGCAGCCCGAAGAAGCCGAGCTGCAGCGGGCTCTGGCCGTCCATGCTCGACGAGGAGTGCGTGACGACCGCGCCGGTCAGCAGGCCGATGCCGACGACGAGCAGCACGAACACGCCGAGCGTCCACATCGTCGACCGCACCGACTTGATCTTCGTCCACTCGGAGGCCAGCGCATGCCCGAGGTGGGTGCGCACGACCGGGATCGGCGAGGTGTAACCGGGGTACGACCCGCCGTGCGCCGCCTGCCAGTCGGGCGCGGCTGCGGGGGCCTGCGGCATCGGGGGCTGATGGGTGCTCATCGGGCGTCCTCGGGCTTGGTCAGGTCGGCGGGGGCGGAGGGGGCGGCTGGGGCAGGGGCGGCCGCGGGCGCCTGCTGCGGCGCGGGCGGAGCGGCGGCGACGGGAGCGGCGGGCTGGTCCTGCGGGGCGGCCGGCTGGGCCTGCGGAGCAGCCGGAGCACCCGGAGCGGCCTGCGGGGCCGGCTGCGCCTGCGGGGTCAGGATCGCCGTCTGCGCCTGCGGGGCCGGAGCGGCCTGCGGGGCCGGAGCGGCCTGCGGGGCCGGCTGGGCGTACGGGTTGGCGGCGCCCGCGTCGGGGGTGCCGTACGCGCCCGCCTGTGCGCCGCCGTACGCGCCCGCGGGGGCCTGCGGCATGGCGAAGGGCTGTCCGCCCTGCTGGGGCGGCGGCGGGGCGTACCAGCCGGGCTGGCCCTGGCCGGGCACCGGCATGGGCGGCTGGGCGCCGGGCGGCAGCGGCTGCTGCAGGCCCGCCTTCTGGTCGATGGTCGAGCGGTAGTCCACGGCGCCCTGCGTCATCCGCATGTACGCCTCCTCCAGCGAGGCCTGGTGCGGGGACAGCTCCCACAGCCGTACGCCCGCCTCGTGCGCGAGGTCGCTGATCCGGGGCAGCGGCAGCCCGGTCACCCGCAGTGCGCCGTCCTGCTCGGGCAGCACATGGCCGCCCGCCTCGGCGAGCGCGGTGCCGAGCTTCTCACGCAGCTGGGGCTCGGTGTCGGGGGTGCGCACGCGCGCGAAGTCGGCGGAGTTGGCCGAGATGAAGTCCTTCACGCTCATGTCGGCGAGCAACTGGCCGCGCCCGATGACGATGAGGTGGTCGGCGGTCAGCGCCATCTCGCTCATCAGGTGGGAGGAGACGAAGACCGTACGGCCCTCGGCGGCGAGGGCCTTCATCAGGTTGCGGACCCAGAGGATGCCCTCGGGGTCGAGACCGTTGACCGGCTCGTCGAACAGCAGCACCTGCGGGTCGCCGAGCAGCGCGGCGGCGATGCCGAGGCGCTGGCCCATGCCGAGCGAGAAGCCCTTGGAACGCTTGCTCGCCACGCCCTGCAGGCCGACGACCCCGAGGACCTCGTCCACGCGCCGGGCCGGGATGCCGGACAGCTGGGCGAGGCTCAGCAGGTGGTTGCGGGCGGTCCGGCCGCCGTGCACGGCCTTGGCGTCGAGCAGCGCCCCGACCTGGCGGGGGGCGTTGGGCAGCTTGCGGTACGGGTGGCCGCCGATCGTCACCGACCCGGACGTCGGGTTGTCCAGCCCGAGGATCATCCGCATCGTCGTGGACTTGCCCGAGCCGTTGGGCCCGAGGAAGCCGGTGACGGCGCCCGGCCGCACCTGGAAGGAAAGGTTGTACACGGCGGTCTTGTCGCCGTAGCGCTTGGTCAGGCCGACAGCCTCGATCATGCTCCGCACCCATCGAAAGGTTCAGGACAGCGGGGCACACGCCCCCGTAAGGGTTAGGAGGATATCGAGCCGCTGACGGTTCCGCCCAAAAGAAAGCAAAGCCAGAGCACTACGGTGCGTGCTGATCGCCTCTACTGAGCGTCCCTGCGCTCCAGGAGGACATAGCCGCCGACGAGCGCGGCGATCACCCACAGCGCCATGATCCCGAGCCCGCCCCGGGGCCCGTACGGGGCGTCGTCGGCGGCCCTCGGCACCACCTGCAGGATCCGGCTGCCCGCCTGGTCCGGCAGGAACCGGCCGATCTTCTTCGTGGCGTCCACGTTGCCGAGGATGTTGGAGACCAGGAAGAAGAACGGCATCAGGATCCCGAGCGACAGCATCGGCGAGCGCAGCATCACGGCGACGCCCATGGAGAACATCGCGATCAGCGTCATGTACAGCCCGCCGCCGAGCACCGCGCGCAGCACCCCGGGGTCGCCCAGCCGCGCCCCGTGGGAGCCGAGCACGGTCTGGCCGAGGAGGAACGCCGCGAAGCTCGTGGCCATCCCGACGACCAGCGCGAGCGCGGCGGCCACCGCGATCTTGCCGGACAGGAAGGTGGCACGCCGCGGTACGGCGGCCAGCGAGGCCCGGATCATGCCGGTGCTGTACTCGTTCGAGACGACCAGCACGCCGAACACGATCATGGCGAGCTGGCCGAGTGTCATGCCGGCGAAGGACACGAAGGTCGGATCGAACGACAGCCGTTCCCGCGTCGGCATCGAGTCGAGCTGGCGCCGCGTCAGCCCGGACAGGAGCGTCCCGACGGCGATGGTGACCACCGCGGCCAGCGACAGCGTCCACACCGTGGACGCCACCGACCGGATCTTGGTCCACTCGGAGCGGATCACCTGGACGGCCGTCATCCCTCCACCCCTTTCCAGCCGGCGCCCCAGGCCCGCGGGACGGCCTCCGGGCCCGCGTGCGCGTGGTACTCCACGGCCTGAGCCGTCAGCTGCATGAACGCCTCCTCCAGTGAGGCCCGCCCGGTGCTCAGCTCGTGCAGTACGACCCCGTGCCGCGCCGCCAGCTCACCGATCCGTTCGGCCTTGTCGCCCTCGACCTCCAGCGCGCCCATGCCCGCCTCCACGACCGTGATCCCGTCCGCGTGCAGCACGTCGAGCAGCCGCTCGCGCTGCGGCGAGCGGATCCGCACGTACGACCGGGAGTTCTGCCCGATGAAGTCGGCCATGGAGGTGTCCGCGAGCAGCCGTCCCCGCCCGATGACCACGAGGTGGTCGGCGGTCAGTGCCATCTCGCTCATCAGATGGCTCGACACGAACACCGTCCGGCCCTGCGCGGCCAGCGATTTCATCAGGTTCCGGATCCAGTGGATGCCCTCCGGGTCCAGCCCGTTGACCGGTTCGTCGAACATCAGGATCCGCGGGTCGCCGAGCAGCGCCGCGGCGATCCCCAGCCGTTGGCCCATGCCGAGCGAGAACCCCTTGGCCTTCCCCCGCGCCACGGCGGTGAGGCCGACCGTGTCCAGCACCTCAGCCACCCGGCGCCGCGGGATCCCGTTGCTCTGCGCGAGGAACAGCAGATGGTGGTAGGCGCTGCGCCCGCCGTGCGTGGCCTTCGCGTCCAGCAGCGCGCCGATGTACGTCAGCGGGTCCTTCAGCTGCTGGTAGTGCCTGCCGTCGATACGGACATCGCCGGCGGTGGGGTGATCGAGTCCGAGGATCATCCGCATGGTCGTGGACTTCCCGGCGCCGTTGGGCCCGAGGAACCCGGTCACGATGCCGGGTCTGACCGCGAAGGTGAGGTTGTCGACCGCGACCTTCTCGCCGTACCGCTTGGTCAGTCCCGCCAGCTCGATCATGCGGCCACGCTAAGACCGGGGTTCGGGGGCTGCCACTTGAACCGGGGCCGGCCGGCGGGCGGGGACCAGCAGGACGGCGACGGCAAGGGCCCGCACTCCCCGAAGGGAATGCGGGCCCTGTGCCGTGCTGTCGCTCGGCTACGACCGCTTACCGGGACTGCTGCGCGGGAACGCCACGCGAGATCGGCTCGTCCTCGGCCGGCGAGCCGGCCGCGGCCACCGCGGCACCCGTGAGCGTCGCGAGCATCTCGCGGACGTTCGTCAGCTGGGCGTTGATGCTGTCGCGGCGGTTGGTGAGCGCCGCCAGCTCGCGCTCGGATTCCGAACGGATGCGGTCGGCCTTGGCGTTGGCGTCGGCCACGATGTCCTCGGCCTGGCGCTGGGCCGTCTCCACCGTCTGGCGGGCGCGGCGCTCGGCGTCCGTGCGCAGCTTCTCCGCCTCCAGGCGCAGCTGCTCGGCGCGGTGCTCGATCTCCGCCAGGCGCTTCTCGGCCTTCTGCTGACGCGAGGCCAGGTCGCGCTCGGACTGCTCGCGCCGCTTGGCGAGGTTCGTCTCGAAGTCGGCGGCGGCCTGTGCGGCCTTGGCGCGGGTCTCCTCGAAGAGGGCGTCCGCCTCCTCGCGCTTGGACTGCGCGTCCTTCTGCGCCTCGGCACGCAGCTGGGACGCGTCGGCCTTGGCCTTCTCGACGATCCGGACGCCCTCGTCCTCGGCCTTGGCCTTGCGCTCCGCGGCGTAGGACTCGGCGTCGTTGCGGACCTGCTGGGCCGCCGACTCGGCGAGGTCGCGGTGCTGTTCGGCCGCCCGCCGGGCCTCCTCACGCAGTTCCTTGGCCTCTTCCTCGGCCAGCCGCAGGATCTTCTCGACCCGCGCGCCGAGACCCGCGTACGACGGCTCGGCGTCGGTGACCTGCGCCTGTGCGTTCTGCGTTTCGAGGTGCAGCTCCTCGATGCGCTTCTCCAGGGCGGTGATGCGGGAGAGAGCGCTGTCACGGTCGGAGACGAGCTTGGAGATACGTTCGTCCACCTGAGCGCGGTCGTACCCACGCCGCACAAGCTCGAAGCCGTAGGGGGAAGTGTCGCTCATGGGGTTCCTGTCAATGAGACCGGTGAGGTGATAAGGGGAATCCTAGGGGCCGAAGCGGTGTGTCATCGAGCGGATACGGTTTTGATCTGGAGAATGGCACCTCTTTTGAGTGGCTGACCGTCACAGGCCTTGCCTACGAGTCGGGCAAAGCCACCAGAAGACACCGGAACCCACCCCCAGCGCTAGCTGTCTGAGGTTTTGCCACCCGATCGGGGGGCACCGATCGTCGCACCGGCCTTGACTCCGCCGTCCTTGGCACCCCCGGGAGCCTCGAAGGACTCCAGCGCCTCCAGGACGTCCTGGACCCGGGAGATCTCCGCGTTGATGTCCTCGCGGCGGCGCACCAGGATCTCCAGCTCGCGCTTGCCCTCCTCGACCGTGCGCCGGGCCTCGCGGATCGCCTCGGCCTTCAGCTCCTCGGCCTCCTTGACCAGGCTGGCCTTCTTCTGCTCGGCCTCCTTCAGCAGCCCCTCCGCCTTCTTGACGGCGGCGATGCGCACCTTGCCCGCCTCGGAGCTGGCCTCCGACACCAGCTCCTTGGCCTTCGCCTCCGCCTTGGCCAGCTGCTCCTCGGCGGCCTGGATGAGCGCGTCGCAGCGGTCGCCGGTGGACTTCATCGTCTCGGCGGCCTCGCGCCGCGCCCGCTCGTGCAGCTCCTCGATCTCGGTGGTGATCCGCTCGCGCAGCTCCTCCGCGCGCTCCCGGATCGCGGTGGCGTCCCGGCGGGCACCGACCAGCAGCTCGTCGGCGTCCGTACGGGCCTTCTCCACCCGGGTGTTGCCCTCGACGGTCGCCTCGGAGACGATCCGCTCGGCCTCGGTGCGCGCCGCGCCGACCATCGTGTCGGCCTGCGACTCCGCGTCCGCGGTGGTCTTCAGCGCCTGCTGCTGCGCCTCGGCGAGCAGCTTGTCCGCCTCGGCCGTGGTCTCGGTGATGAGCGTGTCGACCTGCTCGGCCGCCTCCGAGCGCCGCTTGTTGGCGTCCTTGCGGGCCTCGTCCAGGGTCCGCTCGGCCTCCTCGCGCGCGGAGGTGACGAGCCGCTCGGCCTCCGCCTCCGCGTCCGCCCTGAGCCGCTCGGCCTCCGCCCGCACCCGCTCGGCGTGCGCCTGCGCGGACCCCACGGTCTCGGCGGCCTCGGCGCGCAGCCGTTCGGCGTCGTCGGTGGCCTCCCCGACGAGCTGCTCGGCCTTCGCGAGGGCTTCCGCGCGCACCCGGTCCGCCTCGGCCAGGGCCCCGGTGCGCACCCGCTCGGCCTCGGCCGCGGTGTCCGTCTGCAGCCGCTCGGCCTCGGTCAGCGCCTCCGCGCGCACCCGGTCGGCCTCCGCGACCGTCTCGGTCGTCAGCCGCTCGGCCTCGTTGCGCGCCTCGGTGATGAGGGTGTCCGCCTGCGTCGCCGCGTCCGAGCGGATCCGGTTGGCGTCCTCACGGGCGTCCGCCCGGGTACGGGCCGACGCCTGGTCGGCCTCGGCGAGCGCGTCGGAGGCCTCGGTACGCACCCGCTGGGCGTAGTCGGACGCGTCGGAGCGCAGCCGCTCGGCCTCGGCCATCGCCTCCGCGACCGTGCGCTCGGCCAGCGCCCTGGCGGCCTCCGACTCCTCGTTCGCCGCACGGCGGACACGGCTCGCGTCCTCGCTCGCCCGCTCCCGCTCGGCGTAGGCGTCGGCGCGGAGCCGGTCCGCCTCCTCCTCGGCCTCCCGCTTCGTACGGTCCGCCGCGTGCTCGGCGGCCGAGCGCAGCCCGGTGATCTCCTCCTGCGCCTGCTCGTGCAGCCCGGCGACGGAGTCCCGTACCTGCTGGGCGTGCAGCTCGGCGGCGGAGACCATCTCGGTGGCGCGCCGGTCGGCCTCCTCCACCAGCCGGGTCGCCTCGGCCTGCGCCTCCTCGACCCGCTTGCGGGCGGAAGCCAGCAGTTCCTCGCTCTGCTCGCGGGCCCGCAGCCGCTCCTGGTCCGCCTCGTCGCGGGCGGCACCGAGGAGTTCCTCGGCCTCGCGGCGGCGCCGGGCGGCCTCCTCCTGGGCGGCGGCGAGCGTCTCGGACGCCTCCGTGCCGAGCCGCTCGGCGGCGGCCTTGGCCTCCGCACGCACCCGGTCCGCGGTGTCCTGGGCCTCCACCTTCAGCCGCTCGGCCTCGGCGGCGGCCTCGGAGCGCAGCCGTACCGCGACGGCCTCGCCCTCGGCGCGGGAGGCGGACGCGTCGGACGCGGCCTCGGTGCGCAGCCGGTCGGCCTCGGCCTCGGCCTGCTGCTGGAGGGTGCGGATCCGTTCCGCCGCCTCCGCGCGCAGGCGCTCGGACTCCTCGGCGGCCTCGCGGCGGATCCGGGTGGCCTCCTCACGGGCGTCCGTGAGCGCCTGCTCGGCCGACGCGAGCCGCTCCTGCGCCTCGCTCTGCAGCCGCGTCAGCTCCTCGGCGGCCTCGGCGTGGCGGGCCTCGATGATCCGCTCGGTCTCCTCGCGCAGCTCGCGCGCGGCGGTCTCGGCGTCCGTCCTGACCGTCTCGGCCTGCTCGTCGGCCTCGGCGCGCAGCCGCTCGGCCTCCTTGCGGGCGCGGTCCAGGGTCTCGTCGGCCTGCCGGCGCAGGCTGGTGGCCCGCTCGATGGCCTCGGTGCGGACCTTCTCGCTGTCGGTGGTCGCGGTCTGCCGCAGCTCGTCGGCGTCCGCCTTGGCCTTGGCCAGCAGCTCCTCGGCGGACCTGGCCGCCTCCTCGATCTGCGCGACCGCCTCCCGGCGGGCCTCCGCGCGGATCGACTCGCCCTCGGCCACCGCGTCGGCGCGCAGCTGCTCGGCCTCGCCGCGCAGCCGGCGGGCCTCCTCCTGCAGCTCGACCGTCTTGGCGCGGTACTCCTTGGTGTCGTCCTTCGCCGCGCCCTTGAGCTGTGCGGCGATGTCGTGCGCCTCGGCGCGCAGCCGGTCCGCCTCGGCCTCGGCCTCCGTGCGGATGCGCTCGGCCTCCTCGGCGGCGGCCCTGGTGGTCCGCTTGGCCTCCTCGGATGCCTTGTTGAGCACGTCCTCGGCGGTCCTGGCGGCCTTCGACAGCTGGCTCGCGCTCTCCTCGGCGGTGATCGCCCGGGCCTTCTCGGACGCCTCCGCGAGGACCTTCTCCGCCTCGGCACGGGCGTCCGCGACCAGTTGCTCGGCCTCGGACTTCGTCTGCTCGGCCTCCTTGGTGGCCTCCTCGACCAGCCGGGCGACCTGCTCCTTCGCGGTACGCGTCCGCGCCTCGCCCGCGGCCTCCGCGCTCGCGAGGGCCTTGGCGGCGGCCTCCTTGGCCTCCGTCTGCAGCTTCTCGGCCTCGGCCTGCGCCTTGCGCAGCGCCTCCTCGGCCGCCGTCATCCGCTCCTCGGCGGCCCGGGTCAGCTCGGCGGCCTGCCGGCGCGCGGCGTCCGACTCGGTGACGGTGGTGGTGCGCAGCTGCTCGGCGTGGTCGGTGGCCTCCTGCGCCTGCGTGGAGGCGGCGTTCAGCAGGCGCTCGGCGTCCGTGCGGGCGCGGCGCAGCAGCTGCTCGGCCTCCGCGCGGGCCGCCTCGGCGTCGCTCTGCAGCCGCTCCCGGGCCTCCCGGGTCAGCCGCTCGGCCTCCGCGCGGGCGGTGGCCATCGCCTGCTCGGCCTCGGCGCGGGACTCCTCCAGGAGCCGGCGGGCCTGCTGTTCGGTGCGGGCGCGCAGCTGCTCCGCCCAGGCCACGTTCTCGTTGACGTGCGACTCGACGGTGGCGCGGCGCTCGGCCAGCTCCTGGTCGAGCTGCTGGCGCCGGGTCACCGCCTCCTGGTGCAGCTCCGCCTGGAGCCGGGTGGCCTGCTCGGCGTGCTCCTGCAGGATGCGCTGGGTCTGCGCGCGGGCCTGGCTCAGCTCCCGCTCGGCGTCCTGACGCAGCTGGTCGGCCTGCATCTGGGCATTGCGGAGCAACTGTTCGGCCTGATAGCCGATGTCACCGCCGTCGAAGGCGGGCCGGGTCATCAGGGTGCGGCGCGCCTCGTGCAGCTTGGCGCGCAGCACCTCGACCTGGTAGCCGAGGTCCTCGGCGTGCTGGATCGCCTTCTCCCGCTCGGTCCTCAGCCGTTTCATCTCGGCCTCGAACCGAGAGAGGTGGTCGACGTCAGCCGCCGGCTCTCGCTCCTGGCTCTCGTAGCCCCGCACTGCGCGGTCCCATCCGTCCCCTGGTCAGCTTCTCCAACGAGCCTCGTCCTCCGCCGAACGGGGCCCCCGGGGAATGGTGTCAGATCAACGGCGGAGCACGGGCTGCTGCCCCGACGCTCGTCCCCCGAAACCCGGACCCCGGCATGCGGTCGTCCCGGTTGAAAGGACGACCGCCCCCAACCCTACCGGCCCTTATGTACGGGGGTCAGTGCTCGGGCGACTCAACAGGGGCCGAAGTGACCAGTTCCGTGAGTACCCCGTGGCAGTCCTTGGGGTGCAGGAAGGTGATCCGCGAGCCCATGGAGCCGAGCCGGGGCTCGTCGTACAGCACGCGTACGCCCTTGTCCCGGATCGCCTCGGAGTCGGCGTCCACGTCCGCCGTGCCGAAGGCGATGTGGTGCACGCCCTCCCCGTTCTTCGCGAGCCACTTCGCCACCGTGGAGTCCTCGCGGGTCGGCTCCAGCAGCTGGAGGTAGGAGGCGCCGCCGTCCGAGGTCCCGTTGATCCTGAGCATGGCCTCGCGCACGCCCTGTTCCTCGTTGACCTCGGTGTGGAACACCTCGAAGCCGTACGTGGCCCGGTAGAACTCGACGGTCGCGTCGAGGTCGTGGCAGGCGATCCCGATGTGGTCGATTCGCGTCAGCATGGATTCAGTGCAGCGCTCCCGGGCTGGTTACGCAACGTGCGCGCGATCACACCGTAAGGCCGATGACGCCATGCTCTACCGCTCAGTACATTCGAAGTAAACCCTCGTTCACTCCTCGGCTGTGCAGGCCGGTAAGGGGATCGCAGCTCATGCCTTCTGGAACGACCAGCTCGGTGATCGTCGCGGGCGCGCGCACGCCCATGGGACGACTTCTGGGCTCCCTCAAGTCCTTCTCCGGGGCCGACCTGGGCGGCTTCGCGATCAAGGCCGCCCTCGACCGTGCGGGGATCGGCGGCGACCAGGTGCAGTACGTGATCATGGGCCAGGTGCTCCAGGCCGGCGCCGGCCAGATCCCGGCCCGCCAGGCGGCCGTGAAGGCCGGCATCCCGATGAACGTCCCGGCGCTCACCATCAACAAGGTGTGTCTGTCCGGCCTGGACGCGATCGCGCTCGCCGACCAGCTGATCCGCGCCGGCGAGTTCGACATCGTCGTGGCAGGCGGCCAGGAGTCCATGACCAACGCCCCGCACCTGCTGCCGAAGTCCCGCGAGGGCTTCAAGTACGGCGCGGTCGAGATGCTCGACGCGATGGCCTACGACGGTCTGACCGACTCCTTCGAGGGCATCGCCATGGGCGAGTCCACGGAGAAGCACAACACCCGCCTCGGCATCCAGCGCCCCGAGCAGGACGAGATCGCCGCGCTGTCCCACCAGCGGGCCGCCGCCGCGCAGAAGAACGGCCTGTTCGAGGCCGAGATCACCCCGGTGGAGATCCCGCAGCGCAAGGGCGACCCGGTGCTGTTCAGCAAGGACGAGGGCATCCGCGGCGACACCACGGCCGAGTCGCTGGCGAAGCTGCGCCCGGCCTTCTCCCGCGAGGGCACGATCACCGCGGGCACCTCCTCGCAGATCTCCGACGGCGCGGCCGCCGTGGTCGTGATGAGCAAGGCCAAGGCCGAGGAGCTGGGCCTGCACTGGCTCGCCGAGATCGGTGCCCACGGCAACGTGGCGGGGCCGGACAACTCCCTGCAGTCCCAGCCGTCCAACGCCATCCAGCACGCCCTGAAGAAGGAGGGCCTGGAGGTCTCCGACCTCGACCTCATCGAGATCAACGAGGCCTTCGCCGCCGTCGCCGTGCAGTCCATGAAGGACCTCGGCGTGTCCACCGAAAAGGTGAACGTGAACGGTGGTGCGATCGCCCTGGGCCACCCGATCGGCATGTCCGGCGCCCGGCTCGTGCTCCACCTGGCGCTCGAGCTCAAGCGCCGTGGCGGCGGGGTCGGCGCGGCCGCGCTGTGCGGTGGCGGCGGCCAGGGTGACGCGCTCATCGTGCGGGTACCGAAGGCCTGAGTTCCCCGTACGTCGCTGACGGTATGTCGCTGACCGGTACGTCGCTGAAGTGAACGGAGCTGTTTGATGCAGGACGTCTCCTCTCTGGTGGCCCAGGCCAGGGAAGGCCGGCCGCGGGCCGTGGCCCGGCTGATCTCCCTGGTGGAGGGGGCGTCCCCGCAGCTCAGGGAGGTCATGGCGGCGCTGGCCCCGCTGACCGGCAACGCCTATGTGGTGGGCCTGACGGGCTCGCCGGGCGTGGGCAAGTCGACCTCGACCTCCGCGCTCGTCACGGCGTACCGCAAACAGGGCAAGCGGGTCGGCGTCCTGGCCGTCGACCCGTCCTCGCCGTTCTCCGGCGGCGCCCTGCTCGGCGACCGGGTCCGCATGTCGGACCACGCGTCGGACCCCGGCGTCTACATCCGCTCCATGGCCACCCGGGGCCATCTGGGCGGCCTGGCCTGGGCGGCCCCGCAGGCGATCCGGGTGCTGGACGCGGCCGGCTGCGACGTGATCCTGGTCGAGACGGTCGGCGTGGGCCAGTCGGAGGTGGAGATCGCCTCCCAGGCGGACACCTCCGTCGTCCTCCTGGCCCCCGGCATGGGCGACGGCATCCAGGCGGCGAAGGCGGGCATCCTGGAGATCGGCGACGTGTACGTCGTCAACAAGGCGGACCGGGACGGCGCCGACGCCACCGCCCGCGAGCTGAACCACATGCTGGGCCTCGGGGAGTCCCGCGGCCCCGGCGACTGGCGCCCGCCGATCGTGAAGACGGTCGCGGCCCGTGCCGAGGGCGTCGACGAGGTCGTGGAGGCCCTGGAGAAGCACCGCGCGTGGATGGAGGAGCGCGGTGTCCTCGCGGAGCGCCGCACGTCCCGCGCGGCCCGGGAGGTGGAGACCATCGCGGTGACGGCCCTGCGCGAACGCATCGGCGACCTGCACGGCGACCGCCGGCTCAGCGCGCTCGCCGAGCGCATCGTCGCGGGCGAACTGGACCCGTACCGCGCGGCGGACGAACTGGTCGCGGGCCTCACCGAGGGCTGAGCCCCGCTGCTGGGTCGACCGGCGTGTTCCTCTTCATGGCCTAGAGCACCCGGCCGGGCGGGAGGGCGCGGGCCGGGGCGGCCGGTAGCTGCTGGTGATCGCCTCCGCCGAGGGGCAGGGCCACGGTGGCAGCGCGGGCCGGGTGCTCGCCGTCCTGTCCGCCGGAAGCGCCGTCGGCGGGATGCTCAACGGGGCCGTCTCGTGGCGGGCCGGCGCAAGGGCCGGCTTCCCCTGCAGGCAGCCGGGCTGGGGCTGATGCTGTGCACCGCCGGGCTGGTGCCCGGGGGTGGGCACGCTCGCCCTGGCGATGGCGGCCGCCGGGCTGTTTGTGTCCCCGTCGCCGGTGTGCTGGTCGGGTGGCTGCCGCCGGGGCCGTGCTTCACGGCGACCGGCGGGGTGATGCTGCTGACGGCGCGGGGGAGGCGGCTCGCGGTGGACGCGCGGAACGTCCCGCCCCTGGTGTGACGTCACCGGCAGGCCCGCACTCGGCGGTCCCGCGGGCGAGGCGCCGGCGGGTGGATTGCTGTGCGCGCTCCATCCGCCGTCGGCTCCCCGGGTGCCCGGCCTCCGCGGCTACGGACGTCCGCGCTGACCGCGCAGGTGTTCCGCGATCGGCTTGAGTGCCTTGTCCAGCTCTATCAGCGCCTCCGGCGACAGCAGGTCGATGAAGTGCCGCCGTACGGACGCCACATGGTGCGGCGCCACCTTCTTCATCGTTTCCATGCCGTGCTCGGTCAGCACGGCGTACAGCCCCCGCCGGTCGGACTCGCAGTTCTCGCGGCGCACCAGGTTCGCGTTCTCCATCCGCGTGATCTGGTGCGACAGCCGGCTCTTGGACTGCAGGGTCGCGGAGGCGAGGTCACTCATCCGCATCCGTACGTCGTCCGACTCGGACAGATTGACGAGGATCTCGTAGTCGTTCATCGTCAGGCCGAACGGCTGCAGATCCTTCTCCAGCTGGTACGTCAACAGCCTGTTGACCTCCAGGTGGGTGCGCCAGGCGCACTGCTCCGCATCGGTCAGCCAGCGCGTGGCCGTCTCGGTCTCCATGAATGAAGTCTACCTAAGAAGTTGAATGGCGAACTAATCCGGGTGGTGTGACAGTGCGCACGCGTTCGACGTCACACTCCGCAGACTACCGCTCACAGCCCGAAGCGACGCTGGAGGTCCCCCAGCTGTCCGGGAAGGCGCGGTGCACCCGACGGTTGCGGACCGTGTCCAACCGGTGCCGCTCCGCCACCTCCTGGCACCCCTGGTTCGGACGGGACGACCCCCGTCGCCGCCTCGCCCATGAGGGTCTCCGTCGACTGCAGCAGCACTGTCCCGGCACCCGCGAACTCGAACTGGTGCTCCTCCCCGGATACCCCGCCGAGGCCCGTCATCGCACGTAGACCGCCCAGTACACCCGTCAGATACCCGTGGTCGTAGTGATGGCACGGTGACGGGCAGTCGGCCCATCCGACGAGCGCCTGCGGGTCGACCCGGATCGGAGGTTCCATGAACACCACCGGACCGTTAGATGCGGCCACAAACTTTCCGGTTCCGATAAGGGTCAGAAAACCCGGCACGATTGATTGCTTCAGCGCGAGACTTGGCTGAAAAGCGAGCAGGTTGCCCGCGCGAATGGTCAAGTTCCCGTCGTCCAGGTCGTAGGAGTTGACGTCGAAGGCCCGGTCGGCCAGCAGCATCTTGCCGGAGCCCGCCGCCACGACCCAGTCGCTCGCGTGCAGTGGCGAATGGAACGAGGTACGGACAAGTCGGTCGAGTCGACCGTGCCCGATGCCGTTGAACTCGATCGCCCCGTAGTAGGCGATCATCTTCCCCTTCTGCAGGAACCACTCGCCGCTCTTGAGCTCGACGCAGAAGGTGTAGGCGTTCACGTTGTCGTCGGCGGGCAGGGTCATCGGGTCGTACACCGCAGGTCCGGCGCCCGGAGTTCCGTAGGTGCTCACAGCTTCTCCTCCGAGGCCTGGACGTAGACCGTGCCGTGGCCGCTCAGCTCCAGCTGGAAGGCCTCGCCGGAGCCGCGGCCCACCATCTCGCGCCAGCCGAGTGCCGTGGACAGCTTGTTGCGGACCTCGCCGTGGTGGGCGACGTAGGCCTGCGGGTCTACATGGACCGGGCGCTGGGGGGTGACCGGGATCTCGAAGACGCCGCCGTGCGCCATCACGGCGACCGAGCCCTGGCCCTGGAGCGTGGTGGTGAACAGTCCCTGTCCGGTGACCTGGCCACGGACGAGGCCCATCACCCCGCCCTGCGAGCCCATGAACATCGTCCCCTGCCGCAGCGTGCCCTCGAACGCGAGCAGGCGGTCGGCCTCCACGTAGAGGGTGTCGCCGGTGAGGTCGATGACATGGACGTGGTGGCCGCCGTGCCCGAAGAAGACGGTGCCGCTGCCCTCCACCGTCATCAGCGGGGTCGCCTCGCCCGTCACCCGGCGCCCGAGCATCGACATCAGCCCGCCCTGGCCGCCCTGGATGTTCGGGGTGAAGGACACGTCCCCCCGGTAGGCGAGCATCGCGCCGCGCTGGCTGAACAGCCGCTGCCCGGGCAGCACGGTCGCCTCGACCATCTTGGAGTTGATCTCTCGGAAGGCCATGGCTACAGATCCCCCGCGATCGTGTTCCGCTCACTCGGCTGCACGTACACCAGGCCGTCGCCCTCGAAGCGGATCTGGAAGGCCTCGCCGCCGCCCTCGCCGAGGAAGGTGCGGAACGTCACGCCGGACTGGAAGGACTGCCGGACGTTGCCCTGGTGGGCGATGTAGGCCCCAGGGTCGACGATCAGCGGGTACTGGGGGGCGACCCGGAGCACGACCGCCGGCCCGTCGGACATGATCGCGGCCTGCCCGTGTCCCTCGACGGTCGTCGTGAACAGCCCGTTGCCCTGCGAGGCACCGCGCAGCCCGGTGAACGTCGTGCCCGTGCGCAGCCCCGCGTCCGTCGCCAGCAGGTTGCTCGACTCGACGTAGAGCTTGTCGCCCTGGAGGCTGACCAGGTTGATCTCCGAGGCCCGGTCCGCGAACCAGCACGTGCCGTGCCCCTTCACCTCCATGACCGTCATCTGCTCGCCGGTGAGCCGCCGCGTCACCATGCCGCGCAGCCCCTCGCCGCCGCCGCTCAGCTTCTTGAAGGTCATCTGTCCGTCGTACGCGACCATCGAGCCGTTCTTCGCCTTCACGGCGTCCCCGGTCATGTCGACGGCGAGCACCTTGCTGCCTTGGAGTCGGAACATCGCCACGCAGTGAAAGTAGCGGCGGCGCGGGTGGACCGAACAGGGCCTGGGGGTGGACACCGACCCTGAGCGGACCCCTAGGGCCACGGTTTGCCACAATGGGCGGACGTTTGTGCTTGCGTTCACAAACCGTGGACGTCTCTCCCACCGAAGGTGACCCGTGGACATCAAGACCGCCACCGCCCTCCGCCGCCTCCGCCTGGTCTCGGCCCCGGAGGCCGTGTCCTTCCTGATCCTGCTCGTCTGCTCGGTGCTGAAGCGCACCACCGACTTCAACGCTGTCCCCGTGATGGGCGCGGTCCACGGCGTCCTGTTCATCCTGTACGTGATCTTCTGGGCGGACGCCTGGAACCGCACCAAGTGGCCGCTCAGGACCGGGCTCCTCTACTTTGTCCTGTCGGTGCTGCCCACCGGTGGCTTCTTCGCGGAGCGCAAGCTCAAGCGCGCCGCCGAGGACGAGGTCATCGCGGCCCGCGCCCGCAAGGAAGGAGTCGTGAACGCATGATCGTCGCCTTCTCCGTGACGCCCCTCGGCGTCGGTGAGGACGTGGGCGAGCTCGTCGCCGACGCCGTCCGCGTGGTCCGGGAGTCGGGCCTGCCGAACCGCACCGACGCGATGTTCACGTCCGTCGAGGGCGAGTGGGACGAGGTCATGGACGTCGTCAAGCGGGCGGTGGCTGCCGTGGAGGAGCGGGCGCCGCGGGTCTCCGTCGTCCTCAAGGCCGACATCCGCCCCGGCGTGACCGATGGACTCACCTCCAAGGTGGAGACGGTCGAGCGGTACCTGGCGTAGTCCGGCGTTCCCCGCGCCCCTTCAGCCCGGCCGGCCGGCCGCCAGCGCCATGCCCAGCGGCGTTCGCTCGTACAGCACCCGGTGGCCGTGGCGCCGCGACGTCAGCAGGCCCGCGTCCCGCAGGACCGTCAGGTGGGCGGACACCGACGACGGTGCCAGGAGCAGCCGGTGCGCCAGCGCCGTGGTGGTGGCCGGCTCCTCCAGTGCGGCCAGCACCTCGGCGCGGTTGCGGCCCAGCAGTCGTACCAGCACGTCCGGCGTCCGTTCACCGGGCTCCGTCCACAGCCCCGCGATACCCCGCGCCGGATAGACCACCGTCGGCTGCCAGGGCGCCTCGAAGCCGGTGACCACGTCCGGCCACGAGAACACGCTCGGCATCAGCACCAGACCCTGGCCGTCGAGGTCGCGCGCGTGCTCGGTGTGCAGCGCGAGCGTCAGCGTGCGGCCGTCCCAGGACAGGCGGCGGTCCAGCTCCGGCAGCAGGGTGCCGAGCCCCACCTCGGCCAGCCGCTGCGAGTGGAAGGCCACGTCCGCCTCCAGCAGGGCCCGCAGCCGGGGCCAGTCCGGGGCGACCAGCACCCGCCAGGCCTCCTCCACGGCGTCCGCCAGCTCCTCGATCATCCGTGCCGGGTCCGCGAGCCAGGCCCGGCCCCGCGCCGACTCCGGTGCGCCCGGGGTGCAGGCCAGCGAGCGGGCGGTGTCCTCGCGTGCCGCCTGCGGGTCGGACGCCCGTACGGCGGCGATCTCCTCCTCGAAGGTCGCCGCCGGTCCGATCGGCGGTGCCCCGAGCCAGTCCGGTGAGTGGCCGCGCCGGGGCATCAGCAGCCACAGCGGGGCCAGGTCGAGGCCGGCCGCCGCCGCCCTGATCCGGCGCAGCCAGGGCGCCTGGTAGGCGTGCCGGTCGGGCCGTTTCAGGGTGCGGACCGCCTCGTGCGTCTCCCACAGCGGCGAGATCGCGAACCGGCAGCGCAGGAAGTCGTCGTCGCCGAAGTGCAGTCGGGAGGGCACGGGTCACCTCGGAGGGGAGATTCGGCTGGAGCCGAAACTCTACGGCTCCCCGCCCGGTCCCGGGCACGCTGCCGCCATGCCCGCACCTTCGCAGGCCGCCCCGGCGCCCGCCGGCTACGGCTGCTGCTTCGCCGTGCCCGAGTTCCGGGCCGTCTTCGCCGCCCATGTGCTGTCCATGCTCGGCGTGATCGTCAGCGAGATCGCGCTGTCCGTGCTCGTCTACGACCTGACCCGCTCGCCCCTGCTCAGCGCGCTCACCTTCGCCCTGGGCTTCCTGCCGTACGCCGTCGGCGGCACGGTGCTCGCGCCCGTCGCCGACCGCTTCCCGGCCCGGCGCGTACTGGTCGCGTGCGACCTGGTGTGCGCCGCCTGCGTGGCCGTGATGACCGCCCCCGGCGCCGGCACCGGCCTGCTCCTCGCCCTGCGCTGCGCCCTGGCCGTCGTCTCGCCGGTGTTCTCCGGCACCCGTATGGCCACACTCGCCGACGTCCTCGGCGACGGCCAGCTGTTCGTGCTCGGCCGCTCCCTGCTGCGGATCGTCGCCCAGAGCACCCTGCTCGTCGGCTACGGCCTCGGCGGTCTGCTGCTCACCGCCGTCACCCCCCGCCATGCCCTGCTGATCACCGTCGCCACCTTCCTCGCCTCCGCCACCCTGCTGCGCTACGGCACCCGGCGCCGGCCCGCCCGCACGCCGCCCAGCACGGACACCCCGCCGGGACCGCGCCGGCTGTTCGCCGACCGCCGGGTGCGCGTCCTGCTGCTCCTGTTCTGGATGCCGGCGGCGTTCTCGGTCGTACCGGAGGCGCTGGCGGCGCCGTACGCCGACGAGCTGGGCAGCGGCTCCGCCGGTCTCGGACTGCTGATGTGCGCCCTGCCCGTCGGCACGGTCGCCGGCGAGCTGTTCGCCGGCGCCCGCCTCGCACCGCGGGCCCGCGAGCGCATCGCGCTCCCGCTGGTCTGCCTGACCCTGCTGCCCTACCTCGGCTACGCCCTGCACCCCGGGCTCACCGCGTCGCTGCTGCTCCTGCTGCTGTCCGGGGCGGGGTCGGCGTACACCCTGGGCCTGGACCAGTGGTTCGTCGCCGCGGTGCCGCAGGAGCTGCGCGGGCGGGCCATGACCGTTTTGAGCGCCGGGCTGATGACCGTCCAGGGCGTCGGCATGGCGCTGGCCGGGGTGGCGGCGCAGGTGGCCGGGGTGCGCACGGCGGTGGCGGGGGCCGGTGCGGCGGGTGTGCTGTGCTGCTGCGGGCTGGCCCTCATGGCCCGGGCGACCGAAAGCCGAGACGGGGCTGCCCGGGATATGACCGGCCGGTAGGGTCTGATGACGTGCCGAAGCCACTCAGCCTCCCCTTCGACCCCATCGCCCGCGCCGACGAGCTCTGGAAGCAGCGCTGGGGAAACGTGCCGTCCATGGCCGCGATCACCTCGATCATGCGGGCCCAGCAGATCCTGCTCGCCGAGGTGGACGCGGTGGTCAAGCCGTACGGACTGACGTTCGCGCGCTACGAGGCCCTGGTGCTGCTCACCTTCTCCAAGGCGGGCGAGCTGCCCATGTCCAAGATCGGCGAGCGGCTCATGGTGCATCCGACCTCGGTGACGAACACCGTCGACCGGCTGGTGAGGTCCGGGCTGGTGGCCAAGCGGCCCAATCCCAACGACGGCCGTGGCACCCTCGCCGTCATCACCGACAAGGGGCGCGAGGTGGTCGACGCGGCCACCCGTGACCTGATGGCCATGGACTTCGGGCTCGGCGTGTACGACGCGGAGGAGTGCGCGGAGATCTTCGCGATGCTGCGCCCGCTGCGCATCGCGGCACACGACTTCGACGAGGAGTGACCCCGGCCAAGATCTCCCGGAACGGGTGGTTACGCTCGACGGCATGAAAAAGAGCGTGCTGACCCGCTACCGCGTCATGGCCTACACCACCGGTGTGCTGCTGGTGCTGCTGTGCCTGAGCATGATCGCGAAGTACGGGCTCCACATCGACGGCGCCGCGGACTTCACCCGGGTCGTCGCCATCGCCCACGGCTGGCTGTACGTGATCTACCTGGTCTTCGCCTTCGACCTGGGCTCCAAGGCGAAGTGGCCCGTCGGCAAGCAGCTGTGGGTGCTGCTCGCGGGGACCATCCCCACCGCCGCCTTCTTCGTCGAGCGGAGGATCAGCCGCGAGCTGGAGACCGGGGCCGCCGACCAGGCCCCGGCCGTCGCCAAGGTCTGAGGCTCCACCGTCGTGCGAGCGCCGTACGGCGGTCAGCCATCGACATTTACTAGGACGTCCAAGTAAATTCGAGGGTATGGACGCTCACGCCATCGAGGAGGGCCGCCGCCGCTGGCAGGCCCGCTACGACGCCGCGCGCAAGCGCGACGCTGACTTCACCACGCTCTCCGGCGATCCCGTGGAGCCGGTGTACGGGCCCCGACCGGGCGACACGTACGAGGGATTCGAGCGGATCGGCTGGCCGGGGGAGTACCCCTTCACCCGCGGCCTCCATCCGACCGGCTACCGCGGGCGTACCTGGACCATCCGGCAGTTCGCCGGCTTCGGAAACGCCGAGCAGACCAACGAGCGGTACAAGATGATCCTCGCCGCCGGTGGTGGGGGCCTGTCCGTCGCCTTCGACATGCCCACACTCATGGGCCGCGACTCCGACGACCCGCGCTCGCTCGGCGAGGTCGGACACTGCGGCGTCGCCATCGACTCGGCCGCCGACATGGAGGTCCTCTTCAAGGACATCCCCCTGGGCGACGTGACGACGTCCATGACCATCAGCGGTCCGGCCGTGCCCGTCTTCTGCATGTACCTGGTGGCCGCCGAGCGGCAGGGCGTGGATCCGGGGGTGCTCAACGGAACCCTCCAGACCGACATCTTCAAGGAGTACATCGCGCAGAAGGAGTGGCTCTTCCAGCCCGAGCCGCACCTGCGCCTCATCGGCGACCTGATGGAGCACTGCGCGGCCGGCATCCCCGCCTACAAGCCGCTGTCCGTGTCCGGCTACCACATCCGCGAGGCGGGCGCGACGGCCGCACAGGAGCTGGCCTACACGCTGGCCGACGGCTTCGGGTACGTCGAGCTGGGGCTCAGCCGTGGACTGGACGTCGACGTCTTCGCCCCGGGGCTGTCCTTCTTCTTCGACGCGCACGTCGACTTCTTCGAGGAGATCGCCAAGTTCCGGGCCGCGCGCCGGATCTGGGCGCGCTGGATGCGGGACGTCTACGGCGCGAAGTCCGACAAGGCGCAGTGGCTCCGCTTCCACACCCAGACCGCCGGGGTCTCGCTGACCGCGCAGCAGCCCTACAACAACGTGGTCCGGACGGCCGTGGAGGCGCTGGCCGCCGTGCTCGGCGGGACCAACTCGCTGCACACCAACGCGCTCGACGAGACGCTCGCCCTGCCCTCCGAGCAGGCGGCGGAGATCGCGCTGCGCACGCAGCAGGTGCTGATGGAGGAGACCGGGGTCGCCAACGTGGCCGACCCGCTGGGCGGCTCCTGGTACATCGAGCAGCTGACGGACCGGATCGAGGCCGACGCGGAGAAGATCTTCGAGCAGATCAAGGAGCGGGGACTTCGGGCGCACCCGGACGGGCGGCACCCGATCGGACCGGTCACCTCCGGGATCCTGCGCGGCATCGAGGACGGCTGGTTCACCGGCGAGATCGCCGAGTCCGCCTTCCGCTACCAGCAGGCGCTGGAGAAGGGGGACAAGCGGGTCGTCGGCGTCAACGTCCACACCGGCTCCGTCACCGGGGACCTGGAGATCCTGCGGGTCAGCCACGAGGTGGAGCGGGAGCAGGTGCGGGTGCTCGCCGAGCGGAAGGCGGCGCGGGACGAGGGCGCGGTGCGCTCCGCGCTGGAGGCCATGCTGGGCGCCGCGCGGTCCGGGGCCAACATGATCGAGCCGATGCTGGACGCCGTACGGGCCGAGGCCACGCTGGGTGAGATCTGCGGGGTGCTGCGGGACGAGTGGGGGGTGTACACCGAGCCCGCCGGTTTCTAGACGCCTATGCCCGCCTCTCACCCGGCTCGGCCGGCTGAGAGGCGAGGCCCTGCAGCAGCACCCTGGTGAAGTCCCGCACCCACTCCTCGTCCGCCGGCTTGCCGCTCACCAGGGTGCGGTGGACCACCGCACCCGCGACCATGTCGAAGATCAGGTCCACCGTGCGGGCGGACTCCTCCGGGTCGGGTTCCGGGGGGAGTTCGCCGCGCTGCTGGGCCCGTGCGCGGCCCTCCAGGACCAGCCGCATCTGCCGCTCCACGATGGAGGCACGGATGCGTTCGCGCAGTGCGTCGTCCCGGGTGGACTCCGCGACCACCGCCATCAGGCCACTCTTCGCCTCCGGACGGGCCAGGATCGCCACGAACTGCAGGACCACGCCCTCGATGTCGGCGGCCAGGCTGCCCCGGTCGGGGAGTTCCAGCTCGTCGAACAGTTCCGCGACCGCGTCGCACACCAGCTCCGGCTTGCCGGCCCAGCGGCGGTACAGCGTCGTCTTCGCAACGCCGGCGCGCGTCGCCACGTCTCCCAGGGTGAGCTTGGACCAGCCCAGATCCACCAGCGCCTGCCGGGTCGCCGCCAGGATCGCGGTGTCCGCGGCGGCGCTGCGCGGACGGCCGGTACGGCTGGCGGGGGTGCGGCTCTGCATCCCTTGACCATAACCGGCGGGATCTGTGCGGTCGTGAGGGAGATCACCGGGGGGTGGTGTCGCGCGGGGCCCGCATGGCATTACGCTACGACTCGTAGCGAAAGCTCGTGAGGGACGTACACGAGCGGCGACCACACGGCGTGGGGTGGGGACCCGGCGCCGGCACGCACGACTTTTTTTCTTCAGGCGCGAGATCGGGGGAGGATAGACGCATGCAGCCACGGAACATGTCCATGAGCGGCGTCGTCGACCTCGCCGCGGTGAAGGCGGCCCAGGAGGCCAAGGCCAAGGCCGAGCAGACGCGCGCGGAGGCCGCCCGGCAGGGCGGCACGGGGGCCGTCTCCCCGGCCGATCTCGTCATCGACGTCGATGAGGCGGGCTTCGAGAGGGATGTCCTCCAGCGGTCCGCCGAGGTGCCCGTCGTCATCGACTTCTGGGCCGAGTGGTGTCAGCCCTGCAAGCAGCTGAGCCCGGTCCTGGAGCGGCTGGCCCTCGAGTACGACGGGCGGATCCTCCTCGCCAAGATCGACGTCGATGCCAACCAGATGCTGATGCAGCAGTTCGGGGTGCAGGGCATCCCGGCCGTGTTCGCCGTCGTGGCGGGGCAGGCGCTGCCGCTCTTCCAGGGGGCCGCGGACGAGCAGCAGATCCGGCAGACCCTGGACCAGCTGGTGCAGGTCGCCGAGCAGCGGTTCGGCCTCACCGGCCTCAGTGTCGACCCGGACGCGCGGCCGGGCGGCGCCGCGCCCGTCGAGCACGCGGGGCCCTACGACGCGGCGTTGAACGTCGCCGCCGACGCACTGGACGCCGGTGACCTGGCCGGTGCCGTCCAGGCCTACAAGAACGTGCTGGCCGACGACCCGGCCCACCCCGAGGCCAAACTGGGGCTCGCCCAGGCCGAGTTGCTGCAGCGGGTGCAGGGCTTCGACCCGCAGCGGGTGCGCCAGGAGGCCGCCCAGAAGCCGAAGGACGTCGACGCGCAGATCGCCGCCGCGGACCTGGATCTGGTGGGCGGCCACGTGGAGGACGCCTTCGGGCGGCTGATCGAGACCGTGCAGCGCACCGTCGGTGACGACCGGGACGCGGTGCGGCGCCGGCTGCTGGAGCTGTTCGAGGTCGTGGGACCCGAGGATCCGCGGGTGGTCGGCGCGCGAAGGGCGCTCGCCCGGGCCTTGTTCTGACCAGTCACTAAACGCCACGGCTTGTGATGCCGGGGTGAAAGATTTGCCGACGAGACGTCAGGGCGACTCCGCTTTGCCAAATCTTGGCAATCGGGCGGTCTGTTACTCGGAGTAAGTCGAGGCCGTTGATCTGTCTGGTTTCGTCCAGGGATCAACGGCTTTGCTCTGCCCCTGGTTGCCACCGAGCGTCGCATTCCGAGACCGGTCGGTCGTGCTCCGGTTATCCGGCCGTTACTAGCCAGTAACGAACCCCCTTGTGTCCGGCGCGAGAATGCACCACGATCGGCGACGCTCGGTCCATTCCCGCACCCCGGCATCCGGTCGGGTCACGGGAGACTCTGGGTCCCCACCGAGCAGAGCCGGCGGCAGTGGCGTCGGCTCTGGGACAGGGGGGTCTTCGCCTCTGCGGCGAAGCCTGTCCAGCAAGGTTGTGCGTGATGCGTGTCAGGCGCGACCAGTGGTTGTCGCTCGGGGGTGATCGCCGGTGATTCGGGCGCGTTTCGCGCCTCCGAGTACGGGCGCTCTCCTTCCCGAGGACGTAGCACTTCTCCCATCCCTGCCCGGCTGAGCCGCCGACCCTGGGGCGAGTCCGGGCCAGGAGATGTACGTCCGAGAAGGAGGAAATATGGAGTCCCAGGTGCGTGGCGGGACCAGATGGAAGCGGTTCGCTGTGGTCTTGGTGCCCAGCGTCGCCGCGACGGCCGCGATAGGTGTCGCCCTCGCGCAGGGCGCTCTCGCCGCCTCGTTCAGCGTGTCCGGCCAGTCGTTCAAGGTGTCGGCCGACTCGCTCGAGGGCAAGGGCTTCGAGCAGTACGGCGCCCTTGACAACGGCTACGAGCTCAACGGCAAGAAGACGCTGCACCCGGTTGCCGTCTCGGCGTTCAGCCACGCCGAGATCACCAACCTGTGCCAGTCCGTGGTCACGCCGGATGTGCCGATCTTCGGCAAGGTCAGCCTGATCCTGCGGGCCGGCGGTCCCGGTCACGACAAGGTCGAGGCCGACCGGATCTACATCGACGTCGCCGACCTCAACGCCGACGCGACCTTCAACAACATCGACATCGGTGTGGCCGCGAAGGACGCCAGCAAGGGTCCGGGCATGAAGGGCGGGGGCGAGCAGGCCAACCCGTACGGCTTCGCGCAGCAGGCCGACTCGGCAACGCTGACCGGCGTGAAGCAGACGGCGTGGGCGACCACCGCCGGAACCTTCAAGCTCAGCGGTCTGCACATGTCGCTGTCGACTGATGGCGCGGAGTGCTACTAAGCGCTCACTGACGGGCGGGGGAGCCGATGGCGACCCCGCCCGTCCCCTCTCCGGCCGTGTCTTCACGAGCGGCACACATCACCACCACAGCAACGCCGCACCAGGGAGCTGTTTTCCATGAGCGCCGAGACCCCTGCCGCCGCATCCGGCCAGTTCACCCGCCGGAGGCTGCAGTTCCGCGCCTGGCGGGGCACCCGTCCGTTCTGGGCCGGTCTGTACGTCCTGCTCAGCGGTCTTCCGATCATCTACTTCCCGTACTTCCATCTGCAGGTCGGCCATCTGACGCTGGCGATGGCCACCACGGCGGGAGCGGGATCCCTGATCATCGGCGTGCTGCTGATCGTCCTGGGCATCAGCCTCTGGTTCCAGAAGCACGTACGGACCTTCGCAGGCGTCGCCGCGATCCTGCTGGCGCTGGTGTCCCTCCCCGTGTCCAACTTCGGCGGCTTCATCATGGGCTTCCTGCTCGCCCTGATCGGCGGAGCGATGGCTGTGGCCTGGGCGCCGGGCGCGCCCCCGCAGCAGCAGCCGCCGGCCGAGGCGGCTCCGGACGAGGGGGGTGCCCCGCAGACCGTGCCGCTGCCCGAGCAGCGCGCGGACGGGCTGGGCGATGTCCCCTACCAGGGCTTCGCCGCGGCCGGGGAGAACGACCTGTCAGGAACGAGCCCGGCCAACGGGGCGAACGGGAGGCACAGTGCCGGCTGACGAGGTGACCCGCGGGACCGATGTGGACGGGTCCCGCGCGAGAACCGGGCCCCGCCACGCGGCACCCAGGAAGCCGCTGTTCACCAGGTTCCACATGCCGGCCGGCAAGGCGATCGCCTCCGTGGCGATGCCGACGGCGGTGCTGATGGGCATGGGCTTCACGTCCACGCTCGCCCTGGCCGCCGGCGGTGGCACCAGCCCGTCCCCGTCGACCACCTCCAAGAACCTGACGGCCGACGAGTACAAGAACTGCGTCAAGGCGCTGGGCGACTCCAAGGACGCCTCGGCGTCGCCCTCGCCCTCCGCCTCCGAGAGCACGTCCGGGGACAAGGCCACGCCGTCGCCCTCGGCGAGTTCCGACGCCAAGGACACCAAGTCCGGAGACTCGGGCACGTCCTCTTCGCCGGATTCAGGTTCCGGCGACAAGGCCACGCCCAAGCCGACCGCGACCTCCGGCTCTGCCGGTTCCGGCTCGGACCCGGGCTCGTCGTCCTCCAGCGGGGACACGCCCACGCCGACCCCGTCGGCCTCCAAGAGCAGCGGCGGCCTGCTGGACACCATCGGCGACACGCTCGGCGGCATCCTCGGCGGCGGCAAGGACTCCGGCAGTCCGTCCGCGAGCCCGACGCCCTCCGCGACCCCGTCGGCGAGCTCGTCCTCGGACCCGGCCAAGGCGGATGCGTCCACGTCGGACTCGTCGTCCGGTTCCAAGGTCACCGACACCGTGGGCGACACCGTCTCCAAGGCCACCAAGACGGTCGGGGACACGGTGAAGAAGACCACCGACACGGTCTCCAAGACGGTGGACGACACCGCCAGGACGGCCAAGGACGCGGCCGGGTCGGCCACGCCGAGCCCGTCGGCGAGCGACTCCGCCTCGGCGGAGAACTGCCCGGTGGCCACGGACGACGTCAGCGGCGTCGACAACAAGGTGCCGGTGGCGGACGACCCCTGGTACCTGAACGCCAGCTCGCTGCTGCTCAAGGGCGCCGACTACCAGGGCATCGTCGAGGTGAAGACGGCGTCCGGCACCACCAAGAAGGTGCTGAAGTACGTCATCTCCGACGGCACGGACATCGGGGACCTGCACCAGACGGTGAAGGACAAGCTGTCGGGCAAGACCTACCACGTGCAGGCGGCCAGCGGCTCGAAGTCCACCATCCGGGGCGGCTCCACCACGATGTACACCGAGAGCATCTCGGGCAACCTGTTCGGGCTGATCCCGATGACGTTCACGCCCGACAGCCCGCCCCCGCTGAACCTGCCGCTGATCTACTTCACCAACGTCAAGGTGGTCCAGGCGGCCCAGTTCGGCGGCAACCTGCACGTGCCCGGCATGCACGTGTACACGACCGACAACTGACCGGTCCCACAAGCCCGTTCGGGAGCCGCACACAGCTGAGGGCCCCCCTGCTTCCAGGGGGCGCCCTCAGCGCCGTACAGGGCCCTTGCGGGGCCTGTCAGTTGCCCTGCGTGCCCAGGTGGTGGACACGCAGCATGTTGGTGGTGCCGGGGACCCCGGGGGGCGAGCCGGCGGTGATGATGACCGTGTCGCCCGCGTCGAAGCGGCCCAGCCTGGCGATCTCCTGGTCCACCAGGTCGACCATCTCGTCGGTGGTGTTCACGAACGGCACGATGTGCGACTCCACGCCCCAGCTGAGGGTGAGCTGGTTGCGGGTGGACTCGTCCGTGGTGAAGGCGATGATCGGCTGGCTCGCGCGGTAACGGGAGAGCCGGCGCGCGGTGTCACCCGACTGGGTGAAGGCGATCAGGCCCCGGCCGCCGAGGAAGTCGGCGATCTCGCAGGCCGCGCGGGCCACCGAACCGCCCTGGGTGCGCGGCTTCTTGCCCGGCACCAGCGGCTGCAGGCCCTTGGAGAGCAGCTCCTGCTCCGCAGCCGTGACGATCTTCGACATGGTCTTGACCGTCTCGACCGGATAGGCGCCCACGCTGGACTCGGCGGACAGCATGACCGCGTCCGCGCCGTCCAGGATCGCGTTGGCCACGTCGGAGGCCTCGGCGCGGGTCGGACGCGAGTTGGTGATCATCGACTCCATCATCTGGGTCGCCACGATCACCGGCTTGGCGTTGCGCCGGCACAGCTCGATCAGGCGCTTCTGCACCATGGGGACCTTCTCGAGCGGGTACTCGACGGCGAGGTCACCGCGGGCCACCATCACGGCGTCGAAGGCCGCGACGACGTCCTCCATGTTCTCCACCGCCTGCGGCTTCTCCACCTTGGCGATGACCGGGACCCGGCGGCCCTCCTCGTCCATGACGCGGTGCACGTCGTGGATGTCCTTGGCGTCCCGGACGAAGGACAGCGCGACCATGTCGCAGCCCATGCGGAGGGCGAAGCGGAGGTCCTCGACGTCCTTCTCGCTCAGCGCGGGCACGTTGACGGCCGCGCCGGGCAGGTTGATGCCCTTGTGGTCGGAGATGACACCGCCCTCGATGACGATCGTCCTGACCCGCGGGCCCTCGACGTCCAGGACCTTCAGCTCGACGTTGCCGTCGTTGATCAGGACCTGGTCGCCGCGCGAGACGTCGCCCGGCAGCCCCTTGTACGTCGTACCGCAGATGTGCTTGTCGCCGGGCACGTCCTCGGTCGTGATGACGAACTCGTCACCGCGCTCGAGCTCGACCGGACCCTCGGCGAAGGTCTCCAGGCGGATCTTCGGGCCCTGCAGGTCGGCGAGGACGCCGATGGGCCGGCCGGTCTCCTTGGACGCGGCCCGGACGCGGTCGTACCGCGCCTGGTGCTCGGCGTGGGAGCCGTGGCTGAAGTTGAACCGGGCCACATTCATGCCCGCGTCGATCATGGCGACGAGCATCTCGTGGGAGTCGACCGCGGGGCCGAGAGTACAGACGATTTTCGAACGGCGCATGGGGCGATCCTATCGGTTTGTTTCGCTACGGAATATTCCGTCTGGCGGAAGATACAAATGAGTGCCGCACCGCTCAGGTGCTATTCAGTTGTTCTTTCCGACCAGTGCGTAGGTCTGCGTCGCGATCTCCAGTTCTTCATCCGTCGGCACCACGGCGACCGCGACGCGCGCACCCTTTGGCGAGATGAGCCTCGCCCGGTCCGCTCGCACGGCGTTCAGCTCCGGGTCGACCGCCAGGCCCAGCCCCTCCAGGCCCGCGATCGCCGCCTCCCGCACGGGCACCGCGTTCTCGCCGACCCCGGCCGTGAACGCGACCGCGTCCACCGTGCCGAGAACGGCGTAATAAGCGCCGATGTACTTCTTGAGCCGGTGAATGTAAATGTCGAACGCGAGAGCGGCCTCTTCGTCGCCCTCGTCGATCCGGCGGCGGATCTCCCGCATGTCGTTGTCCCCGCACAGACCGAACAGACCGCTCCTCTTGTTGAGAAGAGTGTCGATCTCGTCCATGGACATTCCGCCAACACGCGTCAAATGGAAGATGACGGCCGGATCCAGGTCACCGGAGCGCGTACCCATCACGAGTCCCTCCAAAGGCGTCAGACCCATGGAGGTGTCGACGCACCGGCCCTTCTCGACGGCGGACGCCGACGCCCCGTTGCCCAGGTGCAGCACGATCACGTTGACCTCGGACGGCGCCCTGCCCAGCAGCCGCGCCGTCTCCCGCGCGACGTAGGCGTGCGAGGTGCCGTGGAAGCCGTAGCGGCGGATGCGGTGGCGGTCGGCGATCTTCGGGTCGATCGCGTAGCGCGCGGCCGCCTCCGGCATCGTCGTGTGGAACGCGGTGTCGAAGACGGCGACCTGGGGCAGGTCGGGGCGCAGTGCCCGGGCGGTGCGGATGCCGGTGAGGTTGGCCGGGTTGTGCAGCGGGGCGACCGGGATCAGCCGCTCGATCTCGGCGAGCACCTCGTCGTCGATGACGGTCGGCTCGGTGAAGAACATGCCGCCGTGCACCACCCGGTGCCCGATCGCGGCCAGTTCCGGCGAGTCGAGGCCCAGGCCGTCCCGGCTCAGCTCCTCGGCGACGGCCTTGAGGGCGGCGTCGTGGTCGGCGATGGGCCCGGTGTGCTCACGGGTGTCGCCGGAGGCGAGGCAGGTGTGCCTGAGCCGGGAGGTCTGCTCGCCGATGCGCTCGACCAGGCCCACCGCCAGCCGGCTGCTGTCCCGCATGTCCAGCAGCTGGTACTTCACCGACGACGAACCGGAGTTGAGGACGAGGACGCGGGTGGGGGAGGTCACTGCTGGTATGCCTTCTCGCTGGGGTTCTGGGCCTGGATCGCCGTGATGGCGACGGTGTTGACGATGTCCTGGACGAGCGCGCCTCGGGACAGGTCGTTGACCGGCTTGCGCAGGCCCTGCAGGACCGGCCCGACGGCGATCGCGCCGGCCGAACGCTGCACGGCCTTGTAGGTGTTGTTGCCGGTGTTGAGGTCGGGGAAGATCAGCACGCTGGCCTGCCCGGCGACCTCGGAGCCGGGCAGCTTGGTCGCGGCGACGGACGGCTCCACGGCCGCGTCGTACTGGATCGGTCCCTCGATCTTCAGGTCCGGCCGGCGCGAGCGGGCCAGCTCGGTCGCCTCGCGCACCTTGTCGACGTCGGCGCCCGAGCCGGACGTACCGGTGGAGTACGACAGCATCGCGATCCTGGGCTCCACGCCGAACTGCGCGGCCGTACCGGCCGACTGGACGGCGATGTCCGCGAGCTGTTCGGCGTCCGGGTCCGGGTTGACCGCGCAGTCGCCGTAGACCAGCACCTTGTCGGCCAGGCACATGAAGAAGACGGACGAGACGATCGACGACTCGGGCCTGGTCTTGATGATCTCGAAGGCGGGCCGGATGGTCGCCGCCGTGGAGTGCACGGACCCGGAGACCATGCCGTCGGCCAGACCCTCCTGCACCATCAGGGTGCCGAAGTAGTTGACGTCCGAGACGACGTCGTAGGCCAGCTCGACCGTGACGCCCTTGTGGGCGCGCAGGGCCGCGTACTGCTCGGCGAACGTGTCGCGCAGTTCGGAGGTGGCCGGGTCGATCAGCTGGGTGTCGCCGAGGTCGATGCCGAGGTCGGCGGCCTTCTTGCGGATCTGCTCGACCGGGCCGAGCAGGGTCAGGTCGCACACCCCCCGGCGCAGCAGCACCTCGGCCGCGTGCAGCACCCGCTCCTCGGTGCCCTCGGGCAGGACGACCCTGCGCCTGTCGGAGCGGGCCTGCTCCAGCAGTTTGTGCTCGAACATCATCGGGGTGACCCGGTCGCTGCTCGGCGCCGAGACCCGGCGGGCCAGGCCGGCGGTGTCGGCGTACCGCTCGAACAGGCCGAGCGCGGTCTCCGCCTTGCGCGGGGTGGCCGCGGTCATCTTCCCCTCCAGCGAGAACAGCTGCTCGGCGGTGGGGAAGCTGTTGCCGCTCACGGACAGCACCGGGGTGCCCGGGGCGAGCCGGGCGGCGAGGGTCAGGATCTCCTCGCGCGGCACCTCGTTGAGGGTGAGCAGGACGCCGGCTATCGGCGGGGTGCCGGCGCTGTGCGCGGCCAGCGAGCCGACGACCAGGTCGGCCCGGTCGCCCGGGGTGACGACCAGGCAGCCCGGGGTCAGGGCGCCGAGGAGGTTGGGCAGCATGGCGCCGCCGAAGACGAAGTCCAGCGCGTCCCGGGCGAGCCCGGAGTCGTCGCCGAGCAGCACCTTCGCGTCGAGGGCCTGGGCGATCTGGGAGACGGTCGGCGCGGACAGCGCCGGCTCGTCGGGGACGACGTAGCAGGGGACCGGCAGCCGGGTGGCGAGCCGCTCGGCGATCTCGTCGCGGTCCTCGCGGGCCACCCGGTTGGCGACCATGGCGAGCACGTCGCAGCCGAGGCCGTCGTACGCCCGGTAGGCGTTGCGCGTCTCGGCCAGCACCGACTCGGTGGTCTGCTTGCGGCCGCCGACCACCGGGATCACCGAGGCGCCGAACTCGTTGGCGAGCCGGGCGTTCAGCGACAGCTCGTCCGGGAGCTGGGTGCCGGCGAAGTCGGTGCCGAGGACGAGGACGACGTCGTAGTCACGGGCGACCAGGTGGAAGCGGTCGACCAGCGCCGAGACCAGTTCGTCGGTGCCCTGCTCGGCCTGGAGCGCGGACGCCTCGTGGTAGTCCATGCCGTAGACGGTCGCCGGGTCCTGCGAGAGGCGGTACCGCGACCGCAGCAGCTCGAACAGCCGGTCCGGGCCGTCGTGCACCAGCGGACGGAAGACGCCCACCCGGTCGACCTGCCGGGTCAGGAGCTCCATGACCCCCAGCTCCACGACCTGGCGGCCGTCGCCGCGGTCGATCCCGGTGACGTACACGCTGCGCGTCACGTGTCCACTCCGTTCCTCATCGTCGTCGGCACAAAAGTCGGCGGCATAAAAATCGCCCACCAAGGTGAGCAGAACCCTCTTGACAATACCCCTGGTGCCGGATAAGGCGCCCGTCAAGTGGCTCACCGCCCCGGTGGACGTGGAACAATCGAGAGTGGCTCACCGGCACCGACAGCGAGCAGGAGACACAGCACGATGCGCATCGGAGTTCTCACCGCAGGCGGCGACTGCCCCGGCCTGAACGCCGTGATCCGGTCGGTCGTGCACCGGGCGGTGGCGCAGTACGGCGACGAGGTCATCGGCTTCGAGGACGGCTACCGGGGTCTGCTCGACCGCCACTACCGTGCCCTCGACCTGGACGGCGTCAGCGGCATCCTGGCCCGCGGCGGCACGATCCTCGGTTCCTCCCGGCTGGAGCGCGACCGGCTGCGCGAGGCCTGCGAGGGAGCCGCCGACATGGTCGAGGAGTTCGGCATCGACGCGCTGATCCCGATCGGCGGCGAGGGCACCCTGACCGCGGCCCGCATGCTCTCCGACGCCGGCCTGCCGGTCGTGGGAGTGCCCAAGACGATCGACAACGACATCTCCTCCACCGACCGCACGTTCGGCTTCGACACCGCCGTGGGCGTGGCGACCGAGGCGATGGACCGGCTGAAGACCACGGCCGAGTCCCACCAGCGGGTGATGGTCGTCGAGGTCATGGGCCGGCACGCCGGCTGGATCGCCCTGGAGTCCGGCATGGCCGCCGGCGCCCACGGCATCTGCCTGCCCGAGCGCCCCTTCGACCCGGCCGACCTGGTCAAGATGGTCGAGGAGCGCTTCTCACGCGGCAAGAAGTTCGCCGTCGTCTGCGTCGCGGAGGGCGCCCACCCCATCGACGGCACCATGGACTACGGCAAGGGCGAGATCGACCAGTACGGCCACGAGCGCTTCCAGGGCATCGGCACCGCGCTGGCGTACGAGCTGGAGCGGCGCCTCGGCAAGGAGGCCAAGCCGGTCATCCTCGGCCACGTCCAGCGCGGCGGCGTCCCCACCGCCTACGACCGTGTCCTCGCCACCCGCTTCGGCTGGCACGCCGTCGAGGCCGCGCACCGCGGCCAGTTCGGCAGGATGACCGCCCTGCGCGGCACCGACATCGTGATGGTGCCGCTCGCCGAGGCGGTCACCGAGCTGAAGACGGTGCCGAAGGACCGGATGGACGAGGCCGAGTCGGTCTTCTAGAGGGCCCTGCTTCTAGAGGGTCCTGTCCTCCACGGCCGTCCAGAAGTTGTCGACGATCCGGTCGAGGAACTCCCGTCCGGAGTCACTGGCACTCCTGCTGCCGCCACCCCAGCTGAGGGTGGCGGCCATGTGCCCCTGGTAGTCCTGGTAGAGCTCCTGCAGGACCTCCTCCACGACCCCCCTGTCCAGGGGCGCCAGTTTCATCACCGGCCGCACGTAGGCCTGCCAGCGGGTGGTGACCGCGCTGTGCAGCAGGTCGGCGAGCTTGGCCTCGCGGCCCGTGACGGCCACGAAGTCCGGCAGGGCCAGATCGAGCACCTTGGCCAGCGCGGCGGACTGGCGTTCGTTGCCCCGCCACTGCCCGCTCTCCTCCATCCGCAGATAGCCGCGCAGGTCCAGGTCGACGGCGTGGGCGACGTCCTCGGGGGCGACGGCCCGGGCGATCCGGTGCTCCCGCAGGGTCCGCGGCCGCCCGATGAGCTCGCCCGGCGAACACCACAACACGCCTGCCAGCGCGGTGAGTTCGGAGCTGTGGGGCGTGGCGGCCCCGCGTTCCCAGGCGATCACGAGATCAGGGGTCGCATAGGGCAGTCCGTACGAGACTCGCATCCCGTACGCGACGTGTTCGGGGCCCATGCCGAGCGCCGCGCGGAGCCTGCGGGCGGCAGGCGCGTTGAACGGCAGGGCCGGTTGCTTCGATTGAGGTGAGGGTTGGCGCACCCCGCACAAAGTAGAGGCGCGCCCGGCCGCTGACTACGGTCGGTTCCGCCAGGATCACGGATCGTAGAAACGTACGGGGTGATCGCGGAGAGTGATCTGGCACTCGGTGTCACGCGGCTGTGACCTGGTGTTACCTCACGTTACCCCTTCACGGCGCCGCCCAGCGCGAAGCCCCCTCCCAGTCGGCGGGCCACCAGAACATACAAAAGGATCACCGGTGTCGAATAGATGACGGAGAACGCGGCGAGCTGTCCGTACGCCACCATGCCGCGGTTGCCGAAGAAGTCGTTGATGCTGACCGAGGCCGGCATCTGGTCCGGAGTGAGCAGCAGCATGAACGGGACGAAGAAGTTCCCCCACATCATCACGAACGAGAACACCGTGACGACGGCGAGCCCCGGCCCCATCAGCGGCAGCACGATCCGCACCAGCGACTGCAGCGCGTTCGCCCCGTCCGTCCAGGCCGCCTCCTCCAGTTCCTTCGGCACCCCGTCCATGAAGTTCTTCATCAGCCAGACGGCGAAGGGGAGCTGGGAGGCGGCGAAGAAGAGGACCGTGCCCTGCAGGGTGTCGATCAGGTTCACCCGCACGAACAGCGCGTACACCGGCACCATGATCGCGGTGATGGGCAGGCTCGTCGCGAACAGGATGGTCAGCAGGAACGGGCGGTTCAGGCGCGAGCGGAACCGGGAGAGCGGATACGCGGCGAGCGCGGCACACACGACGGTCAGCGCCGTCGCGCCGCCGCACAGGACCAGGCTGTTGAGCAGCGGGGTGTAGGTGACGTCCGGGGTCAGGATCGCGTCGAAGTTGCCGAAGGTGAACCCGTCCGGGGTTTTCACCCTGAGGTCCGCGTGCGGATCCACGGAGGACAGCACCACCCAGGCCAGGGGCAGCGCGAAGGCGACGGCCACGAGCAGCAGACAGACATCGGCGGCGAGCCGTCGGGAGGCACGCGTGCGGGACATGCCGGTGTCACACCTCCGTCCGCAGCAGCCGCAGGTACACGACTGAGAACAGCGACCCGACGAGCAGCAGGAGCAGGGCGACCGCGGTGCCGTACCCGATCATGCTGTTCTGGAAGGCCTGCTCGTACATGAACAGCGGCAGCGTCTGGCTCCGGTTTCCCGGTCCGCCCCGGGTCATCACCCAGATCAGCCCGAAGACGGAGAGCGTCTGCAGGGTGTTGAGCATGAGATTGGTGCCGATGGACCGCCGGATCATCGGCAGGGTGATGTGCCACATCCGCCGCCATCCGCCGGCCCCGTCCACCTCGGCGGCCTCCGTGATCTCGGCGGGTATCTCGTCCAGCGCGGCGGAGTAGACGAGCATCGAGAACGCCGTGCCGCGCCAGACGTTGGCGAAGGACACCGCGAGGACGGGCAGCGTGAACAGCCAGTTCTGGCGCGGCAGGTGCAGCCAGTCCAGGATGGCGTTCAAGGTGCCCTCCCGGCGGAAGAAGGCGTACAGCAGGAACCCGGCGACCACCTCCGGCAGCACCCAGGCCGTGACGAGGACCCCGCCGGTGAGCGTGCGCACCGGCTTCGACGCCCGTTTCATGAGCGCGGCCAGGGCGAGGCCCAGGGTGTTCTGCCCGACGAGCGAGGACAGCACGGTGAACACCAGGGTCAGCCAGACGGCGTTCAGGAACGCGTCGTCCCGGAAGGCGCGCCGGAAGTTGGCGAACCCGACGAACGACGCGTGCGCCTGACCGGTCAACTGCAGGTCGGTGAAGGCGATGTAGACGCAGTAGCCGATCGGCCCCGCCAGGAAGAGCAGCAACAGGGCGACGGCGGGGGTGAGGGGGAGGGCCCTGGCGAGCCGGCGCCGACTGCTCACTTGCGGACCACTTGGCCGCCGGTGACGTCCCTGAGGGTGTCGTCGTACCCGCTCGCGGCCTTCTCCACGGACTGGTCGCCGGTCGTCACGCCCTCCATGGCCTCCTGGATGGCGGTCGACACCTTCGGGTACGCCGGGTACGCGGGCCGGTAGTGCGTGACCGACACCAGGTCGGTGAAGAACCGGATGCCCGGCTGGGCGGTGGCGTACGCGGGATCCGCGGCCACGTCCCCGCGCACCGAGATGCCCGAGTTGGCGATGTACCACTTCTTGGCGTTCGCCTCGGTCTGCATCGTCCTGATGAAGTCGAAGGCGAGACCGGGGTTGGCGGCCTTGGCCGGGACGGCCCAGGTCCACCCGCCGGACATGCTGACCTTGCCGGGCGCCTGGCCGTGCTGGGTCGGCATGTACGCGAGCCCCAGTTGCCTGGACCAGTTGGGCCACTCGTGCCCGCTGCCCGGCAGCCATTCCTGCGGCAGCCAGGAGCCGTCGAGGTCGATGCCGAGCTTGCCCTGCGGGAGGAGCTCGCCGTTGACGGTGGTGGCGAAGTTGGGGTCGAGGGCGTCGGAGACGTCGGGGCCGAGCTTCTCCCGGTAGACGGTCTCGACGAACGACAGCGCGTCCCTGAAGCCCTGACCTGCGGTGATCCATTTCTTCGCCGTGCTGTCGTAGAGCGGATCGGAGGTGCCGTCGCCCGTGCCGTACAGGAGCATCTCGAAGCCCTGCATGGTGGACCGCTCACCCGCCGGCTTGCCCGTGTACACGTTGAGCGGGGTGACGCCGGGGACCTTCCGCTTGATGGTCCGGGCGGCGGCGAGGACGTCGTCCCAGCTCCTCGGCTGCCAGTTCGCCGGCAGCCCGGCCTTCTTGAACACGCGCTTGTCGAACCACAGCCCCCGGGTGTCCGTCCCGTCCGGAACGCCGTACGTCTTCCCGTCCTGGCCCTTCGCGGCCGCCTTCGCGGTGCCGATGAACCGGCCCCAGTCCGGCCACTTGGCGAGGTAGGGGTCGAGGGGTTTGAGATAGCCGCTGGTGATGTCGGAGTTGATGAGGAAGGTGTCCTCGTAGACCAGGTCCGGCGCGGTCCGCGGGGAGCGCAGCATCTGCTGCACCTTGGTGTAGTACTCCGAGTCCGGGGCCTTGATCGGCACGAACTCGACCTTCTTGCCGGGGTACTTCTTCTCGAACTCCTTCTTGATGCCGGCGAGATAGGTGTCCATCACCTTGACGGAGTTGTCCGTCGACTGCTTGTAGGACACCTTCAGGGTGTCGGGGCTGCTGCCGGATCCCGAGCCGCACGCGGTGAGGGCGGTGGCGGCGAGAGCGGCGGTGAGGAGGGCGGAGAGAGCGGCGGTGGGGCGCACGGGCATGACCTCCTGCGGGCGCACTGCTGAGTGGCCAGGTGGTTGCCGTGTGAAGGTAAGAGGAGTGGTCTAGTCAGGTCAATGAGTGTGCAGCGGGCAGCCGCCCCTCACCGCCCCTGCGGCACCCACCGGTAGACCAGCTCCGGTCGTCCCACCTGCCCGTACTGCGGGCTCCGCGCGGCGCGGCCCGCCTCGACCAGGTGTTCCAGATAGCGGCGTGCGGTGATGCGGGAGATGCCGACCGCCTCCGCGACCCCGGCCGCGGTCAGGCCCTCGGGGGCGTCCCGCAGCACCCCCGTGACCCGCTCCAGCGTCGGCCCGCTCAACCCCTTCGGGAGTGCGGCGGGCGTCGGTGCGCGGAGCACCGCCAGGGCGCGGTCCACCTCGTCCTGGCCGCTCGCCTCGCCCACCGCTCCGTGGAACTCGGCGTATCGGACCAGGCGGTCCCGGAGCGTGGCGAAGGTGAAGGGCTTCAGGACGTACTGGACGACACCGAGGGAGACACCCTCGCGGACCACCGCGAGGTCCCGCGCCGAGGTCACCGCTATGACGTCGGCGTGGTGTCCGGCCGCGCGCAGGGAGCGGGCGAACTGCAGGCCGTGCACGTCCGGCAGGTGCAGGTCCAGCAGGAGGAGGTCCACGGCCGTACGGTCCAGGACGCGGCGGGCCTCCGCGCCCGTGTGGGCCTTGCCGACCGCGACGAACCCGGGCACCCGGCCGACGTACATCACATGGGCGTCGGCGGCGACCGGGTCGTCCTCGACCACGAGGACACGGATCGGATGCTGTTCCCGCGTCATCTGCCGTCCCCCATCGCCGACCGCAGCGGCAACCGCACCTCGAACACCGCTCCGCCCTCGCCGTCCTCGTCGGACTCCGCCACCGTCAACGTGCCCTCGTGGCGGGTCACCGCCTGCCGGACCAGGGCCAGCCCGAGGCCCCGTCCGCCCGGCCCGGCCGGCTTCGTCGAGAACCCCCGCTGGAATACCAGGTCCGCATGGGCCGGGTCGACACCGGGGCCCGTGTCGGCGACCCGCAGGACCACCTCGCGGTCCGTGGCGTACGCCGTCACCGTCACCCGTGCCCCGACGCTGCCCTGCGCCGCGTCCACCGCGTTGTCGATCAGGTTGCCGAGGATGGTCACCAGGTCCCGGGTGGGCAGGCCGCCGGGCAGCAGG
The DNA here is from genome assembly GCF_055603245.1 of Streptomyces sp. NPDC037290. Lineage (NCBI taxonomy): Bacteria > Bacillati > Actinomycetota > Actinomycetes > Kitasatosporales > Streptomycetaceae > Streptomyces > Streptomyces sp. NPDC037290. Next base: position 18,237 of record NZ_JBVJVZ010000006.1, on the reverse strand, counting down.
CCGTCGTCCAGGCGGCTGTCCCGCGACACCACCAGCTCCACGCCCCGCTCGTTGGCCTGGGCCGTCTTGCCCAGCAGCAGCGCGGCCAGCACCGGTTCCCGCACCGCCGCCACCACCTGGTCGGTCAGGGCCTGGGCCAGCTCCAGTTCCGCCGTGGCGAACTCCACCGCCTCCTCGGCCCGGCCCAGCTCGATCAGCGACACCACCGTGTGCAGCCGGTTGGCGGCCTCGTGCGCCTGCGAGCGCAGGGCCTGGGTGAAGCCGCGCTCGGAGTCCAACTCGCCCATGAGAGACTGGAGTTCGGTCACATCGCGCAAGGTCGCGACCGTTCCCCGGCGTTCTCCGCCCGACACCGGGGAGGTGTTCACCACCAGGACCCGGGATGCGGTCAGGTGCACCTCGTCCACCCGGGGCTCGGAGGACAGCAGCGCGCCGGTCAGCGGGGCCGGCAGGCCCAGGTCGGCCACCGAGCGGCCGATCAGTTCCGTGTCCGGGGCGCCCAGGCCCAGCAGCTCCCGCCCGCCGTCGTTGATCAGCGCCACCCTGTACTGCCCGTCCAGCATCAGCAGGCCCTCGCGGACCGCGTGCAGCGCCGCCTGGTGGTAGTCGTGCATCCGGCTCAGCTCGGTGGCGTTCATGCCGTGGGTGTGGCGGCGCAGCCGGGCGTTGACGACGTAGGTGCCGACCGCGCCCAGCAGCAGGGTGCCGCCGGCGACCCCGAGCAGGGCCGTGACCTGGTCCTGGACCCGGGCGCTGATCTCCTCCACCTTGATGCCGGCGCTGACCAGGCCGATGACGCGGCCGTTCTCCTCGACGGGGGTCACCGCGCGGACGGAGGGGCCGAGGGTGCCGGTGTAGGTCTCGGTGAAGGTGCGACCGTGCAGGGCGGGGCCGATACGGCCGAGGAAGCGTTTGCCGATCTGTTTCCGGTCCGGGTGGGTCCAGCGGATCCCCTCCGGATTCATGATCGTGACGAAGTCGACGTCCGCGTCCCGCATCACCTGCAGTGCGTACGGTTCCAGCGCGGCCGTGGGGTCGGTGGTGCGGATCGCCGAGCGGACCGAAGGGGCGTCCGCGATGGAGCGGGCCACCGCCGTGACCTGGCGGACCGCCGCGTCCTCGGCCTGCCTCTGGTCGTTGACGTAGGTGAACAGCGCGTAACCGGCCACGACCAGCGCTATCAGCACGGCCTGCATTGCGAACAGCTGGCCCGCCAGGCTGCGAGGTCGGGGGAGCGACGGAAAGCGCATGTCAGCAGTGTGCCTCCCCGGTCAATCGTGAACTAAATGAACGGAAGGGTGACCGCCCTCACACGGCGGGAGATAGTCACGGCATTCCCCAAACAACGCCCGGACGTGAGCCGCACGCCGGTTGTTCGCCGACGAAGACGTCAAGGAGGGCAGTCGTGGCCGCCAGTACCCCCGCTCCGGCACCTGCCGCACCCCGCGTGAAGCGGGACCGGACCCATTACCTGTACATCGCCGTCATCGCGGCGGTCGCGCTCGGCATCGCCGTGGGACTCATCTGGCCCGATGCCGCGGTCCAGCTGAAACCGCTCGGAACCGGTTTCGTGAGCCTGATCAAGATGATGATCTCGCCGATCATCTTCTGCACGATCGTGCTCGGTATCGGGTCCGTACGGAAGGCCGCCAAGGTCGGTACCGTCGGCGGTATCGCCCTCGGCTACTTCCTGGTCATGTCACTGGTCGCCCTGGCCATCGGGCTCGTCGTCGGCAATGTGCTGCACCCCGGCGACGGGCTGCACCTGACGAACGCGATCAAGCAGGCCGGTCACGCCCAGGTGGACAGCAAGGCCCTGCCGCCCGTCGACTTCGTGCTGTCGATCATCCCGACCACGTTCGTCTCCGCCTTCACCGGTGAGCAGGTCCTGCAGACGCTGCTGGTCGCCCTGCTCGCCGGGTTCGCGCTGCAGGGCATGGGCTCGGCCGGGCAGCCGGTGCTGCGCGGCATCGAGCACATCCAGCGGCTGGTCTTCCGCATCCTGTCGATGGTCATGTGGGCCGCGCCGGTCGGTGCGTTCGGGGCGATCGCGGCGGTGGTGGGTTCGGCCGGCGTCGACGCGCTGAAGAGCCTCGCCGTGCTGATGCTCGGTTTCTACGTCACCTGCGTGCTGTTCGTCTTCGTGGTGCTCGGCACGATCCTGCGGATCGTCGCGGGGCTGAACGTCTTCTCGCTGTTCAAGTACCTGGCGCGGGAGTTCCTGCTGATCCTGTCCACCTCGTCCTCCGAGTCGGCGCTGCCGCGGCTGATCGCGAAGATGGAGCACCTGGGCGTCAGCAGGCCGGTCGTCGGCATCACCGTGCCGACCGGGTACTCCTTCAATCTCGACGGCACGATGATCTACATGACCATGGCGTCGCTGTACATCGCGGACGCGCTCGGTACGCCGATGTCGGTGGGCGAGCAGATTCCGCTGCTGCTGTTCTTGCTGCTGGCGTCCAAGGGCGCGGCGGGCGTGAGCGGGGCCGGGCTCGCCACCCTGGCCGGCGGTCTGCAGTCGCACAAGCCGGCGCTGGTCGACGGGGTCGGGCTGATCGTCGGTATCGACCGGTTCATGAGCGAGGCGCGTGCCCTGACGAACTTCGCGGGGAACGCGGTGGCCACGGTGCTCGTGGGGACCTGGACGAAGGAGATCGACAAGGCTCGGGTGCGGCGGGTGCTCGCGGGTGAGCTGCCGTTCGACGAGACCACGTTGCTCGATGACAAGCAGGGGACGGTCACGGGTGTTCCCGAGCCCCGGGAGGACGGGGAGAAGGAACTGGCCAAGGCCTGACCCGCACCCACCCGAAGGAACTCCGGACGTCCGGCCCCGCCTGAACCCGGGCCGGGCGTTCGGGACCCGCCGCCGGGCGGCCGAGTCTCCCCCGTACCTCGGCCGCCCGGCGCCTTACGTCCCCTCACTCACCTCGGCCACCAGCGCGGTGGCCGCGGAGGCGGGCACGCCCGCCGCGGTCAGGACCGTGACCGCGGCCGAGCGGCCCGCCTCCGCCGCTGTGAGCAGGCCGTCGTTGACCGCCTCCATCACCGCGAACACGGTCTGCTCGTGCACGTACGCCAGCGCGGGCGCCGGCAGCGGAGAGCTGAACACCCCCTCGTCCAGGCCCTGTTGGAGCAGCCTGACCTTGCCCGCGCGCAGCGGGGCGAGGCGTTCGCGGATGCCCTGGACGGTGACCGTGCGCTGGGCGAGCGCGAGCAGCAGCCGGTAGCGGTCGGCCGTCTCCCAGATCGCGAGGACGGACCGGGCCACCGCCTCCGCCGGGTCGTCCGCCCCCTCGCGCTCCGCCCCGCCCGCGTCCGTCAGCGCCTGCACCGCCTCGTCGACCAGGGTGCTGATCAGCGCCTCACGGCTGGGGAAGTGGCCGTACACCGTCCGTCGTACGACCCCGGCCGCGCGCGCGATCTGGTCCATGGAGGCGTCGGGGTCGCGCAGCAGCTCGGCGAGGGCGACGTCGAGGATGCGGCGCCGGTTGACGTCGGCGCGGCTGGGGTTACCCGTGGTCATGGCAGTCATTCTGCACTCCCTCCCGCGAGTTGCACAGCACTGTGCAACGGCGTAGATTGCACATGGCTGTGCAATTGCACGCCCCTGTGCAAGTCCTGGACTGTACGTCCCGTCGCGATCCGAGGAAGGCGATCCCTGCCATGCGACTCGTCATGACCGAACCGGTCGAGAAGATGGAGCGCCCGTACGCCCGGCGCTGGTGGGCACTGCTCGTGCTCTGCCTGAGCCTGCTGATCATCGTGATGGCGAACACCGCCCTCACGGTCGCCGCGCCCGACATGACGAAGGACCTCGGGCTGACCAGCGCGGACCTGCAGTGGGTGATCGACGGCTACACCGTCCCCTACGCGGCGCTGATGCTGCTGCTCGGCGCCATCGGCGACAAGTACAGCCGACGCGGGGCACTCGTCCTCGGGCTGGCCGTCTTCGGCGGCGGCGCGGTCTTCGGGTACCTCGCCGACAGCGCGGCGACCGTCATCGCGGCCCGCGCCGTCATGGGCGTCGGCGCGGCGCTGATCATGCCCGCCACGCTCTCGCTGCTGGCCGCGACCTTCCCGCGCGCCGAACGCGCCAAGGCGATCGTCCTGTGGACCGCGACCGCCGGGCTCGCCATCGCCGCCGGACCGGTCGTCGCGGGCGCCCTGCTGCGCGACCACGGCTGGTCCTCGACCTTCCTGATCAACGTGCCCGTCGCGGCCGTCGCGATCGTCGGCGCCCTCGTCCTCGTACCGCCGTCCAAGGCGGGTCACCACGACCGCATCGACTACGTCGGCGGACTGCTGTCGGTGATCTGGACCGGCTCGCTCGTCTACATGATCATCGAGGGCCCGCACTTCGGCTGGGGAACCAAGGCGGTGACGGCGGCCGTGGTCGCGGGCGCCGGTCTGGTCGCCTTCGTCGTCTGGGAGCTGCGCCACCCCCGCCCGATCCTGGACGTCCGCCGCTTCGCGCACCGCCGCTTCGCCGGCTCCAACCTCGCCGTCGCCCTGTTCTTCCTCGCCGTCTTCGGCGCCTTCTACTACCTCACCCAGCACCTGCAGTTCGTCCTCGGCTACGACGCCCTCCAGACCGGCGTACGGATGCTCCCGCTGGCCGGCGCGGTCTTCGTCGGCTCGGCCCTGACCGGCTGGCTCACCCCGCGCATCGGCATGAAGATCACCGTGACCGCGGGCATGGTCGGCGGCACGACGGCTCTGGCGCTGCTCACCCGGATCGACGCGGCGTCGACGTACACCGACTTCCTGGCCCCCCTGATCATCCTCGGTCTCGCCATCGGCCTGGCCCTCTCGCCCTGCACCGACGCCATCATGGGCGCCTTCCCGGAGTCCGAGCTGGGCGTCGGCGGCGCGGTCAACGACACCTCGCTGGAACTGGGCGGCTCGCTCGGCATCGCCATCCTCGGCTCGCTGCTCGCGACGTCGTACGGCAACCACCTGAGCGACGCCACCGCCGGCAGCAGGCTCCCGGCGAACGCCCTGGACACCGCGCAGGACTCGGTCGGCGCCGGGTACGCCGTCGCACAGGGCATCGGCGACAAGGCGCACCAGGCGGCCGCGCAGGCGGCGAGGGCCACCGACCCGCAGCAGGCCGCCCAGCTCAGGCAGCAGGCCGCCGAACTCGCCTCCGGCGCCCGGCAGATGGCCGACGCGGTCGGCTCCGCCTTCTCCTCCGCCGTCGCGCACACCAGCCTGGTCGGCGCGGTGGTCCTCGGCATCGGCACGGTCCTCGTGGCCTTCCTGCTGCCGCGTCGTGAGGCCGCCGCTCCGGAGGTGAAGACCGAGCAGAAGGAACCGGCGGACAGCGCGGTCGGCTGACACCTTGCCGCTCCCATCCACTAACGTGCCGTTCCTGATCAACCGGAACGGCACGTTCGTGCGTGGCGTCAGTACCTGTGAGCAAGTACGTATGGAGGCGCGGGGGATATGAAGATCGACTGGGACCGGCGGACCTGTGCGCGGAAGGGGCACGTCACCTACGCGCCCGACGATCCGCGGCTGCGGATCCGGCTGCACGCCGAGACGGCGCTCGGTGACGTGTGGCGGTGCCTGCGCTGCGGTGACTTCGCGCTGGGCGAGCCGCACGGCTCGGGGCCGGCCGCCGACGCCCCGCTGGTGCCGCGCGGCAAGGTGCTGCGGGACCTGTTCATCCTGCGCTTCCTGGCGATCGAGCGGGCCGTGCGCGGCGTGTTCATCGTGCTGGTCGCGGTCGCGGTGTGGAAGTTCAGCAACAGCCAGGACGCGGTGCGCCGGCTGTTCAACGAGTACCTGGACGTCTTCCGCCCGGTCTTCCGGCACTTCCACTACGACCTGGACCATTCACCGGTCGTCGGCTCCATCCAGAAGGTCTTCGGCTACAAGCACAACACGCTCCTGCTGGTGGCGGCGCTCCTCCTCGCCTACGCGCTGATCGAGCTGGTGGAGGCGGTCGGCCTCTGGTACGCCAAGCGCTGGGCCGAGTACCTGACGGTGGTGGCGACGGCCGCCTTCCTCCCGCTGGAGATCTACGAGCTCACCGAGAAGGTCAGCTACCTGAAGATCGCCACCCTCGTCCTCAACATCCTCGCGGTCCTCTACATCGCCCTGGCCAAGCGTCTGTTCGGCCTCCGCGGCGGCCGCCGGGCCTTCGAGGAGGAGCGGCACAGCGCCTCCCTGATGGAGGTGGAGGAGTCGGCGGGCGTCACCGTCTGAGCCCCTCACCCAGCGTCTCGGCCACCGCTCGCGGCAGCCACTCGTGGGCGTCGCCGAACGTGAAACCGAGGTTGTGAGCGCGGGAGTTGTCCATGGCGTAGTGGCGGCGGAAGGCGAAGGGGGAGACGGCCTCAGCGGACTCGGCGACCCGGAACCCGGGGTGCTCGCGGCCGAGCCGTGCCGCCACCGCCGCGCAGAGGTCACCGGCCGTCAGCTCGCCGTGCGAGGCGGCGTTGACCGGGCCCGTGAAGTCCTCGGCCGCCGCCCAGAACAGGAAGCCGGCGATCTCCTCGACGTGGATGTAGGTCGCGGGGTGGGCCACGGGCGGCACGGTGAGAGGAGTGGCGGTGCGGACGCGGTCGGCGTAGTGGGCGAGGCGGCCGGTGAAGTCGTCGGCGCCGCCCAGCACATGGGCGACCCGGACGGAGACGTACGGGAGGTCCCGGCCCGCCGCGAACACCGCCTCCGCCTGCCGCTTGCCCTCGCCGTAGTGCCGTTCCCGGAACTCCGGGTCGGACCAGGGGAGTTCGAGGTCCACGGTGACCGTGGCCGGGTCAACCGCCTTCTCCGGCAGCGGGGTCGCGGAGTCCTGGTGCTCGTACACCTCCACCGTCGAGGTCATCAGATAGCGCCCGGTGCGGCCCGCGAAGACCCGGCGGGCGGCCGCCGCCTGGCGCGGCGTGTAACAGACCTGGTCGATGACGACGTCGTAGGTCCGGTCGGCCAGGGCCTCGGCGAGCGCCCGCTCGTCGTTCCGGTCGGCCACCAGGTGGACGGCTCCGGGCGGCGCGGGTGAGGATGCGCGGTTGAGGACCGTGACCCTGTCGCCGGCCGCCAGTGAGCGGGCGATCAGCCGCTTGCCGAAGTAGCGGTTGCCGCCGATGACCAGTACCTCTCGCGCCTTTGTCATGATCATAATTTTCCTGGCCGGACAGGGCCCTTTGAAGGGGGAGACATGGGAGATCGGGCCGCCGCACCGAAAGAACAGCGGCAGTCGCGTGCCGTCGCCGTCGATTCGCCGGTGGCCTTCGACGGGGTGGACCGGGAGATCCTGCGGCTGCTGCAGACCGACGGGCGGATCAAGCTGAGCGAGCTGGGCCGGCGGGTCAGTCTGAGCCCGGCGGCCGTGGCCGAGCGGGTGCGCCGGCTGGAGGCGGCCGGGGTGGTGGAGGGCTACGGCGCCCAGGTGGTGCCCGGCCGCCTCGGCTACGGCATCCAGGCCTTCATCCGGGTGAACCCGCACGGCGGCTACACCCTCCGGCACCCGAGGACCCTGGAACTGCTCGACCGCCCGGAGGTCACCGAGGTGCACCACGTGATCGGCGAGGACTGCTGGATCCTCAAGGTCGCCGTCACCGGCACCGTGCACCTGGAGGAGATCCTGGCGCAGACCTCGGCGCTGGGGCGCACGACGACCTCGGTCGTACTGTCCTCGCCGGTGCGCGGCAAGCCTCTCCTGCCGCCGGCCTTGCCTTGACGCCGACGTCAAGGCCTACGGTCGTGGACATGCGAATCGGCGAGCTGGCCGCACGGGCCGGGACCACGACCCGCACCCTGCGCTACTACGAGGCACGCGGGCTGCTGCCGGCCCGGCGCGACGGCAACGGACACCGCGCGTACGACGAGGACGACCTGAGGCTGCTGGAGCAGATCCGCACGCTGCAGGACTTCGGGTTCGAGCTGGAGGAGACGCGGCCCTTCGTCGAGTGCCTGCGCGCCGGGCACCCGGAGGGCGACTCCTGCCCGGCCTCGCTCGTGGTCTACCGGCGCAAGCTGGACGAGCTGGACGCGCTCATCGGTCAGCTGTCGGCGGTGCGGGAGACGGTCGCCGGGCAGCTGCGGCGGGCCGAGCTGGCCCGGGACGCGCTGGCCGCCGAAGCGCTGGTTCCGGGGGGTCCGGAGCCCGGGTGCGAGCTGGGAGGGCTTTCGAGATGAGCTTGGTGAGCGGACTGGCCGAGGTGACGGACGCGGATTTCGACGCGGAGGTGCGGGGCTCCGGCCTGCCGGTGCTGGTGCAGTTCACGGCCGACTGGTGCGGGCCGTGCCGGCAGCTGGCGCCGGTGCTGAAGGACATCGCCTTCGAGGAGGGCGACCGGTTGAAGATCGTGCAGCTCGATGTCGACCGGAACCCGGAGACGACGGTCGCCTACGGGGTGCTGTCCACGCCGACCCTGATGGTGTTCCGCGACGGTGAGCCGGTGCGGTCGATGGTGGGGGCGCGGCCCAAGCGGCGGCTGCTGGAGGAGCTGGCCGACGTGCTGTAACCCCTGCCCGACAAAGAGAAATCCCCCGAGCAATTGCGCTCGGGGGATTTTCTTGCGTATATTCACTGGTTCGCGACTTCGCGTGAATTCGGTCGCAAAGCAGCTCAGTGAGCACAGTATATCGGCGCGGGAGTGGAATTGTCAAACAGTGATGAAATTCGTGGCGAGCAGAAATTCATCGACGGACTGTACGCGCGCGTGGACGTGCTGCGCGGCGAGGCCGAGACATCGGTCGCGGACGCGCTCGCCCAGGGCGACAAGCCCATGCAGGCCCGGCTGGAGCGGGACATCCTGGTCGCCGAGCGTTCGGGGCTGCTCGCCGCCCTGAACGCCGTCGACGGCTCGCTCTGCTTCGGCCGGATCGACCTGGCCGACGGCGCGGCCCACCACATCGGCCGGATCGGGCTGCGCGAGGACGACGCCGAGCGCACCCCGGTCCTCATCGACTGGCGGGCCGACGTCGCCCGCCCCTTCTACCTGGCCACCGGTCACACCCCGATGGGCCTGCGCCGCCGCCGGCACATCACCACCGAGGGCCGGACCGTGACCTCGCTGCACGACGAGATCCTCGACCTCGGCGACGCCACCCGCACCGGCTACGAGGACCCGAGCGGCGACGCCGTGCTGCTGGCCGCGCTGAACTCGGCGCGCACCGGCCGCATGAGCGACATCGTGCAGACCATCCAGGCCGAGCAGGACCAGATCATCCGGGCGCCGTACCGCGGGGTGCTGGTGGTCGAGGGCGGCCCCGGCACTGGCAAGACGGCCGTGGCCCTGCACCGGGCCGCGTACCTGCTGTACGAGTACCGGGAGCTGCTGGCCCGCCGTGCCGTGCTCATCGTCGGACCCAACCCCGCCTTCCTCGGCTACATCGGCGAGGTGCTGCCCTCGCTCGGTGAGACCGGCGTGCTGCTGGCCACGGTCGGCGAACTGTTCCCCGGGGTGACGGCGACCGCCGGCGACACCCCCGAGGCGGCGGCCGTGAAGGGCCGGGCCGACATGGCGGACGTGCTCGCCGCCGTCGTACGCGACCGGCAGGCCCTGCCCGACCCGGTCCTCGCGATCGAACACGACCGCGAGGTCCTGATGCTCGACGACGGTCTGGTCTCCGTCGCCCGCGAGCGCACCCGCGCCGCCGGACTGCCCCACAACGCGGCCCGCGAGCACTTCGAGGGACACATCCTCAACACCCTCACCGAGCTGTACGCCGAACGCGTGGGCACCGACCCGTACGACGGCGGCAGCCTGCTCGACGCCTCGGACATCACCCAGATCCGCGACGAGATCGCCGAGAACCCCGAGGTGTGGTCCGCCGTCGACCGGCTGTGGCCGCGGATCACCCCGCAGCGGCTGGTCGCCGACTTCCTCGCGGAGCCGGAGGGATATCTGAGCGAGCAGGACGCGGCCGCCGTACGCCGCCCCGTGACCCGCGCCTGGACCGTCGCCGACGTGCCCCTGCTGGACGAGGCCGCCGAACTCCTCGGCGAGGACGACCGGTGGGCGCGCGCCCGGGCCGAGCGCGAGCGCGAGACCCAGGTGGCCTACGCGCAGGGCGTCCTGGACGTCTCGTACGCCTCCCGGACCTACGAGTTCGAGGACAAGGAGGACGGTGACCCGGACGCGTCCGAGGTGCTGTCGGCGCACGACATCATCGACGCCGAGCGGTTCGCCGAGCGGCACGAGGAGACCGACCACCGCAGCGCGGCCGAGCGGGCGGCGGCCGACCGGACCTGGGCGTTCGGGCACATCATCGTGGACGAGGCGCAGGAGCTGTCGCCGATGGCCTGGCGGCTGCTGATGCGGCGCAGCCCGACCCGCTCGATGACCCTGGTCGGCGACCCCGCGCAGACGGCGGAGGCGGCCGGTGCCGGCTCCTGGGCGGGCATCCTCGCGCCCTACGTCGAGGACCGCTGGGAGCACACCCGGCTCGGCGTCAACTACCGCACCCCGGCCGAGATCATGGAGCTGGCCGCGGCCGTGGTCCGCGCGGAGAACCCGGACTTCGAACCCCCGAGTTCCGTCCGCTCCACGGGCGTACGGCCCTGGGTCCGCCGGGCCGACGGCGACCTGCCCGGCGCCGTCGCCAAGGCCGTCGCCGAGCTCACCCCGGTCGAGGGCCGCCTGGCGGTCATCGCCCCGCGCGACCTGCACCGTTCGCTGGCCGCCCGGCTGGACGGCGTCACGGCGGGCGCCGAGCCCGATCTGACCCGTACGGTCGTGCTGCTCGACCCCCGCCAGGCCAAGGGCCTCGAATTCGACTCGGTCCTGGTGGTGGAACCGGCCCGCTACGGCACGAGCGACCTGTACGTGGCCCTGACCCGGGCGACCCAGCGGCTGGGGGTCCTGCACACCGGCGACCTGCCCACGGCCCTGGCCGGCAGCGCGGAGTGACACCGCGAGGAGGGTTCGTGGGGGCGGGGGATCAGGTGGCCGGAACTGTGGCTTCCACCACGGCGCATGCCGCCTTGTCCTGGTGAGATCACCGGATGCTCGGCTTCCTCCTCCGTCTCCTGCCCTTCTGGGTCCGCGAGCCGCTGTTCATCGCGCTCGGGTCCGTTCTCGGCGTACGCATCATGTATCTGGCCGTCCGCGATCACGAACCGGTCGCGGCCGGCCTCGGCGTGGTGTTCCTCGTGTTCACCGCGGTACGCGTCCACGCGGTGACCCGCGCGCTGCGCGCACGCCGAAACCCCCGTCCGGCGGCCTCCGCGGACCCGGTGACGGCCGATGCCGCCGCCCAGGCCCAGGCCCCACCCCTGGCCCAGCCGCAGGCCCAGGCCCCGACCGGGCCGCGTCCCGGCCCGGACACCGCGGAGAAGGAGCCCAGCGCATGGGGCCAGGCCGTCGCCGCCGTGGCCGTGTTCGGGGCGATCGGGGCCGCGCTGTGGCTGGGCCCGCGCGTGCTGCCGTCCCACGACAGCACGCCGCGGCCCGCCTCCTGTGGTGAGGAGCACGAGAAGCTGCCGAAGGCCTACGAGAGGACGCCCCGGCCCGCGACCGGTGACGAGTTGTGCAAGGCGCTCAACCGGACCGACCTGGCCCGGCTTCTCGGCACGCCCGCCGAGACCGCGACCACGGCGTCCGGCACCTCCGGAACCGCTCCGCTGACGGACGGAAAGGTCGCCCAGCCGGAGGCCGAGGTCGCGTTCGACACCTACACGGTGCATGTCTCGGCCACGTACGACCACCTGTCGACCGCGCAGTACGTGAAGCTGATGAAGACGGGGGACGAGCAGGACGTCAGGACGCTCACGGTGCTCGGCCGGCCCGCGGTCCTCTCCTCGGACCACACCATGAAGATCGAGATCAATCTCGGCACCGGCGGGTCCTCCGGCGGGCCGGTCGAACAAGGCCCCCTGGCCAGAACCCTGTCCGTGGCCCTCGACCGGAGGGACCGGGGCGGCTACTACGACATCAGCGTCTGGAGCACGTCGGCATCCCTCCCGGACGACAGCGTGCTCCTCGCCATCGCCGAGAAGGTGCTGCCGGCGATCCCCGAACGAGCGGCTCGCTGAGGGCCGCCACAACGGCCCTAGGGCCTGTCCGGCGGATCAGGCCGGCTCCAGGCAACCGACGACAACGCCGCAGATGGGCGTGCCATGCCCCGCGCCTTTGGCATGATCCGCCGGACAGGCCCTAGGCCGGCCGTAGCCACACCGTGGCCAGCGGGGGCAGGGTCAGGCGGATGCTCGCGGGGCGGCCGTGGCACCCCTGGGCCTCGGGCTTGACCGGATCCGGGTGGGTGACGTCGCTGCCGCCGTACCGCGCGGCGTCGGTGTTGAGGGACTCGTGCCAGGCCGGTACGTCGTCCGGGACGCCGAGCCGGTAGTCGTGCCGGACGACCGGGGAGAAGTTCGACACCGCCAGCAGGGGAGAACCGTCCGCGTCCAGGCGCAGGAAGGCGAAGACGTTGTCGTCCGCCGCGTCCCCGGCGATCCACTGGAAGCCCGCCGGGTCGGTGTCCCGCTGCCACAGGGCCGGGGTCGCCCGGTACAGCGCGTTCAGGTCCCGGACCAGGTCCCGTACGCCCCGGTGGTCGGCCTCGGCGCCGTAGGACGGGTCGAGCAGCCACCAGTCCGGGCCGTGCGCCTCGGACCACTCGGCACCCTGGGCGAACTCCTGCCCCATGAAGAGGAGCTGTTTGCCGGGGTGGGCCCACATGAAGCCCAGGTAGGCGCGGTCGCTCGCGCGCTGCTGCCACCAGTCGCCCGGCATCTTCGACACCAGGGACCGCTTGCCGTGCACGACCTCGTCGTGGGAGATGGGCAGGACGTAGTTCTCGCTGTACGCGTACACCATCGAGAAGGTCATCTCGTGGTGGTGGTAGCTGCGGTGGACCGGCTCGTGGGCCATGTACTGCAGCGAGTCGTGCATCCAGCCCATGTTCCACTTCAGCCCGAAACCGAGCCCGCCGAAACCGCTCGGGCCCTTGTGGTGGGTGGGGCGGGTGACGCCGTCCCAGGCCGTCGACTCCTCGGCGATGGTCACCACGCCGGGGCAGCGCCGGTAGACCGTGGCGTTCATCTCCTGCAGGAAGGCCACCGCGTCCAGGTTCTCCCGGCCGCCGTGCTCGTTCGGGGTCCACTGGCCCGGCTCGCGGGAGTAGTCGAGGTAGAGCATCGAGGCGACCGCGTCCACCCGCAGGCCGTCGATGTGGAACTCCTCGCACCAGTACACGGCGTTGGCGACGAGGAAGTTGCGCACCTCGCGGCGGCCGAAGTCGAACTCCAGGGTGCCCCAGTCGGGGTGCGCGGCCCGCAGCGGGTCATGGTGCTCGTACAGCGGACGCCCGTCGAACTCGGCCAGCGCCCAGTCGTCGCGCGGGAAGTGCGCCGGCACCCAGTCCATCAGCACGCCGATGCCGGCCTGGTGCAGCCGGTCCACCAGGTACCTGAAGTCGTCCGGAGTGCCGAGCCGGGCGGTGGGCGCGTAGAAGCCGGTGACCTGGTAGCCCCAGGACCCGCCGAACGGATGCTCGGCGACCGGCATCAGCTCGACGTGCGTGAAGCCCATCTCCTTTACGTACGCGGGGAGTTGCTCGGCGAGCCCGCGGTAGGTCAGCCCCGGGCGCCACGAGGGCAGGTGCACCTCGTACACCGAGAACGGGGCCTCGTGCACGGGAGTGTCCGCCCGGTGTGCCATCCACTCCTCGTCCGCCCACGCGTGGCGCGAGACGTGCACGATCGACGCGGTGGCGGGCGGCGCCTCGGTGCGGCGGGCCAGCGGATCGGCGCGCAGGGTGCGCGAGCCGTCCGGACGGGTGATCTCGAACTTGTACACCTCGCCCTCGCCGATCCCCGGCACGAACAGCTCCCACACCCCGGAGGAGCCCAGCGAGCGCATCGGGAACCCCGTCGCGTCCCAGAAGTTGAAGCCGCCCGCGATCCGTACCCCCCGCGCGTTCGGCGCCCACACCGCGAACCGGGTGCCGGTGACGCCCTGATGGGTGGTGACATGCGCGCCGAGCGCCCGCCACAGCTGCTCGTGCCGGCCCTCGCCGAGCAGGTGCAGGTCCAGCTCGCCGAGGGTCGGCAGGAAGCGGTAGGGGTCCTGGGTGTCCAGGACGTTCCCCTCGTACGCCACCAGCAGCCGGTAGTCGGGTACGTCCCCGAGCGGCAGCGACGCCGAGAAGAACCCGTCGCCGTCGTCGTGCAGTTCGGCCCGCAGATCGCCGGCGACGACCGTGACGGACAGCGCGTACGGCCTGAAGACCCGGAAGGCGACGCCTCCCTTCACCGGATGCGCGCCCAGCACGGAGTGCGGGTCGTGGTGGGTACCGTGCAGCAGCCGCTCGCGGTCAGCGGGGGAGACGGCGAGATTCGGGGTGTTCTTCGAGGTGGCCGACTTCTTGGTCGTCACGGACGAGCCTCCTGGTCTTCACGCGGCGAGGCGACGGATCGCCGAGAGCGGTACGGGCAGCCAGTCGGGGCGGTGCCGGGCCTCGTAGACCACCTCGTACACCGCCTTGTCGGTCTCGTAGGCCCGCAGCAGCACCGGGTCGGTGCGCGGGTCGCGGCCGGCCACCTCCGCGTACCCGGAGCAGTAGGCGGCCCGGCAGACGCGCGCCCACTCCGGGGCGGGCGGGCTCACCGAGTGGGCGGCGTAGTCGAAGGAGCGGAGCATCCCCGCGATGTCCCGTACCGGCGGCTGCGGCATGCGCCGCTCGGCCGGCGGCCGGGCCGGCTCGCCCTCGAAGTCGATCAGCGACCACTCTCCTGAGGCCGAGCGCAGACACTGGCCGAGGTGCAGATCACCGTGGATCCGCTGGGCGGTCCAGGTGCGGCCCTCGTCGGCGAGGCCGGCCAGCGCCCGGTAGGCCGAGCGCAGCCCGGTCTCGTACGGCCGCAGTCCGGGCACCGCCTGGACGGCCGCCTCCAGCCGCTCGGTCATCCCGTCGGCCAGCGACCGCAGCTGGGCGTGGCCCAGCGTGACCGTCGGCAGGGCGCGGGCCAGCGCGGTGTGCACCTCGGCGGTGGCCCGGCCCAGCGCCCGCGCCTCGGCGGCGAAGTCCTCGCCCTTGGCCAGCTCGCGCAGCGCCAGCTCCCAGCCGTCGCTCGCCCCGCTCACGAACGGCTGGAGCACCGCCAGGACGTAGGACTCGGTGTCGATCTCCGCGTGCAGCCAGGCGGTCGGCGCGGGCACCCGGGGGCAGTCCTCCCGGGCCAGTGCCAGGGGTATCTCCAGGTCCGGGTTGACGCCGGGCACCACCCGGCGCAGCAGCTTCAGGATGAACGTATCGCCGTAGACCACCGACGAGTTCGACTGCTCGGCGGTCATGAGCCGGGGCACGAGACCCTCGCGGATCTCCTGGCGCGGGTCCCGCTCGAACCGCAGCCCGCCGATGCGGGCCCGGGTGCGCAGGGCCTCCAGGAGCACGTTCGCGGGCCGGGGGTCGTACAGGGCCTCGTACACCGTGCGCCCGGCGAGCGGCCCCTCTTCCACGTGTCCGATCAGCGCGGGCGCCAGCCGGGGTGGCAGCGCCTCGCGCACGCCTATGAGGAGCTGGTAGCAGTCGCCCGGGTGTGGCTCGCTGCCCAGCGCGGACGGCTGGTGGACGCGCAGGAGCAGGTGGTAGAGGCCCAGCCGGCCGTCGGGCGGCAGCAGTTCGGTGGCGGTCACGGGGGTGAACCCCGTGACCGGGCGTCCCTTGCCGGCGAACCAGCGCTGCCTCGGCAGCCACGTCCGCAACAAGGGATCCAGTGAGGCGAGGAGAGGGGTGGTACCGGAAGAGGTGACCGTTTCCGCCATGGGCGTCACGTCCTTTCCCCGGAGCGTGAGGGGGTGTCACTGTTGCGTGCCCCGGGTGGGACGGAGAAAACCGTCCCACCACCAGGGTTCTACGCCGCGTCCCGGCGCAGCCGGAACCAGTAGAAGCCGTGTCCCGCGAGGGTGAGCAGGTACGGCAGCTCGCCGATCGCCGGGAAGCGGACCCCGCCGAACAGCTCGACCGGGTTCCGCCCGCCGAACCGGCTCAGGTCGAGTTCGGTGGGCTGTGCGAAGCGGGAGAAGTTGTGGACGCACAGCACGAGGTCGTCCTCGTACTCGCGCAGGAAGGCGAGGACGGCCGGGTTGGAGGACTGCAGTTCGTTGTAGGACCCCAGTCCGAAGGCAGGATTCTGCTTGCGGATCTCGATCATGCGGCGGGTCCAGTGCAGCAACGACGACGGCGAGGACATCGACGCCTCGACGTTGGTGACCTGGTAGCCGTAGACCGGGTCCATGATCGTGGGCAGGAACAGGCGCCCCGGATCACAGGACGAGAAGCCGGCGTTGCGGTCGGGGGTCCACTGCATGGGGGTGCGCACGGCGTCGCGGTCGCCGAGCCAGATGTTGTCGCCCATGCCGATCTCGTCGCCGTAGTAGAGGATCGGCGAGCCGGGCAGGGACAGCAGCAGCGCGGTGAACAGCTCGATCTGGTTGCGGTCGTTGTCCAGCAGGGGCGCGAGGCGGCGGCGGATGCCGATGTTGGCGCGCATCCGTGGGTCCTTCGCGTACTCGGCCCACATGTAGTCGCGCTCTTCGTCGGTGACCATCTCGAGGGTCAGCTCGTCGTGGTTGCGCAGGAAGATGCCCCACTGGCAGTGGGAGGGAATGGCCGGGGTCTTGGCCAGGATTTCCGAGACCGGGTAGCGGGATTCCCGCCGTACGGCCATGAAGATGCGCGGCATGACCGGGAAGTGGAACGCCATGTGGCACTCGTCGCCGCCGCTGCGGAAGTCGCCGAAGTAGTCGACGACGTCCTCGGGCCACTGGTTGGCCTCGGCGAGGAGCACCTTGTCGGGGTACTGGGCGTCGATCTCCTTGCGCACCCGCCTGAGGAACTCGTGGGTCGCCGGGAGGTTCTCGCAGTTGGTGCCCTCCTGCTGGTACAGGTACGGCACCGCGTCGAGCCGGAACCCGTCGATGCCGAGATCCAGCCAGAACTTCAGCGCGGAGATCATCTCCTCCTGCACGGCCGGGTTCTCGTAGTTCAGGTCCGGCTGGTGCGAGAAGAAGCGGTGCCAGTAGTACTGCTTGCGTAGGGGGTCGTACGTCCAGTTGGAGGCCTCGGTGTCGACGAAGATGATCCGGGCGTCCTGGAACTGCTTGTCGTCGTCGGCCCATACGTAGTAGTCGCCGTACGGACCGTCCGGATCCCGCCTGGACTCCTGGAACCACGGGTGCTGGTCGCTGGTGTGGTTCATGACGAAGTCGATGATCACGCGCATGCCGCGCTGGTGGGCGGCGTCGACGAACTCCACGAAGTCGGCGAGGTCACCGAACTCCGGGAGGACGGCGGTGTAGTCGGAGACGTCGTAACCGCCGTCCCTGAGCGGCGACTTGAAGAACGGCGGCAGCCACAGACAGTCCACGCCGAGCCACTGCAGATAGTCGAGCTTGGCGGTCAGGCCCTTCAGGTCGCCGACGCCGTCGCCGTTGCTGTCCTGGAAGGAGCGGACCAGGACCTCGTAGAAGACGGCGCGCTTGAACCACTCCGGATCCCGGTCCCCCGCGGGAGTGTCCTCGAAAGTGTCCGGGACGGGCTCATTGACGATCATATTGTGGGTGACCCTCCGATCTGCGGGTTGGACGGTCGCAGGACGGTGAAGACATGCGCGGGCCTATGACCCGGTTCGAGGCGCACATAGTTGGCCCTGCCCCAGTAGTAGGTCTCGCCGGTGAGCTCGTCGCGCACCGGCACGGACTCGTGCCAGTCCAGGCCGAGTTGCGGCATGTCCAACGAGACCGTGGCCTCCTGGGTGTGGTGGGGGTCGAGGTTGGCGACCACGAGAACCGTGTTCGATCCGCTGCGCTTCGAGTAGGCGATCACCGCGTCCTGGTCGGCGTGGTGGAAGTGCAGATCGCGCAGTTGGCGCAGGGCCGGGCTGCGGCGCCGGAGCTCGTTGAGCCGGGTGATGAGGGGGGTGATGGTGCGGCCCTCGCGTTCGGCGGTCTCCCAGTCGCGGGCTCGCAGCTGGTACTTCTCCGAGTCGAGGTACTCCTCGCTGCCCTCCCTGAGCGGGGTGTTCTCGCACAGTTCGTAGCCGCTGTAGATGCCCCAGGTGGGGGAGAGGGTCGCGGCGAGGACGGCGCGTACCTCGAAGGCGGGCCGGCCGCCGTGCTGGAGGTAGGCGTGCAGGATGTCGGGGGTGTTGACGAAGAGGTTGGGCCGCATGTAGGCCGCCGCCTCACCCGACAACTCGCCCAGGTACTCGGTCAGTTCCTCCTTGGTGTTGCGCCAGGTGAAGTACGTGTACGACTGCTGGAAACCGATCTGGGCCAG